>NZ_JAFN01000001.1:562500-1762500 GCF_000526155.1 Deferrisoma camini S3R1 | reverse complement strand
CCTCACCCGTGAGGACCTGGACCGGGACCTCACGCTGGCCAACATGGCCGGCATGCACGTGGCCGTGCCCGCCGGGTATGCCACGGTGGGGTGGGTGCGGCAGAACTATCCCGAGGTGGTGGTCGTTCCCACCCGGGACGACCCCGAAGCGCTCCAAGCCGTGTCGCTGGGGCGGGCGGACGCGGCGTTGGTGGACCTGGCCGTGGCGTCCTATTTCATCGGCCGGCTCGGCATCACGAACCTGCGGGTGGCCGGTTACTCCGGGTTCGAGTGGAACCTGCGGTTCGGGGTGCGCAGCGACTGGCCCGAGCTGGCCCGCATCCTGGACAAGGGGCTGGCCGCGATTCCCCCGGACGAGCAGGAGGCGATGCAGCGCCGCTGGATCGGGTTGATCGGAAAGCCCTTCTACCGCCGGCCGGAGGTGTGGTGGACCTCGGCCGGGGTGGTGGGCGCGGTGGGGCTGCTGTTCGCCCTGGTCATCGTGTGGAACCGTTCGCTCTCGCGGCAGGTCCGCGAGCGAACGGCAGAGCTCGAGGGGGCCCTGGCCCGGACGAGCCGAGCCGAGGCCGACGCCGAGGCGGCGCGGCAGATCCTCACCGCCGTGCTCGAGGGCATGGACGCACTGGTGTTCGTGGCCGACATGGAGACCCACGAGGTGCTGTTCGCCAACGCCCGCATGCGCGAGGCGTTCGGAACCAATCCGGTCGGGCGACGGTGCTGGGAGGTATTCCGTCACCGGGACGGCCCGTGCGACCACTGCACGAACCCCCGCCTGGTCGGCCCCGACGGCGAGGCCGCCCCCACGGTGGTGTGGGAGGGACGAAACCCCGTCACCGGTCGATTCTACCTGAACTGCGACCGGGCCATCCGGTGGGTGGACGGTCGGTGGGTGCGGCTCGAGACGTCCACAGACATCACCGAGCGAAAGGCCCTCGAGGCCCGGCTGAGGGAGGCCCAGAAGATGGAGGCCGTGGGCACGCTGGCCGGGGGGATCGCCCACGATTTCAACAACATCCTGGCCGTGGTGCTGGGCAACGCCGAGCTGGCCCTGGGCCGGGGACCGGCCGATCCCGAGCTGCGGAGGCGGCTGGAACGGATCCTCGAGGCCTCGGAGCGGGCCCGGCAGGTGGTGGCCCAGCTGTTGGCGTTCTGCCGGAAGACCGAGGGCCCCCGGCAGCCCGTGGACGCGGCCCGGGCCGTGGCCGACACCCTGGTGCTCCTGCGGGCGGCCATCCCGGCGAACGTCGAGATCGAGGAGTGCATCGATCCGGCCGCGGGTGCGGTGCTGGCCGACCCGGCGGGGCTCCAGCGGGTGGTGATGAACCTGGTCACCAACGCTTACCAGGCCGTGCGCGGCTCAGGGGGCCGGGTCACCGTGGCCGTGGAGCCGGCCCGGCGCGGGGAGCGGGACGGGGTGCTCCTCGTGGTGGAGGACGACGGGCCGGGCATCCCCGAGGAGCTGATGCCCCGGATCTTCGAGCCGTACTTCACGACCAAGGAGGTGGGGCAGGGCAGTGGGCTGGGGCTGGCCGTCGTCCGGGGCATGGTGGAGGCCATGGGGGGCACCGTCGAGGTGGACAGCCGGCCGGGCCGTGGGACCCGTTTCTCGGTGTGGCTCCCCGGGGTGCAGGAAGGGGCCGGTGGGGCCCCGTGGCCGGACGGGGGGGCCCGGGGCGCGGGCCAGCGGGTCCTGGTGGTGGACGACGAACCCGCCGTGGCCGAGGCCACCGCAGCGGTCCTGGAGGGGGTGGGCTACCGGACCCGGTGGACGACCGATCCGGCCGAGGCGCTCGATCTGGTCCGCTCGGGCCCCGGGGAATGGGACCTGGTGGTGACGGACCAGACCATGCCGGGCCTGATGGGAACCGAGTTGTGCCGGCGGATCCGGGAGGTGAGGCCGGATCTCCCGGTGGTCCTGTGCACCGGCTACTCCGAGTCGCTGGACGAGTCGGCCGCGGCGGGGGTGGGCGCATCGGCCCTGCTGTTCAAGCCGGTGGCCAGCCGCGACCTGGCCCGGGCCGTGGCCGAGGCCCTGGGGGTCTGATACCGAGTTGCGTTCACCGAGAGTTCTCGTCGGGCGGGGCAAGGGACCTGCCTCCGGCCGGGCGCGAAGCCGGGCATTCAGATTCGCCGCGCAGGCGCGAAACCGAAGAGCTGGTTTCATAGCAACTCGGTGCAATCCGGACCATTTCGCGATCCTAGCGTCAGAGGCGCTGCGCGGTGAGCCAAGGGGCCGCGCAAAAACGCCCCACCGGCATGCCGCCGGCGGGGCGTTTCCACGTGTAGGCGCTCGTCCGAGGGGTCAGGCCGCGTTCAGGATGGCCTGCAGGTCCTCGTCCGGGGTGGAGATGGGCTTGATGTCGAAGTTCTCCACCAGCACGTTCAGCACGTTGGGGGTGATGAACGCGGGCAGGGTGGGCCCGAGCCGGATGCCCTTGATGCCCAGGTGGAGCAGCGTCAGCAGGATGGCCACCGCCTTCTGCTCGTACCAGGACAACACCAGCGACAGGGGCAGGTCGTTCACCCCGCAGTCAAAGGCGTTGGCCAGGGCCACGGCGATCTGCACCGCGGAGTAGGCGTCGTTGCACTGGCCCACGTCCAGCAGCCGCGGGATCCCCCCGATGTCGCCGAGCTTCTTGTCGAAGAACCGGAACTTGCCGCAGGCAAGGGTGAGGACCACCGTGTCGGCCGGGGTCTTCTCCACGAACTCGGTGTAGTAGTTGCGGCCGGGCTTGGCGCCGTCGCACCCGCCGACCAGGAAGAAGTGCTTGATGGCGCCGGCCTTCACCGCCTCGATCACCTTGTCGGCCACGCCCAGCACCGCGTTGCGGGCGAACCCCACCATCACGGTGCCCTTGTCCTCGTCCTCGGCAAAACCGGGCAGCTCCAGGGCCTTCTCGATCACCGGTCCGAAGTCGCCGTTCTTCACGTGGGTCACGCCGGGCCAGCCCACCAGACCCGTGGTGAAGATATTCCCCTTGTACTCCTCCTTGGGCTCCTGCAGGCAGTTGGTGGTCATCAGGATCGCGCCCGGGAACTCGGCGAACTCCTTCTTCTGGTTCTGCCAGGCCGTACCGTAGTGGCCGTAGAAGTGGGGGTACTTCTTGAGCTCCGGATACCCGTGAGCCGGGAGCATCTCGCCGTGGGTGTACACGTAGATGCCCTTGCCCTGGGTCTGCTCGAGCAGGTCCTCGAGATCCTTGAGGTCGTGGCCCGAGATCAGGATGGCCTTGCCCTTCTTGTGGCCCAGGGGCACCTCGGTGGGCACGGGGTGGCCGAAGCGGCCGGTGTTGCCGGCGTCGAGGAGCTCCATGGCCCGCAGGTTGGCCTCGCCGGTCTTGAGGGCCAGGCCCACCCAGTCCTGGAGCCCCAGACCCTTGTCGATGATCTTCGCCAGGGCCTCGTGGATGAATGCGTAGACCGAGTCGTCCTCTTGGCCCAGGATCGCAGCGTGGTCCGCGTAGGCCGCCACGCCCCGGATGCCGTACAGGGTGATCTCCTGCAGGCTCTTCACGTCCTCGTCCCGGTCCTGATCGATGGGCAGGCCCACCTCCTCGCCCTGTTTGACCATGCCGGCCTGGTCCGCCGCGGGCTGGAACGACGCGGCCGGGTCGTCGAAGGTGGTGCGGCCCCCGGCCGCGGCCACCTTGGCCTTCAGGGCCTCGCGCCGCTCCACGGCCTCGCGGACCCAGGCCTCGAACCGGGCCGGGTCGAAGTCCACATTGGTCAGGGTGGCGAAGATGGCCTTGGCCGTGAACCGGTTCACGTCGGCGTCCACCACGCCCACCCGCCGGCCCTCGGTGGCCACCTGGGACAGGCCGCGCACGGCGTAGGTCAGCAGGTCCTGGAGCGCCGCGACCTCGGGGGACTTGCCGCAGACCCCCCACTTGGTGCATCCGGTTCCCTTGGCGGTTTGTTCGCACTGGTTGCAGAACATGGCATACCTCCTCGAAAGAGAGTGGGGTTGGGAATCTCGTTCCCTTGAATGGGGGCGATGATACCCGGATCGATCCTCCTGGCCATTGAGCCAGGTCAAGGGTGCCAGGGTTTTCCGGGAACGCAAGGCGGCGGGGTGGCCTACGTCTTTCCCCCGCTGACCCACCACTCCGAGTCCTTGTCGAACCACCAGGCCGAGGAGTCCCTCTGAAGGATCCGTTGGGCCAGATCCCGGGCCACGTCGGTCTTGAGGCGTCTCAGGCTGAAGGGGATCCACTCCTCGGCGTTGCGGTTGCCCACGTCCAGGTGCTCCTTGAGCTGCAGGAGCATCTCCAGGTGGTCGGCGTCCTTGGCCAGCACCGCCTCCGGGGTCTGCTGGGCCCGGAACTCGGCCAGCAGCTCGGCCATCTCCTCGCCGAACGGAAGCCCGCGGGTCAGATCGGCCGCGGCCGTCTCCTCGTCGGCCCGCACGTACTTCTGGTTCATGTAGTTGAGGTCTCCGGTCCTCGCCTCCGGCAGGTCGTGGAGGAGAGCCATGCGCAGCACGCGGTCCGCGTCCACCTCGGGGCTGAGGCGGGCCAGGGCGAACGCGATGACGGCGGTGCGAAACGTGTGCTCGGCCACGCTCTCGGTGCCCGACCCGAGGAACTGCCAGCCGGTACGGGGGGTGCGCTTGAGCATGCCGGCCTCGAACAGAAAGTCCGCAATCCGATCCATGGGGCCTCCTCCGGGCAAAAGGGCGGATGTTCGGCGCAGAGTGTACGGGAGCCGGGTCCCCGATGCCACCAGGACGCTCGTCGTGCGACCGGGGTCTCCGCCCGTCGCAACCGTCCCCCGGCGGTGTCCCGAGTGTAGGCCCGGCGAAGGCGGGAATTCGAGGCGTTCTTCCGGTGGTCGCCGGGAAAATAGGGGCTCGCTTGACCGACGCGCATGCTTCCCGTATACAACGAGCAAACGCCTTTTACCGGGTCGGACCCATGACCGAGCGTTCCTGCACCCTCCCTGAGATCCTCCGGCGCCTCGACCACCCGGACCTCCCCTGGGCCCTGGGCTGCGTGTTCGAGACCTTCAGCCGCCTGATGGACATCGACCCGAACCAGTCGTGGCGCAAGATCCTCTACGACGCGGCCCGGGTCATCGTGGAGTTCCTGGGCGCCCGGGCGGCCTCGATCCGTCTGTACGATCCCCGCCTCAACCAGATGATCTCCTTCGGCTCGTTCCACATGTCCGAAGCCGAGCGGGAGGTTGCGATCCCGTTCGAAGAGTCGGTGGCCGGCCGGGTGGTGGCCACCCAGAAGGCCCACACCATCTCGGACATCGCGTCGGATCCCTCGTATCGGAACAAGTCGGTGGTGGATCAGGGGCTGCGGTCGCTGCTGGCCGTGCCCCTGTCGATCCCCCGATTCGACCCACGGGCCCCCGACGTGCAAGGCGCGATCCAGATCTACTACGCCGAGGCCAACCGGGCGTTCTCCGACACCGAGATCGAGGTGGCCCAGCTCATGGCCCAGCGGGTCAGCTATGTGGTGGCCCGCAAGCAGATCCTGGATCTGCGCCGGATGAACGAGAAGAAGGAGTGGATCGTCGAGCGGATCTTCGCCAAGCTCTCCCAGGACCGGGGAATCAAGCTCAAGGACCTGTTCCAGCCGGCCCTGGACGAGCTGCAGGACATCATCCGCATCCAGAGCTGCAGCCTGTTCGCCGTGAGCGAGGACGAGACCCAGGCCGTGCTCGAGGCCGGGTGGCCCAGCGAGGGCGGCTACCACACGGTGGGGAAGTCGTTCCTCCTGGCGGACCACCCCTACCTGAACGCCGTGGTCCGCCAGGGCCTGCCCGCGGGGGACTTCGAGAACGAGCGCGTCCACCCCTCCTACTTGCTCATCAAGTCCCCCCAGAAGAGCTACCTCGTGACCTCGCAGCTCCGGGAGTTCTGCCGCACCCACGGGATCCACTCGATCCTGTACGTGCCCCTGCGGCTGGCCGACCGGGTGCGATACATCCTCGTGTTCGACGCGGTGGAGCGCCGCCGGTTCTTCACGGACGAGGAGATCGAGATCCTCACCTTCTTCGGGAAGCAGCTCACGCAGGTGCTGGAGATCGAGCGCCTCGACGACATCCTGCACGACTTCAAGAATCCGGCCATTGCGGTGGCCGGATTCGCCCGGAGGGTCCGGCGGATGCTGGAGTCCGGAGACCCTCGGCGCGAGGAGATGCTCAAGTACCTGGACGTGGTGATCCGGGAGGGGACCCGGATCCAGGAGATGGCGCTGAGCCTCTACCCGGTGAGCCGGCCCGAGTCCCTGGACCTGAGCCAGGTGGTCCAGGACCGGGTGGCCATCAACACCGAGGCGATCCAGGAGCAGCGCCGCACCGGGGTGGAGACCGACGCGGGCGAGCTGGAGCCGGAACTCTGGGTTCGGGTGCGCCGGCTGGCCTTAGAGCGGGTGCTGGACAACCTGCTGAACAACGCCACCAAGGCCGTTCCTTCCACGGGCGGTACGCTCACCGTGCGCACCTACGCCGAGGGGGACCGGGCCTGCGTGGAGATCTCGAACCCCGGCCGGCTGGACCCCGAGCAGCTGGAGGCGCTGCGGGAGGCCGACGTGAAGGGCAGGGGCCTGGGCATCGTGTACCGGCTGGTGCGCTCGATGGGCGGCACCGTCGACGTGGAGCTGGACCCGAACCGGGAGGTGACCACCTTCCGGGTGACCCTGCCCCGCCACCGGGAGGACGAGTGATGGCAGACCGTGTCGTGGCCGTGTTCCCTCGGGGGGGCGGATTCCTGGTGCGGGCGGCCGAGACCACGGCGTTGGCGGAGGAGGCCCGCCGGCGGCACAATCTCTCTCCCACCGCCACGGCCGCGCTCGGCCGGGCCCTCACGGGCGCGGCCCTCCTGGGAAGCCTGGGGAAGGGCGAGGCGTCGGTCCTTCTCCAATGGCGGGGCGACGGGCCGCTGGGGGCCGTCGTGGCCGAGGGCCGGGCCGACCTGGCCGTGCGGGGCTACGTCCAGAACCCCCAGGCCGATCTTCCCTCCCGGGACGGCAAGCTCGACGTGGGGGGCGGGGTGGGGAAGGGCGAGCTGGTGGTGGTGCGGGACCTGGGGCTGAAGGAGCCCTACGTCTCGACCGCTCCGATCCAGACCGGAGAGGTCGCCGAGGACCTGGCGTACTACCTTCTCACCAGCGAGCAGATCCCCTCGGCCGTGGCCCTGGGGGTGTACGTGGCCCCCGACTACCGGGTGGGCGCGGCCGGCGGCGTGCTGGTGGAGGCGTTGCCCGACGCCACCGACCGGGACCTCGACCGGCTCGTGGAGAACTTCTCCCGGCTCGGGGGGGTCACGGAGCTCCTTCGGGAGGGGGGGCTCGACGCGGTTCTCGATCGGGCGCTGGCAGGCCTGGAGTACGAGGTGGAGGAGCTGGGGACCCCCGAGTTCCGGTGCCGGTGCAACGAGGAGCGCCTCGACGCCACCCTGGCGGCGCTGGGGCCGGACGAGGCCCGCCGGCTCCTGGAGGAGAAGGGCGAGATCCGGGTGACCTGCAGCTTCTGCGGCACCGAATGGATCCGCCGCTCCCTCGACGGCCCCTGGGCGCGGGCGAGCGGCCGTGGGGGGAGCTGAGCCACGGATCCGCGCCCGCGTCCATGTCGGCCACGGAGGCACATAGATGGACACGGATTTGGGGGGCGGTAGATCCCCGGGGCGGTCCAAGAGGCCGTGGGAAGAAACCGCCGCAGGCGGGATCCCGGCCCAGGGCCAAATGGATCTGTGTCGATCTGTGTTCATCCGTGGCCAAAAAAATCTTGGTTCGCCTGCGAGGATGCCGTGACGAACCGGTACTGTGAGGTTCTCGGCATCGAACCCCCGCGAATTGAGGGGGTGAAGGATCACCGGGAGGCGAACACCTTCTCCCTGCTGATCGTGGCCCTTCTCGAGGCGGGCGGCCCCTTGACCCTGGAACAGGTGGCCGAACGGTTCGAGCGCGCCGGCATTGCGCCGGCCGACCAGGCCATCCGATCCCTGAAACGCTGCCGGCCGGGCCGCCCGCCCGTGTACCGCGAGGGCGAGCTCTACGCGCTGGACCCCCACGCGTCCGAAACGGACCTGTGGGCGTTTCGGCTCGGACTGCGCCCTCCCAGGGCGCCGAGGATCGAGGTGGTGCGTCCGGCCCCGGCGCCGCTTCCCGGCCCCGACCAGCCCTTGACGCCGGCGGAGCTCGAAGAAGCGTGGGGCGACGAGAGCCTGTTCGGCAAGTGGTCGGTGCGGCGGGTGGTGGTCGCGGTGCTCGACGCCCACGGCCGGCCCATGCAGCCCGGCGAGGTGGTTTCCTTTCTGGAGACCTGCACCCGTTGGCACCGGGTGCGGGCCGACCACCCCGATTTCGGGCGCCGCGGCTCTCCGGTGGAGGTCCTTCCCGACGGCCGGTGGGCCGTGGCCCCGGGCGGCGACGCCCTGGTGCGCACGGTCCGGGGGATGGTCCGGGAGCGGATCGAGCAAAAGAGGCGGTGGGCCTCGTTGCAGCCGGATCCCGGGGTGATCCGGGCACAGATCCGGGCGGCCGAGCGCCGGCAAGCGGCCCAGGCCGCCGAACTGGCGGCGCTGCGCCGGGCGATCGTGCACGGGTTTCCGCCGGAGCGCCCCGGGGCCGCGGTGGTGCTCGATGTGAACCGCCGCGAGATCCAGGGGTTCGCCGGGGAGGATCTCGCCGACGCGAGAAAGGCTCTGGAGGGGTACGACCTGATCGCCGGCCTTCGGGTGCGCGCGTTTTTGGCGGGGCTCGGGTTCGATCCGGGGATCCGCAGACTCGCGGAGCTCGGTCCCCCGAAGAAAACGACCAGGACGGGCCGGAGGGGGCGCACCCTCAAGATCACCACCGAGATGCTGATCCAGGGCTCGTGCGGCATCCGCCGGCCGTTCGGCGATGCGGCCACGCTCCGCGGCTACCTGGTTTCGGGTGAGCGCACCCGGCTGCTGCAGCGCCTGGAGGCCGACGCCAAATCGCTGTTCGCCCTGTACGAGTACGGCCGGCTGCACGGCGCCGTGCGCCTGCGCTGGAGAGGGCTCGACGAGATGATCCCGGTGCCGTGGGTGGACCGGTGCGAACCCACGATCCACCGTCTGGCACGACAGGCCCTGGAAAGCGGGGATCTGCTCGAGGTGGTGGTGGGCAAGGCCCCACCGTGGGAGGCCCCCTGGGCCGGAGCCCGGCTTTGCCGCGTGCTGGAGGATCCGGAGGACCGGTTCGGCTATTGGATCGTGGACCAGGAGAGCCGGTTCCTCCTCGACGAGTGGGACATCCAAAGGGCCCGGGTGCGGGCCGTCGCGGAAGCCGGGTGAGGGGACCGTCTGCCGCACCCCAACGATCGGCGGCCGTGGCTCGCGGCTCCGACGAAGCGCGACGGCCGAGCAGCCCGGGCCGCCCGGCGCCAGGGGATCGGCCGCGGCGCGTGCCCTCACGCGCCGCAGCGGACCGCGCCGAGGCGGCCCCTGCGAGACCGTTCAGCGAAGGAGGGCCCCCAGCCCTACCCCCTGGGAATGCCACGAGATTTCGGAAACGCGCCACTAGGGGCGGCAAAGGGGAGTTGGTCGACGGTCTTGCTCTTCGGTGGGGTGGGCACCATAATGGTGGCAAATTGGTGTAGTGCGGAGGGTGCCATGCCAACGACCGTTACGTTGAAAAATGTGCCCGAGGGCCTGTACGAGAGGCTGAAGGAGTCCGCCCGCGCCCATCACCGGAGCATCAATGGGGAGGCCATCGCCTGTTTGGAGCGCGTTCTCCTGCCGAACGCGGTGGTGCCGGAAGAGAGGATCGAGAGGGCCCGCCGGCTTCGTGCCGGACTGCGTTCCGAAGCGTTCGATGCGGGGGAGATCGCGGCCGCGATCGACGAGGGCCGTCCGTGATCGTGGTCGACACCAACATTCTCGCCTACCTCTACCTTCCGACCCGCGAGACGCCCTTGGCCGAGCGGCTGCTGCGGCAAGACCCGGAGTGGGCGGCCCCGGTGCTCTGGAGGAGTGAGTTTCGAAGCGTCCTTTCCCTCTATCTGCGGAGGAAAGTGATCGATTTCGACCGCGCCTACGCGCTCCAGAGGGAAGCCGAGGATCTGATGGCGGGCCGTGAGTACACGGTGGACTCGTACGAGGTGCTCCGGTTCGTGCGGGAGAGTCCCTGTTCGGCCTACGACTGCGAGTTCGTGGCCCTGGCCGCGGAACTGGGATGCCTGCTGGTCACGGCCGACCGTGCCGTGCTGCGGGCGTTTCCGGCATTGGCGGTTTCGCTTAGGGAGGCGGTAGGGGCGTGATGCGGGCTCCAAGGGGGCGGGATCGCCACAGATTCATAGGGGATGGGGAGATCCCCGGGTCCAGGGGCCGCGGGGACGGAACGACGCAAGCCAGGTCCACCCCGGGGGTAAAAGATCCGTGTAGATCTGTGTGAATCTGTGGCCGAAAGATGTTTAGCCTCCCCGCCTCCCAGCCTCCCCGCCTCCCAGCCCCATGAAATCGATCACCTGCCCCAGCTCCAGGTCGCGGATGCCCAGGCAGCGGGCGCCCATGGCCTCGGCCAGCACCCGGGCGTAGGCGTAGGAGTGGATCCAGGTCAGGTCGGTGTCGACCACCAGGCTGCGGATGCCGGCGTGGCGGATGCGGCGGGCCTGATCGAGCGCCTCCTCGAACGGTTCCCGGCCCGCCATGCTGATGTTCGCCTTGCCGTCGGTGAGGAGCACCAGGAGCGGCAACCGGCCCGGGTGCTTCGTGAGCTCCCGGTGGAACGCCTCGAGGCTCTTGGCGAGGGCGAGGGCGAGGGGCGACTTTCCGCCGGTGGGGAGGTCCCGGAGGCGTTGCTGCGCCTGGGCCACGCTCGTGGTGAAGGGCAGCACCAGCCGCGCCTCCGTGCCCCGGAACGCCAAGAGCCCCACCCGGTCGCGCTTCTGGTAGGCGTCGGTGAGGAGCGTGAGCACGATGCCCTTGGCCGTGGCCATGACCTCCTCGACGCCCATGGATCCCGACGCGTCCACGGCAAACAGAAGGCTCACCCCGGAGCGCCGGGTGCGCACCTTCTCCCGGAGGTCCGACGGGAGCACGGCGATGCCGCGGGCAGGGGCGAGGCCCATGGCCCGGCGCCGCACCTGCTCGGGCGCGGCGGCCCGGAGCGTGGCGTCCACGGCGAGTGCCCGGGGTTTGCGGCGGGGGATCCGGGCCCGGATGTACCGGCCGGCGTCGGGCGCCATGCGGTTGCGGACCCTGCGGCCCCGGGCCAGGTGCTTCTGGACCGCTCGGTTCACCAGGGTTCCCCGGACCCGAAACCGGCCGGTGGGGGCGTACACCCGGTGCTCCAGCACCAACCGGTCGCCGGCCTTCTTCTGGGGGCTCAGGTGGGCTCTTTTTTTTTACGGGGAGGGTTGTGCTTCGGAGCCTTCTGGGCCTCGCGGGTGCGCTGGATGGAGGAGACCACCTCCTCCTCCGAGAGGATCCGCTCCTCGAACGGAGTCCTTTTGAGCCGGTGGGCGTACACGAGGCCCGCGGCCTCGGCGATGTCGTCGTCGGTGACCCGGGTGCGACCCCGGTACGCCGCGAGCGCCCGGCAGGCCTTGAGCAGGGCCAGATCGGCCCGGTGGCCGTCCACCCCCAGGTCCACGCTCAGGGTGGCGATCACCTCCAGGTCGTCGTCGGTCACCTCCACCCGGGGCAGGAGCTCCTTGGCGCGCACCAGGGCCTGCCGCACCCGGGCGTCGGCCTCGGACCACTCCCGCCGGAACCCTTCGGGATCGGCCTCGTAGGCCTGGCGCCGGCGGATCACCTGGACCCGATCCTTGGGGTCCCGGATGCCCACCACCTCCACGCACAGGCCGAACCGGTCGAGGAGCTGGGGCCGGAGCTCCCCCTCCTCGGGGTTCATGGTGCCCACCAGCACGAAGCGGGCCGGGTGCCGGATCGACACGCCCTCTCGCTCCACGTGGTTCACGCCCATGGCGGCGGCGTCCAGGAGCACGTCCACGATGTGGTCGTCGAGCAGGTTCACCTCGTCCACGTAGAGGATGCCCCGGTTCACCCGGGCGAGCACGCCGGGCTCGAAGGCCTTCTCCCCCGTCTTGAGGGCCCGCTCGATGTCGATCGACCCCACCACCCGGTCCTCGGTGGCGCCCACCGGCAGGTCCAGCACGGCCATGGGCCTTCGGAGCGCGGGGAGGCTCTCTCCGGCCTTGCGGCGCTGCCGGCAGCGCTCGCACATCTCCTCCGGCCGGGTGGGGTGGCACGAGAAGGGGCAATCGGCCACCACCGGGATCTCCGGCAGGAGCTGCGCCAGGGCGCGCACGGCCGTGGACTTGGCCGTTCCCTTCTCGCCCCGGATCAGCACCCCGTCGATCGTGGGGTCGATCACGTTGAGCACGAGGGCGAGCTTCATGCGCTCCTGGCCGACCAGGGCCGAGAACGGAAACACGTGGCTGTGGGGCATGGGCCTCCTCCCTCGGGAACGCGAAGGGGAGGTATGCTAGCACGAAGGCGGGGTCGATGTGAGGGGGGCGACCCGCAGGGACACGGAGGTGCGCCCCTCCCCCCGCCGGGGCCGGTCCGGGAGGAGAGTTCCGCGACGGCCCGCGAGTCGGCGCGGCCGCGGAGAAGCACCTAAAACCATTCACGATTCGCGAAGCTATCTCCTCTACCCTGCCGCTTCCTCGATCATGGCCAGGATCTCGCGCTCCACCTCGCGGGCCACGCCGGCCACGGCCTCGGCGTTGGGGAAGACATTCAGCAGTTTCGTGGGGAGCAGGGTGCCGATCCGGGTCTTTCCGCCCTCTTCGTACACCGTGATCCGGCAGGGCAGGGCGAGGCTGATGGTCATGTCGGCCGTGAGCACCTCGGAGGCCCGGTGGGGGTTGCACACCTCCAGGATCCGGCACGCGCGGGGGAAATCGACCCCCTTTTCCGCCATCTTGGCCCGGAGATCGTAGGTGTGGAGTACCCCGAACCCGTGGCGCTTGACCGCCTCGGTCAGGTCGGCCACCGCGGTCTCCACGTCCTTGTCGGTCTCGACGATGTGGATCATGGTCCTCTCCTTTTTTCTGTGGTTCGTGTCGTCTTGTTGCCTTAGGGTTTCCCGATTGCGCCACCGTCGCTCCCCCGTCCGCCCCCGATTCTGACGCGGTAGGAGAGGGGGGTTCCGGGGGCTCCTCTCGGTCTTCGGCTCAGGATGCCGCGTCCAAGATCCCCTGCAGCCGTGCGGTCGCCTCCAGGATCGCCCGGCTCGCCTCGGGGTCGCGGGAGTGGATCCGTTTCGCCTGCTCCCGCAGCTCCTCCAGCGCCGGCTCGGCGCTGTGGCGGAGCGATCCGGCGGCGCCGCCACGTCTTCGTTCCCGCATCAGTTCGATGCCCCGTACGATCTGCCGGATCTCCCGGATCGAGGTCTCGATGGGATCCATCTCGTCCGCCCCGGCCCCCAGCCGGTACAGCTGCGCGCTGATCCGGGCGATGGGGCGGGCCACCGTTCGATGGAGCACGATGTGAAGGATCACGAGCAGGCCGAAGGAGATCAGTGCCACGTGGAACGCGTGGCGGAACAGCGCCTCCGTCCAACCCCCCCCGAACACCCAGGTCTCCATGGTGCCGTACGCGCCCATGAACAGCGCCACGATCCAGGTGCAGTGGAACGAGACCACCGTGGCCAGGGACCAGTCCCGCGATCGCTTCATGAGTGCCTCCGTGCTCGGCTCCGGTCGCCCGCGTCAGCGCCTACCGGTAGCGGTAACGGCGGTAGTAGTAAAAGTACCGTGCGCGATCGCCCTGAATCGAGATCCGGGTGCGCTCGCGCAGGGTGTCGAGCTTCTGGGCTCGCCGGAGTTTCTCCAAGCCCTCCCGCTCCTTCTGGGCCTGGAGCTGGGTCGTCGCCTTCTCGGTCTCGGCCTTCACCGCTTTCAGAGAACTGCGGCCCCGCAGCAGCACATCGAGGGCCATCTCGGGGGTCATGTTCATGGTCACCAGGTAGCCCGGCCGCACGTACTCGTAAGCCTCGGGTTCGACATCCACGTAAAATTCGTCGCCGATGATCTTCGAGACCTTGCCCGACCCCACGCGCCGGCCGTCCAGGGCGTACACGTCCACCGGGGCGTCCGGGTACATCACGCCGTTCAGGAGCAGGCCCAGGAACCGGGGCCGGGTGGCCGCCTTCCGGACGATTGCGCCGTAGGCCGGGGGCTGCCTTGCCTCCTTGGGGCCGTACCAGTCGTCCCGGATCGCGGCCAGCTGCCCGGACTCGCCCAGCTGGGCAATGGCCCGGTTGATCGTCTCCCGCAGAGCGATTTCGCCCTTTCGCACCGCCAAGTGATACTCCTGCCGCAGGATCGCAACGTCCGGGATCTCGAATCCACGGCCCGGGATCCCGGCCAGGAGGTCCACCAGGATCGCCTCGTCCGCCGTGAACGCGTCGATGTCGCCGTTGAGCAGGGCCTCAATGCCTGAGATGTAGTCGTCCACCGGCACGATCTCGCTCACCTTGCACCGATCGCGGGCGCAGCTCTCCGAAAACGTGCCCACCACGGCGCCGATCCGCTTGCCTTCCAGGTCGTCGTGGGTGCGGATGGTGCCGGTGCGGGCGATGAGTTTCTGCCCGGAGACCAGGTAGTGCTCGGTAAAGTCCACCACGGCCGCCCTGGGCTGCGTGTGGGTCAGACCGGTCACCACGTCCACCCGTCCGTCGATCAACGCGGCCAGGCGGTTGGATGGGCTCACCGGCTTGAATTGGGGCCTCACCCCGAGGATCCGGGCGATGGCGGTGGCCACGTCCACGTCGTACCCCACCAGCCGCCCCGAGTTGGGTTCCCGGAACGCCAGGGGCGGGTCGTCCTCCGGCACGCCCACCACCATGACCCCGGTTTTCTGGATCCGGTCCAGGGCGGCCTGGGCCAGACCCGCCCGGGGCACGGCCAGAAGGGTTGCCAACAGCAGAAAGGTCATTCGAGTCAGGGATGATTTCATTTGGAGTTCCTTCCTGTTAGCGTACGTATCCGTGTTCCATGTTCAGGATGGACTGGCGTTCCCCGATGTAATCGTTGAAGGTTGTCTCGAAGTCGAAGGTGAGGCCGATCTGCACGGTGTGCTCCTGGTCGAACCCCACGGCCGTGGCCAGGTCCCCGGACCGGCGGGTGTACTGGTACTGGGCCAACAGGCCCATGCCGTCCCCCAGGCGGTACTGGAAGGTGGGCACCACGCTCCACTCGGCCCCGTCCTCGTCCCGGTAGTCCTTGTACGCGGCCGTGAGGGACGCCTTCCAGCGCAGCACCTGAAACGTGCTGTGCCGGTAGTTGACGGCCGCCGCCATCGCGACGCTCTCCGCGAGCGCCCGGCCTTGGTCGGTGGTCAGGTCCCGGTCGCCGGCGCCCGTGTCGTAGATCACCTGGGCCATGGCCTCCCAGTGGTCCAGGGGATCCATGGTGAGGTTGACCACGCCGCCCGCCACGAACGCGTGCTTCCAGGTGTCGCCGTCCACGTCTACCTTCTGGGCGTCCCAGCCCACGCCGAGCTGCCGCAGCCGGCTCGAGAACTTGAGGGGACCCGGCACGGTCCGCTGGAGGAACAGCCCGCCCGAGTTCAGGTCGAACTCTTCCTTCATCTCGCCGGCCGCATCGGTCTCGACCCGTTGGGCCAGGTAGCCCGTCAGCTGCAGGAATCGCCGCGGCCAGAACAGATCCAGGGCGAGGTGATTCCCGAACTGGTGGTACTCCTCGGTGTTGGAGTTGGAGAAGCCGTTCAGGATCTCGGTGAACCGCAAGAGATCGTCATCCCGGAGGGTGGGGAACTCCACCAGGAAGTTCCGAAGCTTCGTGCGGCCCAGTTCCACCTGATAGCTTCGGTCCCACAGGAACGCGAACACCCGGTGGTAGAACACCGAGTCCGTGAAGTCCGCGTCGGGGTCGGGAAACTCCAGCCCCACCACGGCTCCGCCCACGCTCCTGTCGAACAGCCGGCGATCGAACCGGGCCAGGATGCTCGTGTCGGCGATGCTCACGTCGTAGAGGTCGTCGTCGTCCCTGCCGTCCCCCTGGAGCCAGGTGGCGTTCAACGTGGAGATCAGCCGGCCTCCGATGGTGATGCGGGGCACCACGTTGGCGCCCACGTCCCGCGCCGACGCCGGGGAGGCCAGGACCGACGTGGCCAGCGCGCCGAGGATCACAAAGGCCCATCTACGCATGCTCGCTCCTTTGGTAGGCCGCTTCGCGGCCTGGTTGCGAAACAAAATCTCTGACGGGACATCAGGCGTTCCGCGTACCCGCGGGTCGGTGGTGGATCTCTGACCGTGGACCGATGACGGTCGACCGAACTCTTGGGTATCACTCATCCAGGGCCACCTTGGGGGCGTAGGGGCCGTCGATGCCCTCGTAGGCGAGCACGGTCAGGATGCCGCCCGGGTAGATCCCGTTGTTGGTGACCCTGCGGGTGTCGTGGTCGTGAAAGGTCCAGTACCCCGGATTGTTGCCGTAGACCACGATGTCCGCGGTCTTGCCCGGCGACACCCGCACCGTGTTCTGCTCGATCGGCTCGGGCAGGTCGTTTCCGTCCTCGGCCACGATGAAGAACTGATGGCCGTGGAGATGCATATAGTGTTCCAGCTGGCCGGCGTTGATGAGCCGGATCCGGATCCACTCGCCCTCGCGGATCAGCAGATTCTCGGTGGAGGGATAGCACTTGCCGTTGATGGCGAAGAAATTGAAGTTCAGGGTGGCCCGGCCCTCGCCGGCCAGCCGCTGGGTGGTGTAGGGGGGCATGTAGCCGCTCTCCAGGGCCCTCTGGAGGTCCTCGTAGGTACGGAACACGCCCATGGTTTGGGGGTCGAGCTTCCCCAGCTCCATGAGGAGCATCCGCTCCTTCATCCGCCGGAGCATGGCGTTGAGCTCCTCGCGGATGAAGTTCAGGTCCCAGCTTGTCAGGATCAAAACGTAGTCGCGGGTGTAGGGAAACCGTTGGCGGATCGGGTCGTTGGGCTTCTCGATGATGAACGCGCCGTGCATGCCCGACTGCATGTGGAGCAGGGTGCCGAAGTGGCAGTGGTAGAACCGCGTGCCCGCGGGCCGGGCCTGGAACCGGTAGATGAACGTCTGCCCGGGCCGGACCGGGTCCTGGGTGACCCAGGGCACGCCGTCCATGGTGTAGGGCACGTCCATGCCGTGCCAGTGGATGGTGTGCATGAGCTCCGTGCGGTTTTTGAACCGTACCTTGACCCAGTCCCCCTCCATCACCCGGATGGTGGGGCCGGGGACCCTGCCGTTGAAGGCCAGCAGGTGGGCCTCGACCCCGGGAAGCAGGGTGTGGCGCGCGATCTGCAGGTCCAGGTCGAAGGTCTTGTAGGCGACCTGGTCGTCCCGGGGTGCTCCGGGCGGCTCCACCACGGCGGGGATGCCGTGCAGCGGGGCCTCGATGGTGCGCCCCTGGGCCGGTAGGGGGGTCTGGTGCCCCGGATCGGGGGCAGCCGAGGGCGAGAGGAGGGGCGGGGCGACGAACCGCGTCTCCCCGCCGGGAGGGGGCTTAGGAATCGCTGCCTCGGCCTTGGTCGCGAGCCCTGCGGCGGCCGCACCGGCCACTGCGAGGCCGGTCTTCAGAAAGGTTCTTCTGGGGAGTTCGGAAGCGGGGTCGTGCCCTTCCGGGGCCTTGTCGCTCATTGGCTCTCTTCCTCCTCTTCGGTGAGGGATGGGGACCGGTGGCGCAGTCTATCACCGGAACAAAAGCCGGCAACCGTGACTGGTGGAGGTCGGAATGAGTGGTAGAGTCGAGTCCCGGGCCCAGGGTGCCTGGGGCCGTGGCAGGACGCCAGAGGGGAGGCCTCGTCAGGCCCCTGCGGGGGCCCTACAACGTGCGGCGTAACGGACGCCCTCCCGCGGGGGCGGGGGGCCTGTTTCCGGCCGTGCACGAGTGACGGGGCAGAGACTAGAAACTAGAGACTAGAAACTAGCGAGGCTCCGCCTCAGACCGTCGAGGCATGGGGAGCCGCAGCAAGGGAACTGCGCCCCTACGCAAAAACCTGATGCATTTACGACAAGTTTTGCCCTTCAAGGTTTCTAAAGGGATTCCGGGTAGCTCGGCCCGTTGGGCGAACGGGCTCTCCAGCAACAGGCCCCCCGCCCCCGGGTTGGCGAGAGCCTCTTGCCCTGGGGGCCAGGAGACGGAAGACCGTCGATCGACGACCGTAGACCGAAGTTACTTGGAAGGACGCAGTGGCCGCACCGGGGGGCGGGCATGCAGAAAAATGGCCAATGAGGTGCAGAATAATCCCCTGGCCGGTGCAGGAGGGTTTTCCCCCCGGCACGGGTCCAGCGACGGAGACCGGAGGCGACACGATGTCAGGGCGACGCGGATTTTGGTGGGTGGTGGTCCTGTTGTGGGCGGTTTTCGGGGCCGGGTGGGTTCCCGGCGGCCCCGGAGGGGGTGGGCGGCAGTTTGCGCTGGCCACCGACGCTCCGACCGACTATCTGGTGCAGATCGAGTTCGCGTTGGCGAACCTGGACGGGCAGATGCTGAAGCTCGCCCGCCGGGCCTTGGGGGAGGACCCGCTTCGGCGGTGTGCGTTCGGGGTGGAGCGCCGGAAGTACGTGACGTTGCGCGACGAGCTGCGCGCCAAGCTGGCCCTCGCCCGCCGGTCCCGGGCCGATGCGGCCCGACTGCGTGTGGAGGTGGAGAATGCGTTTGCAAAGGTGCGCAAGGCGTACGAACGCACGGTTGCGTGTTACCGGTGACGCTCGACGGGCGGGCCGGGTCACGGGGGCGGTCCTCGCCGTCGCGCTGCTGTGCGCGGGGGCGGCCTGGGGGGGCGACCCGGCTCCGGCGGTCACCTTCCTGCCGGGGGACGCGAGCGTGCGGAGCCTTCGGGCGCAGTGGCAGGGCAACACGCTGATCCTGCGAGGCCGCGTGGTCCAGTTCTTCCGCTCCCGCCTGCGCGTCGAGGTGGAGACGAGCGTGTTTGCTCCCGGAGGGCGGCTGATCCGCACGGTGTGCGCCAAGGTGTTTCCCACGGCAAGGAGGGGCCGGGGAAGGCGGTGGCGGACGTTTTCGGTCCGGGTTCCCCTGGCTGAGGTGCCGACGGGGGGGGTGTGGGTGCGGGTGGACCGGCGCCTGGGCCGGTGCTCGTCCTGAACCTTCAACAGGTTTGCCATGGTGAGGGGTGGGGCCCGGAGGGATCGGGAGCAGGGGTCTGGCAATGCTCTCGTTGGGGTTCGTATCTCAAGTGCGGCCGTGCCCGGGACGATACCGCCGTCGTGACTCGGAGAAAGGGGCAGAAGATGGGGCGAACCGGTAGACGGATCGGTGGGGTCGCGGCGCTGTCCCTGGCGGCGGCGATGCTGACGGTTCCTCCGGCGGGGGCCACCCACCCGGTTCTGGGCGGCGGATCCGGCAAGGGGGCCGGGCCGATCGTCACGCCGGCGGCCGGCAACCTGGGGAAGGGAACCGTGGCCCTCAATTTCCAGGTCGACTACCAGGCCTTTGACACGTTCTCTGACCGCGAGTTGCTGGGGTTCGCCGCCGAAGACCGGGAGATCCACAACCTGGAGAGCGTGACCACCTACTCGGTCTCGGCCAGTTACGGGGCCGGGCGTTTCGCCACCTTCCACGTGGCGGTGCCCTACGTGGTGCGGCGCGGGATCGAGGAGTCGGAGCCCCCGGACGAGATCCACAGCCACGGGGACGCGAGCGGATTGGGTGACGCCTCGGCTCACGCCCACGTCCGGTTGTTCGGCTCGGAGGCGTGGGGGATCGAGGTCACGGGAATCGTGGCGCTCAAGGTCCCCACGGGCCAGACCCGCGTCCGGGACGACGCGGGCAACCGGTTCGACGCGGAGTTCCAGCCGGGGTCGGGCTCCTGGGATCCCACCGTGGGGCTCGCCGTGTCCGAGGCCTACGGACCGTTCGCCCTCCACGGCGCGGTGCGGTACACCTGGGTCACGGAGGGGGTTCTGGACACCGACCTCGGCGACCGGTTCAACTACGACCTGGCGTTCGTGTACCGGGTTCCCCCGCCCGTTCGGGTGGATCTCGTGCTGGAGGCGAACGGCCTGTGGCAGGACCGGGAACGCCGGGCGGGGGAGGAGGATCCGGACAGCGGGGGGCAGGTGCTCCTGGTCTCCCCGGGGCTGAGGTGGCGGATGCACCCCCGGGCCAACGCGTACGTGTCCGCGGGGTTGCCGGTGTTCCAGGACCTCAACGGCGATCAGAACGAGGTGCGGTTCCGGGTGCTGGCCGGGGTGGGAGGCGCGTTTTGACGAGAGACGACGAGGAGGATCGGATGCGGACGAGCCGGACTGTGCCGGGGGGATGGGGGTGGCTGGTCGCGGCGCTGCTGGCCCTGTGGGGATGCGCGGGCGCCGCATTTGCCCCGTTGACCCGGGTCGACACCAAGGTGGAGGGGTTCACCAAGCACTACGCCGAGAGCTTTTTCCGGATCGGCGAAAACCGGGTGTTCAGCGTGGAGCTGGAGACGAGTCCGGCCCGCCTTCGAGTGGGGAAGAACCGGTTCGAGCTGATCGTGCACCACGCCAAGATGGGTGATGTGGAAGGGGCGCGGGTGGAGGTGGTCGCCAGGGGGCCCTCGGGTCAGAAGGTGCACCCCCGGATCTGGGAGGTGGAGTACGGGGCCTACGACGTGACCGGCCTGGCCTTCGACGAGCCCGGTACCTGGACCCTGGAGGTGCGGGTCCGGAAGGGGAACCTTGAGGACCGGGTTCGGTTCGATCTCGTCGTGCCCCCGCCCGGGGGATGACGGGATGGCCGGGGAGCGGGCTCCGGGAGCCCTTCGATAGGGAGACGGCAGATGCGAAGGAGGCGGATCGTTTCGGCTGCGCTCGTTGGGGGCCTCGTCGTGGTGGCGGGGGGGCGGGTCATGGCGAGCCCCCGGGGAACCGTGGGGATGGCGGTGGACTACCAGACCGGCGACTACGGGTCCGGACAGACCACCGATGCCTGGGCGGTGACCCTCACGGCGAGCTTCCGGCCGACGGATCGTTGGGTGCTCGACGTGTCGGTTCCCTACCTGTACCAGTCGGCGAGCACCACCACGACCACCGCCGGCGGTATGCGGTTCGACGTGAGCTCGGACGGCCGCACCTCCAGCTCCACCATGGGGCCGGGCCACAGGGAACCGGGGGCCGGCAACGTCGCCACGGTCACCGACTCCCAGAGCGGGTTGGGGGACGTGGTGGTGGGGGTCGGCTACACCCTGATCGAAGAGGGCGACGACCTGCCCCAACTCTCCGTTTCCTCGGCGGTCAAGATCCCCACGGCCGACGAGGAGAAGAATCTGGGCACCGGCGAGTGGGACCTGGAGGTCGGGCTGGCCCTGGCGAAGATCGTGGGTGACTGGGACGTGTTCGCTTCGGGCCGGTACGTGTTTCAGGGAGAGTCCGAGGCGTTCGGGCTCAAGGACTTCGCGGTGCTGGAAGCAGGGCTCGGCCGGTTCGTCGGGGAGGCGGCAGAGGTCTGGGCCTCTACCGCATGGGCCTCGGCCCCTTCGGAGTTCTCGGATCCCTCGGCCGAGGTGCGGCTCGGGATCGACTTCGGCCTCCCCTCGGGGCTCGGTCTCGGCGGCTACCTCTCCAAGGGCCTCACCGATGGCGCCCCCGACTACGGGGCGGGCGTGTCGGCTTCGGTCGCGTTCTGAGCGCGGCACGCGCCGGTAACGGAGGGGCTCAGTCTTTGTCCCCTGCGGCAATGCCTTCGAGGAATCGGCAGAAATCGCTCAAAGCAGCGCGGAGGCCCGCGGAAACGGTAGGTAGGTTTTCGCCCAGACGCTGCAGCCGTTCCGGATCGAACTGGAAGGCGTACACGTTTCGCACGACGTGCCGAAATCCGAGATACTCCTGAAGGGCCCTGGCCGTGGAGTCGGGTAGGACTGCGGGGCGGAGGCCCGGGACGGGGACCGCCATCTGCCGCAGGAGTTCGCGGTGCCAGTCCCTCCCGGTCGGTACCACTTCGTCCACCGTTCGTGCGACGCGCTCCAGGATTCTTTCAATCCCGCAATAGAAGTCGTGAAGGTTCAGGGCGCACGAGTCGAGAAAGGCGTCCTGGTGCTCGGGGTGTTCCCGAGCCCCGCGCAAAGCGCGGTCGACCCGGCTTTCCACCCGAGCGATTTCCCGCAGTTCCGCCCGGATCCGGGCGGCGAGCACCTCGTATCGAGGCCTCACAACTCCACCGCCTGCTCCAACAGCCGGTCCAGAACGTCCGGCGCACACGTTTCCGCACAGATCAGTTCGACGGGGAGCTCCGGATCCATATACGCGAGCTCGGCGACGGCCCGAAAAGTGTCGCACGCCGGCACTCCCCACGCGAGGAGATCCACGTCGGACCACTGTGTAAACAGGTCCTCCGGGCCGGCGAGCGAGCCCACCAGCATCACCCGGCCGGCCCCATACCGCTCCCGTAGGATTCGGGCGGCCTCCTTGGCCAGTGCCAGCGCCCGGGTCCTCCTGACCAAGAGCCGGGAGTGCTCGGCGCGTGCCCGCGAGCGGTAGGTTTCGCGAAACGGGGCGAGTTCGTGGTCCGACCACCTTCCGGCGCACATGGCGTTCACTGTACCAAGGGGCCGCTCGGTAATCAAAGACTGCGGCTCGGTCTTGCCATTACAGCTTCACCGTCCGGAGCCGCAGGGCGTTACCCACCACCGACACGGAGCTGAAGCTCATGGCCGCCGCCGCGATGATGGGGCTCAGGAGCAGGCCGAAGGCCGGGTACAGCACTCCCGCCGCGACCGGAACGCCCAGGCTGTTGTAGGCGAACGCCCAGAACAGGTTCTGCTTGATGTTGCGCATGGTCGCCCGGCTGAGCTTCCGGGCCCGCACGATGCCCCGCAGGTCCCCCTTCACCAGGGTCACCCCGGCGCTCTCCATGGCCACGTCGGTGCCCGTGCCCATGGCGATGCCGATCTGGGCCTGGGCCAGCGCTGGAGCGTCGTTGATGCCGTCGCCGGCCATGGCCACGAACCGGCCCTCCTCCTGATAGCGCTTCACCACGCTGGCCTTGTCCTCGGGCAGCACCTCGGCCACCACCTCGTCGATGTCCAGACGTCGGGCCACGGCCTCGGCCGTGGTGCGGCTGTCGCCGGTGAGCATGACGATCCGGATCCCCTCGTCGTGGAGCTGTCGGATCGCCTCGGGCGTGGTCTCCTTGATCGGGTCCGTGACCCCGAGGATTCCCGCCGGCTTGCCGTCCACGGCCACGAACATGACCGTCTGGCCCTCGGCCCGAAGGGCTTCGGCCCTCTTGCCGAGCGGTCCGGGGTCGATGCCCAGGTCGTCCAGCAGCTTCTTCGTCCCCAGCACCACCTCGGCCCCGTCCACTCGGCCCCGGACGCCCTTGCCTGTGATCGATTCGAAGCCTTCCACCGCCGCCAGATCCACCCCCCGATCCCCGGCCCCGTCCACGATCGCCGCCGCCAGCGGGTGCTCGCTGGCCCGCTCGAGACTGGCGGCCAAGCGCACGAGGCGCTGCTCGTCCATCCCCTCGGCCGCCTCCACGGTCACCAGCCGGGGTTTGCCCTCGGTCAGGGTGCCGGTCTTGTCCACCACCAGGGTGTCCACCTTGCGCATGTGCTCGATGGCCTCGGCGTTCTTGAACAACACCCCCATCGTGGCGCCCTTCCCGGTGGCCACCATGATCGACATGGGAGTGGCCAGGCCCAAGGCGCAGGGGCAGGCGATGATGAGCACGGCCACCGCGTTGATGAGGCCGTGGGCCAGGCGGGGCTCGGGCCCGAACACCGCCCAGATGACGAAGGTGAGCACCGCGATCAGCACCACGGCCGGCACGAAGTAGCCGGCCACCTGGTCGGCCAGCTTCTGGATGGGGGCCCGGCTGCGCTGGGCTTCGGCCACCATCCGCACGATCTGGGCGAGCAGGGTCTCGGCCCCCACCCTCTTGGCCTCCATCACGAACGAGCCGGTGGCGTTCACCGTGGCGCCGGTCACGGGGTCACCCGGCCCCTTCTCCACCGGCACCGGCTCACCGGTGATCATGGACTCGTCCACGTTGGATCGCCCCTCCACCACCACCCCGTCGACCGGGATCTTTTCGCCGGGCCGGACCCGGAGCCGGTCACCGGGCTTGACCTGGTCCAGGGGCACGTCCTTCTCGGTGCCGTCGGGCAGCACGAGGCGGGCCGTCTTGGGGGCGAGCCCGAGAAGAGCCCGGATGGCTGCCCCGGTCTGGCTGCGTGCCTTGAGCTCCAGCACCTGGCCCAACAGGACCAGGGTCACGATCACCGAGGCGGCCTCGAAGTACACCGCCACCTGTCCGGACTCGTCCCGAAACGAGGGGGGGAAGATGTCGGGAAAGATGGTGGCGATCACGCTGTAGGCGTACGCCACGCCGACCCCGAGCCCGATCAAGGTGAACATGTTGAGGCTGCGGTTCACCACCGACTGCCATCCCCTGACGAAGAACGGCCAGCCGCCCCACAGGATGACGGGGGTCGCCAGAATGAACTCCAGCCAGCTGAGCATCCGGCTGGAGCCCAGCTGCCCCAGCGGGCGGCCGGGCAGGTACTCGGCCATGGCGATCAGGAACACCGGCGTCGTGAGCACCGCGCTAACCCAGAACCGCCGACGCATGTCCCGAAGCTCGGGGTTCTCTTCTTCTTCCGCTTCCGGGACCCGGGGCTCCAGGGCCATGCCGCAGATGGGGCACGAGCCGGGCTCGTTCTGCACCACCTCGGGGTGCATGGGGCACACGTACTCGGTGGGGCCTGCCCCGGGCACCGTCGGCATCATGGGCTCGAGGGCCATGCCGCACTTGGGGCAAGGCCCGGGTTTGTCCGCCACCACCTCGGGGTGCATGGGGCAGGTGTAGCGGGTGGCTTCGGCCGCCTTGGGTTGGGCCGGGGCCGGCTTCTCTCCCAGATACGCCTCGGGGTCCGCCCGGAACTTCTCGAGGCAGTGGGCGCTGCAGAACGCGTAGGTCTTGCCCTGGTGGGTGTGGTGGTGCTCGGACGTTTCCGGATCCACGGTCATGCCGCACACCGGGTCGGTCGGGGCGGCCTGCCCCGAGCCGTTCGACGCGTCCGGCGCGCCCAGATACGCCTCGGGGTCCGCCCGGAACTTCTCGAGGCAGTGGGCGCTGCAGAATGCGTAGGTCTTGCCCTGGTGGGTGTGGTGGTGCTCGGACGTTTCCGGATCCACAGTCATGCCGCACACCGGGTCGGTGGGTGCGTCCACTGTGGCGGAATGGTGGTGGTGCGATGGATGGCTCATAGTCGGTTTCCTCCTGCTCAAAAAACAGCCAGATACAACCGGGGTCGGACCTTACCCCCGTTTCCCGGAGGCCGCAAGGCGGGAACCGCACGAGCGGGTTCCCGTGGAAGAGGGGTGTCTTTCACGCAGGGCTCGCAGCTCCGGCTCGACCACCGCGCTCATGCAGTGGGGGCAGATGCCGTGGCTAAAGGTGATGTGGTAGGTCTGGAACAGGGCCTGCTCCAGCGGCAACCAGTGCTCCCTCCCGTCGTCGCCGGAGACCGGGATCGCCTTGCAGTGCATGCAGGTCCGCAACAGCGAGTCGCCCCTGTCGCCCGTCGGCCCGCAGGGCTCGTCCCTGAGCCTTCGCCGGGCCGGACCGGCCAGGTGGAACGCCCACGCGAGCACCGCCCCCAGGGCCGCGAACGCCGCTGCCATGGGGAGCATGGACAGGTGGAACGCGCCCGTCGGTCCCGCGGCTCCCATACCCGTTCCCGGGCCTCCCACGGCCACCATGGCGAACGGGTGGAGGACGAGCCATCCGGCGCCCGCTCCGGTCACGAACGGCGACAGCAAAATGCGACCGATGAGGTCCATGATCCTCTCCTTCCGGTTGGTGGAGGGCTCGCCCCTCCTTCGCGCGGCGGCCCGCATCGCTATCCCCGGGGGCCGTCCTTGCCGTGGGATCCGTGGCCGGACGGCTCCTCCCCCTCGGCCGCCGGACCCTGGGGCGAGGTGCCGTGGCCGCCGTGCCCTCCCCCGCCGTGCTGCCCATGGGAGCCGCACCCCCCACCCCGGCGGTGCATCCAGAGGAAGAGGGCGATCAGCAGGATCCAGAACCAGTTGTTGCGAAGGAACTCTCCCATGACGGGTCTCCCATGGCGAGCGGGGGGCATTCATCGTTTCCGTTTCAGGGCCGAGTCGGGGGCGGCTCGGAACGCCTCCCGGCATCCGACGGAGCAGAAGTAATACCGCTTGCCATCGTGGTCGAACGTGCCCCCCGGAGGGTCCCTCTCATCGATCAGCATGCGGCACATCGGATCATAGCTCCATCCGCTGTAGGGTCCAGTCAATCCCGGGGCGATCTGGTGCGATTCGCGTGGGTTCATGATGGTCTCCTTCCGACCTGACTTCTCGTGGGAGCAGGGCCGCGCCGTTGACCGCGGGAACGACTCGATACGAACGAGAAATGCACGTTGTGTGCCGAGGCTTGGTCTCGAGTCCCGGACCGGCCTGCAATTCATGCGGCGTCCTGGCCCGAGCCGGCTCGGGGGAGACCGGTGGATCCCTCAGGGGCGACTTCCCCCTCCGACGATCGAGGCGGGAACGACCGGTTCGGAGGACCAGAGGGAAGCTCCAAAAAGGCCCGTCTGCGGGCTCGTTCCAGAACCCCGTGAAACGCCACGACCGCCGGCGGGGACAGGCGGTCCGCCACGAGGCGCAGTTCCGCCTCGAGCGCCCGGAACGCGATGTCCGCTCCGGCTCGAAGCGGCTCTCCCCGTTCGGGCGGAGGGGTGGGCATCTCGGCGAGAAGGGGGCGGCCGGTTTTGGCAGGGGCGGCGTTTCGGCGGGCCCGCATGGACCACAGCCCGTCGAACACGGCTGCCAGGCCCACCACCAGGAACACCGTCGCCAGGATCCCGTAGCCCAGGTTCACCCATACGATCTCACTGGTGGGAACCGAGCCCGGGGCCAGTGCCACCCGCTGGAGCGAGTCGATCTGATGAAGGGCCTCCAGGCCCACGAACAGGGCCACCACCGGCACGACGATCAGCGCGGCGATCCCCGCTGGCACGGCGAGCGACGGCCAAGAGCCCGTCGGTGGGTTGGTCTCGGCATGGGAGCGACGGAATCGGGGTAGTAGGCGGAACCGACGCATGGCGGCCTCTGTATCGGGCATTTCGGAATCGATCGGGATGTCGTCACGGTACCCCCACGAGGAATGCACGAAAGATGCCGGCCGTGGCCCCAGTGGGAAGACCTCATCGGCCGCTGCGCGGCCCTACGGTTCAAGAGCCAGGGATCAGAGGACAGAGGGCAGGGAGGAACGCGCATGGCCGGACCCCTGTCGGCTGAATTCTGGATTCTGTCCGCTGAACCGGCCGCGCCCGGCGCGCCAGCAGACCCCCTGCCCCCCGAGCTTTGGCGCGGTTCGAGAGCCGCCTGGCCGCCTAGCGGGCCGAAGGCCCCAGACCGACGACCGTTGACCGTAGACCGACGACCGAAGTTACATGGAAGGCGGGCCCGTGACCCGCCCCTTCCTTTCCGGGGGGGCGTTGCGGGATGCCCCCCTCGGCAGCCTGCCGTGGGGCCGTTGTGCGCCGGCCTCGATGTTCAGTATCCGTCACCCCTGTAGAATGTTCGACGCCGGGACCGGGGGGAGACGCCGGAGGACGAACGCCGGGCGGGCCACGAGGGCGTGGCACGTCGCGTGCAGAGGACCTCGGTGCCGGCCGGATTCGGCGTGCGGACACGCCCCTCCGAGCCGAGCCCACACGAAAGGGGGTGATACATGGCCCACCTTTGTTCGTCCCCCCCACATGCCAGGTCCTGGGCACGACCCAAAACTGCCCGTTTCTTGCCGTGTGCAGGGAGGAGGGCGGATCAGAGCAGGAGGAAAAGGGAGGGGGCCACGAGAAGGGCCAGGACGAGCGTCGTCCCGGTCCAAGCGACCCATGCGGCCCGCCGCCTGACGGCCGGGGATCGGATCCTGGACGGAGAGCCGTGGACGGCCGATAGGGCCCACCAGGGAGCGGCCAGGGCGGCCAGGGCGAGCCCGAAACGGAGAGGTTGGCCCCAGTCCTGGATGCGGGCCGCCCACGCCAGGGGGATCCGGACGCCCCAGTAGGGGAGGAGCGCCACCGCGTCATACGCGACGGCGAACACGATCCCGAGCCCGATCCACGCCCCGACCCGGATGAGCGACCACTCACCACGTCTCATAGTAGAACCCGAACCGGTCGTCTCCCCAGCGCGCGAACTTGCCCCGGAGCTCCAGGGGGAGACGCGTGCCGGGGTAGTGACTCAGGGTGAACCGCTCGTCTCCGAAGGTCAAGAACTTCCCGACCACCGCTGCGATCCGCCCCTGTTCGTCGTACTCAAACGAGAAGGACGGGGAGCCGTCCCGACCGAACTTCCCCTCCACCCGAAGCAGGCGGCCGTCGTCGTCGCGGACGAACCGGAACACTTTGTCGCCGTAGTGGTAGAAACGCCCCCTCACCTCCCGGATGCGGCGTTCGGGGTCGAGAATCACCTGGAACGTGGTGCCGCCGCCGTCCCCGAACTTTCCGAACACGCGCCAGCCCCCCGGCGCGGGCTCGAACCGGAAGCGGTCGTCCCCCAGGCGGATGAACTTCCCTTCGACGGACACGGGGTTGCCCTCGGGGTCGAACCGGATCACGTGCACGCGGTCGCCGTACTCCCCGAACTTGCCCTCGATCCATACGGCCCGGATCGCGGCTCCCTCCCGAATCCGGGCCACGGCCTCGGGCGTGCCGGCCCGTACCGCCTCGGGCACCGTCTCCAACGGAGCTGCCGCCGCCTGCGCCGCCAGCAAGGTCGCGAACACCACGAGGAAAGGAATCATCTCGTACCGGGATGCCGGTACCAGCGCAGGGAGATCGTCCGACTGCCCCGCGATTCCCGGCCCTTGCGGTCGCGCACGGCCCACGTGACGCGCAACGCCATCCCCTCGCGGATCGCTCCCGGGTCCTCGGGGCGCAGCACGGCGGCCATGTCGAACATCGAGGTGTAGAGCTTGCCGGGGATGGGGGTGCCGTCCGGTCTCTCGAGCCGGGTCTCGATCACTTCGACCGGACGATCGAACAATACGTCGATCTCTGCTGGGGGTTCGCCTTCTTGCACGGCGGTCAGGACGTCGAGGAGCCGCGGAGCGGCCGGCGGCTCCACCGCGGCCGGGTCGGGTCGCACCACAGGGGCAGGGGGATCGTCCCCCAACCGGAGCCGCACGCCCGTGATCCCCTCGAACTGGGTCAGGGTGTGGGCCAGGGCCTGGCTGGCCAGGGGGTGGGGTTGGCCCGCGGTGCCCAGGGCGATCCGGACCACGGCCACGCCCTCTTCCACCTCAACGCCCTTGAGCGCCGTCCCCTCGGGGAACAGCCGGGGCAGGGGGAGGAGCCGGACCTGTTCCGGATGCCCGGCCACCAGGACCCGGGCGGCCTCCTCCACGATCTTTCCAGGCGTTACCGAGAACAAGGGGATCGGCGCCAGCCGATCCCCGGAGCCCGAGGCCCCGAGCCCGGGCAGGTACACCACTGCGGCCCGGCAGTCGACCCCTTGGGATGCCGGAGGGGCGCCGAACGCCGCGCGGTAGGCTGGGGTTGCCGATACCTGGGTGCCGGCCCCTGCCGCGGGGCCGGCCAAAAAAAGGGCGAGGCTCGCCCCAAGGGCGGCGGTTCGGAACATGCATCGATTCATGGCGTTTCTCCTTAGGAGGGCCCTGCCCGGCGGGTCTCCTGCCTCGGGCCGCTCTTGCTCTTTCTGCTTCGGGCCAACACCCTTGCGTCGCAGACGGGCCGGGCTAGGTTTATGCAGGCACAAAGGGTAACTCGAAACCGTTCGTTAGCAACGACCGTGCCGAAAACCGGGAGATCGGAGGAGCCGATGAGAATTCGACTCGTGGCTGGGGTGGCCCTGCTCGCGGTGCTGCTGGGGAGTCATGCGCAGGCGTCCCACGTGCGGGCCCGGGTCGGGATCGTTCCGGACGGGTTCGAGGTGAAAGCGGTTCCGGATGCGGCGGCTGCCGCTCGGTACACCCGCTCGTACATGGAAACCCTCGGGTTGAAGGGCCTGCGGGTGCGCCGGGTGGCCGGAACCGGGGACCGGTTCTACGTGTACGTGGCGGAGGAGTCCACCGGAAGGGGCGCGTTCACCTTGGAGATCACGCCCGAGGGCCGGCTGTCGCTCAGGGGGTTTCCGTCCATGGACCCCGAGATGATGTGGAACCAGAAGTACGGCCACCGCGCCCGCAGGGACCTGTCCATGATCCGCGAGCGGCTGACCCCCGACCAGGCGTTGGGCCGGGTCGCGAAGTCGATCCCGGCCTCGACCGGGCTGCGGATCGGCTCCCAGGAGCGCTACTACGGGTATCTGTTGGTGTTCCTGCTGGACCGACGAGGCCGCTGGGTCGGAGAGGCCGCGGTGAACACGGTCAGCGGCCGGGTGGTCTGGGCCCGGTTCGGGGGGGGGCCTCCCTCCGTGTTTCCTCCTTCGGCAGTCCCGGGGAGTGGAGAATAGTCTACGCCTGAGTGAAGAATAGTCAGCAGCATGCGGAGGCCGGGCAACCCGTCCCTTCCACCCGTCTCCGTTTCCTCCCGCCAGTTTCTTTGGGGGCACCCCGGCAACGGGGGGCACGCCCCCTGCAACTCCGCCGTTCGTTCAACTCTACCTTCAAGCCGAGGAGGCCGAGATGCGCGTGGGGTGGATCGGGAAGAGCCTGGGGTGGACCGAGGTGCTGGAGGCCGCGGGATTCCGTGTGGTGCAGATCGGGGACGGCGGGCGAGTCCTGGAGCCGGGTGAAGTAGACGTGGTGGTGTGTTGGGGGGCGTGGCCCCCCGGCAGGCGGTGGCCGTCGGTGCCTGTGGTCTGGTGCCCCGGTACGGTCCGCGCCTGCTTCGACGGGGACCCGGCCCGGCGCGCCCACGTCATCCTGCCGGCTCCGGTGCGTGCGGTGGACCTGCTGCGGGCGATCGAAGAGGCGTTGGATCTGCGGTGGCAGGGGTTCCGGTGAAAAAAAATCGACCCGGGCTGTAAACCCCCTGGCCGGTGGCGCGTCTAACGGGGTGTGCAACCCCACTTCCCCACCCGATCGTTCCGATCGACGGGGGCCGGACGCCCGAGGAGGTAAAAATCGATGTTGCCGAGGAGATGGATGTGGCTGGTTCTCGCCGGCATCGCCCTGCTGGGCCTGGCAGGGTGCTTCCCCTTTCACCATTGGGGCCACATGGCCCCAGGGCACTGCGTGGTCCCCTGAGGCCGGGGCTGACCAGCCGGCCGGGGGCGGCGGCGCGGCCCCACGGGGGAACCCAAGAACCGACAACAGGAGAGACAGACCATGAGGTACACGAAGCACATCTCGAACCACGGAGCGCGGCGCGCCTGGACGGCGTGGGCCGCGGCGGTTGGGTTGGCGTTACTGGTCGCTGGCTGCGGCTCGTCGGGGAGCGGAGACACCGTCGCGACGGACGGCGGCACGGTGTCCGGCGTGATCCAGGTGGACGACACGGCCGCCCGGATCGCGGCCCGGGCCGCAGCAGCGGTCGATCCCGGAACCACCGTGTCGCTCGACGACCAGGAATCCGGGGTTCCCGTGGACGCCGATGGGCACTTCTCGATGACGGGGGTTCCCGACGGCGACCACACGCTGGTGGTCCACCTGCCCGACGGCACCAACGTGAACGTCCCGGTGCGGGTGATGGACGCACGCCCCCTGGATCTGGGGGTGGTCACGATCGCCCAGGGCCGAACGGTGGACCATACGGGATTCGACGGGTACCGGTTCGGGTTCGTGGACGAGGATGGTGACGGGAAGAACGACCTGTGCACCGACGCCGACGGAAACGGCATCTGCGACGCCGGCACACCGTACGAGGGGTACGCTTACCTCATGGACATGGGGTGGGCCGACGAGGACGGCGACGGGAGGAACGACCGGTTTGTGGACGCCGACGGCGACGGCGCGGACGATTCTGGCCGCGGGGCGCTGGGTCACGGGTTCGGGTGGATGGACGCCGACGGCGACGGGAAGAACGATCTGTTCCAGGACGCGGACGGAGACGGCATCTGCGATCTGACCGGCATGCCGTTCGAGCACCCGTTCGGGTGGGCCGACGAGGACGGCGACGGGGTGAACGACCGGTTCACGGACGCCGACGGCGACGGGGTGAACGACGTGGACGGGGTTCCGTACATGGCCATGCCGGGGTGGGTGGACCAGGACGGCGACGGGAAAAACGATTTCTTCCAGGATGCCGACGGGGACGGGACCGACGACGTGACCGGCATGCCCTACGGCCACGGGTTCGGCTGGGTGGACGCGGACGGTGACGGGACGAACGACCGGTTTGCGGACGCCGACGGCGACCGGATGGTGGACGAGGGGCCGGCTTTCGGCCACCACGCCGGCATGCCCTGGCGCTACGGGTTCGCCATGGCCCATCGGGACGCGAACGGGGACGGGATCGACGACGTGACCGGCATGCCCTACGGCCACGGGTTCGGCTGGGTGGACGCGGACGGTGACGGCAAGAACGATGCGTTCACCGACGCGGACGGCGACGGGGTGAACGATCGGACCGGACACGGCTATCCCATGGGCTCCGGCCACATGGGCGGATCCGGGGACGGCATCGGCGAGGAACACCACGAACCGATGGAGTGGCCGATGCCCATGCCCACGCACGGCGGCGGGATGGGTGGGGGGATGCCGATGTAGGGATGCGGCGCTCTTTGCCCGCCCAGGAAACGGGCCACCCCGCCGGGGGTGGCCCGTTTTTCGTCGGGTGGGCGCCGGGGAGGCGAATCAGGGCCGGATCTCCTGGAGATACGCCGTGCCCCGGCCGTCCTCCCTCTCGTTCCCCAGCAGGAGCACGCCGTCCTGGCCGTGGCCGAGGAGGCCGAAGTCCACGAGGAACAGCTCCACGGCGCCGAACGGCTCGTCCACCCCCATAGCGTCGGCGCCGAGGCGGATCCGGACCACGGCGTCCGATCCCGAGGGGCGCCCCACCAGGGGAAGCCCCGGGGTCCTGCCCCGACGGATCGTGTACACCCCGCCGTCGGGGCTCACCACCACCCTTCGGGGCAGAGGGATCCACCGTTCCGTGACCCGGTCTTCCTTTTCGAAACCCGATCGGAACTCCGGATTCTCTAGGCGCACCGCCACGGCAGGGCCCCGGAACCGGCCCAGGTCGGCCAGGAGGACCGGACCGCTCCTGCCCTCGGCGTCCGAGAGCCGCCACCGCTGGTCGGTTCGATGGCTCACCCAGCGCCCTCCGGAGAGGGGGGTGGCATCGTAGATCGCGTGTCCCTGCAGCCACGGGACCGCAGTCCCCGGCTGCCATTGGCCGGCCTGCTCCGTCACCGATAGGACTCCGCCCTCGAACGCGGAGAATCGTCCCCGGCGCTGCAGGAATGCCCGATTCCCGACGATTCGCAGGTACCCGGTGAGGTCTTTGCTCTGAGGGGCGAGATCCGGCCAGGCCAGGATCCAGGAATGGGGCCACGAGTCCGTCCCCTCGTACACCTGCTGCACGTCCTCGGCCCACGTGACGGCCACCTCGGGGACGCCGTCGCGGTCCAGGTCCCCCACGTCGAGCCACAGGGCCCGGCTGGGGCGCGTGCGCGCCTGGAAACGGGCCAGTTCCCGGACGCCGTCGTCGGTCAACGTGGCCCGAACCACCCGGTCGTCGTACAGGAGGACGATCTCGTCCCCCACGGCGACGAGCCGACGGGGCGTCTCCTGCAGTTCGATCGTCCGCGCTCTCCGGGCCGGGGCCTCGGGTACGGCTTGCGGGGCCGCTGTTCGGGGAGACGGGGGGGGAGGTGGCTCCGTCGCGGGGCCGGACAGCCCCGCCTCGTCCACGGCCAGAAACGCCCCGTCCGAGGCCCGGCGCAGAGCCGCCACCCAGCTGTCCCCCTCCCTCCGGAGATCCAGGACCAGCCCCCTGTCCGGCCCCTGACCCGCCGGGGCCGCAGGCACCACCACGAATCCCCGCTGGGTGAACAGCCGGAGCAGTTCCCGAACCTCGGGCACGGCCAGGGGGTCGGCTCCGGTCCCCCGGATCACGGCGGTCTTCTCCCCCTGCCAGGCGTCCAGGGCCTGGGAGACGCCCTTCCAGACTTCGGCCCCTGGGGCCGGCCCGGCCCAAACAACGGCGAGAACGGTGCAGAACAGGAGCATGAGACGGCGCAAGTTCGTTCTCCTTCCATGTAGCTTCGGTCAACGGTCGGCGGTCTTCGGTCTGGGGCCTCCGGCCTGCTTGAAGGCTGGGAATCTAGAAGGCTGGGAGGCTGACAGGCAAAAACCTTCTTTCATCTCCGAGGGCATGGGGGCTGGTGGGGCACCGGGCGCGGCGATCGGAGCCGCTCGCTCTCCCTTGTGGGAGCGGCCTCCAGGCCGCGGCCAGCCCCCTTGCCGGGCCTTGCGGCCCGGGATCGCGACCGGGCGGTCGCGCCTACACGCGTGCGGCTCCACAAAAAATGCCCTCCCCCCTTGCCCAGGGTACCACGGTCTCCGGAAGTCGAAAAAAAGGGCCCCGTTGCCGGGGCCCCGATGCGGGTTGGGTCAGAACCACGCGGAAGGAACGGGGTGGGTTAGTAGGCCCACGCCAACGTCAGCATGTTGAGCCAGGCGGTGTCGTTGGCGTCCACCTGGTCCTCGATGCCCTGGCCCGGCACGAAGGCCGAGAAGATGTTGTCGATGGAGAAGTTCTTGTTGAACTTGTACTTGAGCTGGAGGTCGAAGGTGGTTCCGGCGTAGTCGTCCACGTCCTCGCCCGGGTCCTTCGCGTTGGTCAGGTTGCCGGTCTCGTCGTACCAGATGAAGAACGCCTGGGCTTTGTAGGAGAGGTTGGCCACGAACCGCCCCAGGTCGCCCTTGGCGCCCACCGCGATCAGCCGCTGGCCCGGGTTGTTGCCGGAGCCGCCGTTGCCGATGCCACCGTAGCCGTTGCCGCCCACGGCCCGCTCCGGAGCATAGGCGTACAGGGAGGCGCCGTAGGGGCTCGCGCCCGAGGCCAGGTGCTCGCCCAGGATGTTGCCGTCCATGCCCATGAGCGGGGTGAACCGGCCGATGTCGGTGATGCCGAGCCAGCCTTCGACGTCGTCGTCGCTGGAGTCGTCGTCACCCCGGGTGTACCGAAACGCCACGTAGGGGCTAAACGCCTTGCTCACCGGCACCTCGAGCCCGGCGAACGCGGCCCAGGAGCGCACGTCCGGCCCGCCGTCCTCGAACTCGCCGTTGGCGGCCACCACCTCGAAGCTGGGCTTCACCGGCCCGATCTGGCCGAGCCCCTCCACGCCGTAGTAGGCCACGTTCACGTTCTTAGCCTCGTTGTCGCTGTAGGCGAACAAGGGGCTCACCGTGAACTTACCCATTCCCGTGTCGAACGTGGCGTTCACCTTGGCCGTGTACACCCGCCAGTCACCGGTCTGCCAGTCGTCCCGGGTTCCGATCAGGTCCGAGTTCTGGATGGGCATGTACAGGAGTTCGTACGAGAGCATGTCGCCCACCTTGCCGCGGAACCCGATGAACGGGTGGTCGTCGCCGTACAGGAGGCCGCCGGTCTTCAGGTCGAGGAACCGGATGTCCCAGCCGGTCTCCAGTTGCAGCTCGGGGGCGAAGGTGTAGAGGAACTCGGCCCGCTCGATCCCGAACTCGCCGCCCGCGTTGGGCTGGTTGTTCTTGGTTGCTCCCGTGTTGTTGGGGTCGTCCTTCTTTCCAGCGTAGAACGACCGGTCGCCGTTGTCCTTGTTCATGATCACGTCGGACTCGGCGATCATCTTCACCGACCAGTTGTCGCCCGTGGCTTTCCAGCCGAGCCGTAGCTCGGCGCGGATGTGCTCGCCCGAGGCCCACCCGCCCTCGTTCAGGGCCGGGGCGTCGCCCTTGGAGTCGTCGAAGTCGAAGTTGTTGTAGAAGGTGGGCTTGATCTTGGCGGTTCCGAAGAACTGGATGGCCGCCTGTGCCGGCAGGGCCAACCCCACCGCGGCGATCGTGGCGAGCGCGATCTGGGAAACGGTTCTTTTCATGAGGATTCCTCCTTCTGTTGTGAGACTCCCGTGGTGGCTGTCGGATGCAGACAGTGCTCGGGTTTGCCGTATCACCTCCTTTCTTCCGATGGAATGCCCGTCTTGGGGGTATGCCGCTGATACGTCGCGCCATCGATACCAGGGCAAACTTGACCTGTCAACAAAAAAATAACACTGTTTGAGTTTGTATATTATTCGACAGGTGTGTGGAATATTCGTCAGCTGTCTCCCGCGCGGGTGGTGCGACAGAGGGAGGAAGATCGTGCCTCGATCCCCGGCCTTGCGGGTGTCGTCCGTTGGTCCGCGACCTTGGCACGCCTGATGCATAACGTTTCCTTCATGGGAATCGCCCCAACCCGATTCCCATTCCTCCTGTAGAGGGGGGAAGGGTCTGGTCCACCCTTCCCCCCTTTTTTGTGCGTGCCGATCCGAACGAGGAGCACTCGCCGTCGGTTCACGCCTCTGGGACACGGCCCCTCGGGTGAGGTCGGCGTGGTTGCCGGGCCCTCGTTCCCTTCCCTCGCGCCTCGGCGAACGTGCCGGAAGTCCTTCACGACCCGTCGCTCTGAGCCGTTGTCGAACGCCCCAAGCCCAGGTGCCGGGGGGCGCTCCCGAACCGTTCGCGTACTCCGCGTACAGGGACTCAGGTGTCTCATTACCGCATCCCCTCGGTTCGTCAAGCGCCCCGGCTATCTCGACAGCGGTCGGTGGAAGCCAGCGCAACGAGTCGAACGGGACGCGGTCGTCGGGCCTTTCCCCGAAACGGCGCCGGGCCCCCTGGGAAGTCCAGGGGGCCCGGAAGGGCGAGGAGGGCGGGGCGCGGGGAGGGAGGCGGATTACCGGACCAGGTCGATCGCCTCCATGGTGGTGCGCTCCATCGTGGGGCAGGAGCATCCGGAGGCTGTGGTAGCCGGAGCCGCCAGGCTCACGGTTCCCACCGCCAGGGTCGAGAGGAGCAGGGCGAGAAATGCTGCGCGCTTCATGGGATCACCTCCTTCGGTGCGCTAGCGCACCAGGTCTGTGGCTTCCAGGTTGGTGGTGGTCTGCTGGGCCGAGCTGCACCCGCACGCCGACGCGGCAGGGGCTGCCAGGCTCACGCCGGTGATGCCGAGCAGGGCCAACAGGACGGTGAGGGCTGCGATGCGTTTCATGGTTCCACCTCCTTGGTGGGAATGGGGTTGTGTTCGACCTGAGTGCAAAGCATAGGGCGTGCCAGCGCAGGAAAAAATCCGTAACTCACTGATATGATTAGATAGTGTTGTCGCTGCCCGCTTTGTGGGGTTTTTTGACAAAGGTTTGGTTTAGGTGAATATTGTGCGGACTGCAGAAAACTCGACACCCACAGAGACCGGTGGTAGCCTCCGGGCCGGGGGATTCTGAGAGAACCGCGGAAATCCGCCCGATTCAGGCGGCGGTACGACCCTTGCTTCCGACTCCGGCCGACCGAGCCGGAGGGATCACGCCATGCTGGTGAACGACCCGAGGAAGGACTTCTGGATCAAGGTGGGCGCGGTAGCCGTGCTCGTGTTCGGCGTGTCGCTCCTTCACTACGGCACCACCACGGCCCGCCCGCTGCTCCACGACGTGTACCGCCGCCTCTATTACATCCCCGTGGGGCTGGCCGCCGTGTGGTTCGGTCTGCGCGGCGGGCTCGCCGTATCCGGGGTGGTGGCGGCGATCTACGTGCCCCACATCATCATCTACTGGAACGACATGGGCCGGGAGCTGTGGAACCGGGTCATGGAGGTGGGGCTGTACTTCGTGTTCTCGGGGCTGGTGGGTTTCTTCGCCGACCGCGACCGGGCCTACCGGCGCCGGCTCCAGATGGCCAACGAGCGTCTGGAGAGGTCCTACGAGGAGCTGCGGCGTCAGGCCGACACCCTGCTCCAGGTGGAGGAGCAGCTCCGGCGGGCCGATCGGCTCTCGGCCATCGGCCAGCTCGCGGCCGCGGTGACCCACGAGATCCGAAACCCCCTGGGTGCGATCAAGGGCACGGCCGAGATCCTGCGCGACGAGTTCCCCAGCGGGCACCCCAAGGCGGAGTTCCTGGAGATCCTTCTGAAGGAAACCGATCGCCTCAACCAGGTGGTGGAGGAGTTTCTGGGGTACGCCCGGCCCGGCAGCACCGAAGAGGGGGAGGCGGTGGATCTGGCCCAGGTCGCACGGCAGGTGGTGGGGTTTCTGTCCACCCCGGCCCGCAAGGCGGGGGTGACGGTGTCGCTCGAGGCCGATGAGCCGGTCCGGGTGGGGGGGCGGCCGGCGCAGCTCAAGCAGGTGCTTCTCAACCTGGTGTTGAACGCGGTCCAGGCCACTCCCCCGGGCCGGAGAGTCATCGTGCGGGTCGGCAGCTGCGACGGGCGGGTCCTCGGGCCCGAGTTCCGGCAGGTGGCGGGACGGGTGGCCCACCTGTGCGTGGAGGACGAGGGCCCGGGGCTGCCCCGGGGCGAGGAGCAGCGGGTGTTCGAGCCGTTCTTCACGACCAAGGAGGAGGGCACGGGGCTGGGGCTGGCGATCAGCCGCAAGATCGCCGAGGCCCACGGAGGGACCCTGGTGGCGGAGAACCGCCCCGAGGGGGGGGCCCGATTCGTGTTGACCCTTCCGGCGCTGGAGGAAGCGGATGGCTAGGGTTCTGGTGGTGGACGACGATGCGAGCCTCAGACGGATTCTGGAGTACAACCTGGCCCAGGAAGGGTATGCCGTGGCCACGGCGGCCAGCGGTGAGGAGGCGCTGGAGCGCCTGGAGAAGGCCTCGTTCGACCTGGTGGTCACCGACATCAAGATGCCCGGCATGGACGGCATGGACCTGCTGCGGCGGATCAAGGCCGAGTCTCCCGAGACCCAGGTCATCGTGATCACGGCCTTCGGCACCATCGAGATGGCCGTGGAGGCCATGAAGGCGGGCGCGGCCGAGTACATCACCAAACCGTTCAACCGCGACGAGCTCAAACTGGCGGTCCGAAAGGCGCTTCGGATCCGGAACCTCGAGGCGGAGAACGTCCGCCTCCGGCAGGAGGTGCGACGCTCCGAGGGGGTGGATCGGATCGTGGGGGACTCGCCCGCGATGCAGGCCGTGTACCGGCTCATCGAGAAGGTGGCCGACTCGGACGCCTCGGTGTTGATCACCGGGGAGAGCGGGACGGGCAAGGAGCTGGTGGCCCGGGCCATTCACCGCCAGAGCCGGCGGGCCGACCGGCCGTTCGTGGCGGTGAACTGCGCGGCCATTCCCAGGGAACTGCTGGAGAGCGAGCTGTTCGGCCACCGCAAGGGGGCGTTCACCGGCGCCATCCGCGACAAGAAGGGCCGGTTCGAGGAGGCCGCTGGCGGCACGATCTTTCTCGACGAGATCGGCGAGATGCCCTTGGACCTCCAGCCAAAGATCCTGCGCGCCCTCCAGGAACGGGAGATTACGCCGGTGGGGTCGAACGAGGTGATCCGGGTGGACGCCCGGGTGGTGGCCGCCACGAACCGGGACCTGGAGGCGGAGATCGAGGAGGGCCGGTTCCGGGAGGACCTGTACTACCGGCTGGCGGTGGTGCCGATCCACATGCCGTCGCTTCGGGAGCGGCCCGAGGACGTGCCGTTGCTGGTCGCCCACTTCCTGAAGAAGCTCGCCCCGGGCAAGACGATCCGGGTCACGCCCGAGGCGTTGGAGGCCCTGCAGCGCTACCCCTGGAAGGGGAACGTGCGGGAGCTCGAGAACACCATTGAGCGGCTGCTGGTGCTCCGGGACTCGGACACGATCGAGCTGGAGGACCTGCCGGAGAAGATCCGGGCTCCAGACCAGGACCCGGGGCAGGCGGGGGGGTTCTCGTTCACCCTCCCCCCGGAGGGCATCTCCCTCGAGGAGGTGGAGCGGGCCGTGATCGAGGAGGCCCTGCGCCGGACCGGGTGGAACCAGAGCCGGGCCGCCCGCCTGCTCCGGATTCCACGGCACATCCTGCTGTACCGCATGGAGAAGTTCGGGGTCCCGCGGCGAAAGGCGGGGTGATGCAAGGCTCTTCAGGGGATCGGGCGGGGAGCGGGTTCCGGCGCCGGCGCCGCCGAGGGGGCGAACAGCCTCGGCAGGCCGAGCGCGGTACTCCACCAGGGGCGCCCCATGCGCCCGGACCGTGACGCCGTAACGCAGACCTGCTTGAAACGCTAGGGGATAGAGGCGCTGCGCGGCGAGCTAAGGGGCCGCGCCCGGCTCTCCGGCAGGTCCCTTGCCCCCCTGATCAGGGATCGATAGCGCCTGTTTATCCGCCGGATCAATAGCGAGAACGATCGCCCGAGGCGAGGATGACATCGGTACAGCGTTGGGTCGCAACACGGCTGGTGGTGGCGATGGTGCTCCTGGGGTTCGCGTCCCCAGGGGCTGCCGCGTGCGGTGCATCGTGCTGCGCCTCCATGCCGTCGGGGCACGGCCCCGAGCGGCAACCGTCCCCGGCTTGCTGCTGCGGCCATGCCCCGATTCCCTGCGACTTCCACGAGGACCTCGGGGGCCGCGTTCCCGATGCGGCCGTGGGGGCCGCGTCGTTCTTCCCCTCGGTCCATGTGGTTGGGATCGCCCCCCTCCCGCTGGCGCCCGTTCCCCCTGCCGGGCCCCTCGGGCCCGAGCGGATCCACCCTTCGGGCGCCTCTCCCCCCGCCGACCTGTACCTTCGAAACGTCTCCTTCCTGTGTTGAGCCGCGCCCCCGGGGGGGAACGCCGGAGTGCGCCCTGACGCCGGAGGCATGGTTTGCCTTGCCGCCGGCGGGCTACGGGGGAAGTTGCGCGCCGCGTCAACGTGGCGGGGAGCGCCCGCCCCGGCGTGGTCTCGTTCGGCCACGGAGATGCCGCGAACCGGTTCAATCTTGAGGAGAGACGGAAACATGAGCCAGAAGACCAACCGTTCCAAGGACAAACTCGCCGCCAAGAAGGCGGCGGTGCTCGGGGAGCAAACGAAAAAGAGATCGAAGGGGCCGCTGCTTGCGATGATTGCCTGTGCCGCGCTGGTGGTGGGCGGTGGATACGCCTTCTGGGCGCTGTGGGGCGGACCGGCCGTGGAGGTGGCGGCTCCGACCCCGGCCCAGGCCGGCGAGGTCACGTTCCCCACGGCCCAGTTCGACGACGGCCAAGCCCGGTTCTTCCGCTTCCGCACCGGCGACGGGACCACCATCCGCTACTTCGTGCTCAAGAGCTCCGACGGGGTGATCCGGGCGGCGTTCGATGCGTGTGACTCGTGCTGGCCGGCCGGCAAGGGGTACCAGCAGCAGGGCGACGACATGGTGTGCCGCAACTGCCGCCGGCGCTTCCCGTCGGTAAAGGTCAACGAGGTGAAGGGGGGGTGCAACCCCGCTCCCTTGGCCCGGGAGATCCGCGAGGGCAAGGTGGTGATCCGGGTGGCCGATATCCTGGAGGGCCGGCGGTACTTCGACCTGCCGGAGGAAGGGTGACCATGACGCTCAAGGACATCGCGCTGTTGAACCTGAGGCGGCGCAGGGCCAAGGCGGCGTTCGTGCTGGCCGGACTCCTGGTGGGGGTGTCCACCGCCGTCGGTCTGCTCACCCTGGTCCAGGCCATGACCGCCGACGTCAACCGCAAACTCGAGAAGTTCGGGGCGAACATCCTCATCGTCCCCAAGACCGAGAACCTTTCCCTCACCTACGGGGGGCTTCAACTCGGAGGGGTGTCGTTCGAGATGGAGGAGATCCGCCAGGCCGATCTCGCACGCATCCAGACCATCAAGAACGCGGGCAACGTGGCCGCCGTCGGGCCGGTGGTGCTGGGCGCGGTCGACACCGGGGGCCGAAGGGCGCTGCTCGCGGGGGTGGACTTCGGCGCGGTGCGCATCCTGAAGCCGTGGTGGCGGGTGCGGGGTGATCTGCCCGGACCGGACGGGGTCGTGCTGGGAGCCGAGGCTGCCCGGGTGCTCGGGCTCTCGGTGGGGGATGCGCTGGCCTTGCCGAGCCGGCGGCTCCAGGTGACCGGGGTGCTGGAGCCCACGGGCAGCCAGGACGATCAGCTGGTGTTCGCGCGCCTGGCCACGGCCCAGGCCGTTCTCGGAAAACCCGGGCGGGTGTCCATGGTGGAGGTGGCGGCCCTATGCAAGGACTGCCCCATCGAGGCGATGGTCAGGCAGATCGGCGACGTGCTGCCCGGCGCCAAGGTCATGGCGATCCAACAGGTGGTGCGGGGCCGCATGGAGGCCTTGGGCCATCTGAAGCGGTTCTCGTTGGGGGTGTCGGCCGTGGTGGTGGGAGTGGGCGCTCTGGTGGTGCTCGTGACCATGATGGGGAGCGTTCGGGAGCGCACCACCGAGATCGGCATCTTCCGCGCCATCGGATTTCGAAAGAGCCATGTGATGCGCATCGTGCTGTTGGAGGCCGCCGTGGTTTCGGTTCTGGCAGGGGTGCTGGGGTACCTGACGGGGCTGGGGGGCTCGCGGCTGCTCGTGCCGTTCTTCACCGAGAGCCAGGGGGTGGCCGTGCCCATTGACCCTGTGGTGGCCGCGGGTGCCGTGGCCACCGCCCTGGTCGTGGGGCTGGCCGCCAGCTTCTACCCCGCGCTCTTGGCCGCCCGAATGGACCCCAACGAGGCCCTCCGGGCCCTGTGACGAATGTAGCGTTTCCGAAATCTCGTGGTTTTCCCAGGGGGTGGGGCTGGGGGCCCCTCCTTCCAGCGGGCCGAAGGCCCCAAACCGAAGACCAACGGAGTCTCACCCATGTCCTATTTGATCGCGGAGAACCTGACCAAACGGTACGGCAGCGGCGATGCGGCCGTGCTGGCCGTTCGAGGAATGACGTTTTCGGTGGAGCAGGGCGAGTTCGTGGCGGTGATGGGCGAGTCCGGATCGGGCAAGTCCACCCTGCTGTCGATCCTGGGGGCGCTAAATACGCCGACCGAAGGCCGCTACCTGGTGGACGACATCGACGTGTACGGGCTCGACAGCGAGCGGCAAGCCGACTTCCGGCGGGAGTTCCTGGGGTTCGTATTCCAGAGCTTCCACCTGGTGCCGTACCTCACGTTGGCCGAGAACGTGATGTTGCCGCTCGCCACGGTGAAGGCCGCCAGGAACGAGAAGCGGCGCATGGCCATCGAGGCCCTAGACCGGGTGGGACTGGGCGGCAAGGCCGACCGGCTTCCCAGCCAGGTCTCGGGCGGGGAGCAGGAACGGGTGGCCATCGCCCGGGCCATCGTGAACGATCCCCCGATCCTGTTGGCGGACGAGCCCACCGGAAACCTGGACACCAAGACGAGCCAGGAGATCATGGGGCTTCTCACCCGGCTCAACCAGGAGGGCACCACCGTGGTCATGGTGACCCACAGCCCGGACTGCGCCGCGTACGCCCGGCGGATCCTTCGGGTGGTGGACGGCCGCGTGGTGGAGGAGGACCGGATCGTGCGGGAGACGGCGCTGGGGGGCTAGATGTCCGCCTCGGTAGGCCACGAGGCGGCCGGTTTTCGGGGTGCAGACCTTGCGCCTGTTCCGGCCGCCTAGCTGCCGGATGGCCCGAAGTGAGTGGGAAGCATCGTCAGGCCCCTGGGGGGCCCCTACAACCTGCGGCGCAACCGGACGCCGTCCCGCGGGGCAGGGGGCCTGTTTCCGGCCGTGCGTGAAGCCGGGCATTGAGATTCGCCGCGCAGGCACGGGGCACCGGCGGTGGCTTCATGGCAGTCCGGCGGGGCCCGAACGAATTCACGGTGCGAGCGTTGGAGGCGCTGCGCGGCGAGCGAAGGAGCCGCACGCGGCTCTCCAGCAGACCCCATGCCCCCGGACCGTGATGCTGCGACGCAGAGAGATACTTGAAACGTTAGGAGGTGAAAGAGGCTCTCAGGCTCCTAGCCTCCTGGCGTCCCGGCAGAAGCTACTGGCAAGACATCAAGAGTCGAGGAGACGTGACGATGAAATATCCGTGGAAATGGTGGGCGGGGGTGCTGGCTGGAGGGGCGGTGTTGGTCGTGTGGCTGGCGTTCGCCGGTTTTCCGGACGAGGCCCCGGCCGCCGCGGCCACCGACCGGGTTCTGTTCGCGGTGGAGGGCCTTTCCTGCGGCAGTTGTGAAGGTCAGGTGGTCAAAGCCCTGCAGGCCCAGCCCGGGGTCCGGGCGGTCGGCGTGGATCTGCGGGCGGGCCGTGTGGTGGTGGAGTACGAGCCCGCGGTGGTCGATGCGAAGCGGCTGGCCGATGCCGTGACCCGCATCGGGTACCCGGCCCGGTACCTGGCCTCCGGCCCCTCCGTGCCGCTGGGGCAGCGGGGCCAGGCCGGTGACGGCGGGTGTGGGGGGAGTTGCTGCCAGGGTGCTCAATAGTCCACAGGCGGTTGGAGAATAGTCTTCATGCCGCCGTTCTCGAGAGGAAACCCATCGTGCTAACAGGTGAGAATAACGGTGGAATGGTGGCTGGCACATGGGTTGCTCCTTGGGCCGCCGACCCGGGACGGCGACGCGAGTTCGGTTTGCGAATTTCTGGGCCCCGGGTATAACGGCTGCCGTCCGCTGGGTTTCTTCGAAGACCGGAGAGAATGGGATGAAACGAACCGTTGGATGGATGATGGGCGCGCTGGCGGTCGCCGTTGCGGTGGCGCCGGTCCGGGCTGCCGAGGCCCCGGCCGCTTTGGAGGCCCGGCTCCGGAGCGGCCCCTCGGTGGCGGATCTGGTGACCTACGCGTACCAGACCAACCCCAAGATTGCGGCGGCCCGTCAGAAATGGAAGTCCGTGGTGGAGCGTTACCGGGTCTCCACGGCGTACCCCGATCCCCAGGTCATGGTGACCTACTTCCCCGAGCCGATCGAGACGAGGTTGGGGCCGCAGGACTGGAACGCGGTGCTGAGTCAGATGATTCCGTTTCCCGGCAAGCTCTCGAAGGCCGGGGAGGTGGTGGAGGCGGATGCGCGCATCGCCCGTCTGGAGCTCGACAAGACGGTGAGGGACGTGATCGTGGCGCTTCGCGAGTCGGTCCACGAGCTGCTCTACATCCGGCGCGCCAAGCAGGTGGTGGCGGCGAACCGGGAGCTGCTGGACCACATGCGCAAGGTGGCCGAGACCGCCCACGCCGGCGACCGGGCCACGTTCGTGGACGTGGCCAAGGCCCAGTCCCAGCGGGCCCAGCTGGAGTACGACGCCCTCCTGCTCGAGGAGCTCGAGGCCACGGAGCGGGCCCGGTTGAACGCGCTGCTCAACCGCGCTCCGGGCGCCGAGCTGGGGCCTCTGCCGGAGATCCCGTTCCAGCCCCTGGCCTACAGCCTCGATGAGATCCACGAGCTGGCGGCCAAGCGGCAGGAGGAGATCCGGATCGCCGAGGCCCGGGTGGCGAAGGCGAGGGCCAAGCTGGACCTAGCCCGGTACGAGAACCGGCCGGACTTCAAGGTGGGGCTGTTCTACGCGGGCGTCGGGGAGCCGGACGTGGCCAACGAGCCCGACGATGCCGGCCGTGACGCCCTGGGCGTTCAGTTCGGCATGACGATTCCCCTGTGGCTCGGGAAGAACGCGGGCCGGACCGCGGCCGCCCGCGCGGAGATCGAGCGGGCCCGGGCCCTGAAGGTCGCGCGGATCAACGACACCGACGCGGCCATCCGAAGCGTGTACTTCCGTCTCAAGAATGCGGAGCGGTTGGTTACGCTCTACCGGGACGAGCTCCTGCCCCAGGCTGCCCAGTCCCTGGATGTGGCCGAGACGTGGTTCCAGGAGGGGGAGGGGAGCTTCAGCGACTTCGTGGAGACTCAGTCGGTGTACTACAACTTCCAGCTCTCCCTGGCCCGGGCCGAGGCCGACTACGGGAAGTTCCTGGCCCGGCTGGAACGGCTGACGGCCACGAGCCTGACCCGGCGGGAAGCAAGCGCCGAGGAGGGGAAGCAATGAGACGGTTACGGAATTGGATCCGCCGGATGCCGGCGCTCTGGGCGTTGGGCGTCGCCGTGTTCGCCGGGGCGCCGGCCTGGGCCGGGTACGGGGAGCTGAGCGACCAGTGGGAGTCCTACCAGCCCGAGGGGCTGTACCGAACCCAGACCGCTGCCGCTCCGGCCGTTCCGGCAAAGGCGAAACCCGCCGGGAGCGAAGAGTTCGAGCGCCAGAAGGAGGTGCTTGCGCAGGCCCGGCAGCGATGGACCAAGGCCCTGGAGCAGGCAGCGCCGTCGGAAGGGTTCTACTCCCCGCCGGACGAAGTTCTCGCCCGGCTCCGGGACGCTGCCGACGACGCCGGGGTCGCCGCCCGGGCACTCGCCGCCGACGGGGTCACCCTGCAGGACCTCGAGGTGCTCACCTGGCTGCGCAACCCGGGAATCCGTGCCGCCCAGGACCGCTTGCGTGGGATCTTGGAGCGCTACACCCAGGCGTGGAACCTCGACGAGATCCTACGCCAGTACACGGCCTTCACCGAGGGGCTGATGAACGGGGTGGGGCCCATGAAGGGCCGGGAGCCGGTGCAGATGCGGTTCCCGTTCCCCGGCCTGCTGGCCCTGAAGGGCGAGATCGTCACCCAGGAGGTGAGGGCGGCCGCCGAGGGGCTCGAGATCGCCCGGCGCACCGCGATCACCAACATCCGCAAGGCCTATTGGAACCTGGAGTTCGTGACCGAGGCCGAGCGGATCACCACTGAGATGCTCGAACTGCTCGAACGGCTCGAGTCCGTGGCCAAGGCCCGGTACGAGGCCGGGAAGACCAACTTCCAGGACGTGATCCAGGTTCGGATCCGGCGCGAGACCGTGACCGAGGACGTGCAGACCCTGGCCGAGCAGCGCCACACCGTGGAGTCGAAGATCCGCGAGATCCTGGACCTGCCCCCCGAGGTGACGGTGGGACGGCCGGCCAAGATCGAGCCCGTGCGAAACGTGCCGGAACTCGGCCCCCTGTACGAGGTCGCCCTGGACCGGCGCCAGGAGCTGCGGATGCTCCGGGCGCAGGTGGGCAAGATGGAGCGGATGATCGAGTTGGCCGAGACGCGGATCTACCCCGATTACACCCTGAACCTTTCCCTGTACCAGGACGAGGCGGTGAACCAGGTGGGCACGGCCCGCGTGAAGGAGCCGTTCGCCACGGTGACCACGGCTTCGGTGGGGGCGGGGCTGCCCAAGATGCCGTGGTACGGCCGCGGGGACGCCTACGTGCGGGAGACCCGCCAAAAGCTCGAGGCCCTGCGGCAGCGGCTGCGCAAGGAAGAGGCCGCCACCCGCTTCGGGGTCCACGACGCCTGGTTCCGGCTGGACCGCGCGGCCCGCGAAGAGGACCTGTACGCCAGCAAGGTGGTGGGGCTGTCCCGGGCGGCCCTGGACGTGGCCACCCGGGGGTACGAGGCCGGTGAGGTCATGTTCGCCGACGTGATCGGCTCGTACATGGGGTGGCTGGGGGCGAACCTGACCGAGGCGCGAAAACGCGCCGACCTGGGCGTGGCCTGGGCCGAGCTGGCCGAGGCTTTGGGGATGGACCAAGGGGGCACGAGCCGGTAGGAGGACCGCCCCCCTGTTCCCCCGACGGCTGACGACCGACGATCAACGACCAACGGCTTAGGAGTTCCTTTCATGGCGACCAACACTGAGAATCCGAAAACCCGATCCCCCCTGCGGGTGGTGCTGATCACGGCGGTGGTGACCCTGGGCGTGGCCGGGGGAGCCGCCTACTTCTTCGGATGGCTCTCCGCCCCAGGAACCGGCGTGGCCACGGCTCCCCAGCCGGTGGGTGAGGCCGGGGGACAGAAGGGCGAGAAAACCCTCTACACCTGCGGCATGCACCCCTGGATCATCTCGGAGGAGCCGGGGACCTGCCCGATCTGCGGCATGGAACTGGTGCCCAAGCGCGACGAGGCATCCGAGGCCAAGGCCGCCGCGTCGGGAAAGAAGGAGCGCAAGATCCTGTACTGGCGGGCCCCCATGAACCCCACGGAGATCTACGACCACCCCGGCAAGAGCAAGATGGGCATGGACCTGGTGCCGGTGTACGAGGATGAGGTGGTCGGCGGGGTGGAGGTCCGGATCGACCCGGTGATCCAGCAGAACATGGGCATCCGGACGGCGCCGGTGGAGAAGGGCCCCCTGGTCCGCACCATCCGCACCTACGGCCACGTGACCTACGACGAGACCCGCACCGCCACGGTGAGCCCCAAGTTCGGGGGCTGGATCGAGAAGCTCTACGTGGACTTCACCGGCCAGTTGGTGAAGAAGGGCGATCCGTTGTTCGAGATCTACTCCCCGGACCTGGTCTCGGCCCAGGAGGAGTACCTCACCGCCTACCGGAGCCTGAGCGAGACCGAGGGCGGATCGGATCTCCTGGCGTCGGCCCGCCGCCGGCTGGAGTACATGGACATCCCCCCCGACCAGATCCGGGCCATCGAGAAGTACGGCAAGGTCCGCCGGACCCTCCTGATCCGGTCTCCGTTCACCGGGGTGGTGACCCACAAGAAGGCGGTGGAGGGGGTGTTCGTGAAGGCCGGCCAGCCCGTGTACCAGATCGCCGACCTGTCGAAGGTCTGGGTGGAGGCCCACATCTACGAGTACGAGCTGCCCTGGGTGAAGGTCGGGCAGGAGGCCCGGATGACCCTGCCCTACCAGCCGGGCAGGGTGTACGTGGGCAAGGTGACCTACGTGTACCCCTACCTCCAGCGGCAGACCCGGGACGTGGTGATCCGGCTGGAGTTCGACAACCCCGACCTGGAGCTCAAGCCCGACATGTACGCCGACGTGGAGCTGCGCACCACCCTGCCCGGCCAGGGCCTGCTGATCCCCTCCGAGGCGGTGCTCCGGTCCGGCGAGCGCAACGTGGTGTTCGTGACCCGCGGCGACGGCAAGTTTACGCCCCGCGAGGTGACCCTGGGGCTCGAGGTGGACGGCGGGAAGGTGCAGATCCTCTCGGGAGTGGCCGAGGGCGAGTACGTGGTCACGTCGGGCCAGTTCCTCCTGGACTCCGAGTCCAAGCTCAAGGAGGCCGTGCAGAAGATGCTCGAGGCCAAGATGGGCAAGCCCAAGGCCGAGAAGCCGGCCAAGTCGTCCGACGACTTCTTCGACGACATGGACGGTGGCGACGCGGGCAAGAAGAAGGACGACTTTTTCGAGGACATGTGACCACGGGGCGGCCGGAGCGGCCCGGCCTCCGCTGTCGGGCCCAGAAGTCGGCACCCAGGGGTTCGGAAAGTCCGGATTTGAGCTCTGTACCTGACCCGGAGGCCGTTCTGACGGGTGGAGGTAAACGATGGCGCGAGAACACGACGGGTTTCCGCCTTCCAGCGTCCTAGCCTCCTAGCCTCCTAGCTTTCCAGCGGAAGGCCGACATGATTGAAAAGATCATCGAATGGTCGATCAACAACAAGTTCATGGTGATCCTGGCCACGGTGTTCGTGATCCTGGGCGGGGTGCTGGCCATGACCAACACCCCCCTGGACGCGATTCCGGACCTGTCGGACGTGCAGGTGATCATCTACACCGAGTACCCTGGCCAGGCCCCCCAGGTGGTGGAGGACCAGGTCACCTATCCGCTGACCACGGCCATGCTGGCCGTACCCTACGCCAAGGTGGTGCGCGGATACTCGTTCTTCGGGTTCTCCTTCGTCTACATCATCTTCGAGGACGGCACCGACCTGTACTGGGCCCGGAGCCGGGTGCTCGAGTACCTGAACTTCGTGGCCGGCCGGCTGCCCCAGGGGGTGACCCCGAGCCTGGGCCCCGACGGCACCGGCGTGGGGTGGATCTACGAGTACGTCCTTAAGGACACCACCGGCACCCACGACCTCTCGGAGCTGCGGTCCCTCCAGGACTGGTACCTGCGCTACGAGCTGACGGCCGTGCCCGGTGTGTCGGAGGTCGCGAGCGTGGGCGGGTTCGTGAAGCAGTACCAGGTCGAGGTGGACCCCAACAAGCTGCTGGCCTACGGCATCCCCATCCAGAAGGTGCGCCGCGCCATCCAGCGGTCCAACAACGACGTGGGCGGCAAGCTCATCGAGATGGGCGAGACCGAGTTCATGGTGCGGGGCAAGGGGTACCTGCGAAGCATCGAGGACATCGAGAACATCGCCATCGGGGTGGACAAGTTCGGCACGCCGGTGCTCCTGCGGCAGGTGGCCGACGTGCACCTGGGGCCCGAGCTCAGGCGCGGTATCCTCGAGTGGAACGGCGAGGGCGAGGCCGTGGGCGGGGTGGTGGTGATGCGGTTCGGCGAGAACGCCCTCGAGGTGATCCGCCGGGTGAAGGAGAAACTCAAGGACCTGGAGAAGGGCCTGCCCGAGGGCGTGGTGATCGAGACGGGCTACGACCGGTCGGCCCTGATCCTGCGGGCGGTGGACACCCTGAAAGGGAAGCTCATCGAGGAGATGACGGTGGTGGCGATCATCTGCGTCATCTTCCTCCTGCACTTCCGGTCCGCGTTCGTGGCGATCTTCACCCTGCCGGTGGGCATCCTGATGTCGTTCCTGGTGATGTACGCCCTGGGGATCAACGCCAACATCATGAGCCTGGGGGGAATCGCCATCGCCATCGGGGTGATGGTGGACGCCTCGGTGGTGCTGGTGGAGAACGCCCACAAGCACCTGGAGCACGACCGGGGCAAACGGCCCCACATCGAGATCATCGTGGAGGCCTCGAAGGAGGTGGGCCCGGCGCTGTTCTACAGCCTCTTGATCATCACGGTGAGCTTCCTGCCGGTGTTCGCCCTGCAGGAGCAGTCGGGCCGGCTGTTCAAACCCCTGGCCTACACCAAGACCTTCGCCATGGCGGCCTCGTCCATCTTGGCCATCACCATCATCCCGGTGCTCATGACCTTCTTCGTGCGCGAGGAGACGTTCTCGCCCGAAACGTCGCGCCGACGCCGGTTCTGGACCTGGGTGGGGGCGGTGGCGGGGCCCCCGGCCCTGGTGGTGGCCGGGGGAGTGGCGGGGCTCGCGCTCCCGGACTGGAGCCTGGTGGCGGCCCTGGGGGTGTCGGCGTTTGCGGCGGTGTGCCTGGTGCCCCAGCGGATGATCCCCGAGGCGAAGAACCCCATCAGCCGGTTCTTCATCCGCCTGTACCTGCCGTTCATCCGAACGGTGCTCAAGTGGCGTAAGACCACCGTGCTGGTGGCCCTGGTGGCGGTGGTGGTCACCTGGTACCCCCTGTCGCGGCTGGGCAGCGAGTTCATGCCGCCCCTGAACGAGGGCGACCTCCTGTACATGCCCACCACGCTGCCGGGGATCTCCATCACCAAGGCCAAGGAGGTCCTCCAGCAGACCGACAAGATCATCCAGAGCTTTCCCGAGGTGCACCACACCCTGGGCAAGATCGGCCGGGCCGAGACGGCCACCGACCCGGCGCCCCTGTCGATGATCGAGACCACCATCATGTTGCGGCCCCAGGTGGAGTACGAGGAGATCCGGGTGAAGCGGTTCTTCTCGGACTGGCCGGGGTGGCTCAAGAAGCCCCTGACCTGGATCTGGCCCGAGGTGAAGCGGGGCAAGGTGCTCCACGAGTGGCGCAAGAAGAAGGTGGAGCGGTTCTTCTCGGACTGGCCCGACTGGATCCGGAAGCCCCTGGCCAAGATCTGGCCCGAGGAGCGCTACATCACCATCGACGAGCTGGTGGAGGACCTGGACCGGGCCATCCAGTTCCCGGGGCTCACCAACGCCTGGACCATGCCCATCAAGACCCGGATCGACATGCTGTCGACCGGCATCAAGACCCCGGTGGGCATCAAGCTGATGGGGCCGGATCTGCAGGTGCTCTCGGACCTGGGTGCCAAGATCGAGGCCGTGGTGCGGGACATCCCGGGCACCCTATCGGCCTACTCCGAGCGGGTCACCGGCGGCAACTACGTGGACTTCGAGATCGATCGCAAGGAGATCGCCCGGTACGGCCTGACCGTGCAGGACGTGCAGGACGTGATCATGACCGCCATCGGCGGCATGAACGTGACCTACACGGTCGAGGGGCTCGAGCGCTACCCGGTGAACCTGCGCTACAGCCGGGAGCTCCGGGACGACCTGGACAAGCTCCAGCGGGTGCTGGTGCCCACGCCCACCGGCGCCCAGGTGCCCCTGGGGCAGCTGACGAAGCTGTCGATCGTGAAGGGCCCGCCGAGCATCAAGAGCGAGAACGCCCGCCAGACCGCGTGGATCTACGTGGACCTGAAGGGGGTGGACGTGGGGTCCTACGTGGAGAAGGCCAAGGAGGTGGTGGAGCGGGAGGTGAAGTTCCCGGCTGGGTACTCCATCGTGTGGTCCGGTCAGTACGAGTACATGCAGAAGGCCCGCAAGACCCTGAACGTGATCGTGCCGATCACCCTGGTCGTGATCTTCCTGCTGCTGTACCTCCACTTCCACAGCATCGCCGAGGCCACCATCGTGATGGCGAGCCTTCCCTTCGCCCTGGTGGGCGGGGTGTGGCTCCTGTTCTTGCTGGGGTACAACCTCTCGGTGGCCGTGACCGTGGGGTTCATCGCCCTGGCCGGGCTGGCGGCGGAGACCGGGGTGGTGATGCTGGTGTACCTGGACGAGACGTTCCACCGACGCCGAACCCACGCCCTGATGAAGACCACCGGGGACCTGCACGCCTCGATCATCGAGGGCGCGGTGGAGCGCGTGCGGCCCAAGCTGATGACCGTGGCCACCACCTTGATCGGGCTCCTGCCCGTGATGTGGGGCCACGAGACCGGCTCCCAGGTGATGAAGCGGATCGCGGCGCCCATGGTGGGCGGGCTGATCTCCTCGACGATCCTGACCCTGGTGATCATCCCGGCCGTGTACGACATCTGGAAGCGCTGGGAGCTGAGGGGCGTTTTGGTTCACGGCCGGGCCACGGACGCGGCGCCCGAGGACGACGAAGAAGGGTAGACCCCCTTGAACCCGCCGCCGGGGGGGAGTCCGGCCCCTCCGGCGGCCCAGACCACGGAGTCACCGCATGAAACTGATCCGAGCCTACATCCGCGTGGAACGGGCCGACGAGGTGCTCGACGCCTTGAGCCAGGCCGGCATCGTGAACGCCACCCTGACCCACGTGCTGGCCGTGGGGCCCAATCAGGATCCCGACCAGAGCAAGGTGAGCATGGAGTTCGGCCGGCGGGTGAACCGCATGGTCAAGCTGGAGCTGATCTGTCCGGACAAGGACGAGAGCATGATGGTCGAGACGATCCGGAAGGCGGCCTGTACGGGGCAGCCCGGCGACGGGGTGGTGGCCGTGCAGAACCTGAACCGGCTGGTGAAGATCCGCACCGCCAAGGAGAGCGTGGACGCGTTGTGAGGGGCGGTGATTGGCGAGAGACCGGTAGGCCCATTTCAGTGCCGTGTTGATCGTTCCCCCCGGCGGGAGCGGGTTGCCGCCAGGGGGCCTTCCAGGCCCGAACCCGCACCATCCAAACCTGAGTACCAAGGAGAAGACGCCATGAAGAAGCACACGATCTGGACCCTGGTGACCCTGGTGAGCCTGAGCCTCTCCGTTCCGGCGTTCGCCGGCTCGGACCACGGCGGCGGCATGCAGGGCGGCGGCATGAAGGGGATGCAGATGAAAGGCATGGACATGAAGGGGTCTATGCCGATGATGGGCAAGGAGATCCGCACGACCCAGGTGAACGGCTACACGCTCACCTACCGCCTGATCGACATGAAGCAGAAGATGGAGATGATGAAGGGCATGAAGGGTATGTCCATGAAGGGCATGGACATGTCCAAGATGAAGTCCCACCATCTCATGGTGTTCGTCAAGGGGGCCGACGGAAAGCCGGTGGCCGACGCCAAGGCCGGGTTCAAGGTGGAGGGGCCGAGCGGCGCCCAGGTGCCCGTGCAGAAGGTGATGTGCATGGCCATGTCCGGCGGGTTCGGCGCCGACGTGGACTTCAAGGCCAAGGGCACCTACACGATCAAGGCTAAGGTCGTGGCGGGCGACACGAAGCTCGTGGACGAGTTCACCTACACGGTGGAGTGAGACCGGGAGGCCCGGTGAGACTAGAAACTAGAAACTAGAGACTAGAAACTGGAGACGGGAGAGATTCCGGGTGCGTTGGTTCGTTGGACGGCCGGGGCTCCACCCAGGCCCCAGGCCCCCGGAGTGTGATGCAGTAACGCAGGCATGCTTGGAATTTTAGGAGATAAAAGAGGTCTTTTAGCCTTACGGCCTCCCAGCCTCCTAGCTTCCCAGCCTTTAAGCGGGCCAAAGGACAAAAAGCACAAGACGTGAGAAGGGAAAGGGCAACCCCCTCGGGGGTTGCCCTTTTTGTAGGCTGGGGCGGGATCCAGGCCGGTCTAACGTCGGCCGCCGCGCCGGTTCCGTCCGTTGTCGTGGCGGGCGTTCGACGATCCGGCCTCGTCCGGGTACAGGGCCGCCTTGCGGGAGAGCTTGATCCGGCCGGTCTGGTCGATGCTCACCACCTTCACCGGCACGGTGTCGCCCTCCTTCATGTAGTCGGTGACCTTGTTCACGCGTTCCTTGTCGATCTCGCTGATGTGCAGCAGCCCGTCGGTGCCCGGGAAGATCTCGACGAACGCGCCGTAGTCGGTCACCCGCCGCACGATGCCCTCGTACACCCGGCCCACCTCGGCCTCCTGGGTGAGCTCCTCGATCATCTGGATCGCCTTCTTGCACTGCTCTTCGTTGGTGCTGGCGATCTGGACCGTGCCGTCGTCCTCGATGTCGATGGTGGTCTGAGTGGTCTGGATGATCTTGCGGATCGTCTTCCCGCCCGGGCCGATCACGTCCTTGATCTTCTCGGGGTTGATCTTGATCACCGTGATCCGGGGGGCCAGGGGCGAGATGTCGGGCCGGGGGGCCGAGATGGCCTTCTCCATCTCGCCCAGGATGTGCAGCCGGCCCTGCCGGGCCTGCTCGAGGGCCTGGCGCATGATCTCAGTGGTGATGCCACCCACCTTGATGTCCATCTGGAGGGCCGTGATGCCCTCGCGGGTGCCGGCCACCTTGAAGTCCATGTCGCCCAGGTGGTCCTCGTCGCCGAGGATGTCGGACAGCACGGCGAACCGGTCTCCCTCGAGGATGAGGCCCATGGCGATCCCGGCCACCGGGTGGGCGATGGGAACGCCGGCGTCCATCATGCTCAGGCTGCCGCCGCACACGGTGGCCATGGAGCTGGAGCCGTTGGACTCCAGGATCTCCGAGACCACCCGGATCGTATACGGGAACTTCTCCTGGTCGGGCAGCAGGGGCTCCAGGGCCCGCTCGGCCAGGGCGCCGTGGCCGATCTCGCGGCGGCTGGGGGCACGGAGGAACCGGGCCTCGCCCACCGAGAACGGGGGGAAGTTGTAGTGCAGCATGAACCGCTTGTAGTACTCGCCCTCCAGGGCGTCGATCATCTGCTCGTCACTGGAGGTGCCCAGGGTGGTGACGACCAGGGCCTGGGTCTCGCCCCGGGTGAACAGGGCCGAGCCGTGGGTGCGCGGGAGCACGCCCACCTGGCAGTCGATCGGACGGATGTCCGCCAAGCCCCGGCCGTCGATGCGGCGACCCTCCTCCAGGATCATCCGCCGCACGTGCCGTTTGGCCAGCTCGTCGAACGCGGCCAGGTACTCCTTCTCCCGCAGCCGCTCCTCTTCGGTCAGGGACTCGAGCAGAATCTGCTTGGCCTGCCGCAAGGCGGCGTACCGGGCCTTCTTCCGGACCTCCTGGTAGGCCGCCACCCCGTGCTCGGCAAAGATCGGGGCCACCCGGGCCTCCACCTCGGGGTCTGCCGCAGCCTCGGGGATCTCGCGCTTGGGCTTGCCGACCTGCTCTACGAGCCGGTCCTGGAGTTCCACCAGCCGCCGGATCTCGGCGTGGCCCCTCTCGATGGCTCCCAGCACCTCCTCCTCGGAGAGGATGTTGGAGCCGCTCTCCACCATGGTGACCGCGTCGCGGGTGCCGGCCACCACCAGGTTCAGCCGGCTGCGCTCCAGCTGCTCCAGGGTGGGGTTCACCACGTACTCGCCGTCGATGTAGCCCACCCGCACGGCCGCGATCGGCCCCTGGAACGGGATGTCCGAGATGGACAGGGCCGCGCTCGCGCCCACCAGCCCGAGCACGTCCGGGGAGTTCTGGGAGTCGTGGGACAGCACCGTGGCGATGATCTGGGTCTCCGACCGGAAGCCCTTGGGGAACAGGGGCCGGATCGGCCGGTCGATCAGCCGGGAGGCCAGGGTGTCGTAGTCGGGCGGCCGGCCCTCGCGTTTGAAAAAACCGCCGGGAATCTTCCCGGCGGCAAACGTCTTGGACTGAAAGTTCACGGTCAGGGGGAAGAAGTCCACTCCTTCCCGGGCTTCCTCGGCGGCCACGGCCGTGACGAGCACCACGGTTCCCCCGTAGCTCACCACCACGGCGCCGTGGGCCTGGCGGGCCATGCGGCCGGTTTCGATGGAGAGGGTTCTGCCCCCCAGTTCGATCTCTACGGTTTTGGTGTCGAACAACGCACTACTCCGTGACGGGAAGGAAAAGGGAACTACTTGCGGATGCCGAGGCGTTCGATCAGGGTGCGGTAGCGCTCGATGTCTTTCTTTTTGAGGTACTCGAGCAGCCGACGGCGCTGGCCGACCAGCTTCAGGAGTCCCCGGCGGGACGAGTGGTCCTTGTGGTGGTGCTGGAAGTGCTCGGTCAGATAGCTGATCCGCTCGCTCAGGAGCGCGATCTGGACCTCGGGGGAGCCGGTGTCCCCTTCGTGGGTCTGAAACTGCTCGATGATCTCCTGCTTCCGTTCGGGGGTGAGGGCCATCTTCAATATCCTCCTGGTATTTCCTTGTTTCCTGGGACCATCCGGCCCGTCGGCCGGGCCGGGTACGAGCATGAACATGACTTTTTAGCACAACCGCCGATTTCGGTAAAGCGCGCGAGGTGGCGGTCAGGCGGCGAACACCTTCACGGGCCGCAGGCGCTGCTCCTCGACCCTGCCCACTGCCACGAGCTCGCCGGCAGGGCCGAACACAGCCACCGGCCCGTCGTGGGGCGGGCCCGCCCACTCCACGGCGGTTCCGTGGGCCAGGCGCGCCGCCTCGTCCGGCCCGACCTCGACCCGAGGCAGCCCCTCCACCATGCGTTCGGGGGGGAGCACCCGTTCCCAGGCAGCGGTCCCCAGCTCCTCCACCTCGTCGAGGGGCACCGCATCCCCCAAGGAGAAGGGGCCGGAGCGGGTCCGCTCGAGCTCCCACAGGACCGCGCCGCATCCGGCGGCCCGGCCCAGATCCCGGGCCAGCGACCGGATGTAGGTGCCGGCCGAGCACTCCACCTCCACCTCGATCTCGGGCAGGTCCACCGTGATCAGGTCGAGCCGGTGGATCTCCACGGTTCGGGCAGGGGGCTCGACCCGCTCGCCCCGCCGGGCCCGGCGGTGCAAGGCCTGGCCCCCCACCTTCACGGCGGAGTATACGGGCGGGATCTGGGTGAGGGTGCCGCGGAACCGGTGCAGCAGCCGTTCGATCTCCCCTGGGGTCAGGGCGGGAACCGGGGCGGTGGCCGTGATCCGGCCGGTGCGGTCGAGGGTGTCGCGCTCCTCGCCCAGCCGGATCCGGGCCCGGTAGGCCTTGGGGTGGCCCACCAGGTACTCGAGCAGCCGGGTCGCCCGGCCGAGCCCCACCAGCAGGACCCCCGAGGCGAACGGGTCCAGCGTGCCGGCGTGGCCGGCCTTTGTGGCGGCCAGGGCGCGGCGGACCCGCGCCACGGCCGTATGGGATGTGGGGCCGGGGGGTTTTGCGCAGACCAGAAGGCCCGAACGGGGATCCGTCATCCCACCTCGCGCCTTGCCAGGAGCAGTTCGTCGCAGGCCGCCTCCACCCGGTCGAAGATTCGCTGGCGGATCTGGGGGGCGGTCCCCTCCACCGTGGCGCCGGCCGCGTTGCGGTGGCCGCCCCCGCCGAACTCCCGGGCGATCTCGGCCACGTCCACCCGACCCTTGGAGCGGAACGCCACCCGGTACCGGCCGTCGGGCTCCTCGCGCAGCAGGAACCCCACCTCCACTCCGCAGACGGACCGGGGGTAGTTCACGAACCCCTCCACGTCCTCCACCCCGGTGTGGGTGGCCCGGAACATGTCCTGGGTCACCACCACGCAGGCGGCCTTGTCGCGGGGAGAGAGCTCGAGGGTCTCCAACACCCGGCTAAGAAGCCTCAGGCGGTTGACCGGCTGCTGGTCGTACACCATCTGGGCCACCCACGACGGATCCACGCCTCGACCCACCATCCGCGAGGCGATCTCGAACGCCCGGGCGTTGGAGTTGGAGAACCGGAAGCAACCCGTGTCGGTGAGGATGGCCGTGTAGATGTTCGTCGCGGCGGTGAATCCGACCGGCACCTGGAGCCCCACGAGCACCTCGTAGACCAGCTCGGCCGTGGCGCAGGCCGCCGGATCCACCAGGTTGGCGTGGCCAAACTCGCCGTTGCCCGGGTGATGGTCGATGTTGATCCACCGGGCTCCCCGGAGGGGAGCGAGGTCCACGCCGGGCCGGTCGGGGTTGCCGCAGTCCAGGAACACCACCGTGTCGTAGTCGCCGCGCTCCGGCGCGATGCCCACCCGTTCGGCCAGGGGCAGCCACACCAGGTTGGCGGGAACGCCGTCTGTGTTCACCACCTCGCAGGTCTTTCCGAGGGTCAGCAGGCCCGACAGCAGCGCCAGCGAGGACCCCATGGCGTCGCCGTCGGGGTTGCGGTGGGAGACGATGAGCACCCGCCGGGCCGGGAGGAGGGCCCGGCGCACCTCAGCGATCCGGGTCTTCCTTTGCATCGCGCACGTCCTCCAGGGCGGCCTGGGTCCGTAGGGCCCGCTCGAAATCCTCGTCGTAGACGAACTTGAGCTCCGGCACCACCTTGATCCGCAGGCGGGCACCCACCGCCCGGCGCACGAAGGCCCGGGCGCTGTCGAGGCCCTTCTGGGTCTCCGAACGCTGGAGGGCCTCTCCCAGCACCGTGTAGTAGACCCGGGCGTGGCGCAGGTCGGCGCTGACCCGCACCCCCGTGATGGTCACGAATCCCACCCGCGGGTCCTTGATCTCCCGCTGGAGCACCCACGCGATCTCGTGATGGAGCAGGTCGGCCACCCGCTGGGTCCGCCGTGATTCCATGGATGGCTCCTGTAAAGGCTATGAAACCGGCGACGAACATACACGCGAAGGGGGCAAGGGACCTGCCGGAGAGCCGGGCGCGGCCCCTCAGTTCGCCGCGCAGCGCCTCCGGCGTTCGGACTACGAAACGATACGTATTCTACCGAGTTGGAATGAAACCAACTCTCGTGTCTTGTGCCTGCGCGGCGAATCCCGATGCCCGGCTTCGCGCCCGGCCGGAGGTAGGTTCCTTGCCCCCACCCACCAAGGAAACGAGCCTGTTTTGTCGCCAGGTTGGTGGAAGGCTGAAAGGCGAGAAGGGCCGAGGCCCTCCGTCTCCCGCCCCCGGCAATCTCTCGGCATGGGGAACCGCCCCCGAATCAAAAATGCAGGATCTCCCGGTCCACGGTCAGGATCTGGGCCAGGTGCTGATCCTCCACGAACTGGAGCACCCCTTCCAGCACCCGGTCGGCCAGGGGAGCCGACCCCGAGACCACGGCGAACCCGATCGTGGCCCGCTGGTGCAGGTCGAGGCTGTCCACCTCTGCCACGCTCACCGGAAACCGGTTGCGCACCCGGTCCACCACCCGGCGCACCACGGAGCGCTTCTCCTTGAGGCTGTGGGCCTCGGGAATGTACAGGTCGAACCGGGCCACTCCGATCACCATGGGGGGCTAGGCCTCGTCTGCGGCCTTCTCCTCCACCACGAAGAACTCCACCACATCGCCCTCCTTGATGTCGTTGTAGTTCTGGATGGACAGGCCGCACTCCATGCCCTCACGCACCTCGCGCACGTCGTCCTTGAACCGTTTGAGGCTCGCCAGGGTGCCCTCGTACACCACCACGTTGTCCCGCAGCAGCCGCACCCGGGCCGATCGCTGGGCCACGCCCTCGGTGACGTAGCATCCGGCCACGGTGCCAACCTTGGGCACCCGGAACAGCTGCCGCACCTCGGCCCGTCCCAGCACCTTTTCCTCGATGGTCGGCGCGAGCAGCCCCTGCACGGCCTTGTTCAGGTCGTCGATGGCGTCGTAGATGACGTTGTACAGACGGATGTCCACTCCCTGCTGGTCGGCCAGCTGGGAGGCCTTGGACTCGGGCCGCACGTTGAACCCGATGATGATCGCGTGGGACGCCGTGGCCAGGTTCACGTCGTTCTCGGTGATCCCGCCGACGGCCCCGTGGATCACCCGGACCCGCACCTCGTCGGTGGATCGTTCCTCCAGGGCCTTGGTGAGGGCCTCCACCGAGCCTTGCACGTCGGCCTTGATGATGAGGTTGAGGTCCTGCACCTCGCCCTGGGCGAGCTGGGCGTGGAGGTCCTCCAGGCTGACCCGTCTGGTCTTCGCCATCTCTTCCTGCCGGGCCTTCTCGGCGCGGCGCGTGGCGATCTGCTTCGCCACCCGCTCGCTCTCCACCACCTGGAACGCCTCGCCGGCGGTGGGCACTCCGCCGAGGCCCAGGACCTCCACCGGGATCGACGGCCCGGCCTGCTTGACCCGCTTGCCCTGGTCGTTGATCAGGGCCCGGATCCGGCCGTAGTGGTGGCCCGCCAGGACCACGTCGCCCACCTTGAGGGTACCCTCCTGCACCAGCACCGAGGCCACGGGCCCCCGGCCGCGGTCCACCCGGGCCTCGATCACCACGCCGCGGGCGGGCTTGTTGGGGTTGGCCTTGAGGTCCAACAGCTCGGCTTGAAGGGCGATCATCTCGAGCAGATCGTCGATGCCGTCGCGCTTCTTGGCCGACACCGGCACGCAGATCACGTCGCCTCCCCACTCCTCTGGCACCAGCCCGTGCTCGGTGAGCTGACGCTTGACCCGCTCGGGGTCGGCATCGGGCTTGTCCATCTTGTTGACGGCCACGATGATGGGCACCCCGGCCGCCTTGGAGTGGTCGATGGCCTCGATGGTCTGGGGCATGATGCCGTCGTCCGCCGCCACCACGAGCACCGTGATGTCGGTGACTTTGGCGCCCCGGGCCCGCAGGGCGGTGAACGCCTCGTGCCCCGGCGTGTCGAGGAACACCAGCTTGCCCCGGCTGGTCTCCACCTCGTAGGCGCCGATGTGCTGGGTGATCCCGCCGGCCTCGCGGTCGGCGACCCGGGTCTCGCGAATGGCGTCGAGCAGCGAGGTCTTCCCGTGGTCCACGTGGCCCATGACGGTGACGACGGGGGGCCGGGCTTCGAGGTCCTCGGGCCGGTCCTCGCTCTGGGCCAGCATCTCCTCCTCGCCCACCTGGTAGCTCTCGACCTCGTACCCGAACTCCGACGCCACCAGGGCCGCGGTCTCCACGTCGATGGTCTGATTGATGGTGGCCAAGACCCCGAGCCCCATCAGCTGACGGATCAGCTCGGTGGCCTTCACGCCCATCCGCTGGCTCAGGTCCGAGACCGTGATCACCTCGCCGATGCGGATCCGGCGTTTTTGGGCCTTGGGCGCCACCGTGCTGGGGGCCTGGGGGGCCGCCTTGCGCTGGGGCCTGGCGTGGACCTCCCGCTTGGCCCTCTTGCCCTTCTTGCCCTTGCGGGCCTTGCGGGCCGCCTTCGACGCCTCCCGCTCCTCCTTGGACATCTGGTACGAGGGCGGTGGGGTGGGCTGCTCCGGGAGGTGGTGGATGAACCGAACCACCTTGAGCTTGAACTTCTCCTCCCCCTCGGCCGGCTCTTTGCCCTCTTCCGCCGCGGGCTCGCCGGCCTCGGGTTCGGCAGGGACCTCGGCCTCCTTCGACGGCTCCTCGGCGGGCGGGGCGGGCTCCGGTTCCGGAGCCGTGGGTTCCCCCGCGGGTTCGGGGGGCTCCGCCGGTGGGGGCGCCTCCGCCTCGGCAGGGGCGGCCTCGCCCTCCTCCCGGGGTTCCGAAATCGGTTTCTCCGCAGGCACACCGGCCGCTTCGGCCTCGGTCGCCGGTTCCTCCGGCGGCGGGGTCTCTTCCTTCTTTCGGCGGCGGCGCACCACCTTCGCCGGCTTCGGCGCCGTGGCGGCCTCGGCCTCGGGCGTCTGCCCCGCGCCCAGGGTGCCCAGCGCCTTCTCGAGGTCGGCCTCGTCCACGGGCGAAAGGTGGCTTCGGACCTTGACGCCCAGGTCGGTCAAGGCGCCCAGCAAGGCCTGAACCTCCACACCGTGCTTCTTCGCGGCTTCAAATACGCGGATCTTCGCCATTCCCGCCTTCCTGCCAGGGACAGATCGTGTCATGCGCCCCGGGGGCGCTACCCTTCGGTTCCTCGGGCCGGCTCAGTCGGCCGGGGGGAGGTCCGGGGCCGAGGCGCCGTGCTCGGCCCGCTCCTCGTCTTCTTCGTCCTCTTGTTCGGATTCTTCGGCCGGTTCGGATTCCTCACCCGCGGGTGGGGCCCCCGGACCCGCCTCCTCGGGCCCCCCTTCGGTCCGCTCCGTAGCGGCCTCGCTCGTGGCGGCGATCAGCTCGGCCTCGAAGGCCTTCTTGGCCGCGTCCCGCAGGGCCTCGGCCTCTTCGGTGTCCAGGCCGAGGGCCTCGCACAGTTTGGGGACCGGGATCTCGGACAGATCCTCCAGCGAGTGCACGTCGATCCGGCCGAGCAGGGCCACCTTGAGGGGGTCCATGCCGGGAAGACGCAAGATCTTGCCCCGCTCCTCCTCTCGGCGTCGGGCCTCCTGCTCGGTGATGATGTCGAGCCGCCACCCCATGAGCTTCGCCGCGAGCTTCACGTTCTGGCCCCTTCGGCCGATGGCGAGGCTCAGCTGGTCCTCCGGCACGATCACGGTCATGACGTGCCGCTCCTCGTCCACCAGCACCCGGGAGATCTGCGCGGGGGAGAGGGCGTTGGCCGCGAACATGGCCGGCTCCTCGTTCCACACCACGATGTCGATCCGTTCGCCACGGAGCTCCTGGACCACGGCTCGGACCCGGCTCCCGCGCACGCCGACGCAGGCGCCCACCGGGTCCACGTCCGGATCGTGGGAGACCACGGCGATCTTCGCCCGTTCGCCCGGGTCGCGGGCGCAGGCCTGGATCTCCACCACGCCCTCCCGGATCTCGGGCACCTCCGCCTCGAACAGCTTCTTCACGAAATCCGGATGGGTCCGCGACAGGACCAGCTGCGGTCCCCGGGACTCCTTCTGCACCTTGAGCAGCAGCGCCCGGATCCGGTCGCCCTGGCGGTAGTTCTCGCTTCGGATCTGCTCGGCGTGGGGCAGCACCGCGTCGGTGCGCCCCAGGTTCACGATGATGTCGCCGCGCTCGAACCGCTGGACGATGCCGTTGATGATCTCGCCGCGGCGGTCGATGAACTCGCTGTAGATCAGCTCCCGTTCGGCCTCCCGGACCTTCTGGATGATCACCTGCTTGGCCACCTGGGCCGTGATCCGGCCCATCTCGCCGAGCTCCAGGGGGATGCCGAGCTCGTCGCCCACCTCGCACTCGGGGTCGTACTTCTCCCGGGCCTCCTGCAGGCTGATCTGGGTGTAGGAGTCCTCCACCTCCTCCACCACGGTCATGTACTCGAAGATCTGGACGCGGCCGGTCTCCTCGTCGAACTGGGCCTCGATCTCTCGGTTGCCCAGTTGCCGCCGGGCGGCCGTGGCCATGGCCTGCTCCAGGGCGTCGATCAGCACCTCCCGGTCGATGCCCTTCTCCCGGACCACTTGGTCGATGACTCGGTTCAGGTCTTTCATGGTGTCCCCGCTGGTTCGGTGTCTTTAGCGTGTCTGGCCGCCGGTCAGAACCGGATCTCCGGGTCGAGGTTCGCCTCCCGGATCGACGCGAACGGGATCCGCGTCGTGGCCCCGGAGTCGTCCTCCACCAGGACCGTCTGGTCCTCGCCCAGGCCCCGGTTGACGCCGCGGAACGTCTTGCGGCCTCCCAACGCCTCGGTGGTCTTCACCACGACCCGCTCCCCCACGAACCGCTCGAAGTGCTCGGGCCGGGTGAGGGGGCGGCGGATCCCCGGGCTGGACACTTCCAGCACGTAGGCCCCCCGGATGGGGTCGGCCACGTCCATGTGGGCACTCAGTTCCCGGCTGAGGCGGGCGCACTCGTCGAGCGTGATCCCGCCGGGCCGGTCCACCAGGAGGCGCAGCACCAGCCGGCCCGCCTCGGTCCGAAGCCGCAGGTCCACCACCTCGTATCCCGCGTCCTCGACCACCGGGGCCAGGAGCTCCTGGATCTCGATTTCCTTGGGACTTTTCTGCATGGCCGCGCCAAAACGAAAAAAGTGGGCGAACGGCCCACTTCGGAGTGCCTCGAAGCGAAGAGCGAAAGGGTAACAGCGAAAGCCCTTTGTGTAAAGACGAAATTTCAGATTCCGAGCCACGCCGTGGCCTGGAACGCGGTGGCCACGATCAGGGTGCCGACGAGACACAGCCCCAGGTACAGGGCGAACATCTTGGGCTTGAACAAGGTGAGGAACACCCCCATCACCGGCAGCGCCGTGACCGGCCCCCCCACCAGGAACGCCATGCCGGCCGCGCGGGAGATGGCCAGGTCGCTGAACCCGAACAGGATGGCCGAGGCCGTGATCTGGGTGATGTGGAGGGGCACCACGGCCAGGGTGAGCCCCAGCACCGCCAGAGGGTCTCCCGAGACCAGGAGCCGGTCGATCCACTCGTTGGGTACGTAGCGGCGGGCGAGCACCTCGATCAGCACCCCGATCAACACGTACTTCCCCACCTTGACCCCGCCCTCCCATGCCTTCGCCAGGAACACGAGCAGCGGGTTGCCGCCGCGCGCCTCCACCCGCTTGCTGAGCATCTCGTTGCAGTGGCAGCGGAGGATCTCCTCGGGGTAGTCCGGGTCGTGGAAGTTGCCCTTGGGCAGCTCTTTGCGGAACAGGGTCTCTAGGCGCAGCCCCCTCGTCTCGAACCAGTGGGTCACCCCGCCGGCGAACAAGCCCATGAACACGGCTGCGGCGAGCTCGGCGTTGGCCCAGAACGGGCCCAGGTTCTTCACCGCCAGGGTGTAGCCCGCTGGGCTCATGAGGGGAGAGGCGACCAGCAGGCTCATGGCCGGGGCCAGGGGGAGCCCGCCCAGGATCAGGCTGATGGTGAGAGGCAGGATGCCGCAGGCGCACAGGGGGCTCACGATGCCCAGCACGGTGGCCACCACCACGGCCCACGGGCCGTACCGGGTCAGGGCCCGCCGGATCTTCAGGTGCCACTTCTTGGTGCGGATCCACGCCTCGAGGGCGACCCCCAGGGCGAAGTAGGGCCAGATCGCGCCGATCTCGGCCAGCATGTCCTGACCGACGGCCGACACCTCGTGGAAAAGCGCCATGAAACTCTCCGGTAAGGACGCCCGTTTTCGGGTTTTCGGACGGGGGAGGCAGCGGATACCCGAAACTCAAGGAAAAGTTGCGGGCCCGCCACCCTCGCTCCCCCGGGACCCTGCGGGGCCGGGGGAGCGAGGGTAACTTCCATTGGTTCGGGGCCATCGCCGGCGGCGGGCATGGGGCCTGCTTCCGGCCGGGCGCGAAGCCGGGCGTAGAGATTCGCCGCGCAGGCACAAGACACGGGAGCTGGTTTCATCACAGTTCCGTACAGATGGATACCATTCCGCGGTCCGGACGCGGGAGGCACTGCATTTAGCCTTCCAGCTTTCTGGCCTCCCAGCCTTCTAACGACGTTGGCTCACAGATCGTTCATCACGGCCAGCACCCGGGCCCGGGCGACCAGGTAGTCCCTTAGGGCCCGGGCGTGGTCGGTGCGGGCCGCGGTGAGGCCCAGTTCCGCGTCCGTCACGTCCAGGGTGGTCCCCACCCCGTACCGGTACGAGGCCTCGGCCAGCTCCAGGGCCCTGCGGGCCTGCTCGATGTTGTGGCCCGCGGCCTCGATGATCTTCTCCGCCTCCTCCACGGCGTCGAGGGCCACCTTGGCCTCCAGGGCGATGCCCTGGCGGCTCTGGTCCAGGGCGATCTGCACGTCGCGCAGCTGGCTGCGCGCCTGGGCGATCTTCCCCCGGGTCTTGCCCGAATCGAAGAACGGCCAGGTCATCTGCACCCCAACCGACCACTGCTCGCGGCGGAAGTCCAGCCGGTCCCACTCCTGGGTCGCGAACCCGTACTCGGCCCTCAGCCCCACGGTGGGCTTGTCCTCGGCCCGGGCCAGGGTCAGGTTCTTCTGGGCCAGGTCCCGGGCCTGGACCAGGGCCTGCAGCTCCGGCCGGCGTTCCCAGGCGCGCTCGATCACCGCCGAGAGGTCCCGCACCGGCAGCGGCGGCTGATCCAGCTCGCCCTGGGGTTCCAGGGGGGCGTCCTGGGGGCGGGCCAGCAGGTTGTTGAGCTTGGCCACGGCCTGCCGAACCCGGTTCCGGGCCTGGATCACCGGGGGGCGGGCGTTGGCCACGGCCACCCGGGCCCGGACCACCTCGAACTCGTTGACCACGCCGGCCTGGAACCGTTTGCGGGCCACGTCGAGGTGCCGCTTTTTCTGGGCGAGGGTCTCCTCGGCCACCTCCACGAGGCGTCGGGCCAGCAGCAGGTCGTAGAACGCCTCGTGGACCCGGAGCTTCACGTCCCGCTCCACCGCCTCCTGCTGCCACCTCGCCTGCTCCCGGGCGACCCGGGCGATCTCGATGGCGGTGGACACCCGTCCCCACGAAAACAGGATCTGGTCCAGGGTGCCCTTGAGGGAGTAGAAATCGACCTCCTCCGGGGGGATGAACCCGTCGAACAGATCGAGGAAGCTCTCGTCGTAGCTGCGGCGGTAGGCCGCCTCCAGCCCCAGGCGGGGGTAGGCCTGGCTCTTGACCTCGGTGATCCGGCCCTCCAGCTGCCGGATCCGCTCCCGGGCCCGGAGCACCTCGTGGTTTCGTTCCATGGCCATGGACACCGCAGCCGGCAGGTCCAGCCGGAGGGGAGTCTGGGCTGGTTCCTGGGCACGCACCGGCGCCCCGGCCGCCGCAATCCACACGCATACCGCCGCCGCCCACACGGTCCAACGCTTCATGCACGTCCTCCTGTAGGGGGGAGCCCCCTCGAACCTCGCGTCGTTCTTGGCTGAATGGAGATTCAGGCGCGTACCCTACGCTCTCCCGACCCCGGTTGCAACCCCTCCTGGCCCTGGCGGGCCGCCCCGGGTAGACTGGCCGGCGTCTCGTGACGGAACGAAACCGGGACGCCGGTCCCCTGGGAGACTCGCGACGATGCGGCGGGCGCAGCGGTTTTCGAACCCCTGGAAGCGGGTGGGCGTGTTCGCCTGCGACCACCTGGCCCACCAGGACTTCGCCGGCATGGTGAGCCCCTATCACGTGCTGCGCGAGAAGCGCTGTTTTCCGAGGGGGTGCATCTACTTCCGGTGGCGGTGCCGCCGTCTCGAGAAGGGCAAACCCTGCAAACGCAGGTTCCGCCACGTGGGCCGGCTGTGCCGGGGGTGCCGCGAGTACGACGAGGAGAAGGTGCACCAACAACCCCGGCTCCTGCTCACGCCGGGGCAGTGGCTGGACTACCGCCGGGAGCTCGAGGCGTTCGAGGCGTGGTTCGACGAGACCGTCGGCCGGCGGGTGGAGGTGACCGGCGAGGTGGCCGAGGTCAAGCCCAGCTTCGTGCGCGAAGTGGACGCGGGGACCCGGGTGCGGTATCAGGGGTTCCTGGTGGTGTTGGCCGGGGCTCATCTCGACTGGACCCGGATCGACGCGCCCGTGTACCTCAAAGTGTCCCGCTCGGCCCAGGACCGGCACGCGTTCCGGGCGGGGGACCGGATCGAGTGCGTGGCCACCCTGGGTCAGGACCGGGGGCGGATCGTGCTGGGCCGGGTGGGCCGGGTGGAGGTGCTGGAACGGGGCCGGGGCCGGGTGTGGACCGCTGCCGAGGGCCTGGCGGCCAAGCACACGGCCTCCACGTTCTCGTGCCAGCCCGAGGCGTGCCTGCGGTGCTCGGACGGAACCCTGCTCGACGTGTTCCAGGACGTCGGCGGGGTGGTTCGGCACTACCGCAGGTTGCTGTGCCTGGAGGGTCTGTCGTCCCCCGAGCTGTGCCCGAGGTGGACGGCGGGGGGCGGTGGACCGTAAGGGTGAGGAATCCGTTTTTTGACAGATCCCAACGAAAATATTGCCAGACCCGTGCCCCCGAGCTTTGGCGCGATCCGAGAGCCGCCCAACTGCCTAGCTGCCCGGCCGCCTAGCGGGCCGAAGGCCCCAGACCGACGACCGTAGACCGACGACCGTAGACCGAAGTCACTGGGAAGCCTCCCAGCCTTCCAGCGGAAGCTGCAGGGTTGATGCAGATGCTACCGGCCGGTTTTCCCCACGGAGTTTCCGAATGGTTCGATGCGATCCCGATCTGCGCTGGCGCCTGATCCGCGTCGCCCAAGGGCTGGACGCGCCGGATCTGCTGGTGTGGGGGGGCAGGGTCTGGAACGCGTTCACCGGCGAGGTTTTCGAGGCGGACGTGGCCGTGTGCGGAGACCGGATCGCCCGGGTCGGCCCGTGGGAGGGGCCCATGGGGGACGCCACGGTCCGGATCGACGCGCGCGGGTTCACCATCGTGCCCGGCTACATCGAGCCCCACACCCACCCCTGGCCGTTCCACAACCCCCTGTCCCTGGCCGAGGCCGCGGTGTGCCGGGGTACGACGTTCCTGGTGTACGACAACCTCCTCCTGTACCTGGCCCTGGGTGCCGAGGCGTTCGGAGCCCTGGCGGCCGCGCTGACCGACGCGAGCCTGGGCCGGATCCGTTGGGTGGCCCGCATCGCGAGCCAGTCGTGGTTTCCCCAGGAGGCCGAGGTGTTCTCGGAGGAGGCCGTGCTGGGGATGCTCGGGATGCCCGAGTTCGTGGCCGCCGGCGAGATGACCCGGTGGACGGACCTCCTCCGGCCGGACCGGGCGCGTCGACTCCTGCGGCTGATCGAAGGCGCGCGGGGCCGGGGCCGGTTCGCGGACGGCCATACGGCAGGGGCGAGCCGTCGCCGGCTGCCCGCACTGGCTGCGGCAGGGCTTCGTTCGTGCCACGAGGCGATCACCGCGGACGAGGTCCTGGAGCGGTTGCGGCAGGGGCTCTGGGTGCTGCTTCGCCATTCGAGCCTCCGGGAGGACCTGGAGGAGCTCCTGCCGGCACTTGGCCGGACCCGGTTCCTCGACCGGATCACCCTGACCACGGACGGCGCCAAGGCCCACCAGATCGCCCGAAAGGGCCTGACCGACCACCTGATCCGGGAGGCGCTCGCGGCCGGGGTTCCCTCGGGCACGGCCTACGTGCTGGCCACCCGCAACGCCGCCGCGTTCCTGGGCCTGGACGACGACCTCGGCGCCGTGGCCCCCGGCCGCCTGGCCGACATGAACCTCCTGCGGGACCTCTCGGACCCCACCCCCTGCGTCGTGATCGTGGGCGGACGGGTGGTGGCGCGGGACGGCCGTCTGACGGTGCCCCCGCCCAGCAGGGTCTTCCCCTGGGAGAGCGCCTACGCCGGGGCGGAGCCCCGGGTGCCGGTCTGGGGCCCCGATCGGTTCCTGTTGCCGGGGGAGGTGCCGGACCCCTTTCCGGCCGGGCGCCTGGTGAACGCCGTGATCACCCGGGAGGAGCCGGTGCCGTTGACGCGCCGGGGCGCGGGGCGGTGGCCCCGGGCCGGCGACGCCCACGTGGTGGCGCTGACGGACCGGACCGGTTCGTGGATCAGCCGCGGTGTGGTCCTGGGGCTGGGCGAGGGGCTGCGGGCCGTGGCCAGCTCGTACACCACCAACGGGGGTCTGGTGGTGGCCGGCCAGGATCCGGCCGCCATGGCCGACGCCCTGGGCCGGCTGCGGGCCCTGGGCGGGGGGATCGTGGTGCTGCTCGGAAACGGTCGGGTGGAGGAGTTCCCCTTGCCCCTGGCCGGCATCCAGATGCCCGGCCCGTTCGGGCCTGCGGCCGAGGCTGCCTCGGCGTTCCAGCGGGCCATGGAGGCCGGGGGGTACGCCCACTCGGACCCCAACTACACCCTGTTGTTCCTCTCGTGCGACTTTCTGCCCGATCTGCGGGTGACCCGCCGGGGGTGGGTCCGGGTCAAGGCCGACGAGGTGGTGGTGCCGTGGGAACCCGCGGGGTGAGGCCGGAACCCCCGAGCGGGCGTTGGGCGGTCGGCCTGCTGGTGCTGGCCGCGGTGTCCGGAGCCGTCGGGTGGACGGTGCGGGGCCCGGTCCGGCCGCACCCCGCCGTCGTTCCGGCCGGCCCGACCGGCGGCGGCTGGGAGGGGCTCCTCCGGGGGGTTCCGCTGAATCTGAACCGGGCCACCCCTGAGGACCTCACGGCCGTTCCCGGCATCGGCCCGGTGCGGGCCGCACAGATCGTGGCCGAGCGGGACCGACGGGGCGGGTTCGGGTCGGTGGACGAGCTGGTGGAGGTGCGGGGGATCGGGCCGAAGACCCTGGCGGCGGTTCGGCCCTACCTGTGCCTGCCCTCGCCCTGAGGATCGGGTCAGGCGGGCACGAAGGCCGGGAACCAGCCGGGGGTGGGCGCGTTCTCCAGGAACCGGCGGGCGGTGGGCACGGCCCAGCCCGAGATGCGGGCGGCCAGCCCGGGCTCTCCGGCCTCGAGGAGGTCCAGCATCTCCGGCCGCAGGGTCAGCAGTTGGCGAACCGCATCGGTGTCCATGGCTCCCACCCGCAGGGGGATCCAGGGGAGCTCCGTGGCCTGCTGCCGGAACAGGAATCCGTGGAGGCCCTGCCCCTCGCCGAATGCCTGTCGGTACCGCTCTTCCGCGGTCTCGATGTCCAGGCGCAGGGCCACCGCCGGGGCGTCGTTCACGGCCCGGTAGGTGCGCAGGGGGCCCAGCTCCTCGAACCGGAACAACCGGGTGTAGAGCCGGGCGTGGCGGGGATGGCAGGCGACCACCAGATCGGTGATGCCCGTACGCTGGGCGTAGGCGTACATCATCCTCACCAGGTTCAAGATCAGGAGCAGGGTCACCGATTCGTAGGAAGGGGCCACGGCCAGACCGGAGATCTCGGCGGGCCGTCGGCCCGGCCTGAGGGCGGCCAGTTCCTCGGCGTACAGGGTGTCCATGGGGAGACCGAACGAACGGGTGTCGGGGATCAGGGAGAAGGTGGCCACCACCCGGCCCCCGTCCGACGCCACGAAGGTGGCCGACTCCGGCAGGAGATTGAAATGGGTGTACCGCAGGCCCACCCCGTCGGGGGGGATCAGGCCTCGGGACAGGTAGTTTCGGTACAGCAGAGAAAAGGCGCCCCGAACTTCAGACCATCGGGACGCCTGGGCGAACGTGAACGGCCCGGGATCGACCGCGCCCGAGTCCTGGGACCGCGAGACCCGAACGAAGTCTTCCGCGCGACGGCACGCCGTGGAGATCATGGGGAGGCCTCCTGGAGAACAAATATGGATGGGGCATGGGCCCGTGGAGTCAGGGGCGCGAAGTATGCACGTCTTGTGCCGGATCCGACAAGCGCCCGGATCCCCAAAAACTCCCTCGGTGCCCGACGAGGGGGCACCCTTTCGAAACGCCGGGCCGCGACGCGTCCCGGAAAGGGAACACCTGGGAGAGGCGCGGCGTGGTGGGTAAGGGTACCGGCGGGGAGGCGGATTGTCTATAGGAAAACAATTTTTGGGTTCGGTTTTATGTCAAGGTTTTTGTTAGGGTGTGGCGCGCGCGGCCCAGACGCGGCCGCGGGGGGGGACCGCCCCGGCAGGCCCCACGCCCCCGAGCCTTCGATCCGGTCGTCGGGGGATCGCCGGAGAGGGAGCCGTTCGTGACCCGAGGAGCCATCCATGGGGGGTAGTCCCGGCCCCAAGAACAGCTTCGCCGAGGATCCGCGCAGGGACCGCCGACGAAGCATCCGGATGGGCCCGGACCGGGGCCTCCGGAAGCCCAACGTCAAGGTGGCCGAGGAGGCCGCGGAGTTCGAGACCGCCTTTCGGCTGGTCCACGACGTGTACGTGGACATGGGGTATGCCGAGCCCCACCCGAGCGGGCTGCGGGCCACCCTCCACCAGCTGGTTCCCTCGACCCTGGTGTTCCTGGCTCGGGAAGAGACGCTGATCCTGGGAACGGTGAGCCTCATCTTCGACGATCCCGGAGGCATGGGGCTTCCCATGAGCGCCCTGTACCAGGAGGAGCTGGACCGGTTCCGGGAGCAGGGACTCCGGCTGGCCGAGGTGTCGGCCCTGGCCGTGGACTCCCAGTACCGGTGGCTCCTGATCGACGAGGAGGGGAAACGCCGGGGGCTGTTCTGGCTGCTGCACCAGGCGGTGCTGTACTACGCCCGGCAGAAGGAGGTGGATCATCTGGTCATCACCGTGAACCCGAGGCACGTTCCGTTCTACGAGCGACTGTACCTGTTCGAGCGGTTCGGCGAGGTGAAGCCCTACGACTCGGTCAGGGGGGCGCCGGCGGTGCCGCTGCAGCTCGATCTCAACCGGCTTCCGGAACGCCTCGACCGGGCCATGCGCGAGAGCGACCGGATGTTCGGTCTGGGGCGGTTCTTCTTCCGCCTGGAACACGGTTTCTTCCGCGGAGAGGAACGGCTTCCCAGCCTCGATCCGGCCACGGCATGGCGATTCGCCGTGGAGGGCGGGGCCCTCGCCCGGGCGGCGCCCTCCGAGGCGGATGCGTTCGCCCGGGTCCACGGGTTTGCCGACGTGGCTGCGTTTCGGGTTTGGGCCGAGGCCCAGGGAAGGGAACGGTGCGAGACCTCCGAACCCTCCTGAGCCTGGCCGTCATCCGGGCGGCGGGCCTGCCCCACCGCCTGCTGCGGCCCGCCCTCCGGCGCAACGCCGGACGCCCCGCGTTCCCCGACGGGGTCACCTACGCCGGCCTGGGGGAACGGGTGGCGCGCCTGGCGGGCGCGTGGGCCGGGGCCGGGATCTCGGTGGGGGACCGGATTCTTCTGGACCTGCCCAACGACCCCGCCTTTGTGGAGGCCCGGCTGGCATGCCTGTGGCTCGGCGCCACGGCCGTACCGGTGCCGCCGGGCACCGGGGACGATCGGCTGGGCTGGATCGCCGAGGCCACCCAGGCCCGGGCGTACCTGGGACCCCGGGGGGACGCCGTTCCCGGCGTGAGGCGGGTCCACCTCGACCCCCTGGCCGGCGACCGGAGGGAGTACGAGGCCGCCCTGGCGGCGGCCGCCCCGATCCCCCGGCCGCTCCGGCGGGCCCGCGATACCGTGGTCACCATCAACTTCACCTCGGGGACCACGGGCGAGCCCAAGGGGGTCGTGAGCACCGGCAGGGGATGGGGCGCGAGTCTGTACCACGCACTGCGCGAGAACCGCTCGCCGGTGGGCGCGGACGAGGTGTTCCTCCACGCGGTGCCCCTTGCCACGGCCGGCTCCACCCTGATCCTGCCGGCCGTGCTCTCGGGGGCCACGAGCGTGTTCCTGCCCCGTTGGGATCCGGATGCGGCAGCGGATCTGGTGGAGGCCCACCGGGTGACCCGGATCTTCCTGACCCCGACCATGCTGGCCGAGTTCGTGGACGTGGTCCGGGCCGGGCGGCGGGACGTGTCGAGCCTGCGGGCCGTGATCTACGGCACCGAGGGCGCACCCGCCCCGCGCATCCGAAAGGCCCTGGAGGTGTTGGGCCCCGTGCTCCAGCAGGGGTACGGCATGGCCGAGGCCCTGCCGCCGGTCTGCCTGCTCCACCCCGATGAGCACGCCCGCGCCCTGGACGGGGAACCGTGGATCCTCGAGACGGCCGGCCGGCCCACCCGGGCCGTGGACCTCCGGGTCACGGACCCGGACGGAAACCCGCTCCCGCCGGGCGAGCCCGGATCGATCCGGGTCAGGGGGCCCACGGTGTCGCCGGGGTACTGGCGCCGGCCGGACCTCACCGCCGTCACACGGCACCGCGGGTATTACATCACCGGGGACCGGGGGTTCCTCGACCGCCGGGGATACCTGCACGTGCTGGGACGGGAGGGCCGGGTGCCCTCCCCAGCGGCCCGGGCCCTGGGGGACTGGGCCGAGGCTCGACCCGAGGTGTGCCTGGCCTGGGTGTCGGAGGCGGAGCGGGCGCGAACCCTCCACGTGGTGCCGGCCCGGGGCTCCCGCCCGGATCCGGAGAACCTGGCGGGAGAAGCCCCGGTCCCTTGCCGGGTGAGCCTGGAGGCAGAGGCCCCCAAGACCGGAAGCTACAAGCTTCGGCTGGACCCGAATCCCTGATCCGACGAACCTCAAGTTCCGCCCCAAACCCGCCGAAGGGGAGGACGACGCGTTCGTCGAGACCCGTTGCGGAGCAACGTCATGGCCAGAATCCTCCTTTGGAACTCCCTCACCACCCGGCGCCGGTCCGCGAGCGACACGTTCTTCGACAATGGTCTCGGGGTGCTGGCCGCCCATCTCGAGGCCAGGGGCCATTCGGTATGGCTGGAGGACTGGGCCACCGACGAGTTCTTCGCCGACCTGACCCTGAAGCCGGTGGCCCGGCTCCTGCGGCCGGCCTACGGCCTGCTGCTGGGCGCCCGGCGCGACGGCCCCCCCCCGGTCTGGGTGAAGGTCCTGGGTGGGGCGACCATGGGGCTCCAGGAGGTGCAGTCCGCCCTCCAGAGGCGGGCCATGGAGGCCCGCCTGCGGGACCTGGCGTGGCGGGTGGTGGAGGAGGGGGTGCCGATCGTGGGGGTCAAGCTGTGGTACGGCGAGGCGTTCGGCTGGGCGCGGCGGTTCGCCGAGCTCGTGCGCGAGCGGGACCCCGAGGTGGTGCTGATCGCCGGGGGGTACCACGCCACCCTGTACGAGGAGGAGGTCCTGCGGCGGAGCCCCTTCGACCTGGCCGTGCGGGGGGAGGGGGAGTTCGCGCTGACCAAGATCCTCGACCTCATCGACGCCATGCCCGGAGCGGGCCGGGAGGCGGTGTTGGAGGCGGTGGCGTCGCGGAGGTTCGAGAACGTGCTGTGGCGGGAGCCGGACGGGACGATCCGGAAGGGCCGGAAACGGCCCGTGAAGATCGTGAAGAAGGCCGTTCCCCGGTACGGAGACCGCCCGGGGAAGGTGCGGATCCACGTGCTGCTGGAGAGCCTCGGCTGCCCCTGGGGCAAGTGCCACTTCTGCGTTCACCCCCATTTCTACAAGAAGTACGCGCCCCGGCCCGTGGAGGACGTGATCGCCGAGATGCAGGCCATGGTGGCCCAGGGCATCGGTATCTTCCGGTTCGCCGGCTCGGACACGCCGCCGGCCTTCGGCGCCCGGATCGCCGAGGGCATCCTGGACGCCGGACTCCAGGTCGTCTACGGCATGGGGAGCCGGGCCGTGCGGAACGCCGCCCGGCCCGAGGTGTTCGAGCGGACGGTCCGCCAGTACGAGGTGATGCTGCGCTCGGGGCTGCGGGCCGTGTTCATCGGCGGGGAGACCGGCCACGACCGGATCAACGACCAGGTGATGAACAAGGGCGTCACCCGCTCGGAACTGGTGGCCACGGCCCGGGCCATCCGGGAGGCCGAGGCCCGCACGGGGATCCACATCGACGTGTCGCTGGCCCTGATCTATCCCACGCCCCTCGTGGAGGGGGTGACCGACCAGGAGGTGTTCGAGGCGAACCTCGAGCTGCTGCGCGAGTTCCAGCCGGACTCGGTCATGGTGACCCCTCCGGGTCCGTTCAAGCACAGCCGGTGGTACACCGAGAAGGAACGGTTCGGGTTCGAGTTCGAGGAGTCGGTGATCCCGTCGGCCATGGAGTACGAGTACGTCCTGTACAAGCCCCCCTCCCTGTGGCCCCGGTTGGACATCGGGCTCCAGGGCCGCAGCTTCGTCCGGTTGCTGGAGGAGTGCGGCCGGTTCCGCAAGGCGGTCGAGGCCATGGGGATCCCCACCGACATCTCGGACGAGCACTTCCTCATGCTCCGCGCGGCCGGGTACGAGGGGCGCGACGGGGCCGAGGAGTTCAAGCGGGAGACCCTGCTCGACATCGTGTCGTGCGACTACCGAACCCTCCTCGGCATCTCCCGGCGGATCAACGCCGAGAGCCGCCGGCTGGCGACCGCGTCGAGCTCCGGAAGCCTGGAGGAGAACGAGAAGAAGTCCTCGGCCGCCGCCTGACCCGCCCCTTTCTCCATCCCTCATCCATGCGCCTCGCCGTGGCGCCCGTGCCGCGGTTTCGGGTATCCTTACCGCTTCCGAGTCCGATTCCCGAGAAGGAAGCAGGGCTCTCGGACGGCCCCGGCCATCGAGCTGCTGGGAGCCGCTCGGGGGACTTGCGTCCGTTCTTCTGCCAGCGAGGAGCGCCGTCTATGCCGATGTCTGCCGACTTTCACCACAGGCTCTCGCCCATTCTGCCTCGCATCGCCGAGACCTTCGGCACCCCGTTTCACATCTACGACGAGATCGGGATCCGCAGCACGGGCGAGAGGCTCAAGAGGGCGTTTGCGGGGGTGGCGGAGTTTCGGGAGTACTACGCGGTCAAGGCGCTGCCCAACCCGGCGGTGCTCCGGATCATGGCGGAGATGGGGTTCGGGTTCGACTGCAGCTCGATCCCGGAGATCGAGCTGGCCCGGCGGGTGGGGGCGGCCGGGGAGGACATCCTGTTCACCTCCAACAACACCACGGTCGAGGAGATGGAGGCGTGCCTGGCGGTGGGCGGGATCCTCAACCTCGACGACGTGACGCTGATCCCGAAGGTGCCGAGTATGCCGGAGTTGATCTGCTTCCGGTACAACCCAGGGCCGCGGCGCACCGGCAACGCCATCATCGGAAACCCGGTGGAGGCCAAGTACGGCGTGGCCCACGGGCAGATCGTGGACGCCTACCGGGAGGCCCGGGACCGGGGAGCGCGCCGGTTCGGGCTGCACACGATGATCTGCTCCAACGAGCGCAACGCCGGCTACTTCGTGGAGACGGTCCGGATGCTCCTCGCGGTGGTCGAGGAGGTCCAGGACGCCCTGGGGATCCGGTTCGAGTTCGTGAACATGGGGGGCGGGCTGGGCATCCCGTACCGGCCCGAGGACGAGCCCCTGGACCTGGAGTCCATGGCCACGCGGATCGCGGGGCTGCTCGAGGAGTTCGGCCGCACCCATGGGTACGTGCCCCGGTTGCTCATGGAGAGCGGCCGGTACATGACCGGCCCCCACGGGGTCCTGGTGACCCGGTGCATCAACCACAAGCACATCTACCGCGAGTACGTGGGCGTGGACGCCTGCATGTCGGCGCTGATGCGGCCGGCGATCTACGGGGCGTACCATCACGTCACGGTGCACGGTAAGGAGGACGCGCCGGCGGACACCGTGGTGGACGTGGTGGGCGCGCTGTGCGAGAACAACGACAAGTTCGCGGTCCAGCGGGCCCTGCCGAGGATCGAGGAGGGGGACCTGGTGCTCGTCCACGATACCGGGGCCCACGGCCACGCCATGGGGTTCAACTACAACGGCCGGCTCCGGCCCCAGGAGCTGCTGCTGCGGGCCGACGGCACGGTGGAGCGGATCCGGCGGGCCGAAACGGCGGACGACTACTTCGCCACCCTGAACTTCGAGCCCGAGGTGTGGAGGGGGTGAGAGGCGAGACCGGGCATCGGCGGAGGGATGGAGGAAATCGAGCGCCGAAGCTTTGGTGGCGGCTTGGGAGCCGCTTAGCTGCCGAGCCGCCCAGCAGACCCAAGTCATCACATCCGACGCCGGCCCGTGAGCCGGCGGAAGGAGGCGAACCATGAGCCGGAAAGAGTTTCTGTTCGGTGTGGGAATGGGCGCGGTGGGGGCGTTGCTGCTGGCGAATCTCCTGCGGCCCGAGGCGCCGGTGGCGTACACCCTGCCCGAGCCCGCGGGCCCGCCGGTGTCCATCTCGGCCGCGGGCGACTCGGCGTGGGCCATCGTGGGCAACCGGGTGTACTACCTCAGCCTCAAGAGCCGGGGAGAGCTGAAGAATCGGATCATCTACCTGATCGACGACGAGGAGCTCAAATGATCCGGCGGATCCGGTGGCCCCTGGGCTGGCTGGTGTTGCTCGCCCTGGCCAGCCAGGGGGCGGCCCAGGAACCGGCCCCGGCCCAGGAGAACGCGCCGGCGAGGTTGCGGGTGGGCGACGTGCTTCCCCCCCTGGCAGGGGTGGATCTGGCCGGCCGGCCGGTGACGTTGAAGGACCTGGCCGGGGACGGGGCCGTGGTCTTGTCGTTCTGGTCGGTCCACTGCCGGGACTGCGTGCGGGAGCTGGACGATCTGCGGCTGGTGGGCAGGGAGTTCCGGGGCGAGGACCTGACCCTGGTGGCCGTGAACACCGACTCGGGGCTGCCGGTCAACCGGATTGCGGGGTTCGTGCGAAGGTACGAGGCGGCCCGGGGGCCGCTGGGAGTGGCCCACCTGCTGGATCGGGACGCCGCGATCCTCCGGTCGCTGGGCATCCGATACATCCCCTTGCTGGTGGTGGCCGATCGGACCGGCCGGATCACGGCCCTGGTGTCCGGCTACCGGCAGGGGGACCGGGAGCGCCTGGGCCGGGCCCTGGAAGAGGGCACCGTGGCCCTGGGGGCCTGGGGAACCGGGCTGCGGGCCCGCCTGGTCACCTTGCTGCGTAGCCAGGGGGCGGGCGGCGGGGTGGAGTGGGGCAGCTTTCGGGTCGAGGCGGAGTTGCCCCGGTTCGGTCTGTACGACGCGTCGGGCTGGATCGCCGATCCGGTCGGCCGGGCCGACCGGGAGGCCGAGTCGCGCCGGGTCGAAGGGGTGGTGGCCGACCGGTTGAGGGTGGCCCTGGCCCAGGAGGCCCTTGCGAGCGTGGGGGTGCGGCTCCCAGGCCCGGACGCGGCAGCGCGGGCGGGCGAGGGAATCCGGGTTCCGGAGAGCCCCCTGGCGGGTGACGGCCGGTGGGCGCGGCTGTACGCCGACCTGGAGTTCGACGGCCTGTATCGCGAGGAGGACCGACAGGCGCTCTGGACCGGGGACGTGTATCGGGCCGGCATGGTGGGGGACGTGGACCTGGGCAGGCTCCGGGCCAAGCTGAAGGACCTGGAGTTCCCGACGAAGCCGAGCACGATCCGGCTCGAGGTGGTGACCGACTTCGACTTCAAGGCCCGGGCGGTGCTTGAGGAGCTCCGCAGGGTCTCGTACCGGCTCCAGCAGGTACGGGGGGAGGATCTGATCTACTACGGCACCCCCGGGCAGCTGGCCGCCGAGATCCGGGGGCTCTCCCTTGGCCTACGGATCTTCGCGGAACCCCAAGGCGAAGATCGGGTTCGGGTGGAACTGTTCTGATACCGAGTTGCGTTCAAACCGAGAGCCTTCGGGGGACGGGGCAACGGACCTGCCTCCGGCCGGGCGCGAAGCCGGGCATGAGATTCGCCGCGCAGGCACGGCACCGAAAAGCAGGTTTCACGACAACTCGGTGGAATCCGAACTATTTCGTGGTCCGAGCGTCCGAGGCCCTGCGCGGCGAGCTAAGGGGCCGCGCCCGGCTCTCCGGCAGGCCCCTTGCCCCTCCGAGCAGGGAGCGATAGCGCCTGTTTATCCGCTGGGGTAATAACTTGCAGAGCATGACACTAGCCGAGAAGGAGCGCCGTCTGCATGCCATCCTCCAGGACATGGGGGGAGTGGTCATCGGGTTCTCCGGAGGGGTGGACTCCAGCTATCTCTACGCCGTGGCCGTCGAGGTTTTGGGAGAGCGGGCCCTGGGCGTGACGGCCGTGTCCGAGACCTACCCCGAGCGAGAGCGGCGCGAGGCCGAGGCCCTGGCCCGGGCCCTCGGCGGGCGCCATCGCCGGATCGTGAGCGAGGAGCTGGATCTCCCCGCGTTCACCCGCAACCCCCCGGACCGGTGCTACCACTGTAAGCGCGAGCTGTTCGGCAGGCTCCGGGAGGTGGCCCGGGAAGAGGGGCTTCCGTGGGTGGCGGACGGCACCAACGCCGACGATCGGTCCGACCACCGTCCCGGCCGGCGGGCCGCCCGGGAGCTGGGCGTGCGGAGCCCTTTGGAGGAGGCAGGCCTGACCAAGGACGACATCCGCGAGCTGTCGCGCCGCCGGGGGCTGCCCACCTGGGACAAGCCGGCCATGGCGTGCCTTTCCTCGCGGTTTCCCTACGGCACCCCGATCACCCGGCCCGAGGTGGCCCGGGTGGGCCGGGCCGAGGAGGGGCTCCGGGGCCTGGGCCTGCGGGTGCTGCGGGTGCGCCACCACGGGGACGTGGCCCGGATCGAGGTGGGGCCCGACGAGTTCCCCCGGGTCGTCGGAGACCTGCGCGACGAGGTGGTGCGCATCGTGAAGGACGCGGGCTACGCCTACGTGGCCCTGGACCTCCAGGGCTATCGCCCCGGGGCCCTGAACGAGGTCCTGCCCCCCGAGATTCGGGAGGGCTCACCGTGACCCGCGACCAGGTGCGCAGGCTGCTGGAATCGCTGCGGGCCGGGGACACGACCCCCGACGAGGTGCTCGAGGCCCTGGCGGGGCTGCCGTTCCAGGACCTGGGCTTCGCCAAGGTGGATCACCACCGGGGGCTTCGCAAGGGGCTGCCCGAGGTGATCTACGGCGCGGGCAAGACCCCGGAGCAGGTGGCCGAGATCTTCGCCCGGCTGGCCGAGTGCTCTCCCACGGTGTTGTGCACCCGTGCCGATGGGGCGGCATGGGACGCGGTGCGGGCGCGGACGCCGGACGCCCAATACCACCCCACGGCTCGAATGATCGTGCTCCGGAAGAGCCCTCCCGAGCCGAAGGGCCTGGTGGCCGTGGCCGCGGCCGGCACCTCGGACCTTCCGGTGGCCGAGGAGGCCGCCCTCACCCTCGAGGCGTTCGGAAGCCGGGTCGAGCGGCTCTACGATGTGGGCGTGGCGGGGCTCCACCGCTTGCTCGCCCACGGCGAGGTTCTGCGCCGAGCCCGGTGCGTGGTGGCGGTGGCCGGCATGGAGGGGGCCCTGCCCTCGGTGATCGGCGGCCTGGTGGCCGTACCCGTGATCGCCGTGCCCACCAGCGTGGGCTACGGCGCGAGCTTCGGCGGGATCGCCGCGCTCCTGGCCATGCTGAACTCCTGCGCCTCCGGGGTGAGCGTGGTCAACATCGACAACGGCTTCGGCGCCGGCTACCAAGCCCACCTCATCAACCGTCTGGCCGAGGGAAGAGGCGAGGACGCCGACAGGGGCGTTTCGGGGAGGGAGGAGAAAGGGCGATGAGGTGCAAAAAGTGGAAAAATTTTTCCCTCATTTGGGGGGGCTGCGGGAAGGTTGCGGGGAACTCGTTGATCTGAAGCCGAAAATCGCCCCAACGATCTTCTTTTTTGTATGGCATGGGATCTGCATGAACTCCTCCTTGATACGGAGATGCCCCGTGTGGGCGTGCAGCGAAGGAGGCTGAGGATGCGGAGTGCGCGACTCGTCGCGTTGGTGATTGCAAGCGTCATGCTGGTCCCGGTCGCGGCAGGGGCGAGTGTCGTGAGCTTTCAGCGGGAGTTCAAGGTGGACGGAAGGGACAACGCGAACGCGACCCTCCCGGCCGAACCGACCAGCACCCCGAGCGTCGTGTTCACGGATCTCTCCGATGGGGTCGAGATCAAGATGGATCTCGGCAGCATGGCGAGGGGAAACGATGATTTCCAGTACTACGTCCGGAGTTGGCTGTTCAACTACTCGGGTGATCCAACAGATCTGGAGTTCCAGTACCTTAGCGACAAGAGCGATTCTTTCACCCAGGCCGCCACCGTCCAGACCGGAGATTTCACCGCTCCCGCGACGATCTCGAACGACGGCGGGGTGACTCGAAGCGCACCGGTGAACGAGGTGGGCAACGGGGGGACCATCGTCACCGGGGCGTTGGGAACGTTCGATATCCTGTTCGACTTTGCGTTCCCTGACGTGGGGGGCTGGGGGAACTGGGAGTTCGACGTGGGCGAGTACGTGACCTACAAGGTCACCTCCAAACCGGGAAGCAGCCACACCCCGCGGGCCGCGGACTTCATGTTCCCCAGCGAAGGGGGCACGGCCATGTCGGCGGTGGGTATCTGGCCTTCGTGCGAGAACTACGAGGTGTGGTACACCGCCGACGCCCCCAACGTGGTCCCGGAGCCGGGCACCATGGTGCTCCTGGGCACGGGCCTCCTGGGCATGGGGGCTTGGGTCCGTCGCCAGAGGGGGGCCGGGGGACCGGAAAAGGGGGAGCAGGGCTGACGGCGCCGACCTCTGGCAACCGCGAGGGCCTCGTTTGGGGCTCTTTTTTTGTGCCCGGCGCTTGGGGGGATGTTGGCGCGGCAGACCGGGAGCCGGTAAAGTGACGGCGGATTTCGACCGACGCGTCTCGAAGATACGCACAGCGCACCGGGAGCAGCCGCACGGCGGAGGAAGGGGAACCATGGAGAAGGTGGGCCGGAGATCTCGGGGCCGCGGCCCCTGGCTGGGGATCGCGTTGGGCGCTGTCCTGGCGATCGCCGCCTGTTCCGGAGGCCCCGCCGAAAAGGCCCGGGAGCATCAGCAACGCGCCGAGGCGTACCTGCGTCAGGGCAGGTACCAGGAAGCGGCCGTGGAGTACCAGGCTGCCCTCCAGAACGCCCCGTCCGACCCGGACCTGTTGTACGGGCTGGCCCGGGTGCTGAAGGCGCAGGGCGACCAGGGCGAGTACCGGACGTTTCTGGGCAAGGTCTTGGCGGCGGACCCAGGGCACCGGGAGGCTGCGCTGGAGATGGCCTCGTTTTTCCTTGCGGCCCGCGCCTACGGGCGGGCCGCGGAGCTGGCGGACCGGGTGTTGAAGCAGCACTCCTCCGACCCCCAGGCCTGGCTGGTCCGGGCCCAGGCCCTGACCGGGCTCGGAACGACCGGGGAAGCGGAACAGGCATGGAACAGGATTCTGGAGCTGGGGCCGCCCCACGCGCGGGCTTGGGCCATGGCGGCGGATTTCTTCAGCCGGGCGGGGCAATCCCAGAAGGCCCTTGATCTTCTGGAGAAAGGGCTCTCCTCCTTTCCGGACGATCGCTCCCTGTGGCTCGCCAAGGCCGGACTGCTGGTCCGCCTGGGCCGAGGGGACGACGCGGAGCAGGTCCTCGTATCGTGCCGGAAACGGTTTCCCCGGGCGCCCGAGGTGCGCGGGGCATGGGCGAAGCTCCTGGTGCGGAAAGGGCGCGTGCAGGAGGCCGTGGATTTTCTCCGGCGCTCGGTGGAGGAGGCCGGGGACGATCCGGCCGGGCTCGTGCCGATGGTGCTCCAGGCCGCCGACGTGTTGGTGCCCATCGGGCGGCTCCAGGATGCGGCCGAGCTCCTGGAGGGGGCCAGAAAACGGGCGCCGGAGGATCCGAACCTCGCTGCCGGCTTGGCGGACGTGTGGATCAGTCTGGGGCGCACCCGTCAGGTCCGAGACCTGCTGCCCCTGGCGGCCAAAGCAGACCCCGCCGGCAGGACGGCCGCCCTCCTGGAGGCCCGGATGTACCTGGCGGAGGGGCTGGCCCCCCGGGCCCGTTTCGTGTTGGAGCCCCTTCTCGCCCGCGGGGATCTCGGCGTCGATCTCCACTACCTCTACGGGAAGGCCCTGGCAGCCATGCGGCGCTGGGTGGACGCCCGGCGGGAGTTCCTGCTGGTGCTCGACCGGGTGCCCGGTCACGTGCTGGCCCGGCTCGACTACGCAAACCTCCTGGCCAGGGTGGGGGACCGCGAGGGGGCGTTGGAACAGCTCGACCGGCTGCCCGCGAGGGCCCGGAAGAATCCTCGGGCCGAGCTGCTGCGTGCGAGGGTGCTCATCGCCCTGGGCCGGCTGAAGGATGCCCGAAAGGTGCTGGACCGCCTGCGATCGAACTCACCCGACAACGCGGTGCTGTTGGCCTTGGAAGGCGATCTCGCCCAGGCCTCCGGCAAGCTCAGGAAAGCGCTGCGATGGTACCGGAAGGCCCAGAAACAGAGTCCGTCGGCGTTCGAGCCGGTTTTGGCCGAGGCCCGCGTGTTGTACCGGCTGGGACGGCCGGTCCGGAAGATTGCAGAGGCTCTCGACGCGTATCAGGAACGCGCCCGGGAGACCCCCTTCGTACTGAACTTCCTGGCGCGTCTCTACCTGGAGACGGGTGACCTCGCCCAGGCCGCTCGCGCGGTGGACCGGAGCCTGCTGGTGGAACCCAATTACTGGGAGACCCGGTATCTCAAGGCCAAGCTGGCGTTGGAGCAGGGCGAGCGGGCGAAGGCCATCGGTGAGCTGGAGCAGGCGATCCGGCTGGCCCCGTCGGAGCCCACCGCCTACAACGAGCTGGCAGCCCTGTATCTGGAGGAGGGGTACCCCACCAAGGCGGAGGATGTGTACCGGCGGCTGCTGGAGGAGCACCCCAGGGAGCCGATCACCAGCAACAACCTGGCCGTGCTCCTGTTGGAGACGGGCCGTGAACAAGAGGCGTTGGAACTGGCGCGGATCGCCGTGCTCGGGGCCCCGTCCGAGCCCCGGGTCATGGACACCCTGGGATGGGCATTGCACCGCACGGGCCGCGTGGAGGAGGCCACACCCTGGCTGCGCAGGGCCGCGGAGGGGTTGCCGGACTCACCCGAGGTACTGTTCCACTACGCGGAGAACCTCCGAGCCAGGGGGGCCGAGGCCGAGGCGAAGAAGGTCGCCAGGAAAGTCAAGGCGTTGGCGCCGGACTCGAAGTACGCGGCCCAACTCGCCGCTTGGATGTGAACGACGGAGCGCGTGCCTCGCCGCGGCTGTGCCGGGGAACTCCTGTTGCGTCAGCGCCGTTCCCCGGTGACGGCATGGGGCGCAGGCTCCCCTGATTCGGGCCCGTCGTTCGGCTTGGGTGCCGGCGGGCCGCCCTGGGCGCGGGTCACCCGGGCGATCCAGTCCTCGTCCAGGGGCCGGGGCCTTCCGGTCTGGTGGTCGAAGCGGACCTGTACGCTGTCGGCCCGGGCCACCACGCGGCCGTCGCCGGTACGGGCCTCGTACTCGAACGACCAGCTCGTCTTCCCCACCCACACGACCCGGATCCCCACCTCCACGGTCTCGCCGTATACCACCGGGCTCAGGTAGTCGCACCGGATCGAGGCGACCAGAAAGTCGATGTCCTCGATGCCTCGGGCGTCGAGCACCTCCTCGTAGTACCGGGCCCGAGCCGTCTCGAAGTACGTGAAGTAGACCGCGTTGTTCACGTGACCCAGGGGGTCGATGTCCCGCCACCGCACCTGAATCCTGGCGATCACCGGAAACCGCCCGTCCATGACCTTCCTCCTGACGCTGCTGGGGGAGCCCCGATCCTACCAGAACCAGCCTCTCCCTGCCGCTGTTTCTCCTGCTAATGCAAGGGAAGACCCGCGCCGATAACGCCGGAGGACCGTTCGATGCCCCCCGGCCGTCGCACCCTGCGGCCTTCGGGCCGCCCTCGGGAGAGGAGGTCAGGGGCGAACACGGGGCGTTCATTGGGAGTCCCCTCAGACCCCATGCCCCTCGGACCATGAGGTGGAGGCGAAGAGGCATGGTAATGCCTAGAACGTGTGGGAATACGGGAGGTTTTCAAACCTCCCAGCGTCCCAGCCTCCCAGCGGAAGTTACATGGAAGGAGAGACGCCATGACGGTCAGGCTCACGTTTCGGGCACGGTTGGGGATCGTGGTGGCAGTGGTGCTCGTGGCCTTCGGAGGCTTGGGCGTCGAGGTGTGGCGCACGTTTGGTGAGCTACGCAGCGCCCATGCGCAGACCGAGAGGCTCACCAGCGCCCTGGACGACCTGAAGGAGACGCAGATCCACCTGCTGGGCCTGGTGGAGGACGTGACCAAGGGCCTGTCGTCCCGTTCGTTGCCGACGATCCAGGACCACATCGTCGCCCTGGAGAAGGAACGCAAAGCGGCCCTGGACGAATGGCGGGGCCGTCTGGCCGGGGACGCGGCCGCGGCCCTCGGGAACGCCTCCCAGGCCGTGCTTCCCGTGGTAAGCCTGCTTCGGGAGTGGATCGCCAGCTGCCAGGCCCTGGGGCTGACCGAGGATGAAGGGGTCCGCGGAGAGTTTCGGGAGGCGGCCCACCGCTTGGAGCAAGGGCTGGAGGGCGCGCGGCTGATGCAGGCGCTGCTCCAGGTGCGTCGTCGGGAGAAGGACTTCTTCCTGCGGGAGGATCCCGCTTACCTGGACAAGCACCGGGAGGCCCTGGCACGCCTGCGCGAAACCATCGCAGGGCTTCCCTACGGCTCCGGGGGGCGGTTCATGCCCCTGCTGGACCGGTACGACGACGCGTTTCAGCGGGCGGCCGAGCTGGTGCTCCGGCGCAAGGATCTCGGGGAGCGCCTCACCCAGGCCGTGGGCGAGTTTCGAAAGGCGTCCAAGGCCGCCGAGGATCGGATCGGGTCCCGTCTCGGCGCCATCCGGGCCCGGACGGTGCAGGCCATGGCCCGCACCCAACGCACCGTGGCGGTGGGTGGGGCCGTCGTGGTGGCGGTGGTGCTCCTGCTGATGGTGTGGATCGGGGTCGGAACGAGCCGAAGACTGGACCGGACGATCCGGCTGTTGAAGGACCTGGCCGAGGGGGACGGGGACCTCACCCGGCGCCTGCCCCTGCCGTACCTGGAGTGCTCCCGAATCAAGGACTGCGGTCACGAGGAGTGCGACTCGTTCGGCAAGAAAGAGGCGTGCTGGAGCCGGGTGGGGTCCATGCAGCCCATGCGGGAGCAGATCCGGTGCCCCGGGGTGCTCTCGGGCAAGGTGAAGGACTGCTCGGAGTGCGCCGTGTTCCGGGGGGCCCAGAGGGACGAGTTCGATGAGCTCGCCAACTGGTTCAACATCTTCGCGGACAAGATCCGCTACCTGGTGGACCAGGTGAAGACCTCTGCGGGCGAGATGGCGGCGGTGTCCGAGGAGCTCTCGGCCACCACCACCCAGATCGCGGCGAGCAACGAGCAGGTGTCCCACCAAACCCAGGCCCTGGCCGCCAGCGGGGAGGAGATGGGGGCCACGGTGAGGGAGGTGGCCCAGAACGCGGCCGCCGTGGCCCAGGCGGCCGACTCGGCGAGCGAAGGCGCGTCGGATGCGGCGCGCATGGTCCGGGCCACGGGCGAGGCGCTCGAGCGGATCGCGGCGACCGTTGCCGACGCGGGTGGCGTGGTGGAGGGGCTGGGAAGCGAGGCCGAGAAGATCGACGCCGTGGTCCGGGCCATCGAGGACATCGCGGACCAGACGAACCTGCTGGCCCTGAACGCGGCGATCGAGGCGGCCCGGGCGGGGGAACACGGCCGGGGGTTCGCGGTGGTGGCCGACGAGGTGCGGAAGCTGGCCGAGAAGACCGTGAAGGCCACCCAGGAGATCGGCCAGACCATCGCAGGCATCCAGCGGGAGGCCGGCCGGGCCGTGGAGGCCATGGGCAAGGGGGTGGCTGGCGTCAAGGAGGGGCGGGAGCTGGGTCAGAAGGCCGCGGCCGCCATGGCCAAGGTGGAGCACGAGGTGGCCGGGGCCGCGACCCAGGTCCAGCAGATCGCCGCGGCCACCGAGGAGCTCACGGCCACGATCCAGAACCTAACCACCGGTCTGGATCAGATCGCCCACGGCGTGGGGGAGAACACGCGGGCCGGGGAAGAGGTGGCCCGCACGGCTGACACGGTGGCCCGAAAGGCCGACGACCTGCGGCACCTCACGGAGCGGTTTCGGACGTAACGAGCCCGGAGACCGCAAGGGGTCGGGCACGAACAAGACGGCCGCACCCATTCGGGTGCGGCCGCGGACCATCCGAGGTCCGGATCGGATCGGAATCTCATACCAAGTTGCCATCCATCGGATACGTATCCGGGGGCGGGGCAAGGAACCTGGCCGCGCCCGGCTCTCCGACAGGCCCCTTGCCCCTCTGGGCAGGGGGCCAATGGTTTTGAATGTAACTTGGTATCAGGCCGCCCAGGACAGGGCCCGCTGGAACCACCCCAGCACCGGCCCCGGAAGCGCCCCGATCACCAGGATGCTCACCACAAAGGCGCAGCCCAGGGCCCAGCCCAGGGGCGACAGGGCCACGCGGCCGGCGGGAGCCTCCCCTCCTTCCTCCTCAGGGCTGTAGGCCGCCTTCACCATCTTCAAGTAGTAGTAGATCGAGATCGCGGTGTTCAGGGCGCCGATGATCACCAGGGCCAGGTGGCCCTTCTCCAAGGCCGCGGCGAGCACGAAGAACTTGCCGGCGAACCCCACAGTCGGCGGGATGCCGGCCAGGCCGAAGGCGGCCACGGCCAGGGTCAGCGCGAGGATCGGCGAGCGCCGGTACAGGCCCCGCAGGTCGGCCAAGGTGATGTTCTGCCCCCTGGGCGCCAGGGCGTAGATCACGTGGAACAGGGCCAGGTTCATGATCAGGTAGCCCGCCACGTAATACAGCGCGCCGGCGTAGCCCCGCACGGTGCCCGCCAGGATGCCGGCCACCATGAACCCGGCGTGGGAGATGGAGGAGTAGGCCAGCAGCCGCTTCAGATCCTCCTGGACCAGGGCGGCCAGGTTGCCGTAGGTCATGGAGAGCACGGCCAGCAGGGTGAGCACCGTGGCGAACCCGGCGGACTCCGCCCCCAGGCCGGTGAGCCGGATCAGCACGGCCACCGCGCCCACCTTGGGCAGGGTGGCGATCACCCCCGAGGTCTCGTTGGCCGCGCCCTGGTAGATGTCCGGGGTCCAGAAGTGGAACGGAAAGAGCGCCAACTTGTAGAAGAACCCGCCCAGCATCAGGGTCAGGCCCATCAGCCCCAGGGGGGACGACACCAGCTCGGGGTACAGCCGCAGCAGGTCGTCCACCCGGGTGGTGTGGGCCAGGCCGAACACGTAGCTCATGCCGAACAGGCTGACCCCCGAGGCCATGGCCCCGAACAGAACGTACTTGATGCCGGCCTCCACCTGGTGGATGTGCTCGTGTCGGCGCAGGGGCACCAGGATGTACAGGGAGTAGGACGAGAGCTCCAGGGCGATGTAGATGGTGAGGAGCTCCACCCCGCTGGCCAGGAAGGTCAGGCCCAGCACGCTCACCGCCAGGAACAGGAAGTACTCGGGCTCGTGCTCCGCCTCGATGCCCCGGACGCCCTCGCCGAACGCAACGGCCAGGAAGAACCCCACGGCCAGCAGCAGCTTCACGCCTTGGCTGAACGCATCCACCCGGTAGGCCCCGAAGAACAGCTCCCCCTGGGCACCCACGCCCCACAGGGCCGTGACCACGGCCAGGGCCGACAGCCCCAGGGCCGCGGCCCGGGCCGTGCCGGGCCGCACGTGGACCAGGGTGAGGGCAAACAGGGCCAGGCAGCTCAGGATCAGAACGGTTTCGTGTGCAAAGGCCATGTCGGTTCCGTTGGGACGTTAGGACGTTAGGATGTCGGGACGCTGGGACGTGGTACGATCCCTACTCGTGTTCCGGTGCCGCATTCTCTTCCCCCCCTGAATGTCCCAGCGCCGGGAACAGGGTATTCATGAGCCCGGTCATACCGCCCTCGGGCAGGCCTTCCACGGCCTGGGCCTGGGTGATCACGTGGGCGATGCTCCGGTCCATCACCTTGAGGAACGGCTTGGGATTGAGGCCGATCCAGAACACGAACACCGACAGGAACGCGAGCATCCCCGCCTCTCGGAGATCCAGGTCGAACAGGCGCCGGCGGTGGGCCTCGCCGGCCTCGTGCTCGCCGCCGTGCCCTTCGTCGTGGCCGTGGTGGTGACCGCTCACCCGGTCCCAGATGATCTTCTGCAGCATCCGCAGCATGTAGGTGGCGGCCAGGAGCGCCCCCGGGATCACGAAGGCGGCCAAGAGCTTGTTCTGCTGAAACGCGCCCACCAGCACCAGCAGCTCCCCCACGAACGAGTTGGTGCCGGGGAACGCCAGGGACGACAGGCTGAACAGCCCCAGGAACGCCACGTACACGGGCATGAACGCGCCCACGGCCGAGTTGTCGCGGATCAGGCGGCTGTGGGTGCGCTCGTACAGGATGCCCACGCAGATGAACAGGGCGCCGGTGGTGATGCCGTGGTTGATCATCTGGAGGATCGACCCCTCGATGCCCCGCTGGTTCACCAGGAAGATCCCCAGGGTCACGAACCCCATGTGGCCCACCGAGGAGTAGGCGATCAGCTTCTTCATGTCGGTCTGGCCCAGGGCCACGAACCCGCCGTACAGGATCGACACCACCGAGCCCCACAGGAACACCGGCGCCAGGTACGCCACGGCGGCCGGGGTAATGGGCAGGCAGAACCGCAGGAACCCGTAGGTGCCCATCTTCAGGAGCACGCTGGCCAGGATCACCGATCCGGCTGTGGGCGCCTCCACGTGGGCCGCCGGCAGCCAGGTGTGGAACGGGAACATCGGCACCTTGATGGCGAAGGCCAGGGCGAACGCAAGGAACACCCAGAACTGGAACGCGAACGAGTACCCCTGGTCCATGAGCTCGGGGATCAGGAAGGTGCCGGCCTTGAGGTACAGGGCGATCACGGCCACCAACAGGAGCACGCTGCCGGCCAGGGTGTACAGGAAGAACTTGATCGAGGCGTACACCTTGCGCGGCCCGCCCCACACCGCGATCAGCAGGTACATGGGGACCAGCATGGCCTCCCAGAACACGTAGAACAGCACCAGGTCCAGGGCGGCGAACACCCCGATCATGGCGGTCTCCATGATCAGGAGGCTCACCACGAACTCCTTGACCCGCCGCTCGATGTAGCGCCAGGAGGACAGCACGCACAGGGGCAGCACGAAGGTGGTCAGGAGCACCAGCAGCAGGCTGATCCCGTCCACCCCCAGGGCGTAGCGGATGTGGAACGTGGGGATCCAGTCCGCCATCTCGAGGAACTGGAACCTGTGGGTCGAGGGGTCGAACCGGGTCCACAGGGGCACGGACAGGGCCGCCTCCACCACGGTCACGGCAAAGGCCCAGGCCTTGAGCGTGCGGTCGCCCTTGAGCATCAGGGCCACCAGGGCCCCGGCCAGGGGCAGGAACACGAGCACGCTCAGGAGCGGGTATCCCACGTTGGTTTCCACGGCGAACGCTGGCGTCATGGGCAAAACCTTGCGGTGATAAGGGCCGTGAATCGTGAATGGCTGAACTGCCGTAGGTCGCTGGTCGTTCGTCGTTGGTGGTTGAACTGCAACGACCTACGACCTACGACCTACGACCGACGACCTGCGACCTGCGACCTACGACCTACGACTACATGTGCATCACCAGGGCCACCAGGAAGAAGAGCGCCGCCACGGCCATGGCGATGTACTGCTGGAGCCGGCCGGTCTGGGCCCGCCGCACCCGGTCGCCCAGGCCCAACACCCCGTAGGCGGTGCCGTCCACGACCCCGTCGATGGCCTTCACGTCGAACCGGCTCCACAGGGCGGCCGCGCCCAGGGCGAACCGGTATCCCACCCGGCGGTAGATCTCGCTCACCCACTCGTTGGCCGGCTCGAACCACCGCCGGTCGATCCGCAGGAACCAGGCCGTGGCCCGGCGGTAGAACCAGTCCAGGTCCAGGTTCAGCTTGGCCTCGGGGGTGAGCTTCTTGCGCAGCAGGTAGAAGGCGAGGCCGGTGAACCCGAGCAGTTGCAGGGTCTCGGAGAGGTGGTAGGCGTTGTACGGGTGGTACTCCACCGGGAACGGGAGCATCCGGTACAGGTAGTCGGGGTACACGCCCAGGAAGAAGCAGAAGAACGCGGCAATGCCCATGGCCACCAGCATGTTCTTGGGCGGGTCCTTGCACTCGCGGCCGGAGTCCTTGCCGAACCAGATGAAGTAGGGGAGCTTCACTCCCACCGACAGGAACGTCCCCACCGCGGCCAGGCTGAGCATCAGCATGAGCACGGTGCGGTGGGCCGCGCCCGCGCCGGCGATCACCATGGACTTGGAGATGAACCCGCTGGTGAGCGGGAAGCCCGAGATGGAGATGCCGCCAATCACGGTGGCCACCATGGCCAGGGGCATGCGCCTGTACAGGCCACCCAGCTCCGAGAGCTTGGAGGTGCCGGCCATCTCCAGCACGGCGCCCACCCCCATGAACAGGAGCGCCTTGTACAGGATGTGGGCGTAGGCGTGGGCCACCGCCCCGTTCACGGCCAGGGCTGTGCCGATGCCGATGCCGCACACCATGTACCCCACCTGGCTCACGATGTGGTACGCCAGGATCCGGCGGCCGTCGTTCTCGATGATGGCGTAGAGCACCCCGTAGATGGTCATGATCGCGCCGGCCACCGCGAGCACCTCGTACCCCGAGAAGGCCCGGGCCAGCACGTACACCGCGGTCTTGGTGGTGAACGCGCACATGAACACCGCCCCCATCACCGTGGCCTCGGGGTAGGCGTCGGGCAGCCAGGCGTGGATCGGCGGCACGGCCGCGTTCAGGGCGAACCCGATCAGGATCAGGTAGGCGGCCAGGTCGGCCGTGTCGGCGGGGATCGGCCCGAACGAGAGGTCCCCGGTCTTCATCCACTTCAGGAAGATGCCGGCCATCAGCACCAGCCCGCCCACGGTGTGGACCAGCAGGTACCGGAACCCCGCCCGCACCGACGCCTGCCGGCGGCGCAGGAACACCAGGAACGCCGAGGCGAACGCCATCAGCTCCCACCACACGAACAGCGTCAGGTAGTCGCCGGCCAGGGTGACCCCCAGCGAGCCCGCCACGTAGAGCATGGCTGAGACGTGCTGGCCGGTGTCCTCCACGTGGAGCCCGTAGATCGCGCCGATCAGGGCCATCAGGGTGAACACGTTGAGGAACACCAGGGCCAGCTTGTCCACGTGGGCCGGCACCAGCCGGAACCCCAGGTACTCCAGCGTGCCGTAGGTGCCGGGGACCATGGCGTTCACCGAGAGGAACGCCACCAGGGGCACGGCCACCAGGACCACCTGCCGGGGCCGGCCCCGCAGCACGGCCGCGAGCGCCGCGCCCACCACGAAGAGGAGCGCCGGGTGCATGAGGCCCATGGTCAGTCCTCCTCCCGGTCGTAGAAATCCTCGGGCTTCATGAGCCACAGGTGGCCGAGGCCCTTCATGCCCTTGGCCATCACCAGGCCGCCCAGCAGGGCGAACAGGGCCCAAAACCCCCGGACCCGGTCTCCCCAGAAGTGGAGCTCGTGGCGTGGCGTGAACACGTCGTAGGCCACGAACAGCCCCAGGAGCCCAAAGAAGACGGCCCGGAGCCGGTCGGGCCGCTCCCGAAGCCGGTCGATCACGCGCACGAGGGCAGAGCTCATCGCACCACCTCGATGAGTTTCAGGAACAGGTCGGGGTAGAAGCCGAACACCACGCTGAACACCGCCGTGAGGAACAGCGGCACCACCATGAAGGGGCTGGCCTCGGCCATCTGGAGCCGGGCCGTGCCTCCGTTGCGGGGGAAGAAGGCCCGCAGGAACACCGGCACGAAGTACCCGGCGTTCAGGAGCGAACTCGCCAAAAGCACCACCAGGAGCCCGAGGCTCTTGAGCTCCATGGTGCCCAGTGCCAGGTACCACTTGGACACGAACCCGGCCACCGGCGGCGCCCCGATCATCGAGAGGCTGGCCAGGCCGAACGCGGCCATGGTGAACGGCATCTTGTACCCGATGCCGTCGAGCTGGCTGATCTCGGTCTTCCGGTGGGCCACCATGATGGCGCCGGCGCAGAAGAACAGGGTGATCTTGGAGAACGCGTGGTTGGGGATGTGGATCAACCCGCCGGTGATCCCGCTGGGGGTGAGCATGGCCACCCCCAGCACGATGTAGGAGAGCTGGCTGATGGTGGAGTAGGCGAGCCGGGCCTTGAGGTTATCTTTGGTGAGCGCGATGGCCGAGCCCATGAGGATGGTGAACGCCGCGATGTACGCCGTGATCAGGCCCAGGCCGTACCGGTGGAGCAGGTCCACCCCGAACACGTAGAGCATGACCCGGCAGATCGAGAACACGCCCACCTTCACCACGGCCACGGCGTGCAGCAGCGCGCTCACCGGGGTGGGGGCCACCATGGCCGAGGGCAGCCAGTTGTGCAGCGGCATGATCGCGGCCTTGGCGTACCCGAACAGGCTCATGAAGAAGAGCACGGTCACCAGCATCCGGCCCGCGTCGGCCGGGAAGATGCCGGTCTGGATGTTGGTGGCGAAGTCCAGGGTGCCGGTGGTCACGTAGGTGAGCACCAACACCGGCAGCAGCAGCACCTTGGAGGTGACCATCAGGTAGGTGATGTACTTGCGGCTGCCGTCGTAGGCCTCGCCGTCTTGGTGGTGCATCACCAGGGGATAGGTGAAGATGCTGACCAGCTCGTAGAACAGGTACAGGCTCAGCAGGCTGCCCGAGAACGCCACCCCCACGGCGCTGAAGATCGTGGCGGCGTAGCACACGTAGAACCGGGTCTGGGCGTGCTCGTGCAGCCCCCGCATGTAGCCCACGCAGTAGAATCCCGCCAGGATCCATAGGAACGAGCTCACCCCGGCGAACAGCAGGCTCATGCCGTCCACCCGCAGCCGGATCGCCACGCCGTCGAAGAACTCAAACAGGGTGTAGGTGTACACCCCGCCGTGGATCACCGCGGGCAGCAGGGTCATGGCCGCCACGAACGTGGCCGCGGCCCCCACCACCGAGCAGGCCTCGCGCACGTTGGGCCACCGGCCGGTGGCCAGGATCGCCACGGCCGTCAAGAGCGGCAGCAGGATCGGGATCACGATGCGGGCGGTTTCGATCTCGTACATGGCGACCCCGTCAGTCCTTCAGTTCGGAGATCTCGTCGGCCAGGATGGTGCGGAACCGCCGGTACACCACCACGGCGATCGACAGGCAGATGGCGGCCTCGGCCGCGGCCAGGCCCATGATGAACAGGGTGAAGGTCTGGCCCACGGTCTTGTCGGGCGCCAGGAACGTGTTGAACGCCACGAAGTTGAGCCCGGCCGCGTTCAGGATCAGCTCCACGCTGATCAGCATGCTGATGAAACCCGGCCGGCTCACCAGCCCGTACAGGCCCAGGGCGAACAGGCACAGGGCCACCAGCAGATAGGCCTCGAGATGGCCGAAGAACGCCGGCTGCATGGTCTACCCTCCCGCGGGCCGCCGGCCCCGGCGGGCCAGGACCACCGACCCCACGATGGCCACCAGGAGAACCAGGGAGATCAGCTCGAACACGAACGCGTACCGGGTCAGCAGGCCCTCGCCCACCTCCTGCAGGGTGCCGGCCACCGCCGTGGGCTCGGCCTGCCAGCGGGTGGCGAACACGGCCGAGCCCAGCACCAGGGCCGCGAAGAGCCCCACCCCGAACCCGGCCATCAGCTTGCCGGGCCCCGCCCGGGGGGCCTTCTCGGCCTCGCTCGGGGGGCGGGCCAGCATCACGGCGAACACGATGCTGATGCACACCGCACCCACGTAGATCAGGATCTGCATGGCCGCGATGAAGTGGGTGCCCAGGTACACGTACAGCCCGGCCACGCCCACCAGAGATGTCGCGAGCCCCAGCACCGCGTGGATCAGGCGCTTGGCGCCCACCGCCACCACCCCGCCGGCCAGGGCCAGGAACACGAACCCCAGGAACGCGGCGTCGGCCAGGTAGATGTACAGCCTCAGGCTCGGATCGAAGGTGAAGGTCATGTCTGGGTCCGTGAGTCGTGAATCGTGAGTCGTGAATCGTGAGTCGTAAGTCGTTGAGTTGTCGTTCGTCGTCGGTCGTTCGTCGTTCGTTGTTGAACTTCTACCACCTACGACCTACGACCAACGACCTGCGACGAACGGCCTTTTCGCTTCCCAGCCTCCTAGCCTCCCAGCTTCCTAGCTTCCTAGCTTTCCGGCGGCTTCGACGCCACCGGCGTCAGGTCGGCGATCTTGGGCTCCACGCCCAGGGCCCGGCATCGGTCCCGGAACCGCTCCACCAGGTCGTAGTGGAAGTCGTGGCGGCTGGTGCCGGCGATGTTGTACTCGTGGGAGAACTCGATCGCCGAGGTGGGGCAGGCCTCCACGCAGTTGCCGCACAGGCTGCACTTGGTGAAGTCCAGGCGGTACTCGGTGAGCACCCGTTTCTTGGCGCCCTCGGGCTTCTGGCCCTTCACCGTGATGCACCCGGAGGGGCAGGCCCGCTGGCACATCATGCACACGATGCACTTGTCCTTGCCCGTCTTCGGGTTCACCACCAGGTCGATGTGGCCCCGGTAGTTGGGGGTCACCTCCAGCTCGTCGAACGGGTAGTGGGTGGTCACGGTGGGGGCCAGGGCGAACCGGCCCGTGACCTTCAGCCCCACCAGCAACGACCACAGCCCTTCGAAGATCTCGCGGAAGTAGCGGATCATGGCGTCCCTAGAGCTTGAGCCACACGGCCGTGACGGCCAGGTTGGCCATGGAGATCGGGATCAGGATCTTCCAGCAGAAGTTCAGGAGCTGGTCGAACCGCACCCGGGGGTAGGTCCACCGCACCCAGATCATCACCACGATCAGGCCGTACACCTTGGCCAGGAACCACAGGGTCTGGATCACCGTGGCCCAGAACCCGGTGCCGGCGGTGGTCAGGAACGCCGGTCCGTTCCACCCGCCCAGGAACAGGGTGGTGGCGATGGCCGACACCAGGAGCATGTTGGTGTACTCGCCCAGGAAGAACAGGCCGAAGCCCATGCCGGCGTACTCGGTGTGGAACCCGGCCGTGAGCTCGCTCTCGGCCTCGGGCAGGTCGAACGGCGCCCGGTTCGTCTCGGCGATGCCGCAGATGAAGTAGACGAGGAATGCCACGAATCCCATGGGCGTGAACGCGAACCAGAACCCGCCCTGGGCCGCCACGATGTCGCTCATGCGGAAGCTGCCCACCCAGATCACGATGGTCAGCAGGCTCAGGAGCAGGGGGATCTCGTAGGCCACGTTCTGGGCCACGGCCCGGATGGCCCCGAACAGGCTGTACTTGTTGGCCGAGCTCCACCCGGCCACCAGGATGGCCAGCACGTTCACGGCGGCCAGGCTCAGGATGAACAGCACGCCGATGTCCAGGTCGCGCACCTGGAGCAGCCGGGCGAACGGCACCACGATCAGGGCCGCGATCGGGGGCACGAAGCTCAGGATCGGGGCGGCGCGGAACAGGCCGGCGTCGGCGTTGCGGGGCACCAGCATCTGCTTGGCCATGAGCTTCACGCCGTCCACCGCGGTCTGCAGGAGCCCGTGGGGGCCCACCTCGAACGGCCCCGGCCGTCGCTGGATGTGGCCGCAGATCTTCCGCTCCACCAACACCAGCACGGCGGCGTTGGTGAACGCGAACGCCACCACGATCACGAACGACACGATCAGGCGGATCAGGTCGGGCGGAAACAGGTCGGTCATGGGAAATCCGTGAATGATTTTGGCCACAGATTTACACAGATGAACACAGACTGGGCCCAGCGTATTGGAAATCTCTTGTCACGAATCCTGAAACGCTGATGCGCCGCACCCTGTTCTTGTGTTACGGCACCATAGCGTTAGATGTGCGTCAGTGCGTTTGTGCGCCCTTGTTGTGTTGCGGTGCCAATCCAAGTTCAAAGCTCCCCCAAATCAGTGTGAATCTGTGTTGATCAGTGGCTCAGAAGCCGGGAATCGTGAATCGTTGAACTGCCGTTCGTCGTGTGAAGTTCCGTAGGTCGCCGGTCGTAGGTCGTTCGTCGTTGACCTTCAACCACCTACGACCTACGACTTACCGACGAACGGCCTCCTAGCCTCCTAACTTCCCAACGTCCTAGCGTCCCCGCGGCGCGCGAAGCGCGCCTTACCGATCGATCTCCGGGATCACCAGGTCTAGGCTGCCCATGATGGCCACCAGGTCGGCCAGCAGCACGCCCTCGGCCAGCTCGTTGAGCAGGCTCAAGTTCGAGTAGGACGGCGGCCGGATCTTGAGCCGGTAGGGCACGTCCGTTCCGTCGCCCACCAGGTAGTACCCCAGCTCGCCCCGGGCCGCCTCCACGGCCTGGTACACCTCGCCGGGGCCGAGCTTGAGCTTCTTCGGGACCTTCTCGGCCATGATCGGCCCGTCGGGCAGCCGGTCGAGGGCCTGCTCCACGATCCGGAGCGACTGCTCCATCTCGGCCAGGCGCACCCGGTACCGGGCGAAGCAGTCGCCCTCGGGGAACGTGGGGATGTCGAAGTCGAACTCGGAGTACACCGAGTAGGGCTCCACCCGGCGGATGTCGTAGGGGATGCCGCTGCCCCGGGCCACCGGGCCGGTGGCGCCGTACTTGCGGATCATGTCCGGCGAGATCACCCCCACGCCCTCGACCCGCTTGCGGAAGATCACGTTGCCGGTGACCAGCTTGTGGTACACCTCGAACCGGCTGCGCATCCGCCGGATGAACACCCGGGTGCCCTGGATGAACCTCTCGTCCAGGTCCCGGTTCACCCCGCCGACTCGGAAGTAGCTGAAGGTGAGGCGGGCACCGGTCACGTGCTCCAGCAGGTCGAGGATGTACTCCCGGTCGTCGAACGAGTACAGGATGGGGGTGAACGCCCCCAGGTCCAACAGGAACGCCCCGAACCACAACAGATGGCTCGCGATGCGGTTGAGCTCGGTGGTGATCACCCGGATGTACTCGGCCCGGGGCGGCACCTCGATCCCGAGCATCCGCTCCACCGCCAGCACGTGGCCGTGGCCGAACGAGAGCGCGCCGGCGTAGTCCATGCGGCCCACGTTGGCGTAGAAGCCGCTGACGTTTCGCACCTCGCCCATCTTCTCGTGCATGCGGTGGCCGTAGCCGATGACCGGGTGGGCCTCGAGCACGTACTCGCCGTCGAGCTTCAGCACCACCCGGAGCACCCCGTGGGTGCTGGGGTGCTGGGGGCCCATGTTGAGGACCAGGGTCTCCAGGGTCGGGTCGGGCCGGGGGATCATGACGCCTCCCCTTGGTCAGCCGGCGGCGGGACGAGGTCGTCCAGGCTCTTGAGCTTCTTCTCGTCCTTGCGCAGGGGCCGCAGGTCCCCCGCGTCCTCGGGCAGGATCAGGGGGGAGAGATCGGGGTGGCCCTCGAACTCCACCCCGTAGAAGTCGTGCTGCTCGCGCTCGTGCCAGTTGGCGCCGGGGAAGATGTCCTGGATCGTGGGCACCCGCGGGGTCTCCCGGTCGGCTCGGACCCGGAGCCGCACCCGGCAGCCCCCTTCCAGGCGGTGGAAGTGGTACACCACCATCATCTCGGGCGTCGCGTCCACGCCGATCACGTCCTCGATCAGGAACTCCCGGTCCCGGAGGGCCTGGGCTGCGTCGCGGACTCGATCGGCCGGCACCCACGCCTCCACGTGCACGCCCTTGGCCGGGTGGTCGGCCAGGGAGGCCTCGGCGCCGATGGCTTCGAGCACCTGCCGGATCTCCTCAGGCGTCATGGGGGTTCCACCTCCCGGCCTCGGGGTCGCGCTTGGGCCGGAACCGTCCCTTGGTCTGGGGCAGCGGGTGGCGCACGCCCGAGATCTTCTCCTGGAGCTGCAGAATCCCCTCCAGGAGCCCCTCGGGCCGCGGCGGGCACCCCGGCACGTACACGTCCACCGGGATCAAGCGGTCCACCCCCTCCACCACGTTGTAGTTCTCGGGGATCGCGAACGGCCCGCCGGAGATCGCGCAGTTGCCCATGGCGATCACCCATTTGGGCGCGGTCATCTGCTCGTACAAGGTCAGCACGGCCGGAGCCATCTTCTTGTTCACGGTGCCGGCCACGATCATCAGGTCGCACTGGCGCGGGCTCGGCCGGAACACCTCGGCCCCGAACCGGGAGATGTCGAGCCGGGCCATTCCCACGGCCATCATCTCCAGGGCGCAACAGGCCAGGCCGAAGGTCATGGGCCAGATGGAGTTGGCCCGGCAGTAGTTGATCACCGCGTCGATGGCGGGGTTCCGGAGCCGGGGCGGCAGGGTCTCGTACTCGTACCCGGGGCCCGGGTCGAACGAGGGGCACAGCCGACAGGCCGGGCTCACCGCGTCTGGATTTTTCGGGGCCACGTGAACACTCCCTTGCGCCAGGCATAGACGATGGCCAGGGCCAGGACGGCCACGAACAGGATCACCTCGAGCGCCACCCCGAACCCGGGGACCTTGCGGTAGGCGAGCGCTGCGGGGAACAGGTACAGCACGTCTACGTCGAAGGCCAGGAACATCAGGGCGTACAGGTAGTACAGCACCCCGTAACGGATCCAGGCGGGTCCGATGGGGTCCATGCCGCACTCGTAGGTGTCGGAGGTCTTGCGGGAGAACACGCGGGGGGCCATCAGGGCCGACACCAGAAACGGCGCGGCGGCCACCACCAGGCCAACGGCCAGGAAAAAGATGACGTAGGCGTGATCGAGCACCCATTTCTGGTCCACGGCCTCTCCTCCCTTGGGCCGACCCGGGGCAGGTCGGCGGGGACCTTATGCGAAAGGCCCGTTTGGTGTCAACCGGAAGTCCAGAGGAAAACGTTTCCTGGTCCTGAAACCTCCTGCAACAGCAAGGGATTCGTGTGTTATAAAATGGCTTTATGCTGTTTGACTCTCGCCGTGGCTTGGGTCGTGTGGCCTTGTGACCCTGTGACAACAAACCGCGTTTTTGTTGTGGCAATCCGCACGAACCCGCGCCCCCCGGTTCCGGCTCCCTTGCCCCCGCCCGACCGGTTGCCTAGGATACGGGCGGCTAGGAGGCTTCGCCTCCGCTAGGCAGCTAGGCGGCTGGGCAGCTAGGCGGCAAGGCAAGCCGCCGAGCGTCCCAACGTCCTAACGTTCCAACGGAGGTCCGCGTCATGGAGTGTCAGAAGGAAAAGAACGAGGCCCAGTGCACCTGCACCTACCCGGGATGCCCCCGCCACGGGCTGTGCTGCCAGTGCATCGCGTACCACCGGTCGAAGAACCAGATGGTGGCCTGCTACTTCAAGCCCGAGGTGGAGCGCACCTACGACCGTTCCATGCAGAACTTCGTGTCGCAGTTCCGGTGAGGGGGGGACGGCACCTTCCCAGTAACTTCGGTCGTTGGTCGTCGGTGGGGGGCCTTCGGCCCGCTAGGCGGCTAGGCAGCTAGGCGGCCGGGCGGCTCTCGAATCGCGCCAACGCTCGGGGGCATGGGTTTCAGGGATCAGAATTCAGCGGACCGAAGACAGGAAAAGACCACGGGCGCACTCCTGCATCCGACGTTGCACCCTGTTCTCTGAACTCTGTCTTCTGGCTCCTGAACCGCAGGCCCCATGCCCCGCTGCCGGCAATGGCCCCGGACCAACGAGAGTTACCCTTCCCCGTTGCCCGGCCCCGCAGGGGCCTGACGGGGTTTCCCCAGGAGTGTTCATTTGATTCAGGAGTCGTTGCTGCGGCAGGTGGCCGCGGACCAGGGGCTGCGGCCCGGGCAGGTCCGGGCCGTGGTGGAGCTGCTGTCCGGGGGGGCCACGATCCCGTTCGTGGCCCGCTACCGAAAGGAGGCCACGGGCAGCCTCGACGAGGTGGCCATCGCGGCCGTCTGGGATCGGTACGGCTACCTGGCCGAGCTCGAGGATCGCAAGGCCGCGGTGATCGAGAGCATCGAGGCCCAAGGCAAGCTCACCGACGAGCTGGCCGCCCGCATCCGGGCCGCCGCCACCAAGCAGGAGGTGGAGGACCTTTACCTTCCGTTCAAGCCCCGCCGCCGGACCAGGGCCGACGTGGCCCGGGAGCGGGGTCTCGAGCCCCTGGCCCTGCGGGCCCTGGCCCAGGAAGACCTCCGGGGCGACGTACGCGAGATCGCCTCGGCCTTCGTGGACCCCGAACGGGAGGTGACCACCCCCGACGAGGCCCTGGCCCAGGCCGCCTACATCGTGGCTGAGACCGTGGCCCACGACCCCGAGGCCCGGGCCGGGGTCCGGCGGCTCACCTGGGAGAAGGGGTTCCTCCGGAGCGAGGTCCTGCCCGAGCGCAAGGCCGAGCGCACCAAGTTCGAGGCCTACTACGAGTTCCGGGAGGCGATTCCCAAGGTGCCGTCCCACCGGGTGCTCGCCGTGCGGCGGGGTGAGGACGAGGGGGTGCTGCGGGTGTGGGTCGAGGCGCCGGAGGCGGAGATCCTGGCGGACCTGGAGCGGCGGTTCGTCAAGACCCCGGGGTCGATCTGGGCCGGGTTTGTGCGCGAGGCCGTGGGAGACGCCTACCGCCGGCTCCTGGCCCCCTCGATTGAGGTGGACGTGCGGGTCGAGCTCAAGGCGCGGGCGGACGAGGCCGCCATCGAGGTGTTCGCCGAGAACCTGCGTCACCTGCTACTCGAGAGCCCGGCCGGCAGACGGCGGGTGGTGGCGATCGACCCGGGCTTTCGCACCGGCTGCAAGGTCGTGGCCCTCGACGAGGTCGGCGATCTGCTGGAGTGGAAGCCGATCTATCCCCATCCGCCCCAGAATCGGGTGGACGAGGCCCGGCAGACCCTGGCCGGCCTGATCTCCCGCCACAAGCCCGAGTTCGTGGTGGTGGGCAACGGCACCGCGGGCCGGGAGACCGAGGGGTTCGTGCGGGCGCTCCTGGCCGAGCACCCCGAGTGGGGATGCCGGGTGCTCATGGTGTCCGAGGCCGGGGCGAGCGTGTACTCCGCCTCGGCCGTGGCCCGGGAGGAGTTCCCGGACCTGGACGTGTCGGTTCGGGGGGCCGTGAGCATCGGTCGTCGGTTCCAGGATCCGTTGGCCGAGCTCGTGAAGATCGACCCCAAGTCTATCGGCGTGGGCCAGTACCAGCACGACGTGAACCAGACCCGGCTCAAGAAGGCCCTGGACCGGGTGGTGGAGTGGTGCGTGAACCGGGTGGGGGTCGACGTGAACACGGCGAGCCCGTCGCTGCTCAGGTACGTGGCCGGGGTGGGCGAGGGGCTGGCCCGAAACATCGTGGCCCACCGCCGGGAGCGGGGTCCGTTCCGGCAACGGCAGGACCTACTGGAGGTGCCCCGGCTGGGGCCCAAGGCCTTCGAGCAGGCCGCCGGGTTCCTGCGGATCCCTGGTGGGGAGGATCCCCTGGACGCCTCGGCCGTGCACCCCGAGCGCTACGGGTTGGTGGAGCGGATGGCCCGGGACCTCGGCGTGCCGGTGGCGGACCTCATCGGGAACGACCGGCTGATCGACCGGATCCGGCCCGAGGCCTACGTGGAGGGGGACGTGGGCCTGCCCACCGTGCGCGACATCCTCGACGAGCTCCGAAAGCCCGGCCGGGACCCCCGGGAGGCGTTCGATCCGGTGCGGTTCGACGAGCGGGTCCAGACCCTGGACGACCTTCGCGAGGGCATGGAGCTGCCGGGGGTGGTGACCAACGTGACCCGGTTCGGGGCGTTCGTGGACGTGGGGGTCCACCAGGACGGGCTGGTGCACGTGTCGGAGCTGGCCGACCGGTATGTGGAAGACCCGGCCGAGGTGGTTCGGGTGGGCCAGAAGGTCAGGGTGCGGGTGCTCGGGGTGGATCGGGACCGGGGCCGGATCTCGCTGTCCATGCGGTCGGATCGGCCGCGGTCCCGGCCCCGCAAGGGAGGGCGCGACCCGAAACCGGACGACTGGAAGGCTAGGCTCGCCCAACGGTACCGGGTGAGCCCGGCCGGCCGGCGGCCTTGACACGCCCCGGCACCTCGGCAACCTTACTTTGAGGTCGGGCTTTCGGCCCACTAGAACGCTAGGAGGCCGGGAGGCCTCGTCAGGCCCCTGCGGGGCCCCACAACGGGATAGGGTGACGTTCGTTGGTCCGGAGCCTTCACGCCGGAGGCATGGGGCCTGCGGTTCAGGAGCCAGAAGACAGAGTTCAGAGAACAGGGTGCAACGTCGGATGCAGGAGTGCGCCCATGGTCTTTTCCTGTCTTCGGTCCGCTGAATTCTGATCCCTGAAACCCATACCCCCGAGCGTGGGCGCGATCCGAGAGCCGCCCGGCCGCCTAGCTGCCTAGCCGCCTAGCGGGCCGAAGGCCCCCCACCGACGACCGACGACCTCCGCCAACGGCCTTTCCCCAGCATAAGGAGGAGATTCCATGCTGAGCCAAAAGGTGCAGGACGCGCTCAACGAGCAGATGAAGAACGAGTTCTTCTCCGGGTACCTCTACCTGGCCATGGCGGCCTACTGCGAGGCCGAGGACCTGCCCGGCTTCGGCAGCTTCTTCCGGGTGCAGGCCATGGAGGAGCTCACCCACGCCGACAAGATCTACCGCTACATCTGCGAGGCGGGGGGCCGGGCCCGGATGGCGGCGGTCCCCGAGCCCAAGAACGACTATGCCTCCCTCACCGAGGTGTTCCAGTACGGCCTGGAGCACGAGCGCAAGGTCACCGGCATGATTAACCGCCTCACCGACCTGGCGATGGCCGAGAGCGACCACGCCACCCGGATCTTCCTCCAGTGGTTCGTCACCGAGCAGGTGGAGGAGGAGGCCAACTTCTCGGCCTGGCTGGCCAAGGTCCGGCGGGTCGAGGGCGACGGCCGCGGCCTCCTGATGCTCGATCAGGAGGCCGGTCAACGCACGTTTACTCCCCCGCCGGCCGGACAGTAGCCTTGCTGCGGGCCCGGGGCGGGTGAACCGTCCCGGGCCCGCTGTTTCGCCACCCGTGTCGGCTCCCTTCTCCCAGCAGCTCGGATTCCACGCCTCGCTCCTCGACGCCGTGGCAGAGGCTCTGTTCGTGCACGATCCGGCCGACGGTCGGATCGTGTTCGTGAACCGGGCCGCGTGCGACCTCTACGGTTGGCCGGCCGAGGAACTGCTCGGGATGGAGGTGGGGGACTTGAGCGAGGGCGAGCCTCCCTACTCCCAGAGGGAGGCGGCCGAGTGGGTGCGCCGGGCCGGCGAGCAAGGCCCCCAGCGGTTCGAGTGGCGGGCGCGGGCCCGGGACGGCCGGCTGTTCTGGGTGGAGGTGTGCCTGCGGCGGGCCCGGGTGGCGGGCCACGACCTGGTGGTGGCCAGCGTGCGCGACATCGACGAGGCGAAGCGCGGGCAGGAGGCCTTGAGGGAGGCCGAGGCCCACATGACCGCCGCGTTCGATCTGGCGCCGGTGGGGATGAGCCTGGCCACGCCCGAGGGGGTGTTCGTCCGGGTTAACCCCTCCCTGTGCCGCATGCTGGACCGGACGGCGGAGGAGCTGGTGGGCCGCCGGTACGCCGAGTTCACCCACCCCGAGGACCGAGGCCCCAGCGAGGAGTTCTTGAGACGGCTCGTGGCCGGAGAGGTGGACTCCTACAGTCTGCGCAAGCGCTACCTCCGGCCCGACGGGTCGGAGGTGTGGGTGGAGACCCATGCGGCGCTGGTGCGGGACGCCGAGGGGCGGCCCCTCCACGTGCTGTGCCAGCTGGTAGATCTGACGCTCCAGAGGGCGGCCGAGGTGGAGCGGGAACGGCTCCAGAACCGGCTCCGCCACGCCCAGGTTCTGGAGGCCGTGGGGCGGCTCGCCGCGGGCGTGGCCCACGACTTCAACAACATCCTGGGCAGCATCCTGGGGTGTGCGTACGTGGGCCGGCTGGAGGTGCCGGAGGGCTCGGTGCCCCACTCGGAGTTCGAGCGGATCAGCGGCCTTTGCCGCCGGGGGGGAGAGATAACGCGCCGGCTCCTGGCCGTGGCCCGCCGCGAGGGGGGGCGGGTGGAGTCGGTGGGCGTGAAGGAGTGCCTGGAGGAGATCCGGGTGCTGCTGGACCACACGCTCCCCAAGACGGTGACCCTGGTGATGGACGTGGAGCCGGGGTTGCCCCCGGCCCGGGCCGACCGGTCGCTCCTGACCACCGCGCTCCTGAACCTGTGCCTGAACGCCCGCGACGCCATGCCGGCGGGGGGCACCCTGACCCTGGCGGCCCGGTCCAGCGACCGGGTGGCCGATCGCGGCATCGAGATCCGGGTGGCCGACACCGGCTCCGGGATCCCGGTGGCGATCCGGGACCGGGTCTTCGAGCCGTTTCTCTCCACCAAAGAGGCGGGGGACGGGGTCGGCCTGGGGTTGGCCGAGGCCCACGCCGGGGTGACCGGTTGGGGCGGTTCCCTGGAACTAGAGACCTCCGGTCCTGAGGGCAGCGTGTTCCGGCTGTGGCTTCCAGCGGCGGATCCCGGGACCCCGCCCGCCGGGCGGAGGGCCGGGGGCAGCGCCGCGGCCCATCCCCTCACCGACCGGGTCGTGGTGGTGGTGGAGGACGAGGAGGGGGTGGCCGATCTGATGGTCCTGGGGCTGGAGGCCGCGGGGTACCGGGTCGAGCGGGCGCGCACCGGACTTCAGGCCCTGGACCGCCTGCAGCAGGACGAGCCGGTGGGCTTGCTGGTGCTGGACCTCGTGCTTCCGGAGCTCGACGGCACCCAGGTGTACCGACTGATTCAGGGGGTGGCGCCGGAGCTGCCGGTGGTCCTGGTGACGGGCCGGGAGGACCTGGCCGCGAACCTGGCCCGACCGGAGCACCCGGTGCTGGCCAAGCCGTTCGCCCAGCGCGAGTTCCTGGCGGCCGTGGCAAGAGCTTTGGGTGGTTAGCCCCATGCGCGCCCTCTTCCTCTCCCTGTTTCTGGTGGGGCTTGCGGCCGTTTGCTGGGCCGGTGGCACCGTGCACCACGACCTGCGGGTGCGGCTCGATCCCCGTGCCGGGACCCTGGAGGCCGAGGACCGGGTGACCCTGCCCGCTCCGGTCCCCGAGGTGGGGTTTTGGCTGCATCGAGACCTCCGGATCGAGACCGACTCGGCCGAGCTCCTGGGCGACGAGGAGGGGGTGCGGGTCCGGTACCGCCTGCGGTTCGACGAGCCCGCCCGCACCTTCCGGCTCCGGTACCGGGGGGCGATCCGCCATTCCCTTTCCGGGCCCGAGGGGTACGCCCGGGGGTTCCGGACCACGCCCGGGCTGATCTCGGACGAGGGGGTGTACCTGGCGGGCGAGAGCGGGTGGTATCCGGACACCGGAGACGGGCAGGTCACGTTCCGGCTGGGAGTGGACCTGCCCCCGGGATGGATGGCCGTGAGCCAGGGGGGAGGCGAGGCTGGCGGCAACGGCCCCGCCCGGTGGACCTGCGAGGCGCCCCAGGACGAGATCTTTCTGGTGGCCGGCCCCTGGACCGCCTACCGCCGGCCCTCCGGCTCCGTGGAGATGCAGGTGTACCTGCGCCAGCCCGATCCCGCCCTGGCCCGCAAGTACCTGGAGGCCGGCGGCTCCTACCTGGCCATGTACTCGGCGCTGCTCGGGCCGTACCCCTACCCCAAGTTCGCCCTGGTGGAGAACTTCTGGGAGACCGGGTGGGGCATGCCCTCCTTCACCCTGCTGGGGCCCCGGATCATCCGGTTTCCCTTCATTCTGCACTCCTCGTTTCCCCACGAGATCCTCCACGACTGGTGGGGGAACGGGGTGTTCGTGGACTATGCGTCGGGTAACTGGTGCGAGGGGCTCACCGCGTACCTGGCCGACCACCTGATCCAAGAGGGGCGGGGGCAGGGGGCGGAGTACCGGCAGGCCACCCTTCAGAAGTACGCGGACTACGCGGCCCGGGGCCGGGACCTCGCCCTGCGGGAGTTCACCGCCCGGCACAGCGCCACCACCGAAGCCGTGGGGTACGGCAAGGGGCTCATGGTGTTCCACATGCTACGCCGCAGGCTCGGGGACGAGGCGTTCGTGGCGGCGCTGCGCACCTTCTACCGGCGAAACCGGTTCCGCCGGGCCTCCTGGGAGGACGTGCGCGCGGCCTTCGAACAGGCCGCTGGGGAGGACCTGGCCGGGTTCTTCCGGGCCTGGGTAGATCGGGCCGGGGCCCCGGACCTCGATCTGAGGGAGGCGCTGGCCGTGCGGCGGGGGCGGCGGTGGAAGCTCCGGGTGTCCGTGTTCCAGCGCCAACCCGGCCCCGCCTTCCCCCTGCGGATTCCGGTGGCCGTGACGGTGGAGGGGGAACCCCGGGCCCGCTGGATCGAGCTCGACACGGACGGGCGGTGGGCCCGGTGGCAGGGATGGTTCGACCGGCGTCCCCTGCGGGTGGACGTGGACCCTGCCTACGACTGCTTCCGCAGGCTGGATCCGGGGGAGATCCCGCCCGCCCTGAGCGGGGCGTTCGGCGCCGATCGGGTCACGGTGCTCCTGCCCTCGGCGGCGGACGCCCGCCTGCGCCGGGCCTACGAAGAGGCGGCCCGGACCTGGGCCGCCGGCCAGGAGGGGCGCTGGGAGATCCTGCCGGACACCGAGCCGTTCCCCGAGGAGGGGGCGGTCTGGATCCTGGGGTGGGAGAACCGCCACCGGCCGCGGTTCGCCGAGGCAGCCGCGACCCACGGGGTGGTGTTCTCCGACGGCGGGGTGGCCTGGGATGGAAACGGCGCCCTTCGGCCGGGGGATTCGGTGGTGCTGGTGACCCGCCGGCCCGGCAATTCGGCCGAGGTGGTGGCGTTCGCGGCGGCTCCTCCGGAGGCCCTGCCCGGGCTCGCCCGGAAGCTGCCCCACTACCACAAGTACAGTTTCTTGGTGTTCGAAGGGGAGGAGCCCACCAACACGGCCAAGGGTCGGTGGCCGGTGAGCGACTCCCCCCTGACGGCCCAGCTGGCCGACGCCCCGGCGGCCCGGGCGAAGCTGCCCCGCCGGGAGCCCCTGGCCCGGCCGGCTCCGGTGTTCTCGGCCCAGCGCTTGAGGGAGACCGTGGAGTTCCTGGCAGCGCCCGAGCGGGAGGGGCGGGGGTTCGGCACGCCGGGGCTGGCGGAGGCGGCGGAGTGGATCGCCCGGCGCATGGCCGAGGCCGGACTCGAGCCGGGGGGCGACGACGGCGTCTGGTTTCAGGAGTTCCGGGCCCGCGGGGGAGAGCCCGAGGCCGAGGTCCGGCTGCGAAACGTGGTGGGCCTGGTGCGGGGCACCGATCCGGAGCTCTCGGCCACGGCGGTCGTGGTGGGGGCCCACTACGACCACCTGGGCCGGGGCTGGCCCGATGCCCACGCAGGGGACCGGGGCCGTGTGCACCCCGGCGCCGACGACAACGCCAGCGGGGTCGCGGTGCTCCTGGAGCTGGCCCGGGTCGTGGCCGCGGCCCGCCCGGCCCGGAGCGTGGTGTTCGTGGCGTTCGCGGCCGAGGAGGCCGGCCGTCTGGGATCGAAGCAGTTCGTGGCCGCGGGCCGGCCGTTCCCGGTGAGCCGGATCGTGGCCATGGTGAACCTGGACACGGTGGGTCGGCTGGGTGGGGGCAGGCTCCTGGTGCTGGGCACGGGCACGGCCCGGGAGTGGGTCCACATCGCCAACGGCGCGGGGTACGTGACCGGGGTGAGGGTGGAGCCGGTGGCCCGGGACGAGGGTGGGAGCGACCAGGTGAGCTTCGTGGAGGCAGGGGTCCCTGCCGTGCAGCTCACCACCGGACCCCACCCAGACTACCACCGCCCCACCGACACGCCGGACAAGATCGACATTGATGGGCTGGTGCGGGTGGCCGAGGTGGCCCGGGAGTTCGTGGCCTACCTGGCCGACCGGCGAGAACCCCTCACCCGGGGGACATCGTCCGGCGCCGAACGGTCCCCGGAGCGGTCAGGAGGGCGGCGGGTGACGCTGGGCGTGGTGCCCGACTTCGCGTTTCCGGGCCCCGGAGTGCGCCTGTCCGGGGTCACGCCCGGCTCTCCGGCCGAGGCCGCGGGCCTGCGGGCGGGGGACGTGGTGGATCGGGTGGGGGGTGCCGAGGTCCGGAGCCTCGCGGACCTGGGCCGGGTGCTCAAGGCCCACCGGCCGGGGGACCAGGTCGAAGTGGTGTTCCGCAGGGGGGGAGAAACGAAGCGTGTGGAGGTTCGTTTGTCGGAGAGGTAGGACGCGGGGCCGTCCCAACGTCCTACCATCCGCACGAAAAAACCGGCCCGAGGGCCGGTTTTTCTATTCACACCAGGAGCGGCCGTAGGTTCGTACGACCCGACGGGGCGCCTCGGGCTCCCGCCTCCGCAACGTGCGCCGAAGCTCGGCGATGCGCCGTCGGCTCTCCTGGGCGAACCGGTACGCCGCCTCAGGGGCCAGGGTCAGGGTGGTGAGCACCACGGCCGTCACAAGGGTGGGGAATAGGGTGATCAGGGTCTCCAACGGGCGCCTCCTCCCGGGTCCAAACCGGACCCGTATCCAAAAGTCGCGCGAAAGATAAGCGTTTCCGATCCCCGTGTCAAGAATAAAAAAGACAAACTCGGATATGTTTTGTTTCCGGCCGGGCGCGAGTGCCGGGGGCAGGCCCCTTGCCCCTCCGAGCAGGGAGCGATAGGGTCTGTTTTTCCGCCGGGTTCATGGTAATGAGGAGCGCTCCTCGCTCATTCGGCCCGGTCCGGCACCCGGTCGGGGTGGAGGAACCGGGCCAGGGTGCGCACGGCCCGGGCCAGCCCCGGGCCGGGGCGGGCGAACTCGCGTTCGGCCACCGTGAGCACCCGGCCTGCGCGCACCGCACGCAGTTCGCGGAACAGGGGGCGCTCGGACAGGGGCGGCGGGTTGCGGTTCATGGGGCCCTCTTGGATCACGTACACCTCGGGATCGAGCCGGAGGAGGGCCTCCACGTCCAGGGTGAGGAGCTTCTTGGGGACCCGCACCGCGTTCTCGCCGCCGGCCGCCACGATGATGTCGTGGATCAGGCCGTCGGTGCCGGCCACGGTCAGCGGCTGGCCCCGGATCTCGTACACCAGGCGGACCCTGGGGGCGTCGGCGACCGCTGTGCGCACCCGATCGACCTCGGCCCGTAGCCGGCCGGCCAGCTCTCGGGCCTGGGCCACGCGGCCCGTGAGCACCCCCAGACGCTCCATCACGCCGAGGGCGTCGTCGATCGAGCGCGGGTCGAACGCGGCCACGGTGAGCCCCCGCTCCCGCAGGGTCGCCACGGCCCGGGCCGCGGCCCGGCCGGCCCGCGCCACCACCAGCCCCGGCCGGAGGGCCAGGACGTACTCGACATTGGGCCGCAGGCCGGTGCCCACCGAGGGGACCCCGCGCAGCTGGGGCACGGTGTCGTCGTGGCGGGTGCGGCCCACGATCCGGTCCCCCGCACCGATCTCCCACAGGACCTCGGTGTACGCGCCGTAGAGCGAGACGATCCGCGGCGAGCCGTCGGTGCACACCCGGGTGCCGGTGTCGTCCACGATGCACGCCGCCAGGGCCGGGGAGAGGGGGCCCAGCAGAAGAAGGGCCAGCAGCCCCCAAAAGAGTCTCCTCTTCATCTTCTCGTAACCTTCGGTCGTTGGTTGTCGGTCTGGGGCCTTCGGCCCGCTTGAAGGCTGAAAAGCTAGTTTCTAGTCTCTAGTTTCTAGTTTCTGGTCTCTGGTTCCCGCCCCGCCGGGCCCGCGGCAGGAACACGGCATGGGGCCGGCCCGTGGCCGGGTGCACGGAGACCTCGGCCGGGGTCTCGTACACCGCCTCCAGGATCTCTTTGCAAAACACCCGCTCGGTGGGGCCCTCGGCCCAGACCCTCCCCTCCTTGAGGAACACGAGGCGCCGGCAGTACAGGGCGGCCAGGTTCAGGTCGTGCATCACGGCGCACACCGTGGTGCCCTGGGCGTTCACCCGGGCCAGGAGGTCGAAGGCGTCGATTCGTCGGTGGACATCCATGGCGGCCGTGGCCTCGTCCAGCAGCAGCAGGGGGGCCTCCTGGGCCAGGGCCCGGGCCAGCACCAGCCGCTGCCGCTCGCCGCCCGAGACCTGGGTGATCAGCCGGTCGGCCAGCCCCAGCGTGTCGGTGTCGGCCATGGCCCGGCGCACGGCCTCCCGATCGGGCGGGCCGGGTCGGCCGAACCGGCCGAGCTGGGGGTGGCGGCCCATCATGACCACCTCGAACCCGGTGAACGGGAAGGGGATCCAGGTGGACTGGGGCACGGTGGCCGCGACCCGTGCCAGGTTGCGGGGGGCGGCCTCCCTGGGGTCGAGCCCCCCCACCCGCACCTCGCCCCGTTGGGGCCGCAGCACCCCCGTGAGGACCCGCAGCAGGGTGGACTTGCCGCAGGCGTTGGGCCCGAGGATGCCCAGGAACCCGCCGTGGTCCACCTGAAGGTCCACGCTCCGCAGCACCGGCTCGCGGCCGTACCCGGCCCACAGGTCCCGCACCGAGATCACGGCGCCTCCGCCCTGCGGCTCCGGGGGCTCCACCGCAGCAGCCAGCAGAAGAAGGGGCCCCCCACCAGGGCCGTCACCACGCCCACCGGCAGCTCTTCGCCCCCCGGCAGCACGGTCCTCGCCAGCCCGTCCGCGAGCACCAGGAGCGAGGCCCCTGTCAGGAACGAGCCCACCACGAGCCTGCGGTGCCCCGGCCCCAGCACCATCCGGAGCAGGTGGGGCACCACCAGGCCCACGAACCCGATCACCCCGCTCACGGCCACGCACGCGCCGGTCATGACCGACGCGGCCACCAGGAGCCACCGCCGGGCCCGGGCGGCGTCCACCCCCAGTTGGCGGGCCGACTCGTCCCCCAGGGCCAGCAGGTCCAGGTCCCGGCCCAGGCACCAGGCCCATACGACACCGGCGAACACGTAGGGGGCCGAGAACGCCACGTGGGCCCAGCTCCGGCCGTTGAAGCTGCCCAAAATCCAGAACACGATGGAGGACACGCTGTCCTCGTTGAGGCTCTTGAGGAGGCTGATGCCGGCCGACAGGGTCGTGCTCACCACGATCCCGGCCAGGATCAGCGTGTTTCCGGAGCCGAAGTCCCGGTCCGAGGCCAGCAGGTGCACCGCGCCCAGGGCGGCCAGGGCGCCGGCAAAGGCGAACACGGGAAGAAGCCCGAGCCCCCAGGCCGTGTACCCGCCCAGGCCGGCCAGGATCGCGATGCTCGCGCCCAGGGCCGCGCCCGACGACACCCCCACGGTGTAGGGGTCGGCCAGGGGGTTCAGCAGGATCCCCTGGAACACCACGCCGGCCACGGCCAGCCCCCCACCCACGAGCCCTGCCAGGCACACCCGCGACAGGCGCACGGTGAGAAGGATGGTGCGATCCACGGGGTCGAGGGTGGGCGGGATCAGCCCGGCCGCCTCGGCCAGGGCCCGGAGCAGGTCGGACGAGCCCAGGCCTGACGAGCCGATGCCCGCGGCCCACAGGAACACCAGCGGAAGGACCAGGGCGATCCCCAGGATCACCCGGCCGGGCCGAGCGGTCACGGGGTGCGGTCCTCCCCCGGCCGGACGAGGAACAGGCTCATGTACCCGTTGGCGTGGGTCCGGGCCTGGCACACCCCCCGAGCCACCAGGGCCCCCGGCCGGGTGCAGTGGGAGGCGAACACCACCTTCCCGCCCAGGCCCCGGGCCTCGAGCAGGTCGCACACCTCGGCCGTGTTCCGGTAGGGCTTGAGGATGGCCAGGCTGTCGGCGGCCTCGAGCGCCCGCTCCACCGCGGCGGTGCCCCGGGCCGCGCTCACCACGGCCAGGGTCTGGTCGCCCTCCACCAGGGGAACGCGCGCCTCTGCCGCTGCCGCGGCGAACGAGGTGATGCCCGGCACCACCTCCACCGGCACCCGGGGCTCGAGCTCGCGGACGGCCTCGAGCAGATAGGTGAAGGTGGAGTAGGTCATGGGGTCCCCCAGGGTGAGGAACGCGGCCGCGGCGGGCCGTCGGAGCTCGTCCACTACCCTTCGGGCGTGATCCCGGTGCACCTCGCGGGACCGCACGTCCTCGAAGGTGTGCCGGAAGGGCAGGGTGACCACGGGGCAGCCCGGCCGAAGGTGGGGTCGGGCGATCTCCAGGGCGGCGCTCCGGCCCGATCGCTCGTGGCCCGCGGCGAACACCACGTCCACCTCTTGGAGCACGCGAACGGCCTTCACCGTGAGCAGCTCCGGGTCGCCGGGGCCGACCCCGATGCCGTAGAAGGTTCCGAGCTGGGTCATGACGGGGCTCCTGATTTGTCGGTCGCTGGTCTACGGTCGTCGGTCGGGGACCCAACGACACGCTGGTGACCCGGAGGCATGGGATCTGGTGGAGCGCCGGGCGTGGCTCCTAGAGTCGCCGCATCCGGCACTCAGCCCGGCCTGCAAAGCGCTGTTGTGGCCCGATCCGCGAGAGCGCCTCGTGGTCCGTCGGCAAGGCGAGCATCGGCTGAGTGTCGGATGCAGCGTAAGTCGGATGTTGCAACTCACGCACGGCCGGAACCAGCTCCCATCCCCCGGAAAAACGAGCCTGTTCTGTCGCCGGGTCAACAGCTGCTCCTCCTCACCGCCCACACGGCCGAGCCGAAGAAGACCGCGGCGAAGCCGGTCAGGGCGACCACATTGATCCCGGGCACGGGGGTGCCCAGGCTGGCCGCCCGGATCACCAGGCTCGAGTGGGTCAGCGGCAGGCCGTAGGCGATGGTCTGGGCCCACCCGGGCAGGCGATCCAGGGGGAAGAAGGTGCCGCACAGGAACGACATGGGCACGATGAAAAACGTGTTGATGTGCCCCTGGTCGGCGTGACTGCGCACCACCATGGCGGCCGTGACCGCGGCCGAGGCAAAGGTGAAGGTGTGGAGCAGGAAGAACCCGGCCACTTGGGGGCTGGCCGGAGGCCGGATGCCGAACGGCCAGGCCAGCAGGTACACGATCACCGCCGCCGCGATCCCCCGGAGCATGCCGTACACCACCTCGCCGAGGGTGATCTCCCAGGCCGGGATCGGCGCCATCTGGAACTCCTCGAAGATGCGCCAGTAGAACCGGGCGATGTTGATCTCGGTGGCCGTGCCGTAGCTCTGGGTCATGCTGGCCATGGTGGCCAGCCCCGGGATCATGAAGGCCAGGTAGCCCACCCCGTCGAACTCGACGTGCCGGCCGAGGCCCCAGCCGAACACCACCAGGAACAGGAACGGCGACACCGCGTAGGAGGCCAGGTGCTTCTTCCAGCGCCTGCGGTAGATGCGCAGCTCCCGGTACAGGACACCCCTCACCCCGTTCACGGGTCCACCCTCCGGCCGGTGCGCTGAAGGAACAGGTCCTCCAGGTTGGTGCGGCGCAGGCCCGCCCCTGCCCGGTCGTGGCGCAGGAACGCGAGCGCGGCCTCCCGGGTGGGGAAGAACCGGGTGCGGGTTCCCCCATCCTCCACCAGGTCCACGGCGTACTCGCCCAGGCCCTCCAGGAGTTCCCGGGGCGTCCCCTCCTCGATCAGCCGGCCCCGGTCCAGGATGCCCACCCGATGGCACAGGAACTCGGCCTCCTCGATGTAGTGGGTGGTCAGGAGCACGGTCACGCCCCTGCGGTTCACGCTCCGGATCAGGTCCCACAGCCTCCGGCGGGTGGCCGGGTCGAGCCCCACGGTGGGCTCGTCCAAGAACAGGATCCGGGGCTCGTGCAGCAGGGCCCGGACGATGGTGACCCGCCGCTTCATGCCCCCCGACAGGGTTCGGCCCAGGCTGTCGGCCCGGTCGGCGAGCCCGGCGAACTCCAGGAGCTCTCGGGCCCGGGCCCGGCGCTCGGCCCGGGGCATGCCGTGGAGAATGCCGTGGAGCTCCAGGCTCTCGGCCACGGTCAGGTCCGGGTCCAGGTTGAGCTGCTGGCTCACCACCCCGATCTGGGCCTTGGCCGCCACCGGGTTGCGCACCACGTCGGCGCCGCCCACCCGGGCCTCGCCCCGGTCGGGGCGCAGGAGCCCGGTCAGGATGCGGATGGTGGTGGTCTTGCCGGCGCCGTTGGGCCCGAGGAACCCGTAGATCTCGCCCGTTCGGAGCCGCAGGTCCAGGCCGTCCAGGGCCCGGACCCGGCCGAAACGTTTCACCAGCCCCCGGGCCTCGACGGCCAGGGGCGGCTCGGGCGCTGTGTTCTCGATGGGAGAGGCGATGGCCACGGTGTGTTCCATGTCACTTCGTAACTTCGGTCAACGGTCTTCGGTCAACGGTCAACGGTCGTCGGTCTGGGGCCTTCGGCCCGCTCGGCGGCTAGGCAGCTGGGCGGCCGGGCGGCTCTGGAACCGCGCCAAAGCTAGGGGGCACGGGGTCTGCTGGAGCGCCGCGCGGCTCCTTGGCTCGCCGCGCAGGGCCTCCCACGTTCGCACCGCGAAATCGTTCGTGCCGGCCGAACGGTCATGAAGCCACCGCTGATGCCTCGTGCCTGCGCGGCGAATCTCGGTGCCCGGCTTCGCGCGCGGCCGGAAGCAGGCCCCGTGCCCGCCGCAACTACCCGGTTCAGGGAAAGTTACTCTCCCCGTCGTAGGGCCCCCAGGGCCGAAGGGGGCTTTCCGGTTAAGTTCGTAACAGCGGTCGTTGGTCGGAAGGCCGCGAATCCCCGAAGGGGTGAGGCGAAGGCCCCGTGTTGGGGCCTCTGCGACAACAAAAAGCCCACTCCGGGGGAGTGGGCTTCCCGTATTCGAAGCACCCGATTTCCCCTCTCTCCCGATCCACCCGGGGAGCTGCGTGCAAGGGGAGTCCGTCCGGCAGGTCTTCTGGCTCGCGATTCGTCCTCGGGGCCGCCTTCCCAGCCGCGAAGCGGCCAGTGGCACCAGTGGCCCGTCGTCCTCGCTCACAGCGGCGGGTCCGCGGGGGATTCTCACCCCACTTCCCTTTTCAGCCCCGTGGGGCACCGGCGGACGTGTGTTGAAGGGGCCTTTTATCCCCTTGACCGGGCCGTGTCAAGCCGGGAACCTCCCAGGTTTGACGGTCGTTTGCGGCCCACGGTATAAAGCCGAGTCCGGCAGGGATGTCGCAACTCCTCTTCGATCCAAGGTTCCTCACGACCGATGACGGCCCTTGATCTGTTCGACCACGACCTGCCCGGCCTGGAACGCGTCTTCGAGAGGTGGGGGGAGAAGCGGTTCCGGGCCCGGCAGGTGATGAACTGGCTCTACAAGAAGGGCGTGACCCGGTTCGAGGAGATGACCGACCTTTCCGCCGCCCTGCGGGAGCGGCTGGGCCGGGAGGCCACGGCCGCCCTGCCACGGATCGCGGCCGAGCAGACCAGCCGGGACGGCACGGTGAAGCTTCTGCTCGAGCTGGCGGACGGCGAGCGGGTGGAGACCGTGCTGATGCCGGACGACGGCCGGGTGACCCAGTGCGTGTCCACCCAGGTGGGGTGTGCCATGGGCTGCGCGTTCTGCCGGACCGGCACCCTGGGGCTGCGTCGCCACCTCACCGCCGGAGAGATCGTGGCCCAGGTCGTGGTGGGGCAGGCCCGTATGGGGCCGGATCGGCGGATCACCAACGTGGTGTTCATGGGCATGGGCGAGCCCCTGCACAACTTCGACAACGTGGTGCGGGCGTTCCGGATCCTGTCGAGCGACCACGGTCTGAACATCACCCGGCGTCGCCTCACGGTGTCCACCGCGGGCCTGGCGGACCGGATCCGGCGGTTGCCGCCCGAGATGTTGGGAAGCCTGGCCGTGAGCCTGAACGCCACCACCGATGAGGTCCGCGACCGGATCATGCCGGTGAACCGCCGGTTTCCGATCCAGGAGCTCCTGGAGGCCCTGCGGGAGAGCCCGCTGCCCCCCCGGGACCGCTACACCGTGGAGTACGTGCTCCTGGGCGGGGTGAACGACTCGCCGGACGACGCCCGGCGGCTGGTGAAGCTGCTGTCCCACGTGCGGTGCAAGGTGAACCTGATCGCCTACAACCCCCACGGCGACAGCCCCTTCGAGAGGCCGCGGCCCGAGGCGGTGGAGGCGTTCCGGAAGATCCTGCTGGACAAGAACTTCACCGCCACCCTGCGCAAGAGCCGGGGGGAGGACATCCTGGCCGCCTGCGGGCAGCTGAAGGCGGAGGAGGGGGGGACGCTAGGAGGCTAGAAGGCGCAACGACTGTTCCTCGCAGGTGGTTTGTCGCCCCGACCTCCCAACGACCAACGACTCACGGCCGGGCACAACCAACGACGGACGACCCACGATTCACGATTTACGACTTACGATTTACGGCAGTCCCTGACCAACGACCCACAAGGATCACTGCATGGACAGAGCGATCGGAATCATCGGAGGAAGCGGGCTCTATGAGATGGAGGGGCTCACCGACGTTCGGGAGGTGGAGGTGTCCACCCCGTTCGGGGCGCCGTCCGACGCCCTGATCGAGGGGCGCCTGGGCGACCGGCGGCTTGTGTTCCTGCCCCGCCACGGCCGGGGCCACCGGTTTCTGCCCTCGGAGGTGCCGTACCGGGCGAACGTCTGGGCCCTGAAGTCCCTCGGGGTGGAGTGGGTGATCTCCATCTCGGCCGTGGGCAGCCTGCAGGAAGGGGTGGCGCCGGGCCACATCTGCCTGCCCGACCAGTTCCTGGACCGCACCTGGGGTCGGGAGAGCACGTTCTTCGGCGACGGCATCGTGGGCCACGTGGCCATGGCCGACCCGGTGTGCCAGGCCCTGCAGCAGGCCGTGTGGGAGACCCGCGAGGCCGTGGGCGTGCCGTTCCACCGGGGGGGGACCTACGTGTGCATTCAGGGGCCCCAGTTCAGCACCCGGGCCGAGTCATACTGGTACCGGTCGATCGGGGCGCGGGTGATCGGCATGACCAACGCCACCGAGGCCCGCTTGGCCCGGGAGGCGGAGCTCTGCTACACCACGGTGGCCCTGGTGACCGACTACGACTGCTGGCACGAGACCGAGGAGGAGGTCAGCGTGGAGGCCGTGCTCGAGGTGCTCCACCGCAACGTGGACACCGCCCGAAGGATCGTGCGCGAGGCCGTGGGTCGGATCCCGGCCGAGCGCTCCTGCCCCTGCGCCGAGGCGGCCCGGTACGCGGTGCTCACCGACCCGGCTCGGGTCCCTGCCGAGACCCGGCGCCGGGTGGAGCTGCTGTTCGGCCGGTACCTCACGAGCGGGGAGGGGGAGGGATGAGCGGCGATCTGCTCGTGGTGGGCTCGGTGGCCATCGACGCGGTGGAGACCCCGTTCGGCCGGGAGGACGAGGCCCTCGGGGGCTCGGCCCTCTACTTCACGGCGGCGGCGAGCCTGTTCGCCCCGGTGCGGCTCGTGGCCGTGATCGGCGAGGACTTCCCCACCGAGCGGGTGGCCTTCCTGGCGGAGAGGGGGGCCGACCTGTCGGGCCTGGTGCGGGCGCCGGGCAAGACCTTCCGGTGGAAGGGGCGGTACGGGTTCGACCTGAACGAGGCCCACACCCTGGAGACCCACCTGAACGTGTTCGAGGGGTTCTCGCCGGAGCTCGCGCCGGCCCACCGGGCGTGTCCGTACGTGTTCCTGGCCAACATCGACCCCGATCTGCAGCAACGGGTGCTCGATCAGGTGGAGGACCCGAGGTTCGTGGCCCTGGACACCATGAACTTCTGGATCGAGGGGAAGCGCCGGAGCCTTCTGGAGGCCGTCGCCCGGGTGGACATGGTGGTGCTCAACGAGGCCGAGGCCCGCATGCTGGCCGAGGAGCCCAACCTGGTCCGGGCGGCCCAGAAGATCCTGTCGTGGGGGCCCAAGGGCGTGGTGGTGAAGCGGGGCGAGTACGGCGCCATGTACTTTGCGGACGGCCACGTGTTCGCGGCGCCGGCGTTTCCCCTGGAGGAGGTGTTCGACCCGACGGGCGCGGGGGACACCTTTGCCGGCGGCATGATGGGGTACCTGGCCAGCACCGGCAACCTGGAGCCCGACAACATCCGCCGGGCTATCGTGTTCGGGTCGGCCATGGCGAGCTTCAACGTGGAGGACTTCAGCTTCCGCCGGCTGGAGCGCCTCACCTACGACGAGGTGGCCTCCCGGTACCGTCAGTTCAAGACGCTCACGCAGTTCGAGGCCGAGGTGGGGTGAGGGGGGCTATGAACCCGGCGGATAAACAGGCGCTATCGCTCCCTGCTCGGAGGGGCAAGGGACCTGCCGGAGAGCCGGGCGCGGCCCCATAGCCCGCCGCGCAGTGCCTCGGACGCTCGGACCGCGAAATGGCTCGGATTCCATCGAGTTGTCGTGTAACCAGCTCTTCGGTCCTGTTCCTGCGCGGCGAATCTCATGCTCGGCTTCGCGCCCGGCCGGAGGCAGGTGCCTTGCCCCACCCTCCGAGGTGACGCGCCTAATCTGTCGCCGGGTTGCTAGCTGCAGTATCGCCGGATCTGCTGATGCAGCTCGGTGAGGTCGGCGGACTTGGCCACGCACCCGTTGGCCCCCAGGGCCAAGGCCTCGCGGGCGGGTTCGCAGAACGCGGAGAACACCACGACCGGCATCTCCGGATACCGCGCCCGGATCCGGCGAAGCACCTCGAGGCCGTCCATGCCCGGCATCTTGAGGTCGAGGATCACGAGGTCGGGAGAGCGGTCGTCCAGCAACCGCAAGGCCTGGGGCCCGTCGGCGGCGGCGAACACCTCGTGCCCCGCCGAGGACAGTTCCTCTTGGAGCAAGAACCGAATGTTGTCGTCGTCGTCGACGAAAAGGATGCGGCCCACCGCCATGACTCCTTCCTGCCCCTCCCCCGCGTCCCGGCCGGGAAGCAAACCGCGCCAAAGATACCGGTCCGCCCTCCGGTGTCAACCGTTTTTTCTTGTGATGGCTCTTTTTTTGGCCGCCTGCGCCGGCAACAAGGAGGCCGTGAGGCGCCAGGCCAAGGCGGCGTACCAGCTTGGAGTCGCGTTCCTGGCCGAGGGCCGGCCCGCCCCGGCCCTGCGCGAGTTCACCAAGGCGGTCCGACTCACCCCCGACGATCCCAAGGTGCACAACGCGCTGGGGTTGGCGTACTGGGCCCGGCGGGAGGTGGGGGAGGCCGAGCGCGGGTTCCGGAGGGCGGTGGAGCTCAAGCCCGACTACTCCGAGGCCTGGAACAATTTGGGGGCCTTGTACCTGGACACCGGCCGGTACGGAGAGGCGGAGGAGGCGTTCCGGCAGGCCCTGAACAACGTGTTCTACGGCACCCAGGAGAGGGCCCTGACGAATCTGGGCTGGGCCCTGTACAAGCAGGGGCGCCTCGAAGAGGCCGAGCGCCGCTTGCGCGAGGCCCTGGAGGTGGCCCCGGGCTTCCCCCTGGCCCAAAAGAACCTGGGGATCGTCCTGTACGACCGGGGAGAGTACGCAGAGGGCTTGGAGCATCTCACGCGGGCCGCAAAATCGTTGCCCCAGGATGCTGAGGTGCTCCTGTACCGGGGACTGGCCCGGCTGCGCACGGGCGACCGGGACGGCGCCCGCGCCGACCTGGAGAAGGCCTGGAGGCTGGCGCCTCGGACGGATGTGGGCAAGTCGGCAAAGACCTATCTGGATCTCGTGGAGTAGTGCGGAGGGGGTTCGGGAACCGGCAGACCGAGGAGGACGTCCATGGCCACCACCGAACACGAGCCCCGTCCCTCCGAACCCCACCGGTTCGGTCCGGCCCTGAGAGCCGCCCGGGAGGCCGCGGGCCTCACCCTCGACGACGTGGCCCGGGCCACCCGCATCCGGCAGGCGTACCTCGAAGCCCTCGAGGCAGAGGACTGGGCCCGGGTGCCGCGGGGCGTGATCGGGCGGGGATTCGTGCGGGTGGTGGCCAAGGAGATCGGCGCGGTCGAGGCCGAGCTGCTGGAACTGTATCACCGCTGCCGGCCCGACGAGGCCTCGGCCCCGGCGCGGGGACTGCCGGAGCCCGAATGGGAGGTTTCCCTGCGGAGGGGACGGCGCAGGCTCCTGCCCGGCGGTTTGGTGCTGGTTCTCCTGGTGGCGGCCCTCGGGGCGGGGTGGTGGTTCTGGGGGGGCGCGGTCCCCCCCGCGCCGTCGAAGCCGGCGGTCGAGACGGCCGCGCCGGGCGGGGCCGACGGGGCTGGGGATGAGACCCCCGGAACCGAGCCGGCCCCCGCACCCGAACCGAAGGTGCCGGCAGAGGCCCGGGCTCCCGAGCCCCCCCCGGGCCGGGAGGCGCCGGCGGAGGAAACCGCAACGCCGACAACCGCCCCGTTCACCCTGGAGATCCGAGCCACGGAGAAGGCCTGGGTTCGGGTGGTGGCCGACGGCGGCGAGCCGGACGACCAAGTGTTCCAGCCCGGGGAGAAGCGCACCTACGAGGCCCGCAACGGATTCTCCGTGAAGCTGGGCAACGCCGGGGGGGTGCGGTTCGTGTGGAACGGCACGCTCCTCAAGGTGCCCGGTCGGCCGGGGGAGGTGAAGGAGGTGCGGCTGCCCGCGGAGTTGGAGGCCTTGCTGCCGTGATCGGGTGGTCCGGCGACCCGTTGGCCGCGGCCGCGGCCAGGGCCTTGGGGCCCGCGTTCCGGGCCGAGGTGGCCGTGGTGCTGGGGTCGGGCCTGGGGGAGGTGGCGGGGCCCCTGGAGCGATCTGTTCCTTTTGCTCGGGTGCCCGGACTGTCGTCCTGCGGGGTGCCGGGCCATGCGGGAAGGGTCGGGATCGCCCGGGTGGCGCAGACGCGGGTCGTGGTGTTCCAGGGTCGGCGCCACCTGTACGAGGGGATCTCCCCGGGCCAGGCCGCGTTCCCGATTCGCCTGGCCCGGCGGCTGGGGGCCAGACTGGTGGTGCTGTTCGCTGCGGCCGGCTCCGTGGACCCGGGGCTCGAGCCCGGCACCTGGGTGTTCGTGAGCGACCACGTGAACGACATGGGCCGCAACCCCCTGGAAGGGGTGCGGTTTCCGGACCGGACCCCCGCGTTCGTGGACCTGACGGGGGTGTACCGCACCGATCTGTGGCCCGCATTGGCCCGGACCCGGGGGATTCCCACGGCCCGGGGGGTGTACGCCGCGTTCGCCGGCCCCACCTACGAGACGCCGGCCGAGGTGCTGTGGGCCCGGAGCCAGGGGGCTCGGGTGGTGGGGATGTCGGTGGTGCCCGAGGCGGTATGGGCCCGGTTCCTGGGCCTGGACGTGGTGGCCTGGGCCCGGGTGGCGAACCCCGCGGCCGGGGTCTCGGAGGCGCCGGTGAGCCATGGGGACGTGCTCGCCCAGGTTGGCCGGAACGCGGCCGAGGGGAGGGCGCTGCTCGAGGCCACGGTCCGGGCGTGGAATTCTGGCCCCTGATACCGCCGCGCCCGGCGCTCCGGCAGGCCCCTTGCCCCTCCGAGCAGGGAACGATGGCGCCTGTTTATCCGCTGGTGTCGTGGTTCGGAAATTTCGCGGTGTTCCCTGGCGGTGGGGCTAGGGGCCCCTCCTTCGCTGAACGGCCTCGCAGGGGCCGCCTCGGCGCGGTCCGCTGCGGCGCGTGAGGGCACGCGCCGCGGCCGCTCCCCTAGCGCCGGGCGTCCCTAGCTGCTCGGCCGTCGCGCTTCGTCGGAGCCCCCAGCCCCACCGCCGCAATCCGTATATTTTTTGCGAAACGGAACGCTAGGTTCACAATGAGCCGCTGGGCTCATCACACCGATCAGCGAGACGAGACCTTGACCGACGAGCGAAACGAACCGACCCCGGTCCCCGAGGGGCCGATCAAGGCGGTGAGCCTCCTGTCCGGGGGGCTCGACTCGATCCTGGCCACCCGGGTGGTGCAGGACCAGGGGGTGGAAGTGCTGGCTCTCCACTTCATCACCCCGTTCTTCGGGGGCCACAAGCGGGGCCGCGAGGCCGAGGTGGAGGCGTTCTTCCGGGAGAGGTACGGGTTGAACGCCCGGGTGGTGGACGTGTCGGACGAGTACATGGACGTTCTGGCCAAACCCCGGTACGGGTACGGCAAGAACTTCAACCCGTGCATCGACTGCAAGATCTTCCTGGTGCGCAAGGCCCTGGAGATCATGCGTCAGGAGGGGGCTCGGTTCCTGATCACGGGCGAGGTGTTGGGGCAGCGTCCCATGAGCCAGCGCCGGGACGCCATGAACGCCGTGGCCCGCCAGTCGGGCGCCCGGGACATCATCCTGCGGCCGCTCTCGGCCCAGCTGATGCCGATCACGGCGCCGGAGCGTCACGGCTGGGTGGACCGGAAGCGGTTGTTCGGGTTCCGGGGCCGGTCCCGGAAGCCCCAGATGGAGCTGGCCGAGCGAATGGGGATCACCGAGTATCCGAGCCCGGCGGGGGGGTGCTACCTCACTGACCCCACCCTGGCGAACCGGGTGCGCAGGTACTTCGAGGAGGTGCCGGCGGACGAGCGCTCCAGCGAGGACGTGCGGCTGCTGCTGGCCGGCCGGCCGTTCCGGCTGCCCGGAGGAAGCTGGCTGACCCTGGGCCGGAACCAGGGGGAGAACCGGGCGGTGGCCGGCCTGGCCCGGCCCGGCGACCGGTTCCTGAAGGCCCGGGAGGTGCCGGGCCCCCTGGGGCTGGTGCGGCTCCGGAGCCCGGATGATCTGCCCCTGGCGGCCGGGGTGCTGCTGCGGTACTGCCCGAAGGCCGGCCCCGAGCACGAGGTGGGGGTGGGGCCGGCTCCGGACGACCTGCCCCAGACCGTTCGGGCCGTGCGGGCGGCCGAGGAGCAGATCGAGGCCTGGAGGTTCTGACCGGGTGCGCCGTCCTGCCGACCTCGCCTCGTACCGCCACATGCGCTCGGTGCTCGCCACCCCGCTCACCGGCGTGAGGGGGGTGGGGCCGAAGGTGGCGGAGAAGCTGGCCCGCAAGGGGCTTCGGACCCTGGGTGACGCGTTGGTGTTCCTGCCCCTGCGCCACGAGGACCGAACCCGGCCGGCCCCTCTCCACCGGCTCGTACCGGGCGACACCGTGGCCTTTCGGGGCCGGATCGAGTCGATCGGGATCCGCGACTACCACCGCCGCCGGGTGCTGGAGGCCCGGCTCACCGACGGCAACGGCTGGGTCACCCTCAAATGGTTCCGGGGAAACTTCGGGTGGCTCCAGGGCCGGTATCCGCCGGGAACCGAGGTGGCGGGCTCCGGCGCCGTGAGGATGTTCCAGGGCCGGGCCGAGATCCACCACCCCGAGCTCGAGCCCCTCGAGGACGATCGAGACCCGGCCGGGTTCGAGCGGGTGGTGCCCGTGTACTCCGAGGTGGAGGGGGTCCACCCCAAGGCCCTCCGCCGAATCCTCGAGTCCGTCCTGGACCAGGCGCTCCCCGCCGTAGTGGACCTGATCCCTCCGCACCTGGCCGACGAGCTCGGCCTTCCCCCCATGGCCCGGGCGTTTCAGGAGGTCCACTTCCCCAGCCGGGGGGGGGCGGACCTGCCCCGGTGGGTGGCCCGGCACCGCAAGGCTCTGGTGCTGGAGGAGTTCTTCTTCCTCCAGTTGGGGCTCCTGCTCCGGCGGGAGGGAAAGGGCCCGGTGGAGGGGATCGCCTTCCGGCCGGACTTCCATCTGATCAAGCCGCTGCTCGGGAGCCTGCCGTTTCGGCTCACCCGGGCCCAACGCCGGGTGCTGGGGGAGATCCGGCGCGACATGGAGGCTCCCCGGCCCATGCACCGGCTGCTCCAGGGCGACGTGGGCAGCGGCAAGACTCTGGTGGCCCTCCTGAGCGCGCTCATGGCCGTGGAGTCGGGCTACCAAGCCGCCATCATGGCGCCCACCGAGATCCTGGCCGAGCAGCACGCCCTCAATCTGAAGCGGATGTGCCGGCCCATCGGGGTGGAGGTGGGGTGCCTGACCAGCTCCACGCCCCGGGCCGAGCGCGAGGAGGTCCTCGAGGCCCTGTGCACCGGCGCCCTACCCATCGTGGTGGGGACCCACGCCCTTATCCAGGACCCGGTGGAGTTCCACCGCTTGGGGCTCGTCGTGGTGGACGAGCAGCACCGGTTCGGGGTGCTCCAGCGGGCGGGCCTCCTCAGGAAGGGCCGCAACCCCGACCTGCTGGTGATGACCGCCACGCCGATCCCCCGCAGCCTGTCGCTCACCGTGTACGGGGACCTGGATCTCTCGGTGATCGACGAGCTGCCCCCGGGCCGCCAGCCCATCGCGACCCGGGTGGTGCGGGAGCGCGATCTGCCCAAGGTGTATGCCTTCGTTCGCGAGCAGGTGGGCCGCGGGCGCCAGGCCTACCTGGTGTACCCCCTGGTGGAGGAGAGCGAGGCCCTGGACCTCCGCGCGGCCACCACCATGGCCGAGCACTTCCAAGGCGAGGTGTTCCCCGACCTGAAGGTTGGGCTTCTGCACGGGCGAATGCGGGCCGACGAGAAAGAAGCGGTCATGGCCGCGTTCGCGGCCGGCGAGATCCAGGTGCTGGTGTCCACCACCGTGATCGAGGTGGGGATCGACGTGCCCAACGCCACGGTCATGGTGGTGGAGCACGCCGAGCGGTTCGGGCTGGCCCAGCTGCATCAACTGCGGGGCCGGGTGGGCCGGGGGGCGGAGCGGTCCTACTGCGTGCTGGTGGCCGGCCGGGAGGCCGGGCGGGACGGGTGGGAACGGCTGCGGGTGCTCGCGAGCACCTCGGACGGGTTTCGGATCGCGGAGGAGGATCTGCGCATCCGGGGACCGGGTGACCTGCTGGGGACCCGCCAGTCCGGGCTGCCGGACTTCCGCATCGGCAACATCCTGCGCGACGGCCCCCTGCTGCAGGTGGCCCGGGACCTGGCGGCCCGGGTGCTCGCCGAGGACCCGGGCCTGCGGGCCGGCCGGTACCCGGCCCTGCGCGAGGCCCTCCAGGACCGGTGGGCCGGCCGGCTGGAGCTGGCCAAGGTGGGGTAGGGGCGGGCTAGCCTTCCGGCCCCTCTTCCATCAACGCCGCCACGATCCGTTCGGCGGCCCTGCCGTCCCACAGCTCCGGCACGCGGCCGGCCTTGCCCCGGCCGTCCAGGGCCTTGCGGGCCTCGGCCTGGATGGCCTCCGGGTCCGTGCCCACCAGGGTGTTGGTCCCCTCCCAGATCGTGACCGGCCGCTCCGTGTTCTCCCGCAGGGTCAGGCACGGGATGCCCAGGGCCGTGGTCTCCTCCTGGAGCCCGCCCGAGTCGGTCAGCACCAGGGCCGCGTCCTTCCAGAGGTTCAGGAAGTCCAGGTAGCCCAGGGGCTCGGTCACGTACAGCCCTGGATCGAGCCGCCCCTCCGGCTCGGGAAGGGGCCGGAATCCGCTGTCGATCCCGAACTCGCGGGCCATCTTTCGGGTGCGGGGGTGGATCGGGAACACGATGGGCAGGTCCCGGGCCACCTCTTCGATGGCGCCCAGGAGCCGGGTGAGGACCTCGCGCCGGTCCACGTTGCTGGGCCGGTGAAGGGTGAGAACCCCATAGCGCTGGCCCGGGGCCACCAGCGGCCGGAGCCCCAGGTCCGACAGCCGGCGGACCTGGGCGAGCAGGGTGTCGATCATCACGTTGCCCACGAACCGGATCTTCTCCGGGGGCACGCCCTCGGCCTTGAGGTTCTCGTCGGCGTCGCGGCTGGTGGTGAACAGCAGGTCGGCCACGGCATCGGTGACCAGACGGTTGATCTCCTCGGGCATGGTGCGGTCGCGGCTCCGGAGCCCGGCCTCCACGTGGCACACCCGGATGCCCATCTTCACCGCCACCAGGCTCGCGGCCATGGTGGAGTTCACGTCGCCCACCACCAGCACCCAGTCGGGCCGCTCGGCCTCGCACACCTTTTCAAACCGCAGCATCACGTGGGCCGTCTGAAAGGTATGGGACCCGGAGCCCACCTCCAGGTCCACATCGGGCGGCGGGATCTGGAGATCCTCGAAGAACGCCTTGTACATGCGCTCGTCGTAGTGCTGGCCGGTGTGCACGAGGCGGTGCTCGATGGATCGGTCGGGATGGGCCCCGTTCCAGGCGCGGATCGCGCGGACGATGGGGGCGATCTTCATGAAGTTGGGCCGGGCACCCACCACGAGGAGGATCTTCATGGGGAACGGCGCTCCTTTCGCGGGCCAGAACGGAGACACGGCGGCTCACTTTGCCACAGGCCCCGGCCCAGGGGCAACACGCAGCCCGGGCCGGCCGGACAGAGACTAGAAACTAGAGAAATTCCGGGTAGCCCGGCCCGTTAGGTGGGCGCTCCACCAGGCTCCATGCCGCCCGAGACCGTGAGGTGGTGCCAAAGAAGCGTGGTGATGCTTAGAACGCTGGGAGATCATGGAGGTTTTCAAGCCTCCCAGCGTCCTAGCGGAAGTTACATGGAAGGTCTATTGGACCCTCTGGGACATATGGGACATAAGGGAAGTTCTCGGCGTTCCAGCCTTCTAGCCTTCCAGCATCCCAGCATCCCAGCCTTCCAGCCGAGATCACTCGTCGTCCCGGAACTGGGGTGGGAGGGGCTGGGGGCCGGGCACGATGCCGGCGATGTCCGGATCCTCGCCGTCGTCCGGCCGGGGCGGCTCCTGGGCCTTGCGCTCCCGGGCCTCGGCCCGGCGGGCCTGCTTCTCCATGCGCCGCTCCTGCCGGGCCTTCTCCCGGGCCCGTTTCTGGTAGGTCTGTTTGGTGCGTCTCGCCATGGGATGGCTCCTTTCTCGGTTGGGGCGCCGACAACGAAAAAGCGCGGGTCCCCCTGAGGGAACCCGCGCCGTTTCGTTCGTCGGGGACCGACGGTTCTACACGGGCCGGACGTTGGAGGCCTGGGGGCCCTTCATGCCGGGGACCGCGTCGAACTCCACGGTCTGACCCTCGGTCAGGGTCTTGAACCCTTCGCCCTGGATCGCGCTGAAGTGCACGAACAGGTCTGCGCCCCCGTTCTCGGGGGTGACGAAACCGTAGCCCTTTTGGTCGTTGAACCACTTCACAGTACCCTTAGCCATGTTGCCTTCTCCTTTGTCTGGGACCTCTGATCCCGGGTGTGTGTGCAACCGCGATGGCGCCAAGCCCAGACCGAGGAACCAAATCCCAGACTCCGGAACACGTCCATCCAATTGCGTCAAGAACATCTGCGGGTGAGCGGAAACACAAAAAGCGGGAGAGGCCACGGTCGCCTCTCCCGCCTGGGTTCGCACACCGAAACTGCCGTCTTGAGCCGCGTCGCAGCCCCTTTGTTGTGAGCCACACCCTACGCCCCTTAGGGGGCGGATGCAAGGAGAAAAAGATCTAACCTCCTATCCTCTCCCGCGGCAAAGGCAGCGGGCCCACGGCGGCCAGGTAGTAGGCGAACTCCTCCTCGCCGTCCACGTCGAGCACCCGGTTCATCTCCCGGTCGAAGAACGCGGCCACGGGGCAGCAGCCCAGGCCCAGCGCCTCGGCCGCCAGCGCCAGGTTCTGGCACACATGCCCCAGGTCCAGACCCAGGTAGCGCAGGGCCCGGTCCCCGTACTTCCATGCGGTCCGGGGGTACACCGCGGTCCACACGAACACGGCCGCGGCCCGGGCGAGGAACCCTTGGGCCAGGGCGGCCAGCGCGATCCGCCGTCCGTGGTGCCCTTCTTCCAGGACCTCCAGCGCGAACCCGGCCACGTCGAAATGGGCGAGGCACGGGTCGAGGCCCTCGACCGCCTGGACCGAGACGTAGGTCTCGAACGGGTACAGGGCCCCGGCCGAGGGGGCGGTGCGCAGCAGGCACGGGCCCTGCCGAGCGGTCACGCCCTGGCATGCCCACAGGAGGGCCGCCAGGGTCTCGAGCGGGACCGGTTCGCCCGTGAACTCCCGGCGGGATCGTCGCCGGGCCAGCACGTCCCACAGGTCGGCCGGGGGCGTCCGGAGAGCGCCGGGCCGGGGCAGCGGAACCCGGGGACGGTCGGGATACCTCTTGACCGCCTCGGGCTTGCGGGACCAGTCGAGCCTGCGGGGCGAAAGGGTGTCGGGGTCCAGGTCGGTCAGGTCCCGCCACCGTCGGAGTTCCTCAGCCATGGTCCCCCTTCTCTTCGGTTCACTCCGCGGGCTTCTCCTCGAGCAGCCGGCGGACCTTCTCCTCCATGTCCTGGCCGATGTCGGGGCTGAAGCCCATGAACGAGTGCCGCAGGTACCCGGCCCGGTCGATCAAGAAGGCCTGGGGGATCGAGGAGATGCCCCCGTAGGCCATGCGGGTGGTCTCGTCCACCCGGACCACGGGGTAGTTGAAGGTGGTGCGGGCCATGAACTGGGCCAGTTCGTCCGGGTCCTGGTCCATGTTCATTCCGATCACCACCAGCCCCTCTTTCCGGTACTTCCGCTGGAGTTCCACCAGGTGGGGAATGGCGACCCGGCACGGCGGGCACCAGGTGGCCCAGAAGTCCAGGAGAACCACCTTGCCCCGCAGGTCCGACAGACGCACGTGGTTGCCGTCGACGCTCACCAGATCGAAGTCCGGCGCGGGCTTGGGCTCCCGGCCCTTCTCCTCGGTCTTGGAGCAGGCCGAGCCGACCACGAGCAAAAACGCCACCAACACGGCCCCCCACCCCTTCCCCCATCGCAGGCCCATCACCGATCCCTCCAAACGAACCAAAAGGAAAACAAAGGCGCAGGCCCCACCAGCGCCTGCGCCGTGTCCGCGGGGCCCCCGGCCCCGTCGGCACTACCCTCAGGTGAACCCTCCCCTGGGAGCGCAGCCCCCGCCCCCCGCCCCCTTGGTGTGGGCCGCCACCGGGGCCCACCGGCGCTCCATGGGCGCCCCGCAGGCCGGGCACCTGGGGGCGTCGGCCCGGTCGCCGGACCGCACCAGCACCTCGGTCTTCTCCCCGCACTGGGCGCACTGGAACTCGTAGAGCGGCATGGTCCTTCCCTCACACGACCCGGTTGAGCATCTCTTCGAGCTTCTGCCGGGGCACGGCTCCCACCACCTCGTCCACCACCTGGCCGTTCTGGAACAGCTTCAGGTTCGGGATGCCGCGCACGCCGTACTTGGCCGGGGTCTGGGGGTTGTCGTCCACGTTCATCTTGGCCACGATCACCTTACCGTCGTAGGCGGCGGCCACCTCGTCGATCACCGGCCCCATCATCCGGCACGGTCCGCACCACGCCGCCCAGAAGTCCACCAGGACCGGCTTGTCGGTCTTGAGGACCTTCTCCTCGAAATCGGCGTCGGTCACGTTGAGCACCTTGTCTCCTGCCATCTTGCTCTCTCCTTGGTTTCGGTTTCGCGTCGTAGGGCGGCCCGCCGACCGGCGGGTCAGCATGCGCCTCAGCCGCCCCCTCGGATCGTCCAGTATCCCACCACCACGATCAAGAGCAACCAGATCCACCCGTCCATCCTACTCCCCTTCGTCCTGGGCGCACTTCTCCCGGAGGAACCGGTGGAGGTCGATGTGGACCTCCCGGGGCACCTCGTCACCCTCTGCCGAGTACTTGTACAGGACCACGGTCTTCTTGAGGGTGTTCAAAAACGCCACGCAGGGGTTGCATCCCTCCATGTGGGCCTCGATCTCGGCACAGATCGACGGGTCCAGCTCCTCGTCGATGTAGGCCGAGAGCTGCTCCAGGATCTCTTTGCACGTGAGTTTCCGGGTCATGGGATCACCGCCCGCCCCCCGGGTTCCTCGCCGTCGGCGAAGTAGGGGCTCAGTTTTTCCCGCAGGTGGATCCGGGCCCGGTGCAAGCGGGTCTTCACCGCTCCCTCCGTGGTCCCCAGGATCTTTGCCGTGTCCGCCGTGCTCAGGCCTTCCACGTCCCGCAGCAGCACCACCGCCCGGTACAGGGGCGGTAGGTCCTGGATGGCCCGAACCAGCAGCTCCCGGATCTCCCTTCGGAGCAGGGCCTCCTTGGGGTCCACCGCCCAGTTGCTCACCCCCCGCCGCCGGATCTCCTCGTGGGAGGGCAAGGGGAGCTCGTCCCACGAGACGGTCTCGGGCTGTTTGCGCCGCAGCCGCATCAGGGCGTGGTTCGTGGCGATCCGGTACAGCCACGTGGAGAATGCGGCGTTGCCCCGGAACGAGCCGAGCTTCTTGTAGGCGCTCAGATACGTCTCCTGCAGCAACTCCCGCGCGTCCTCCGGGTTGCCGGTCATGCGCAGCAGCAGGCTGTAGATCCTGCCCTCGGTGCGGGTGACCAGCTCCTCGAAGGCCTCGAAGTCGCCTGCTCGGGCCCGCTCCACCAACCGGGTTTCGTCCATTGCGACATCCTTACGATGCGGGTGGGGGCCTCGGGGTTACGGGGCTTCCGAAGCATAAAGGAGGGGCCGACCCTGCGCAAGAAACCCGCCCCGGCCGGGCCGGATCGGCATGGTCGTCCGGTGCGGCCCTTGGGCACAAAAAAAGGGTAGCCCACCACAATATGTCGTGGTATTATTTGGCCGCCCACAAGATGTGGCGCTTTTCTTCCCTCCTAACCCCCTGTTTTCCCTACGGAAGGAGCGACGGTCATGGGCGAGGTCATGGAGCTCAACCGAGGTGGTCCGGTGCCCCGCGGTTCGGACGCCACCGACCGGGTGCTGTTCGTCCGAACCTCGGACATGGAGATCGTTAACTGGGACCGGAGCCGCATCGTGGAGGCCCTGGTCCGGGAGACGTTCCTCGACCGGGACACGGCCGAACGGGTGGCCGAGGCGGTGGACCAGATGATCCACCGATCCCGGATCCAGGTGCTGACCGCGCCCCTGATCCGTGAGCTGGTGGACGCGAAGCTGATCGAGATGGGGCTCGAGAGCGCCCGCCGGATGCACACCCGGCTCGGCATGCCCCTGTACGACGTGGAGGAGCTGCTGGTCGCGCCCAACAAGGAGAACGCCAACGTCCCCCACGGCCCCGAGGCCACCAACCTGACCCTGGCCGAGAACATCAAGAAGGAGTACGCGCTCCTGGCCGTGTTCAGCCAAGAGGTGGCCGACGCCCACATGCGCGGCGACCTGCACCTGCACGACCTCGGGTTCATCGACCGGCCCTACTGCTCGGGCCAGAGCCTGGAGTACCTGAAGAAGTTCGGGCTGAACCTGCCCAACAGCCTGGCCAACGCCCGGCCGGCCAAGCACCCCGAGGTGCTCCTGGCCCACATGGTCAAGTTCTCGGCCGCCCTCCAGTCCAACTTCGCCGGGGCCATCGGTTGGGATGCGGTGAACCTGTTCTTCGCCCCGTACCTGGAGGGCCTGCCCGACCGGGACGTGGAGCAGCTCGCCCAGATGCTGATCTTCGAGTACTCTCAGCAGGCCGTGGCCCGAGGGGGGCAGGCGATCTTCTCGGACATCAACCTGTACTGGGAGGTGCCCAAGCACTTCCAGGACGTGCCGGCCATCGGGCCGGGCGGCGAATACACCGGCAAGACCTACGGCGACTACGAGAAGGAGGCCCAGCGGTTCCTGTGGAAGCTGTTCGACGTGTACGCCGAGGGCGACGCCTCGGGCCGGCCGTTCTTCTTCCCGAAGCCCCTGGTGCACATCACGGAGAAGTTCTTCCAGACCGAGGGCCACGAGCGGTTCCTCCACCGAATCTGTGAAGTGGCGGCCGAGAAGGGCAACACCTACTTCGTGTTCGACCGGGGGGACACGGCCAAGATCTCCGAGTGCTGCCGGCTGGCGTTTAAGCTGGAGAAGTCGGACCTGGAGGACGCCAAGCAGCCCTGGCGGATGCGGTACTCGGCCCTCCAGAACGTGACCCTGAACCTCCCCCGGATCGCGTACCGGGCCGGGGGCGACGACACCCGGCTGTTCCAGCACCTGACCGAGATGATGGAGCTGGCCGCCCAGGCCCATCTGCAGAAGAAGGCGTTCATCGAGCGCCTGCTGAGCCAGGGGGAGCGGGGACCCCTGTCGTTGCTGACCATGAACCGGGACGGCCAGCCGTACCTGCGGATGCACCGGGTGAGCTACCTGCTCGGCATGGTGGGGCTCAACGAGATGATCAAGATCCACACCGGCCAGGAGCTCCACGACAGCGAGGAGGCGTTCCGGTTCGGGCTGAAGGTGATCGCCCACATGAAGCTCACGGCCGACAAGCTCGCCCGCAAGCACGACATGCACTTCGTGCTGGAGCAGACCCCGGCCGAGTCCACGGCCTACCGCTTCGCCAAGCTCGACCTCAAGTACTACTCGCCGGCGGCTGGCGCGGCCGTTCGGGGCGACGTGGCCCGGGGCGAGGTGTACTACACCAACTCCACCCAGCTCCACGTGGGCAGCCCCACCAACCCCGTGGACCGAGTCCGGCTGGAGGGCCTGTTCCACCCGCTCATCGAGGCCGGCGCGATCACCCACCTGTGGCTGGGCGAGGAGAGACCCCACCCCGAGAGCCTGGCCCGGTTCGTGGTGAAGATCTTCCGGAACACCCACAACGACCAGGTGGCCTTCAGCCCCGAGTTCACCACCTGCGTGGCCTGCGCCCGCACGAGCCGGGGGCTGTCGGAGACCTGCCCGCACTGCGGCAGCGACGAGGTGGAGGGGATCACCCGGATCACTGGGTACTTCACCAAGATCAGCTCCTGGAACAAGGGCAAGATCGGCGAGCTTCACGACCGGCAGCGCACGGCGGGCTACTTCTCCGGCGCCCCCTCCGCCGGGGCCGGCGCGGCAGAGGCGTGAGCCCGGCCCCGTCGGGTGGGGCCCCCGGGCGGCTCGGAAAGCCGCCCCGACCGGCGACCGTAGACCGTCGACCGAAGACCGGAGTTACAGGAGGATCCCATGACGCTGTTCACGAAGGTTGGGTGTGAGAAGTGCGAGTACGTGAAGGAGCGGGTGGATCTGGCCGCCCTGGGCGTGGCGGTGGAGGAGCTGGGGCCGGAAAACCCGGACGCCCTGGCCCACCTGGCCTGGCACGGGCTGGTGAACGTGGCCGAGAGGAATCTACCGATCCTGGTGCTGGAGGATTCGAACTATCTCACGGGAGCCGTGCGGATCCGTAAGTACCTGGAGGGCCTGGAGGGGCAGGCAGCGTAGTCCCGGGCGTGGCGCCCTGGTGAGGGAGACGGACCGGGATCGTCCGGTGAGCGAGGGGCGACGACTTCGTCGCCCCTCGTCGTTCGAGCGGAGGCCTAAGTGGAGTTCCCAGAGATCAAAGGATTCCTGGAAACCTCCTTCACGGACTGGAAGGGCCAGGTGGCCGCCGTGGTGTTCCTGGCGCGGTGCAACTTCCGGTGTCCGTACTGCCACAATCACCGGATCGTGACCTCGCCCCACGAGGTGCCGACCTGGCCATGGGACGAGGTGGAGAAGCGGCTGGTGCGGCTTCGGGGGTGGGTGGATGGGGTGTGCGTGACCGGGGGCGAGCCGACGCTCCACCCGGGGCTCCCGGCCTTGCTGGAGCGGTTTCGGGCCCTGGGGTTCCGGATCAAGCTCGACACCAACGGGTCCCGGCCCGGGGTGCTGGCGTCGCTGCTGGAGGCGGGGTTGGTGGACCAGGTGGCCCTGGACGTGAAGGCGCCCCTGGAGGGCGTGCCTTACCGCCGCAACGCGGGATCGGGCTCGGATCCGGAGGCCGTGGATGCCTCGTTGCGAGCCTTGGAGTGTGCTGCCGTTCCCCTGGAGATCCGCACGACGGTGCACCCGGCCCTTCTGAGTCTCGAGGAAGTGTGCCGGCTGGGGCGGGATCTGGGCCGGAGGTTTCGGAGCCGGGCCGCGGAGGTGGGGTGGACCCTGCAACGGTGCCGAACCGACGAGGTGCTGGACCCGGACCTTCGGGGTGCGCCGTCGCTCTCTCCCGAGGAGTTCGCGGTGTGGGAGCGCGCGGCCCGCACGGCGTTCGCCCAAGATCGTTACCCCTTCGATCCTCCCCCCGGCCCCCGGCCGGGCACGAAGTCGCGCCGCGACAGGCCGTAGCGGGCCATCTTGCGTTCGATGGTTCGGCGCGACAGCCCCGAGGCCTGGATCAGGTTCTTGATCCGACCCCCGAACCTCCGCAGGTTGTGCTCCAGATACGCCCGCTCGAACTCCTCCACCACCCGCGCCAGGGCCTCGTCGAACGGCAGCTCCCACTCGGCCGGCGCCCCCGAGGCCCGGGAAAACGCCTCTTCCCCCATGGCCTCGCGCAGGTGGGACTCGTGGATGATCTTCCCCCGCCCCATCACCACCGCACTCTCGATGATGTTTCGCAGCTCCCGCACGTTGCCGGGGTAGTCATACCGCTGCAGGGTGCGGGCGGCCCGGGGGTCGATGTCCTCGAACCCCTTGCCGTAGGCCCGGGCGAACCGCTGGAGGAACGCGTGGGCCAGCAGCAGGATGTCCTCCCGCCGCTCCCGCAGGGGAGGAAGCTCGATGTGCACGACCCGGAGCCGGTAGTACAGGTCGTTCCGGAACGACCCGTCCTGCACCGCATCGAGGAGCCTGCGGTTGGTGGCCGCCACGATCCGCACGTCCACCGGCCTGGGCCGGGTCTCGCCCACCCGGGTCACGGCCGAGTCCTGGAGCACCCGCAGCAGCTTCACCTGGAGCCGCGGGTCCATCTCGCCGATCTCGTCCAGGAACAGGGTGCCGCCGGAGGCGGCCTCGAAGTACCCCTGCCGGTCGGCATGGGCGCCGGTGAAGGCGCCCCGCACGTGTCCGAACAGCTCGGACTCCAGAAGGTCGCCGGGGATCGCCCCGCAGTTCACCGGCACGAACGGCCCCGAGGCCCGGCGGGACTCGGCGTGGATGGCCCGGGCGACCAGCTCCTTGCCCGTGCCCGACTCCCCTTCCAGCAGAACCGTGGCATCGGTACGGGCCGCCCGGCGCACCCGCTCGAACACCCGGAGCATGGCCGGGCTGCGGCCCAGGAGCTCCCCCTGGAGCAGCGCCGCGGCCTTCTCCCGGCGTAGCGTCCGGACCTCGTCGCGCAGCCCTTTCATCTCGAGCGCCCGGCGCACTACGTGGAGGATCTCCTCCGGCAGCAGGGGCTTGCGCAGGTAGTCGAAGGCCCCCTCCCTCATCACCTCCACCGCGGAGTCCACCGAGGCGTGGGCCGTGATGACGAGGATCTCGGTCTCGGGCTGGGTGGACTTGGTCACCCGGACCACGTGCTCGCCGCCCCGGCCGCCCAGGACCAGGTCGGTGATCACCAGATCGAAGGGGGTCCCCGCCAGGAAGAGCTCCGCCTGCTCGGCCGAGCTGGCCGTCTCCACGGCGTACCCCTCCCGCTCCAGCACCCGCCGGAGGAGGTCGAGCATGCCGACCTCGTCGTCCACCACCAGGATCCGGGGGACGTGTTCCGTGGGATTCTCGGCTCGCCGGGGATGGGCCATGGGTCCTCGGTAGGGCCCCCGGGGCCCCGGATCGGGGCCCCGGGGTTGGAAGTGGAGTTTGTCAGAACACCCACACCACGTTGATCCAGGTGCTCGATCCCTCGGGCATGTTCTTGCCGTCGAACTCCCAAAGTTGCTTGGCCACCACGCTGAACCGCCCCTGGTTCGGCCACCACTTGAGGCCCGGGCCGATCGCGGCGAGCCGGCTGCGGTTGGGGTCCTCGGTGCCGTCGATCTCGTCGTCGGTGGTCTGCCAATAGTAGAACCCGTTCACCCCGAACCGCCAGCCCGGCTTGGGGGACCAGCCCACGGCCCAGTCGAAGTGGAACTCCTGGCCCGGGTCGAGATCCACTTCCTTCATGCCGCCGGCTCCGTCAGGCACGAGGTACTCGTCGTTGGTGGTGTTGAAGTCGTACATGAGCTTCACGGAGAAGTCGAACCCGTTCCACAGGTAGGTGGCCGCGAACACCGGCTCGAAGGTCCAGTGGTTTCGCGACAGGAGCTGGGTGGATACGTCTTCGTTGTCGTAGTTTCCGGTCGGGGCCCAGATGTCCACGGCGAACACGGCGTGGAAGTTCGGGCCGAAGTGCCATCCCAGGATGAACGGACTGAAGATGATGTCACCGAGCCCGCCGTCCGAGTCGTTCACCACCTTGAGGGGACCTCCCGGGGTCTGAGCGGTTACCTCGACGTCTGCCGTGTAGAACGGGATGAAGACGTGGGCCCCCCACGAGGCGCCCAGGATCTTGTAGGGGCTGACCCAGATGAAGCGGGGGATCGCCGCGAACACGCTCGCGTCGAACTCCACCGGGGTCTTCTTGCCCTCGTTGTCCATGAGCCGGTCTTTGTTGATGTAGACGAGATAGTTCTTGAAGTAGACCCCGGGCGGGGGCAGGGCGCCCACCACGAAGTCCTCGGCTCCGTTGGGGTAGTGCTGGCCTCCGCCGGCCACGGCGGAGCCCGCGCACAGCGTGAGCCCCAGGACCAATCCGGTCCACCACCAGGTCGTGCCGCGTCCTCGTCTCATGCGCCTTCCTCCTTTCCTTGCGAAGGGGGAGCTCCGGGCTCCCCGCAGGGGGGACCTCATGCCGATTTGCGATCAGGATGAGCTCATAGAGGGGCGATTTGGGGGCCGTCGGTCCTCCGCTGGAAAAGACGGCCTCGCCGAAGCCGCTACGGCTCGGTCTGCTGCGGCGCGAGAGAGCACGCGCCGCAGGCGCTCCCCTGCGCCGAACGGCTTGAACGGCTCGGCCGTCGCGCCCCGGGCCGACGGCTCCCAAATCGCTGGCTTCGAATGCGACTTGGTATCAGCCGTACACGGGGTCGGACCACCAGGGCTCGAACCGGTACGGGATGGGGGTTCCGTCCAGGCGGACCCGGGCGCCACGGCTGTCCACCGGTACGGTGACGGAGCAGGTCACGGCCGAGGAACCCTCCCACCGTTTCCACTTCGCCCAGACCCCGGCGTCGCGGCTCAGGGCGAACACCGCCGGGCCCACCGAGCTCATGCCCACGATCTCTGCCCCCTCGTTCCGGAGCCGTTCCATGGTCGCCCAGACCTCCTTGCCGCGATCGCCGTGGAGCTCGATCTCGGCCAGCTTGGATCCGCCGTGGGAAAGCTCCCAGAGAACGTCTCCTACGGCCCTGAGGTCGCCCGTGAGGGCGGCTGGCAGGAGGTCCATGAACACCCGGTACACCTTTGCTGGTGCGGCCTGCTCGTCCGCCCGACGGGCGGTCTGGACCAGCGACCGGTACTCCCCTGCCCCCGACGACACCTCGGGCGCGATCTGGGGCAGGATCAGCAGGGCCCGCAGGTCCTCGGGCAGGGCGACCCGGGCCAGCAGTTCACACCGGTCGGACCCCACCACCAGTCCCCCGTGCAGGCCGGCCATGGCGCCCACGTTGGTCTCGAACCCGGGCACCAGCCGGGGCGGGGCCGACGAGAACTCCTCGCAGTAGTTGTGGGCGATCAGCTTGCGCAGGTCCCGCAGATCCAAGGGCCGGCCCAGGGCCTCGTTCAAGGCCAGGGCGGCCGCGGTCAGGGTTGCCACCGACGAGCCGAGCCCCATGTGCCGCCGGCCGTGGTCCCGAGTCTGGATCTCCACCCCGCCTGGGTATCCGGTGAGGGCCAGGAACAGGTGGGCCAGGTGCTGCCCCAGCAGCGGGCGGCTTCCCGTGGACCGAACACCGGGGGCGTCGGTCAGCATGACCCGGGCTCGGGAGAACAGCCCCACGGCGAACCCAACCCCCCCGCCTCCGGGGCGGCCGAGATCGAAGCGGGTCATGTCCAACACCAGGGCGTGCAGCCGGCTTGGCACCTCGGCCTCGCACACCGTCCCGGCGGGCGAGGGCTCCACCGGCCGCAGGCTCCCCCCCCACGCCACCGGCCGGACGAATCGGGACGGATCGCCGGGGGAGAAGGCCAACGTCTCCAGGGTCGGGCCGCTCAATAGGGCCCCTCCTGGACCATACAGGGTTTTGTTCGGTAGTATTCAAACATCGGGCCATCCCGTGGAGAGGCGGGAGTTCGATCGGGGGGAGACGGCCGGCCGGGCCGGGGGCGACCCGGTCCGCGCATGGGTAATTTCCGGCGATTCCGCTTGTTGCCCGTCTCACGAGAGGAGCTCGGCCCCGGCATCGCTCGCGACGACCGATCATAGCACGAGAAATCAAACATGGGTAGGAAATGACGATAAATGGTCTGAAATACGACATAGGCGACGCACTGTGGGAGGGGGTCCCCTGTGCAGCGTTCGTGACCGACACCCAGGGCCGGGTCGTGGGCTGGAACCCGGCCGCGGAGATCCTGACCGGCCGCCTGGCGCCGCAGGTGGAGGGGCGGCCGTGGCAGGAGGCCCTCGGGCGGCCGAACCCGGGGGAGGAGCCGGCGGACTCCCGGGGGAACGCTTGGGTGGACATGGTGTGCGACGCCACCCGGGCGGACGGTCGGCCCATGCGTCTCCGGCTTCGGTCCCGGCCAGTCCGGGACCCGGCCGGCCGGCCCGCGGGCCGGCTGTGGCTGGCCACCGACCACTCCCTGCGGGACGCGGTGGACCGGAAACTGGTGCAGTACGAGCGGCTGGCCACCTTGGGGGAGCTGGCCGCGTCGGTGGTGCACGAGGTGGGCAACCCCGTGTCGGTGATCCTGGGGTTTGCGGCGCTGCTCCGGAGCGAGACCGAGACCGACCCGGACGGTTCGATCCGCCGCCGCATCTACGAAGAAGCGCACCGGTGCCGCACCCTGATCGACCAGTTGCTGGGCTACGCGCGCTCCGCGACGACGGGAAGCGCCCCCGCGCCGGTGCGCCTGGCCGTGGTGGTGGGGGAGACCCTGCCCCTGGTGCGGCACCGCCTGCAGCGGGCTCAGGTGTCGGTGGACGCCGACCTGCCGCCGGATCTGCCCACGGTGTGGGCCGATGCGTCGGAGCTGAAGCAGGTCGTGCTGAACCTTCTGCTGAATGCGGCGGACGTGACGCCTTGGGGCGGGGCGGTCGAGGTGGTGGGCGACGTGGTGGAGCGGCAGGAGGAGAGGGGAGGAGACTCCCTGCTCGATCCGGTGCTGCGCCTGGAGCGCCTGAGGCGGGTGCGGCTGCGGGTGGGAGACCGGGGGCCCGGCTTCGGCGGCGAGGACCCGGAGCGGTTCTTCGAGCCGTTCGTGACCACCAAGGAGAAGGGCGGGGGGCTGGGGCTCACGGTGTGCCGCCGCATCGTGGAGGCGTGGGGGGGCACGATCCGGCTCGAAGAGCGCGAGGGGGGAGGAGCCTGGGCCGTGGTGGAGCTGCCCGCGCACGCCGGCTAGCCCCTCCTCATGCCAAGTTGCGTTCCAACCGAGATCCATCCGGGGGCCGGGGCAAGGGGCCTGATTCCGGCCGTGCGTGAGTGCAGCATCCGACTCACGCTGCCCCCGACACTCAGCCCGAGTGTCCCCTGAACGGTAGGAAAGCGAACGTTGGCAATGCATTTCGGGTCACCGGCAGAGCGGGTATCGGCTGAGTGCCGGGGGCAGCGACTGTTGGAGCCACGCCCGGCGCTCCACCAGGCCCCTTGCCCCGCCGGTTCAGGGGTCTGATGGCTTTGAACGCAACTTGGGTATCAGCCCGCGCCGTAAAGGAGCTCCCGCAGCCGCCGAACCACCCGGGGCACCGCCTCCGGGTGCCGAATGGGGCACGGCAGGGTCCAGTCCTGCCAGGGGCCCAGGAGCTCGGCGTAGGGGTCGGCGCAGGCCCGGGAGAGCTGGAGGGGTACCTGCGGGAAATGGTGTTCCAATGTCTTTCGCAGGCAGCCCACCAGCCGGTCCCGCTCGGCCTCCCCCTCGGCGTGGAGGACCAGGGCCGAGGTCCCGTAGCGATCCCGCCGGCCCCCCAGCTTGCCGTGGAGGTATAGGTCCGGGTGGTCCTCGGCCAGCCGGTCGAGGATCTCCATGCAGGTCGCCTCGTCCGGGGCCACGGCCACCACCTTCCAGCAGTCCCAGGCATGGGGCAGGTCGATCTCCCTCCGGTCCGTCTTCAGCTGATCCAGCAGCCCGGCGAGGCACGGCAGGCACCGCTCGTGGATGCGGCGCTTCGTGCGCACCATGTGGGGGTGGGTCTCGAAGCTCCACCACCCCTCCCGGGACACCCGGTGCCCGAAATGGACCTCCATGGGAACGGGCCCGTCGGGCCGGGCTACGGCGTTTCCGCCCTGGCAGGCGGCTCGAAGTGGGCCCGGAGCACCCACAGGGTCCCCTCCATCCGGCGCACGTTCCGCTCCACCGCCGGGATGCCGTCTCCGGCCCGCTCCAGTTCCCTCAACGCCGAGGCCACCCGGTCCAACGCCTCGGCCACCTCGCGGATCCGATCGTCCGGAGCCATTACACGCCTCCCTTCTTGCGAAGATCGTGGAACCGGCGGGCTTTGACCTGGTAGCGCGGCAGGCTGCCGTAGGGCTGGGGCTGGATGTCGAAGTTGAGCTGGGTCTTCCACCGGAGCCGGCTGGCCAGCTCCTTGAGTAGGTTGTCCCGGTCCGGCGGGGCCAGTCCGTCGGGCAGCTCCACCTTGAGGGTGATGTGATCCAGGTCCCCCCGCTTCTCCACGAAGATCTCGAACTCGCCGTCCAGCTCCTCGAACGATCGGACCACCTCCTCCACGGTGACCGGGGAGAACAGCACCCCCTTCACCTTGGTGATGTGGTCCACCCGGCCGTGGACCCCACCTTCGAGGATCCGCCAGGTGCGGCCGCACCCGCATCCGTCCGCGGCCCACATGGACACGTCCTTGGTGTCGAACCGCACGCACGGCTGGGCCCTCCGGTCGAAGGCGGTGATCACGATCCGTCCCGGCACCCCGGGCCGGGTCACGGGCCGATCCGCATCCAACTCCAGGAGCTCCACCAGGAACATGGACTCGATCACGTGCTGGCCCCCGGGCTGGTGCCGGCACTCGAACCCCCAGGCGCCGACCTCGGTGGCGCCCACGTGGTCGTACACGGGGCAGCCCCAGGCGTCCTGCATCCGCTTTTTCGTCGTTGGAACCGAGGCCCCAGGCTCCCCGGCGCATGTGATCCGCTCGATGCCCCACTCCCGGGGGTCGGCGCCCAGGTCCTTGCGCGCGGTCTCGGCCATGCCCAGTACGTAGGTGGGGGTGGCCATGAAGGCGTTGGTCTTGAGCTCGCGCATCTTGAGCAGCCGCTCCCGGGTGCCCAGCACCCCGCCGGGGACCACCTCGCACCCGAGCCTCTCGGCCCCGTAGTGGGCGGTCCAGAAGGCGATGAACACGTGGTACCCGAAGGGGAAGAACACCCGGTCGGTGGGCCGGTACCCCTGGGCCCACAGGATCGTGGCCCAGAGCTCCGAGAACCACTCCCAGTCGGCCCAGGTGTCGGGCTGATACACGGGGGTGCCGGTGGTGCCCGAGGTCTGGTGGTACTCGGTCACCTCCTCCAGGGGCACGCACAGGGTGTCGCCGTAGGGAAACGGGTCCGCGCCCTGGCATCGGTAGTCGTCCTTGGTCACCAGGGGCACCTTGGCCAGGTCGTCCCAGGTCCGCACGTCCTCCGGCCGAAGGCCGGCCTCGTCGTACTTGCGGCGATACATGGGGCTTCGCTCGTATACCCAGGCGAACACCCGCCGGAACTTGGCCAGCTGGATCTCCCGGAGCCGGTCCGGGTCCAGGGTCTCGGTGATCGGGTTCCAGTACTCGGTTTCCGGGTACGGCATAGGTCCTCTCCGAGGCTAGGAAGCTGGAAAGCCAAAAACCTCCGCGATCTCTGAGCGCTGCGCCGACGCCACAAGTCGGGGAGGCCTGGGGCCTGGTGGAGCGCCGGGCGTGGCTCCTGCAGTCGCTGCATTCGGCACTCACGCACGGCCGGAACCAGGCCCCAGGCCTCACTGAGCTTCGGCGCGGCGGGGGAGCCGTCCAGCGGGCCGAAGGCCCAAGGGGCTCATCCTCCCGCCGACAGCACCTTCACGTCGCTGCCCTTCCAGCGACGGAACAGGTTGTGCTCGATGCGGAGCTGGTCGAGCACCTTGCCCACGGTCTGGTCCACGATCTCCTCCACCGTCCGGGGGCGGTGGTAGAAGGCCACCATGGGCGGCAGAATCACCGCCCCAATGTCGGCGCACCGGCGGAGGATGTCCAGGTGCCCTTTGTGCAGCGGGGTCTCCCGGAACAGCAGGACCAGGGGCCGGCGCTCCTTCAGGGTCACGTCGGCCGCCCGCACCAGCAGGTTGTCGTTGTACGAGTTGGAGATGGCCGAGGCGGTCTTGACCGAGCAGGGGGCCACCACCATTCCCTCGGTCAGGAACGATCCGCTGGCGATGGCCGCGCCCACGTCCTCGGGGTCGTAGACCTTGGATGCTAGGGCCTCCACCCGCTCCGGGGTCCAGTCGCTCTCGAGCCGGATGTTTCGCCGGGCGGCCTTGGAGAGGACCAGATGGGTCTCCACGCCGAGCTCTCCCAGCACCTGCAGGAGCCGAATGCCGTACTGGGGGCCGGTGGCCCCGGAGATGCCAACCACCATTCTGCGGGGTGCACTCATCGCTCTCTCCTCGTCAGGAACGCCCGGCACCGCTCCAGGGCCCCTTGGGGCACCCGAGCCCGCCGTCCGGGTACCCGGTGGTACCCGGTGGCGTCCACGGCCGCCTTGGCCGTGACCGCGTGCTCGTGGGCCGAAGGGTCGATGGGCTGGCCCCGGAGGCCCGGCAGGATCACCCAGTCCCGATCGGGCTGGCTGCGGCTCACTACGGACCACTCCACGTCCCAGGGATCTTCCACGTCCACGTCCTCGGCCACGGCCACCACCTGCTTCACCCGGGTCTCGCGCAGCAGGATCTCCAGGAACGCCCGGATCCGGTCCGGCGTTGCCGGAGCGAGCCGGACCACCACCGAAGCCCCGTACGAGAACGGGACGGCCCGGACCGCCGTGACCTCGACCGGCGCCGGACCGACCAGGGCCTGCACCGACGCTTCGGCCACCATGCCCAGGAGCCGGTCGGCCTCCCACCCGGTGGGGAGGAGGGCGTGGTACAGGGGGCTCTGCCGGCACCGGGCCGATTTCACCACGAAGGTGGGCGTGGCGGAAAACGATACGTGGTACCCGCTGATCTCCCCGAACGGGCCGTCCGGGCGCTCGTCCGAGGGGTCGATCTCGCCCTCCAGCAGGATCTCGGCCTCGGCCGGCACCGGGATACCGGTGTGGGGGGCGCTCACCAGGTCCACGGGCTCCCCCCGCAGGGCGCCGGCCGCGGCCATCTTGTCTTCGCCGGCGCGCCCCTTGAGGGCTGCGGCGAGAAAGGTGAGCGGCTCGTGCCCCAGGGTCACAGCGGCCGCCAGGGGCCGGCCCGCCGCCCTGGCCTGGGCGTACACATCGGACAGGGGCGGGTTCAGCAGGGCTACGCCGAACCGATCCGGTCCCCGTTGCTCCATGCGGTGGACGCCCCGGGCCACGGCGCCGGTGCGGGGATCCACGGCCGAGACAACGGCCGTGGTGAGGAACGCCCCGGAGTCGCCCTCGTAGTGGGTGAGCACGGGCAGAAACTCCCCGATCTCTGCCGGCTCGATCGAACGTTCGAGCACGGGGCCGTCGGTCCCGGTTCGCGGCGGGACCTCGGCGGTGCACCGTTCCACGAACGCGCGGCCGGCCTGCTCCGAGGGCACGCCCAGGCCGAGGGCCAGGACCTCGTCGTGGCACAGCACGTTCCCCACCACCGGCAGCGGGCCCCGGTCGGTCCGACCCACGTGCACGGCTCGATGCTGCCGGGACGCCACGTGGAGTAGGGCCGCCACCTCGTGTCGCACCGACACGGGGCCCCCCACCTCCGCCAGGCGGCCGGTGGCCCGGAGGAACTCCAGCACCCCGGTCAGGTCGCGGAACGCCACGATCCGTGCTCCCCTACCGCCACGCTTCCGGGATGGGGTCCACCTCCTCCACCACCCGGATCGACCAGGGCTCGCCCACCCACTGCCCCCGGCCCAGGCGGGGCCACAGCCTTTCCGGGTACTTGGAAGGCTCACTCGACACCTGGGCCCGGACCACCTGGCACCGGTACTTGGTCCGGCCCGGGGTGAGGTCCCGGATCACGAGGCGGATCTCCTCGTCCTGGGGGACCTCCTGCAGGTTCTCGAAAAACGCGTCGTATTCAGCCATGGTTCGGACTCCTTACCGGTAACTTCGGTCGTTGGTCGTTGGTCGTCGGTCTGGGCCTTCGGCCATATCAGGGGCCAGAATTCAGAAGTCAGTAGACAGGGAGAAGGATCTTCGGTGTGTCGAGAGGATCCCCCCGGGAAACCAAACTGCTTTTCGGGATTTCCTGTCTTCTGTCCGCTGGAATCTGTCTCCTGAACCGTCGGCCCCATGCCTCCGGCGTGAAGGCTTCGGACCAACAAACGTTACCCTTCCCCGTTGTAGGGCTCCGCAGGGGCCTCACGGGGCTTATTCGGAAAACCCGTATGCCTTCCAGTTGGCCAACACCTTGTCCCGGACCTCCTGGGGGTAGACCGTGTCGAACGCCACCAGGATCGGGATGTCAGAGGGCTGCCAGTCCCGCGGGAACAGGCAGTCGAACAGCACCTTGGCGCCCTTGCCCAGGCGTCGCTCGGCCGGGGTGGCGTAGGGGTTCAAGGGAGTTCCCACGTCGTTCTCGTAGATGTGGATGCCGTTGACCGGATGGCACCGGGTGGCCAGGGCGTGGATCACTTGGTTCTTGTTGTAGATGTCGGTGTTCTCGTCCACCACCACCACCATGTGGAACCAGGGGCCCAGCTTGCTGCCGAACACCAGGTTGGCGATCTGATGGGCGATGCCCGTGTAGGCGTGGCGGGTGCCGATCACCACCATGTGGTGGGTGGACTCGGGCCACATGTACACGCCGGTGATCGGGATGCCCTGGCTACGCAGGAGCTTCTCCATCTCGAGGCTCAGGGAGAACGATCGTAGGAGCTGGCCCTCGTCCGTGGGCACGCCCATGTTCGACACGGTGAGGATCGGGTTGTCCCGGAAGGTGATCGCCCGGATCCGGTACACGGTGCGCCGCTCCCGGGGCGAGGTGCGGTAGCCGGTGTACTCCCCGAACGGCGCCTCCTCGAGCCAGACGCCCGGCAGCACCTCGCCCTCGATGATGATCTCGGCGTGGGCCGGCACCAGCAGGTCCGAGGTCTCGCACTTCACCACCTCCACCGCCTCGCCCATGAGGAGGCTCGCGAACTCGTCCTCCGGGATCGGCGAGGGCGCGCAGGCGGCCACGCCGGATAGCGGGTCCATGCCGATCACCGTGGCGAACGGCATGGGCTGGTTTCGGGGCACGTACTTGTTGAAGAACATCTTGCCCATGTCGGAGAACGGCAGCACCGGGCCCACCATGGTCTTCTCGTCGAACACCATCTGGCGGTACATGCCCCAGTTCACCTCGCCGGTGTCCGGGTCCTTGGCCACCACCATGTGCCAGGTGGCCAGGTACCGGCCGCCGTCGCCGTCGTGGACCATGGGCGCGGGCAGGTTGAACAGGTTGGCGTCGTCGCCCGTCCACACGTTCTGCTTGCACGGGGCCCGGCTGCGGTCCACCACCCTGGGCTTGAGGGGCTCGCCCCGCTCGGTGCGCTCCACATAGGCCCTGCCGATCTCCGGGATCGGGGTGTCGGCCGGAAGCCCCAGGGACACCGCCAGCTTCCGGTAGGTGGCCAAGGGCGCGCCCAGGGCCTCGAAGCCGGGGTAGTCTTTGATCTTCTTGAAGTGGGGCGACGGGCCTTGGAGCTCGCACACCCGCCGGACGATGGCCCCGAGCTCCAGGTCCCAGTCCACCTCGGGCTCCACCGTGACCAGGTCTCCGGTGGCCCGCAGGGCCTCGATGAACTCGCGGTTGTCCTTGTAGTAGCGGTACGCCATGGGGATCTCCCTTTCATGTAACTTCCGCTAGAAGGCTGGAATGCCAGGAGGCTAGAAGGCTTGGAATCCTGCCGGATTCCCATGCGTTCTAGAAATCATCACGCCTCCTTGTCTCCACCTCACGGTCCGGAAAGCATGGTCTAGTTTCTAGTTTCTAGTCTCTAGACGGCCCCGCAGGGGCCTGATGGAGCTTTCGTCGTGGAGCCGGGGCTCTGAGGCCTCAGCCCCAGCCCATGTTCGCGATCTTCTCCACCAGGGCGCCCCATCGGCCCTGGGCCCTGAGGATGAACTCGGCCAGCTCCCGCAGCATGCCCTCGCCGCCGGCCCTGTGGGTGATGAGATGGGCCGCGTCCCGGACCTCGGGGACCCCGTTGGCCGGGCACACCGCGAATCCCACCCGGCGCATGGCGCCCAGGTCGATGACCTCGTCGCCCACGTAGCACACCTCGTCGGGGCCGATGCCGATCTCGGCCATGATCTCCTCCATCTTGGCCCACTTCTCCTTGGCCGCGTACACCCGCTTGATGCCCACCTCCTGGGCCCGGGCGAACACGATCTTGGACTTGCGGGTGAGCAGCGCCACCTCGATGCCCGACATCATCAGCACGTTGGCCCCGAACCCGTCGTCGTGGTGGAACACCTGGAACTTCACGCCGTCCTCGTTGAACAGGACCATGCCGTTCGTGAGCACGCCGTGGACGTCCAGGACCACCAGTTTCACGCGCTTGGCCCGCTCGATCGCATCCATCATGTCGTAGGCCATGGAATGCCTCCTTTCATGTAACTTCCGCTAGGACGCTGGGAGGCTGGGACGTTGGGAGGTCTGAAAACCTCTCGGATTCCCGCGCCTTCTAGGCATCCCCATGCCTCCTCGCCTCCACCTCACAGTCCGGGGGCATGGGGATCAGGAGTCAGAGGACAGACGTCAGTGGGCAGGGCGTGGTCCCACGACGCCGCTTTGGCCCCAGTGTCTTTGCCCCTCTTCTGGCTCCTGTCCCCTGAAACCCATGCCCCGCCGCCGATGGCCCCAGGACCACCAAGCGTTACCTTTCCTCGTACCGGGCCCCGCAGGGGGCCTGGAGGGGCTTCTCAGGAAGTTCTCTCAGTCGTCCAGCCCCAGCTCCTTCCAGCGTTTCTTGATCCGCTCCACCACCTCGGGCACCAGGGCCACCTCCACCGGCTTCTGCTCCCACTCGAACGGAACGGTGGCGTCCAGCAGGATGCGGGAGGTGATGAGCTTGTTGGAGTCGGGGTCCAGGGCCGGGTCCAAGGGCGTGGAGCGGCCGCGCTGGATGATCTGGGTGTCCCGGGCCGGGTCGAAACGGGTGGCCAGGGCCCACCAGACCCGGGGCAGGTCGTCGGCGCGCACGTCGTGGTCCACCACGATCACCCCCTTCGTGCCGTAGGTGCAGGTGTTGCTGGCCACCACCGCGGCCGCCACCTGGCTGGCGTGGCCGGGGTACATCTGGCGCACGCTCACGATGGCCCAGAACCGGCCGCAGGCCTCGGGCGGCAGGTACACCGACTCGATCCCGGGGATCCGCATCTTCTCCAGCTCGGTCCACAGGGTGGCCCCGCGCACGAACGCCAGCATCCAATGGTTGTCGGTGACCGGGCGGCCCACCGACGTGGCCCACAGGATCGGCTTGTTCCGGTGGTACACGCGTTCGACCACCATGGAGGGCTTGGGAATGGGGTGGAACAGCTCGTCGGTGTAGTACCCGGTGTACTCGCCGAAGGGCCCCTCGGGCCGCAGATCGTCGGGGTCGATCCAGCCCTCGAGCACGATCTCCGCGTCGGCCGGGATCGGAAGGCCGGTGACCTTGCCCTGGGTGACCGTGACCGGCTCGCCCCGGAGCGACCCCACCACGTCGTACTCGCTGGCCTTGGCCACCATGGCGCTTCCCGCGAGCATGAGCAGGGGATCGCACCCGATCACCACGCAGGCGGGCATCTTCTGCCCGGCCTTCTTGTACTTCTTCAGGATGCGGTCGCCCCGCTTGCCCTTGAGGATCTGGACCCCGATGCGGTTCTTCTCCTGGGCCTGCATGCGGTAGGTGCCCAGGTTGATCCCGCCGGTCTCGGGGTCGCGGGTCACCAGGAACACGGCCGTGCCGATGTAGCGGCCGCCGTCCTTCTCGAAGAACCGGGGCGAGGGGAACCGGAAGATGTCCACGTCGTCGCCGCTGTACTCGTTTTCAAACACCGGTCCCGACTCCACCTCCTGGGCCGGGATGATCTTGTCCACCGCGAGCTTCATCCACTCGCGGGTGAGCTCGCACAGGCTCAGATGGGTGGGTTTGTCCAGGGCCAGGGCCAGCCGCTGGGTGGTGGCGAACGCACCCGTGAACACGGGGCTGTCGTAATCCTTGACGTTCTCGAACAGGAGGGCCGGCCCCTCCTGTTCTTCCACGAGCTTGGCCACGTGGCTGAGCTCCAGGTCCCAGTCCACCTCGGCGCCGATCCGCTTGAGCTGCCCCTCTTCCTCGCAGCGGGCGATGAAGTCCCTGAGGTCCATGTCTCCCTCCTTCGCAAAAAATCGTTTGATGGGTTGCGACTCTAGCGCCCGGTGGAGGCGGGGTCCAATCATATGTTTTGCGCTGATGTATAAGGTGGAGTTATGCTGTTGGTCGCAGGTCGCAGGTCGCAGGTCGCAGGTCGCAGGTCGCAGGTCGCAGGTCGCAGGTCGTCACCCGTCACCCGTCACCCGTCACCCGTCACCCGTTACTGCCATGCTCAACTTCAACCAGTTACGAACGTTCTACGAGGCCGCACGGAGCGGAAGCTTCACTCGGGCGGCGGAGGCCCTGTGCGTCACCCAGCCGGCCGTGTCGGGGCAGATCCGGGCCCTGGAAGAGGCCCTGGGGCTTCGCCTGTTCCGACGTCGGGGTCGGAACATGGTGCTGACCGAGGCCGGGGCCCTCGTGTTCCGGCAGGCCGAGCGGGTGTTCGCTCTGGAGAGGGAGATCGAGGGGCTCGTGGAGGAGCTCCGGACCGTGCGGCAGGGGCTGCTCAAGGTGGGCACCACCAAGACGTACGCCCGGTACGTCATGCCCGACATCCTGGGCCGGTTCCACGCCGCATACCCCGGGATCCGGATCGTGCTGGACGAGGGGGCGTCCGCGGCGGTGGTTCGATCGGTGGTCGAAGGCCGCAGCGAGATGGCCGTGGTGGGTCTGGCCGAACCGGTCCGGGGACTGCGGTGCGTTCCGTTCCGGAGGGAGGAGGTGGTGCTGTTCGCCGCCCCGGGCCATCCCCTGGCGGGCCGGGGAGAGGTGGGGTTTTCGGAGCTGGCGGGGGAGCTGATGGTCCTCAAGGAGGAGGGCTCGACCACCCGCACCCTGGTGCGCGGCGCCTGTCGGCGGCACGGCGTGTCGCCCAAGGTGCTGGTGGAAACCAGCAATTTGGAGTTCATCAAGGACGTGGTGGCCCGGGGGGAGGGGGTCTCGTTTCTGGTTCGGTGCGCCGTGGAGGAGGAGCTGAGGGCGGGGAAGGTGGTGGAGATCCCGCTCCGGGACGAGCGCCTGTGGCTCGACGTGTTCATCGTGTGCCCGGAGCCGGACGTGCTCTCCCCTGCCGCGCAGGCGTTCCTGGAGATCCTGGAGGAAAGCTAGGGGGGCCAAGCGGCTGGGCGGTTAGGCAGCTAGGCGGCCAGGCGGCTCTCGAACCGCGCCAAAGCCCAGGGGGGCTTGGGGTCTGCGGGAGAGCCGCGCCCGGCTCTCCGACAGGTCCCTTGCCCCTCCGAGCAGGGAGCGACAGCGCCGGGTCAATAGCTTTGGGCTTTTGGCCTTCCGGCTTTCCGGCATTCCAGCGGCTCGCAGAGCGAACCCACGACCTCCCGCAGGTCGGTCAGCACCAGGTCGGGCCGGGCGGCCCGGATCGCCGCCTCGGTGCTCTCGCCCCCCAGCACGATGGCCACCCGGCAGCCGGCGGCCCGGGCGGCCCCGATGTCGGAGAGGCTGTCCCCCACCATCAGGGCCTCGGTCGCGGTCGTGCCCAGGGCGTCGAGAGCCTTACGGATGCCGTCGGGGGCAGGCTTCATCCGAGCCACGTCGTTTCGGGTCACCACCACCCCGAACTGCCGATCGATGCCCAGCCGGCTCAGGATGTGGGTTGCCGCCCTACGGCCCACGTTGGTCACGAGGGCCGTGGGGACTCCGAGCTCCCGGAGCCGGGTGAGCACCGGGGCGGCGCCCGGCCGCAGGGTCCAGCGAGTGGCGGCGTCCAGGTCGTACCGGTCGTAGATGGGCCCCAGGGTTTGCTCCATGCGGGCGCGCAGGGCCGGGGAGCCCGCCTCCATCGCGGCCTCCCAGATGCCCGCGTAGTTCAAGCCGGCGAACCGCTCTGGGCCGCATCCCAGAACCCCGGCTGCGGCCCGGCGCAGCTCGGCCTCGGCCTCTTCCAGCTTCCACTGGAAGTCCACGAGCGTTCCCTCCAGATCGAACAGCACGCACCGGACCATGGAACCCCTCCTCGGGTCAACGGGGGTGTAATGCCAGGTCGCATCCGAAGCCAGCGATTTGGGGGCCGTTGGCCCGGAGCGCTCCGGCCGAGCCGTTCAAGCCGCTCGGCGCAGGGGAGCGCCCGCGGCGCGTGCTCTCACGCGCCGCAGCAGACCGAGCCGTAGCGGCTTCGGCTAGGCCGTCTTCTCCGGCGGAGGACCAACGGTCCCCAAATCGCCCCCCTATGAGCTCATCTTGATCGCAAATTGATATAAGGCCAGGGAGCACCGGTCCCCGTCCCGCAGGCCGAGCTCCTGTCGGAGGCACGTGGCCGCGAGCACCTCGACCAGGCCTTCGGGGTAGGAGGGGATGTGGGGACGCACGATCACGCCGGGAACCCGGTCGGCCACGAGCACCGGGTAGCAGGCGGCCGAGCAAAAGGAAGGGTCGCCGGGCTCCAGGAGGAACCCCGGAACCCGGCGGACCCGTTGCCACCGCGCCAGGGAAGCGGGATCGCGCACCAGGATGTTCAGGGTGCCCGGGAACGGGCGGAACCCCGCCCGTTCCCGCACCTGTTCGACCACCCAGGGGAGGTCCACGAACCCCGCCGCCTCGCCCCTGCCCGAGGAGACCACCCCTTCGATCCGCACCGGTGCCCCCTGGGGGCGGGCCGAGGCGGAATCGGTTTTCACACGCCCCCCACGGTCTGGGCCTTGTTCTGGACCGGCACCCCGGCCAGCAGCTTGCCCACGATGGCGTCCAGGGCCGACTTGGGCTTCTCCTTCGCCACGGTTCGGGCCGGTTTCTGGGACCACACCGTCTCCGGCCGGGCCTGGAGGGTCACGATGCTCTCCGGGAAGGGGAGGTCGGCGTCCACGGCCCACTCCACGTCCATGGGCCGGCCGTAGTGCTTCTCGATCCGGCGGGCGAGCCGGGTGAGCTCCTGGATCTCGTCGTCCGACAGGGAAGGCTTGGCCCGGTCGGCCTCGGGCACCCCCATCCGGCACACCCGTCCTGCCGCTGGGTCCAGCAGGTAGGCCTCGGGCTTGGGCACCACGGTGCGCCGCAAGATGTCGAAGGTGACCTTGTCCACCAGGAAGTCGTCGGGGGTGATGTCGCCCGAGACCACCCCTTCGCCAAAGCCCCAGGCGGCGTTGATGGCCACCTTGGAGCGGTCGCCGTTCACCGGGTTCAGGGTGAACAGGACCCCCGAGGTCCGGGCCCGGACCATCTTCTGGACGCCCACCGAGATCCGCACGTTCTCGTGGGTGAACCCCTTCTCCTCCCGGTAGGCGATGACCCGGTCGCTGAACAGGCTGGCCCAGCAGCGCTTGACCTTGTCCACCACCTCGTCCTCCCCTCGGACCCAGAGGTAGGTGTCCTGCTGACCGGCAAAGGAGGCGTCCGCCATGTCCTCGAGGGTGGCGCTGGAGCGAACGGCCACCGGCAGGTCCTCCACCCCGCACCGGTCGCACAGGGCCCGGTAGGAGGCCCGGATGCCTGCCTCCACCTCCGCGGGGATCGGGGCCTCCAGCACCATGCGGCGGGTCTCCTCACCGACCTCGTGCACCGGCACCCCGTCGCGGATGCGGCGCAGCACCTTGCAGATGGGCTCCTTGATGCCGGCCCGGGTGAGGAAGTGGTAGTAGGCCTCGGTGGTCACGGCGAACCCGGGCGGCACCCGGATCTCGGCCGCGAGCAGCTCCCCGAGGCTGGCGCACTTGCCCCCCACCAGCGGGGTGTCGTCCTTGCGACACTCCTCGAACCACGCGATGTCTTTTCGGCTCATTCCCTACTCCTCGACGATCGAGACGACGCCGGTGTTGCCGTCCACACGGATCTTCTGACCGGTCTTGAACGCCTGGGTGGCGTTGCCCGTGCCCACCACGGCGGGCAGCCCGTACTCCCGGCACACGATGGCGGCGTGGCACATGATGCCGCCCACGTCGGTGACCGCGGCCTTGATCTTGGTGAACGCCGGCGCCCAGCTGGGGCTCGTGGTGGGGCACACCAGGATCTCGCCGTCCTGCAGCGTGGAGATCTCGGACACGGTGCGGCAGACCCGGGCCGGGCCCTCCACCACGCCGGGGCTTCCCGCGAACCCGGTGAGCTCCCGCACCGGGCCCTCGCCGGCCTCCTTGCCCTTGGACCAGGCGGCCATGGTCTCGCTCGTGATGCCCCACAGCACGATGGTGAACGGCTCGGTGATCGTCTCGGGGGGGGTGCCCACGGCCGGAGGGGGCGTCCACTCCTTGAACTTCTCCATCACCTGCTTGCGCCAGGCGATCTCCGGTCCCCAGTGGAGCCTGCCCATGGGCTGGGTGCCGGTGGCCCACGCGGTGACCATGTCCCACATGGCCTGCTTGATCTCGTGGCGGTTCAGGAGCCAGATGTCCTCCACGTCGTCCCAGAACCCGGCCGTCACGAAGCGGCGCGACACCTCGCGCATCTTGTTCCAGAAGATCGAGTGGAACCAGTGCTCCACGTAGAACAGGTGGCTCTCCACGTACGGGAACACCCTCTGGGCCGTGCCCACCAAGTTGTCGAACATCTCCCGGTCGTCGTCCGAGCCCAGCAGCTCCCGGTACTCCGAGATGATCCGGTCCCGCTCCCGCTTGAGCTCACCCAGGGGCCGCTCCAGGGACTCGCCCTTCTTGAGCTTCTGGATGTACATGCGGATGGAGCTCAGGGGGATCTCCAGTTCGTCGATCCAGGCCGGGTCGTGGTGGAACCAGCCCGTGCCGGTGGAGATGTAGAACCAGGGGTACTTGGCCTTCTCGAACCGCTGCTCCCACAGGCGGCCGTCGTTCGTCTTCTTGAGCTCCTCGAACAGCTCCTCCACCGAGCGCTCCACGAGGATCTCGTCCTCGATGCCCAGCTCGCAGGCCAGGCGGGCCAGGCCCTTGAGCTCCTCGTCGGGCTGGTACAGGATCACGTCGATGCCGCTGACCATCTGGGTGACCCGCTGCAGGGGGATCCCGGGGAAGGCCTTTTGGCAGAAGTCCAGGAGCGTCACGTACGCCGCATACCCCAGGTTCAGGAACTCGAAGTGGTACTGCCAGGCCAGGATGCCGAGCTGGATGAGCCGGTCGTAGGCGGTGAGCAGCTCGTAGCCGCTGCTCCGGCCCACGGCGTCGAACACGACCGAGTCCTCCTCCATGTCGGGCAGCTCGGGGATCGTGAGCTTGTCCAGCTCCTCGATCACACCCTTCATCTTGGTTTCCCACTTGGCGTAGAGCTCGTCCCAGTTCTCGTAGTAGTACCCGGCCCGCTTCATGAAATGCTCGACCCGGGCGGGGATCTCGGACGGGTCCTTCACCGGCACCGGGGTGATGTAGATGCGGCCGTTGATGATGCGGTGGTCCACACCCAGGGCGGGGGGCACGATGAAGATCCGGGTGTTGTACTGGGACAGGGCCAGGAACCACGCCTCGTCCCAGATCATGTCGAAGGGGTAGATCGGTTCCGGGTAGTGGAGGCCGTCGTAGAACCAGAACATCGACGCCTCGTACTCCTTGCGCTCGGGATCGTCGGCCCCGAACCGGTAATGGTAGGGGTACATCCGCTCCCACCCCTCGGTTCCGGGGATCGTGAAGACGTCGTGGGGACTGGGAAAGCCGCCGCCGTTCGCCATGGTGTGCCTCCTTTTTTCCAGGGGGACCGAAACACAGAAAACCGGTGGGAGCGAAGGGATGCAGGGGTCGTGCCAAAACCTGTTTCAAGGGGCGAAAGGGATGGAAGAGGGCGAAACGGAGGACGGAAGCACACAAAATACGTCAGTAGTGACGCTGGGGCGGGTGGGGAGGGCGCTGCGTCGAGAGACAGGGTTTTATCGTGCGGCTCTGGTGACGCATCGATGCCGTGCACGGCGGCCCGGTTCCTGGTATGCTCCGCCAGCCGATCGCTTGGGCGCGAAGGGGGCTAGGGCCTTCGGCCCGCCGGGCGGCTGGGCTGCTAGGCGGCCAGGCGGCTCTCGGGTTGTTGCCAAACCCTGCGCTGCGTGCGGGGCATGGGGTCTGCTTCCGGCCGCGCGCGAAGCCGGGCATCGAGATTCGCCGCGCAGGCACAGGGGCATCAGCGGTGGCTTCATGACCGTTCGGCGGGGCCCGAACGAACTCACGGTGCGAACGTTGGAGGCGCTGCGCGGCGAGCGAAGGAGCCGCACGCGGCTCTCCAGCAGCCCCCATGCCCCCTAGCTCTGGCGCGGTTCCTGGTATGCTCCGCCGACCGATCGATTGGGCGCGAACGGGGCTAGGGCCTTCGGTCCGCTGGGCGGCTAGCGGGCCGAAGGCCCCAGACCGACGACCGTAGACCGACGACCGTAGACTGACGACCGTAGACCGAAGTTACGAAGAGCTTCCCAACAGCTTTCTAGCTTTCCAGCCTTCTAGCTTTTCAGCCGAAACACATGGACACACAGCCCCCAGGTTTTTCCCTGCTCGCGGTCGATCCCACCGGCGCCCGGCGGGGACGGCTGCATCTGGCCCACGGCACGGTGGAGACCCCGGCCTTCATGCCGGTGGGAACCCAGGGGACGGTGAAGGCGATGACCCCCGAGGAGCTCGAGGGGCTCGGCGCCGAGATCGTCCTGGGCAACACGTACCACCTGTACCTGCGGCCCGGGTGCGACGTGATCCGGGTGTTCGGGGGGCTCCACCGGTTCATGCACTGGGACCGGCCGATCCTCACGGACTCGGGGGGGTTCCAGGTGTTCAGCCTGGGGCCCCTGCGCCGCATCCGCGAGGAGGGCGTGGAGTTCCGGAGCCACCTGGACGGTAGCCGGCATCTGCTGACCCCGGAGCGGGTGGTGGAGATCCAGGAGGTGCTGGGCTCGGACGTGATGATGGTGCTGGACGAGTGCCCTCCCCATACGGCCGAGCCGAAGTACCTGGAGCAGAGCCTCGAACGCACCCACCGGTGGGCCGTGCGGTCCCTCGCGGCCCGAACCCGACCGGAGTTGGCCCTGTTCGCCATCCTCCAGGGGGGGGTGAACCCGACGTTGCGGAAGCGCTCGGCCGAGTTTCTGCGGGACCACCCCTTCGACGGGTACGCCCTGGGCGGCTTGTCGGTGGGGGAGGGGCAGGAGCTCATGCTGGCCACGGTCGAGGCCACCACGCCCCACCTGTCCGCGGACAAGCCCCGGTACCTGATGGGGGTGGGCACGCCCGAGGACATCGTGGAGGCCGTGGCCCGGGGCGTGGACCTGTTCGACTGCGTGCTTCCCACCCGAACCGCCCGAAACGGTTTGCTCTTTACTTCACGAGGGCGGCTTGCTATAAAGCACGCTCGATTCGAGCGGGATCCGCGTCCGCCCGACGAGGCGTGTGAGTGCTATACCTGCCGAAACTATTCCCGGGCCTACCTGAGGCATCTGTATAAATCGCGCGAGATTTTGGCCTCGCGGCTCAACACCCTGCACAACCTGCACTACTACCTGGAGCTGATGCGCCGGATCCGGGCGGCCATCGAGGCGGGGACCTACGCACGGTTCGTCACCGAGTTCCGACATGCCTCGGCCGGGGAGTTGAAGGATTGATACCAAGTTGCCATCCAGTAGGATACCCAGCCGGGGGCGGGGCAAGGGACCTGCCTCCGGCCGGGCGCGAAGCCAGGCATTGAGATTCGCCGCGCAGGCACGGGGCGGGGGGCTGGCTTCATGACAACCCGTTGGAATCCGCACCCTTTCGCAGTCCAGACGCCGGAGGCACTGCGCGGCGAGCGAAGGGGCCGCGCCCGGCTCTCCGACAGGACCCTTGCCCCTCTGGGCAGGGGGGCAATAGCTTTGAACGCGACTTGGTATGAGGCCTCGCCTCGGGCCCCTGCTGGGCCGGGCAACAGGGCCGGCGGGTCAGGAGACAGATTTCAGCGGACAGAAGACAGGAAATCCCGAAAAGCAGTTCGGTTTCCCGGGGGGATCATCTCGACGCACCGAAGAGCCTTCTCCCTTTCCACTGACTTCTGAATTCTGGCCCCTGATACGGCCGAAGGCCCCAGATCGACGACCAACGACCGAAGCTATAAGGAGAAACCAAGTCATGGACTTTCTGTTCCCCGCCACCGCGTTCGCTATGGGCGCCCAGGGCGGCGCCGGATCCGGCGCGCAGGGCAACCCCATCGTCAGCCTGCTTCCGCTGATCCTGATGTTCGTGATCTTCTACGTGCTCCTGATCCGGCCCCAGCAGAAGCGCCAGAAGGAGCACAAGGCCATGCTCGAGGCGCTCCAGCGCGGGGACGAGGTGGTCACCTCGGGCGGGATCCACGCTAGGGTCACCGGGGTCACCGACGAGACCGTCACCCTGGAGATCGCTCCAAACGTCAAGATCAAGGTGTCCAAGCCGGCGATCGCCACCGTGAAGAAGCGGGGCGGTTAGGCCGGAGCTCCCAAGGCCCGCGGCATCCGTCGGCGGGCCTTGGCGTTCCGTGGTACCGAGGATCCGCCCACCGCCAGGAGGGAGAGGTCGATGTCCATGAGCCTCAAGTGGAGGGCCGCCATCGTGGCGGCCGTGACCGTTTTGGGGATCGTGTTCCTGTTGCCGAGTCTGATGGGGTCGGACGCCAATCTGCCCGGGTTCCTGGCGGAGCGGAAGCTGCACCTGGGGCTCGATCTCCAGGGCGGGATGCACCTGGTGCTGGAGGTCCAGGCCGAGAAGGCGGTGGAGCAGGCCGTGGAACGCATGGCGGCCGAGCTGAAGGCCGCGTTGCGGGAGGCCCGGATCCGGGCCCGGGCCGTGGAGGCCCAGGGCAAGACGATCCGGCTGGTGCTCCGGGACGCGGAAGCGGCGGACCGGCTCCAGGCGCTGCTGGACGACGACTACCCCATGCTGCGACCCGTCGCCCGCGCCGAGGAGGGAGGTCGGGTCGTGGTCAAGCTGGGTTTGGATCCGGCCGAGGCCAAGCGGCTCGAGAAGTACGCGGTGGACCAGGCCATCGAGACCATCCGCAACCGGGTGGACCAGTTCGGCGTGACCGAGCCCACGATCGTGCCCCAGGGAGAGCGCCGGATCCTGATCCAGCTTCCGGGCATCAAGGACCCGGAGCGGGCGATCCGGCTGATCGGCAAGACAGCCCAGCTGGAGTTCCGCCTGCTGGCCGAGGACGTGAGCGTGGACGAGGCGCTCAAGAACGGTCCGCCCCCGGGGACCGAGATCCTCTATGAGCACGAGGTCGACCCGGTCACCCGGCAGGTGGTGGGCCGCCGGCCCCTGGTGGTCCAGAAGCGGGTGCTCATGGGTGGGGACGTGATCACCGACGCCCGGGTCCAGATCGACCAGCGCTACAACGAGCCTTACGTCACGCTCAATTTCGACAAGCGCGGCGCCCGCATGTTCGAGCGCATCACGGCCGAGAACGTGGGCAAGCGGCTGGCCATCGTGCTGGACGGGGTGGTGCAGTCGGCCCCGGTGATCCGGGAGCGGATCGGCGGTGGGCGGGCCCAGATCACGGGTCGGTTCAGCCTGGAGGAGGCCCGGGACCTGGCGATCGCCCTTCGCTCGGGGAGCCTGCCCGCACCGGTCAAGATCCTGGAGCGCCGCACGGTGGGACCGTCCCTGGGGCACGACTCGATCCGGGCGGGCCTGATGTCCCTCGTGATCGGCGGTGCCCTGGTGGTGCTGTTCATGGGGTTCTACTACAAATGGGCCGGGGTGGTGGCGGATCTCGCGCTCGTCATGAACGTGGTGCTGATCCTGGGGGCTCTGGCCCTGTTCGAGGCCACCCTGACCCTGCCGGGCATCGCGGGCATCGTTCTGACCATCGGCATGGCGGTGGACGCCAACGTGCTCATCTTCGAGCGGGTGCGCGAGGAGCTGAGGCTCGGAAAGTCGCCCGTGAACGCGCTGGACAGCGGCTACGCCAAGGCGTTCGTCACCATCCTCGACGCCAACGTGACCACGTTCATCGCGGCGGCCGTGCTGTGGCAGTACGGCACGGGGCCGATCAAGGGGTTCGCGGTGACCCTGGCCATCGGCATCGTGGCCAGCATGTTCACGGCCATCGTGGGAACCCGGGTCATCTTCGACGCGTTCCTCCGGCGGCGCACGATCCGCCGGCTGAGCATCTAGATGGATTCCGGGTAGCTAGGCCCGTTGGGCGGGCGCTCCACCAGGCCCCATGCCGCCGGGCTTCGGCGCGGTTCGAGAGCCGCCCAGCTGCCTAGCCGCCTAGCAGCCCAGCCGCCCAGCGGGCCGAAGGCTCTCCGACCGACGACCAACGACTGACGACCACCGAAGTTACTGGGAAGCCCCCTCAGGCCCCTGGGGGGCCGTCCAGAGACTGGAAACTAGAGACTAGAAACTAGAACAAACCGGGGGGTAGAACTTTGGTGGGGGCTTCACCAGGCCCCTGCGGGACCCTACACCGGGGAAGGTAACGTTCGGTGGTGCGGGCACATTGCCGGCGGCGGGGCATGGGGCCTGTTTCCGGCCGTGCGCGAGTGCAGCATCCGATCGCCGCGCCTTCGCATGCCGTTGCCGGAGCAGCTTGTTCGGGCGGCGACAGCGGAGGGGCCTGGAATTCGATGAAGCTACAGATGTTCGGGGGGCGCGGCGAGCCAAGGAGCCGCGCCCGGCGCTCCACCAGGCCCCATGCCCCCGAGCTTTGGCGCGATTCGAGAGCCGCCCGGCCGCCTGGCTGCCTAGCCGCCTAGCGGGCCGAAGGGCCCCGACCGGCGACCAACGACCGACGACCGTAGACCGAAGTTACTGGGAAGAGGTCAGCCATGGAAATCATTCGTTCGGGAACGAACTTCGACTTTCTGGGGAAGCGCAAGGTCTTCTTCGCGGTGAGCGCGGCCCTGATCCTGATCGGGCTGGCGAGCCTGGTGGTGCGGGGTGGGCCCCGGTACGGCATCGACTTCGCCGGCGGCACCCTGATCCAAGTGAAGTTCCACAAGCCGGTCGAGGTCGGCGAGATCCGCTCGGCCCTGAAGGGCGTGATCCAGGGCCAGGTCGTGGTCCAATCGTTCGGCGAGGCGGACGAGTACATCATCCAGACCGAGAAGAGCTCTGGAGAGCTGGAGGGGTTGGCCAAACGGATCCACGACACCCTGGCCCAGAAGCTGGGGGACGACGCCGTGGAGATCCGGCGGGTCGAGATGGTGGGGCCCAAGGTGGGCCGGGATCTGAGGGAGAAGGGGCTCCTGGCGGTGCTGTTCTCCCTGGGCGCGATCCTGCTGTACATCTGGTGGCGGTTCGAGCTGCGGTTCGGGCTCGGCGCGGTGGCCGCCCTGTTCCACGACGTGCTGATCACGATCGGCGCGTTTTCCGTGTTCAACAAACAGTTCGATCTCACCACGGTGGCGGCGCTTCTGACCATCGTGGGGTACTCGCTGAACGACACGATCGTGGTGTTCGACCGGATCCGGGAGAACGTGAAGCGCGCCGGCGGGAAGGGCGACCTGGAAGCCATCATGAACCGGAGCGTCAACGAGACCCTCAGCCGCACGATCCTGACCTCGCTGACCACCCTGCTGGTGGTGGCGGCCCTGTTTCTGTTCGGTGGCGGCGTGATCCACGACTTCGCGTTCGCCCTGTTGGTCGGCATCATCGTGGGTACCTATTCCTCGATTTACATTGCGAGCCCGGTGGTGCTGGCCCTGGAGAAGCGGGTCGGCGGGGCCCGGGCGGTGGAGTCGCGGGCCTGATGCTGGCCCGTCGCTGGCGGATCCGCGCGTCCGAACCCGGGGCCTGGGAGAACCTCTCCCGGGCCCTTGGTGTTTCTGCGCTGGTGGCCCGGGTGCTGGCGGCCCGGGGGTTCAGGCCGGGCCCCGAGGCCGAGGCGTTTCTGAGGCCGCGACTCGCCTCCCTCCCGGACCCCTTCGGGATCCCGGGCATGGGTGCGGCAGCGGAGCGGGTGGCGCGGGCCGTTGAGACCCGGGAACCCCTGTGGGTCTACACCGACTACGACGTGGACGGGGTCACCTCAGCCGCGCTCCTGGCGGAGTTCCTGGAGGCGTGTGGCGCCGAGGTGCACTGCCGCCTGCCCCGCAGGGACCGGGAGGGCTACGGGCTCAAGGTGGAGCCCCTGGAGGAGATGGCGGCCGCCGGCGCCCGGGTGGTGGTGACGGCGGACTGCGGCATCCGGGCGGTGGATGCGGCCCGGCGTGCCCGGGAGCTGGGGGTGGACCTGGTGATCACCGACCACCACACCCCCGGGCCGGAGCTGCCGCCGGCCACGGCCCTGGTGAATCCCCGGCTCACCGGGGGAGAGTACCCGGAGCCGGCTCCGGCCGGGGTCGGGGTGGCCTGGAACCTGGCCGCGGCCGTGCGCTCGGTGCTCCGGGCGCACGGCCACTTCGCCTCACGGCCCGAGCCGGATCTCCGGGTGTGGCTGGACCTGGTGGCGGTGGGGACCGTGGCCGACATGGTGCCACTGCGCGGGGTGAATCGGGTGTTCGTGGCGGCGGGGCTCGGGTTGTGCAACCCGCCGCGTCGGCCCGGACTCCGGGCCATGGCCTCGGTGGCCGGGCTTCGCCCCCCTCTCACGGCCGGAAATCTGGGGTTTCACATCGGGCCGCGCCTCAACGCGGCCGGCCGCATGGAGGGGCCCCGGGCAGCCCTGGACCTTCTGCGCGCGGCATCCTCGGCGGAGGCCGTGGAGCACGCCCGGGTCCTCGACGGCCTCAACCGCCAACGCCAGGCCGAGGAGCGCTCGGCCGTGGCCGCGGCGCGGCAGCGGGTGGAGAAAGAGGGCTGGTGGCCCGGGCGCTACGGTTTCGTGCTCGAGGGGGACGACTGGCACCCCGGGGTGGTGGGGCTGGTGGCCTCCCGGCTGGTGGAGGCGTTCCATCGGCCCACGGTGGTCCTGGTGCCCCAGGGGGCGACCCTGAAGGGTTCGGCCCGGTCGATCCCCGGGCTCCACCTGGTGGAGGCTCTGGAAGACTGCCGAGACCTGCTCGTGCGTTACGGGGGGCACGCGGCCGCGGCCGGGCTGGAGCTGGAGCCCGGCGCGCTGGGGGCGTTTCGGGCGCGGTTTGAGGAGGTCGTGCGGAGCCGGGTCGGCGAGGAGGATCTGGTGCCGGTGCTCGAGGCGGACGCCGAGGTGGCCCTCTCGGAGCTGAACGACCAGACCGTGGCGGAGCTCGGGTGCCTCGAGCCCTTCGGCGTGGGGAACCCCCGCCCCGTGTTTGTCCTGCGGGGAGTGGAGGTGGTCTCGGAGCGGCCCCTCGGAGCCTCGGGAGACCACAGGGCCCTGGTCGTTGCCCAAGGGGGGGCGCGCCGGGAGGCGGTCGTGTGGCGCGTGCCGGAATCTTGGGGTTTTTTGCGGCCGGGGACCCGGGTGGACCTGGTGGCCACCGCGGGGCTCCATACCTGGAACGGCCGCACGACCGTCCGCCTCACGGTGAAAGACGCCCACCCCGCGGGGTGAGGGGCTCCGCCGCCTTTCAGCCTTCCAGCCTTCCAGCGCGCACGGGCCCCCTGCGGATCATCCGCAGGGGGCCCGTGCGCTCCTACTGCTTGAGCATCAGCGAGGGCAGCCAGGTCACGGCCTCGGGCCAGAACGCCACGACGATCAGGCCGATCACCTGGATCACCACGAACGGGATGATGCCCTTGTAGATGTGCCCCGTGGTGACCTCCTTGGGCGCCACCCCTTTCAGGTAGAACAGCGCGAACCCGAACGGGGGGGTGAGGAACGAGGTCTGGAGGTTCACCGCGATCAGCACGGCCAGCCACAGGGGGTCCACGCCCATGCTGATCATGATCGGGGCGAGCACGGGCACGTGGATGAAGGTGATCTCGATGAAGTCCAGGAAGAACCCGGCGACGAAGATGATCGACATGGTCACGACCAGGATGCCCCACTTGCCGAACGGCAGCCACTCGATGAACGCCCGCACCACGTCGTCGCCGCCCATCCCCCGGAACACCAGCCCGAAGGAGCCGGCCCCCACCAGGATGATGAACACCATGCAGGTGAGCTTGGTGGTGGCCTGCATCACGTCCCGGACGATCTGAAGGTTCAGCCGGCCCTTGGCCGCCGTCAGAATCGAAGCGCCCACCGCGCCGAGGGCGGCCGCCTCGGTGGGGGAGGCGATGCCTGCGAAGATCGAGCCCAGAACGGCCAGCATCAGGAACGCCGGCGGAATCAGGGCCACGACCACCCGACGCACCAGGTCCCATCCCTGGGTCTGGGCCCGCTCCTCGGCCGGGATGGGGGGCGCCCACTCGGGCCGCAGCCACCCCACGATGAGGATCCAGATGATGTACAGGCCGACCAGGATGAACCCGGGGATCACCGACCCGATGAACAGGTCGCCGATCGGCACGTTCATGATGTCGCCCAGGAGCACGAGCACGATCGATGGGGGGATGATCTGACCCAGGGTTCCGGATGCCGCGATCACGCCGGTGGCCAGCTCCTTCTGGTACCCCCGGCGGAGCATGGTGGGAAGCGACAGGAGCCCCATGGTCACCACGGTGGCGCCCACGATCCCGGTGGAGGCCGCCAGGAGCGCGCCCACCACCACGACCGAGATGGCCAGCCCGCCCCGCATCCGGCCAAACAGCAGGGCCATGGTCTCCAGCAGCTCCTCGGCCAGGCCCGAGCGCTCCAGCATCACCCCCATGTACACGAACAGGGGCACGGCCAGGAGGGTGAAGTTGGTGACGATGCCCCAGATCCGGAGGGGCAAAAGATTGAAGAAGTCGAACCCGAAGGCCATGTACCCGAACACGAGCGCGGTGCCGCCCAGGGTGAACGCCACCGGGAACCCGAACAGGAGCACGGCGAACAACACGCCGAACATGATGGCCGGCAGGATCTCGTGGATCGGCTCGAGCCAGGTCTCCATGCTCTCGGGAAGGGGCACCCACCCCTCCAGGCTCACCTTGATGACCGCTCCGAACAGCAGGAAGGCCACCGCGGCCGCGATCCAGAGCCACACCCACTTGCGGCCCGCGGCCTTGTCGGGGGCCGGGTGCTCCCGGAGGTACCGGTAGCTCTTGGCCGCTTCGGACACCCCCTGCAGCAGCAGGAGCACGAACCCCAGGGGGATCATGGCCTTCAGTGCGTACCGGGCCGGAAGGCCGCCGGGATCGGGCGAGGTCTCCCGCACCGCCCAAGAGTTCATGACGAACATCTTCGTGCACCAGATCACCAGAATCGTAAACGGGATCAGGGCGATCAGCGAGCCGATCAGGTTGATCCAGGCCCGTTTCCGTTCGTCCAAGCGCGCGTAGATGATGTCTACCCGGACGTGGGCGTCCTCCTTGAGCGTGTAGGCGGCCCCGATCAGGAACACCACGCCGAACAGGTGCCACTCCAGTTCCTGCAGTGCGATGTTCCCGTGCTGGAACCCGTAGCGCATGATGGTGTCGTAAGTCGTGAGCAGCACCATCCCCGTGGTGAGCCACGAGACCGCCCTCCCCACCCCGTCGTTCAGTCGGTCGATTCCCCGGGCGAGGCTGTCCAGCGGACCCATCGGACCTCCTTTCCGATCCTGGTGGACGATGTTTGATCTGGGTAAATTCTGAGGGGTCTGGCGAAAGGCGGCGAAACCCTATCACGGTTCGGGTTCGAAATTCCAGGCGAACCGGGCCCAAAAGCGGGACCATGGATTGGATGCGGTCCCGGGAAAGGGTTCGAGAAAACGAAACGGGGCGCGATCAATGCGTGGCAGTGGGGAGGACCCGGGCCAGCACGGCCGTGCCCAGCAGGGCCAGCAGGACCCGTGTGCCCAGGATCCAGCCGCCGTGGCCACCCACCACCACGAACAGGAGGGTGTCCTCCACCACGGCGTGGCAGGTGCACAGGAACAGGGCCAGCAGGAACGTCTCCCGCTCGGTCATCCGGCCGGAGCGGCTCTCCTGGATCAGGATGCCCGCGCCGTAGACGATGCCCAGGACCACGCCGGCGGCGAGACCCACCCCGGCCCCTTCGCCGAGTCCGAGCCGCCGCAGGGAGCCGGCGTACGGACCGAGCTTTCTCCGGACCCAGGGCCGGTCCCTCAGGACCTGGAACCCCACGGTTAGGGGCACGATGACCGCGGCCACCTGGCCCAGGGTGATCAGGGCGCGTCCCAGGGAATCGATGAGGTTCACGGCAGCACCAGGTGGAGGAGGGCCCCGGCCGAGAGCCCCAGGACGAGCCGAGCCGCGGCCAGGGCGAGCCAGTGACGGCAGACCTGCCGGATGACCGCGGTCTCCACCAAAAGGGCGTGGGCGATGCCCAGGACCAGCCCCAGGATCGTGACCTGCCGGGGCGCGAGCCCCAGGGGCGCCATCGCCCCCAGGGCGGCGTACAGGTTCACCGTGAACCCGGCCACCAGCGGCACTGCGGCCTCCCCAGGCAGCCCGAGCAGGCCCATGGCGGGTGCCAGGGCGTCGGCGATCCAGGGGATCACCGGCGTCTGGCGCAGCAGGTCGACGACCAGGTACGAGGGGACCAGCACGCGGGCCAGGATGCCCAGCGAGACCAGGCTTTTCGCCAGCCCTTCCCGTACCGATTCTCCCAGGGGGCGCGAAATGTCGGCGGATGCGTCCATCGAACCTCCGGAAGGCCCGGGGCCGGCCGGCGGGAGCCCGGTCCGAGCCCGTCTGCCGGAGCCGCAAAAGGTATCACTGACTCTGCAGGAAAGTGTGGATGTTTCGCGCTTTTCCCGAAAAGGGGATTGACACGGTCATGGAAAGGTTCTAAATTTGACTTGGAACGTTCCCCCGTTTGCCCCGGCCCTTTCCTCCTGGGGTCGGGGATTTTTTTGTCCACGGAACGGCTCCGGGGCGGGTTCTTCGCCCGCCCCGGAACATCGCCGGACTACGCCCCGAACTCCCGCTTCACGTACCGCCGGACCGTGTCCTCCAGATCCTCCTGCCAGTCCCGATGGTACACCGTGCGGGTGGCGATCTCCACCGCCGTGATGGCCGCGAGGATCTTGGCCGGGAGCCTGCCGACCCTCCGCCGGAACTTGGGGGTCCCACCCACCAGCGGGGGCAGGTGGGCCAGCACCACCCGCCGGTACACCGGCTGGGCCAACAGCTCCGGACGCCTGCGGAACAGGTCGAACAGCTCCGCGTACCGGGCGTTGATCTCCCGGCTGACCTCCGCCGAGATCTCGGTGAACAGCCGGGCCCGCCCGGCCTCCTTCCACCGCCGCAGGAGAAGGCGAGCCTCGTCCTCGGCTCGGCGCTCCAAGATCTCCAACACCTGCCCCACGTAGGAGGCCTTGAGGGCCAGGAATTCCTCGTCGTTCATGAGGAGGTTCGCCAGGATCTCGTACGACGAGCTGATCACGCCGCACTTGTTCGCCGAGGCGTCCCGGATCACCACCACCCCGCGGCGCTGAAGCTCTTCCCTCGCCCGGGGGGTGAGGTAGGAGTTGGCGCCCTCCACGATGGCCCGGCAGGTGGGGGTGCCGTCCGCCCCCAGCAGGTTCTCCCAGTTCTGGTCGTCGATCGTCTCGGGGCGTCCGCCGGCGGGGATGAACAGGTCGGCGGGCACGTGGAAGATGGCGCCGTCGAACTCCCGGTGGAACTCGTCGGTGGTCACCCACTGCTCCTCCACGCCGTTGGCCGTCCGCACCCACTTGCGGTACAGCTCCCGGAGACCCTCGCGTTTGCGCTGACGCCGCAGCAGCAGGTACCCCCCGGGGTGGAGCCGCTCGGGCCGGAACGCATCGATGTTGTCCTTCAGGATCAACCGGCCCAGCTCCTCCCGGTCGATGCCCTCGGGGTCGTACAGCACCCCGGAGCCGGCCACGATCAGCCGGATCGCCACGTTGGGGCACCGTTCCAGCAGCAGCCGCATGGCGTTGCCGGCCACGTCGCCGTTGGTCCCGCCCGTGATCTTCACGGTGAAGGGGTCCCGGGCCATGTCGATCCCGAGCTCCTCCATGGTGATCTCGGCGAACCGGATCACGCCCAGGGAGGTCACCCCGTACTCCTTGTGGTTGATGCCCACCCGTTTGGACGAGATGATCCCCTTGCCCAGCACGTAGCCGCGCTTCACGGCCTGGCGGGCGATTAGCTCGATCATGCCGTCGTGCATGTTCTCGTCGGGCCCCAGCTCAATCGGCTCGTCCTCACCGTAGTAGTCCACCACCCGGGGGTGGGCGGCCCGGCCGTCCCGGGTCACGAACAGGTCGAGGAACGCGTTGAGGAACCCGTACTGGAGCTTGTAGAGCCGCTGGGTCACCAGGGCCGGGTCGGCCAGGTCCGAGGCGTCCATCACCACGGTCATCTTCGACCCGCCCTCGTAGATGTCCTTGTTCTTGAGGTGCTGGGTGTGGGCCAGCACGTACACCTCGCGCAGCAGGGTGTTGGCGTTGGTGACGAAGTCGTCGGCGCTACGGCAGATGATGGTGCGCCACCCGCCCCGGGCGATGTCGGAGAACCCCACGTGGTACCCCGCACCGTGGCGGCCGAAGAAGAACGTGATCCGGAACGGCTCGCCCTTCGGCAGGTCGGAGGTGAACTCCTCACCCATCTGCCTCAGGTAGGCCGGGTCGAGCCGGAACGCCAGGGCGTGTTTCTCGGGCACGAAGAAGTTGGTCTTCAGGGTGTGCTCGATCATCAGCAGCGCGGTGCGGAAGATCGTGCGGCGTACCTCGTCCAGATGCCGGTGGCCGGTGTTGTAGTTGGCCACCAGGGTCTCCACCTCCTCCCTCGCGGCCGCGTAGGCCTGTTCCCGGTCGGTTCGGTCCGGGTCGAACCGGGCCCGGAACAGCCGAATCAGGGCCAGGGCCACGTTCGGGTTCGCGTAGAACGCCCGCTTCACCTCGCCCAGGTCGAACCGGTCGGGCTGGTTGTGGGCCAGGTTGGTGTGGCAGAACGCGATGAACGCGTTGGTGAGGGTGGCGTCCTCGCCGGTCATGGTGCCCTGGGCCACGTACTCGGTGTACAGGGGGCCCCCCGGCGACAGGATCTGGGTGTTGTACAGCTCGCTCTGGAGGGTCCGGAACAGGGGCGAGTCCTTCTGCAACAGCTCCCCGCTCCGGGTGGTCACGTAGAAGGTGCCCAGGAAGTAAGGGTGGACGCCGGTGCTGATGGTCAGGCAGTAGGCACGGCGCACCCCCAGGTCGAGGCGGTTGAACACCTCCATGGTCTGGGCCAGGAACCCGGGCCGGGGGGGGTTGCCCACCGCGAACAGCACCCGGGACTCCCGGTGGTGGACCACGTCTTCGGTGTTCTCCACGTCCAGGTACAGGCCGTCGTGGCGCCGGGCCGTCTGGTACAGCCACAGGATCCGGGCCACCCGCTCGGGCGGAGAGATGCGCATGTAGTGCTCGTTGTTGAGCCACAGGAGCCCCAGCACCCGGTCGAGTTCCGTGAAATCAAACTCTGGGTACATCCGGCGCATGGCCCGGGCCACCCCCCGGCGGACGGACGCCGGTACCTCGGGCGGGGCGGCCTGGGCGATCTCGGCGTGGTCCTTGGGGGAGAACTCGAACCGCTGGATCTCCAGCTCGCAGCACAGCTCGGGAATCGGCTCGTAGGAGTGGGTGATCTCGGCGTACGAGATCTCCCTTTCGGCCAGCTCCCGGAACGAGGCGTACACCGTGCCGGGCAGGTTCAGGCAGGCCAGGATCAGCTTCTTCTCCTGGTCGGTCAGGATCATCCGGCGGCTGTGGGTGAGGGCGTGGAGCCCCGACGCCAGCTGGACCAACGCCTCGGTCTCCTCCTTCATGGTGATGAAGAAGTACGGATGCATGTGGTCGCGTAGCCATTCCAGGTTCCGGCGGGCCTGCTCCTGGTGCCCCTTCAGGGTCTGGCGAAGGCGGCGGTAGACCGGTTTGGCGGCGTCGGGATACATGGATACCTCCGTTTGGTTTGGTGGGATCAAACAATGCTCGGTGTGTACCAAAGGCGGGCGGCCGTGTCCAGAACAAAACGGCGGGTTAATGCCGCTTCAGAAACACCCCCTCAGGATCGACCGTGGTGCGTAGGATCTCAAGCTCCTCCCGGGTGGGAGGCGGGGTCTCCCCGGCCTCGGAGAGGTCCAAGGGAAACCCGGTCTCGGTCTGCACGTGTTCCGGGGGGATGCCGGGGTGGGCGGAGGCCAGGTAGGGCTCCTTGGTGTCGGGCCGGAACCGGATGACGCCCAGGGTGGTGACCACCGCGGCCGGGCCGCCGCCCCGGATCCCGGCCCGGGCGCGGGAGTCGCCGCCCTCGATCCAGCCGGGGCTGGTGCGGTAGTCCACCCGTTCCGGGAACCGGCGGCGCTCGTGGCGGGCGATGATGACCGTGCGGCCGGCCAGGGCGGCCACGTCGGCCGCGCCCCCGCTGCCCGAGAACCGCACCGAGGGCCGCAGATAGTCCCCGAGGGCGGTGGAGTTGATGTTCCCGTACCGGTCCACCTGGGCCCCGCCCAGGAACCCCACGTCGATCCGGCCGCCCTGCAGGAGGTAGGTGAACGCCTCCATCAGGCCCGCGGCCATGGCCGCGCCGGTCAGGGTGCGCGAGTCGCCCACGCTCATGGGCAGGTGGAGCATGCGGGGGTCCACGCCCCCGGCCTCGAACACAAGAACGCAGCCCGGTGCATGGGTGCGTTGGGCCAGCATGGCCGCGAGCATCGGAAGCCCCGTGCCGGCGAACACCACCTCGCCGTCCCGGATCTCCCGGGCCGCGGCCACGGTCATCAGCTCGAAGGTGGAGAACGCGGCCTTCACGGTCTCCTCCGCAGCTCGGGGTTGTACCCCAGGCCGGAACGGGCCCGCAGGGTGTCCAGGTGCTCGGGGCCGCCCACGGCCTCCAGGTAGGCTGCGTGGTCGGCCGGCCCGAACACGAACCGGTCCAGGTAGGCCCGGAAGGCCTCGTCGGAGCGGGCCGCCTCGGCGTACAGGGCCAGGTGTCGGGGGTCGTAGTCGTAGTAGTTGTGCACGCTGTGGGGGTGCGCCCCGAACGGCACGGGCACCACGGCGTGCACGGCGAAGGGGGGGATGCGGTTTCGCTCGGGCTCCCGCCGGAGCTCCTCGTCGTCCACCAGCTCCTCGCAGGTCACGATGACCCGGTCGGCGGCCAGGGCCTGCTGCACGTCCAGGAACTCCTGTCCCTCGATCCGCAGGAGTCCCCGGGGGCTGGCCCTCTGGACGTGGAGCAGGCACAGGTCGGTGCGGATAGCGGGCACGAGCACCACCGGCTCGCCGGTAAACGGGCAGTCGATCACCGCCGCCTTCTTGGGGGCGGCCGTGGGATCGGTCCGGCGCACCTCGGCCGGCAGCCCCTCCTTCTCCAGCAGGTCGGTGCCGAGCATCGAGCGCACCGGGAAGAACGGCAGGCCCATGGCGCCGGCGGAGAACCGGGCCATCATGGCGGCGTTGGAGTAGTCCTCGAACTCCAGCCGGCCGGCCTCCACGAACCGGCGCCAGTTGGGGGCGATGGGGGCGAACACCCCGTCGGCCAGGTACGCCGCCTCCACCCGGCGCACGCACCCGGCGCCGATCAGCAGGTCCACGTCGCTGCCGGCCGAGTGGCAGTACACCACCAGGTCCTTGACGCCTCGCCGAACGAGGGCCCGCAGCAGCGCCGTGGGGTGCCGCTGGCTCGTGAACCCGCCGATGGACACCGTGGCCCCCGACGGCACGAGGGCCGCGGCCTCCTCCAAGGAGATCACCTTGTCGATCACGGAGCCGGTCCCATCCACTCTCAATCGTTCCCCGGCCCGGGCCGGCCAGCCGGGTCCCAGCCCCGCAGGGCGTAGTACTCCCGCCGCATCCGCTCGAAGTCGTCCCGCCGCAGCACGGCCCCGGTCTCGGGCAGGGGCTCGTCGAAGAACCGCGGCGGCAGCCGGTCGTCGTCCGCGGTGAGGCCCTCATTCATGTTGAACCGACGGACCGCGTCCGCGATCCGGCGGGCCGTGGCCCGAAGCTCGTCCCGCCCCCCCTCCACGCCCAGGGTGAGCCGGGCGATCTCGGCCAGCTCCTCCCAGCCGTAGAAGTCCCGGTAGAACCGGCACAGGATCAGGGCGTCCATGAGGGCGAGCCGGTCCTCGTAGTCCATGAGGAGTGCGGCCTTGCCCTCCACCTGTTCCGGCGGGATCTGACCCGACAGCTCGGCCTTGTAGAACGTGGTCCGCAGGTGGCAGGCGCCCCGGTCCGAGGTGGCGTAGGCCAGGCCCATGCCCGGCAGGACCCGGGGGTCGTACCCGGCCGGCTCCAGCCCCTTCACGTGGATCGCCGCGCCCTCGAGACCCCACTGCCGGGCCGCGGCCACGATGCCCCGGGCGAGCACCTCGCCCAGGCCCTCGCGCCGGGCGATCTGGCCCAGGAGCCGCTCGGCCGCCTCCACGTCCCCGAACGCCACCGTCTCGTCCACGGCGCCGCGTTCCGACGCCTCCATGGCAAAGGCCACCAGGTTGCCCGCGCTGATCGTGTCCAGGCCGAGCCGATCGCACACATCGTTCAGGTGGGCCACGGCCTCGATCGGGGCGATCTCGCACAGGCCTCCGAACGCGTAGATGGTCTCGTACTCCGGGCCCTCGATCACCAGGCCCTCGTACGGCCCCGAGGTCACCCGGGTCAGCTTGCCGCAGGCCATGAAGCACCGGGCGCAGGCCTTGGGCTTCACCTCGCACCGGGTCAGGAGCGCCTCGGCCGAGATCTCGTCCACCCGCCCCGACCGGCCCCGGTGCCAGTAGCGGTTGGGGAACGCGCCCACGGTGTTGAGCAGGGCCACCATGTTGGGGGTGCCGTAGTTCCGGTAGGTCTGGGCCGCCGGGCTGCCGCGCCGCTCGGCCACGGTGCGCCGGGCGAACGCCCGCACCCCGTCGGGGTCGGCCAGGGGCCGGGAGGCCGATCCGTGGAACACCACGCCCTTCACCCGCTTCGAGCCCATCACCGCGCCGGCGCCGGTACGCCCCGCGCACCGCCATTTGTCGTTGGCCACGATGGAAAGGACCACCCCGTTCTCGCCGGCCGGGCCGATCACGCACGCCCCGACGCGGCCGCTCCCGCCGAACCGCTCCACCAGGGCGGCCTCGGCGACAAACGTGTCCTGGCCCCACAGGTCCGAGGCGTCGTGGAACCGGCCCTGGCCGTCCCCTACCTCCAGCACCACCGGGTCGTCCGCCCGGCCCAGGAGGACCACGGCGTCCACCCCTGCCTTGGCGATCTTCTCGGCCAGCTTCCCGCCGGAGTACGACTCGGAGAAGAACCCGGTCTGGGGGCTCTTGGTCACCAGGGCGTGGCGGCACGAACCGGGGATCGGCGTGCCGGCCACCGGGCCGGCCAGGAGGACCAGGGGGTTCTCGGGCGCCAGGGGATCCACGCCCACCAGCCCGTACCGCTCCAGGAGCCACACCCCCAGCCCCTTGCCCCCCCACATGCCCCGGGCCACCTCCTCGGGCACCTCCTCGATCCGGCAGGTCCGCTGGGTGGCATCGGCCACGAGCACGCGTCCATAGAAGCCGTTCATGACGCTCCTCCGTCTCACAGGCCCAGGTACGCCTGTCGGATGGCCGGGTCGGCCTCCAGGTCCGCCGCCGAGCCCTCGCGCACCACCCGGCCGTTTTCGATCACGTAGCAGTAGTCGGCCACCCGGATCGCGTGGTGGACGTTTTGCTCCACCAGGAAGATCGTAAGCCCCTGGCGGTGCAGCTCCCGAATAATACCAAAGATCTCCCGGACGAGAATCGGGGCCAGCCCCAGGCTGGGTTCGTCGAACATGATGAGTTGGGGTTCCTGCATCAAGCCCCGGCCGATCGCCAGCATCTGCTGTTCGCCGCCCGACAGGGTTTCGGCCGGTTGGGAGCGCCGTTCCGCCAGGCGGGGGAACAGTTCGTACACCCGGGAGAGGTTGCGTTTGCGGTTTGCCCGGGTCCTGGGTAGGTACGACCCCACGATCAGGTTCTCCTCCACGGTCATCTGGGGGAACAACTGCCGGCCCTCGGGCACCAGGGTGATCCCCAGGTCCGCCACCTCGTGGGCCTCGCAGCGGGTGATCTCCCAACCTGCGTATCGCACCGTTCCAGACGATGCTTTGATCTGGCCGCAGATGGTCCGGAGGGTGGTGGTCTTGCCCGCGCCGTTGGCGCCCAGCAGGGTAACGAGTTGACCCGGGGCCACCGAGAGAGAAACGTCCCACAGTGCCTGCACGTCGCCGTAATGGGCGGACACCGTCTCGAGGACCAGCTCGCTCATGCCGCCGCCTCCCCGAGGTAGGCCTCGATCACTCCGGGGTCCTGGGCCACCTGTTGAGGCGGCCCCTCGGCGATCTTCGCCCCGTAGTTGAGCACCACCACCCGGTCACTGATGTTCATGATCACCCGCATGATGTGCTCCACGATCAGGATGCTCACCCCGCTGCGGTGAATGTTCAGAATCAGTTCGATCGTGCGGTCGGCCTCGGTGGGGTTCAGGCCGGCCACCACCTCGTCGAGCAGCAGGAGTCGGGGGTTGAGGCTCAGGGCCTTGGCGATCTCGAGCCGTTTCCTCCCGGCCAGGGTCAGGCCCGAGGCCGGTCGGCCGGCCCGATCGGCCAGGCCCGTGACCTCGAGGATCTCCCAGGCCCTCTGCTGTGCATGCCGGCGACGGGGGTGGTGGAGCAGGCATGCCACGGTCACGTTCTCCAGCACCGTCAGGCCCGCGAAGGGCTTGACGATCTGGAAGGTGCGGGCGATGCCGAGACGGGCCAAATGAAACGGCCGCTGGCCGGTGACGTCCTTGCCGTCGAACCGCACCCGGCCCCGGCTGGGGCGGCAGTACCCGCTCACCACGTTGAACAAGGTGGTCTTGCCCGCGCCGTTGGGGCCGATGAGCCCCACGATCTCGCCGGATCCCACCGAAAACGAGACGTCGTCGAGGGCACGCAGGCCGCCGAAAATCATGGACACCTGGTCCACGGCCAGAAGTTCACGGCTCATGGGGCTGCCTCCCGAAGCTCTGGAGGATTTTCGTCCGCCGGTTCCGGCGACCTGGGGGCTTCGGCCCGGCCGCGGCCGGTCAGCAGACCGATCAGGCCGTCGGGCAGGAACACCACGCTCAGGGCGATCACGGTCCCGAGGATGATGAGGTACAGCACCTGGTACTCGGACAGGTAGGCCCAGAAAAAGGTCTTGAAGGCGTAGACCAGCACCGCGCCCACGGCCGGCCCCACCAAGGTGCCCAGCCCTCCGAACACGGCCATCACCACCGATTGGTCGGTGACCAGGTCGCCCAGGACCGATGCCGGGTCGATGAACGTGATCCAGTAGGCGTACACCCCGCCGAGGATTCCGGCCGGTACCGTGGAGAGCACGAAGGCCTGGATCTTGATGGCGGTGGGCTTCAGCCCCAGGGCCATGGCACCCTCTTCGTCCTCCCGGATCGCCTGGAGCTTGAGCCCGAAGGCCGAGCGTTCCAGGAGGATCCACAGGACGACGAAGATCACGCTCACCAGGGCCCACATCAAATAGTAGAAGAACAGGGGGTTCAGGAAAGGGGGAAGCCGCATGCCGTCGGGGCCGCCGGTGAACTCCAGCACCAGTGCGAGCTGTTGCACGGCCCTGGCCAAGGCCCAGGTGGCGATGGCGAAGTAAGCCCCTTTCAACCTCAGGGTAGGGAGCCCTGCCACGACCGCGGCAGCTCCGGCCAGTACTCCTCCGGCGGCCAGCGCCAGGGCGAACGGCCAGTGACCGCGCATCATCAGCACGGCCGTGGTGTAGGCGCCGAGGCCGAAAAAGGCCCCGTGCCCGAAGTTGAGATACCCGGTGTAACCGCCGAGCACGTCCCACGCCACGGCCAGCCCGATCCACATCATGGCTTCGGTGACCACCCGCAGGGCAAACGTGTCCCGGGTGAGAAGGGGGATCACGGCGAACACCACGGCCGTGATCCCGGCCCACAGGGCCCTGGATCGTCGCATCCGTCACACTCCCTTCGCGAAAAGCCCCCGGGGCGAGACGAGGAGAATCAGGTACAGGATGGCGAACACCGCGAGCAGGGTATAGCTGGGGTTGCCGTAGACCAGGAAGAGCGACTGCACGAGCCCCAACAGGAACGCGGCCCACGGCACACCCGCTAGGTAACCCATGCCGGCCAGGACGACCACGAAGAACGCCAGGATCGTGTAGTCGCCTCCCATCTGGGCGCTGATCGAGAAGATCGAGCCGATCACCACGCCGGTCATGGCGCTCACGCCCACGTGGATCCCGTACACCCACGAGCTGATCCGGCGTGCGTTGATACCCATGAGTCCGGCCGCATCCCGATTCTGGGCCAGGGCCCGCACCGCCAGCCCGAAGTCGGTGTGGCGCAGCACCCAATGGAGAACGGCCGTTATCCCGATGGCGTACACGAACCCCACCAGCCGGATGGCCGGTACGGTCACGAACAGGCCCCCGGCCTCCAGAAACCAGGAACGCGCGCTCAGCACCGACGGGATCGAGTGGCTGAAGAACCCGAACACGGTCAGGCCTGCGCCCCGGATGGCCAGCATGAGTCCGAAGGTGAACACGAGTCCCATGAGCACCGGGTTGCCCCGACGGCCGCTCACGGCCCGGTGGATCACCGGCTGGATGGCGTATCCCACGGCCGTGAACACGGCGAACACAACGGGCAGGAGGAGCAACGGGTCGAGGCCGGTCCACCCCTGCAGGTAGTAGCCCAGGAACGCGCCCAGCATGATCCACTCGCCCACCGCGAAGTCGATGATATGCATCACCCCGAACGCGAGCGAGAACCCCAGGGCCACTGTGATGTAGACGCCGCCGATCAGAAGGCCGTCCAGGACGGCCTGGGGAAGGAGCTGCCAGAGCACGGGAACCTCCGTGAAAGGGAGCCGGGCCCGAGAAAGGCCCGGCCCAGGAGACCTCTTTTGACTGAAAGTTTGGCGCTACGGACAACTCACCGTCGGTCGTTCCACGGCGTCATGGGATACCGGGCCGGGGCCTCGGCAAACTCGGCGGGCGCCGTGATGACGGGGCGTCCCCCTTGGATCTGCACGGTCAGGGCCTCCAGGCCGGTATTGGCGTGGTAGAACTCCCCTTGCTCCGCGAAGTCGATGCGGCCGTAGAAGGTCTCGATGTCCAACGCCTCGAGTGCGTCGCGCAACGCCGTCTTCTCGCCTTCGTCGAGGGGCGGGGTGACCCCTGCGCGGGCCACGGCGGCCTGGAAGGCGATTCCTGCGGCAGAGCATCCCGCCTGGGTGTAGTCGGCCGGCACCCCGTACTCTTTCTGGGCCGCCTCGGCATAGGCACGGGCGTCGGCCCACAACAGGTCCCCCCGGGTTGGCAGGGTGGGGGTCCAGACCGAGGCGCCGAACACCTCCTCGGCGTCTTTGCCGAGGGCCTCCACGAAAGCGGGCTCGGTGACTCCGTAGTGCATCAGCAGGGCCTTGGGGGTGTAGTTGATCTGCCGGAGGGCCTTGACCAGGTTGATGAGCTCCTCGTCGTGCCCGCCGAACGCGATCACGTCGGGCCTCAGGACCTTGGCCGCGGAGAGCAAGGGGATCAGGTCCTGGCCGCTCGGCACGATGTTGAACTTGAGGACTTTGATGCCGTGGGCCTCGGCCGCCGCCTTGAACGCCTCGGCCGTGGCCTTGGAGAACGCGTCGTTCGATCCCAACACGATGGCGGTGCTGGGTTTGGGGGCCAGACCGGCCAAGGCCCCCACGGGCTGGGAGCCGGTGTAGTTCACGGGCGGGATCGTGCCGAAGGTGTAGGCGAACTTCTGACGCCAGATCAGCGGCGACTCGGCAGAGCCGGTGATCATGGGGATCTTGTACTTCTCGAGAACCGGTGCCACGGCCAGGGTCACCCCGGAGGAGTAGGGACCGAGCACGAAGTCCACCTCCTGCTGGGTGGCGAGCCGCTCGGCACCGCTGGCCCCCTGGGAAGGCTCGGACTGAGCGTCGGCGTAGTAGAGTTTGACGGGGTAACGCTTGCCGTTCACCTCGATGCCCCCCGCCTCGTTCACGGCCTTCGCCCAGAGGTCGTACCCTCGCTTGGTCACGTTTCCACCGGTGGCGAGGTCTCCGGAAAGCGAGGTGATCACGCCGACCTTGAAGTAGTTCCGGTCGGCCTGGGCCCACGCCGGGCTCGTGCCGAGGACGGCACAGAGTGCGAACGCCACGAGTCTTCTCATCGTCTTTCTCCTCTCTTCGAGAGCCGGCGGCGGGGTGCCGCCTGTTCAGCCGCTCAGTTCCTTGAGTCCTGCCTCTAGAACGTCGAGCCCCCGCTCGAGATCCGCTTCCTCGATGCACAGCGGCGGAAGGAGACGCACCACGTTCCCCCCCGTACCGGCCTTGATCGTGACCACACCGTGGTCCAGGGCATACTGCCCCAGCCGTTGCGTGAGGTCCGTGGCCGGCTCCTTGGTCGACCGGTCGGTCACCAGCTCCATGGCCATCATGGCGCCGAGACCCCGTACCTCGCCGACGACCGGCAGTTCATCCCGGAGTCGCAGGAACCGCTGCCGGACTCGCTCGCCCAGGAGCTTCGCTCGGCCGCACAGGTCCTCCTGATCGATCACTTCCAGGGTGGCCAGGGCCGCGGCGCAGGAGACGGGGTTCCCACCGTATGTTCCCCCGAGCCCGCCCACCTGGGGCGCATCCAGCACCTCGGCCCGCCCGGTTACCCCGCTCAGGGGAAAGCCCGAGGCCATGGCCTTCGCCGTGGTGATGAGATCGGGCACGACCCCCATCACCTCGCACGCGAACAACGCCCCGGTTCGCCCGAACCCGGTCTGCACCTCGTCGGCCACCACCACGATGCCGTGCTCCCGGCAGATCTCGAAGATACGGTAGAGAAACCGGGCCGGGGGGACCACGAACCCACCCTCGCCGAGCACCGGCTCCACCACCAGCGCCGCGACCGAATCCGGGTCCACGCCGGTGGCGAACAGCTCCCGCAGGTTCTCGGCGCACTCCAGGGAGCAGACCTCCGGGCCCGGCGCCCCGAAGGGGCAGCGGTAGCAGTACGCATAGGGTATCCGGTACACCTCGGGCGCGAACGGACCGAAGCCCTTCTTGTAGGGAACGACCTTGCTGGTGAGGGTCATGCCCAGGAGGGTCCGGCCGTGGAAGGCGTTCTGGAAGCACACGACCGCCGGCCTGCCGGTATAGGCCCGGGCCACCTTGACCGCATTCTCCACCGCCTCGGCCCCGCTGTTACAGAAGAACGTCTTCTTCGCGCGGTTCCCCGGCGTTCGACGGTTCAGTTCCTCGGCCAGACGAACGTAGGGTTCGTAGGGCATCACGTGAAAACACGTGTGGATCAGGAGGTCCACCTGGCGTTTGACGGCCTCGAGGACGTGGGGATGGGAGTGGGCGGTCCCCACCACGCCGATCCCGCCGGTGAAATCGATGTACTCGGTGCCCTCGGCATCGGTGATCCGCGCACCTCGGGCGCGGACCGCGAACCGGTCGGTCACGTGGAACGGGCCTCTGGGAACCGCCTTTTGACGGCGTTCCATGAGCTGCTGGTTGCTACGGGTCATGGACCCCTCCTCTCCATGTGAAGAAAAAAATTGGCATTGCTCCCAGGGTGCCTCCTCAGGGATGCAACAGGGGTGCCAATGGAGTCGTGGTTGAAAAAGTGAAATAAAAACGGCGTATTGAAAATGTGGAGGGCGCGAGCGGGGAGCTTGTGATGCATCCGTGGATCAACGGCCGGGCGGGGTTGCGGGTGTGATGATGCAGAGCTGTATCGGATTCGGCGGGGCCAAGGGCGGGGGCGGCGCGACGATGCAGATGTGAATCACGAACGGGGTGCGCCCGGCGGCGGAATCCCGTGCCGTCGGAGTTTTCGTACCACCGTGGGTTGGCTCACCCCCAGGCGCTGGGCCATCTCCCGGGTGTTGGAACACTCGGCCGCCGCCCGGAGAAGGGCCTCCCGTTCCGTGGCCTCCAGCAGTTCGGACAGGGTGCCCGACGGAGCCCCACCGGCGCGGCGCTCGGCTTCCAAAGGGTTCCCGTCACGCACGAGGTAGTCGTCGACGATCTCGTCCTCGCACATCACCACGGCGTTCTTGATGATGCCCTCCAGTTCCCGCACGTTCCCGGGGAACGGGTAGCGCTCGAGCCATCGGAGCGCCCGGCGGCCGAGGCGTTTCCGGGCACCGAACTGACGTCCGTACCGGGAGAGGAAGTGCAGGGTGAGGGGCAGCACGTCTGCCCGCCGCTCCCGCAGGGGCGGAAGGTGAACGGTGAAGGTGTTGAGGCGGTAGAACAGGTCGTGCCGGAATCGGCGTTCTCTGACAAGGGCCTCCAGATCCTGGTTGGTGGCCGCGATCACGGCGCACCACGATCGGCGGACCCGGGTGCTCCCCAGCCTGCGGATCTCGTGGTCGTCCAGGTACTTGAGGATCTTCGCCTGGATGGAGAACGGCATGTCCCCCAGCTCGTCCAGGAACAGGGTGCCCCCGTCCGCCACCTCGAGCAGGCCGGGCTTGCCCGCATCCGAGGCCCCGGTGAACGCCCCTTTTTCGTAGCCGAACAGCTCGGCCTCCAACAGCGTCTCGGGCAGGGCGGCGCAGTTGATCTGGACGAACGGCCGCTCCGCCCGAGGGCTCTCCGTGTGGATGAACCGCGCCAACACTCCCTTCCCGGTTCCGGACTCGCCCAGCAGCAGAATGTTGGTCACGTTCTTGCGGGCCAGTCGCAGGGCCACCCGGACCACTTCGCGCATCTGAGGGCTCTCGGCCACGAGGCCCTTTTCCGCGGTGTCCTTCAGGCTCAGGGCAGCCATCTCTTCCCTGAGCCGCTCGTTGGCCCGGCGGAGCTCGTCGAGTTGACGGCTGAGTTCGCTGGTTTCGGTCACGTCACGGTCGTTGACCACCACGTACTCCACCGTTCCGTCGGGCCCGAGGGAAGGGGTCCCCGTGACGATGAGCTGGCGGCCCGTACGTCGGGCGGTCTGCACCATGCTGACGGTTTCGCCCGAGGTCAGAACGGCCCGGGTCACCGAGGCGTCGATGACCCCCTGGGCCACGAGGTCGTCGATGTTCCGGCCGATCACCTCGGCGGCCGCAACCCCGTTGAGCCGCTCGGCGGCCCGGTTCAGGTTCACGATGACGCCCTGGCCGTCGATGATCCACAGCCCGTCGTGGCTGATGTCGAACACGGTCCGAAGCTGGCGCCAGGCCGAAGGGGCACGGGGCGACGCGCTCATCGTTCCTCCGCAGGACCTCAGGTATGGCCCCGGGCCACCCGGGCCAGGCGACGCACGGTGGCCGGGCCGAGCCACGCAAGGGCCAGGGCCAAGGGGAGCACGTAGTAGACGAACCGGTAGACCAGGACCGCGGCCAGGGCGGTCTCCAGGGGGACGCCCATCGACACGAACACCGCCGTCATCCCGCCCTCCACGAACCCGATCCCGCCGGGGGTGAACGCGGCCGCTCCCGCGAAGATGCCGATGGCGTACCCGGCCAGCAGCGGCGAGGCCGCCACCGGCCGGCCCACCGCGCAGAAGCTGAACGCCAAGCACCCGAGCGCGGCCCCCCACTCCCCGGCCACCCACACGAACGCCCCCAGGACGCCCCCGGGGTGGGCGCGGACCCACCGGGCGGTCCGGTCGAAGCGGCGGAGGGTCTCCTCCTGCATCCGATCGGAAAGGGGAGGGATCCGCAGCCGTCGGCCGATCCAACGGTAGGCCCGGAAACCCAGCCCCAGAACGCGACGCCGCAGGGAGGGGTTCAGGAACGCTCCCACCAGTACGGACAGGGCGGCCAGGCTGAACCCCACCAGGGCAAGGTGGGACACGGCCCGGCGCCACGGAAGCTCGCCCGTGGCCACGGGGACCCCAAAACCCACGGCCACGAACATCAGAAGCACCGCGTTCATCAGGGCCGTGTGGAGCAAAGAGACCAGCGCGTTGTCCGAGGGGTGAAGGCCCTCCCGGTGGAACAGGGCGAGCCGCAGCCCCACCCCCCCGATCCCCCCGAACGAGACGAGGTAGTTGAGGGCGGTGGCGAAAAACGCGACCCGAAGAGTCCGACCCAAGGGAAGCCGGATCCCGAGGGCCTGGAGCAGGGCGGCCAGGCTGAACCCCCCGCAGAGGTAGCTGAGCACGGTGGCCCCCACTGCCAGCGCAAGCGGCAGGGGCCGGAGGGAGGAGAGGTGGAGGCCGACCCGCTCGAGGTCCCCGAGGAAGAACAGAACCACCCAGAGGAGGATCCCCAGCACCAGCAGCGAGGCGGCTGCCCGCCGGACCATCAGCCCCCTCCGGGTTCCAGCCGGACGGTGGCCCCGTAGTAGGCCGCGGTCTCCCCAAGATCGGTCACCAACACCGGCACGGCCTCGTTGACCCCCAGGCCCAGGCTCACCCATCCGCCCCGGGGCACGGCCACGCAGCCGGGGTGGAGCAGGGGGTCGATCCGCACCACCGCCTCCAGCTCCCCCACGGTGCCGGCGATCCGCACCGGATCACCGGCGGCCAGGCCCAGGCCCTCGGCCGTGGCCGGGGCCAGGCGCACCTCCAGCGGGCGCGGCTGCTCCTCGGGCAGCATCTGGGAGTGGAGGGCCGCGGGTCGGATCAGGGTCAGGAACCGGAAGGGGAGGGGGCCGGAGGGCTCGTCGTGGACCGCCTCCAGGAAACGGAACCGGCCGTCCGGGTGGGCGAACCCCTCCGACCACGCCACCTCGGGCCAGGGAACGACGGCCCAACCTCGGCGCCGGAGAGCCTCCAAGTCCGGGCCCTGGACGGGCAGGCAGGCCGAGAGCCATGCGTCCCGGTCGGGGAACGGGAACTCCACCCCGAGCCGCCGGGCCACCTCGGCCACGATCTCGAAGTCTCCCCGGCACCCCTCGGGAGGGTCCACCACCTGGCGCACGGCGCCCACCACGTTGGCCCAGTACGACCCCACCAGATCCTCCTCCTCCAGCCACAGGGCCGGCGGCAGCACCACGGTTGCGTGCCGGGCCGTCTCGGTCCAGAAGGCGTCCACGACCACCCGGGTCTCGACCCGGAGGAACGCTTCGGCCAGGGCCTTGGCGTCGGGCGCCTGGTTGAGCAGGTTGGACCCCGCCACCCACGCGAACCGAACCGGCGGCCGGGCCCGGGGCAGCTCCCGGGCCAGAGCGGGAAGCAGGAGGGGAGGGGAGGGAGCGGCCGGCGTGGACGGCCTGGGTCGGTTCAGATGGCGGGAGGAGGGGATGTTGAAGTACACCCCCCCGCCTTCCACCCCGAGGGTGCCGGCCACGAACGCCAACGCGTGGATGGCCCGGACGTTCTCCGCGCCGTAAGGATGGCGTTGCACCCCCCACCCCACGATCGTGGCGGTGCGGCGGGTTCGGGCGTACAGGGCGGCCAACGCCTCGGCGTCGGCCCGGGCCACGTCGCAGGCCCCGAGCCATTCCTCTGCGGTGCGGGACCGCACCAGCGCCTCGAACGCCTCTGGGTTGGCTGCCCGGTCCGCGGGGCGGAGCCGGGCTCCCGAGTCCAGGAGCAGCCGGCAGCACCCCAGGGCCAGGAACCGGTCGGTGCCGGGGCGGACCCGGACGACCCGGTCGGCCAGTCCCTGCACGGGCGAGGGGTCCGGCGTGACCGCCACCACCGGCACGCCGCGGCTCCGGGCCCGATTCACCTGGGCGGCCGTGTGCACCGAGCTGGCCTTGGGGTTCTTGCCCCACAGCACGATCGCCTCAGCCCGGTCGATTTGGAGGGGGTCGTTCATGTCGAGCCGGCCGGCGTCGGCCTCCACCGCGGCGATGCCCGCGCCGTCGCACAAGGCCCCCCGGGTGCCCCGGGCGCCCAGGGCCGTCATCAGGTAGTCCAGGGCCCCCTTCGACACCCCCATGGAACCGGCGCCCCGCACCCACAGGATGCCGCGGGGATCGTCCCGGCGCACCCGCTCCAGCTCCCCGCACACCAGATCCAGCGCTTCCTCCCACGAGGCCGGCCGGAATCCCTCGCCCGACCGGATCCACGGTTCACGGATCCGGTGGGGGCTGGCCAGCCGACCCGGGTACCGCCGGATCTTGGCACAGGTGAATCCCCGGGTGTACGGGTGATCCGGGTTCCCCCGGAGCCGTATCCCCCCGGCCTCGACCCGGCACACGATCGAACACCGGTCGGGGCAGTCCAGGGTACAGGTGGTCACGACGGCCAATGCATACCTTTGGGACTTCGGGGCCGATGGTCCACGGTCGTCGGTCCGGGGCCCACGGCGGCATGCCGACGACCGGATGACACAAGAGCCGAGATGCTCCCTCGCGTGTCCAGCGAGCATACCCCAGCGTCGTCGTCGCCGCCACCGGCTCCGACCGAGGGCGGGGATGTGGATGGCAGAGGTCGGAAGCCCGGTGGGGTTCAGGAAAGGAGGGAAAAACCCTCGGCGTCGAAGTGCCGGTCGAACCCGAACGCCTCGGAGATTCCCTTTTTTCGCATGACCAAGAAAGAGACGACGTCGACCAGGCTGAGTTGGCGGGAGTCGCGCCTCAGCCACTCGTCCAGGGCGCGTTCGTGAAGATCCTCATCCACCCACGTGACATCGAGGAGGGGGACGAACTTCTCGCGGAACTCACGGGCGGCTTTGGGACCGAAACGACGGCCGAGAAGCGCGTAGGTCTCCACCAGGACGTACGAGGTCGTGAGCAGGACCGCCCGCCGAGCCGCCAGCCCCTCGAAGATCCTCTTGGCGGTTTCGTGGACCCTGTCGGTGCGGTTGAGGAGCGCGAGGATCGCGGACGTGTCGATGAACACCGGTGTCACTCGAACGCCTCCTCCAGATACCGGTCGTGGTTCTCCGCGAGATCCTGCGGGCCTTCGGGGCGCTCAAGGCTCCCCACCAACTCGGCGGCCCGGGCGTAGAGTGCGGCCCGGTCCTCCGTCTTTTCTGCGAGCGCACGCTGGACGCACCGCCGGATGGCCTCTGCCAGGGAGATTCCCTCGCGTCGGGCCAGTTCCCTCAACCGTCGGTTCTGGGTTTCCGTGAGTTGGATCTGTGTCCGGACCATCGTCGTCCCTCCCTCCTCGGCGACTGAGTGTAAGCACCTTATGCTGTAATGTCAATCGAGGCTCGGTCGGTATCGCGTGGGGGAAAAGTGGGGGCGTCGATGGGATTCGGTGAGACGGGCCTTTTCAAAGAGCCGAGACCGGGCTCGCCTCGATCCGGTACCCGCCCTGCAGCAGGGCAGCGGTCAGCCGGCCGATGTGGTCGAAGCCCCGGGTCTCCACCTCCACCTCGACCCGGGTGCGGCCCAGGGGGAGGTCCACGCTGAGGCGGTCGTGGAAAATGTGGAGGATGTTGCCCTCCTCCTTCGACACGATGGAGAGCAGACCGTGGAGCGCGCCCGGCGCGTCGTCGAGGATTACCCGGAACCGGAGGATCCGGCCCGTGCGCATGAGGCCCTGCTCCAGGATGCGATCGAGCACGTTGAGGTCCAGGTTCCCCCCGCTCACCACCAGCACGATCCTCCGGTTCCGTACCCGGTCGGCCGGGGCCTCGAGCAGGGCGGCCACCGGCACGGCCCCGGCCCCCTCGGCGAGGAGTTTCTTACGCTCGAGAAGGGCCACCACCGCCATGGCGATGCGGCTCTCCTCCACCAGGAGCACCTCCTCCATGACCTGGCGCAGCACCCGGAAGGGCCGCTCTCCGATGCGGGGGACGCGGATCCCGTCCGCCAGGGTGCGCTCGGTTTCCACCTCCACGGGGTGCCCTTGGCGCAGGGCCTCGAGGGCAGAGGGGCAGGCCCGGGTCTGGATTCCCACCACCCGCGCGGTCGGCCGGCGCTTCGCCAGGGCCAGGGCCACCCCGGCCGCGAGCCCGCCCCCGCCCACCGGCACCCACACCTCGTCGAACCGCTCGAGCTGCTCTGTGAGTTCCAGACCCACGGTGGCCTGACCCGCAATCACGTCGTCGTCGTCGAAGGGGTGGAGGAATGTGTAGCCCTCCTGCTCCAGCTCCCGCGCCCGGTCCAGCGCCTCGGCCACGGTCTTCCCGTGGAGGAGGACCCGGGCCCCGTAGTCGCGGGTGGCCACCTGCTTGGAGATGGACGATCCCTCCGGCATGATCACGGTGGCGGGGATTCCCAGGTCGGAGGCGGCCAGAGCCACCCCTTGCGCGTGGTTCCCGGCCGATGCCGCCACCACGCCCCGGGGCCCCACCTCGTTCCGGATCCGCCAGAGCTTGTAGACCGCCCCCCGCACCTTGAACGAGCCGGTGCGCTGAAGGTTCTCGAGCTTGAGGAACACCTCGGCCCCGGTCTGGCGGCTGAGCTGTTCGGAGCGGATGAGGGGCGTGGGCGGGAACCGCCGCCCCACCACGTCCATGGCTTCGTGGATTCGGTTCCGGTCAGGCATTCACGTTGCTCCTCCCCCCTTGTGGACCACGGCGAACGACGCGGGGAGGGGAGCATACTAGAACCTTCCGGAGGGTTGCCAGGGGCAGGGGATTGGGGGCCGGGGGCCGGCTGGCGGGCCCATGGGGGATGAGGTTCAGGACCCGGCTGGACGCTCGGTCGGCGGCCGGGCGGCCGGCCGGAGGTGATCGCGGAGCCGGCGGGTCTCCTCCACGATGATTCCCGCCGGGATCGGCCGGGTGAGCCGCAGGCCCACCTGGTCGCCGTCCACCCGCACCACCTCCCCTTTCACCCGGGCCCACCGGCCGGTGGGGAACTCCACCCGCGCCTCCACGGCCTGGCCGGGGGTGAACCCCCCGTCCGAGCGGAACCGCAGGCCCTCCTCCGAGGCGTCCAGCACCTCGAACCACCGGGGCTCTGCCGCCGCCTGCTCCCCCGTAAGCAGGCCGAGGCGGGGCCGCTCCCCTTCGGGGTAAGGGATCCGGAACGTCTCACGGCGGTTCCCGGCCAGGTGGCGCTCCAGGTCGAACCCCCGGCGCTTTCGGGTGCGTTCCCGGGCCATCCCCGCCAGCAGCAGGGCGATTCCCGCGACACCCAGGAAGAACAAAGCGGCAAAGTACCGGGTGGCGGTGGGCGCCGGGTCCTGCAGCTGGGTCGCCTTGTACCAGGCAGCCACTCCGATTCCCACGACCAGCACGACCAGGGCGGCGCGTCTGAGCACGTTCGTTCCTCCGGGCGTAAGGGAGTTCGCTTCTCTTTGCCGGACCCTTCCCACGGGCAACGTATTGCCATGGTGCGGGCCTGCGGTTCAGGGGCCAGGGGGCAAAGGGGCACGGGTCTGACAGCGCTTTCGTTGGGATTCGTATCGGCCGGTGGGGTCTGAAACCAAAGGCCGGGGTGCAACCCGGCGGGCGCCTGTGGCAGAATGCACCGCAGCCGGCCCTCTCGGCGGCCTGCTCGTGGACTCGGAACCACCCCGATGGATGCGATGGGGTTTTCTCTGGCCAAGACGCTGTCCCTGCTGCTCGACCCGTTGACCGCGGGGTTGGGGGTGCTGCTCGTGGCCTGGGCGGTGTTCCGCCGCCGGCCGCGGCTGAGCCGGACCCTGGTGTTCCTGGCGGGAGCCGGGCTCGGGGCGCTGGGATCCGGCCCGGTCGCGGAGAGGCTCGTGGCGCCCCTGGAGCGGGCCTACCCGCGCCCCGCCGCTCGGACCCGGGCGGAGGCCGCCGTGGTGCTGGGGGGCGCCGTCGATCTGCAGCACTCCACCGCCGACCGGGTGGAACTGTACCATCGGGCCGAGCGCGTGCTCGAAGGGATCCGGCTGTGGCGCGAGGGTCGGGTGCGGGTGATCGTGTTCTCGGGCGGAAGCGGGGACCCCGACCTGCCGGACGCCAGCGAGGCCGAGCTCATGGCCGTCGTGGCCCGACAGATGGGAGTGCCGGACGACGCGATCTGGCTCCAACCGCGCAGCCGCACCACGGCGGAGGACGCGGCCTACACCGTGCCGTTGCTCCGGAAGAGGGGGATCCGCCGGTTCTTTCTGGTGACCACGGCCATGGACATGCCCCGCGCGGTGGGGTGTTTCCGCAAGGCGGGGGCGGATCCGATCCCGTTTCCGGTGGACTACCGGGTGACCCCGCCGGGCCGGGGATGGCGGCGGTGGGTGCCGCAGGTGTCGACGCTGGCGTTGGCCCGGGAGGCCATCCACGAGTACGTGGGATACGCGGTGTACTGGGTCACGGGCAGGATCTGATACCAAGGCCTACGAAGGTATTGCCGGACGCGGGTGGGGGGCTGGCTCCGGCCGGGCGCGAGTGCGGCACCGTTTTCGCCGCGCCTTCGCATGCCGTTGTCAGCCCGGTAGGCCGGGGCGCCGGTGGCGGAAGTTCCGGAACTTCCGAGGTGATTCAGGCTTGGTGAGGGCGCGGCGACGTAAGGGGCCGCGCCCGGCTCTCCACCAGCCCCCCACCCGCTGGTTCCCTTGTGAACGCCGGGGATCTGACAATAGTTCCGTTGGTATTAGTACCAAATTGCGTTCAGACCGAGCTCCTCCGGGTCGGGCAAGGGGCTTGGTTCCAATGTCGAGATGAGCTCTCGACCGACGACCAACGACCGAAGTTGCATGGAAGCCCCTCAAGCCCTTCGGGGCCGCACAACGGGAAGGGTAACGTTCGTTGGTCCGGGGCCCATTGGCGGCGGCGGGGCATGGGTTTCAGGAACCGGAATTCAGCGGACAGGAGACAGGGAAGGAACGACAGGCTTGATCCGGCGTCCAACGGCGTGCGGTCACAACCTGTCCACTGAAATCTGTCTTCTGCCCCCTGATTCGCAGACCCCATGCCCCATCGAGGGTTTGGCGGCGGTTCGGGGAAGCGGCCCGGCCGCCTAGCGGCCTAGCAGCCCAGCCGCCCAGCGGGCCGCAGGCCCCAGACCGACGACCAACGACTGATGACCAACGACCGAAGTTACATGGAAGGGCGGCGCGAGGGCGGGGTACGGGTCCGGATCGTGGGGTGGGCCGAGGCGGGCGAGGCGTGCCTGGGGATCCGCACCCGCGTGTTCGTGGAGGAGCAGGGGGTCTCCATGTCCATCGAGGTGGACGGGCTGGATCCGACCTGCGTCCACGCGTTGGCCGTGGGGCCCGGCGGCGAGCCGGTGGGGACCGGAAGACTGCTGCCCGACGGCCGAATCGGCCGAATGGCGGTGTTGCCGGGCTGGCGCGGCCGGGGCGTGGGGCGGGGGATCCTCGAGGCGTTGGAGGCGGAGGCCGGCCGTCGCAGCATGGCCCGGGTGCGGCTCCACGCCCAGGTGTCGGCCCAGGGGTTTTACGAAAAGCTGGGCTACCGGGCCCGGGGCCCGGTGTTCGAAGAGGCGGGCATCCCCCACGTGGAGATGGAGAAACGGATCGGGTGAGCCGGAAGCTCCCCCAGGCCCTCCGAGGGCTTGCAGACGGTTCGAGAGCCGCCCGCCCAGCCGCCCAGCGGGCCGAAGGCCCCAGGCCGGCGACCGTTGACCGTAGACCGTCGACCGAAATTACAGGGAAGCCCCCTTCGACCCTGGGGGGGCGGGCAACGGAGAAGGGTAACGTACGTTGGTCCGGGGCCATTGCCGGCGGCGGGGCATGGGGCCTGCTTCCGGCCGCGCGCGAAGCCGGGCATTGAGATTCGCCGCGCAGGCACGGGGCACAGGCGGTGGCTTCATGACCGTTCGGCGGGGCACGAACGATTTCGCGGTGCGAGCGTTGGAGGCGCTGCGCGGCGAGCCAAGGAGCCGCGCGCAGCTCTCCAGCAGCCCCCATGCCCCCCGGGCTTTGGCGCGGTTCGAGAGCCGCCTAGCCGCCCAGCGGGCCGAAGGCCCCAGACCGACGACCGACGACCGTTGACCGTAGACCGTCGACCGAAATTACTGGGAAGCACATTCCATGACGACCCATGCGCTCAGGCGGGTCTCGGACCTGCTCGAGATGATCAAGTTCAGCCACACCCTGTTCGCGTTGCCGTTCGCCTTGACCGGCATGGTGCTGGCGGCCCGGGGGGTGCCGTCGGCCGGCACCGTGCTGGGGATCGTCGCGGCCATGGTGGGGGCGCGCACCGCGGCCATGGCATGGAACCGGCTGGCCGATGCGGACATCGACGCCCGGAACCCCCGCACCGCCGGCCGCCACATCCCGGCCGGCACCGTGGGCCGGGGGGAGGCGTGGGCCCTGGTGGTCGGGGGCGTGTTGCTGCTGGAGGCGGCGGCCTGGTTCCTGAACCCCCTGTGCCTGAAGCTCTCACCCCTGGCTCTGGCGGTCATCTTCCTGTACCCGTACACGAAGCGGTTCACCTGGCTGTGCCACTACCTCCTGGGCCTGGCCTTGGCGGCCGCGCCGCTCGGGGCGTGGATCGCCGTGACCGGATCGTGGAGCTGGCGCATCGCACCCCTGGGGCTGGCCGTGCTGCTGTGGACCGCCGGGTTCGACGTGCTCTACGCCCTGCAGGACCTGGATTTCGACCGGACCGAGGGGCTCCATAGCATCCCCCAGCGCTGGGGCCGGGGGCGGGCTCTGCGGTGGGCGGCCCGGCTCCACCTGACCATGATGGCCCTTCTGGTGCTTCAGATCCCCCTGTTCGGGCTGGGATGGTGGTACGTGGCCGGGCTCGCCGTGGCGGGCGGGCTGCTCCTGTACGAGCACGCCCTGGTCACCCCCTACGACCTCAGCCGGCTGGACGTGGCGTTCTTCACCATGAACGGGGTGGTGAGCGTGGTGGTGTTCCTGGCCACCTTCCTGGACGTGGTGCTGTGATGGCCTCCCGGACGCTGCCGGAGATCGCGGCCAAGCTGGAGGCCGGCGACCGCCTGGACGAGGCGGACGCCCTGGCGCTCCTGACCGCGGACGATCTCATCGGCCTGGGCGAGCTGGCCGACCGGACGAACCGCCGGCGGAATGGGGACCGGGTGTTCTTCAACGTGAATCGCCACATCAACCCCACCAACGTGTGCGTGAACCGGTGCCGGTTCTGCGCGTTCAGCCGGAGCCCCGGCCAAGAGGGCGCCTACACCTTGGGCCGCGACGAGGTGCTGGCCCGGGCGGCCGAGGCCGACCGGGCCGGGGCCACCGAGCTCCACATCGTGGGGGGGCTCCACCCGGACCTTCCGTTCGGGTGGTACCGGGACCTGGTGGCCGAGATCCACGAGCGGTTTCCCCGGCTCCACATCAAGGGGTTCACCGCGGTGGAGATCGACCACCTCGCCCGGATGGGCGGGGGATCGGCCGAGCGGGTGCTCCGCGAGCTGCGGGACGCGGGCCTGGGCAGCCTGCCCGGGGGCGGGGCGGAGCTCCTGCCCGAGCCGGTGCGAAGCCGGATCTGCCCCGAGAAGATCCCGGGGGCCCGGTGGCTCGAGATCATGGAGATCGCCCACGGCCTGGGCCTCCGAAGCAACGCCACCATGCTTTACGGCCACGTGGAGCGGCCCGAGGACCGGGTGGAGCACCTGAGGATGCTCCGGGACCTCCAGGAACGCACCGGCGGGTTCCAGGCGTTCATCCCGCTCGCGTTCCAGCCGCTCCACTCCGATCTGGGGCAGGGCCGGGGCACCGCCGGGTTCGACGACCTGCGCACCCTGGCCACGGCCCGGCTCTATCTGGACAACTTCCGGCACATCAAGGCCTATTGGGTCATGCTGGGCGAGAAGGTGGCCCAGGTGAGCCTGCACTTCGGGGTGAACGACCTGGACGGGACCGTGGTGGAGGAGAAGATCGCCCACGAGGCCGGCGCCACGAGTCGGGGCGCCCTGACCCGGGACGAGCTGGTGGCCCTGATCGAGGAGGCCGGCCGGGTGCCGGTGGAGCGCGACACCCTGTACCGACCCGTGGCGCGCGACGGGGCCCGGTGGTGGGTGGCGGAGGGAGCGGCGTGAGCCGGGTGGACCGCTCCGAGGCCCTGGATCTCCTGCGGGAAGCGCCGCTCCTGGAGCTGGGCCGGCGGGCCGACGGGGTGCGCCGGCGGCTGCACCCGCACGGGCTCGTCACGTTCGTGGTGGACCGGAACATCAACTTCACGAACGTCTGCATCTGCCAGTGCCGGTTCTGCGCCTTCTACCGCAGGCCCGAGGACCCCGACGGGTACGTGCTGACCCACGACCAGGTGCTTGCGAAGATCGAGGAGCTCGTGGCGTGCGGGGGCACCCAGGTGCTGATGCAAGGCGGGCTCCACCCGGACCTGCCCCTGGAGTGGTTCGAGGACCTGTTCCGGAAGATCAAGGCCCGGTTCCCCCAGGTGCAGAACCACAGCCTCTCACCGGCCGAGATCACCCACCTGGCCCGGATCTCCGGCCACACGGTGGCCGAAACCTTGAAACGCCTGCGAGCCGCGGGGCTCGACTCGGTGCCCGGCGGGGGCGCCGAGGTGCTGGTGGACCGGGTCCGGCGGGAGATCAGCCCCAACAAGATCGGGTGGCGCCGGTGGATGGAGGTGATGGAGGAGGCTCATCGCCAGGGCATGCCCACCACGGCCACGTTGATGTTCGGCGCCACCGAGACCGACGAGGACCTGGTGGACCACCTGCTGCGGATCCGGGACCTACAGGACCGCACCGGTGGGTTCACCGCGTTCATCCCCTGGACGTTCCAGCCCGACCGCACCGAGCTGGGCCGGGCCGAGGGCATCCGCAAGACCGGGGCGGTGCGGTACCTGCGGGTGTTGGCCTTGGCCCGGATCGTGCTGGACAACGTGCCCAACCTCCAGGCCTCGTGGGTCACCCAGGGCGACAAGATCGCCCAGGTGGCCCTGCGGTTCGGGGCCAACGACATGGGGGGCACCATGCTCGAAGAGAACGTGGTGGCCGCCACCGGGGTTCGGTTCCGGCTCGACCGGGACCGGCTGGTCACCCTGGTCCGCGACGCGGGGTTCGTGCCGGCCCAGCGGACGACCACCTACGAGATTCTGAAGGTGTTTTCCCGGTGATCCCTCGTCTGGCGGTGGAGGACGCGGCGCCGAGTCGCCGTGCCGTTGTGTTTTCGAGGGGCTTGCCCTATTATCGGAAGCAATAGGCGGTGCCGGGGACGGGTTCGCCCCTGGCCGTCGTGACGACACGGGAACGGGATGGCGTGGAGGTTCGGGAGGAGCGGTGATGGCAGAGGCGAAAGGTCCGGGCGAGACCAACGAGCGGCGCAGGGACCCCCGTTACGAGGCCAGCTTTCCGCTGCGCGTGGGCGGGGACGGTGAGGGGGTGAGGGCCGAGTCCATCAACATCTCGACCCGCGGCCTGTACTGCAAGGTGCCCCGGCACGTGAAGCCGTTCTCCAAGCTGCGGGTGGCCCTGGACCTCCCCTTCGATCACGGCGATCACCGCACGGTGGAGTGCGACGGCGTGGTGGTTCGGGTGGAGCCCGAGGCCGAGACGCCCGGCGTGGCCGAGTATCGCCTGGCCATCTACTTCCTGAACCTGGGCCCCCAGGGAGCCCAGATCATCGAGGACTTCCTCGAGTCCACCCAGAACTGACCGGCCCGGTCCGGACGACTCCGCCGGACTAGGTGATGATCTCCCGGAAGTCCACCACCCCTTTGCGCACGGCATACAGCACGGTGTCGAGCGCGCCCTGCTTCGAGTAGCCGAACCTCCTCGACATGTTCCGAAGCACGTTCTCGGCGAACTCGGTGATCCGGGGGGCCAACCCGGCATAGGCCTCGGGTTCGCGCTTCTTCTTGAAAAACGCCTCGGTCAGACGGTCGGCGTCCACCTCCCCGGCGGCCCGGCGGTGGCCCAGCAGCCGCTCGTACTCCGCCGCGAACACCGCAAGCACATTGTCCGCGCGTGAGGCGATCACCGGCTTGCCCGGCTCGAGCACCAACTCGCCCGAGGCCTGCAGGTCCAGGAACCGCTGGGCGATCTCGTTTCGCAGGGCGATGCCGCTGCGCCCGGGTGCCAGGATCTCCTCGATCGCCTCCAGGAACGACTCGTCGGGCCGGTCCACCTTCTCGCCGGTGTGCGGGTCCACGTAGGTGTACCGGGGCACCATCACGTGGGCGAAGGCCCGGTTGGCATGGGCCTTGGCCAGGAGCGCGTGCTGGAGGTAGCGGCGCAGGTCCAAGGCGATCTCGTCGGGGTCCCGGTTCACCGTGGCCACCGTGATCTCGTGCCGGATGATCGACCAGTACAGGGCCTGGGTCACCCTCGCCAGCCCCTCGAAGTCCCCGTAGTCTCCCTCTCCCTCCCCGAAGCTCACGAACCCCACCGTGCGGGGCGGCAGGGGCTTACGCCCCTTGTGGTAGGCGGGGTCGATGGCCAGCCAGTGGTGTAGGTCCGCGCCGCCGGTGAAGATGCGGCGGAGCTGGGCGAAAAAGGTGCCCACGTGCACCCGCAGGCCGTCCGAGTGGGCGATGGTGTCGCGCATGATGTTCTGCAGCTGGCGCACCGAGATCCCGTGGCGACCCTCGTTGGGGTAGTGCTCCTGGATCAGGGCCCGCATGAACGCGTCGTCGATCCCCTTGAGCTCCTCGGCCGTGAACACCCCGCTCTGCTCCAGGCTGACCCGCCCCTCGTCCCGGGCGATCAGCCGCGACAGGGCCTCGGTGTCGTGGATGTTGATGTTGCGCTTGATCATCTCGCTCCGAAACGGGTGCCAATGGGGCAGCTTGCGGATGGTGGACACCGGGTCCTCGGAGCGGCAGGCGTAGATGAACATCTTCTGCTCGGGGGTGATGGAGCAGAACAGGCGTTTGCGATCGTCGTCCCAGTCGGCCGGGGGCTTTCGGGGCGGCAGAAGACGGGTGAGCACGGCGAAGTACGCGGCCACGCGGAGCAGGTTCGGGTCCACGTCGAACTTCTGGCGCATGTTGGCCAGGTCGCGCCGGAGGATCTCCATCTCGGACTGGGCGTCCAGGAGGTAGTTGACCGGGATCTTCTCGATCCGGTCGAGCAGCTTGGAGGACGTGAGCTGCCGCTCGAGCTGGGCCATCTCCTCCAGATTGGTGGTCAGCACCACCGTGGTGTCCACCGCGGTTTGGGTGGCCTCCACCGAGGCCCGGCCGCTCCCCAGCAGCATGAGAAGGGGCTTGTAGTCCCGCTCGGACGGCCCGTCCGGGCCGATGCCCCCGAACGCGTCGTGGATATGCAGGAGCCCCCGGTTGGCCGCCACCAGGGCGCCCTGGTACTCCCGCAGCCGGGTGCCGGGCAGATGCTCGGCCAGCACGGCCCGGTCGTCCTCCCCAAGCTCCAGGGGATGCACGGTGATCCGCAGCTCGCGCATGTCGTCGATGTTGGCGATGCCCTTGGCCTGGGCGTTGGAGAACTCCACCTCCTCCACCCGCACGTACTCCTCGATCACGTCGAACAGGGTCTTGCCGATGTTTCGGGGGTGCACGAGCAGCGACTCCAGGATGTCGAGGCTGCGTTTGTCCAGGTTGGCGTGCTGGAAGTAGGTGGGCACCAGGATCTTCTCGTGCTTGCCCCGGCGGGCGTTGATCAGCTCGAACAGCTCCTGGCGGGGATGGCGGATCGTGGAGTCCTCTTGGATGCTCGTGGGGAACAGCAGCACCGGGTTGTGGAGGAACTGGGGCCGCACCTCCACTACCCTACCGTTGCGGCCCTCGAACCGAAAGAAAAAAGTGAAGATCGAGGTGTGGTGCTCCTTGGTGTACTCCTCCAGGGCCAGGCTGATCAGGTCCACGATGTTGGTCTTGCCCGAGGCGGGCGGCCCCACCAGCACGATGCCCCGGTTGGGCCCGGACTCCTTGCCCATGGCCTCGATCACGTCCACCACCTGCTTGATGCAGAATTCCTGGCCGAACACCGCGTTGGTGCCCCCCGAGAACGGGTCCTTGAAGATGGCGTAGCTCAGGGTGGGCTCGCCGCTGCGGACCACGATCTCGAACCCGAAGTGCTCGATGGCCTCCCACACCAGCGTGGAGCTGGTGCGCAGGGCCTCCTCCGGCTTCTCCATCAGGTAGTCCACGAACTCCGAGAACCGCAGGCTGCGCTTGCGGAGCCGGCCCAACAGACGTCGGAACTCTTCGTGGTGCATGGCCACCTCGTGACGACGGTCGGCGGTCTGGGCCTTCGGCCCGCTAGAAGGCTGGAAGGCTGGGAGGCCAGAAGGCCTGAAAACCTCCCGGATTACCACGTTTTCTAGGCAGTACCACGCCTCTTTGCCTCCACCTCACAGTCCGGGAAGCAAGGTCTAGTTTCTAGTCTCTAGACGGCCCCGCAAGGGCCTGACGAGGCTTCCCCTTCGCGCGTCTACGCGGCCAGCGCCTTCTGTCCCCTCAGCATCCGCTCCCGCACCTCGTCGAACTCCACCGGTTCCACCTCCTCCTGCACGTACCGCCCACCCGCGTAGGCGTGGAGGGACGACCGGGTCACCAGGGCCACCGGGCCCTTCCAGATCCGGTTCAGGTTCCGAAGGGTCGGCCGGATCCAGTCCTGGCGCAGGGTGCGGCCGTCGTCCCGGTGGTAGAGGAGCAGCCCTCCGTCCCGGAACTCGGTGTCCACCACGTAGATCCGCGGCCGGTAGAAGTGCACGTAGAACCGGAGCATCTCCTGCCGCACGGCCTCGGGGTCGAGCCACACCCATCGGTCGTCGGCCCGGTGGGCGTCGGCCGGCCGGATGCCCATCCGCTCGGCCAGGGGTCGGGGGATGCGGTTGAGGTGCAGGGCCTCCACCGCCTCCTTGGTCAGGTACCGCCGCAGGAACTCGGCATCGGTGGTGGTTCGGACGATCCGGCCCATGGCCTCGATCGGGTCGACGGGCGAGGGGCGGTCCCACGCCTCTCTCCTCTCCAGGTCCGTCTCCTCATGGTACTCCAGGGTGAGCCGGCCGTGCCGGAGGTCCTCCTCGATCCGGCACCACAGGTTGTAGCCCACGTGGTAGGGGTTTCGTTGGAAGTAGGGCCGCGGCGCGCACACCCCAGAGAACACCCGGGCGTACTCGATGACCCCGGGGATCATCCGCTCGCGGAACAGCTCGAGCATGATCTTCTTTTCCCAGTACATGGCCCACCCCTCGTTCATGATCTGGGTGCGCATCACGAACTCCTGGGGGGCGCGGGTCTCGTACAGATAGTCCAGCACCCGGCGCTCGGCCGGGCTCAACGGGGCGTAGAGCCGCAGGAACCCCAACACGTCCTGGCAGGGGGCCCGCAGCACGTACCCCCGCCGGCCCAGGGCCTGCTGACGGCGGCGCACCCGGATCTCGCGTTCGAACGGAGGCTCCTCGGCCGGGTGAAGGAGCTCGGTGAGCGTGTCGAACACCGGCAGGATCGGCCTCGGCCCCGGGGGGGGCTCACCGCCCGCCACGCCGGGGGAGGGGTGGGACTCGGTTTCCACCGTGCGGTCCAGGTTGTACTGGGAACGGGGGGCGGCCAGGCTGGTGGCCGACTCGCACGCGTTCCAAAACTCCACGTAGTCCTTCTGACCCATCTGCTGCCGGGCCAACTCCACCTTGCGCACCAGGTGCAGGACCCGCTCGGTGCGGTCGGGCTGGGCGTCCCGGAGCACGTTCAGAAGCGAGAACTCGCAGTGGCCCACCACGTGCGCCATGACCGAGGCCTGGATCACCGGGGAGTTGGCGCTGTTCAGGTAGGCGTAGGCCGGGTCGCCCGTCTGGACCACCTCGTAGTACAGGGTGGTCTCCTCGCCGGTCTCGATCCGGTGGCGGCGGTGGGCCATCCGCTTGCCCTCCCACAGGTTCAGGGGGCTCGCGGGGTACACGTTCTTCTCGAGCAGGGCGGCGAACTCCAGCCCGTCCAGCAGGAAGAACCGGATCTCCGGCACGGTGCGGCCCAGGCCCCGGGCGATCTCCATCACCCGGTCCACCAGGCGGGACAGCAGGGGGTCGGTGCGCACGCTACGCACGGGGGGTCTCCCCGAACAAAGTCTGGATCGTGGCCACGGTCTGTTTCTTGTCCTTGATCTGGGCCAGCCGGATCACCGGGTCGGCCGGGAAGGCTTTCTCCACCTCGCGGTTCAGGTAGCTGAACCGGCTGGGCTTCACCTCCACCAGGCCCACCCGGTTGAACAGCGGCTTCAGGGTCTCGTCCAGCACGGCCACGATGTGGGAGGCGTCGTCCTCGAACAGCTCGCCGTCGCCGAAGTAGAAGGCATAGAAGTTGGTGGAGCCCACGTCGTACTCGTTCACCGCCACCTGGCCCACCAGCTCGAACACCGGCGCGGCGCGGGTGCCCCCGGCGGTGCCCACCCGGTAGAACGCGTCGGGGTCCACCTCGTAGGCCTCCACGTCGTGGACGAAGAACCGGTGGTCCACGTTGCCCGTGCCGTAGTTGAAGTCGAGCCAGTGGTGGATGAACCCCACCAGCCGCTTCTCCATCTCGAGCCGCTCGCCCCAGGTCGAGTAGGAGATGTCGCCCATGTAGAACACCACGGCCTTGAACCGCGGCCGCTCCACCCGCTGGGGCACCCGGTAGCGCCGGTCGCGGCGGCGGAACTGAACCTCGAACTTTCCCGCGGCCGGGTCGTAGAGCCCGAGCCCGATGCTGGAGCGCAGGGCCCGGCGGAACGTGCGGCGCTTGTCCAGGATCACGCCCACCGGCCCGAAGGTCCGGAAGGTGTACGACAGCTCCTTGATCCGGCCCTGGCCGGTCTTCGTGAGGTTCGGCAGGCCCAGCTTCCGGGCCACCAGCTCCATGAACCGCTCGTAGGGAAGGCTGAATCGCAACCGATCCTTCTCGCGACCCGGCCCGGTGCCACGGCCGCCGGCGCCCGCGCCCTCGTCGTCGTACACGAAGGTCGGGGGCACGATGTCGTCCATCTCGATCACGATGTCCGACCCCGCGTCCCCCAGGCGGTCCAGGTCGCCCTCGTTGACGATGTGCTCCACCAGGTCCTCGAGCTGGTTCTCGATGAAGTCGTTGAACAGGCCCTCGGACTCGTTGGACTCGATGACGTCTTCGGCCATGGGCAGCCTCGGGTCACTCCGCAATGCTCGAAGCGTTCGCCGTGATCGTGAGGGCCTGGTACGCGCACTTGCCGCAGTACCCCAGCCGGTCCATCAGGTAGCGCACCGTGGCGTCCAGCTCCTCCTGCTCCTTCGAGTGGACCCCGGCCGCGCTCGACCCGCTCTTGATCCAGCCCAGCAGCTTCACGTTCTCGGTGGCCTTGAACTCGTTCTCGAACACGTACCGCCGAATGGCGCTCTGGTACGAGGGCTCGTCGGACAGCAGCACCTGGTAGCCGACGCTGGCGATCGCGTCGGAGAGTTCCTTGCGGAACACCTCCTTGTCCGGGATGCCCAGGTACTGCTCGATGGCCTGCATGAACTTCTCGTCGGGCTGCACGTCGGCCTGGGTCACCTCGTGCTTCACGGTGGTGTTGTGAACGTAGGCACGCACGTGATCCGTATAGCGCTTCCAGGTGGTCTCCACCACGGTCTCGTCCCGGAGCACGGCGGTGTACACGTCGCTGGCGATCTGGGCGAAAATCCACCGCTTGGCCTGGGGCAGCACCTTCTCCACGTAGTGGCGCAGCCGGGTCTTGTTGGACGCGAAGGTCTCCTTGATCGAGTTCTCCATGCGCAGGTACAGGTCCAGGGGGGTCACGCAGGGGTTCCGGAGGGCGATGGAGGTGAGCAGGGCCGGCTCTCCCTCCTCCTCCCGGAGCCGCCGCAGGTTCGCCTGGTACTCGTTGATCTGGAAGTGCTCGGTGCGCTCGAACACGTTCTGGATGAACCGGGGGTCGAGCCCGAACGTGCCCTCGGACGGCCGCACGTACTCGAACTCCTCCAGGATCGTCCGGGCCATGTTGTTGTCCACCCCGCTGTCGGCCCGGCCCGCGTAGATCAGGGCCTTCTGCAGCAGGGTGAGGTTCGGGTTCTGCTTCGACTCGTACAGCCGGGTCATCACGGCCACCAGGCTCAGGAACTCCAGGCTGTGGGGCGCCGTGTGGGCCACGAACTTCTTCTCCGGGGACCACCCCCGGCGCTCGTTGGAGTAGGTGTAGGCGTAGATCCGCTCCTCGTCCTTGAAGTGCACCGACAGCGGCATCTCGATGAAGGTGGTCCGGGACCGCAGGGCCTCGAACGCCTCGTTGGCCAGGAACATGTTGTACTCGTGAAAGTTCGTGTGGCCGATGATCACCCCGTTGAACGGGATCGGGGGCTGACCCTCGGGCTTGAAGAACCGGTCCTGGGTGGCGAACAGCAGCTCGTACAGGAACCGGTCGGACAGCTTCAGGATCTCGTGGATCTCCACGAACCCGTTGGCGCCCACGCACAGCTCCCCCTTGTAGTCGTGGACCAGCGGGTGGGACTCGCTGCCGAACCGGGGCAGCAGGCTGTAGTCGATGTTGCCCACCAGCGATCCGGCCTCCTGGCTCTTCTCGTCCCGGGGGGTGTAGGACCCGATGCCGGTCTTGGTGCGGGCGTCGTAGATCATGCGGCGCACCTTCAGGTAGGGCAGGAGGGCCCCGAAGCTGAGCCCCTTGGCCCGCATGAACTCCCGCAGCACGTGGTCGGTGTACGGGGACACCAGCCCGTCGATCTCCACCCGGAACACCCCGTCGTAGTGGGGGTGCTTCTCGAAAAAGGCGTCCATGTCCTCGGGGTCGAGGGTGCTGTTGAGCTCCCGGAGGAACATGGGCCGCAGGGTAGGGGGCACCACCTGGAGGGGCCGCTCGTAGATCGGGGCCTGCAGGTACCAGATGCCGTCCTCCTCGAACAGGGCCTTCTCCCGGAGGCGCTCGTCCACGGTGGGCAGAAGGAGCGTGTAGGTCTTGCCGTCGTCGGTGCGGGAGTAGGCATTCAGGGCGGTCTTGATCCCGTCCATCGACCGGGACTTGGCCGCCCCCGGGGGGCCGAGCAGGATCCACAGGCGCTTGGCGGCCTCCAGGCCCCGGCTCGCGTTGGAGATCTTCTCCACCAGGTTTTCCTTGGCCTTCTGCTGGCCGAACACCGCGAACGGGCCCACCAGGGACTCGTCCTCGAAGAACGCGTAGCGGTGCCGGATCGGCTTGCCCGGGATCACCTGGTACTCCACGCCCGAGCTCAGAAGCATGTCGTGGAGGATCTGGAACGTGTTTCGGGTGACCCAGGGCTCCCGCCGCACCAGATCGAGGTACTCGGGGAACGAAAGGATCTCCTCGTCGGGTGTCCGGGTGCCGGCCCGGTCCAGCAGGGTCTGCAGCTTCTCCCACATGTCGTTCCTCCGTCTCGCCGCGGGCGGGGAGGTCCCGAAACCCGCAGCGCGTACTGGTTCGTCGAGTCAGCGCCCCCCGGTCCGCCGCAGCAACCGGAGAATGTCGCGGCCCATGGCCTCCTCCAGCCCCACCGTGAACCCCCGGTACACGGCCTCCACGGTGCCGTCGGGCCTGAGCAGGAAGCTCGCCGGCGTGAACGTGACCCCGAAGGCGTTGGCCAGGGTGAGGTCCGGGTCCCAGGCGAACCGGAACGGCAGGTCGTAGTCGCGGATGTACCCCTCGAAGTCCCTGGCCTTCATGTCCACGAACACGCCCACCACCCCGAACCGGCCGATCTCTGCCCTCAGTTTCTTGATCGCCAACATCTCCCGAACACATGAGCGGCATGCGGTCTGGAGGAACACCACCAGCACCGGCCGGCCCGGGGCCACCTCGTCGAGGGCGCGGACCTCGCCGCCGGGGATCTCCGCGAACCGGAACCGGGGCGCAGGCTCCCCCTCGCGCAGCATCCGCTCGGTTCCCACCCCGGCCCCGCCCGATCCGGCGAAGGCCAGCACCAGGAACGGCAACAGTCCCAGACGTACGAAGATCCCAGGGCGAGGCCTCATCGGAGATTCTCCTTTGTACTTCCATGGATACCACGCCACCGGGCCCCCGCAAGGGGGGGCGGACCCCCTGGCGCCAAACCGCTTGACCGGGCCCGGCCGGGTCAGTAGAATGCGCGTCTTCGCGGGTCGGAGAGGTGGCCGAGAGGCTGAAGGCGCTGGTTTGCTAAACCAGTGTAGGGTTCCCCCCTACCGAGGGTTCGAATCCCTCCCTCTCCGCCAGTGCTTTTCCGGGAACAACGGAGAGGTGACCGAGCTGGCCGAAGGTGCACGACTGGAAATCGTGTGTACCCCACAAGGGTACCGGGGGTTCGAATCCCCCCCTCTCCGCCACTCCCTCTTCCGTTCCTGCTTCTGAGGAGTTGGTCATGAGGACGCGGATCGTAGTGGCGGTCGCACTCGCCGGGGCCCTGGCTCTCGGCGCCTGTTCCAAGAGCGAGGAGCCAGCCCCCAAGGCGGAGGCGCCGGCCCAGAAGGTGGAGCCGTCCGCGTCCCACGAGGCCCAGCCCGGGGGCACCGGGTCCATGGGGGCGGCGCCGGTTAAGCGCCAGGTGGTGGTGCCCGACGACGTGAAGGCCGCGTGGAAGGCCGTGGTCCTGACGGTCACGGACAAGAAGGAGAACAAGAGCGAGGACGTCACCATCGGAATCGGCCAGACCGCCACCGTGGGCGGGCTCGAGATCACCGTGGAGACGTTCCTGCCGGCGTTCACCATGGGCGGCGGGGTGATCACCTCCAAGTCCAACGACACGGAGAACCCGGCGGCCCGGTTGGTGATCAAGGAGAACGGCCAGGAGGTGTTCTCCGGGTGGCTGTTCAGCATGTACCCCGAGGCCCACGCCTTCGAGCACGAGCGCTACGCCATCCTGCTCAAGGACTTCGTGAAGGCGGAGTAAACAACCGTATAAGCAATTTGCGCGCGTAGCTCAGTTGGATAGAGCGGCGGACTACGGATCCGCAGGTCAGGGGTTCGAATCCTCTCGCGCGCACCAGTAAAAACAAGGGGTTACGGCCTGGAGCCGTAATCCCTTGTCTCTTTTTTATCCCATCTTTATCCCCAACCCGCCTATTTCGCACCTCGCACCCATCTGGGGACGAGCCAGGGCTGAGAGGATTTTCCTCCGTACCCCTGGCTCCCAGACATCAAATCCTCCGTACCTGCAACCAAGCTTCACCACTGGCTTTTTCGCTTTCATACGGACGATCCGGAGGATTCAGACCTTTACCGCATAATTCACCCCTATATAGCTGCCACTGTAGAAGATAAATACACCAACCCTCCAAAGGTCCGTAACCCTCCGTACGGCAGGGGCTCGAGGCATCACGGGTCCTCCTGGAGGCTTCCGCAGTACGGTTACGCGCAGCGCGGTGTTTGGCTACGGGTGGGGTCTGAAACGGCGTGGAAAAATGGAATTGGCTGTGATCTCGGGCGGTTGCGGTTCGTATCACTGGGGGCGCGCCGTGAGTTAGGGTTTCGGTGCGAGTTCTGGCTTTTTGGCGTCAAGGTTCAGTCTAGGCAAACTCTTAGGATTAGGCTGGGGTTGGCTTGCGCACGGCGGTGAGGGACCAGATGAAGGCGATGAACCAGCCGATCACGGTCCAGCCGGCCAAGAGGTTGAGGAAGAAGATCGCCAGGAAATCGTGGTGGCCTCTCGCCCGTGCAATGACAGCCGGGAACAGGTAGAACACGACGGAGGCCACCGCTCCGGCGAGCCCAACCCAGAGAGGGTCTTGAGTTTTTTCTCTACTTGCAGGCCGCCAGGAGCTCGGGACCGTTTTCGGCGTTTCGGATGAAGGCTCTGGCCTGCTGTAAGCCAGGTAGTCGGCAGCTACCCAACCTTCTAGGCCGTCGGAGGTGCGCCCGGGGACCCATGTAAATCCTTTCGTGACAGTCGCATCATCGAGAGCCACATAGACCCTCGTGCCCCTCTGGAGAGTGCCGAGGATAGGTGCACTCGTCGAGGGGTATTCCCTCACCCGGAGTGCCGTGGTGGTGTACATCGTCTCAGGGTAGCCGATGGAGCGGGCCAAGACTGGTGACGAGAGCGCAGTGAAGAGGATGATGCTACCCAGGATGTTTTTTCGCCCTACTCCTAAGGAAATCATTCATCACTCTTAGGGCACCACGCCTTGCCGAGCACCTTCCTCTTGCCGTTCTCTCGCAGGAAGACGCCGTAATCGAGCACACGGACCACCCCGCCGTAGATCCCGTAATCCGCCAGCGTGAGACATAAATACTGGGCATAACCGACTTGGGATGAACCGTCGTCCCACACACCCACGATGAGTGAAGGCAGGCTTTCGCTGCGACTGGCCCAGGCTGCATCTTTTACCTTTGGCTCTGCCTTCACGGCCTGGAGCGCATCGTCAAAGCGGTCAGCTTTTGCCGGTATAACCCCGAGAAAAGCAGCGGCAAAGATAATGACAGAAGCCAACAGGAGAGATCGTTGCCACAACATTTCGCCCCTCCTACTAATATACTCTCCACCCTAGCCGCTCGATTGCGTCCTCGATCGTGCGCTTACTCTGCCTCCCTCGCCCCCCACCGCCCTTGCAGAGCCTGAGTCCTTGTGCTCGCGCTTGGCAACAGACTGTAGTAAGTCCAGCGCGAGCTCCTGCCCCTCCTCCGTGAGCGATCGATAGATCCTGAGTACCTGCCGTTCTCTCTCGTCGAGCTCATATCCATACGGGTGCGGAGCTTCGCCGACGGAAAGGATCTGCCTCTCTGCCGGTGTTGGTTCACACTCCTCCTTACCAAGAAGCCAAGCAACACTCCGCCCAGCCGCTCGTGCGATACCCAGGGCCACGAGAGATGATGGTTCGTGCTCCAAGTCCTTCAGGCTCATCAGGGTTGTATACCGCACGCCGGCCATTCTAGCGAATTCCGCAAAGGACCCCCCGAATTTTTCGGCCGCTACGAGTTCAAGCCTGCCTTTAAGTCCCGGAATTTTTTGGCGTTTTTGGCGTGGCATCAAAAATCCGAATTTTCGTAGTCCTCCCCCTTGACGCGCTACGAAGTATCGTATACGCTGTCTCGCGGTAGGACTGGGATACGATTCTTCGTAGTGGTCAAACCGTCCCAATCAAGGACTATACCATGAAACCAGCAGAAATCTACGGGCACATGATGATCCATGGGGTCTCCGCGTCTCGGATCGCGCGGGAGGAGGGGGTGGACCCCTCGCTCGTGACCAAGGCGATCCGGGGCGAGCGCCGCGGGCCGGCGGCCCGGAGGGTGCTCCGCCGGATAGCCCGGGAGATCGGGGTGGATCCGGCCGAGCTGGGCGTGGCCGACGAGGATCCCCCGCAGGCCGCGCAGGCGGGAGGGTAGCGGCCCGGGGCCGGCGGGGCGTGGCAGCGCCCCGCCGGGTGCCACCAGCCTAGCACGACAGGCGGAGGTGGGCTGCCGAATCGGCGGCCCAGGATTCGGAAGGAGGTCATCGTGGGAACGTATCCATCGGAGAATACGCAAGGTTTCGCCAGCCTGCTGTACGTGGCCTTCATCATTGAGAAGCGCTACCGGGTGGACGAGGTGGCGCCGTTGCTCGATGTCTCCCCCAGCACGCTCTACGACTACATCCGCGGCAAGCGGATCTTCCCCCCTGACCTGATCGCACCCCTCTACCTGGCCACGCGCGACCGGCGGTTCCTGGCGTTCTTCTTGGACGAGTGCGGGGTGACGTTCTGCGAGCTCCCCGAGGCCGAGGCGCGCCTCGACGAGGCGGTGCTGGCCGAGGCGATCCGCGCGCAGGAGGAGTTCGTGGACGTGCTCCGGGTCACGCGCGAGGCCCTGATGGACGACGGCCGGGTGGACCGCCGGGAGCTTGCCCAGATCGAGCGCGAGTATTCGGAAGCCCAGTCGGAGCTGGCGCGGCTCATGGCCACGGTGCGGGCCGCCTCACGGCGGCGGGGAGGGGCGCGATGAGCCAGGTGATTCCGTTCAGCTACGGCGAACAGGCGGTGCGCACGGTGGTGGACCGGGAAACCTGCGAGCTGTGGTTCGTGGCGAAGGACGTGTGCGACGCGCTTGGAATCAAAAATCACAGGGATGCGGTGTCGAGGCTGGACGAAGACGAGCGAGAGGGGGTCGGAATTACCGACCCCCTTGGGGGACAGCAAGTGGCCACTGCCGTCAACGAGTCCGGCCTGTACGCCCTGATCTTCCGCTCCCGCAAGCCGGCGGCGCGGCGGTTCCGTAAGTGGGTGACGTCGGAGGTGTTGCCGGCGATCCGGCGCACGGGGCGGTACGAGGTGGACGGGCTGCGGCGGAAAGGGGCCCTTGCGGAGCTCGCGCGCGAGTTCCGAGGGGCCCTTTCGCTTGCCCGGGCGGCGGGGCTGCAGGGGGCCGCGGCGGTGCAGCGGGCCAACCGGGTGGTGCGCGAGCTCCACGGGGTGGACTGCCTGGAGCTTCTGGGCCAGCCCGACGGCCTGGCGCCGGAGCCATCGGAGGTGGCGCGGTTCGTGGAGGAGTGCTGCGAGCGCGACCCGGCCGCTGTGTGCGGGGCCACCGAGCTGTTCACGGCCTACCGGGCCTGGGCAGGGGAGGAGGCCTGGAGCCAGGCCAGGTTCGGCCGGGCGATGACCGCGCTCGGATTCGGCCGGGTCAAGTCGGCGGTGGGCGGCCGGGTGATCTACCGGGGCCTTCGGCCCAAGGGGCTTCACATGGTGGAGGGGTAGGGGATGGATCCGGAGCGGATCGAGGCGTTGATGGAGCGGTTCGAGCGGGCGGTGGAGGCGGCGGAGCGGCGGGCTCGGGTGGCGGGCAAGCGCCTTCTGACCACACGAGAAGCCGTGGAGCTGGGGTTGTTGCCATCGGCCAGCACGGCGGCTCGGTGGCGGATGGAGGGGATCGGGCCGCCGTACCGCAAGAAGTACGGGGTGGTGCTCTACGACCCCGAAGAGGTCAAAGCCTGGTGGGACCACAACCGGGTGCTCACGATCGACGAGGTCCGGCAGAGGGCCGGGGGAGGTGGGCGATGAGGCACGAGCAGGCGCGGGAGATGGCGGGGGCCCTGGGGTGGGCCGCCGGGGTGCTGGAGTACCACGTGAGCCGAGGCGGAGGGGTGCCGCAGGACGCGGCCGAGCGGCTGCTGGAGCAGCTGCGGGACAAGGCGGCCCGGGCCGGGCTGGACCTGAGCCCCCGGCTCCGGCGGGAGACCCGGCGATGACGCGCCGGGAGTGGGCGCTGGCGATCGTGGGCGGCATGCTCGGTGCCGCCGCCCTCTACCTGTACTTCCTGGCCTTCCTCTGCCTGGGGGTGGCCCTTGGGTTCTGAGAGAGCGGCTCCCCGCCGAGCCCGGGCGGGAGGAGTTTTCCTCCTTTCGCCTCCCGCCCGGGTCTTTTTCGGCGTGTGGGCCCCTGGGGAGCCGTGGCACATGACCACGGCCTTGTACGACCCGGCCGCGGAGACGTGGCGCGACGCATACCGCCGCGTGGTGGCGGTGTGGGAGCGGGAGCTCGGGAGGCAGGCATGTGGAGCGTAAGCTGGCTCGGCATCGCGGTGATCGTGGCCTGGATCGCCTGGGAGATCTACCGGGCGCCGGCCGTGGACGAGGACAACTGCCCCGTGCCGCTGCTGCTGGAGCACGGCCGCTGCCCGGGGCCCTGCCGGCTGCCGCCGCCGTGCACCGAGGACTGCGAGGCGTGAGCCATGGACCCGGCGGCGGATCTGGCGGCGTGGCTGCGGGAGCACGCGATCGAGTGCCAGCGGTACCGGGCGTTGATCAGCCCGAGCGCGTGCCGGCAGCACCAGGTGATGGCGCCGGACGCGTGCCACAAGTGCCCCCGCCGCACCGAGCCGGATCCGGGGCGCCGGACGAGGTTCCGGGTGCGCAGCGCCCGGAGGGATCGGGCCCGGGAGATCCGGGAGGAGGAGAGGACGATGGGCGGACGAGGGAAGACGGTCACGTGCCGCGACTGCGGCCAGCAGGCCCGGAACCAGGGCAGCGGGCTTTGCCCCAAGTGCTACAGCAAGCACAAGCGGGCCGGGACGCTGGATCGGTTCGGGATGATGGGCGTCCCACAGGACGAGACGGAGCTGGTGCGGGCGCTGCGCCACGAGCTGGACGGGGCCCGTCGGCAGGCGGAGGAGCTCCGGGCCGAGGTGGAGGGGCTGCGCGAGGAGGCGCAGGCCTCGGCCCAGCGGGTGGCGGAGCTGGAGGCCGAGCTGGATCGGCTGCGTGCCGGGGGCGGCGACACGCAGCCGGAGCCCGACGATACCCGGCGGCTCACGCTGGAGTTCCACACCGAGCGCGACCGGCGGGTGATGATGGCTCTGCACCAGGTCGCGCAGTTCGCGCGGCGCACCCCAGAGGCCCAGGCGATCCACGTGCTGGAAGAGGTGCTCCCGCAGATACTCCATCATCTGGAGAACGGCCATGCAGATTGATGTGGATGAGCTGATCCGGGTGCTGGAGAAGGCGGCGGCCTATGCGGAGACGGAGGAGGGGCAGCGCCAGGTTCGGGCGATGATGACCGCAACGGACGATGTGGACCAGCACCTGGAGGTTCTCAGGTTTCTGAGTGCGGCCCTTTCGCATCGGCCGGAGGAGCACTGACATGCAGATCAGGGTTGAAGCTCGGCGGTTGGTGCGGGTGCTCAAGGCCATCATGCCCGTGGCGGAGGGGTATCCGCAGGACCACGACCCGGTGGAGCTGCGGGTGGAGGCCGGCGCGCTGTGGGTGCGCGCGTCGGACACGCGCACCCACGTGGAGGCCCGGCTCGACGGCGCGGGACCGGTGCAGGGCGCGGTGACGGTGTCGGCCCGGGCCCTGCTGGCGGCGGTGCGCAGCGAGCCCGAGGCCGTGGAGCTGCGGCAAAACGGCTCGCTGCTTGAGGTGACCGGCCACAGGTACCAGGCGTGCCTTGGAAACCTGGGAGAGGGCCTGGTGCCGGACCCCCCACAGGTGGCCCTGCCGCGCGATACGAACCTGGCCGCCCTGCGGCTGGCGGTGGAGCGGGTGCGGCACGCGGTGAGCCGCGACATCACGCGGCCGGTGCTGCGGTGCGTGCACCTTGTGCCGGTGGACGGGGGCGTGCTGGCCGAGGTCACCGACAGCCACCGGGCCGCGTGGAGCCGGGCCGAGTGCCCCCACTGGCCCAGGGAGGTGCTGCTGGAGGCCGAGCACCTGCTGCCGGCCCTGCCCCCTGGTGAGGGCCAGATCGCCGCGGACGACGACCGGGTGCTCATCGTCCACGCCGACGAGACGGCCGCATGGCGCTGGGTGCTGCGGCAACGGGACGGGGTGTTCCCGGACGTGTCGTCAGTGGCCCCGCGGACGGTGCACACCTTGCGGGTGTCGGCGGCCGAGCTGCTGGAGCGGACCCGGCAGGTGCTGCCGTTCGCGCCGGCCGACGTGGCCCTGGTGCGGCTGCGGTCGGTGCCCGGCTCGGGCGAGCTGGTCATCACATCCGGCCCGGGGCTGGCCGCGCCGGGCTCGGCCACGGCCTCGGTGGGGTGCTCGCACAGCGGCGACGACGAGATCGAGTGGGGCTGGAACGCCAAGTACGCCGTTCAGGCGTGCGAGGCGGCCGGGGACGTGGAGATCACGCTCACCATCCAGGACCCCCTGGCCCCGATCCTGCTGCGCACGGACGCCCTGCCCGGGTGGGGCGAGATCATCATGCCGGTGAGGCTGGAATAAGGAGGAGACCATGAACTTCGAAGCGCTGACTCTGGAAACCGTGGGCGACGGTGAGTTGCAGGCCATCTTCGAGGCATCCGTCCAGGAGGTGCTGCGCGACATCGAGGACGAGGCCAAGGTGCGCACCGCCACCCGCACCATCACCCTCACCATTCAGATCACGCCGCACGAGCGCGACAACGCCGTGGACATCGTCGTCTCGGGCAACACAAAGCTCGCCAAGCGCGTGGCCGTGCGCACCCTGGGCGTGATCGACGACCGGGGCAAGCTGCTGCAGTACCGCGACCGGCAGGAGTCCCTGCCCTTCGCCGACAACGTCGAGCCGTTCCCCGCAGAGAAGGAGGAGACCCAATGAGCTGGCTCAAGCAAGGACTCGAGTATCTGTTCCAGCAGGCCACCGCCGCCACCCGGCCCACCGTGGTCGAGACATGCGGCCGCACCTACTTGTTTCAGCCGGAGACCGGCAAGTACTGCGAGGTGAAGCCCCTCGACGCTCCCGACATGACCCACGCCTTCGGCACCGTGGCCGCGCTGGTGGAGTACCTGAGGGAATGGGCCAAACCTGAGGCCGCCACCGTCATCGTGTCGCCGAGGGGGATCTGCGCGCACATGGACGAGACATCGGCTCACCGCCGCGACATCGTCACCGTGCCCTTTTTCGATGCCGACCTGCCCCCCGAACGACCCCTCTCCCACGAGGATCTGCTGCTCTACCTCGACCGCCACACCGGCAAGATCGAGGACGAGGACGCGATCCGGGCGGTGCTCTCGGTGGTGCACGCCGTGGAGGGCAAGGACCTCGTCACCCGCGACACGGGCGCGTCCACGCGGATCGAGATCAAGGCCGCCCGCGGGGTGCAGGCCAGGGACGTCAAGGACCGCCCGGTGGACCTGCCCAAGTACATCACCATCACGCTGCGCATCGGCACCCGCGAGTACGAGGAGCCCCACCGGTTCCGCCTGGTGGCCGGCGTGGCCGACGGTGTGCCGCGGTTCCGCCTGATCCACCTCGACCGCGACGGCGCCGTGGACCGGTTCCTCCAGCGCTGCATCCAGGACCTGCGCACCGGCCTGGGCGACGGCTGGCACGTGTACCAGGGCGCGTGAGCGGCACCCCATGACCTGGCCCAACCGCGACCCCGACTCCGGACGCCGGCGCACGGGGCCGGGGTGTGGGGGGTGCGGGTATCTGGGGTGGGGGCCGGGGATGGCGGTGCGGTGCCGCCACCCCGATCGGCCGTGCTGGATGACCACGGGGCTGTGGGAGAGGGGGTGCGAGAGGCGGGTGGAGTTCGGCACGCCGCTCGACCCCATGCCGCTGAGCCTGGCCGAGCACTGCTGCCGGGTGGCTGAACTTCAACACAACAGGAGGACACATCATGTCACGAGCAACGACAGTACTGGCGACGATCAAGGGGTTCCAGGGCATACCGCTGCTCATGCACAACGCTCGCCTGAGTAACCCTCTGGACCCGCTGGTCAAGAAGATCAAGGGGTACACGGCAAAGCGGAAGAAGACGGACAGCGACATCGCCGAGATCATGCGGCTGGAGTACCTGGGCGGCCTGTACTGGGACGAACAGAAGGGCCCATACATCCCGTCCACATGGATCGAGGGGGCGATCCGCGACGGGGCCAAGCGCAACCGGCTGGGCAAGGCCGTAACCGCAGGGGTGATCTGCATGGCCGATGCGCCGCTCGAATACGACGGGCCTAGGGATCCGGACGCGTTGTACGCGGACCAGCGGTTCGTGTCGAGGATGATGGTCATGGTGCAGCGCAACCGCACGCTGCGCACGCGCCCGATGTTCCCGGAGTGGAGGGCTACGTTCGAGCTGCAGATCTTCTCCGACGTCATCGACGTGTCCGTGGTCCACAACGCCCTCATGGAGGCCGGGCTCTACGTCGGCATCGGGGAGTACCGCCCGAAGTACGGGCGGTTCGAAGTGATCGAGTGGGCCCAATGACCGGCTTGAAGAAGCACCCCACATGGAAGGAGGTCGTCGAGGCGGTTCTCCGCGACTCCGCCGAGAGCCCAGGCAGGTTCTACTCGGACGACGAGCTCTCCGAGATGCTGGAGCTACCCGCGGGCACCGATGAGTTCACCTTCTCCATGCTGGCGGCCAAGAAGGTACTGCTCAGGAAGCACAACATCGTCATCTACAGGCCATACCGGGCCGGTGGCTACAAGATCGCCACCGACGAGGAGCGGGTCCGCGTGGTGACCGACCAGCTCGAGGCCAGAGCACGCAATGCCATGATCAACGGCATCCTCACTTTGCTCACGGTCAGCCGCGAGGAGCTGGACGAAGAGGATGCGCGGCTGCTCGACTCGAAGATGCTGCGCTTCGGCCACACGCTGCTCGCGAACTCACCGACTCGGGCCAAGAAGCTCTTGGGGCTCACCATAACGGTGACGAACACCACCCCGAAGGCCCTGCCTGGGCTGCAGAATCTGGACGACGAAGGCGAGTAGCCAAACGCTAACCAGGGCGCGGCATGGCTGGGCAAGGTCTGGTTGGGCATGGCATGGCCGGGATTGGCATGGCATGGCGGGGCGCGGCTTGGCCGGGCATGGCCAGGCGTGGCAGGGCCAGGCGAGGCGAGGCGTGTCAAGGCAGGGCAGTGGCTTTCCCTGGTTGGGCCCACGATCAACCAGGGACCAATCGAGCGCGGCTTGGCCAGGCAAGGCGAGGCATGGCGAGGCAGGGCTTGGCCAGGCGAGGCATGGCGTGGCGGGGCGAGGCAAGGCAGGGCAGTGGCTTTCCCGGGTTGGGCCCACGATCAACCCGGGACCTTTGGAGGAGGTGGTGTGATGGTAGCGATGCCCCCGCTGTGGATGTTTCGCATACCGAGGACGGTATGGCGGAAAGGCAGTGTCAAACGTCGGCTGGGCTATACCAGCAAGAAGCCCGTCCCCAAGGCAAAGAAGAAGCGATTGCGGAAGATCGCCGCACGGTCGCGGCGGATCAACCGGGGGAGGAGGTGAGGGATGGATGCGCGATCGATTGAGCTGATCTGCCGGACGGTCGGGTTCCTTGGGTTGTTGGCGCTCTTCGGATGGATCGCATGGCTGTACTTCACGAAATACCTGAGCAAGTGAGCCGCGCCGAGCGGGTGCTCATCGCCGACGAGTTCCCCCGGCGGTACATCGTGGTGGAGCTAGTCAGGTATGGGGACGGGTGGCGGTACGGGTATCACGTATCGTTCGGCGGCTGTGGGGTAGGCGCCGGGGGCCGGATCAGGCCGGCCCATGAGAGGGACCCGGCCTACCCGTCGCGGGACGCGGCGCTGAGGGCGGCCCGGGCCGCGGTTCGGCGCGAGCTAGAGGATGCATTGCGCCCGACCTGGCGAGAGATGAGCCCGGATGCGCGCCGCGCGATCGAGGAACTGCTGCGGCTCGTGCCGGACCGGGAGCAACTGAGCCTGTTCGAGGAGGTGGCGTGATGCGATGCCGGTACTGGGGTGAGGGGACGAGGTGCCGGGCCGAGGCGGAGGTGAGATTGCATGACCCTATGGGTCGGAGCGTGCCGGGCGGGGTGTACTGCCTGCGCCACGGGTCCGAGATCGCCAAGGAGTACAAGGAGAAGTTGGGGGAGCTGTGGACGCTGCGGGACCTGCCGCGGAGGGAGACGGCGTGATGGACGGAGACCGGATGGATCTTCGGACCTGCCTGGAGCGGAGCCTGGATGCATACCTCGACAAGCTGCGGGAGCGGGTGATCGCCCTGGAGATGAAGTTCGGGTGCTGCGCCAGCTTCCACGAGGGGTACGGGCTGCTGATGGAGGAGACGGCGGAGCTCCTGGACGAGATCCGGGCCCGCGAGCCGATCCGGCGGAGGGTGGAGGAGGAGGCCCTGGACGTGGCCACGGTGGCCCTGCGGGTGGCCATGCGGGCCCGGGCGGAGATCCTCGACCTGGTTCAGCACGGCGAGGGGTGGGAGCCGTACGTGTACACGTCGGGCTACATGCACCCGGTGGGCCCGGTGGCCGCGGAGCCGGTGGTCCGGATCCGGTGCGAGGGGCCCAATGCCGGGCAGGACGTGGCGGTGGACACGGTATGCGAGGCATGCCGTTACAACGGCGAGTGCCCGGCCCTGACCGCGCACTACCAGACGGCCGCCGGGAAGGAGCGCAGAACATGATCGGGATTGCGTGGGTGTCGGGGTGCCTGGCGTGCAAGGCGCCGCCCCGGGGCGGGCGGCCGGCGCACGGGGAGGTGCGGGTGAGCAGGGAGGAGGTGGACGCGATGCGGCAGGAGATCCGGGAGCTGCACACCGTGATGGACCGGCTCCACGTGCGGCTCGTGGAGTTGGAGGTCGCGGTGACCTCGATGGACGAGCGGGTGGAGGGGCTTGAGATCCAGGGCGTGGCCTCGCGGGTGCACCCGGAGACCCAGTCCCGGGCATCGGGCTGGGACGATGCGATCCGGACGGCGGTGGCGCTGCTTCGGTGCGCGAAAGAGGCGGAAGCGGCCAACGGGAATCAGAAGGCGATGCTGGCCCTACACCACGCGGCACACATGATCGAGAGGCTGGCTGTGAGTTCAGTGACGGGTGATCGGTGACGTGTGATTGGGGGAACTTCGGTGACGGGTGGGGAGGGCCGTGACGGGTGGGGAAGGCCGTGACGGGTGATCGGTGATCGGTGACGGACGATTCACGATTCACGATTCACGGCAGTCCGGAAAGGAGGCAGGGGTGCAGGAGCGGATCGAGGCGATGGAGCGGGAGATCCAGGAGATCTGGCACCACTTGGGCCGCATCTGGTACCCCGACCAGGACGGCGAGCTGGCCCGGGGGTGGGACGTGGCCCTGGGGGTGGCGGCGTCGCTGGCGCTCAGAGCCGGCCGGGCCGACGGCCGGCCCGGGGTGCGCGAGGCCATGGACGCGCTGGCCCGGCAACTGAGGGGCATGAGGACCACGGAGGGGGGCTGAGTGCCGGCCGATCTGTTCCAGGCGGTGCGCGAGGCGGCCGACCTGCCGGCCCTGGTGGCCGAGCGGGTGCCGGATCTGCGGCCGCGCGGTGGGGAATGGGCCGGACGGTGCCCGTTCCACGAGGACAAGGACCCCTCGTTCACGCTGTTCCAGAAGCACGGCGAGTGGCGCTACCACTGCTTCGGGTGCGGGGCGCACGGCTCTGCGGTGGACTGGGTGGCCCAGACCCAGGGGCTGGAGCCGCTGGAGGCCGCCCGGGAGCTGGCCCGGCGCTACGGCATCGCCTACGAGGAGCGGCGCCAGAGCCCCGAGGCGGCGGCCGAGCGGGCCGAGGCCCGGGCCGCTGCCGAGCGGCTGCTGCGGGCGCTGGATCTGGCCGACGCCTACTACCGGCGGGCGCTGCAGAACAATCACCAGGAGGCTGCCGCGGCCCGGTGGTACCTGGCCCGGCGGGGCCTGGGGCCGGCCGTGGCGAGCCACGGCCTGGGCTACGCGCCCACCGGGTACGGGCTGGTGCGGTGGCTCCACGAGCAGGGGGTGAGCCAGGCCGACCGGGTGACGGCCGGCATCACGGCCCTGGCCGAGGACGGCCGCGAGTACCCCCGGATGCGGGGCCGGGTGGTGTTCCCCCAGCGCCGGCTCGACGGCCGGGTGGTGGGGTTCGCCGGCCGCGACGTGACGGGCCGCGCCAAGGCCAAGTACTGGAACACGCCGGAAACGCCGGTGTACCACAAGGGCAGGGAGCTCTACGGCCTGGCCGAGTGCGCGGGGCTGGTGCGGCGCACGGGCCGGGCGGTGGTGGTGGAGGGCCCGGCCGACGCCCTGGCGCTGCAGATCGAGGGGCTTCCGGCCGTGGCGGTGCAGGGCTCGACCCTTACGGCCGAGCAAGCCGCGCTGCTCAAGCGGGCCGGGGCCACGGACGCGGTGCTGGTGCCCGACGGCGACGGCCGGTTCCGGCTGGGCCAGGCCCTGGCCCACGCGCTGGAGGCCGGGCTGCCCCTGCGGGTGGTGACCCTGCCGCCCGAGGACGCCGGCGGCAAGTGGGACCCCGACCGGGTGGCGCGCGAGCCGGCCGGGGGGGCGTTCGGCGAGCGCACGAGCGGGGCCCGGTGGCTGGCCGAGGCGGTGGAGGCCGCGCCCGGGGTGTGGCGGACGCTGTGCGAGCGAATCGCCGAGCAGGGGCTGGAGGCCCAGGCCCTGCCGGCGGTGCTGGAGCGCGAGCTCAAGCCCCTGTGGGAGTTGGCCGCGCCGGCCGTGCGCGAGCTGATGGCCCAGGAGGCCCGGGAGGCCCTGGGCATCGGCACCCGGGCATTCCGCCGGGCCATGGGCGACGCGGGCCGGCGGGTGCGCGGGGGCGCGTCGGGCCCGCCCGACCCCGACACCGACCCGGCCGAGCGGTGCACCGACCGGGGGAACGCCCTGCGGCTGGTGCGGGTGGCCGGGGAGGACCTGCTGTACTGCGAGCGGATCGGCCGATGGTACGTGTGGGACGGCCGGCGGTGGCTCCAGGACTGGCGGGGGTTGGTGTACCGGAAGGCCGACCAGACCATCGACGCGCTGTGGCACGAGGCCCAGCGCGCGCCCAACGGCCACCGCACCGAGCTGCTGGCATGGGCCCAGAAGTCGGAGGACGGCCGGCGCATCCGCGAGATGATTCGGCTGGCCCAGCACCACCGCCCGGTGGAGCCCCAGGAGTTCGACCCCGACCCCGACCTGCTGAACACCCCGGCCGGGCTGGTGGACCTGACCACGGGCGAGCTGAGGCCCCACGACCGGGCCGCGCGGTGCTCCAAGGTGACCGGGGTGGCCCCGGACCCCAGGTGCCCCACCCCGCTGTGGACCGAGTGCCTGGCCACGTGGTTCGACGTGGACGAGGACCTGATCGAGTTCATCCAGCGGCTGATGGGCTGCACCCTGTTCGGCTCGGTGGACGAGCACATCCTGCCCATCCACCACGGCGACGGCGCGAACGGCAAGAGCACGTTCCTCGGCATCTTCCAGGAGATCCTCGGCGACTACGCGTGCACGGTGCCGGTGGCCGCGCTGCTGCACCAGGAGCGGGTGAGCGTGGGGCCCACGCCCGAGCTGGCCCGGCTGCACGGCGCGCGCCTGGCCGTGGCGGCCGAGCCGGACGAGGGGGTGCGGCTGGCCGAGGGGCTGATCAAGCAGCTCACCGGAGACGACGTGATCACGGCCCGGTACCTACACCAGCAGCCGTTCGAGTTCCGGCCCTCGCACACCCTGCACCTGGCCGTGAACCACCTGCCCCAGATCCGCGGCCGCGACGGCGGGATCTGGCGGCGGGTGAAGCGGATCCCCTGGACGGTGGTGATCCCCGAGGACCGGCGGGACCCCCGGCTGCGGCACAAGCTCCGGGAGGAGGCCCCCGGGATCCTGTGGTGGGCGATTCAAGGCGCGGTGGAGTACCGCACGGGCGGCCTGCGGCCCCCCCGCACGGTGGAGGCGGCCACCCGCGAGTACGCGAGCCGCGAGGACGTGATCGGCCGGTTCCTGAGCGAGTGCTGCGTTACCGGGGAGGGGCTGTGGTGCTATGCCTCGGATCTGTACCACGCGTACGAGCGGTGGGCCGAGGGCGCCGAGGCCGTGATGAGCCAGGCCAAGTTCGGCCGGGCCATGACCGCCCTGGGCTTCCGCCGGGGCAAGAGCGCCGTGGGGGGGAAGACGACGTATGAGGGGGTGGGGCTCGCGGAGGGCGAGCCATGACCGACCAGGCGAAGCTCCAGGAGCTGCTGGAGAAGTCGGCCTCGACCGACCTGGCGGCGCTGCTGCGGGTGAAGGAGGCCGCCAAGCAGGCCATGATGGCCGAGCCGTCGGCCGCGAACGTGCGGGCGTTCAACGAGGCCACGCGTGCGCTGGAGGAGGCCCGGGCCCGGCTGGCCAAGGCTCCGGCTCCGGCGGCGGAGTCGGACGAGGCGGATTCGGACGAGGAGCGGTTCCCGAACCTGCTGCGGGTGCTCGAGTACCTGCAGCGCGAGGGGTGGAAGATCGGCAAGTCTGCCCTGTACCAGCACCGCCGCGAGGGCCGGATCCGGCAGGAGGAGGACGGCACATACACCAAGCGGGCCGTGGACCGCTACGCCCGCACGTTCCTGAAGCGGCTCGACGGCGGTGGCAAGCCCAAGGACGAGCTCGAGGCCCTGCAGCGGGCCAAGCTCCGGGCCGAGAAAGAGAAGACCGAGGCCCAGGCACGGCACTGGGAGCTGCGCACGAAGATCGAGCGCGGCTACTACGTGAAGCGCTCCGAGGTGGAGACGGCCCTGGCGGCCCGGGCCGTGGTTCTGCGGTCGGGCTTCGAGGACTTCGTGCGAGCCGAGGCCGACCAGATGGTCAAGCTGGTGGAGGGCAACCCCGAGCGGGCCCCCGACCTGGTGGCCTACCTGCTGGAGGCGGGGGAGGAGTGGTTCGACCAGTACAGCGACGACAAGGAGTTCGTTGCGGTGATCGCGGGACCGGACCTGCCCCACGAGGAGGACGTCAGGCATGGGTGAAGCCGCACGCCAACTCGAACTCGTGCGCGAGGTGCGGTTCCGGTTCTACCCGGCCGAGCGCCGGGTGTTCCGGCGGCCCGAGAAGATCAAGAGCTCGGTGTGGGCCGAGAAGTACCTGCGGCTGCCGGCCAGCGTGACCTCGATGCCCGGGCCGTTCCGCCTGAGCCGCACCCCGTACCTGCGCGGAGTAATGGATACCCGCGACGAGCCCCACGTGCGGCGCACGGTGTTCTGCGCCGCGCCGCAGACCGGCAAGACCTTGAGCGCGTATGTGCCGCTGTTCCGCGACATGGACCGGCCCAAGGGGCTGCCGGCGCTCATCGTGATGAGCGGGCAGGACGGCGCCAAGAAGATCAGCAAGGACTACATCCTGCCGATCATGCGCGAGACCCCGCGGCTGCGGGCGCTGTTCCCGCCCGACCCCGACGACCTCACGGCCTACCGGATCCGGCTGGCCAACGGGATGCGCCTGTACACGGCATGGAGCACGAGCCCCCAGCTCCTCAAGACGTTCCCGGCCTGCTACGGCGTGGGCGACGAGGTGGACGACTGGCCCACCTCGTCGGGCGACCGGGGCGGCGACCCCGAGGCCCTCTTCGACGTGCGGCTCCGGACGTACCCCAGGGAGTCGAAGCTCACCCTCGTGAGCTCGCCGGTGCTGCCCGAGGGGATCTGGTCGAAGCTGGTGGGGTGCCAGGAGGTGCGCGTGTACCTGGTGCGGTGCCCCGAGTGCGGCGCCGAGCAGCGCATGGTGTGGCCGCGCATCCGGTGGCCCGAGGCCGAGCGCGACCCAGAGCGGATCCTGGCCGAGCGCCTGGCCGTGTACGAGTGCGCCGGGTGCGGCAGCCAGTGGGACGACGCCGACCGCGACCGGGCCGTGGACGCCGGCCGGTGGCAGGCCGTGGACAAGCGGTACCTGGACCTGGAGCGGCGCGAGCTGCTGGACGATCCCTTCCCCCAGCCTCCGGCCAGACCGGCCCGGGAGCCCATCAGCGTGGGGTTTCACCTGCCGGCCTGGTGCAGCAAGTTCGTGCCGCTGGCCAAGGCCGTGGCCGAGTTCCTCAAGGCCCACCACGAGCCCGATCCGGCGGCCCGGCGCGAGAAGCTCAAGGCCTGGACCAACAACTACCCGGCCCTGCCCTGGGTCGAGGAGCCACCGGCCGAGCGGGCCGAGTCGGCCATTCTGGCCCTGCGCGACGACCGGCCCGCCGGCCTGGTGCCGGCCGAGGCCGCGGCCCTGGTGGTGGGCATCGACACCCAGGACGATGGGTTCTGGTACGAGATCCGGGCGTTCGCCGCCGTCACGCTGACCTCGTGGCTGGTGCGGTACGGGTTCGTGACGGCGTGGGAGGACCTGGAGCGGGTGGTGTTGCACGACCGGTACCGGGACCCCGAGGGCCAGGAGCTGACGGTCCAGCTCGGGCTGCAGGACTCGGGCGGTCACCGCACGGCCGAGGTGTACGACTGGTGCCGCCGCGTGCGCGTGGTGCGGCCCAGCCGGGGCGAGCAGCGGATGCGCACGCCCATCGCCTACAGCAAGATCGACACCTACCCAGGCAGCACCAAGCCGATTCCGGGCGGGGTGCAGCTCGTGCGGGTGAACACCACATACTTCAAGGACGCCCTGTCGGCCCGGTTGCAGGTGGCCCCGGCCGACCCGGGCGCGTGGCTGCTGCACGCCGAGACCGCCGAGGACTACGCCCGGCACTACACGGCCGAGTACCGAGACGAGGCCGGCATCTGGCAGCCGCGCGGCAGCCGGCCGAACCACCTGTGGGACTGCGGCGTGCTGTGCCTGGCCGCGGCCGAGATCCTGGGGGTGCGGCACTGGCGCAAGCCCGAGGAGACCGCCGAGAAACCCAAACCTCCACCCCTGACCCGGAGGCAGAAGCTATGGTGAACCCTCGTGACAATGGGATCCTGATCGGAACGAAGGCCATCTGCCAGTACGCCGGCGGCATCAGCGAGGCCACCCTGTGGCGCCGGCGGCAGACCCAGGGGTTCCCGGCCCGCAAGCTGGGGGGCGAGCTGGTGTCGAGCCGCAAGCTCATCGACCAGTGGGCCGAGCTGGTGGCCCTGGGCGCCACGGTGGACGAGATCGAGGCCCACTTCCACTCGGAGCTGGCCGCCCTGGTCGGCCAACCCAAGCGCCGCCGCCGTGCCCGGACCGGGACGGGGGGCTGAGCCCATGACCAGCCACGCCGAGGTGATGCGCCGGCGGGCCGAGCTGTATGCCCGATGGCGCCGACTGTTCTGCACCTGCGCCGATGACGACCATGATCCCATGTGCCTGGGCTGCGCCGTCATGCACGACGCCCTGGCCCAGTGGGGCGTGCTGGGGCTGGAGCACATGATCCGGAGGGTGGAGACCCGGGAGCGAGCCCTGCGCGAGCGGATCGAGGAGCTGGAGGATCAGATCAAGGTGCTCGATCCGCTGATCGAGCTGATGAGGTCGAGTTGATTCCTGGAGGATTGATCATACGGATAAGGTCCGGGCGAAATCGCCAGCATTGATTGGGGGCATGCCAAGGCGAAGCATGCGGAAGCGAACGGGGAGCGAAGGGTAAATGCCTCGGATCACGCCGGTGGTTCATACAGCGCTGTGCGGCGTTGCCCTCTGAGATCACCCGAGATGCGAAGGGCGTACCGAGGCCGGCCCTCTGGATCCCTGTACGTATATTGAAGCTGCTTTAGCCTGGGACCGAATCGTTCCCGGAGTCTGGAGTAATTGGGGCGTATGTGAACGTTGTTGATGTGCCCGTCACAATAGGCGTGGATTGCCAGCGGCCACACCACCGCCGAGGCGATGAGGTCAGCGATTTGGATGCCGGCATGGTTGTTGCTCCGGCCGAAGAGAGGCATCTCTGCAATATGCGGATACGAATCGCCAGTGCTCTTGAACTTTTGGGTGAAAATGGAATGTGAGACAATCCTGTCTTTGTTGTGGTCCCTGCTGTCGAGCACCATTATCCCGAGATCACGATATTCTGCCAGGAAGGAGTCGAAAGATCTGCATATACCCTGAATCGCGCTTGTATACGTTGATCGGCCATCGAATTCAGCGCCTGGCCATTTGACCCATATGTGACCTACGATTTTTGCTTCACATTGCTCCAATAAATCAAAAAGTTTGTCGATAAATCCAACCGCGTGACGCCATTCGCGTCGGCTGTTTGACGCTGCCGCCTTCCGAAGATATCTGCCTTTGACCTCCACCAAGTTCGAATCCAGAAAGTGGTCAAGGTTCTCGTGCCTGCCAGGGAAAAAGTCACGCTTCAGGTGGATGAAGTGCTCTGTAATGGTGCGCAGGCGATCCAGCGACAAGATGAGGCCAACAATCACCAGCAGGGGCTGAAGATTACACGGCCTGTCATGATGAGCGACGGCAGGCAGGGAGGAAAGGTCTCCGGATTCGTCCACATAGCAGATATGCATGGCCGCTCCCCTGAGCCCAAAAAGCAACTACGGCCACCGAGGTGGCCGTAGGACGTGCCGCCCGTACCGGGGTCTGCCGGTCGGTGCGGCGCAAACGTGTGTGCTGCAGTAGGTACCATATATATCGACCATGGGATCCCGAATGTCAAGAGGTCTTGACGTCCTTTCCCAGGTTTTCCCACATTTCCCATGGAGCCAGGGATAGCCAACGAGTCTTCCACCTGTCAACCCCAAAAATCCTTTCAACAGCTTTCACCCGCCTTTCAATTCCTTTCAATCGCCTTCACCCCCAAGATCGGCCCGTAGACTAAACGCACACCACAAGATGTTGTGCCGCCTGGCCGCCCAGCCGCCAGGCTGCCCAGCCCATGGGAGGTGTGCATGGCCGAGGTTCAGACCCTGACGTTCAGCTCGTGGTCCGATGTGCGTGACCGGTTGCGGAACGACCTGGTGAACCGCGACCTCACGGTGGCCCGGTACCGCCTGCCCGACGGCAAGGAGGTGCAGTGCCGCACGGTGCAGGAGCTCGGCGAGCTGCTGGCTCTGGTGGATCGGCTGGCGGCCGAGGAGGCCGGCACGGCGCCGCGCCGGGTGAGCCTGAAGGTCGGCTCGGGGGGGACGTGGTGAGCGGGTGGGCCAAGCTCGGGCGACTGATGGCCCAGGGCCGGCGGTACGCCGCGGCCAAGACGACCCGCCTCACCGGCGACTGGCAGCCGATCGACGTGGACGTGAACGAGCTGATCGGCCAGTCGGCCCCCATCATCCGCGCGCGGGTGCGCCAGCTCGTGCGCGACTTCCCCTACTTCGCCCGGGCCGTGAACAACCTGATCGACTTCGGCGTGGGCGAGGGCCTCACCCTGCAGGCCCGGGTGCGCGACCCCGACGGGAACCTGATGCGCCAGGTGAACCGGCGCATCGAGGACGCCTGGAAGTGGTGGTGCGACGAGGCCGACATCTCCGGCGTGAACCACCTGCACGAGCACATGCGGCTGGCCAAGCGCACCGAGCTGGAGAGCGGCGCGTTCCTCTACGTGCTGCGGGTGGTGCGCGAGCCGGGCCGGTATCTGCCCCTGGCCGTGCAGGCCTACGAGGTGGACTGGCTCACCGATTCGATGGCCCGGCCCCAGGGCCGGAACCGGGTGGTGAGCGGGGTGGAGATCGACCCAGATACGGGCCGGCGGGTGGCGTACCACATGGCCGACCCCCAGGGGCTGGTGCAGCAGCCGGTGCGGGTGCCGGCTGACCGGGTGCTCCACGGGTTCCAGACGTTGCGGCCCGGCCAGGTGTTGGGAGTGAGCCCGTTCGCACCGGCCGTGCTGCTGACCCACGCGCTCCGCGACGTGATCGAGAACGAGGTGGGCGCGGCGCAACTGGCCAGCCGGTGGGTCGCGTTCGTGTACTCGCTGGACCCGGGGTCGATCTTCCCGGGCGCCCAGCGCGAGACCGCGGCCGACGGGTCTGAGCGGGTTGTGCAGGAGGTGGAGGGCGGCCTGGTGGAGCTGCTGCGGCCCGGCGAGAAGGTGGAGTTCGCCAGCTACAACCGGCCGGCCGAGTCGTTCGGGCTGTTCGTCAAGTTCGTGCTGCGCACCGTGGCCGCCACCATCGGCACCAGCTACGACCTGCTGGCCGCCGACTACAGCGAGCACAACTACTCGAGCCTGCGGGTGAGCCGCTCGGACCTTACCAAGCAGCTCCGGCCCGTGATCACCCGCCACGTGCGGCAGTTCTGCCAGCCCCTGTTCCACGCGTTCCTGGAGTGGGCAGTGTTGAGCGGCCGGCTCGACCTGCCCGGGTACTGGCGCAATCCCTGGGCCTACCGCCGGGTGGAGTGGATGCCGCCGGGCCAGGAGCCCATCGATCCGCTCAGGGAGATCAAGGCCGACGTGGAGGCCCTGCGGGCCGGGCTGATCGCGCCCCAGCAGATCGTGGCCCGCCGGGGCTGGGACCTCGAAGAGGTGTACGCGCAGATCGCCGAGGCCCGGCGCATGGCCGAGGAGGCCGGCATCGAGCTGGACCTGGGCACGGGGTCGACGGCCCTGCAGCAGAACCCCGCGGCCCTGGGCGCGAGCGAGGAGCGCGTGACCCAGGCGCTGCTCGACGGGGACGACGAGGCCGTGACCGCCGCGCTGATCGGAGAGTGAGCCATGCCGCGACGCCAGAAGAGGAAGCATACGCGCCTGCCCGAGCTCGGTCGCCGGGCCGTGCCCCTGCCCAAGCCCGACGGCGACGGGCCCGGGCCGGCCACGCTCGACCGCAAGACCCGCTCGGTGGAGGTGGTGGCCGCCACCGAGAACCCGGTGGACGTGTACGACTGGGAGCTCGGCCGGGTGCCCGAGTATCTGCTGATGCAGGGGTGTCAGATCCCCGAGAGCCGGCAGGTGCCGCTGCTCGACACCCACAGCCGGTGGAGCACCCAGGACGTGATCGGCTCGGCCCGGGAGCTGCGGGTGGAGGGCGACCGGCTCATGGCCCGGGCGGTGTTCGCCAGCGACGAGCGGGCCGAGCAGGCGTTCGAGAAGATCGCCGAGGGGCACCTAACGGACTTCAGCATCGGGTACCGCCGCGACGAGTTCCGGCGGCTCAAAGAGGGAGAGACGGCCGTGGTGTACGGCCGCAAATGGAAAGGCCCGGCCATCCTGGTGACGCGCTGGACTCCGCGGGAGCTCAGCGCGTGCCCCATCGGCGCGGACGAGGCGGCGAAGGCCCGGGCGGACGATCAACCCATCGAGGAGGTGACGGAGATGAACGAGAAGCTGCGGAAACTGCTGGAAAAGCTGGGCCTGCGGGCCGAGGCCGACACCGAGGAGGCCCTGCGGTTCCTCGAGGAGGCGATCGAGGGGGGAAAGCTCACGGTCGCCGAGGCCGAGGCCGCCCGGGCCGGTGGCGATGCGTCCGACGGCGGCGATGCTGCCGCGCGCGCCGACGGCGGCAACGTGATCTCGCTCGACGACTACCGCGCCAAGATCCGGGACGAGATCCGCGCGGAGCGCGAGCGCGTGGCCGAGCTGACGGCCATGGCCGAGCGGTTCGACCTGGGCGACAGGCTCAGCGGATGGATCCGTGACGGCGTGACCGTGGACCGGGCCCGGGCCGAGGCTCTGGAGGTGGTGGCCGAGCGGGCCGAGAAGGCCCCGACCCCTGCCGCGCACATCGAGGTGGGGCTGGAGGACCGCGACAAGTTCCGCGCGGCCGCCCAGGACGCCCTGCTGGTGCGGGGCGGCATCATCGAGGCCGATGGGGCCGCCGCGGGGCACGACGAGCTGCTGGGCATGAGCCTGGTGGACATGGCCCGGGAGAGCCTGCGCATGGCCGGCCAGGGCCGGCTCTACGGCGACCCGCGCGACGTGGTGGGCCGGGCGCTCAGCACGAGCGACTTCCCGAACATCCTGGCCAACGTGGCCAACAAGAGCCTGTTCACCGGGTTCGACACGGCCGAGGAGACCTGGAGGCTCTGGTGCGCCACCGGCCAGGTGAGCGACTTCAAGACCCACACGCTGGTGAGCGTGAGCGAGGCCTCGGACCTCGATCAGATCGACGAGGACGAGGAGTACAAGCACGGCAAGCGCACCGAGGCCAAGGAGGAGTACCGGATCGCCACGTACGGGAAGCTGTTCGTGATTTCCCGGCAGACGATCATCAACGACGACCTCCAGGCCCTGACCGACATCCCCCGGGCCCACGGCGAGGCCGCCGCCCGCAAGGTGGGCGACGTGGCGTACGCCGAGCTCACCACGAACCCCACCATGGGCGACGGTGTGGCCCTGTTCCACTCGAACCACGGGAACCTGGGCACGGCCGGCGCGCCCAGCGAGACCACCATCGCCGAGCTGATCAAGCTGATGAAGCTCCATAAGGACCTGCAGGGCAAGCGCCGGCTCAACATCCGGCCGCGGTTCTTCATCGCTCCGGTGGCCCTGGAAGGCTCGGCCGAGGTGTTCTTCAACAGCATGCAGTTCCACGCCACCGACACCGGCGCCACCCGGGCCAACCCCTACGCGGGCACCTACTTCACGCGGGTATACGAGCCGCGGCTCGACGACGACTCGGCCACCGCGTGGTACCTGGCCGGGCCCCGGGGCAAGACGGTGGTGGTGTACTTCCTGAATGGCGTGCAGCGGCCGTACCTGGAGACCCGCAACGGGTGGACCGTGGACGGGGTGGAGTACAAGGTGCGTATCGACGCCGGCGCCAAGGCCGTGAGCTGGAAGGCCCTGGCGAAGAACCCCGGCGCGTGATGAGCGGTGACGCGTGATCGGTGACGGGTGACGGGGAACCGACGACCGTAGACCGTTGACCGACGACCGATTCCCAAGACCAAAGGAGAAGGGATCATGGCGACGAACAAGGTTCAGGATGGGCGGATCCTCGACCTGGCCCCCTCCGGGGGCGCCAGCTCGGGCGATCCGGTGGTGGTGGGGCAGATCACGGGCGTGGCCCTGGTGGACATTGCCAACGGCTCGTCCGGGGCCGTGGAGATCCGGGGCGTGTTCGACCTGGCCGTGCACGGCTGGGACGGGGCGGCCAACGCGGCCGTGGCGGTGGGCGATGCCATCTACCATGACGGCTCGGAGCTCAACAAGGATACCAGCGGCACCCTGTTCGGCTACGCCCTGGGCGCGGTGACGGCCGGGGCCACCACCACGATCCCGGTGCTGCTGAAGCAGTAGCCGGCCGCGGCGCCCGGGCCCAGGAGGTACGCCCCCGCCTCCGGGCCCGGGCCGGCCGCATTTCGAGGAGGCCCCATGCCCCTTTCGACCATGGCCGCCCACGACATGGAGCGCACCCTGTTCGGCCCGGACTTCGCCGAGACCTCCGACTACGACCACCCCGACCTGGCCTCCACGCCCGTGCGGGTGCGGGCGGTGTGGGGCGCGGTGGAGGTGGCCGAGGTGGGCGCGGGGTTCGTGGCCGACGCGTGCGAGGTGCTGGTGCCCGAGGCGGACCTCCAGGACGTGGCCGGCAGCGTGAACCCCAAGCGCCGGGCCATGCTCACGCGTTACCCGGACGACGTGAGCGCCGCGGAGACCTGGGAGGTCGAGTCGATCCGCCGCGAGGCGGGCATGTGGCGGCTGCGGGTGGAGCGCAACGTGAGGCCCCTGGCGAGGCGGTGAGCCGTGATCGACATCCACCTCGACACCGATCAGATCAAGGCCCTGAGCGAGGGGTGGTACCGGGGGCACCGACGGGCCATCCGGCGGGCGTTCCAGGGCGAAGGCTTCCGGCTACGGACGGTGGTGCAGGACGAGTTCTTTGCCGGCGTCGGCCCGCCAAGGGCTCCCCTCACCCGGGAGCTCGCCAGAACTTACCGCGCGCAGAACAAAGCGCTGTACGCCTTCGGGAAGCGCATCGCCTATACCGTGCGAGACCATGGCGACGACATGGAGCTATGGGTCGGCCCCGGGCAATGGCGCCGGGTCGGCAGCGTCAAGGGGCAGATGCGCACCCGCATCTCCGCGGTGCCCATCAAGATGATCGAGGAGCTCGCCACCGGGGGCACGCACTATGTGACCCGCGAGCAACAGGCATGGATCGCGTACAAACTGCGCCGGCGCTGGGGGGAGCCGGTACAGAACCCTCGCAGGACGACACCTTATAGCGAGCGCTGGCAGAAACGCCGGGCCCGCTACATGTCGGGGGGCCGCAGGTGGCGGGAGATCCCAAAGGGTTGGATCCCGAAAAGGGGCACGCTCATTCATTGGCCCGAGCGGAACTGGGTTGCTGACATCGTAGCAGCGGAACGCCTGCGGTCGCCGCGCTACATCCTGCGCCTGTACCAGATGCAGATGGAAGGTCGGCGCTGGAGCAAGGGGCGATGGTGGGAGCATGCCGATTTCAGTGACCTAGCTGGAGGTTCTGTCAGCGATGTCAAGCGGCTCGGATCGAACTTCTGGCGGACCCGCCCGAAGCCACTGTGGAGGTAACCCATGCTCACTCGCCAGCAGCACCTCGACGCGTTTCTGGCCCTGGTGAAGGCTGCCAACACCGGGGTGCCCGACGACGAGGTGGACGTGTGGGACGGCGAGGACCTCACGCTGAACCCCGACGCCGCGTTCCCCCATATCGCCGTGTCCCTGGATCGAATCTCGAACGGCCCACCCCTGGAGGCCGGGGCCGATACCCACGAGGCCACGTACCTGTACGACGTGCTCGTGTTCACCGAGACCGACGACTTCGGCGACGGCCAGACCCGGGCCCTGACGATCCTGGACGCCCTCGAAGCGCACCTGACGACCTCGTCGATCGACGGCCGCCGGGTGCGCCTGGTGGGCGACGAGGAGCTCATGGCCGCCCACAGGGGCAGATACTGCTACGCCCAGAGCTACGCCGTGCCGACGTTGGTGAGTCGATAGGAGGCTGATCCATGTCCGAACAGATCCTGATCCCCGAAGGGCTGACGTGCTTCGTGGTGGCCGAGACCACCGAGGGCACCCCGGTGTTCCCCGCGGCGGCCGACGCCGTGCAGTTGCGCGACGGCATCGGCCTGCCCAGCCAGCCCACCGCGCACACCCGGGCCAACGAAGTGGCCGACACGGGCTCGGTCACGGCGCTCATCCGCGACCTGCGCAGTTCCGGCACGCTGCGGCTCCCGTTCTACTTCCGGCCCAGCGGCACGGCCGGCAGTAAACCGCAGGAGGCGCCGATCCTCAAGGCCCTGTGCGGCACCGAAACGGTCAACGCCGGCACCAGCGTGGTCTACACGCTGCACAAGGACCAGAGCCCTTACACGATCTGGTTCGGCGTGGGCAACGTGGTGGTCTTCGCCACCGGGGCCAAGATCAACCAGCTCTCGATCCGCCAGAGCGAGAACGGGTTCGCCGAGGCCGAGGCCGGGGCCCAGTTCGTGCGGCTGGGCTGGTGCGGCGAGAGCAGCCTGAGCTCGGCCATCAACGGCGCCACCACTCCCACCCCCACCGTGCCGGTGGCCGACGCCAAGCCGTTCAGCGTGGGCGCGCGGATCCAGGTGGGCACCGACGACAACGGCGGCTCGGGCTACACCGTGACGGCCGTGGACACCAGCACCAACGAGCTCACCGTCAGCCCCGACGTGAACACCGACCAGAGCTCGGGTGCCGCCGTGGTGCCCCTGGCCCTGCCCACGCCCACCAAGGTGGGCGCGCCCATCGACGACCGGCCGGCCGTGAAGGTGAACGGCACGGCGGTCAAATGGAAGGAGTGGTCGGTGGAGTACACCCGCGAGCTCTCCGAGATCACGGAGGTCCCCGAGGATCCGACCCAGGCCGACTACCCCGTGGGGCTGGCGGCCAAGACCCGCACCGTCAACGCCAGCGTGCGCTCGGTGATGCGCACGTCCAGCGTGGTGAATCTGCGGGCCGACGATACCGACAAGAGCTTCGCCGTCGACTGGACCCACCGCTCGGCCGGCTCGCGCCTGCTCATCGAGCTACCCCAGGGCCGTTACAACGTGGGCGAGGTGGAGACGGCCGATCCCACCCTGGAGATCACCCTGCCGTTCGACGCCAAGGCCAGCTCGGCCCTCGAGGACGAGATCAAGTTCACGTACAGCTAAGCCGCTTGCGGCAACCACAGGAGGAGACAGAAGCATGGAACTCGGAATCCCCGAACGCTACCGGGTCACCGTGGGCGATGCGTGGTTCGAGGGCACGCCCCTCGACACCACCGAGCTGAACCGGCTAGTCAAGAAGCACACCACCGTCACGGTGAAACGCGGCCGGACCCACGAGGAGTTCGACGTGGCCGGGTTCGGCCGTGAGCTGTTCGAGCGCACGATCACGGCCTGGGGCAACGTGACCCGGGCCGGCGAGCCCCTGGAGTGCACCCCCGAAAACCGGCGTTGGGTGTTCGAGAAGCACAGCGACGTCGCCGGCGAGGTGCTCGACAAGATCGACGAGGCGCGGCGCAAACACCGGGAGGAACTGGAGGGAAACTGAGGCGCTTCGCCGACGCGCAGGTCCGGCCGGGCCGCGTGTCGTGCGAAGACTGCGCCGAAGCACACGAACTGGATGGGGTGGACCCTCCGTGCGGGGGCTGCCCATCGGCCGACCCCGAGCCCCTGCACCCGGCCAACGAGCTGGTGTGGCACCTGTGGACCCTGTGTCACGCCCATGGCCGCGACGGCATGACCGGCAGGCTGATGCTCGGCCCCCTGCTCGACCTGGCCCGATCGTGCGGCGCGGCCATGGGCGAAGTGGAACGGGTCCTGGCATTGGAGACATACCTCTGGCCCCGGCTGCAGAGCGCGGCCGGCAAGGATGAGCGGTGAACCGGGCGACCATCGACATCCTGATGCGGTTCAAGGACCAGGCGGCGCGCCCCCTGCAGCGCACCCTGCGTCAGATCAACCGCAACGTGCAGCGCACCACCCGCCTGGTCTTCAGCCTCAAGGCCGCGTTCGCGGCCCTGGGTGCCGGCCTGGTGGCCAAGAGCTTTCTCGACACCGCCACCCAGTTCGAGCGCTTCGAGCTACAGCTCAAGACCATCGAGGGGTCGGCCGCCGCAGCGAAGCGCAGCCTTGACTGGATCACCGAGTTCACGTCCAGGACCCCCTACGAGATCGCCGAGGTCACGGCAGCGTTCGTCAAGCTCAAGGCCTATGGCATCGACCCCACCGAGGGCACACTCCGCACCCTGGGCGACACGGCCGCCGCCATGGGCAAGAGCCTGGACCAGGCCGTGGAGGCATTCGCCGACGCGAGCCAGGGGGAGTTCGAGCGGCTCAAGGAGTTCGGAATCCGGGCTCGATCCACGGCCGACGAGGTGACGTTCGCGTGGACCGATGCCATGGGCCGCATGCGCGAGGTCACCGTGGCCAAGCGCGCGGACATCATCCGCGAGACCCTGGCCATGATCTGGAACGACCGCTACGCCGGCGGCATGGAGGAGCTCAGCACCTCGTGGTCGGGCATGTGGTCGAACCTGCTGGACCGGCTCACCTTGTTCAAACGCAAGGTGATGGAATCGGGTCCGTTCATGCTGCTCAAGGAGCGGCTTTCGTCGTTCCTCGATGAGCTCGATCGGCTCGACCAGGAAGGCAAGCTCACCGAGTGGGCCGACCGTGCCGGGCAGGCGATCGTGCAGACGTTCGACCGGGCCGTGAAGATCGTCAAAGACCTCAAGACCCCCATGCAGGGGCTCGTTCGGACCTTCAAGGCCCTTATCGACGGCTTCCGGGCGCTGCCCACTTGGATGAAGGAGGTTGGGATCTTCGGGGCCCTGGTGGGCGGCGTGCGCGGCCGGTTCCTGCTGCTCGGTATGGCCGTAGCGGCGGAGCGCCTGAGAACCGACGCCCTGTTCTTCAAGGCCCGGAAGGAAGGCATCGTTTCCCTGAAGGAATGGTTCACTAACTCGGCCACCAGCGATTTCGAGTCCTTGTCGAAGCTCATTGAGGAGCGCGCCGGCAAGGAGACGCTGGAACGCCTGCTCGGCGTGAGCGTACCGAAGGACGTCTTCCCCCCCGCCCAGGGAACGACGCTCCGTTTTTCCGGCACGTTGACCGAAGAGGACCGCCTTAAGGCCCTAATCGCCTCGGAAGAAGAATGGGGCGCTTCGTTCGCCGACCTCAAACGCCGCCTCAACGAACCACTCACGCCCGATGCCCATTGGGCGTGGATCGACCCCACCGAAGGGGCCGAGCGGTGGGCCCGGCTCATGGAGGAACAGGCCCGCAAGATCGGCGCCCTCATGGACAACGCCACCACGAACCCGCTGCGGCGGCTCAAGGAGGTGGGCGAGCAGGACTGGGGTGTGATTCAGGAGATTCAGGAGCGGTTTCGAGGCGAGCTGGTGGAGACCGCAGGGGTGGCCCAGGGTGCGGCCCGGCAGATCCAGATGGGGTTCGGGAGCGCCTTTGCCCAGTCCCTGGTGTATGGGCAGAAGTTCTCGGAAAGCATGAAAGGGCTTTTCTCTGACCTGGCCAGCTACGTCACAAGCGTGTTCGCCCGTGCCGCCGTGGGCAGCGTGTTCGGGCTGTTTGGCTTGGATCTCGGATTCTCCCTCGGATCGATCTTCAAGTTCCACGACGGCGGCGAGGTCCCCGCCCTCCCCCGGGCCCACACCGGCCTGAATCTGGCCCCCGACGAGGTGCCGATCATCGCCCAGACGGGGGAGCGGATCCTCTCGCGCGAGCAGAACCGGGAGTGGACCGACTGGATCCGCCGGGAGCGCGAGGAACGGAGCCGGCCCGCGGTGGTGGAGTTGGTGCTCGACGGCCGCACGCTGGCACAGGCCCTGGTGGACCTGGCCGAGGAAGGCCGCTTCCCCGTGGTGCTGAGGGCCTGAGCCATGGCCAAGCCCCGGCTCCTCTGGCGCGACGCGGCCCGGCAAGCCACGGTGACGGCCTCGAGCACGGCCGACGGCACCGAGGCGGCCGCTCTTACCCGGCCGCACCTCTCCGACGCGTGGCAGTGCACCGGGAGCCAAGCTGCCGAGTGGATCAAGCTGGACCTGGGCTCGGCCGTGGCGTGCGGCGGATTCGCCCTGATCGGCCATGACCTGGACGGCACGGAGACCGGGCTCTCGCTCCAGGCCAACGCGACGGACGACTGGACCAGCCCGGCCTGGACGCTGAGCCTCACGTACCAGCCCGGAGTGATCGCGGCGTTCTTCGCCGAGCAGACGTACCGCTGGTGGCGGCTGGTGTTCACCAAGGCCTCGGCCGCGGACCTGCGAAGCGCCGGCCGGCTCATGCTGGGCCCCTCGTACGAGCTCACCTGGGGCCCGCGGCGCGACGGCTTCCGGTGGGGCCATCGGGATCTTTCGACCGTGCGGGTGGTGCCGGGCGGCCAGGCCCATGCGGATGCCGGGGCGGTACTCCGCACGCTCTCGGCTGCGCTGCCTGCGCTGCCCCAGGCCGACGTGGACGAGCTCCAGGCGCTGGCGGACTCGATGGGCACGCACACCCCCTGGTTCGTGCATCTCAACCCAGACCTCGACCCGTCCGGGTGGGCCCTGTACGGCCGGCTCACCCGGCTCGGCGGCGCCGAGTACCGCACGTACGACGGCGGCCACCTGTGGGACGTGGCCCTGGAGATGGAGGAGGCGCTGTGACCACCCTGGCCGACGCCATCAAGGAGCCCACGAGCCGGTTGGTGGTGCTGGCCACGATCCGCACGGGCCAGACCCTGGAGGCATGGACTCAGGACGCCACGTACACCAACCTCTGGTGGAGCTCGACATCCCTGGAGGTGGAGGGGGTGCGCGAGGACGGCTCGGACCTCACGGCGGCGGCCGACCTGGCCACGGCCAATACCACCGATGGCTCGTACTACTGGGACCGGGCCGCCGGCCGCGTGTACGTCAACCCGACCGCCTCGAACCCCCACCAGGCCCTGATCCAGGCCCGGGTGGTCGTGCGGGTGGCGAACCACCCCAAGCGCTGGGGGGCCGAGCGGTTCGAGCCGCGGCTGGCCGAACGCGTAGGAGTCTCGATCCGGGTCCCGGAGCGGTTCGGGGGCCTGGGCCAGATCGGCGGCGGCCGGCTGGTGATCGAGGCCGGCGACGGATGGGCCGACGGCCTCGAGGCCCTGGATTGGGACGCGGGGAGCGTGACCCTGGAGCTCGGGGCGGACGTGCTGAGGTAGCGATATGGGCACATTGATCTACGACACCTTTACAGCCCCAGATGGCACACACGTCGTGGCCCACACCCCGGATACGGGCCCCGGATGGGAGATCTTCACCGGGAACGCGGTCTATGCGGATGCCCTGGTGATCGTGTCAAACAGCGCCGCCAAGAAAGCATCGACCACGAGTGCAAATTCCGTGTTGGCAAAGGCGAAAGCGTCTGGCTCGCAGGATCAGACGCTTTCGATGACCGTCCAGGTCATGGTGGACAGGCGATGGCCTATAGCATACATGCTGGTGGACGATCCCGACACGACGACGGGATATTACGACGTATACTTCAATGCGACAGGACGACGCTTTTATTTGCGTCGCTATGATTGGAATGGAACGAGTTATGACGTCACAACTATTGCCTCGGGGCCTTACTTGTCAACAGAGACCTCTGTGGGCACACATACATTTGAATGGACCAGAACGGCAAGTGGGCGGCATATCATAAAATACGATGGAACGGTGCAGATCGATATTGAAGAGGCGACATATACACATGATGGTGCGATAGGAATAGGTCTGACGTATACAACAGCCGACCAGGCTGCGGTGAACGATATTACATGGACAGGCACGCCGGCCGCAGGCGGTGGGGCGTTCTCGTCCAGATCCAGGCTGGTGAACGCCGGCGGCTTGGGCCCGGCCATCCGGTCCCACATCGCCATGGCGGGAGGATGATCGATGAGGGTGATCAAGCAGTCGACGGCCGCTACGGTCATGATCCTGATGGTGGACTCGACCGACCACGTCACGGGAAAGACCGGCCTGACTCTGACGGTGGAGATCTCGAAGGATGGCGGGGCGTTTACCACGATCAGCCCCACGGTGACCGAGCGGGGAAACGGCTGGTATGCCGTGAGTCTTGCGGCCACCGACACCGACACGGTGGGCGACCTGGTGGTGCGCTGCACGGCCACCGGGGCCGACCCGGGGGAGCGCGTGCTCGTGGTGAGAGACCTGGGCGAGGGATCGTACTCGGACCAGGACCTGCTCCGGCTCATGGCCGCCGTGCTCTTCGGCAAGAGCTCCGGAGGCGGCACCAATACCATGACGTTCCGGGACCTGGCCGATACCAAGGACCGTGTGATCGCTACGGTGGACGCCAGCGAGAACCGCACCGCCATGACCCTGGATGCGAGCTAAGGCACGACCATGGGCATCGGGTACTTCCCGAATCGCTACTTCCCATCCGGCTACTGGGCCGACCGGTATTGGCCCGATTACGGGCTCCGGCGCTATGCGCCCAGCTGGCGCGAGATGGACCGGGCCAACTACGTGGCCCTGGCCACGCTGCGGCCCAGCCGGTGGGTGTGGCGGCGCGACCGCCTGGAGCTGGTGCTGGAGGAGCGCAAGCGGGCCTGGGACGTGGATTACCCCCTGGGCACATACCGGCTGGGCACGGCAGACGATCCGAGCAACCACACCTGGGCCGGGCTCGATCCGGACGCCGACGGCCGGCCCGTGCCGGTGATCATCGGCCGGTGCTACGACGTGCCGGCCGTGCGGATCGGGCGGGACGAGGGGGCCGGGACGGTCACGTACCACCTGGCGACCCATGCTCTCTCGGCCGTGACGGCCGTGTACGTGGACGGCCGGCCCCAGGCCCCGAGCTCGGTGGACCTGGCCGCGGCCACGGTCACGATGGACGAGGCCACGGTGCTCGTCACGGGGGCATCGGGGTACGAGACCTGGGCCCGGGTGACGGCCGACGTGGTGGGGGTGGCGGACTCCAACAGCCACCCGATCCTCAATCCGGCCGACGCGGTGGAGTACGTGCTGCGGGATGCCGGGGCGCAGGACGCCGACCTTCTGATCCCCGCTTCGGCGGGCGACCCCCAGGCCGGCCGGGGGTTCGGGGCCTACGGCGCGAGGCTCGCCTGGGTGGTGGGCACCGACCCGGAGGACGGCATCGAGGGACATGCGCCCGAGGTGAGCTGGTACCTGGCCAAGCGCCGGCCGCTGCTCGACCACGTGGAGGAGCTGCTGGGGCAGATCGGGGGGCTGCTCTACACCGACGGCCAGGGTCGGCTGGTGCTGCGCCCCTGGGCGCTGCTCACCGGGGAGGGCGTGCTGGAGCTCACCGATGCCGACGTGGACCGAGCCGAGCGCGAGCGCCGGCCGCGGGACGTGGTGACCCGGGTGGTGGCCCGGTACCGGCGCAGGCATGCCGCCGACGCCTGGCAATCCTACGTGGAGGACCGGCCCGCCGCCCAGTACCGCCGGGGGCTCCCGGCCCCGGCCATCGCCGAGGTGGACCTGCACATGGACCGCCTGGCCGACGCCCAGGCCTACGCCTCCCGCCGGCTGGCCATGGACGACGAGCCGCACACGGTGTGGACCGTGGACGCCGGCGCCCGGGCCATGCTCCTGGAGCCGGGTGATGCCGTGCGGCTGGTGCTATCCCGCCCATCGGTCTCGGAGCTCTTGGAAGTGGCCGAGGTGGAGCGCGACCTGGGCGCCCACCGGGTGCGGCTGGTGCTGGTGGACCGCCGGGGGTTCGGCCCCCGCGGGGCCTGGTGGAGCGAGGACAACCCGGTGTTCCCGGCGCGCCTGGGCGGGGGACCGGCGGCCCCGTGGGATCCGAACTGGACGGCGGAACAAAAGGCGTGGGCCCGCGAGAATCTGGGGTACTGGAGCGACGACGACGGCTACACGGCCCCTGGAGATGCGGACTCTCTGAACGAGAGCGTGTGGAGCTGACATGGCGACGATCCCGAGCAAACCCTCCGTTGGCGAGCAGACCAAGAAGTCGTGGGCCGACGCCGTGGTGGACGCCCTGGGCGATCACGAGACCCGGATCGGCGTGATCGAGGCCCAAGTCCTGCCCAACGGGTCGTTCGAGACCTCGGATGGCGCCGGCGGCGCCGAGGGGTGGACGTTCAGCCTCACCGGCACGGCCACGGCCGCCCTCACGAGCACCGCGCGCCACGGCAAGCAGGCCCTGGAGCTCGCGGTGCTGGCCTCGGGCGACCAGGCGCAGGCAACGAGCGACCACTACATCCCCTGCGCACCAGGGGAGCGGATCGATGTGGGGCTCGACCTCAAGGCCTCGGCCGCCGGGGTGAGCGTGACCGTGGAGCTCCTTTGGTACTACTGGACCGGCTCGGCCTGGGCCGCGGCCAGCACGCCGAGCTCCACGGTGTACTCCTCCACCTCGAACCCCACCTCCTGGGCCCGGCGCGCCGGCCAGGCCGTGGCGCCCAGCGGCACGAACCCGGCCCAGGCGTACCGGGTGAGGGTGACCGTGGCCGAGGCCGGCGGGGTGACCGGCACGGTCACCGTGGACGGGGTGCGGGCGGGGGTCTATCGGGGGAAGGTAGCTAGAGCTCGGTCCACGGCCGGCACCATCTCGACCACGGGCACGTACACCTACACCGTGGCCGCCGGAGACGAGCACCCCAGGGCGGTGGACGTGTTCCCGGACGACCAGAGCGTGAACACGTTATACGACTACACGGTGCAGCAATGGGACGGCTCCGCCTGGGTGGAGGCCCCGAGCCTCCACCAGGTGCGGCTCGACCCTGAGGCCAGGTTCCGGGTGGTCGTATCGACGGCCGGAGACGGGGCTCTCGTCGTTAGCACCGGGAGCTACTGGGTATGAGCCGCTTACATATCGGCGACCTGCTGCTGGTCCAGGGCTCGCGCTGGATCCGGGTGCTCACGGGCGAGAGCATCTCGCACGTGGCCCTGGTGTGCGGGGCGCTCGGCATGGCCCCCAGGACCCGGCCCTATGTAGTGGTGACTGACTACACGCTGCGCGAGGGCCAGCGGGTGCTCGCGCTGCCCGAGTGGCTGCGTCGCTACCGGGGCCGGCGGCTGTGGCACGGGCAGGCCCCGGCCGAGGTGCGGGAGCACCGGGCCGAGATCGCCCGGGCGGTGCGCGAGTGGTCGGCCGAGCCACCGGACTACGCGTGGTGGGAGCTGCCGGTGATCTGGTGGCACCAGCTCCTGGGCCGGCCCTACCGGGCCCGGGGGCCGCAGTGCCACAGCTACGTGTACGAGATCTGGCGGGCCGCTGGCTACGGCGAGCCCCCGCCCCGGGACCCGGGCGACTACCTGGCCCGGTGCCCCGTGGTGTACCCGCTGGAGGTGTGAGAGATGGCAGACCGTATCGCCCAGATCGCCGCCTGGCTCGACTCGGCCCGGCCGGGGTGGCGGACCGAGCCCCCGGCCGACGTGGTCTCGTGGGCCAATGGCAAGACATTGACGGTGTACGAGGATCGGTACATCACCGAGCGTCGGATCTACACGGAGTTCGGGCCGACCCGGGGGGAGGAGATCCTTCAGGGCTTTGAGGCGGCGGCGGCTGCTGACCCAGTTGCGGCCAGGGTGCTGGCATGGCTCAAGAGCGACGCCGGCGTGAACATCGGCGACGCCCAGGCCGAGATTCTGTTGAATGGTTGGGTGGCCGCAGGGCTCCTGACCCAGGCCGAGGCGGATCAACTCCGGGCCTTGGCGGCGCGTACGGTGAGCCCGGCCGAGGCGGCGGGGCTGGGGACGGTGCAGAACTGGGAAATCGTCAAGGCGCGAGGAGAATAACCGATGGCGACGGCTCTGAACCGAGTACAGGTCACCTGGAGCTCTGCGAATACCGTGAGCGTGGCGGCTTCTGGGACGCAGACGAGCGACGATGCGACGCTCAGTTCTACTGCGTGGGCCCGGGAGGTGCGGGTAAAGGCCGTGACCGGTGCTGCTGGCGCGAGCGGCGACACGCTTGAACTTTACTGGGAGGGCCGTGGCGACCCTGACGGCGACAGCACCAACGACTACGAGACCGACGGAACGTACCTGGGCACGATGGACGTGGGAGCTGCGAGTTCCACCTACGTGCGCAGCTTCGGGCTTTACGGTTTGGCGCAGTACGGGCGGCTGAAGGTCGTGAGCAATGCCTCAGACGCTTGTACGGTGAGCGCAGAGATTACGGAGATCACGGCGTAGATGGCCCTGCTCCTTCTTACCCGCAACAGCGCGACGTATAAGGCCAGGCAGAAGCCCCGCCAGTGGGGGCCTTTGTGGGCTGTGCAGTCGGCCGTGTTCTACAACGCCGAGCGGCTGGGGATTGATCCGGCCCAGATAGTGTCTCTTTTGACTCTCTGGGAAGAGAGTGGAAATACTGTCTATGATTATGTTGGACAAAATCATGGAACAATAATTACGCCTGCGTGGATGCGGCTTGGGCTTCAAATTTCCACCATCGAGCAGTATATAAAAGTTCCTACATTAGGAGTGGACACTGCCTCTGGTACTATCGTAATTGAAACTACATCTAAACGCAGTATAAGCAGCACTTGGAATTATTTTTTTGATTCTTATGGTGGGGCTAATCAAAGGTTTTTGTTGGCTTATGACAATAGTAATAATTTATCAGTATATACACAAACATCAAATAGATTGTCTGTGAGTGGTTATACTTTTACTGGCAGAAAACATATTGCTGTTGTGTGGGGTAGTAATCTACTCTACTTGAATGGGGAGCTGATTGGTGATGGTACTGATGCAAGTTTGGGTAGTTTTTCATCGGATTGGTATTTTGGTGCTAGGTATTCTGATCAAGACTACTTAGATGGAGAGATACGTCAGATTTTTATTACAAATCAGATCCTATTTAGTGGTGTAATAGCTACACTCAATGAAGACCCCTACGCCCTCATCCGCCCGATCTCGCGGCCGCTGGTGTTCGATGTGGGGGCGGGGACGACTTACGACGTGAGCGTGCTGGACGGGCTGGCCATGAGCGACACCGCTGGCGTCACGGCGGCCTATCTGGCGGCAGTAGTGGATGGCCTGAGCCTCGGCGACGGGGACACCGGCGTGGCGGATTTCGCCGTGGCGTCGGCCGACGGGATGACCCTTTCCGATACGGCGACCTACGAGGTGGGGATCGCCCTCACCGTGACGGACGGCACGGCATTCGGGGACGGGGCGAGCGCCACGGCCAGCTACCAGGCGGAAGCGGTGGACGGCGTGAGCCTTGGAGATGCCCTGGCGGCTGCTGCTGTGCTGCACGCGGCCCTGTCTGACGGCGCGGCCATAGGCGACACGCCGATCGGCACCATCCTCGGGACCGTGATTGATGCCATGGTGGCCGACGGGGTGCTCGCGTCCGATCAGGCGAACCGGGCGCTCATCATCGCTGCGAGCCTGGCCGACGGCCTTACCCTGACGGACGGTGCCTCGGTACGGACCGATTTCACCGTCACGGTGGCCGATGGGGCGGCGTTCGGCGAGGCGGTGCAGGCGATCGTGCAGTTCCTAGCCACCGTGACGGACGGGTTCCAGGCCGGGGACACGCCCAGGTTTGTGATCACGGGAGATGGCGCGGTCATTACGCTCTACGCGAAGGGCCGCACGTGGCGGTTCGAGGTGAAGGCTCGGACGTTTGCGCTATCGGCAAAGACCCACTGACCGGAGGCAGAAGATGAAGGCGAAAGCAAAGTTCGGCGGGCGGTTCCGGGTGGAATGCTACGGACCCGATGGGCGGCTCAAGTGGCGGGACACCTTCGAGAACCTCGTGACCAACCAGGGGCTCCAGTACCTCCTGGACGCCGGTCTCCTGGGCGGGGCGCAGGTGGGCACATGGTACGTGGGGCTCACCGACGGCACCCCGACTGTGGCGGCGGGAGACACCATGACCTCGCACGCGGGCTGGACCGAGGTCACGGCCTACTCCGAGGCGACCCGCCCGGCGTACAGCGGGAGCCGGACGAACCAGACGGTGTCGAACAGCTCCTCAAAGGCCGCCTTCAGCATCAACGGGACGGCCACCGTTGGGGGCGCGTTCCTCGCGAGCGACTCCACCAAGGGCGGTACGACCGGCACGCTCTTGTGCGCCGGGGCGTTCTCGGCCGGCGACAAGGCTGTGGGCTCCGGGGACACGCTGAATGTCCAGTACGACTTCAGCGCGGCGGATGACGGAGCGTAAGCGATGCCCGACTTCAAGGGCTCCGCCAAGATTTACATCCAGCCGGGGACGAGCGCCTACCCCGTGCGGGCCGCGTTCCCGGCAGCGTCGGCCCCGGATGCCAACGATGGCGCCAGGCCCTATGGGACCACGATCTCGTCGGCCACGGTCAAGGCCTACGACTCCAGTGGCACCAAGGCTGACGACCTCGTGGACTCGGGCAGCGTCAGCGTGGACGGGGACGACGTGCTCTGCACGCTCTCGTATCCGGCTACCTCGGGAGACGGCGTGTACACCCTCGAATACCGGCTCACCCTCAACACCGGCGCCGTGCTCGTATACGACGCCCGGCGCGTGATCGCAGGCGACCGGAGCGCCTGAGATAGGAGTGACCCGTGACCGAAATCCTACTGACGGGAGCTACGGGTGCGGCGATGGCCCTGGTGGGCCGGGTGCTGTGGGACCGGTGGATCGCCACGGATCGGCTTGATGCCCGGCTGCGGCGCGACTACGTGAGCCGCCAGGAGTGCCACCTGTGCAGCCGGGGCACGACGCAGCGGGTGGAGGTATTGGAGCAGGCCGTGACAGTGCTGCGGTCCGAAAACCGGGAAGACCACGGCCGCATCTTCGGCCGGCTCGATGAGATCGCGGACGCGATCAGAAATCGGAATGGTCAAGGCCGGCCGTAGGATCCGCTCGAACTGCCTGCTGTGGGCCCTGGCCGTGTGGCGGCGCAAAGGGGGGTACCTCTGGGTGCGGCGCTCACACCACTGGTGGGGCCCGCACTTCGGGTGGATGCGTCGCCCAGGAGCGCCCATGTGGAGCTACAGCCCCGACCGCCCAAAGCAGGAGCCGAGCTGCCCCCCGCCCCTGTTCCGGGGCCGTGTGCGGCTAGAGGAGTGAGGCGATGCCGCCGCGCCCGGTGGTGCTGTGTCGGGGGGCGTGCGAGATCCTCGAGGACGCCCTCGGCAATGATGTGACGGTGCTGGCTCTGGCCGTGCAACGGATGCTGCGGGCCGGGGTAACGACAGAGCAACGGCGGTATCTGGTGATGATCCGCGAGCGGGTGCAGCGCATCGAGGCCCGATACCGCGGCCTCACCCCCTGCGACCGGTGCCCCGGGTGCCGCAGGGGCACCATGATCGACGTGGAGGCGTGACGATGCCCCATTTCAGCGAGACGAGCCGCGTCCGCTTGGACACATGCCATCCGGACCTGGTGCGCCTGTGCGAGCGGGCGATCCAGAATTGGGACTTCTCGGTGCTCTGCGGCCACCGGGGCCGTGAGGAGCAAGAGCGGGCCTACCGGGAGGGCCGCAGCAAGGCCCGGTGGGGGGAGAGCCCGCACAATGCGTGGCCGAGCCGGGCCGTGGATCTGTGGCCCTACCCGATCCGCTGGGTGGATACCGACCGGGCCCGGGTGTTCGCCGGGTACCTCCTGGGCCTCGCCGCCGCGATGGGGATTCGCCTGCGGTGGGGCGGCGATTGGCACGGCGAGCTCTGCACTCGGCCGAGTGATGAACGGCGGCACAGCTTCGACGATCTGCCGCACTTCGAACTGGTGGAGGATTGACGATGGTGAGCGCCCTAATCGGTAGCCTGATCCCGGTGGTAGGAAAGGTCATCGAGCGGCTTGTGCCCGACAAGGAGGCCCAGGCGAAGGCCCAGGCCGAGGCGGTTAGGCTCCTGATGGAGCAGAGCCATGAGATCGAGCAGGCCGCAGCCCAGATCATCCGCACCGAGGCAGCATCCAAGCACTGGCTCGCCGCAAACTGGCGGCCGCTCCTGATGCTCACCTTCGGCGCGCTGATCGTTGCTAGGTGGATGGGCTGGACCGCCCCGAACCTGAGCGAGGCCGAGTACCTCAAGCTCTGGGATATCGTGGAGCTCGGCATCGGCGGCTATGTGATCGGCCGGAGCGCCGAGAAGGTGCTGCCCCTGATCGCGGAGACGATGAGGCGATGACCCCCACGCGCCAGGATCGGGAGCTCCACGAGTATCTTTATCGGATCGCCGCCTCGGGCGAACCGGTGACACCGCAGGAGATCCTGCAGGTGATCGACTACGCGAACCGCCTCGCGGTGGAGCGCTGCCGCGAGTGCAAGTCTCACCCACCATGCGCGGGCGGAGCATCCGGGCCTCGGCCAAATGCCGGGCACAGCCACCTTTAGACGTTACCCGCCGCCCCTCCCAGCGGCCCCCTTGGCCCCGTCGGTTCCCTCCTCCTGGCCGGCGGGGCGTTTTTTGCTCTATGGCCGATTCTGGCCGCGAGAGGGCGGTGTCAGCTCTCCGAGGGGTTAGGTAGCGACCCCCCTTCCAATCGTTCAATCCTGGGCGATTCTGTGCGCCGGTTTTCCCCGGCGAGGCTCTCGACGGCAGCCCAGCGGGCGTCTGGGGCGAGATGCGTGTATCGCTGGAGCATCTCCAAGGTCTTGTGGCCGGTGAGGGACTGGATCACCGGCAAGGGGACGCCCCGCATAACGAGGTGCGAGATGAACGAATGCCGGAGCGTGTGGAAGCTCACGCGCTGGCGCCGATCCTCGACCTCCCGGTTGAACAAGCGGTCCATCGCCCGCCGAAGTGTCATGGGCGGGTCGCGGTAGGGCCGCCCGCTCCGGGTGGACCAGACGAGCACCTCGGGCAGCCCGCGCGGCTTCGCCTCCAGCACACGGCGGACTGCGACGTTCATGGGCACCCGCCGGGGGTCACCGGCCTTCGTGTCTCGAAACGTCAGGTAACCGTGCCCGAGGTCCACGTCCGACCACCGAAGCGCCGCCAACTCGCCGAACCGGGCCCCCGTGTGCCACCCTACCACCGCGAGATCCCACGCCGCCCGGGAGTGCTCCACGGCCTCCAGGAGCCGCTCGAACTCCTCCTCGGTGAGATATCGGAGCCTGCGGTTCGGCGCGGGCCGGCCGAGCTGTTTGAGGGCCATGGAGGCTGGATTCGCCCCTGTCACAAGACCCCGCTCCAACCCCCGGTTCCAGGCCGTGCGCAAAATTACCAGGCAGTGCCGGGCCGTCGCGTCGGAGAGACCCCCCTCGCGGAGTGAGCGGTAGAGATCGAGGCAATCATCGGGCCGAAGCCTCGCGGCAGGAACGTCGCCCAGGGCGGGCTGCAGATGGTCGGCGATGCGCTGGGCATCGTCCTTGCGGCTGCGCTTGGTGGAGTGTTGGAGCCAGGCGTCCAGGAGCTCTTCCACCGTGAGCCCGCCCCGACGGGCCGGGAGGATCTCGCCATGGCGGGCCTGCTGAATGCGCTCTTGGCGAATCCTATTGGCAAGCTGGAGCGAGTAGCCCTCCGTCTCAGACCCTACCCGTTCCATGACGCGGCGACCGCCAACCCTGTACCGAATATAAAACGTCTTTCTACCGTTCGAATTTTTTCGGTACCCCACCCCCACGAATTTTTTTGACCACGTCCACGCACCCATACCAACCCCTCATCGTTTATCCCGCCCTTATCCCATTCCATGGCATTCCATGGCCATCCATGGGCACGCATGGCAACATCAGGATATCCGTAACCCCATGATATGGCAACAATTGGTATAGCCTGGCATCATACGACAACCCCAGCTCGTCGGACTACGGATCCGCAGGTCAGGGGTTCGAATCCTCTCGCGCGCACCAATTAAAACAAGGGGTTAGCCGATGCGGCTAGCCCCTTTGTTTTTGGCAGTAGACCGGCAGTAGACCCGCAAGGCGACTCAGGCGCCTCCAGTGGTCTACTGCCGGAGTCGCAAGTGGACAGGGAAAAGGCACCGGAACCCGAGTGTAACCATTCCTGGTTTGCGGGTCCGTCTCCACTCCCAGGGAGGCACGGGGTGCGGGTCGGCCCAGAGTCCGCTCCGGTCCTCCCAAAAAGAACGCCGGCGGGAGCCGTGGATCTCCCAACCGACGGGCGAACGAAGCGCACCAACCTGAACACAGCACGCACCAGCGTAGCGGGGCGGCCCGGGGTGTCAAGAGTCTTCATATGGTGCACCAAAGCGAACAGACATCAATCTTTCTGTACGGCTAACGGCAATTATCACCGGCTGGCCGTGGCATAAGCAATCAACTTGGAGCGAAGCATTGAACGTTTAGTAACCTCCGGAAAACGCGCGGGGTAGCCAGTCCGGTTCATAAAGTTGTTGGCTGATCTATTATATCATTTCAGATCATTCAGCATGCCTGCTGCAAAGAAATCGGATGCTAACTGTTGCATGAATTCTACGGCTGGCCCGCCAGTCTTGAAAACAGGGAGGTTCCCATCTTTTGAAAGAAACACTTCTTTATGGGAAAGACGAGCCGAGTGATTCGAGACAATGTATAGCCAGAATAATCCGCCAAAAACGGCTCGATAGGCCGAGTGACCGTCTATTTTCGTGGGAAGACTTTCAGGTGGATAAACAAATTGTTGCATTAGTTCTTGACTCAACGCCGGCAACATCAAAATTGAGCCGTATTCATAAACCTCTCCCGGATGGTCCTCAAGTAGCATCTTACGAAGCCTCTCAGTATGATGTCCCAAGTCGATCCTGTGTACCTCTGGTCTGCTCGTGATAGAGGCTCGCCAAATCAAGGACATTTGGAATAGCTTGAAAGGTGTATATTGCAGGCCCGAAAATACAAAAGCTCGATTATCCTCAACCACCTTTAGTGACAGATCGTAGAAAACATCTCGAGCGTATCCTTCCCACTTACTAAACCGCTGTTCGCACTTATGGCATAAAAGTCTTTCATAAATCCCTTTTGGGCGTGTGCCTCTTCTCTTGTTCTTATCTGTAGAAAGAACAAAGAAACGATGATTATCGTCATACAGCGATTTGTAAAGCCATTCTGGGAAGACATGAGACTTTCTCAGTGGCCTGTCCTTCTTGCATAATCTACACGCCATGTGTTCTCGCAAACAATTTTAACCTAAATGAAATATTGTCCGAAAGGCCGCATTCTTAGGGTTGCTGATCCCGAACAGTACGAAAAATTGTATCCATGGCTCTTGTAAGCTGAACAGACACTCGTTGCCATGCGATGCGTGCTGCTTTGTCTCCCGACGAGTAACCCCACATGTTCGATTCTCTATGCTCTGCTACAATAGTTCTGCTTTGTCAGATTTTCATAACGCTTGGCTTTGATTGGCTTTTCTGGTGTGCGATGCCATCGCGGATGCCCTTCGCCGGTGACGTCGGGCCATCTGCGCCAAGGCGTCTTCCAGTGTCGCGTTCGCGCGCGGCAGCAAAACGCTGAGCACTTCCCGCACGTCGCGCGCGCTCAACAAGGGGAACGCACCACGATGCTTTCGGCGTGCCTCCAACAAGAACAACAACGCCATCAGCACCATCGCCATGTGGTGATGCCACCCCTGCCACAACCGCACCTGATACTCGGCCATGCCCACTTCGCTCTTGGCCTCCTGCAGGCTTCGCTCCACCCAATAGCGCTGCCCCTGCATGTACGCCAATCGCCGCACCGACGTCTGCTCCGGCGCGTTGCTCAGCGTGTACTTGATCTCCCCCGGGTTGCGCACCGAGCGCCGCACAATCAGGTGCCAGCAGTGGGCCTTGGACTCCCGCCCGTCCCACACCCACACTCTGCGGTGAAGCACCTCCACCCACAGTGGGCCCTTCGTGGAGTCCCGATACGACAAACGCCGCCAGGCCTCCCCCGGTTGGTTGCGCACCCACGCATCCACCCGGATCGGTTCCGGCCCCTGCGCCCGAGGCCGTTGGGGCGCTCTCCCACGCGCACTGCGCCGCGGGGGTACCTGGGGCCGAGGATCCTCCAGGTAGATCCGCTGGGACGCCTTCACATCCACCACGAACACTTCCCCGTCGGCGTCCAACCCCCGCAGGAACTTCGGGTCGGCCCCGTAGAACGAATCTGCCCCCACCCAGGCGAACTCCACCCCCAGGCGCCGGGCGTGCCGAACCATCTCCAAGGCCAGTTCCGGTTTGGTGCGATACCCCCGCTCGGCTTCCGGAACCTTCGCCCGCTTGCACCGGGCCGAATCCTCGGCCCACGCCTTCGGCAGGTACAGCCGTGCATCGGTGAGCGTCACCTCCCCGTCGCGGGCCAGGGCGGCAAACACGCCCACCTGGCAGTTCTCCACCTTGCCCAGGCGCCCACACCACTGGCGCGCAACGCCAACCGATCGGTCGCCCTTCTTGGGGAACCCACTTTCGTCCACGATCAGACACGTGTTGGGGGAGCCTCCCAACAACCGGTCGGCGTCACGGGCCACATGGTCGATCACCTCGCGGTGATCCCACGGGGAGTACGACACAAAATGCTGCAGGCGTTGGTCGTCGGCGTCCGGAACGACTTCTGCGATGCGCTCCATGTTTCGCTTCCGGGCTTGCGCCAAGCCGGCAAAATACGCCTCGGCGGCCTTCACGCACGAGCGGGTACGAGAGGTGAAATGCGATCGGTAGCGTGCTGTGAACCGATCCAGGTCGTGCTCCAACTCCGCGAGGGGGTGAGGGGAGCTGGCTAGATTAGAAGAATTATTACCTAGTCAGTTCCGATTTAGTAATCATTCTAATCCTCCTTTTATTTCAAAGTGTTACGATGAATCCCAGAGCTACTATACTTCCGGACCCGCTCTTTGCCAAGGCCTCGGCGAATCTGACAAAGTAGAAATAGGCAGGGTAAAGTTTATTGGCTTTGCGCCTCGGTAGTCCTGCACTTCAAGATCAATCCAAGCGGCACCATTCCACCAGCCTTCACCGGAAAAAGATCCTGCAAACAGTGTCTGCTGGGCCGATATATTACCCACAACGGTCCCCCATGGGCCGATGGCGCTACCCTGCGCTGAACTCACGGCATCCGCAAAGGCCACTGTAGAAATTAGGCGACTTCCAAATGTGGCTCCTAAGATGACAAGCCGAACTCGCACCGCCACACGACCTTGGGGTGTTTTTGTAAAGTAGTTACTCCATTCAATCGAAGAACCGTAAATCCGCTTCAAATCTTCTTGTAGTTGTGCCGCTGCGTCTTTTGGTTCCTGACTTGCTCTGCCATCAAAAACAGCACAAAGAACCGGCGGTTTCAAATCAAGCCCACTCTTGGGGGAGTCAGATAGCGTTGGGGCGATGTGACGTTCTGTAGCGCACCCGCTAATTCCGGCCAAAACAATGATCACTGCCATGGTGATCCACAGATGTTTGATTTGCACTTTGCTTCCTCCAGTTAACGCATAGGGTCACTTGCCGCTATGGAGCAAGGCCAAAGGCCGCAGCGGAATAGCGGTCAAGTGCACCCTTTTGTTATGTATTCATTTTTTTATTTCTATTTTCTTAGAATCACGATACTTAGAAATATTTTCAAGCTGTTGTTGCTTCTCGTTTTTCAAAAATCCCGTTTCTACTGCTATGCCATAGCATAGCAATAATGATAAAATAAGTGCAGGTATCCAGAAGTGCTTATTAAATTTCTTTGATGGTTCTTCACTAAAAAAAGAATGAATCATTATACTAAATATTGCCACACAGCAGGTCAAAGCTATTATTAAAAGAATAGATGATAAGAAAGTCTGAGCACTTTTTATAATATTTACATCAATAATTAATAAGGCAATGATGGAGGAAAATACGCCGATAACCTCCATATTTCTATTGGTTTGAATTTTTAATTCTTTGGCATACTCATCGACCTGTGCCTTATATTGTTGTATTATTTTTTCTATTTCAATCTGTTTGTTAATAACGGCATTTATCTGCTCACCAAACAATTTTAGACGGTCTTGTTCCTGTAAACTATCTGGAATCACATAACGCTGATAACCTGGTGGCAATTCAGTATGATCTGTGCCAGTATTTTTCGGAATTATGATTTCTTCCATCAAATTTTTCCTTACTATTTATTTAATATTTATGATTCTGCTGTGTGCAATGTTCATAAACTCTTGAATTAGTGATTCAATTTTATCAGCAGGTATAACATCTGAATTCTCAGGTGAAGTATTAATATCCCTTTGAATAATCTGTCCTTCAGTACGAATGATTTTGCCGTTTTCAAATTTCTGTGCCTGACCAAAATCAATTTTTTCAATATTATTGCACTTAAATCCTTTGCATGTTATTTCAATTCCTAAACGCAAACTAATCTCCTTATAGGAGATTGATTGCAACTTCTCATTCAATATTTTTTTTAAGTCATCTATTTTGGACGGCAAAAAAAATGTTTTTACAAATCCAATTCTAATAATTTTAATATTTAACCTGTCAAATAGGTCATATATTATTTTCTGGTAAATTGCAGTAATGTCCTCAGAAGTGAAAATATCTAACCTATTTTTTGAAACATTAATTTTAAATTTATCATATTGTAAAATCAGTCTCGGTATTTCACTTGGTTCATCTTTAGGAATAGGGATTAAAATCGTTTGAGCCTTATGTCCAAATAATTCTTTTATTGACAATGATAATATTTCAAAATCTTTTTTAAAATCGGTATTAAAATAAAAGGCTATTTGTGTCTGTATGGTTTCCATAATTATAATCCTAAGTTGTTGAGTATAGTCTTTTTTTACATAACGCCTGCCATCACTGGTTTGTGTGGAGCGCATCGGAACACAAATCCAGTGCATGGCATTGTTCGGGCCTATCTTCCTCGATTCTTCATCTGGCCGCCGGAGAACAATTCCTCGATAATAGCGAAAGTGTTTTGGATGGCATCAAACGCCTCTTGTTCCGAAATTACGACTTTCCTTCGCTTTGAGTGAAGGACCTCGTTCGCTTTCTTAATCGTCGCGTCGGCTTTATCCCAATTTGGCGTATAGACGAATGGTTTCACGCTCCACATAAGCCGCTTGAGACGGAACTCACGAATGTCGTCAACTTTGGGATCGAGTTTCACCCGCCCCCTGCGACGAAGCGCTTCAAAACAACCCGTTTCGATGACCGCTCGGCAGTAGACAACAACCGCCTGAAAGAGGCCTAATGAGTAACATTCACGGAGATTGTCGAAATGCTGAACGAAATGGTCAGGAAGTGACTCGTTGACGATAAGTGTGCCGACTTGGTTCTTTCTCCTAAAGAAATTATCGTCTACGTAATCAGCAGTACCCAGGCTGAATAACGCATCGACATAGTCCATATCCTCCTCAGATTCTTGTGACACATGAGTTCCAGTTTTGCTTTCGAGGGCCTCCAGAAGGCGATCAATGTTATATCCGTAATTATCCCGTATCTTTTTCAGTTTGATCCCCAGATCTCGGCCCATATTAAGAGGCTTGCAGTCTGACAGGTATCGTTTAACCTTCTTCTTGGCCTCCATTGCCTTCTCGATTACGTCGAAATCACCGGCGCTGATGGCTGAGGGTATAGAGCTGTCTATCCTTTCAAAATCAGCGACCAACTCAACGAGTTCAGACAACTGCCCATCTTTTGCCATCTGCTTTACCTTTTATCAAACCATCCCATCCTTGGGCCTTTGAGGCCGAACGCTGAGGTCAGGGGCGCAAAACGAGCGCAGCAAGTTTTTGCGTCCCCTGAACCGGCTTGTTAGCCCTTTTATCTTATTGGTTGTCTTATAATAGTTTTCCAATTCTCTGGTGTTGCCCTCCTAATATCACTTAAATATATTTCATGGTGCTTGCCGTAAAGTTTATAACCATTATCCTTAATGAAATCATGGAGCTTTTCAATAGTTGGACCTTCTTCTGAAAACGGACCAATATGCATTATCTGTGCTACTTTTCCTTCTGAAAATTCCTTAAAATGCACTTTAGACAATGCAGGTAAGTTTTTCTTCTTTTTGGGTTGTTCTTTGGCCTCAATAACTAACTTCTCCTTCACAAATTTTGGTTGCATAATCATTAATGTCCATTTCCAATCTTCTTTATTTTCTATGCTGAATTGGGTCATATCATCAACCCACCATAAACCTTCTAATGGCATGACTCCATAATCAATAGATAATTCACTCTTCTTTATCATAAATTTTAAGGTATAAGAAAGACTGAATAAGGCTTCAACTGCCTCTTGAAATTCCCTTGAGGTATTTGGATCGCCTTCGCCGTCTATCATAAGAAAATTCATTTTTGGTACATCTACAATTGCTACCTTTTTTGAAGATGCACTGTATAACGGTTTAAGTTCCTTTTTGAAGTTAATTTTCTTCATCTTATTATCCTTTCATGGACTAACGATAAAGCTGTGCGGCGCAAACGAAGCGCAGCGTAGTTTGCGTCCGAACGAGCGTGTTAGGCCTCAACGATCCGCCCTTTCTCGATAACGGTAAGACCAAGCGAATAAAGCATTGGCCGCACAATTTGTTCGAATACTGCAATAGAGACCAATTTACCCTTTTCTGCGTCTTTGTCAGTACAGCTTTGACCTTGGTGAATTACGTTGTTTCTGACCTTTTGAAGTTCCCGACATTCTACAAATAACTTTGTTTTTGTACCTTCCCTTGATATTTTCTTTACATCTATATCGGCCAGATTATCAAACAACTGCGCCAATAGATTTTCATATCTCTCAACACCAGTTTGGCCAAGAATATGCTTGATCATTATTTCAGCAAGCCCCTCATTGTGAATTAACCCATAAAGCACCGGACGTAATAATGTTGCTTTTAACAAAAGCTCGATAGCAGTCACATAGAAAACAAGTGCTGGAGAGTATCTTTTTTGTTCTAGTTGCCAATTACCCTCTTGAATTTCGAAGTGCCAGGTCACAATCCTTCGCCTTTAGGCGGAATTGCTTCAGCAGGTTTTTCTTTGTAGGGTTGGCGGACCAGCAAGGAGGTCCGCGATGGCAGAGTATCGAAGAGGGGCACACACAGTCCATGACATCAAGTATCACTTTGTATGGGTGACGAAATATCGATACAAGATTCTGAGAGGGGAGATAGCGGAGCGCGCGCGGGATATTATCCGGCAAATATGCATGGCGCGAGAGATCACGATACTGAAGGGCTATGTAAGTAAGGATCATGTTCATCTGTTTGTGTCAGCTCCTCCGAGCTTGTCGCCGGCTCGGATCATGCAGTATGTGAAGGGACGATCGTCAAAGATGTTGCAGCAAGAGTTTCCGTCTCTTCGGAAACGGTATTGGGGGCAGCACATTTGGGCTCGGGGCTACTTTTGTGCTTCGTCGGGCACGGTGACGGACGAGGTGATCAAAGCGTATATCGAGCAGCAGACTGTGCCGCCGGAGGACGACTTCAAGGTGTCCGACGAAGCACGGGCTTGAGCCGGCTTTAGCCGCACGACAGCGGCTTCAGCCGCAACCAGCGACTTTCAGTCGCAACAGAACCCACCGGCTTTAGCCGGTGGTCGTTCAGTTGCTTCTACTGCGGGCCGCATTACGCCAGGATTTTGCAGGTAATATGATTTCAGCTTCTCCTGAGTGAATTCCTCAATCGCTTGCTCTTTATGCTCCGGATAAAGTTCTTTGCTTATTTGGTCATAGAACTCATCCATTGCGGCATCTTGTTCGTCGTAGCTCATTGCTATCCTTTCTTTGGCCTAACGACTAAGCTCACTGGCCGCTATGGAGCGCAGCGGAATAGCGGTCCAGTGCAGCGCCTGGATACTGTTGATGGCCTCCTCCTCGGAGCCGCCGACCTCGGCTACGCTCCAGGGTGTCCTCAAACCCTCTCGCCAAGGAGGAGGCCATGCGTTTCTACCTGGGACAACATGACTTCTACTGCGGCATCGATCTCCATGCCCGGAGTCTCTATGTCTGCATCCTCGACCACGCCGGTGAGGTGCGCCTCCACCGAAAGATCCCAGCTTCTCCGGAGGCCCTCTTGCGGGTCCTCGAGCCCTTTCGCCCTGACGTGGCCGTTGCCGTGGAGTGCATGTTCGCCTGGTACTGGATCAGCGATCTGTGCGCCCGAGAAAACCTCCCCTTCGTTCTCGGTCACGCCCTCTACATGCGCGCCATCCACGGCGCCAAGGCCAAGAACGATCGCATCGACTCCCTCAAGATCGCCCATCTCCTCCGGGGTGGCACCTTTCCCCAGGCCTACGTCTACCCCGCCCAGATGCGCTCTACTCGCGATCTCCTTCGGCGCCGCCACTACCTCATGCGCCGCCGCGCCGAGCTCCTGGCCCACATCGAGAACACCAACTCCCAGTACAATCTGCCCCCGTTTCGCAAAAAGCTCGCTTATGCCGCCAACCGCGTCGATGTGGCCGATCGCTTCGAAGACCCCAGCGTGCGTACCATGATCGAGATGGATGTGGACCTCGTTGATGTCTACGACCAGCTCCTCGCCGAGATCGAGCTCCATCTCGTCCGCACCGCCAAGATCCACGACCCCCATGCCTTCCACTGCCTTCGCACCATCCCAGGCGTCGGCAAGATCCTCGCGCTGACCTTCCTCTACGAGATCCACGACATCCGCCGCTTCCCCCGTGTCCAGGACTTCTGCTCCTACGCCCGGCTTGTAACCCCTGCTCACGAGTCCGCCGGTAAGCGAAAAGGCTCGGGTGGACGAAAGATCGGCAACCCGCATCTCAAGTGGGCGTTCTCCGAGGCGGCCATTCTTCTCCTTCGCGAGTCTTCGCGCGCCAAGCGCCATGTCGAGCGCCTCGCCGGCAAGCACGGCAAGGGCAAGGCCCTTTCGATTCTCGCCCACAAGCTCGGCCGCGCGCTCTACTTCATGCTCAAGCGGCGGGAGGCTTTTGACGAAAACCGCTTCTTTGCAACCACCTGATGGGCCGGGGCATGGGAGCCGTTTCGTCTAACTGGGACGATGGGGTCTCAGCCGCGCGTTGCACCCGAAGAACTCTCCGTTTGCGCTCCGAGCGCGCGTGCCCCGGGTGCCTCGGCCCTTCGACCCGAGCCCATGTCGCTTTGATTGGACCCATGCCCCGGGCCCCGCTGGTTTGTGTGACGTCCCGGTCTTCGGGGTTCGTGCTCTGCCCCTCCCCCGAGCCGCGCTACGAACTGGACAGGTCAACCACCTGAGCCCCACCGCAAAGAGTCGGCCGGCACGAGGGCACGAAGCTGTTTCTACCGGCGAGGCCCGGCTTTTCAAGGACCTCAGCCAAACGACCGTCGATACGTGTTTGGTGCAGACACGAACGTCTGCAAACCCGAAAACCAGCAAACGAAGTCAGAGACCGAAACCACCGACGCTGGGACCCGTCACTTACGCAAAACCGAGAAAAACCTCGGTTCAGGGACCGTTTTCGCCTTGACCGGAGGAGGCCATATACGTGTTAGCGCTTCTCTATTTGTTTATTAGCACGTGAAAACAATATGACCAAGGAACAACATTCACTAAAACCGACAAGTGGAGTGCAAAAAACACCCACGGCACAACCATTTCTACTCTTGTAAATGGATGATAAATCTTAGGATTCTTACCGCGTTCCAATGATTCCCATTCTGCATCATATGGCGCTATTGGTAAATTTTTCTCCATAACATGAATGACTTTAAATTTACCCGAATTAAGATCTTTGTATGAACGAATCAGTCGATACCATGTATAACATAAGGCCATGCCAGCAATGCTTACCAACCAATAAAATTTATTACTTGTGTCAACAGCACCTCCTAACTGCACATATCCAATTAAAGCAACCACTGCCGTATTTACTGATAAGAAAAATGAATTTGCAGATTGTCTCCTACTGCTAATACGATCTGCCATTTCAACATACAATTTATACTGTTCAATGTAATGGCTCTCATAATTTGCCCCATATTCTGCCTTTTTTACCCTGAATAGCGTTTCTTCTAAGGACATTATTTTTTGCCTTATGCCAATTCTCTAATAGCAGAAACTATTGAATCAGTGTTCCATCCAACGATTCTATCCGCAGCTTCTTTGACTTTCCTAGAAGTTTTCTCAGCACCCCAAGGCTGAATAGCAACGATAGGTTTTGGTCTCATGAATTCTGTTTTTGCAATTTTTATTTCCTTATCAATCCATTTGCTGTAACTGGAATACACCCCAGCCAAAATTAACACAACGTGAACTCCAGTAATCTTATTTTTTATTGCTTCATACAACTGATAGTCGTAAGGTGCATTATGAATTGGGTCATTTTTAGGGACAGAGTGATTTTTATATATGAAGTATGGCTTTGCATCAAGCAATGATACCAATTTTTCATATGCATCACTATATGCCCACGAATGGCTTATAAATAAATTGTACGTTCTTGGCATTTCATTTCTCCCTTGCGCTAACAGGGCCTTATGCGGACGTCCACATAAGACATTTATCTTGACGTCGGCATAAGGGGCTGTAGGGTGACGAAACGTGCACGCGCGAACGCCAGCCCTAGAGACTCGTCATGGTATCCCCACTACCAATCCAGGGGAGGTCCTCCGCCAAGGCAAGGATCTTTTGGAAGCGCTACCGGGATGTTCTCGGGGACGAGGGGATACGCTGCGGACTGGTGCGTGCGTCGCGCTCAACACTTTGTCCGCTATGGAACGGGGCGGAGGATTGCCAACCGTTTCCCCGAAGACGTTGAGGCTTACTTCTCCCGCTACCTGAGGAAGCCCGCTCTGGAGGCATGGCAGGTCGCCCGGTGGGTCGATGTCGTCCGCCTGCTCTACACCATGCTCAACGTTCCTTGGGCGCCCGGTGTCCAGTGTCCTTCCGCCGGGGCCGAATGGCCGTGGCAGTGGGTCTTCCCCTCGCACAGGCTCTCCACCGATCCAAAATCGGGGATCGTACGACGTCGCCACATCCATGAGGCAGGGGCCCTGAAGGCGGTCCGGCGTGCCGCGAAAAGGGCTGGTATCGCAAAGCCCGTTTCCCGCCACCCCTTGCGCCATTCGTCTGCCACCTGCTTGCTCGAGGCCGGTTCGGACATCCGGACGGTTCAGGAGCTGCTCGGCCATGCGGATGTGTCGGCGACCATGATCTACACGCACGTTCTGAACCGGCCCGGCCTTGCCGTCCAAAGCCCCGCCGACTTCGGCGACCCTGTGGCCCATCGGGAACCGTTGCACCCCCTCCCTTGACGCAAAACGGCCGCACACGCCTCGTCGGGCGTTGCGGCCGTGGATGGTGCCTAGGGTCGGGTGTCGGGACATCGCCTCCCCCGGTCGATTTCCCTGTTGTAGCGGGTTCCTGTTGTATACGGGCGGGCGCCCGTGTGTGTCAAGCTGGAACGGGGGGGGAGAACGGGCCGCCCGGCGGGCCGACGGTCGGAAATCACGCCCTGTGGAACCGCACGGTGAAGCCGGCGACAAGGCCGGCCCAACACTGCCGAGGCAGCCTGCGACCGGGCTTGCCCCGGTTTCGTGGACAAGTCGCGTGGCGCTCGCGGGCCCACCCTCTCCGGGTTGGCCCGCTTCCACGGATTGCGATCAAACAAAAAAAGCCCTGCCGCTGGGATTCCCGGGCAGGGCTGTGGGGTCGGGTCAGGCCGACCGGGGGAGCCGGAACGGTCGGCGCGTTGCGACGGGCTTCGTCCACTCGCCCGTGGGCCTCAGCCACGGGCCGCGCAGACGCGGCTCCCAATCGTTCAGCTTGCCTCGGGCCGCGATCATGGCCTTCAGGGCGAGCCAGTGCTTGTATCTCCACCGGGGCGACAGGTCGGCAGTGGCCACGTCCAGGTACCACCGGACGTGCTTGCACCGCCACTGCCACGGCCCCACCTTCCAGCGCTTCCAAATCCTCTCGGCGATGAGGCCAGCGAGACCCAGGTAGTCGCGCTTTCGCTTGCTGCTTCCCGGGATCGACCGGGCAAGCAGGCTCTCGCCGATTTGTCTGGCCCGAACGTGGGTCTTCGGTGCCGCCATCGCGCTTACCTCCTTCCACCGATGTACTCGCTCGCCACGTCCATGCGGCCGTGGCCGAGTTCGTAGGAGACCTGCCTGCGGGCCGCCTTGTCGTCTTCGTCGGACGCGGTGCGCCCGCCCGCGAGGACCGGGGCCTCGTGCCCGGTCAACTCCTCGTAGCGCTCGCAGGCGTAGGCCGCCCGCAGGTCGTGGATCTTTCCCAGTCCATACTCGTCGCGAACCTCCCGCCACACCCCGTGGACGTGGTTTCGGAACTCCTTCCAGGAGTTGTCCGTCGGGATGAGGTTCCTGGCCTCGCCCTGGGCCTCGGCCGCCCGCCTGAGCGTCTCCATCGCCCGGTCCGACACCGGGACCAACCGCTCGACGAACGCGCCTCGGCCTCCCTTCGTTCCTTCTCGAATGTCCACCCGGCCCGTGCGCTCGGCCTGCCGCAGGGCGCTCTTGGCGTCCAACATGGACGCCTCGCGCATCCGAAGGCCGAGATCCCGGGCCAATTCGATGACCGCCGCCGCCCGTTCGTGCCCGCGCTCCCGTAGGGCATCTGCCGCACGGGCCACGGCGTCGCGGTCCAGTCCCTTCGGGGCGTCCGTTCGCACCGTAGTGCGCTGACCGACAAGCTCGCGCGGCGAGACACGGACCCGATCGTCCTGCCGCAACGCCGACAGCGTCACGTTGGCGCTCGACAAGAGGTTTTGAGCGTAGGCGACTTTCATCTCTCCTTTCAGCACCCTCTCGGCGAGGTGTTGCCCGTATCGCTCCAGCACCTCCCGGGTCACGTCCCGCGCGTCGCGGATCCCCTGTTCCTTTGCCCATCGCGCGAACTCTCCCCATCGGCTCGCGTGAGCCGCGACCGTGGCGTAGTGCCCGCCGCCATACGCATGGTTGAGGGCCTGGCGTCCCGCCCAGGCCATCTTGCGGCCCCAGCCAAAGTTCCTGTGGCCTCCTACCTTCATGCGGACCTCCTTTCCTGTGGGGGATAGATGCCACCCTGGGAGACGGTTCAGTGGTCACTCGGTTCGCCGCCCGAGCTGCGGTGTGAGGGGCGTTCCCTCACAGGGCATCTATGTGAACCGCCGGGCTCTCGTCGCCTTTGTGGACCCACCAGAGCCGGGTCGCGGGTAGGCGAGGGCGTCCGATCCGGACGCCGAGCCGGGCGGGATTTTTTTCGGGAGGTGGCGGAAGGAGCAGGCAGGGAGAGTGGGGCGCCGGGACGCTGACTCGCCTCGTCAGCGTCTTCCCACGACGCGGTGGCCGCAAGGCCCCACGGTGTCCAAAACGGACACGGGGAAGATCCCGGTGGAGGATGCGGCCGACGCAGACTCCCCTCGTCTGCGTCCGGGCGCGACGCCGTGGGATACCGGGTTCACACCGAAGGGGGCTGACTCGTCCTCGTCAGCCTCCCCCCCTGGAAGACGGGATTTTCGGGATTTTTCGTCGGCCTTCCGGCCGATGTTCGGTCGCCCTTGCCGTGCGAAATGCCCAGAAAATGTCGGTGGTTGCGTCTTCTTGCCGTTTCCCTTCGGGGGTCTTCCGGGGTCTCTGTCTCTGCGGGGCGCAGAGACAGAGACCCGGCCCGCCGGCCAGGGGTGCCCCTCTCCGGCAGGCCCAAGGCGTGATGGTCGTCTCCGGGCCGGTGCGGCGCGCAGCGGCCCGTCGCCGCGGTTCAGTCGTCGCAGTTCAGGGGGTCCGGACGCCCGGCGGCCTGCAAGCCGGCGTCGGCCCCGTGCGAGATCGATACCGCTCGTGTGGCTGTTCCAGAGTGTCCGGATGAGAAGCCGTGCGAAACGCGCAGCCTCTCATGTCACGTGAGGCGTACCGGGTGAGTCCTTGGCGCTCGTGCCCGCCCGTGGGGCAGGCATGACGACGTGGAGGGACAACGACTGCGAAGGCACCGCAGACGCAAGGAGGCCCTTGGGTCTGCTGATGAGACACTCAAACCGTGGTGTCTAGGTTCCCCTCAGTGGGGGATTCACCGCCTGTATGGCGACAGGCGGAGGAAGGAAAGCTTGCAACCCCTATAACACACCCACCCAGGTTCGTCAAGCAGAACGCGGGCAAGAAAATGGCATTGAGCCACACATCATGGACGGGCACTTACGTAGCGCCGTGGCCTGAGTGATGAGGCGAAGAGCGCTGTTACTGTTGGTGGCGTTCTTTTACTGTCAAGTGCCATGCGTTGCGATCTCTTCCGGGAACGGAAAACGTCATTGCCAACGCTCCAGCGGAGTCCGCCCCGCCTTTTGCCCCTCGTCAAGACCCCCGTCGCCGGACCCCCACGAGCCCGGGATGCGATTTTTTTCCGGAGGTGGGCCCCAAGAATGTCCTCTGTCCGGGCAGTACAGGATGAGGGGGCAGCGCATTCCCTGTCCCGTCGCCGAACGCCCGGGCGCGGGAAGGGAGTCCAGACAACTCCAGGGCGAAAGGAGGTGCTAGATGAGCGAGAAGGTCAAGCTGATGAACGAGAAAGAGGCGGCGGCGTACCTGGGACTCTCCGTGCGGACTTTGCAGGCCTGGAGGCAGAAGGGTATCGGCCCCGCTTGGAAAAAGTTGGGCCGCGCCGTCAGGTATGCCCTGAGCGATTTGGATGCGTTTCTCGAAGAGTGTACGAGAGCGTCCACATCGGACGCCGGCCCCAAAGTCGCGGCATAGGAGGGGCAGAGCCGGGAGAGCGGTCCGCGAGTTCGCGTTCCCTTTCGGACCGGTTCCCGCGTGTTGCGCCTTCGCTTTTCCCTATACCCGAAACACGCAATACCCGTCGGCCTACCCGTCGGCGCCGTTCCCGGCACCCGGAAACGGGATCACTTCGGCACCCGGCTCGATCCCGGCCAATGTGAGGATGCGGCGCTCCACCTTCTCCATCGCGTCCCGCAGGCGCTCGGGGGTCAAGCGTAGGTAGCCGGCCGTCACGTCTTCCCGGGGCAGGGCGTGGTTCAGAAGGGCCTTCACGGCGTAGCTCGAAAGGTCCAGGCTCTCGGCCACCGTGGCGAAGGTGCGCCGGAGGTCGTGAACGGTGAAGGTCACGCCCGAAGCCTTTTGGATCCGGTTCAGGGCGTAGCGCACGTTCTCGAACCGTTCGTCCTGGCGGCGCCGGTCCGTGGTCACCCGTTCGGAGAACACCCAGGGGTCGCCGGCTGTCTCCCGGCGGCGCTTCAGGAGCCCCCAGAGGTAGGGGCCCAGGGGCAAGGTATGGTCCCGCCGGGCCTTCGTGTCCCGGAAGGTCACCTTTCCGCCCACGAGGTCCACCTGGTCCCAGGTGAGGTTCGTGGCCTCCGAGCGGCGGCACCCGGTCAGGAGCACGAACCGGAAGAAGTCCCGGGCCACCGGGTCGGGGTCGGCCAGCACGGCCTCGAACCACGGGCCGAGTTCGTGGGGTTCGATCACGGTCCGGCGAGGTTGCAGCTTCTTCCATGCACGTGCAGCCGAAAGCACCTTCACAGGGTTCTCCCGCAGCACGGGTTCCCCGTCCGGGGTGCGCCAGGCGGCCTGCACGAACCCCAGAACGGCCCGGAGGTACCGGAAGGCGCGGTTCGCCTCCCCGGGCGCCCGGGCGGAAACCTCCACGTAGCGCTTCCGCACGTCTTCGGGCCGCAGGTCGGTCACCCGTCGCTTCATCCAGTCCTTGAAGTTCCGGTTCAAGGTCTTGGTCACGTCTTGGCGGGTGCGTTCCTTGAGGTCGCGGGTTTCCAGGTACTCGGCCACGGCATCGCCCAGCGTACGGGCTTCCAGTTCCTCGGCCTTCGCCTTCGAGTCGGGGTCTTCGCCCTTGGCGAGTTCCCCCGCGAGGGCCTTCGCCTGCAAGCGCGCCTGGTCAACGGTGAGCGGTCCGAAGGGGCCGATGGTCCACCGCTTGGCGCGGCCTCGGACCTTCGCCTCGAAGAAGAACACCGCCCGGCCCGTATGCGCCACCTTCACACCGAACCCGGTCAACGCCGTGTCGCGCACCAGCACCGCGCCCTCGGCCGGAACCGGAATCGCCTCGATGGCGCGCTTGGTGAGCTTGCGGGGTTCCAAGGTCCTGGTCGGGTAGGTCTTGCGAGCCTTCGTTTTCGTCGTCGGGCGGGCGGGCATGGGAGCACCTCTGCGTTCGGGTCCGTCAAAGGTCCGTGTGTCGGGTGGCAGTAGACCGGCAGTAGACCGGAAGCGCAGTAAAGCAGGTCATTCGGTGATCGTCAAGGGGAGAAGTGAAAGCCAGTAAGTTGTAGCGATGACGGTACGTTATGGAGATTAATCGCAAAAGGTGGGAAATGGTGAAAAACGGCCGAGAGCGGACTACGGATCCGCAGGTCAGGGGTTCGAATCCTCTCGCGCGCACCAGTAAGAAACGAAGGGGCCAGCCGATCCGGCTGGCCCCTTCGTCTTGGTTCTTCCGGCAAAAAGCGGGGCCCCCACCGGGGGCCCCGCTTTCGGGTCGGTCCGAAACGGTCGGCTCAGGCGCAGCCGCCGGAGCAGCTTCCGCAGTCGGTGGGCTCGCAGCCGCCGCCGAACAGGGCCGCCAGTTCCTCGGGCCGGGGCTTGCGAACCTCGGCCACGGTCACGTCGAAGTGGAGCCGCTCGCCGGCCAGGGGATGGTTGAAGTCCGCCACGACCACGTCGTCGCGCACCTCGTTCACCCGGAACACCACGGGGCCGTGGGGACCTCGGGCCTCGAACCCCATGCCGGGCTCGATCTCCATGTCGGCCGGGAAGTTCTCGCGGGGGATCTCCCGCATGAGGTCCTGCCGGGGCAGGCCGTAGCCGTCCTCGGGCTCCACGGTCACCTTGGCGGACTGGCCGGCCTCCATGCCCCGCAGGGCACGCTCCAGGCCGGGGATGATCTGGCCCTTGCCGAAGATGAAGCCCAGCGGCTCCCCCGGGTCCGAACGGTCCACCACCTCGCCCGAGTCGAGGGTGAGGGTGTAGTCGATGGCCACGTACAGGTTGTCTTCTGCCTTCATAACTCTCTTACCTCCAAAAAAAGTTTGCCCGGCCCCCTTGTGTCTCGGGGAGACCGGGACGTTGCGGAGCCACCCTACCCGGCCCGGATACGTCTGTCAAACGAAAAGGTCGTTTTCGGCAAAAAAACTAGGAAACCTGTGTCATGTCCAGAGGGGCCGCTCGGGGTTCCTTGAGGCGGCATGGGCCCATCTGATAGATTCGGTGGCCCCCTGTCCGAGGCGGGTGGGGCGAGCCGTCAACCGGCCCGGCCTCCCTGCCGTCCATTCCAATCGGAGCTGCCAAGGAGGTCTCCCCATGCCCGTGTCCCAGCGCGTTCGCACGGCCCTCGAGCGGGCCTCGTGGATCCGGAAGATGTTCGAGGAAGGGGCCCGTCTGAAGAAGGAGCTCGGGCCGGAGAACGTGTACGACTTCAGCCTGGGCAACCCCAATCTGGATCCCCCGGATCGGTTCCGGCAGGTGCTGCAGGAGCTGGCCCAGGACGACCCCCCGGGGTGCCACGGGTACATGCCCAACGCCGGGTTTCCGGAGGTCCGCGAGGCCGTGGCGGCCTACGTGTCGAAGGAGCAGGGGGTGGGCCTCACGGCGGACCACATCGTGATGACCGTGGGGGCCGGCGGAGCCCTGAACACCGTGTTCCGGGCCATCCTGGACCCGGGCGACGAGGTGGTGGTGCCCCGGCCCTACTTCGTGGAGTACAACTTCTACCTGGACAACCACGGCGGCGTGCTCAAGACCGTGCCCACCACCGAGGCGTTCGACCTGCGGCTCGACGCCCTGGACCAGGCGATCGGCCCCCGGACCCGGGCCGTGCTGATCAACTCGCCCAACAACCCCACGGGCAAGGTGTATGACCGCGCCAGCCTGGAAGCGCTGCGGAACCTGCTGGATCGGAAGTCGGCCGAGCTGGGGCGCAGGATCTACCTGATCTCGGACGAGCCGTACCGGAAGATCGTGTACGACGGGGTCGAGGTGCCGCCCGTGCTCGAGATCTTCCCCCACGCCTTCGTGTGCACCTCGTACTCCAAGGATCTGAGCCTGCCGGGGGAGCGGATCGGGTACATCGCGGTGAGCCCCCGCATGGACGACGTGGCCCTGGTGACCGGGGCCCTGACCTTCACCAACCGGATCCTGGGGTACGTGAACGCCCCGGCCCTGGCCCAGCGGGTGGTGGCCCGGCTCCAGGGGGTCACGGTGGACCTGGAGTTCTACCGGCGCAACCGCGACACCCTGTACCAGGGCCTGGTGGAGGCGGGATACGACTGCCCCAAACCGGAGGGGGCGTTCTACCTGTTCCCCAGGAGCCCCATCGAGGACGACGTGGCCTTTGTGCGCGAGCTCCAGAAGGAGAACATCCTGGCCGTGCCCGGAAGCGGGTTCGGCGGCCCGGGCCACTTCCGGCTGGCCTACTGCTGCTCGTACGAGACCGTGGAGCGCAGCCTCCCCGGGTTCCGCCGGGCCCTGGAGCGGGTCCGGGGTTGAGCGCCCCCTCCCCACGAAACGGAGCACCCATGACCGAACCGCAGCCCCGCGGCCACTTCGGCCCCTTCGGGGGCCAGTACGTGGCCGAGACCCTCATGCCCGCCCTGGAGGAGCTGGAGGCGGCCCTGGAGGCCGCGAGCCGGGACCCCGGGTTCTGGGAGGAGTTTCGGGGCCTCCTGCGTACCTACGTGGGACGGCCCACGCCGTTGACCCCGGCCCACCGGCTCACCGAGGCCCTGGGCGGAGCCCGGATCTACCTGAAGCGGGAGGACCTGTGCCACACCGGGGCCCACAAGATCAACAACACCCTCGGGCAGGTCCTGCTGGCCCGACGGATGGGCAAGCGCCGAATCATCGCCGAGACCGGAGCGGGGCAGCACGGGGTGGCCACGGCCACGGCCGCGGCCCTGTTCGGGATGGAGTGCGCCGTGTACATGGGCGCCGAGGACGTGCGGCGGCAGGCCCCCAACGTGGAGCGGATGCGGTTGCTGGGGGCCGAGGTGGTGCCGGTGGAGAGCGGGAGCCGAACCCTGAAGGACGCCATGAACGAGGCGATCCGTCAGTGGGTGACCCACGTGGAGACCACCTTCTACGTGATCGGCTCGGTGGCCGGCCCCCACCCCTACCCGGCCATGGTTCGGGAGTTCCAGCGGGTGATCGGTGAGGAGACCCGGGCCCAGTGCTTGGAAACTCTGGACCGGCTGCCCGACGCGATCGTGGCCTGCTTGGGGGGCGGCTCCAACGCCATGGGCATGTTCGCGCCGTTTCTGGAGGACCCCGTCACCCTGGTGGCCGTGGAGGCGGCTGGCGAGGGGGTGGAGACCGGCCGCCACGCCGCGGCCATCGGCGCCGGCCGGGTGGGGGTGCTCCACGGCATGAAGTCGTACTTCCTCCAGGACGGAGACGGCCAGATCCAGGAGGCTCACTCCATCTCGGCCGGGCTCGACTACCCGGGCGTGGGGCCGGAGGTGGCCTGGCTGGTGGAGTCGGGCCGGGTGCGCACGGTGACCGCCACCGACGCCGACGCGCTGGAGGCGTTCCATCTGACGGCTCGCACCGAGGGCATCCTGCCGGCGCTGGAGAGCTCCCACGCCCTGGCCCGGGCCGGGGACCTGGCCCGGGAGCTCGGCCCGGACGGGATCCTGGTGGTCAACCTCTCGGGCCGCGGCGACAAGGACCTGGCCACGGTCCTGGCTGCGGGGAAGGGAGGTGCCGCGTGAACCGCCTGGAGTCGACGCTTCGTTCGGTGCGGGATCGGGGGGGGAAGGCGTTGGTACCGTTCCTGACGGCGGGGTTTCCCGACCGGCAGACCTTTGTGGATCTGTTGCTGGAGGCGGAGCGGGCCGGAGCGGATGCGCTCGAGGTGGGGATCCCGTTCTCGGACCCCTCGGCCGACGGACCGGTGATTCAGGAGGCCAGCTCCCGGGTGCTGGCGGCCGGGTACCGGCTAGAGCACGCGTTCGCCGATCTGCGCGTCGCCCGGGACCGGGGCCTGGGGATCCCGGCCCTGTTCATGACCTACTACAACCCGGTGCTGTCCCGGGGGGGCGAGCGGTTCGCCCGGGCGGCCCGGCAGGCCGGGGCCGACGGGGTGCTGGTGGTGGACCTTCCCTGGGAGGAGAGCGGCGAGTTCCTGCCTGTGGCCCGGGATCAGGGGCTCGACACGGTGCTCCTGGTGGCACCCACCACGCCCGAGGAGCGGGTGGGCCGCATCGTGGCCGGCGCCTCGGGGTTCGTGTACTGCGTGAGCGTGACCGGGGTCACCGGGCAGAAGCGGCCCGTCGAGGCCACCGTGGACGATCTGGTCGGCCGGGTGCGCCGCCACACGGATCTGCCCGCTCTGGTGGGGTTCGGGGTGTCGGACGCCGCCTCGGCCGCGGCGCTCGCCGCGCGCTCGGACGGGGTGATCGTGGGCAGCGCCCTGATCCGAACCGTGGGCGACCTTGCCGGGGCCTCGGCCGTGGCTCGGGCCCGCAGGTTTCTGGACTCCCTACGGGAAGCGTTGTCTAGAGACTAGAGACTAGAAACTAGAGAAATTCCGGGTAGCTCGGCCTGTGGGGCGGGCGCTCCAGCAGACCCCATGACCCCGAACTTTGGCGCGGTTCGAGAGTCGCCTGGCCGCCTAGCTGCCTAGCGGGCCGAAGACCCGAAGTCGCTGGGAGGCCGCACCGCCCGAGATGTCTTGCCTTTTGGCTACGGTGACGGCATCTTGTATGCGTTGAAGTCGGACTGGACGACTCTCTGGCATGGTCGCTTTCCAGCCTTCCAGCTTCCCAGCCTTCCAGCGTAAAGAGGTGCCATGCGAGTTCGTGACGTTCGAAGGGGATACGTGTCGGGTACCCCTTCGCCGGGTCGCCCCCGTCGAGAGGCTCCGGTGGAGGGGGTGGCCGGGGTCGGCGTGGCCGTGGACCGGGTGGAGGTCTCGGACCGGGGCCTCGAGGTGCAGCGGGCCCGGACCCTGGCGCTCCTGGCCCCGGAGGTGCGGCAGGAGCTGGTCGAAGCCCTGTCCCAGGCGATCCGGGAAGGCCGGTATCGGGTGAGCGGCCGGGAGGTGCTGCCCCGCCTGCTGCGGGAGCACGCCTGGGGCCTTGGGGGGCAAGGAGAGGCGTTCCCGTACGGGTGAGGATCCCCCGCGCCCGCCTCGGTTCCATCGCCGGCGGACGGCGCCAGCCGAGGAGGTGTAGCCATGCCCATGTACCCGTACCACTGCCCCAAGTGTGACAAGGACTTCGACGTGGAGATGCGCCCCACCGAGGTGGGGAAGCGCACCGTGGAGTGCCCGAGTTGCCATGAGAAGAAGGTGACCCGGGTGTACACCGGATTTTTCGCCAAGACGAGCCGGAAAGCATGACCCACTGGGGCGGGCGCGGCGCACGAACCGCGTGCGCCCCGCCGGCGGGGGACGAATCCCAGGGCGGCAGGCGGATCGGGCCTGCCGTTTTTGTATGGACGTTGGGGCCTTTGGCCCGCAGGGCGGCTGGGAAGCAGGGAGGCTAGGAGGCTAGGAGGCCAGAACCCTCCTTGATCTCTGAGCGCCGCCAGCACCGCGACACGGGAGCATGGGATCTGCTAGGGAGCCGGACGCGGCTCCAAATTCTAGTCTCTAGTCTCTAGTTTCTAGTTTCTACGGCCCCTCACCCGCGGCCTGCCCGAGCTTTCAAGGAAACCCCATGCTGGCTTCTCCGATCCAGAAAGTGATGAGGGAACTCCAGAGGCTCCCCGGGGTGGGCGAGAAGACCGCCACGCGGTTCGTGCTCCACCTGCTCAAGGCGCCCCGGACCGAGGTGGAGTCCTTGGCCCGGGCCCTGGTGGAGCTCAAAGAGAAGGTGAAACCCTGCTCGGTGTGTTTTCAGCTCACCGAGTCCGATCCCTGCGCCGTGTGCGCTTCGCCCCGACGGGACCGGAGCGTGGTGTGCGTGGTGGAGGACCAGGCCGGCGTGCTCGCGATCGAGCGCACTCGCACCTTCTTCGGGCTCTACCACGTGCTCGGCGGGCACCTCTCGCCCATGGAGGGGGTGGGGCCCGAGGACCTTCGGATCCGGGAGCTGGTGGACCGGATCGGGCGGGGGGAGATCCGGGAGGTGATCGTGGCCACCAATCCCCACGTGGAGGGGGAGGCCACGGCGTTGTACCTCAAGAAGCTCCTCGAGCCCCTGGGGGTCCGGGTCACCCGGATCGCGCGCGGGGTGCCCCTGGGAGGCGATCTGGAGTACATCGACGCCCTGACCCTGGGCCGGGCCCTGGAGGGGAGGAGTTCGTTCTGATGGTGATCCGCGCCGTGTGGCCTACCGCCGAGGGGCGGCCCTTTTTCGCGAACCTCAAGGTGATGCGGGCGACCCTCCAGGCTCTGGAGGCCGCTCTGGGACCCGAGGCCCGGGTGCGGGCGTGGGTGTTCCTCGAAGACCGGTTCGGGTTCGTTGCCGAGGGCCCAGACACCCTCCCAGACCTCCTGGAAACGGCCCGGAGCAGGGCCGAGGAGCGGTTCCGGGCCCAGAACGGGCAAGGGCTGTGGGGGGCCGTGGCGGAGGAGGTCGAGGTCCTTGGCTCTCCAGTGGCCGTTGTGCGGCCTTTGGCCGAACTCCTCTTGGGGAAGGGGTTCGCGGACAGCTTAAGCGAATATCCGTGGTGCGGAGGGGGGTGGCTGCTTGGGAGCGGTGACAAGTTGATAGGAAGGGGGGGGGAGAGCCGGAAGGACGGGGTCACCCCGAAGTAAGAGGACCGTGGCTCGTCGGACGAGGATGGCAAGGGTTAGGGGGGGACAGGAGGACAGTAGGGGCGTGGAGGATCGAGGCTTTCAGCTTTCCGCCTCAATCTGCCGAAATGATGCGGAGATGTGGGTTTCGAGGGGGGTCCGGTCGGAGAACCGCGATCCGGCCGGGCCGAGCCCGATACGACGAAAAGGGGGTTTGTGGATGCGGGGGCTTTTGATCGGGGTGCTACTCCTGGGCATGACAGCTAGCGCCGTGGCCGAGGAGGTGTTGATCCTCCACGACCCGACGTTGCCGCCGACCCGCCAGGTGGTTGACGCCTTCAAGGAGGCCTTGGAAACGGCTTTTTCCCACCGGGGGCCACGGCGTCTCGTGCCCGTCACTTTCCGGGAGTTGGAGTGTGACGAGGCAGGTCGGAGAGGTGTCCTCGGGGGGGACGGTCTCGGAGCGGACCTCGTTTTCGCCGTCGGCACGCGGGCCCTCGAGGCGGTACGAAGGTTGCCGGAACCCGAGATCCCTGTGGTGTACGTGCTCGTGCACCGGCCACCCGACTGGAAGAGGGCGCGCACCCCCGTGACGGGCGTGGGCATGCAGGTGCCTCCGGAAAGATGGATCAAAATGATCCGGGAAGCCCTCCCAGATGTGAAACGTCTGGGCGTCTTTTTCGACCCGAGCAACACCGGCAACTTCGTGAAAAAGGCAGAGAACGCCGCGGCCCATCAGGGGTTGGGGCTCACCGCGTTGGAGGTCCGGTCTCCAAAGGAGGTTCCTGCGAGGCTGGCGGAACTCCCCCCCGACGTGGGTGGGCTCTGGATGATCCCAGACCCTACCGTGGTCACACGGGAGACGGTCGAGTCTCTCCTTTTGTACTCGCTCCGGCACCGGATGCCCTTAGTGACATTCTCCGAAGGGTACCTGTCTTTAGGGGCCACCGTTGCGGTCACCCTCGATTTTCCGTCGATCGGGCGCCAAGCCGCGACCTTGGCCTGGCGGATCCTCAACGGGGAGCCCGGGGGGAACGTGCTTCCCGAGCCCCCCAAGGGGGTTCTCCTTCGGGTCAACCCCAGGGTGGCCCGGAAGCTGGGTGTACGCTTGGGCGTGGTGCCTTCGGGCGCTGAACGGTAGGGCTCGGCATGGATGCGAAGAAACGTTGCGTTTTTCTGCCGTCGCGGCACTTTGCATTACAGACCTACCTGTACCTGGCCGCGACCATCCTGTTCGCAACGGTCCTGCTGAGCGGAGCCTTGATCCACTTCCAGCAGCGGATGCTCCGGCGCCAGATGCAGGAGAAAGGGACCACTGTGGTCTCCTTCCTGGCAGAGAGCCTTCGGCTCGGGCTCTTTTCGGAGAATGCAGAGGAGATCCGTTCGGCGTTGTTGCCAGCGTTGAGGGACGACGATGTGGAGTGGGTGGCCGTGTTCGACCCATCTTGGCGCCTCTTGCAGTACGGTCGAAACCTGCCTGGGGCGCCCACGGAAGCAAAAGGGCAGGTGCCTGCTCCTTCGGCCGAGGTACGGGCGATCGTTGCCCAGCCGGGGGGGATCGCCCATCACGAGGACGCGGAGAACATTACTTTTTGGAAGGCGGTTCGGGCCGAGCTGAGCGCCCCCACGGTGGAGGGGCTGTACTTCTTTACGGGTCCCCTCGGCCAGCCGGCGTCGGGAACCGTGCTGGGGTATGTGGGGGTAGAGGTCAGCAAGCGGGCTCTGGAGGCGGGCTTCCGGGCCATCGTGGTCCGGAGCGTGGGGGCGGGGGTGGCGTTCTTGGTGTTGGGGTGGTGTGTGACGTTCTTGGTGGTTCGGGGCGCATCCCGGCCCCTGCGGCGCCTCCTGAACGAGATGCGCCGTCGGGGGATCTGGACGGAGACCCCCGCATCCCGCGGACTACTGGCCGACCCGTTTTACGAGCTGGTCCAAGCGCTGGATCGGGCGTTCGTGACCATCGACGAGCTGCGGTTGGGGCTGGAGGAACGCGTCCGAGAAAGGACCGCTGAACTCACCGAGGCGAACCAGAGGCTTCAGGACGAGGTCCAGGAGCGGACGAGGGTTCAGGAAGAGCTGAAACGGGCTCGGGACGAGCTGGAGGAGCGGGTCAAAGAACGAACGGAGGAGCTGGAAACAGCGTACAAGCAGCTGGCCCACTCGGAGAAGCTCACCGCCCTCGGTACGTTGACCGCCTCCGTGGCCCACGAGCTGAACAACCCCCTCACCGGCATCCGAGGGGTGCTCGAGTCACTGGAGTACCGGGGCGGCCTCTCTGCTCGGGAGACGCGTCTGGTCAAACTGGCGATCCAAGAATGCGATCGGATCGATCGGCTGATTAAGAACCTTCGAGACTTCTACCGGCCAACGACGGACCGTACAGAGGATCTGGACGTGAACGAGCTGGTGGACTCGGTGGTGCTTCTGTGCACCAAGGATCTTATGGTCCGGGGGATCGAAGTGAAAACCTCGTTCGCGAAGGACCTGCCCAGGGTGCGGGGAGTGGGGGACCAGTTGAAGCAGGTGGTGCTCAACCTGATCACCAACGCCCGAGACGCCATGCCTTCAGGGGGCACATTGAGGGTGGCGACCGAGGCGAGCGAAGGGTGGGTGAAGATCCACGTTGAGGACACCGGGGGAGGTATCGAGGAGAAGGATCTGGAACACATCTTCCGGCCGTTCTTCTCCACCAAGACGGCGGGGGAAGGGACCGGCTTGGGCCTTTCGATCTCCCGGGGCATCATCAAACGCCACCGGGGCGACATCGAGGTCGTGAGCCGGGTGGGCGAAGGTACGCGGTGCACGGTAAGCCTGCCGGCGTCGGATCCGGCCCAGGATGGGAAGCCGGACGGTGGGAGTGAGGCCGTGCGCGGGACGGCGGATTCCGGTTGATTCCGGGGAAGCGGAGGAGAACGGTGAGCAGTGTCCGGTGGTTCCCGCACCTCCTGTCGGTTGCAGCCCTTCTTTGCTCCGGAGTGCTGGGGGGAGGGTGGTGCCCGGCTTGGGCGGGCGACCAGGCCGTGTTCGAACGCATGTACTTCCCGGGCGAAACCTTGGTGGAGGCTCCCACCCGCCACCCCAAGCCGCTGTCCCAAACGGCGGAGAACGTGACGATCATCACCGCCGAGCAGATCCGAGACATGAACGCCCACACCCTGGCCGAGGCCCTGAACCGGGTACCCGGCGTGTTCGTGGAGTTCTTCGGAGCGGATCTGGGAAGCCTTTCCCTGACCCGGATCCAGGGCTCCCGCGAGGAGCACGTGCTCGTGCTGGTGGACGGGATCCCCTGGAACTTCCTGTCCGGGGGGAACGCGGAGACCCTGACCATACCGGTGGGGGTCGTGGACCGGATCGAGGTGATCAAGGGGCCGGCCTCGTCGGCTTGGGGGTCGTCCCTCGGCGGCGTGATCAACGTGATCACCAAGGACGTCGGCCGGCGGCCCCGGCCCGAGGGGAGCGGCTCGGTCTCGTACGGGCCGGGCACCACCCTGGACGCTCGGGCCGAGGCGGCCGGCCGAGCAGGCCGGCTGGGGTACTACCTGTACGGGGGATACCAGCGGGCCGAGTGGGAACGGACCCACGGAAGCTTCCGGAACCGGGCGGCTTATGCCAAGTTCTCACTGCCTGTACGACCAGGGCTGCGAGTCGGCTTCATGGGCGGATATGCAGAGGCGGAGCCAGAATCTGGCCACCTGGTGGGGCAAGGGGTCAGATCCGAAGACGACCTTCACGCGGCTTTCGGCACGATCATGGCGGACATGGACCTCGGGGAACGGTTGGGGGCTCACTTCGCTGCGTACCGTTACGATCACCGTCTTCGTGGGACCGGCTATGAAGACGGGACGCGGGGGCCTACGGGGTCCCTGGTTCGGGAGGTGCGGTTCGACGAGGTTTCGGAGGGTCTCCGGGCACGGTTGGTGTGGAGTCCCGAGGGCCACGTGGTGGTGCTGGGGGTGGATTACGACCACGGCCGGTTGGATCAGACCGTGGAGTCCGGGCCGGTCTTCCAGTCGCGGGGGACCCCAGCCCGGTTCACCTCCAGCCCCGAGCTGGATCGGTGGGGGGTCTACCTCAACGACACTTTCTCGGTGGCCGGCTGGAGCCTGACCCCTGGGTTGCGGTACGACGAGCACTCGGTGACCGGCCCGATCGTCAGCCCCAGCTTCGGTGCGGTGCGGCGGGTGGGGCGGCAGACCGTGGTCCGGGCCACGGCCGCTCGGGGGTTCTCGAGCCCCCCGCTGTCCGAGCTCTCGGGCGGGGGCGCAAGCACCGACCCGAACCCGGATCTGGAGCCGGAGAAGATCTGGTCGATCCAGGCCGGGGTGGAGACCAAGGCGATCCCGTTCCTGTGGGTAAAGGCCACGGGGTTCTGGCACCGGTTGGTGGACCAACGGGTAGCCGAGCCGTCCCCAGACACCGAAGGGAACGTGCGCAAGGTGAACGGCGAGGGGGCCACCCGGGCCGGGATGGAGCTGGAGCTGGAGACCGCGCCGGTGCTCCGTACCTCGCTGCGGTGGGGCCTGGGCTACGTGGACCACGACCAGGAAGGGGATGGGGACGACCGGGAGCAGTATACCTTCGACGTGGCCTTGGTCCACCGCTGGCCCGGCTCGTTCCACGGGGAGCTGGCCGGTCACTTCGTGTGGTGGGACCAGGGCCCGGACGAGGGGGATCGCAACGACCCCATATGGGACCTGAACCTGTGGAAGCGGTTTCGGGTGGGGGCAGGTGTGGGCATGGAAGCGTTCCTCACGGCCCACAACCTGTTCCAAGGGCGGCAGTACACCGACCCGGACCGGCCCAACCCGGACCGGTGGGTGGAGGTGGGGCTGCGATTTTCCTTTTGATTTCCGGTTCCGGTCCGAGCTAGACTAAAAACGTCGTTTTGGCAGGGCGCTGGACGTCCGTTCCCGACCACCCGGAGAAAGGAGGTCAGACGATGGAAGAGCTCGGCATTCTGGTTCTGGACGAGGGGATCGACGGGGAGGCTTTCGGGCCGATGACCACGTGTTGCTTCACTTCTGTGGCGATTTTTCGGTGGAGCGGCTAAGGTGCCTTTGAGTAAGATTGTCGGCGGGAGCTTCGGCTCCCGCTTTTTTATTGGCGGCGAACGGACGAGCGGGGCGAGAGAAGCTCCCGGTACCCTGCGCGTGAGGACGCGAGCAGCGCCGCGAGCGCCGTCGCCAGTCCCGCGCCCGTAAACACCAGGTCCACCCTTCGCCCTGGCAGCTCCGCTGCCGCCCCGGCCAGGCCGATGCCCAGCGGCACCAACACCATGGTAAGGGTCTGGAAGGCCGTCAGGGCCCGGGCCCGCAGATGGGCGGGAACCCGGGTCTGGACCTGGGAGAGGAGAGAGTTGTTGTAGAACCCCAGAGCCAGACCGCTGGCCGCGATCCACCCGAGAGCCGCCCCGGGGCTCCGGGCCAATCCCAGCCCCACAAAGCCAACGCCGGCCACCCCCATGGTTCCCGCCGCCAGGCCCCCCCCTCGAAGGGACGTGTGGCCGGCCAGCCAGTATCCTGCAATGTTGGCGGCCCCGTACCCGGCCAGGAGGTATCCGTACCAGTCGGCCGGGAGCCCGAGAAACCTCGTGTCCTTCACCAGGAACGGCAGGAGCACCACCAAGGGCTCCAGGCAAAACGTGGTGCAGGCGGTCGCTAGCACGGCGGCCCGAAGGCCGGGATCGCCCCACACGTACCGGAAGCCTTCCTTTGCCTCCGTTGCCAGGCCGCGAACCGCCTCGCCCCAGCCGGCGGAGGGCCGAGAAGGGGCCTGGGGGAGTCGGATGAACGCCTCGGTGGCCGAGCTGATCAAGTACGTGATGCCGTCGACGGCCAGCAGAAACGGGGCGCCCAGCAGGCGGTAGGCCGTGCCCCCAAAGCCCTTGCCCGCAAGCCCCGCGGTTTGCACGACCGCCAGCGTGGCCGTGTTGGCCGAGGGCACCAGGTCGGGGGGCACGAGGTCGGGAACCAGTGCCCGGGCGGCGGCAGCGAACACGGCGGAGGTCGCCATGCCGGCCGCGTAGAAAAGGAACAGGGCAGCCAAAGCAAGGGATGGGGCTGTCGGAAAGGCCCAAACCGCTCCAGCCATGGTCAAGGCCGACAACCCTTGGAACGCATCGCACCACACGATGACCCTCACTCGGGGGTACCGGTCGGCCACGGCTCCCGCAATTGGGGTGGCCAAAAGTCCGGCGAGGGATCCCACCATCATCACCGCTCCCAACAGGGCAGCAGAGCCCGTGGCGTCCACGATCCACAGGGCCACGGCCATCGTGCTTAGTGACGATCCGGCCAGGCTGACGGCTTGACCCTGCCAGAACAACAGGAAGTTTCGGTTCCACAGGCCACTGGGCTCACACATGCGCTTTTCCGTTCGAGGCGGGGCGAGCGGCACCGAGGCGGCTGTCCTCCCCGGGGGGGGGCAGGCCCGGTCTCCTCCGTCGCGGGGGCCGAGCGGCGGCCGTGTGCCGCGGCCTGCGGCGCCCCCACAGAAGGGGCGGTATATCCCGGCGGCGGAGGCCACCATATTCCGTGGAGCCACGGGAAGATACAAGGAGGAGGTCGATCCAGGGCGGCGTGACAATCCCGTCGGAGCTGGGTATGATCGCCCGGCTGCTTGACGGAATCGCCCATTTCCGTTGGTGCGCGGGCCGATCCGGAAGGGCTCGGCCTGGCCCACGGGAGGGGTGCCACCGCCGGAGGTGATCCGTGGTTCTGTCCGCGTACGTGAAAGCCTACCCTTTCCCGGGACGGCCCGGAACGCTCCTGGTGTTCTCCACCCGGAAGACCTCCATGCTTTTGCTCCCGGAGGATCTGTACCGGCGGCTGGAGGCGGGGGAGATCCCGCCCGAGGCGGAGGAGCCGCTCCTCCGGCTGGGGATCCTGGTTCGCGACCGGGAGGCCGAGGTCCGGGAGGCGTTCGGATTTCTGGACCGAGCCAACCGAGAGACCACCGGGCTCACCATCGCCGTCATCCTGGGCATGGAGTGCAACTTTCGGTGCTCCTACTGCTATGAAGGGAGCCTCAAAGGACCCGCCCGCATGGACCGGGCCACCGAGGATCGCCTGGTGGAGTTCGTGGATCAGAGGTTTCTCCCGGGCATGGACACGGTGGTGGTGGACTTCTACGGGGGCGAGCCTCTCCTGTATCGGGACGCGATCGTCCGGATCTCGGGGAGCCTGAAGCGGCTCGTGGAGGAGCGGGGAGGCCGCTTCCACTGCACCCTGGTCACGAACGGATCCCTCCTGACCCCCGAGATCGTGGACGAGCTGAACCCCTTGGGGCTGATGGGCGTGCGGGTGACCCTGGACGGCCCCGGGGACGTCCACGATCGGTTCCGGCCGTTTCGCTCGGGCCGGGGGAGTTACGAGGCGATCGTGGCGAACCTGAAGAGGTGTGCGGGCCGAACCCGGATCGGCCTTGCCGGCACCTATACGCGGGACAACTACCGTCGCTTCCCAGAGCTCCTCGACGACCTGTCGGACCGGGGGCTCGGGCCGGAAGCGGTGGGGCCGATCCAGTTCAGCCCGGTGATGCACACCACGGACGAGTTTGCGCCGCCGGAGTCGTGTGTGGGATGCGCCTCGATAAACGAGGACTGGGTGGCCGAGGCCACTGTGTTCCTCCGGGAGGAGGTTCTCAAGCGGGGCTACCGCCCCCCCAAGATCGCACCCATCGCGTGCATGGTGGATCTGGAGTACGCCTTCACGGTTCACTACGACGGCACCCTGACCAAGTGCCCGGCGTTGGTGGGGCACGAACAGTTCGTGGCGGGGGACCTGTGGGAGGGGTTCCAGGACTACCGGGAACGGTTCGCCCTGGACCGCCTGCGCACCGCTGCCGCGTGCCGGGAGTGCGAGTATCTGCCCCTGTGCCTGGGCGGTTGCCGCTACATGAAGTACCAACGGGAGGGGCGGATGGGGGTGGAGTGCCAGCGCCGCTTCCTGGACCGCACGCTGGGGCCCATTCTGATCCAGGAGGCCCGGCTCTCGGGCAAGACCCGCGCCCCTTCCTAGCGCTGACCCGCACCGACCCCCTGCCGAAACCCGGCTGCGATGGGTCCGAAAGGGGATCCGCGCCCCTGCCCCGCCGTCGCACGGCACCCGCGTCCAGGCTCAACCAGAAGCGAGCTCCGCCTCGGACACCCTGGGCCGAATGGCGCCCTGGGGGCACACCTGGATGCACAGCCCGCACTCGATGCACAGCCCCTCGTCCACCACGGCCCGGCCGTCGGGGCCCCGCACCAGCGCCGGGCACTCGAACCAGGTGGTGCAGTACCCGCAGGCCACGCACGACTCGGTGCGGGGCATGGTGATGGCGTTGCGGGGGCACTCCACCTGGCACAGCCGGCACAGGGTGCACTTGTCCTCGTCCACCCGGTAGGTGTCGCCCTCCCGGGAGATGGCGCCGGTTGGGCACACCTCCAGGCACCGGTCGCACCGGGTGCACACCCCGCAGTGGAAGCACCGGTCCCGGGCCTCGCGGGCCGCCTTCTCCAGGGGGAGCCCCCGGTCCACCTCGGCAAAGCTCCAGATCGCGTCGTCCGGGGGGAGGGCCCGGGCGTTCGCCCTCGGCACGTCGGGAAAGTACCGGCGCTGGATGGTGCGCAGGGGGGGCACCGCCTGGACCCGGCCGGCCCGGCCGCCCCCGGGCTCGGCCCAGGCCTGGAGGCTGATGCCCGGGCCCCGGGCGATCCGCAGGGCCCGGGGCTCGAGCCCCTCGCCGGTGAGGTCCGCGTGGATCGCGAGCGCGGCGCGCTTGCCCGCGTTCACGGCATGGGCCACCGTGCCGGCGGCGTCGGGCGCCGCGTCGCCCGCCACGTACACCCGGGGCACGCCCGTGCGGCCCCATTCGTCGGGCGTAAGGTCTGAGGGCGCGCCCTCGGGCAGGTCGGGCTGGAGCCCCACGGCCACCACCACGGTGTCCACCTCGGCCCAGAACTCGGTCGGCTGGCCCTCCACCTGGGGGGAGAGCCCGAAGGGATGCTCTTGGGCGGCTCGGGTGTTGCGGAACCGCACCGACAGTCGCCGGCTCCGGCCGGCCGAGACCTCCTCGGGGGCGGCGTGGAACCGGAAGAAGATCCCCTCGGCCCGGGCCGCCTCCACCTCCTCGGGGATGGCCCGGAGCCGATCCGGCCCCCGGCGGTAGTACACGGTGACCTCGGCGCCCAGCCGCCGGGCCGAGCGGGCCGCGTCGATGGCCGTGTTGCCCCCGCCGATCACGGCCACCCGCCGGCCCACGCCGGGGGCGTCCCCCCCGGCCTTCAGGGCCCGCAGGAACCCGAGCCCGGTCCAGACCCCCTCGCGATCCTCCCCCGGAATCCCGAGCCGCCGCTCCCGTCCCCCGCCGGTGGCCAGGAGCACGGCGTCGTGGGCCAGCAGGTCGGCCAGGGGCCGATCGCGGCCCACGGCCACCCCGGTGTGCAGCACCACGCCGGCCTCCAGGATGCGGGAGACCTCGGCCTCGATCACGTCCCGGGGCAGTCGGTAGTCGGGGATGGCCCACCGCAGCATGCCTCCGGGTTCGGGAAGGGCTTCGAACACCTCCACCCGGTGCCCCAGCCGGGCCAGGTGGTACGCGGCCGTGAGCCCGGCCGGCCCCGCCCCCACCACGGCCACGCTCCGGCCGGTGGGGGTGGCGGCCCTCGCCGGGGCGGGCCGGCCCCGGGCGGCGTCGCCCGCGGCCCGTTCGATCCAGTGGACGCCCAGGGCCCCGTCCGCTCCGGCCCGGTTGCAGGCCTCCTCGCAGAAGTGGGGGCACACCCGGCCCAGGGTCGCGGGGAAGGGGTGCTCGGTCAGCACCAGGTCCGCGGCCTCGTCCCACCTACCCTCGGCGGCAAAGGCCAGCAGCCGCTCCACGTCGTTCCCGGCCGGGCACGCCTCCACACAGGGGCTCACCTTGTCCTGGTGTCGGGGCCTCCAGGCGGGCTTCCAGGAGCCGTCCTCGAGTCGGGGCAGGGGCCCGTGGACCACCTCGACCGGGATCCGGGGCCGGCCCGGCAGGGTGGCCCCGAACCGGGTCACGCAGGGGTAGCGCACCACCAGCACGGCCACCCCGCCGTCCGGGGAGCGGGCGTGCTCCCAGGCCCGGAACAGCCGGCGCTGGAAGCCGTCGGCATCGAACGGGTCGGCGTGGTCCACGTACTCCACCCCGCACCCCCGGATCAGGCCCTCGAGGGAGATCGCCCGGCCGGGGTGGCCGTCGGCCGTGGTGCCGAACTCCGGGGTGGGCTGCATGCCGGTCATGCCCGTGATCTCGTTGTCGAGGACCACGAGCACGAACCGGGCGCCGTTGTACACGGCGTTCTCCAGGGCCGGCACGCCCGAGTGGTAGAAGGTGCTGTCGCCGATGGTGGCCACGATGGGGGGCGGGTCGCCGTCCTGGGCGTGGGCATGGAAGAAGCCGGCCGCCATGGATACCGAGGCGCCCATGCAGTGGACCGTGTCCACGGCGCCCAGGTTGAGCCCGAGGGTGTAGCACCCGATGTCCCCTGGGAAGATCCCCCGGGGGAACGCCCGTCGGATGCCGTAGAACGAGGCCCGGTGGCCACACCCCGGGCACAGGGTGGGCCGGCGGATCGGCAGCCCCTGGGCCGCCCCCGGGGTCCCGGTTTGGGGCTCGGGCACGGTCAGACCGGCCTCCTCGGCCGCCCGGCCGAGCACCTCGCGGAGCCGCTCGGGGGTGAGCTCCCCGGCCCGGGGCACGTGGCCGGTGAGCCGGCCCCACACGGGCACGTCGAGCCGCAGCTGGGTCTCCACCGCGGCGTCGGGCTCCTCGATCACCAGGACCCGCTCGCACCGGCCCGCCAGCCCCTCCAGGGGCGCGGGGGGCAGGGGGTGGGCCAATGCCAGCTTCAGCACGGCCACCCGGTCCGAGAGCCCCAGGGACTCCAGCAGGTCCATCACGTAGGCGTAGGCGATGCCCGAGGCCACGATGCCCAGGGGCGCCGTGCCCTCGGGCAGGTGGAGCCGGTTCTCGGGCCACGAGGCCGCCTCGTCGGCGATGGCCGCGAGCTTCTGGTTCAGCAGCCGGTGAAGCTCGAACCGCGCCCGGGGGGTGGCCGCCCACCGCCGGGGGTTCTTGTCGAACCGGGCCTCCTGGCCCGGGCCGGTGACCGGCCCGCACGCGATGCGCTGGCTGGAGTGGCAGATCCGGAGCGTCGGCCGCAGGATCACCGGGATCTCGTGGCGCTCCGACAGCTCGAACGCCCGGGCGCACAGGTCCTTGGCCTCCTGGGCGTCGGCCGGGTCGAGCACCGGCAGCTTGGCGAACCGGGCGAACAGCCGGGTGTCCTGCTCGGTCTGGGAGCTGTGGGGGCCGGGGTCGTCGGCCACCACCAGCACCAGCCCGCCCTTCACCCCGATGTACGCGGCCGACAGGGCCGGGTCGGCCGCCACGTTGAGCCCCACCTGCTTCATGGCCACCATGACCCGCTTGCCCGAGTAGGCGGCGGCCAGGGCCGTCTCCAGGGCCACCTTCTCGTTGGTGGACCACTCGGCGTACAGGTCCAGGCCCATCTCCTCCTTGAACCGCACCACGGCGGGCAGGATCTCCGAGCTGGGGGTGCCGGGGTAGGAGGTGGCGAACTGGCACCCCGCCTCGACGATGCCGCGGGCAATGGCCTCGTTTCCGAGAAGGAACCGGTACTCGGTAGCGTGCATGGGGGCTCCTGAAAGGCTAGAAGGCTGGGAAGCTGGAACGAAACACACCGGTGCCGGGGGCACGTCCCCCGGCACCGGTGTGGCAGGTGCTACGCCGCCTGGGGCGAGGGCAGGCCCTTGATGGCCTCCCAGGCCTTGTCCAGCTCCTCGGGCGGCAGCTCGTACTCCTCGAGCTTCTTCCCGAAGTAGGCGTCGTAGGCCGACATATCGAAGTGGCCGTGGCCGGAGAGCAGGAACAGGATCGTCTTCTCCTTGCCCTCCTCCTTGGCCTTCAGGGCCTCGTTGATGGCGCCCCGGATGGCGTGGCTCGACTCGGGCGCCGGCACGATGCCCTCGGCCCGGGCGAACATGACCGCCGCGTCGAAGCACTCCACCTGGTGGAACGCCTCGGCCCGGATGAGCTCGTCGTTCAAGAGCTGGCTGACCAGGGGGGCCATGCCGTGGTAGCGCAGCCCGCCGGCGTGGATGCCCGGGGGCACGAAGGTGTGGCCGAGGGTGTGCATGGGCAGCAGCGGGGTCATGCCCACCGTGTCGCCGAAGTCGTAGTGGAAGTGGCCCCGGGTCATGGTGGGGCAGGCCGTGGGCTCGCAGCCCACCACGTCGATCTCACGGCCGTGGATCTTGTCGTACAGGAACGGGAACGTCAGGCCCGCGAAGTTGGAGCCGCCTCCGCAGCAACCCAGGATCACGTCCGGGTAGTCGCCGGCCAGCTCCATCTGCTTCTTGGCCTCGAGCCCCACCACGGTCTGGTGCAGCAGCACGTGGTTGAGCACCGAGCCCAGGGCGTACTTGGTGTCCTCGCGGCTGGCCGCGTCCTCCACGGCCTCGGAGATGGCGATGCCCAGGGATCCGGTGCTGTTCGGGTCCTCGGCCAGGATCTTCCGGCCGGCCTCGGTCTCGTTCGAGGGGCTGGGGATCACGCTGGCGCCCCAGGTCTCCATGAGCACGCGCCGGTAGGGCTTCTGCTCGTAGGAGATCCTCACCATGTACACCTTGGCCTCGATGCCGAAGAAGTTGCAGGCCAGGGACAAGGCGCTGCCCCACTGGCCGGCGCCGGTCTCGGTGGCGATGCGCTTCACGCCCTCCTTCTTGTTGTAGTAGGCCTGGGCCACGCTGGTGTTGGGCTTGTGGCTGCCGGCCGGGCTGGTGCCCTCGTACTTGTAGTAGATCTTGGCCGGGGTCCCCAGGGCCTCCTCCAGCCGCCGGGCCCGGAACAGGGGGGTGGGCCGCCACAGCCGGAGGATCTGGAGCACCTCCTCCGGGATGTCGATCCACCGCTGGGTGCTCACCTCCTGCTCGATCAGGGCCATGGGGAACAGGGGGGCCAGGTCGTCCGGCCCGACCGGCTGCCCGGTGCCCGGGTGCAGGGGCGGCTTCATGGGGTTCGGCATGTCCGCTGCGATGTTGTACCACTGCTTGGGGATCTCCGACTCGGGAAGCGTGTACTTGATCTGCGACATGCTCCTACCTCCTTTCTTGGGGTGAGGGTCAACGAAGCCGCTGGAGCTGCTGGGCCACCCGTAGCAGGCTCTCGGCGGTGTGAGCCGGGTAGAATCCGTCCAGGAACGGCAGGGCCGCGGCCATGCCCCGGCACAGGGGCTGGTAGTCGGGGTCGCCCTTCAGGGGGTTGAGCCACAGGATCCGCCATGCCCGGGACCGTAGCCGCCCCAGCTCCCGGGTGAGCAGGTCCGGATCGCCCCGGTCCCACCCGTCGCTGAACACCACGACCACCAGGCCCCGGCGGGGGCCGGCCGCGTCCAGGGAGCGGTTGAGCTCGGCCAGGCTCCTGCCGATCAGGGTGCCGCCCGACCAGCCCCGGGTCTGCTCCCCCACCCGGGCCACGGCCCGGGTGGCATCCCGGTCGCGCAGGGCATCGGTCAGGTCGAACAGTCGGGTCGAGAACCCGAACACCCGCACCCCCCGATCCCGCCGGGCCAGCCCGTGGGCCATCAGCAGGAAAAACCGGTTGTACACGTCCATGGACCCGGACACGTCGCCCAGGAGCACCAGGTTGCGCTTGCGCAGCCGGGGCTCCCGCCGGGTGAGCCGGACGATCTCGCCGCCGTAGCGCAGGCTCTGCCGGAACACCCTGCGGAACTCGATGGACCGGCCCCGGTACGCCGGCCGGTGCCGTCGCCCGGGGCGGCTCGCGAGCTTGTGCAGCAGGGCCAGGAACGCGGCCCGAACCCGGGGCTCCTCCTCGGGGGTGACGTGCCGCAGGTCCTTGCGCAGCAGCATCTCCCGGTCCGAGGCTCCGCCCTCGGCGTCGGAGAGGAGGGAAGACTCGCCCTCGCCGCCGGCCGAGCCCTGGCCCGGGCGGGCCGACGGACGTTCGCACGGCGGTTGCGGGGGGGGCTCCTCCGGCAGGGAGCCGGACTCCCAGTAGGCGTGGAACAGGCGGTCGAAGACCGGGATCTGGTCGGGGGAGGAGACGAGCAGGGCCCGCAGGGCCCAGTACACGCTGCGGGGATCGCCCACCCCCAGCAGGCTGAGGGCGCGGCACGCGTCCACGGCCGCGGCCGGGTGGGCCGGCAGGCCGGAGCGCTTGCACAGCCGGGCAAAGGCGAGGACGTGGCCTGCCATGCCGGCGTCAGGAGGTGGGCTGTGGGGTCGGGTCATGGAGTCAAGAGGGTGTTCGTCTCATCGTCTCGTTCTCCTCCCAATGATCCACGAACTCAAAAAATGGAAACAACTTTGGGCCTTCGGCCCGCTAGGCAGCTAGGCGGCGGGCGGCTTCGGTTCCCAGCGTACTCGCTCCCCCTCGCCTGTGGGAGCGGCCTCCAGGCCGCGACAACTCCCCGACGGGCCTCGCGGCCCGGGATCGCGACCGGGAGGTCGCTCCTACCCACGGTGGCCCTGGGCAATCTGCCGGGCCCGGCGCCCTCCAGCCTCACAGCTTCCCAGCCTCCTAGCTTTCTCGCCTTCCCTAACACATCGCCGCCTTGACCTGGCGCAGGTACTCGGCCCGTTTCTCGTGGTCGCCCCACACCGCGTTGCGGAACAGCAGGATGTCCTGCTGGTTCTTGAAGATGCACCCCATCGTGGCCTCCACCACCTCCTCGTCGAGGGCGTGGCGGTTCAGGGCCAGCAGGGCCGCGGCCCAGTCCAGGGTCTCGGCCACCCCGGGCCGCTTCAGGAACTCCTCGGTGCGGATCCTCTCCACGAACCGGCACACCTGGGCCGCGAGATCGTCCTCGATGTCCGGCAGGTGGGCCTTGACGATGGCGTACTCCTTGTCGAAGTCCGGGTAGTCGATCCAGTGGTACAGGCACCGGCGCTTCAGGGCGTCGTGCACCTCGCGGGTGCGGTTGGAGGTCAAGATCACCAGCGGCTTCACCGCCGCCCGGATCGTGCCCAGCTCGGGGATCGTCACCTGAAACTCGTCGAGCACCTCCAGCAGAAACGCCTCGAACTCCTCGTCGGCCCGGTCCAGCTCGTCGATCAGGAGCACGGCCGGCCGGGGGCCGGGGTGGCGCAGGGCCTGGAGGATGGGCCGTTGGATCAGGAACTCCTCGCTGAAGATGGTGCGGGCGATCTGGGACCGCTCGCCGCAGGTCTCCTGCAGCTTGATCTCCAGGATCTGGCGCGGGTAGTTCCACTCGTACAGGGCCGTGGAGGCGTCGAGCCCCTCGTAGCACTGGAGCCGGATCAGGGGCGTGTCGAGGGCCCGGGCCAGGACCACGGCGAGCCGGGTCTTGCCCACGCCGGGCTCCCCCTCCAGGAACAGGGGCTTCCCCAGCGCCTGGCTCAGGTACAGGATGGTGCCCAGGGCCCGGTCGGCCACGTACTGCTCCCGACCCAGACGCTCGACGATGGAATCGACAGACGAGAACATGTTCAGCGTTCCGGATACCCTTCGAACTCCCCATCCAGGATCTCGACCAGGGTGCCGTTCATCCGGGCCGGGGGCAGGATGAAGGCGTAGCGGTTGCCCATGAGCTCCCGGGGCTTGCGGTCGATCAGGGGGTACCCCTTGGACTCGAGCTCCCGGAGGCCCTCCTCCACGTCGTCCACCCGGTACGAGATCAGGAAGAACCCCTCGCCGCGCTTCTCGAGGAACCGCCCCACGTCGCTGTCCGGATCGGTGGGCTCCATCAGCTCCACGGCCACCTCGCCCAGGTAGTACCGGGCCACCCGGATCTTCTCGGACTCGGCGGTGTACACGCCGTCGGGCTCCAGGCCCAGCACGTCCCGGTACCGGGCCACGGCCTCGTCCAGGTTGCGCACCGCGAAACAGATGTGGTCGATGGACTTCGCTTTCATGTCGGTCCTTTTGGATGGAAGGCTAAGAAGCCGTAAATCGTAAATCGTGAATCGTAGCGGGGCGGCCGGCCCGTCACCCGTCACGGATCACTGTCCCATTTTCGTCGGCGGGGTGGGGGTCTGGTGGAGCGCCGGGTGCGGCCCCTTAGCTCGCCGCGCCCTCCGAACGTCCGGATCGCCTCCGCATCCCAAGAGTTCCGCTATCGTGGCCTGGACCGACGGGCAAGCGGCGGCATGAGAAGGCGCGGCGATCGGATGCCGCACTCGCGCCCGGCCGGAACCAGGCCCCCACCCCGTACCCTGGCAATACGTTTGCACGTCTTAGTGACCTCGTCACCCGTCACGGATCACCCGTCACGGCCCTTTTCTCGATCGCCTCGAGCACCCGGTCGGGGGTGTGGGGGAACTCCCGGATGTGGGTGCCGATGGCGTTGGCAATGGCGTTGGAGTAGGCCTGGGCCGTGCACATGGAGATGGACAACCCGCCCTCCTTGGCCCCGAACGGCCCGAACGGATCCTCGGACTCGACGATGAAGGGGTGGATGGGCGGCATGTCGGGCGCGAGCGGCACCTTGTACCCCAGGAAGTCGGGGTTCAGGTTGGCTCCCTCGTGCCACTTGCAGGCCTCCAGCAGGATGCCGCCGTGGCCCCCCATGGCGAGGCCGCCCTCCATTTGGCCCTCCACCTCCTTGGGGTTGATGGCCTTCCCGCAGTCGTGGGCCACCCAGGCGTCGAGCACCCGGACGAACCCGGTCTCCGGGTCCACCTCCACCTCCACCACGGCGCTGCCGTAGCTGAACGCGGCCGCGAGCTGCCCCGTGGGGTTCTTGATCCACTCGCGGGTCTGGTCCACGTTGGGGCCGAAGCTGCCGTGGCCGATGACGTTCTTGCCTTTGAGCAGCCCCATGCGGATCACGTTGCGCAGCGGCACGGCCCGGGACGGGGAGCCCCGCACGTACACCTTGCCGTCCTCCAGCTCCAGGTCCTCCGCGGCCGCCTCCAGCATGTCCGAGGCGATCTCGAAGATCTGGCGCCGGGCGTCCTCGCAGGCCAGGCGCACGGCGTTGCCGCTGCACAACGTGGTGGCCTGGGAGTAGGCGCCCTGGTCGATGGGGGTGACCTCGGTGTCCGAGGCCACCAGCTGGATCGCGTCGGGGGCCACGCCCAGGGCCTCGGCCGCGATCTGCAGCACCACGTTCTCGTTGCCCTGGCCGTTGTCCACCACCCCGGAGATCACGGTCACCCCCGCGTCCTCGTCGAACTTCACCATGGCCGCGGATCCGCCCCGGATGCCCATGGGGAACCCGCTCATCACGCTCACGCAGCCGATCCCGATGCCGCGCCACTTGGGCAGCTTCCCCCACTTCTCCCGGAACCGGCTGGCCTCGGCCACGGCCTCGATGGTGGCCAGGCTGTCCATCTTGAAGATCTTGCTCTGGGTCGGGGTGGTGTCGCCGGTGCGCACCGCGTTGCGCCGGCGGATCTCCACCGGGTCCAGCCCCAGGGCGGCGGCCGCCAGGTCGAGCTGCATGTCCACGTTGCAGGCCCAGGCCCGGCCGTGGGTCCGGATCATGCCCCGGATCGGCTTGTTGGTGTACACCCGGTACCCGTTGTACCGCACGTTGGGCACCCGGTAGGTCTGCTCGAAGCACAGGAACGGCACGCTCGTGGCGATGGGGCCGGTGGACGAGTACGCCCCGCCGTCCATGTAGGCGGTGACGTCCACGGCGTGAAGGGTGCCGTCCCGCTTGAACCCAAAGGTGCTCTCCACCACCATGGAGTGGCCCTGGCGCACCGCGATGGAGTTCTCCTCGCGGGTGTACACGAGCTTCACCGGCCGCTGGGTCATCTGGGAGAGCCGCGCCGCGATGTACTCCCCGGGGAACATGTCGCTGCGGCCCCCGAAGGCGCCACCCACGAACACGTGGCGCACGTGCACCTTGGACACCGGCAGCCCCAGCGCGTTGGCGAGCCCCTTGGCCTTGGTGTGGGGGCTCGCGTTGGGCATCCACACCTCCACTGTGCCCTGGCGGTCGCAGTGGGCCAGCACCGCGTAGGGCTCGGTCATGAAGTAGCTCTCTTCCTCCGAGACCGTGCGCTCGGTGTGGACGTAGTCGCACTCGTCGAAGGCCCGGTCCACGTCGCCCACGTGGATCGGCACGTGGATGTTGATGTTGCGCTCGGCGTGGTCGTGGATCCGGGGGGCGTCGTCCGCAACGGCCGACAGCGGGTCGAACACGGCCGGCAGGATCTCGTACTCCACCTCGATGAGCTCCAGGGCCTCCCGGGCGATGTCCTCGGACTCGGCGGCCACGGCCGCCACCTCCTCGCCCACGTACCGCACCTTCTCACGGGCCAGGAACTCCTGGTCCCGGGTGTAGCGGAACACGCCCCACTTGACCCCGGAGGTGTCCCGGGCGGTGAGCACCGCCTTGACCCCGGGCAGCCGCTCGGCCCGGCTGGTGTCGAGCCGGACGATGCGCGCATGGGGGTAGGGACTTCGCAGCACGGCCGCGTGGAGCATGAACGGCAGGGAGAGGTCTGCGGTGAACCGGGCCTCGCCGGTGGCCTTGAGCCGCGCGTCCCTCCTCGGAAGGCTCTGTCCGATGTAGCGACTCACGCCTCCACCTCCTCGCCAGAGAGCCGGTGGGCGGCCAGCTTCACGGCCTCCACGATCTTGGTGTAGCCGGTGCACCGGCACACCTGGCCGCCCAGCGCCTCGCGGATCCGGGCCTCGTCCGGGTCGGGCTCCTCGTCCAGCAGCGCCTTGGCCGCGAGGATCATGCCGGGGGTGCAGAACCCGCACTGGACCCCGTGGGCGTCCACGAACGCCTCCTGGATCGGGTGCAGGGCCCCGGGCTCCCGGTCGGCCACGGTGTCGGCCAGCCCCTCCACGGTGAGGATGCTCGCCCCCTGGGCCTCCACCGCCAGGGTGAGGCACGCGCGCACGGGCCGGCCGTCCATGAGCACGGTGCAGGTGCCGCAGGCGCCCAGGCCGCACCCCTCCTTGGCGCCCGTGAGCCCCAGCTCCTCCCGCAGGACCTCCAGCAGGGTCCGGCGGGGCTCCACCAGGAGCTCGTGACGGGTTCCGTTGACCTCGAGCTCGACCACCATCTTTTTTGGCGCACTCTTCCGCGCTTCGCTCATCAGGACTCCTCCCCGGCCGCCCGGGTCCACGCCCGCAGGGCGGCCCGCCGAACCAGCACCCCTGCCATCTTCCGGCGGTAGGCCGGGGTCAGGTCGGTGTTCTTCACGGGCCGGGCCGCGGCCACGGCCGCCTCCGCAGCCTCGGCCAGGGCGCGGGGATCCAGCTCCGTGCCCTCCAGCGCGGCCTCGGCCTCGGGCACCCGTAGGGGGCTGGTGCCCAGGCCCCCCAGCACCACCCGGGCCCGGGCGCAGCCTCCGTCCCGGCGCTCCAGGTACACCGCGGCCGAGGCGGCTGCAAAGTCCAAGGCGCGGCGCATCCTCAGCTTCTCGTAGGCCGCGCCCGCCCCGGGGGGGGGCAGGGGAACGCGGAGCCGCAGCAGGAGCTCTGCGGAGCTCAGGGTGTGGGGCCGCCTTCCGTCGCCCGAGAACAGCCCCTCCACCGGCACCTCCCGGCTTCCGTCGGGCCCGGCGATCTCCGCCTGGGCCCCGCAGGCGATCAGGACCGGGGGCAGATCGGCCTGGCTCACGGCGTGGCAGTCGCTCCCCCCGGGCACCACGTGGCACCGGTCGCCCCCGGCCTTGAGGCAGGCCGGCCGGCCGCTTCGCCAGAACGCGGACTGGTTGAAGAACCAGCACCGGGTGTCCAGGCAGACGTTCCCGCCCACCGTGGCGCGGCTCTGGAGGGGCGGGGCGGCCACGGCCCGGACCGCTTCGGCCACCACGCCCAATGCGCCGGGCCAGGCCCACCGCATCAGATCCCACAGGGAGGTTCCCGCGCCCACCGTGATCGCGGAGTCCGATCGCTCGATGCCGGAGAGGCCGAGCCCGGCCAGGCTCACGAGGTCGGCCTCCTTGTGGTGGCCGTGCTTCATGGCCACCAGCAGATCGGTGCCCCCGGCCAGCGGCCGGGCGTGGGGAGCGGTCGCCAGGATCTGGAGCGCCTCGGCCACGGAACCGGGGCGGTGAACGGCGAAATGGGGCAGGCGAAGCATCGTACGCTCCAAAATAAAACGATCTAGCAGAAAAACAGAACACCGAGTTGAAACCCGGTGCGGCGCAACTTAGCAGGACGGAATCGTGAGTGTCAAGGTCGGGGCGGGCGAATTCTGCCGTCTGGAGGCGCCGGCGGGGTTGACAGGCGGGAGGTTCCGGAGTAATGTGCGCGCACACAGCGCATATCGCAAACGGCGGTTTGATAATTTTCAAACATGCCGGTGCAAAAATCAAACGACCCCGCCAACTGTTCCGGCTGCGAGTCGCGATTCCGGGAGGAGCCGATGAACCCCTTGCAAGACCTGACCGTTCTGAGCCTGGAGCAGGCCACCGTGCTGCCCTACCTCACCTACCGGCTCGCCATGGACGGGCTTCGGGTGATCCGGGTGGAGCCCCCGGGCCGCGGCGACCCGAACCGGCGGGTGGGGGACCCGTTCCGCCCGGAGGAGCCCCTGATGTCGAGCTACTTCTTCGCCATCAACGCGGGCAAGGAGGCGATCACTCTGAACCTGAAGGACCCCAAGGGGCAGAAGCTGCTCCACGACCTGATCGCGGAGCTGCCGGTGGACGTGTTCGCCACGAACCAGCTGCCCAAGAACTACGAGCCCCTGGGCATCGACTACGACACCCTCCGGAAGATCCGGCCCGATCTGATCTGGGTGGGGATCACCGGGTTCGGGCCCGACTCCAACGAGGCGGCCTACGACCCCATCCTTCAGGCCCGGGGGGGGCTGATGGACCTGACCGGCGAGCCGGACGGCCCCCCCGAGGTGGTGGGGATCCCCCTGCCCGACATGGGCACGAGCGAGCACGCCTACGGCCAGATCATGAAGGCCCTGTACCGCCGGGCCGTGACCGGCGAAGGGGCCCGGATCGACGTGGCCATGATCGACTCCACCGTGAGCTGGCTGACCCAGCCGATCACCATGGCCAAGACCTTTGGGAAGGTGATGACCCGCCGGGGCAACACCCACGAGTTCTTCGCCCCGGTCAGCGTGTACCCCACCCGGGACGGGTACGTGTACCTGGCGGTGGGCAACGACCTGCAGTGGCAGCGGCTGGTGGCCCTGCCGGGGTTCGAGGGGCTGGCCGACCCTGCGTACGAGACCAACGCCGGCCGGATCGCGGACGTGGGCCGGCTGAACGAGCGGATCGCCGAGGTCACGAGAGCCCTCGGCACCGAAGATCTCCTGGGCCTGCTGCGGCAGGCCCGGATCCCGGGGTCGAGGGTCCAGACCGTGCCGGAGGTGTGCGAGGACCCCGCGGTGAAGCCGAAGCTCCTGCGCACCCGGGACCCCCAGACCGGGTTCGAGGTCTGCCTGGCGCCGCCGCCGGTGCCCACCGAGTTCCTGAGGGAGAGGGGGGGGGAGCTGTCGTTCCCGCCCCGCCTGGGCGAGCACAACGCCAAGGTCTACGGCGAGGCCCTCGGGTTGTCCGAGGACGCGCTCGCCCGGCTCACGGACGAGGGGGTGGTGTAGAGCCGTGCCACGCGAGCTCCCACGGGGGCCTAGGGGTGGATCCGCGGGTTCCGTCTCGGAGGAGGGGCAAGGGGCCCGCCTCCGGCCGGGCGCGAAGCCGGGCGTTGAGATTCGCCGCGCAGGCACAAGACAGGAGAGTTGGTTCCGTTACAGCTCGGTGGAATCCATACCATTTCGTGGCCCGGATACCGGAGGCGCTGCGCGGCGAGCTAAGGGGCCGCGCCCGGCTCTCCGGCAGGCCCCTTGCTCCCGACCAGGGGAATGAGCGCGTCGCTGGTCTCAGGTAGCTTCCCAGCTTTCTAGCTTTCCAGCCGAACGAGGCATGCCCATGGATTTCCGACTCACCGAGGAACAGCAGTTTTTCCGACAGGCCGTGGCCGACACCGTGGATCGGCTGATCCTCCCGCGGGTGGAGGAGATCGACCAGGAGGACCGGATCCCGGAGGACCTGTGGCGGGAGTTCACCTCGCTCGGGTACCTGGGCCTGCGCTACCCCGAGGAGCTGGGGGGCATGAACGCCGACCCGGTGACCTGCATGATCTTCTACGAGGAGATCACCCGGGGGTCGGTGGGGTTCGCCCAGGCCGTGATCATGAACATGCTGATGGGCACCCACTTCCTGTACCGGTTCGGGTCCGAGGCGATCCGCGAGCGGTGCCTGCTGCCCGCGCTCCGGGGCGAGAAGATCGCCACCATCTGCTTCACCGAGGACCAGTCCGGGTCGGACCTGGCCGCCACCCGCACCACCGCGAAAAAGGTGGACGGCGGCTGGGTGCTCAACGGAACCAAGAACTGGATCACCAACGGGCCCACGGCCGACTTCGCCACGGTGCTGGCCACCACCGACCCGGCCAAGGGGATGAAGGGCCTGAACTTCTTCCTGGTGGAGAAGGGAACCCCGGGGTTCCGGTCGGGCCAGGTGCTCCACAAGCTGGGGGCCCGGGGCCCGGTGACCGGGGAGCTGGTGTTCGAGGACGTGTTCGTGCCCGACGAGAACCTCCTGGGCGAGGAGGAGGGCAAGGGCGTGGCGTACCTGGGCGAGATCCTGAACGAGGTGCGGTGCATGACCGGGGCCATGGCCCTGGGGATCGCGCGCACCGCGTTTGCGGACGGCTTGGAGTACGCCCGCAAGCGCGAGGCGTTCGGCCGGCCGATCGGCGACTACCAGCTGATCCGGGCCAAGTTCGCGGAGATGGCCACCGAGATGGAGGCGGCCCGGCTGCTGGTCTACTACGCGGCCTGGATGATCGGCGAGGGCCTGAACCCCCGCAAGGAGGCCGCCATGGCCAAGATGTTCGCCACCGAGACCTGCCTGAAGGTGGTGGACGAGGTGACCCGCATCTACGGTGGCAACGGGTTCGCCACGGAGTACGGGCCCCAGCGCTACTTCCGGGACGCCCGGTTCCTGCTCTACGGCGGCGGCACCCACGAGGTGCTTAAGAACTTCATCGGCCGGGAGATCGTGAAGGGACGGTGATCGGGGCTGGGGCCTTCGGCCCGCTAGTGTAGCGTTTCCGAAATCCCGTGGTTTTCCCAGGGGGTGGGGCTGGGGGCCCCTCCTTCGCTGAACGGCCTCGCAGGGGCCGCCTCGGCGCGGTCCGCTGCGGCGCGTGAGGGCACGCGCCGCGGCCGCTCCCCTGGCGCCGGGCGGCCCGGGCTGCTCGGCCGTCGCGCTTCGTCGGAGCCCCCAGCCCCACCGACGCAATCCGCATACGTTTTTGCGAAACGGAGCACTAGAAGGCTGGAAGGCTAGAAAGCTGGGAGGCCGGGAGGCTGGAGGGCGCCGGGGCCGGCGGCTTGCCCGGGGCCGCCGTGAGTAGGAGCGACCTCCCGGTCGCGATCCCGGGCCGGAAGGCCCGTCGAGGAGCTGGAGGCCGCTTCCACAGGTAAGGGGGAGCGAGGGCCCCGGCAGACGAAGCCGCCCGGCCGCCTAGCAGCCCGGCCGCCGAGCTACGAAAAAGGAGTCGTCATGAACATCGCCGTGCTCGTGAAAGAGGTCCCCGATCTGGAGGCGCGGGTCCAGGTGACCGGCGACGGCTCGGGGCTCGAGGTGGAGCCCAAGCGGGTCCTGAACTTCTTCGACGAGATCGCGGTCGAGGCCGCCCTGCAGCTCAAGCAGGCCGCCGGCGGGCGGGTGGTGGCGGTGGGCACGGGGCTCGAGGCCCTGCGCCGGGCCCTGGCCATGGGCGCGGACGCGGCCGTGCGGCTGGAGGACCCGGCCCTCGAAGGGGCGGATCCCCTTACCGTGGCCCGGGCCCTTGCGGCGGCCGTGGCCAAGGAGGGGTTCGACCTGGTCCTGGCCGGAAAGCAGGGCACCGACACCGAGGCCGGCCTGGTCGGGCCGATGGTGGCCGAGGTGCTGGGCGTGCCCTGCGTGACCGGGGTGGTGGGATGCCAGGCGGAGGACGGGAGCCTGGTGGTGACGCGGGAGGCCGACGGCCGGGAGACCCTCCGGGTGCCCCTGCCCGCCCTGCTCACCGCGGAGAAGGGGTGGTACGAGCCCCGGGTGCCCCAGGTGATGGGCCTGATGAAGGCGATGCGGGCCCAGATCCCGGCCGTGTCCCTGGCCGATCTGGGGGTGGAGGCGGTGGAACCTTTGCCGTCCCAGGGCTTCCAGGGGCCGCGCAGCCGGCCCGAGGTCCGCATGATCCAGGGCGAGCCCGAGGAGGCCGCGGCCGAGTTGGTGCGGCTCCTGAGGGACGAGGCGAGGGTGATTTAGGCTGGGAGGAGGTTCCCATGCAGATCTGGGTGGTGTGCGAGGCAGAAGGCGAGGGGCTGCGGCGGGCGGTCCGCGAGCTCGCGGCCCAGGCCCGGCGGGTGGGGGGCGAAGGTGCAGAGGTCACGGCCGTGGCCGTGGGCGACGAGGCAGGGCCGGCCGAGGCCCTACAGGGAACGGTACACCGGCTGCTCAAGGTGGAGGGGCCTGCCGGCTACGCCGCAGATCCCTGGGTGGACGCCCTGGCCCGGGTGCTGGGCGACCAGGCCCCGGACCTGGTCCTGTGGCCTGAGGGGCCGCGCACCCGTGACGTGCTGCCCCGGGTGGCGGCCCGGCTCGGATGGAACGCGGTCACCAACGCCCTGGCGCTGGAGGCCGGAGACGGAGGGCTGCGGCTCCTGCGGCCGGTGTGCGGGGGCAAGGCCTACCAGTGGCTCGGCCTGACCGGCCGCCGGGTACTGGCGGCGTTTCGGCCCAACAGCTTCGATCCGGAAACGCCGGCCGACCTGACGACCCGGGTGGAGACCGTGTCCGTGGAGCCGGCGGCTCAGAGGGCCGAGGTGCTGGAGCGGACCGGCCGGGAGTCGGAACGGGTGCCCCTGACCGAGGCCCAGGTGGTGGTGAGCGGAGGCCGGGGCCTGAAGGGGCCGGAGAACCTGAGGCTCCTGGAGGAGCTCGCCGACGCCCTGGGTGGGGCCGTGGGAGTGAGCCGGGCCGTGGTGGACGCCGGCTGGGCCGACCACGCGATCCAGGTGGGCAAATCGGGCAAGACCGTGTCGCCGGCCCTGTACGTGGCTGCCGGCATCTCCGGCGCGGTGCACCACACCATGGGCATGGACACCTCCAAGGTGGTGGTGGCCATCAACAGCGACCCCAACGCCCCGATCTTCCGCTACGCGGACTACGGCATCGTGGGCGACGCGCTCCAAGTGCTGCCCGCCCTGACCCGGGCGATCCGGGAGGCCCGGACGTGACAGCACCCCTCAACCGGGCGCGCTCCCCTTTCCGGCTTTCTCGCCTTCCAGCCTTCCAGCCGCAGGAGGCGTGCCCATGAAGATGGATGCCGTGATCGTGGGCGCGGGCTTGGCCGGGCTGGCCGCGGCCGAACGGCTGGCCGAGGCCGGGCTCCAGGTGGTGGTGCTGGAGCGGGGCGACGGGCCCGGCACCAAGAACGTGACCGGCGGCCGGATGTACGTGGGGCCCATCCGCGACGTGGTGGAGCGGTGGCAGGACGCCCCGTGGGAGCGGGCCGTGACCCGCGAGGCCTGGACCCTGGTGGACGGCGACCGGGCCGTGCGGATGGAGTACATCGACCCGGCCCTCGGCGGTGAGGTGCCCCAGAGCTACACCGTGCTCCGGGGCCGGCTCGACGCCTGGCTTGGCGAGCGGGTCATGGGCATGGGGGCGTTCGTGATCCCGGAGAAGCCCGTGGCCGAGCTGCTGCGCGAGGACGGACGGGTGGCCGGGGTCCGGGTGGACGGCGAGGAGATCCCGGCCCACGTGGTGATCGGGTGCGACGGCGTGCTCTCGTTCGTGGGCCAGGCCGCCGGCCTCCGGCAGGTGCCCGAGCCCAAGGCCGTGGCCGTGGGCGTGAAGGAGGTGATCGGGCTTCCGCCGGGCACCATCGAGGACCGGTTCAACCTGGAGCCGGGCGAAGGGGCGGCGGAGCTGTTCGTGGGCTCGTTCACGGGCGGCCGGATGGGCGGGGGGTTCGTGTACACGAACCGCGACTCGGTGTCGGTGGGCGTGGTGATGGGGGTGCACGATCTCATGGAGGACGGCGGTCGGGAAAAGGCCCCCGAGATCCTCGAGGCGTTCAAGCGCCACCCGCGGGTCCGAAGGCTCCTCCAAGGTGGGGAGCTCCTGGAGTACTCGGCCCACCTGATCCCCGAGACCGGCCTGGGGGGGGTGGGGCGGATCCTGGACGACGGCATCCTGCTGGCGGGCGACGCCGCGGGGCTGGCCCTGAACATGGGGTACACGGTGCGGGGCATGGAGTTTGCCGTGGCGAGCGGCCGCATGGCGGCCGAGGCCGTGCTGGAGGCCCGGGAGGCGGACGACTACTCGGCGGTGGGGCTGTCGGGGTACCTGCGGCGGCTGCGCCAGAGCTTCGTGTGGAGGTACCTGGAGGCCTACCGGGACATGCCGGCGCTCCTGTCCAACCCCGACCTGTTCGACCGGTACCCCAGGGAGGTGGCCGAGCTGGTGGGCCGGCTGGTCCGGCTGGGAAAGGACGCGCCCGAGCCCCTCGGTTCCCTGGTATGGGGATTCCTCCGGCGAACCGCCCTCAACCGCCGGGACGCCCGGTTCTGGTGGAAGGCACGGGGGCTGGGACGTTGGGACGTTGGGACGTTAGGACGTTAGGACGGGAGGACGTTTGGTGCCACCGACGACCGGAGACCGAAGACCGGAGACCGACGACCCAACCATTCACGATTGACGATTCACGATTCACGAGCCCCCCATGACCGTCGACGAAAAGCTCACGAAGAACGCGTTCCGGCACGACGAGCAGAGCCACATTCAGATCGACGCCGAGGTGTGCCGGGCCCGGTGCCGCGAGCGCTACTGCGTGCGGGTCTGCCCGGCCGCCCTGTACGAGTGGAACGAGGAGTCGGACCGGATGACGGTGGAGTTCGCGGGGTGCCTGGAGTGCGGCACCTGCCTCGTGGCGTGCCGCGAAGGGGCTCTCACCTGGCGGTACCCCCGGGGGGGATACGGGGTGAGGTACCGGTACGGTTAGGACGTTCGGACGTGCGAACGCGCGGACGTCGCGACGCGAAGACACACCCACGGTCTGGACGGAGAACGACGAACGACCAGCGACCTGCGACGAACGACGAAAGACCAAAAACCGCTCTGTAGGAGACCCGACCATGGCGCGAAAGATCAAGGTGCTGGTTGCGAAGCCCGGGCTGGACGGCCACGACCGGGGGGCCAAGGTGGTGGCCCACGCGCTCCAGGAGGCCGGGATGGAGGTGATCTACACGGGGCTCCACCAAAGCGTGGAGGCGATCGTGCAGACCGCCATCCAGGAGGACGTGGACGTGATCGGGCTGTCCGTCATGACCGGCGGCCACCTGCCGATCTGCCGCAAGCTGACCGCTCTGCTCAAGGAGAAGGGCGCTCAGGACAAGGTGGTGATCGTGGGAGGCGTGATCCCCAAGAAGGACTTCGAAGCCCTTCGGGCGCTGGGAGTGGAGGGCATCTTCCCCGGGGGCACCCCCCTGGACGAGACCGTGCGGTTCATCCAGGAGCGGTGCGGTGCGTAGTGTGGTGTTTCGGAAATTTCGCGGGGTTCCCAGGGGGGCTGGGGGCTCCGACGAAGCGCGACGGCCGAGCAGCCAGGGCCGCCCGGCGCCAGGGGAGCGGCCGCGGCGCGTGCTCTCACGCGCCGCAGCGGACCGCGCCGAGGCGGCCCCTGCGAGGCCGTTCAGCGAAGGAGGGGCCCCTAGCCCCACCCCCTCGGGGAATGCACGAACTTGCTGAGCATGACACCAGCCGCCACATGTGAAGGTCCGGCAGCAGGCCGGAGACAAAGGGCTTCCTAGCCTTCCAGCCTTCCAGCTTTCCAGCCTACCAAACGGAGGCCCCATGGACGTTGCGAAGTACATCCGAGACGAAAAGGACGTGATCCTGGACGTGATCCTGCCCTCCGGGATCCACGTGAAGCCCAAGTACGGGCCCGAGGACCTGGAGGCGATCGGGTTCGACTACCAGAAGGACCTGGGGGAGCCCGGGCAGTTCCCGTTCACCCGGAACATCTTCCCCCAGGGGTACCGGACCCGCGAGTGGACGACCCGCCAGTACACGGGGTTCGGCACGCCCAGGGAGACCAACGAGCGGTTCAAGCTGATGATCTCCCACGGCCAGACGGGCCTGAACGTGGCCTTCGATCTGCCCACCCAGATGGGCCTCGACTCGGATCACCCCATGGCCGAGGGCGAGGTGGGCCGGGTGGGCATGGCCGTGGACAGCCTGCGGGACTTCGAGATCGCCTTCGACGGCATCGACCTGCACCGGGTGGGCGCGGGGCTCACGATCAACGCCGTGGCCTCGGTGATGCTGGCCATGTACCAGGCGGTGGGCGAGAAGCTGGGGTTCGACCGCACCAAGATCTCGGCCACCCCCCAGAACGACATCCTCAAGGAGGTGATCGGCCGGGGCGCCTGGATCTACCCCCTGGAGCCGGCGATCCGGCTGATCGGGGACACCATCGAGTACTCGATCAAGGCGATGCCCCGCACCAACCCGGTGAGCGTGTGCGGCTACCACATCCGGGAGTCGGGAGCCACCCCGGCCCAGGAGATGGCCTACGCCTTCCTGATCGCCAACGCCTACATCGACGAGGTGGTGCGGCGGGGGTACGAGCCCGACGAGTTCGTGGGCCGGTTCAGCTTCAACTTCAACATCTTCGGCAACCTCTGGGAGCAGGTCGCAAAGTTCCGGGCGGGGCGGAAGGTGTGGGCCACGAACCTGAAGGAGAAGTACAAGGTCAAGAACCCCCGGAACCTGTGGCTGCGGGGCCTGTTCGCCGGCGGCGGGTCGGGGCTCACCAAGGCCGAGCCCGAGAACAACATCATCCGGGGCGCCTACTACGCCCTCGCCGCCGCCCTGTCGGGGGCCCAGACCACGGCCCTGTGCTCGTTCGACGAGGCGTTCACCATCCCCACGCCCCGGGCCGCACTGCTGAGCCTCCGGACCTGCCAGATCCTGATGGAGGAGGTGGGGCTGCGCGACACGGTGGACCCCCTGGCCGGATCGTACTTCGTCGAGACCCTCACCAAGCAGATGGAGGAGAAGATCTGGGAGGAGATGGAGGAGATCGAGTCCAAGGGCGGGATCGTGGAGTGCGTGAGCAACGGCTACGTGCACCGCAAGCTGGCCCGCCAGGCCTACGAGTTCGAGCGCGCCCTGGAGCGCGGCGAGATCGTGAAGGTGGGGGTGAACAAGTACGCCACCGAGGAGGAGCAGGAGGTCGAGCTCCACGAGTACAACGAGGCCTGGGCCGAGGAGAAGATCCGGGAGCTCAAGGAGCTCAAGCGCTCCCGGCCGGCCGATCCGGTGCTCCAGAGCCTCCGGGAGCTGGAGCGGGTGGCCCGGTCGGGCGAGAACGTGATGCCCGCCCTGGTGGAGTGCTGCCGGGCCTACTGCACCGTGGGCGAGATGGCCGACGTGTTCCGCGAGGTGTTCGGCACCTTCCAGGAGCCGAGGATCTTTTGAAGGGGCCGTGAATCGTAAATCGTGAATCGTTGATCGTTCCCGGCCGACGAACCGCTACGGCCTTCCGGCTGTCCAGCCGTCAAGGAGCTTTTCTCATGACGTACAAGATCGGGATCGACGTGGGAGGGACGTTCACCGACTTCCTGCTCACCGAGGAGGACGGGACCAGCCACATCTACAAGGTGCTGTCCACGCCCAAGGACCCGTCCATCGCCACGATCCAGGGGATCGAGGAGATGGCCCGGGACCGGGGGCTCACGACCGAGGAGTTCCTGGGCCAGGTGAGCACCATCGTCCACGGCACCACGGTCACCACCAACGCCACCCTCACCTACACCGGGGCCAAGACCGGGCTCCTCACCACCAAGGGGTTCCGGGACGCCCTGGAGATGCGCCGGGGCATCCGGGAGGAGCAGTACAACAACCGCTTCCCCAACGCCCGGCCCGTGGTGGAGCGGTACCTGCGGCTGCCGGTGGCCGAGCGGGTGGACTACAAGGGGGACGTGGTCGAGCCCCTGGACGAGGGGTCGGTGCGGGCCGCCCTGGCCGAGTTCCGCAACGAGGGGGTCGAGGCGGTGGCGATCTGCTTCATGAACGCGTTCGCCAACCCGGCCCACGAGCGGCGCGCGGCCGAGATCGTGCGCGACGAGCTGCCCGGGGCGTTCCTGTCGGTGTCCACCGAGGTGGTCCCGGCGATCCGGTTCTACGACCGGGTCTCCACCACGGCGCTGAACGCCTACGTGGGCCCGGTGCTCACCCGGTATCTCCAAAGCCTGATCCGCAAGCTGGAGGGCCTTAGGTACCAGGGCATCCTCCTGATCATGGCGTCGAACGGCGGGGTGATCTCCCCCGAGGCGGCCATGGACAAGCCCGCCACCACGCTGCTCTCCGGCCCGGCGGGCGGGCCGGTGGCCGGGCTCGCTTTCGTCCGGGGCCAGGGGTACGAGGACTGCATCACCTGCGACATGGGCGGCACCAGCTTCGACGTGGCCCTGGTCAAGGACGGCAAGCCCCTGACCACCACCGAGGGCTCGATCAACCGGCTTCGGATCAGCCTGCCCATGCTCAACGTGGTGACCATCGGGGCGGGCGGCGGGTCCATCGGCTGGATCGACGAGGGGGGGCTGCTGCGGATGGGGCCCCAGAGCGCCGGCGCCGACCCGGGGCCTGCGTGTTACGGCCGGGGGGGGGAGCTTCCCACCTGTACCGACGCGGACCTGGTGCTGGGCTATCTGGATCCGGCGTTCTTCGCCGGGGGGCGGATGCCCCTGGACCTGGAGGCGGCCCGGCGGGCCATCGACGAGCACGTGGCCCGGAAGCTGGGGTACACGGTGGAGGAGGCGGCCGCGGGCATGTACGACGTGATCAACGTGAGCATGGCCGCGGCCGTACGGGAGATCGCGGTGAACAACGGGTACGACCCGCGCGACTTCCCCCTGGTCACGGCCGGCGGGGCCGGGCCCAACCACGCCTGCATGATCGCCCTGGAGTTGGGGATCCCGGTGATCCTGGTGCCCCGGGAGAGCTCGATCTTCTGCGCGGCCGGCATGCTGCGCTCGGACCTCAAGCACGACTTCGTGCGCAGCTACCCCGCCCGGCTCGACGAGTTCGACCGCGACCGGTTCCGGGCCCTGTGCCGGGAGATGCGCGACGAGGGAGTCCGGCAGCTCGCCGCGGAGGGCATCCCCGAGGACCGGGTGGAGACCCACGTGGTGCTGGACCTGCGCTACGTGCGCCAGTACCACGAGGTGAGCGTGGAGGTGCCGTGGGACGAGGCGTTGGCCGCCGACCCCGAGGCGTTCGCGGCGCGGTTCCACCCCCAGCACGACGCCCTGTACGGGTACAACCTGGCCGAGAAGGGCACCCCGGTGGAGCTGATCAACGTGCGCGTCACCACCGTGGGCCGCACCGACAAGCCCCGGCTGGCCCCCGAGCCCCTGGCCGGGGAGGACCCGTCCCCCGCGTTCAAACGCAGCCGGTCGGCGTACCTGCCCCGGGAAAAGCGGTTCGCCGACGTACCGGTGTACGACGGCATGAAGCTGCGGCACGGCAACCGCATCGCCGGCCCGGCCATCATCGAGCAGGTGAACACCACCACCTTCGTGACCCCCGAGTTCTCGGTGGTGGTGGACCCCCTGGGCACCTACACCCTGTACCTCAAGGAACGGGAAGACGAGATCCTCCGGAGGGTTCTGGGATGAGCGAGATCCGAATCGACAAGGTGCTGGTGTCGATCCTGCAGCGGCGCCTGAAGAGCATCACGGAAGAGATGAGCATCGCGATGACCCGGACCACCCGGAGTCCGATCCTGTGCGAGGCCAAGGACTTCGTCACCGGGCTGTACGACGCCAAGGGCAACATGCTGGAGCAGACCGAGAACCTGCCCATCCTGGCCTTCAGCCTGGCGCCGGTGTGCAAGTACATCATCGAGTACTTCGGCGACGACATCCATCCGGGCGACGTCATCTTCCACAACGACGTGTTCAGCATGGGCAACCAGAACAACGACGTGGCCGTGTACAAGCCCATCTTCTTCGAGGGCGAGCTGGTGGCGTGGGCCGCGTGCAAGGGCCACCAGGCCGACATCGGCGGCGCCGTGCAGGGCGGGTACAACCCCCAGGCCACCGAGGTGTGGCAGGAGGCCCTGCGGATCCCGCCGGTCAAGGTGATCGAGCGGGGCAAGCTGCGAAAGGACGTGTGGGACCTCATTTTCGCCAACATCCGGCTCGACATCGTCGAGGAGGACATGCGGGCCGAGATCGGCTCGTGCGTGGTGGGCGAGCGGGGGGTTTTGAAGATCCTGGAGCGGTACGGCCGCGAGGTGTTCGAGGCCCACAAGGAGTACCTGTTCGACGCCACCGAGCAGATGATGCGCCAGGAGATCCGCACCATCCCCGACGGCGTGTACCGGGGCGAGGCCACGGCCTACTACGACGGGAAGAACCCCGGGTCCGAGTACACGATCCGGGTCACGATCACGGTCAAGGACGGGGAGATCCACTTCGACTACACCGGAACCGACCCCCAGACCCCCGGGTTCGTGAACGGCACGTTCACCTCGAGCGCCTCGGCCACGATCCTGACGTTCCTGCAGATGGTGAACCCCAACATGCCCCACAACGAGGGCATGGTCCGGCCGATCCAGATCACGATCCCGGGCGGCACGATCCTGAACGCGGCCTACCCCGCGGCCACCACCTACGGGAACCACCTGTGCCCCAACAACGCCGACGCCATCATGCGGGCCCTGGGCCCGGTGATCCCCGAGCGGGTCACGGCCGAGTGGAACGAGCTGCTGTGCAGCTTGTCCACCGGCAGCGATCCCCGCAAGGGCGGCGAGCCGTTCGTGGACATCTTCTTCATGGGCATGAAAGGAGGGTCCGGCGGCATCTACGGGTGCGACGGGTACGACCACATCGGCATGATCGACGCCTCGGGCGGGGTGCTCGACCAGGACTACGAGATGTTCGAGCAACAGACCCCACACCGCCTCGTCCGCCACGAGTACTGGTGCGACTCGGCAGGGGCCGGCCGGTGGCGGGGCGGCCTGGGGGTGGAGACCGAGTTCGTCATGGGCGGCGAGAACGTGAAGGTGGTGACCTTCGGCGACGGCGACGTGGAGCCCGCCAGGGGCGCGGTGGGGGGCAAGGACGGCACCCTGAACGTGATCAAGCTCCGGTACCCGGACGGCCGGTGGTACACCTGCACCAGCAAGGACCTGGTGGAGAACGTGCCGGCCGGCACCGTGTACTTCCAGCAGGCCGGGGGCGGCGGGGGCTGGGGCGACCCCAGGGAGCGGGACCCGGCCAAGGTGCTCCGGGACGTGCGAAACGGCGTGGTCTCCCTGGAGAAGGCCCGGGAGGACTACGGCGTGGCCATCGACCCGGCCACCTGGACCGTGGACGAGGCCGAGACGGAGAGGCTGCGCTCCGGAGAGGCAGAAACCAGAGACTAGAGACTAGAGACTGGAAACTAGAGACTATTAACCCGGCGACAAGACAGGCGCGTCACCTCGGAGGGCGGGGCAAGCGTCAGAGGCGTTGCGCGGCGAGCTAAGGGGCCGCGCCCGGCTCTCCGACAGGTCCCTTGCCCCTCCGAGCAGGGAGCGATAGCGCCTGTTTATCCCCCGGGGACTATTAACCCGGCGTTCCGTTTCGCAAAAAAGTATGCGGATTGCGGCGGTGGGGCTGGGGGCTCCGACGAAGCGTGACGGCCGAGCAGCCCGGGAGCCGACCCGACCGACGACCAAAGACCGACGACCGAAGTTGCCGGGAGCCATTCACCATGAGCCAAACCTTCATGCCATCCATCCGGGACGAGGAGGAGCTGGCCCGTATCCAGCTCGAGGGGCTCCGCTGGACCGTTCGGCACGCGTACGAGGGGTCGGAGTTCTACCGCCGCCGGTTCGACGAGGCCGGGGTGCGGCCCGACCAGATCAAGACCCTCGAGGACATCCAACGCCTGCCGTTCACCACGGCCAACGACCTGCGCGAAGGATACCCGTTCCCGCTCCTGAGCGTGCCCACGGATCGGGTGGTGCGGATCCACTCGTCCTCGGGAACCACGGGCAAGCGCAAGATCCTCGCCTACACCCGCAAGGACATCGAGGACTGGACCGCGTTCTTCGCCCGGTGCTACGAGATGGCCGGGGTGGGCCCGGGCGACCGGGTCCAGATCGCCGTGGGGTACGGGCTGTGGACCGCGGGGGTGAGCTTCCAGGCCGGGTGCGAGGCCGTCGGCGCCATGGCGGTGCCCGTGGGGCCCGGTAACGTGGACCTCCAGTGTCAGTTCCTGGTGGACCTGCAGCCCACGGTGGTGTGCTGCACCGCCAGCATGGCCCTGCTGCTGGCCGAGGAGGTGGAGCGCCGGAACCTGCGGGACCGCATCCGCCTGAGGTCGGTGATCCAGGGCTCGGAGCGGTGCAGCGACCGGATGCGGCGCCGGATCCAGGAGGGGCTCGGGGTGGAGCACGTGTTCGACATCACCGGCATGACCGAGCTGTACGGGCCGGGTGCCGGCATCGACTGCCGCGAGCACCGGGGCATCCACTACTGGGCCGACATGTACATCCTGGAGATCCTCGATCCCCAGACCCTGAAGCCGGTGCCCGAGGGGGAGATCGGGGAGATGGTGGTGACCACCCTCCGAAAGGAGGCCAGCCCCCTGATCCGGTACCGCACCCGGGATCTGACCCGGGCCCTGCCGGGGCGGTGCGCCTGCGGGTCGGTGCTGCCCCGGCACGACCGGATCCTGGGACGGGACGACGACATGTTCATCTACCGGGCCGTGAACATCTACCCGGGCCAGATCGACGAGATCCTGTCGGAGGTGCCGGGGGTGTCCAGCGAGTACAACATCGTGCTCGAGCGGCGCCAGGGCCGGGACTACATGACCATCTACGTGGAGCGGGATCCGGCCGGGGATCCCCTCAAGGACGAGCGCATCGAGGCGGACCTGGAGCACCGGATCAAGAGCCAGATCATGGTGTCGGCCGAGGTGAGGGTGGTGGACTACGCCAGCCTGCCCCGCAGCGAGAAGAAGGCGAAACGGGTGTTCGACAAGCGCTGAGCGCGGAGGACGCGACATGGCCGCAAGAGGCTTTTCCTATCACCGCCCCACCAGCCTGGGCGAGGCCCTGTCCCTGCTGGCGGACCTGGGGCCGGGGGCGGTTCCGGTGGCGGGGGCCACGGACGTCTGGGTGAACCTGCGGGCCGGCAAGCTCGCGCCCGAGGCCCTGGTGTCGTTGCGCAACGTGCCGGAGCTCTCGGGCCTGCGGAAGACGGAGCACGGCCTCGTGCTGGGGGCATGCGTCACCCATGCCGAGGTGGAGGACGACCTGTGGGTGGCCGAGCACTTTCCGGCCCTGCACCAGGCCTGCTCGGGCGTGGGGTCGAGGCAGGTGCGCAACGTGGCCACGGTGGGCGGAAACCTGTGCAACGCCGCCCCTTCGGCCGACTCGGCCGTGGGGCTCCTGCTCTACGACGCCGAGTGCCGCATCGAGACCGGAACCGGCCACCGGGACGTGCCGCTGACCGAGTTTTTCGCCGGCCCGAACCGGACCGTGCTCGGCCCCGGCGAGGTGCTGGCCGAGATCCGATTGCCGCTCCCGGCGGGCAGGACCTTTGCGGGCTACCGGAAGATCACCCGCCGCAAGGCCGTGGAGCTGCCGATGATCGGCATCGGCGCCCGGGTCACCCTCGGGGCCGACGGCCGGGTGGCCGAGGCCCGGATCGCCCTGGGGGTGGCCGGTCCCACCCCCCTGCGGGTGCGCAAGGCCGAGGAGCGGCTGGAGGGCGAGCCCCTCACCCGCGAGGCCGCGGCCGAGGCCGCCGAGATCGCGGCCCAGGAGGCCAAGGTGCGCGACTCCTGGCGGGGCGAGGCGTGGTACCGCCGGGAGATGATCCGGGTGTGGATCCCCCGGATCCTGGACGAGGCGGTCCTCTCACGAAAGGGGTAAAGTGCACCGGTCCCCACTCAGTTTCGGCGGAGGGGCATGGGGCCTGCTTCCGGCCGCGCGCGAAGCCGGGCATGAGGTTCGCCGCGCAGGCAGGGGGCACCAACAGTGGTCTTATGGCGGTGCGGCCGGGCACGAACGGTTTCACGGTACAAGCGTTGGAGGCGCTGCGCGGCGAGCTGAGGAGCCGCACGCGGCGCTCCAGCAGCCCCCATGCCCCGCGGAGCCTTGACGCGACGGCCCGGGAGCCGCCCGGCCGCCTAGCCGCCCAGCGTCCCTCAAGGAGAGCTCTGATATGGAACGCATCACGATTCGGTTCAAGGTCAACGGGGAGGACGCCATCGTGGCGGTGGCGCCCCATTGGAACCTCCTGCGGGTGCTCCGGGAGGAGTTGGAGCTCACCGGGGCCAAGGAGGGGTGCGGGGCGGGCGAGTGCGGGGCCTGCACGGTCCTCGTGAACGGCCGGGCGGTGAACGCCTGCCTGTACCCGGCCGTGGAGGCCGACGGCGCCGAGGTGACCACCGTGGAGGGGCTGGCCGGGCCGGGAGGGGAACTCCACCCGATCCAGCGCGCGTTCGTGGAGAAGGGGGCCGTGCAGTGCGGGTTCTGCACCCCCGGCATGGTGCTGTCGGCCAAGGCGCTCCTGGACCGGGTGCCGCTGCCCAGCGAGGAGGAGATCCGCACCGCCCTGGCCGGGAATCTGTGCCGGTGCACCGGGTACGCCCAGATCATCGAGGCCGTGCAGGCGGCGGCCGAGGAGTTGAGCCGATGAGTGCCACGGCAGTGGTGGGCAAGGCCGTCCCCAAGGTGGACGGCGCCGAGAAGGTCACGGGACGCACCGTCTACATCCACGACCTGAAGATCCCGGGCATGCTGTACGGCAAGATCAAGTACAGCGACCGGGTGAGCGCGCGGATCGTCTCGATCGACACCTCCGAGGCGGAGAAGGTGCCGGGCGTGAAGGCGGTGATCACGGCCTACAACACCCCGGAGATCCGGTTCGGGTTCCTGAAGGACAACACCGCCCTGAAGAAGGACCGGGTGCGTCAGTACCGGGACGAGATCGCGGCCGTGGCCGCCACCACGCCCGAGGCGGCCGAGGAGGCGGTGCGGAAGATCCGGGTGGAGTACGAGGACCTGCCCGCGGTGTTCGACCCGGACGAGGCCCTGAAGCCCGACGCGCCCCGGGTGCACGAGACCGACCCCCGGGGCAAGCCCCTCAAGGACAACCGGTTGCGCCTTCCCTGGCGGGTGGAGGCGGGCGACGTGAAGGCCGGGGAGGAGGCCAGCGCGTTCGTGGCCGAGGGCGAGTACGAGGTGGGGTGGGTGACCCACTGCTGCCTGGGCACGTCGGGGTGCATCGCCTCGTTCGATCCCCACGGCAACCTGACCATGTACTCGAACACCCAGATCCCCAGCCTGGCCCGGACCGACTACATGGAGGCCTTGAAGGCCATGGGGCTCCGGGGCCGGGTGCGGGTGGTGAACGCGGCCATCGGCGGCGGGTTCGGATCGAAGCTCGACACCTATGCCCACGAGTACATCGCGATCCTGCTCGCCCACCGCACCGGACGGCCGGTGAAGATCGTGTTCGACCGGGAGGAGGAGTTCTTCGCCACCTCTCCCCGCCAGCCGGTCAATGTGCGGGTGCGGCAGGGGTGCGACGCCGAGGGTCGGCTCACCTTCCGGGAGATCTCCATGGTCCTGGACAACGGGGCCTACACCTCCTGGGGGGCCACCACCCCCACGGTGATGATGATGCCGGCCACCAGCCTGTACCGGGTGCCCAACGTTCGGTTCGAGGCCACCTGCGTGTACACGAACAACACCTACTGCCAGGCCATGCGCGGGTACGGCACGCCCCAGGTCACCTTCGCCATCGAGTGCAACCTGGACGAGCTGGCCGAAAAGGTCGGGCTGGACCCCCTGGAGATGCGCCTGCGCAACGCGAACGAGCCGGGGGAGGTCACGCCCCAGGGGTTCAAGGTCACCACCTGCGGCCACCGGGAGTGCATCGAGGAGGTGGCCAAGCGCCTCGACTGGGAGAACAAGCGGGGCCGGGCCGGCCAGAGGGGGTCCAAGCGCCGGGGCGTGGGCATGGCCTGCCTGATGCACGTGGGCGGCGGGGCCAAGATCTACCGGTCCGACGGGTGCGGCACCCTGATCAAGGTGGACGACTTCGGGAACGTGGACGTGTTCAGCGGGTCCATGGACATCGGCCAGGGCCTGGACACGGTGCTCAGGCAGATCGTGGCCGAGACCCTGGGGGTGGGGATCGAACGGGTCAACGTGATCGTGGGCGACACCGACGTGTGCCCCTGGGACGTGGGGGTGCACGCGTCCCGGTCCACCTTCATCGCGGGCAACTCGGCGTTGAACGCCGCCCGCATGGTGCGCGACCAGATCCTGGAGTTCGCGGGCCAGATGCTGGAGGCCCCGCCCGAGATCCTGGCCCTGGAGAACGGCCAGGTGGTGTGCCGGGAGGATCCCTCGAAAAACCTGCCCCTGGCAAAGGTGCTCCGGAGGGCCCACTTCGCCAAGACCGGCAACACCATGTTCATGGCGGCCCACTTTTACGAGCCCGACACCGACATGCTGGAGGGGGAGTTCAAGGGCAATTACTCGTGCACCTACGCCTGGGGCTGCCACGGCGTGGAGGTGGAGGTGGACACCGCCACCGGCCACGTGGAGATCGTCAAGTACGTGGCGGCCCACGACGTGGGCCGGGCGATCAACCCGATGCTCCTGCGGGGCCAGGTGCAAGGCGCGGTGATGATGGGCATCGGGTACGCCCTGTCCGAGGAGATGATCTTCGAGCAGGGCCGGCTCCGAAACCCCAACTTCCGCGACTACAAGATCCTCACGGCCAAGGACGCCGTGAAGGTGGAGCCGGTGATCGTGGAGACCGAGGACCCGGCCGGCCCGTTCGGGGCCAAGGGGATCGGCGAGCCCGGCCTGGTGCCCTCGGCCCCGGCCATCGCCAACGCCATCTACGACGCCGTGGGCGTGCGTCTGAACCGCCTGCCCCTGAAGCCCGAACGGGTGCTTCGGGCGCTCAAAGAACGGGGAGCCCCATTAGGCCCCTGCGGGGCCCTACAACGGGAAGGGTAGCTTTCGTTGGTCCGGAACCTTTGCCGGCGTAGGGGCACGGGGCCTGCTTCCGGCCGCGTGCGAAGCCGGGCATTGCGATTCGCCGCGCAGGCACGGGGCACCGTCGGCGGTTTCATAACCGTTCGGTGGGGCACGAACGGATTCACAGTACGAGCGTGGGAGGCGCTGCGCGGCGAGCTAAGGAGCCGCACGCGGCTCTCCAGCAGACCCCATGCCCCACCGGGCGTTTGGCGGCGGTTCGGGGGAGTGGCCCGGCCGCCCAGCGGGCCGAAGGCCCCCGACCGACGACCAACGACCGACGACCAACGACCGAAGTTACGTGGAAGCCTCGCCGGGCTGCTGCTGGCCGCCGGCGCGTCGGCCCGGATGGGAGGCCCCAACAAGCTCCTCCTGCCGGTGGAAGGGGAGCCCCTGGTCCGGCGGCCGGCCCGGGCGCTGTTGGAGGCGGGCCTGAGACCCGTGGTCGTGGTGGTGGGCCGGGACGCCGAGGCCGTGCGGCAGGCCCTGAAGGGGCTCCCGGTCCTCTTTGCCGAGAACCCGGATTTCTCGGAGGGCATGGCCGGGTCGCTGCGGAAGGGCGTCGAAGCCCTCGGGAGCGGCGTGGAGGCGGTGGCGATCGCGCTGGGGGATCTCCCAGACCTTGGGGCCCCGGTGGTTCGACGCCTGGTGGCGGCGTTTCGTGATGCCGCCCAAGGCATCGTGGTTCCGGTCCACGAGGGCCGAAGGGGGCACCCCGTGCTTCTGGACCTCCGGCGATACCGGGGTGGGCTCCTGGCCCTTGCCGGAGACGAGGGCGCCCGATCGATCCTCCGCCGCTACCCCGAGGAGGTGCTGGAAGTAGCGGTGGAGGACCCCGGGGTGATCGCCGACGTGGACACCCCGGAGGAGTACGAGCGGATCCGCCAGGGGGCCCGCGCCCCCCGACCGAAGACCGACGACCAACGACCAATAACCAATAACCAATAACCAACAACCGACGTTACCTATGCGCCTTCATTCCAGCCTGACCGACCTTCGGGTGCTCGTTCGGGGCGCCGGGGAGATGGCCTCGGGCATCGCCCACCGGCTGTTCCGGAGCCATCTGCGGGTGGCCCTGACCGAGGTGCCCGAGCCGTTGGCCGTGCGCCGCAAGGTCAGCTTCTGCGAGGCCGTGTGGGACGGCCGGACCGAGGTGGAGGGGGTGGAGGCCCGTCGGGTGGAGGCGGCCGGGGAGTTCGACGCGGTCCTGGATGCGGGGGCGATCCCCGTGGTGGTGGACCCGGAGCTGGAGTGCCTGGAGGCCTGGCAGCCCCAGGTGCTGATCGACGCCACCATTGCCAAGCGCAACCTGGGCACCCACCGGGACATGGCCGATCTGGTGATCGGGTTCGGCCCCGGGTTCCGAGCCGGCGAGGACGTGGACGTGGTGGTCGAGACGAACCGCGGCCACGACCTGGGCCGCCTGATCTTCGAGGGCGAGGCCCAGCCCAACACCGGCGTTCCCGGCGCCACCCTGGGCTACACCACGGAGCGGGTGCTCCGGGCCCCGTGCGACGGCGTGTTCGAGCCCACGGTGGACATCGGGGACCCGGTGGAGCCGGATCAGGTGGTGGCCCGGGTGGCCGGCCGAGAGGTCCGGGCCCGGATCGGCGGGGTGGTGCGGGGGCTCCTGCGGCCGGGGCTGCGGGTGTGGAAGGGCTTGAAGGCCGGGGACATCGACCCCCGGGGCGACCGCAGGTACTGCTTCACCATCTCGGAGAAGGCCCGAGCCCTGGGCGGCTCGGCCTTGGAAGCCATCCTGATGCGGTTCAACCGGTGATTTCCCCATGACCCGGGACGAAACGCTCATCCTCGAAATCAACCGGTTGTGGGCCCCAGTGTACCCGCACATGGCCCGGTACCTGCTGGGGCGGTGCGGCGGCCGGCCGGGGCGGCTGCTGGACCTGGGGCCGTTCGCCGGGGGCATCGCGGTGGAGGCCCTGCGGCAGCGCGATGGGCTGGAGGCGGTGGTGTACGACGAGTCCCCTGCAGTGCCCGGCTGGGCCGGCGACCTGGCTCGAACGGCGGGCGTGGCCGACCGCCTGGAGGCGCGGGTGGGCCCGCTGGAGCCCCTGGCCCTGGAGGACCGGTCGTTCGACGCGGTGGTGGTGCGGGGCGCGTTCTTCTTCCTCACCCCGGGGCTCCTCGCGGAGGTCGCGCGGGTGCTTGCGGAGGGCGGGTTCGGTTGGGTCGGGGGAGGGTACGGCCCCGACACGCCCGAGGAGGTGATCCGGCCGATCGCGGACGTGTCCAGGGAGTTGAACGCCCGCCTCGGGAAGCGTTGGGTCTCGGCGGACGAGGCGAGAACGCTCGTCCGGGAGGCCGGGTTGGCGGACCGGGCCCGGGTGGTGGAGCGGGGCGGGCTCTGGATCGAGGTGCGGGGGTGAGGTTCACGAAGCCCCAACGGCTGGCCGACGCTCTGGGGGTGGGCCGGGGCGACCTGGTCACCGTGGTGGGGGGCGGGGGCAAGACCACCCTGATGTACCGGCTGGTCCGGGAGCTTCGGGAGCAGGGGGTCCGGGCGGCGGCCGGCACCACCACCAAGATCTTTCCGCCGGATCCGGAGGGAGGAGGCAGGCTGGTCCTGGGGGAGGGCCCGGAGGCCCTGCAGGAGGCGGTGGCGCGGTGGGATTGGGCCGACCCCGGGTTTCCGGTGCTCGGCCGGACCCGGATCCACCCGGGCAAGGTGGACGGCATCGACCCGGCCTGGGCCGTCGGGTTGCTGCGGGACGACTTTCTGGAGGCGCTGGTGCTCGAAGGGGACGGGTCGGCCCGCCGACCCGTGAAGGCGCCGGAGTCGTGGGAGCCGGTGGTGCCGGCCGAGACCACGGTGTTCGTGGCGGTGGCGGGGCTATCCTGCCTGGGGCGCCCCCTGGGGCCGGACGTGGCCTTCCGGACCGAACGGTTCGCCGCCGTCACGGGCCTGGGCGGGGGGGAGCCCATCTCGGCCGAGGCCCTGGCACGGCTGTTCGTGCACCCCGAGGGCGCCGCAAAGGGGTGCCCGCCCGGGGCCCGGGCCGTGGCGGTGCTGAACCAGGCCGACGACCCCCGGCGGTGGGCCGCGGCCCGGGGGATCGCCGGGGCCGTGCTGGCGGCCGGAGGACGGTTCGAAAGGGTGATGGTGGCCAGGCTGGCCGGGCCCGAGGCGTGTTGGGAGGCGTGGGAGAAGGCCATGCCCCCCGAGGGGGCGGCGGCTCGGGAGCCGCCTCGACCGTAGACCGTTGACCGAAGACCGACCTTCTTTTTTTTGCCCCGGAGAAGAGGCGAGACGCCGTTCGACGATGCCCGGGTGCCTGGACGGGGTCCGTCGGATTCGGCTGGAGGAAAAAGGTTCATGGCGGAAAACATGGTTTCGCAAGGGCAAAGATCCCCCGGCCCCGACCGGTTCGACGGGTCCCGGATCGCGTTTCACAGCCTCTCCCGGCGGCTGGGACGGCCGTGGGTCGAGGCGTACATGGAGCGGGCCGCGGCCCGGGCGCGCACCGATCCGGAGGCGCGAAGGGCGCTGGCAGAGCTCTCCGGCGCCCGGACCCTGAACTTTCTCGTGGGCCCCTACGGCGAGGGCCGCGAGAACCGGGGGCTCCTGTCGTGGACCCCCCAGGGCAGGCCCTCCCCCCTGGCCGAGCTACCCTGGCCGGTGGAGGACCCGGCCGAGAACGCCCGCTGGGTCTGCGAGCTGGCCCGACGGTTGGGGGCCCTGGACGCGGGCGTGGCCCCATTGGAGCCGGAGTGGGTGTACGGCCGGGTCCAGACCAACCCCTACGCCCCGGGGGAGCCGGAGACGAAGCCCATCGTGATCCGACCGGCGGCCGGGCCGGCCGAGACCCAGGACGAGTTCGTCCTTCCCGAGACCGTGAACCGGGCCGTGGTGCTCCTGGCGCCCATGGACCGGCGGCGCCTGGTGTCGAAGCGGCCGTTCGAGGCGAGCATCGAGACGAACCTGGGCTACTCGCGCATGGCCGAGCTCGCCGTGTCGGTGGCCGAGGCCCTGCGGGCCGCGGGGTTCACCGCGATCCCGTGCATGAACGACACCGCCCTGTCCGTGCCCCTGGCCGTGGCCGCGGACCTGGGTGCGGCCGGTCGCCACGGCATGCTGGCGGCCCGCGGATGGGGGACCGCGGTGCGGATCGCCAAGGTGCTGACCGACATGCCTCTGGAGCCTGCGGAGCCGCCGGAGGAGCCCCTGGCCGGGCTCTGCCACGACTGCGGCATCTGCGCCCGGGCCTGCCCGGTCGGGGCGATCCCCGAGGGCGAGCCCACGGCGGAGGCTCCCCACCCGTGCAACCGGCCGGGGTCCCTCAAGTGGCCCGTGGACGGCGAGGCCTGCCTGCGGTTCTGGGTGGAGCGGGGCGAGAGCTGCGGCCTGTGCCAGGGAGTGTGCCCGTTACAGGTATCGGTGGACGGACGACAGGCCCAGCGGGCTAGAGGCTAGAAACTAGAGACTAGAAACTAGGATCAGGCCTTTCAGCCTCCCGGCCGCCTAGCCGCCCACCGGGCCGAAGGCCCAAGACCGTCGACCGTAGACCGAAGACCGTCGACCGAAGTTCCAGAGGCAACCGATCCATGAGCGAAACGCTTCCTCTCACCTTGGATCCGGACCGGGGATCGCTCTTTGTCGGCACCGGCCGGTACCTCTTGATTCGGCCGGAGACCCTGGGGCCCGTGGTCTCGTCCGCGTCCGACGAGGTCCGGGCGGCCCTGGTCGAGGGAGGCCGGGCCGGCGGCCGGCTGGCGGCCCGGGCGGTGCTGGACCGGGGACGGCAGGGAGAGGCGGCGGTGGAGGAGATTCTGGCGTTTGGGGCGCTCATCGGGTGGGGCCGGTTCCGCGTGGTGTGGGGCCCGGGGGGGGCCGAGGTCCGGCTGGCCGGCTCCCCGTTCGCCGAGGCCGCGGGGCGGGCCGCCGGACCCGTCTGCCACCTGGTGAGGGGGGTGCTCGAGGGGATCTGGGAAGAGGTGTTCGGCCCTACGGTCGCGTTCGACGAGACCGGATGCGTGGCCTGTGGGGCCGACACGTGCCGGTTCGAGGAGAGAAGAGGGTGATCGCGGACCGCTCCACCCTGCGCACGGGGCGACCCGACCCCGGGGAGGCGCTTTGGAACCCCGGGGTGGAGGCCCTGCCGACGGACCGGATGCGCCGGCTGCAGTGGGAGCGGCTGCAGCGGCAGTTGGTGTACGTGTACCAAAGCTCCGCCTTCTACCGCCGTTGGTTCGACGAGGCCGGGGCGAGGCCGGAGGACGTGGACTCGTGGGACGCCTTCACCCGCCTGCCGATCCTGACCAAGGACGACCTGCGCCGGGCCCAGGCCGAGAGCCTGGCCGAGCGGGGCGACCCGTTCGGCGGCATCTGCTGCGCGCCCCGGGACCGGGTGGTCCGGGTGAACGCCACCTCCGGCACCACCGGAACCCCCACGCTGTACCTGCTCACGGCCCACGACGTGGCCGTGGTCAACGAGATGCACGCCCGCAAGTGCTGGCGCGCAGGGCTACGGCCGGGCCACGTGATGCTCCAGGCCCTGAGCCTCTCCATGTTCACCGGCGGGCTGCCCCTGTCCCAGGGCATCATGCACCTGGGCGCGGCCGTGGTTCCAGTGGGCGTGGACGGCGGCAGCCGGCGGGTGCTGGAGTTCGCCCGGCTCACGCGGCCCCAGGCCATCGTGGCCACCCCCAGCTTCGGGCTGCACCTGGTGGAGCGGTGCCCGGCCGTGCTGGGATGCGACCTCCGGGATCTGGGTATCCGGTGGTTCTTTGCGGCGGGCGAGCCGGGCGGGTCGGACCCGGCGATCCGCAGCCGGCTGGAGCAGGGGTTCGGCGCCCGGGTGTTCGACCACACCGGGGGCGGGCACGCGTTCCACGCCATCACCTGCCCCGAGCACGCGGGCATGCACTTCGTCTCGGCCGACCACTGCGTGCTGGAGCTGGTGGAGCCCGGGACCGGCCGGCCCGTGGCGGTGGGTGACGGGGCCGAGGGGGAGCTGGTGGTGACGTTCCTGGCGTGGGAGGGCACCCCCTTCGTGCGGGCGAGCTTCGGCGACGTGGTTCGGGTGTGGACGGGCCCGTGCGGGTGCGGGCTGCCGGGCCTCAGACTGAGCATCGTGGGCCGGGCCGACGACATGCTGATCGTCAAGGGCGTGAACCTGTTCCCCGGCGCGGTGCGGGCGCTCTTGGAGGAGTTCGTGCCCCGGGTCACGGGCCACTTCCGCATCGTGATGCCCCGGCCCGGCCCCCGGGTGGAGCCGCCCCTGCGGCTCCGGGTGGAGCGGGGAAGCGGGGTGGAGGGGGAGGCCCTGGCCCGGCTGGAGGCCGAGCTGGTGTCCGCCATGCGGGACCGGCTGCGGGTCCGGCCGGCGGTGGAGTGGGTGGACCCGGGCACGCTGCCCCGGCCCACCCACAAGGCCCGGTGGGTCGAGGTGGAGGAGGGGGGATGAGCCCCGCGTCCCCGGCCGCGGAGGTGGCCATCCTCCGGCACCGGCTCAAGAGCCTGACCCGGGAGATGGGTCTGGCGCTGCTGCACACGGCCCGGTCCCCGATCCTGGCCGAGGCCCGGGATTTCGTGACCGGCCTGTACGACGCCCGGGGCCGGATGTTGGAGCAGACCGAGTACATCCCGGTGCTCGCGTTCGCGGTGCAGCCGGCTCTCCAGGACCTGATCGAGACCTTTGGGGACGACGTGGGCCCGGGGGACGTGTTCCTCCACAACGACGTATTCCGGGGCGGCAACCAGCTCGCCGATGTGTGCGTGTTCCGGCCGGTGTTCGTCGGGAACCGCCTGGTGGCCTGGGCCGCGGTCAAGGGCCACCAGGCCGACATCGGCGGCGCGGTGGGGGGCGGGTACAACCCCCGGGCCACCGAGGTGTGGCAGGAGGGGCTGCGGATCCCGCCGGTGCGGGTGGTGCGCCGGGGCCGGAGGCTCCGGGACGTGTGGGACCTGATCCTGGCCAACATCCGGTATCCCGTGGTGGCCGAGGATCTGGAGGCGGCCATGGGGGCGTGCGTGGTGGGCGAGAGGGGGATGCGCCGGATCGTGGACCGCATGGGCCTGCCGGCGTACCTGGAGACCGTGGAAGCTCTGATGGACGCCACCGAGCGCCGGATGCGGGCCGCGATCCGGGAGTTCCCGCCGGGCCGGTACGAGGGGGAGGCGCCGGTGGGAGCCGGTGCCGAGGAACGGGGGCACCTCCTGTGGATCCGGTGCCAGGTGGAGGTGGGGGACGGAGAGGTGCTCATCCGGTACGACGGCACCTCGGCCCAGACCGAGGGGTTCCTCAACGCCCCGGCCTCGGCCTCGCTGTCCGCGGCGGTGCTCACGCTCCTCATGATCCTGGCGCCCGACATCCCCCACAACGAGGGCATGCTCCGGCCCCTGCGGATCCGGCTGCCCGAGGGGACGATCCTCGCGGCCCGGGCCCCGGCCGCCACCGGGTTCGGGAACACCCTGACCGGCGCCCACGCCGACGCCCTGTTCAAGGCGTTCTTCCAGGCGAGGCCCGACCGGGTCACGGCCGGGTGGAACCGGATGCTGGCCGTGGTGCTCGCCGGCCGGGATCCCCGCAGCGGCGGCGCGCCCTACGTGGACATCCTGTTCAACGCCCTCAAGGGCGGGAGCGGGGCCATGGAGGGGTGCGACGGGTACGACCACATCGGGCTGATCAACTGTGCCGGCGGCATCCTGGCCCAGGACCCGGAGATGTTCGAGAGGGCCGTGCCCCACCGCCTGGAGCGGCACGAGTACGCGCCGGGAACGGCCGGCCGGGGCCGCTGGCGGGGCGGCCGGGGGGTGGTGACCCGCATCCGGTTCGGCGCGCCGGTGGACCGGGTGGTGGTGTTCGGCGACGGCCTGGCCGAGGAGACCCGGGCGTTCGGCCTGGCCGGGGGGCAGCCGGGGTCCCGGAACCACCTGTTCCTGGACCTGCCCGACGGCCGGCGGCTTCGGCCGCGCTCCCTGGATCTGCTCGAAGGGCTGCCCGAGGGCACGGTGCTGTGCCAGGTGGCCGGGGGCGGCGGAGGGTTCGGTTCGGTTGCCAATGAAGACAAATAGTGTTTGAATGAGACGATGAGAGAACAGAGCGAAAGCACGCCGATCTTGCGCGTGGAGCACGTGACCATGGATTTCGACGGGCTCCGCGCGCTAAACGACTGTTCATTCGTGGTGGAGCCGGGCGAGATCTTCGCCGTGATCGGCCCCAACGGGGCCGGCAAGTCCACCCTGTTCAACGTGATCACCGGCCTGTACCGGCCCACCCAGGGGCAGGTGTACTTCCGGGGGGTGCGGGTGGACCGGATGCGGCCCAACCGGGTGGGCCGCATGGGCATGGCCCGGAGCTTCCAGAACCTGGAGCTGTTCAAGGGCCTCACGGCAGCGGAGAACGTGCTGGTGGGAGGGCATCGGCACCTGGGGTACGGGTTCTTCCGGGCCCTCTGGGGCGACCCGGGCGTGCGGCGGCGCGAGGCCCGGGGCATGGGCCGGGCCCGGGACCTGCTGGGGTTCCTGGGGGTGGCGGAGTTCGCGGACGTGGCCGTGGACGACCTGCCCTACGGGGTCCAGAAGAAGGTCGAGGTGGCCCGGGCCCTGGCCACGGACCCGGTGCTCCTGCTCCTGGACGAGCCCGCGGCCGGGCTGAACGACGCAGAGACCGAGGACCTGATGGAGACGGTTCGCCGCATCCGAGACGAGCGCGGCATCACGGTCGTCCTGGTGGAGCACAACATGCGGTTCGTGATGGGGCTGTCCGACCGGGTGTGCGTGCTCAACTACGGCAGCATCCTGGCCCAGGGTCGGCCGGACGAGGTGCGCTCGAACCCCCGGGTGGTCGAGGCGTACCTGGGAGAAGAGCCGTGTTGAGCCTGCGGGAGGTCACGGTCGGGTACGGGAAGACCCCGGTGCTCCGGGAGGTGAGCCTGGAGGTGCCCAGGGGCGAGGTGGTGGCCCTGCTGGGCGCGAACGGCGCGGGCAAGACCACGATCATGCGCACGGTGATGGGGTTCCTCAAGCCGTGGAACGGCTCGGTGGTGTTCGACGGCCAGGAGCTCGACGGTCAGCGGCCCGCCCGGATCGTGCGCCGGGGAGTGGGCCTGGTGCCGGAGGGCCGCCAGATCTTCGGTCACCTCACCGTGGACGAGAACCTAGTCATGGGCGCCTATGCCCGCCGGGACCCGGCAGGGGTCCGGTCGGACCGGGAGTGGGTGCTGTCGCTGTTTCCGGTGCTGGCCGAGCGGCTGCGCCAGCGGGCCGGCACGCTGTCCGGGGGCGAGCAGCAGATGCTGGCCATCGGCCGGGCTCTCATGGCCCGGCCCCGGCTGCTCCTCCTGGACGAGCCCAGCCTGGGGCTCGCACCGCTGTTGGTGCGGGAGATCTTCGAGGTGATCGGCAAGATCCACCAGGAAGGAACCACCGTGCTCCTGGTGGAGCAGAACGCCCGCATGGCCCTGTCGGTGGCCGCTCGGGCCTACGTGCTGGAGACCGGAAGGGTGGTGCGCGAGGGCGCCGCCCGGGAGCTCATGGAGGACCCCAGCGTGCGCGCGGCGTACCTGGGGGGGTGAGGGGGACGGGCCGAAGGCCCCGACCGACGACCGTTGACCGACGACCGAAGTGACCAGGAGGCCGGAGAGAGAATGAGACCCTTGCAAACCGTAGGTATCCCCCCCCTCGTCACGGTTCCGCGGGCGGCCCAGCCGCCCAGCCGCCGCGCTGCCCGGCGGCCTAGCCGCCTAGCGGCCTAGCCGCCATGTTCTGGCAGCTGGTCGTGAGCGGGCTGGCCACGGGGTGCGTGTACGCCCTGGTGGCCCTGGGCCTCACTCTGATCTACCGGGCCACGGAGCACGTGAACTTCGCCCAGGGTGAGCTGGCCATGGTGGGGGCGTTCCTGGGGTTCACCCTCCACGTGCACCTTCAGCTGCCGGTGTGGGCCGCGGTGCTGGGCGGGGCGGTGCTGGGTGGGGCGGTGGGGTGGGTGTGCGAGCTGGCCGTGATCCGACCCGCGGAGGGCCAGCCCCACGTCAACGTGTTCATCATCACCCTGGGGCTCAGCATCGTGCTCAAGAGCCTGGCGGGCATGGTGTGGTCCCACGACGAGTTCCCGTTCCCGCCGCTGTTCTCGCCCCGAGGGGTGCGGCTGGGCTCGGTGGTGGTCACGCCGCTCAACCTGGGCACCATCGCCGTGGCCCTGGGGATCATGGTGGGGCTGTTCGCGTTCTTCCGATACACTCGCCACGGCGTGGCCATGCGGGCGGTGTGCGAGAACCCGGAGGCGGCCCAGCTCATGGGGGTGGAGGTGCGGCGGGTGTACGCGTTCGCCTGGATCCTGTCGGCGGGGCTGAGCGCCCTGGCCGGGGCCCTGATCGCACCGGTGCTGAACCTCTCGACCCACATGGGCGCCGTGGTGATCCCGGCGTTTGCCGCGGCCATCCTGGGGGGCTGGGGATCGTTTCCAGGGGCCATCGCCGGCGGCATGGCTCTGGGGGTGATCGAGAACCTGGCCGGCGGGTATCTGGCCGCCCAGATCAAGAACATGGTGCCGTTCCTGGTGGTGCTGGCCGTGCTGGTGGCCCGGCCCCAGGGCCTGTTGGGGGAGCGGGAGGTCCGGAAGGTATGAGGACGGTCCGAAGAATCGCGATGTGGGCCGGGGCCGCGGCCGTGCTCTGGGTGGTGAAGGCGAGCCTGGGGCTGTTCGTGGTGAACCTGCTCCTGGTCTACGTGATCGTGGCCGTGGGGCTCAACCTGCTCATGGGGTTCACGGGCCAGATCAGCGCCGGCCACGCCGGGTTCCTGGCGGTGGGGGCCTACGTGGCGGCCCTGGTGGGCACGCACGCACCCCAGGTCGGGGCGGTGGGCGCCCTGATCGCGGCGGGCGCGGCGGCCGCCCTGTTGGGGGTGGCGATCGGGTTGCCGGCGCTTCGGCTGGCCGGGTTCTACATCGCCATGGCCACCCTGGCGTTCGGGGTGGTGGTGACCGAGGCGATCCTCCAGATGGACGTCTGGACCGGCGGGGCCGACGGCATGTACGTGCTGGCGCCCTCGCTGTTCGGCTTTCCCCTGGACTCGGACACCCAGAAGTTCTGGCTGGTTCTGGGGACGGCGGTGCTGGCCGTGTGGACCGCCCAGAACCTGGCGGGGTCCAAGGTGGGGCGGGCGTTCCTGGCGCTGCGCGAGAGCGACGTGGCGACCGAGACGCTGGGCATCTCCACGGCCGCCTACCGGACCCTGGCCTTCGCCCTCAGCGCGTTCTACACGGGGGTGGCGGGCGGGCTGTTCGCCTACGTGGTCTCGTACATCTCGCCCGACGCGTTCTCCATCGAGCTATCGATCGACTTCGTGGCCATGGTGATCCTGGGGGGCATGGGGAGCATCGGCGGTTCGATCGTGGGGGCCGCCCTGCTGACCGTGCTCAACCAGTACCTGGCGGTGCTCCAGGACTTCAAGGCCCTGATCTTCGGGCTCGCCGTGGTGGTCTGCATGATCTTGATGCCGGGAGGAGTCAGCGCGGCGTGGAAAGCGGCCCTGGAGCGGTTCCGGGGCTGAACCCTCAACCAAGCGGGCGGGGAAAAAAGGAGGTGCACTCATGAGGCGAACGACGTGGTGGCTGGCAACCCTGGCGGCGGTTCTCCTGGGCGTGGCGGCGCCGGCGGCGGCCGAGGTGGGGGTGACGGCCGACCGGATCCTGATCGGCACGTCCCAGTCGTTCTCGGGGCCCCTGGTGTTCCCGGGCACCGAGGAGATCGCCGGCATCGAGGCGTACCTGGAGTACGTGAACCAAAGCGGCGGCATCCACGGCCGCAAGATCGAGTGGAAGTGGTACGACGACGGGTACAAGCCCCAGGACGCCGTGGCCAACATGAAGCGGCTGGTGGAGCAGGACCAGGTCTTCTGCATTCTGATCAACCAGGGCACGTCCCCGGTGATGGCGGTGGTGCCGTACCTGGAGCAGAAGAAGGTCCCCCTGATGTTCCCGTTCCAGGGAAGCTCGAGGCTCCACGGCAAGAAGTACGTGTTCACCTCGTTCACGTACTACGACACCCAGACCCAGATCGTGACCCGGTGGCTGGTCGAGAAGAAGGGGTTCAAGCGGATCGGCATCATCTACCAGGACGACGCCTACGGGAAGTTCTTCCTGAACACCCTGAAGAAGGAGCTTAAGGCCAAGGGGCTGAAGATCGCGGCGGCCGAGTCCGTGAAGCGCGGGGCCACCGACGTGGCGCCCCAGGTGGCCAAGATCGCCCAGGCCGGCCTGGACGCCTGCCTGCTGGCCCTGGTGCCGGGCCCCGGGGCCCAGGTGCTCAAGGAGGCCGCCAAGATCGGGCTCAAGAAGACCAAGCTGATCTCGTCGGGGCCGCTCACCGACGAGAAGTTCCTGATCCTGTCGGGCGGCGTGGGCGAGGGGGTTTGGGGCCTGTCCCTGTGGCCCGACCCGGTGCGGGACGACTCCCCGGCCATGCAGGAGTACCGCAAGATCCTCAAGAAGTACCGTCCGGGCCACGAGCCCAACCGTTACAACCTGTACGGCTACTTCTACACCAAGCTGTTCTGCGAGGGGCTCAAGCGGGCCGGCAAGGACCTGACCCGGGAGAAGCTGATCCAGGCCCTGGAGTCGATCCAGAACTGGGAGAACGGCATCATCCCGCCGGTGTCGTTCGGCCCGGGTGACCACCAGGCCCAGGACCAGGGGTTCATGGTGGAGGTGCAGGGCGGCCGGTTCGTTCCGATCAGCGGGTGGCTGGGCATCCGCGACGGCAAGCTCGTGGAGAGCCCGCTCTGAGCGCGGTGGCAGCGTCGAACCGGGCGGGGGCTCCCCCCGCCCGGTTCGACCACGTGGGGTTCGTGGTGGAGGACCTGGAAGCAGCGGCCTGCGCCTTCGACGCGCTCCTCGGTCCCCCGGTGATCCGCTCGATCCCGGAGATCGGGCTCGAGGCCCGGGTGTACCTGGGGGGCGGGGTCGAGGTGCTGTGGTTCGCCGGAGAGGTGGAGGGGATCGACCCCCGTGCCATCCGGCCGAGGCCTGGGGTCCATCACCTGGCCGTCCGGGTCGAGGACCTGGACGGCTGCCTGGCCTCGTTCGGGCGGGACGGGGTGGGCGTGCTCCAGGGGTTCCCCCGGCCGGGGCTCCACGGCCGGATCGCGTTCGTGGAGGACCCGGTGTCCGGCGGGTTGCTGGAGCTCGTGGAGGCGGGGGCGTGAGAAGGGGTGGGATCGACCTGGCGCGGGCCATGTCTCCCGACCGGTGGGTGGCCACCTGGGCGGCGCGTCGGCCGGAGGAGCCCGGCCTCGAGTTCGAGGGCCGGGTGTGGACCTGGGCCCGGCTGGAACAGGAGGTGGACCGGACCTCCCGATGGCTTCGGTCTCTGGGCGTCGGGCCGGGGGACCGGGTGGCATGCCTGCACCGGAATCATCCCCACGTGGTGTTCCTGTTCCTGGCCGCCAGCCGGCTCGGGGCGGTGTTCAACCCCTGGAACGCCCGCCTGGCGCCCGAGGAGACCGCGTACCGGCTCCGCGACGCCGATCCCCGGTGTGTGGTGGTGGAGCCGGGGTTGCGCGACCGGCTCGCCGCCGAGGTGGAGCGGTCCGGCCGGGTGGTCTCGTTCCTCCAGGGGGCCCCGGCGGGAGATGCTGCGCCCGCCCCCTGCGCCGGCCGCGGGCCGGACGCGCCCCAGGCGCTCCTTTACACCTCGGGCACCACGGGCCGGCCCAAGGGGGCGCTTCTCCCCGTGCGAAAGGGGTTCTTCAACGCCCTGAACGCCCAGGAGTTCCTCGAGGTCGGCGTGGGGGATCGGATGCTGGTGGTGCTGCCGCTGTTCCACTCGGGCGCCCTGTTCATCCAGGTGGTGCCGGCCCTCTACGCCGGCGCCACGGTGGTGCTGCATCCCCGGTTCGACGCCGAGCGGGTGGCCCGCACCCTCACGGAGGACCGGATCACCCACTTCCTGGCCGTGCCCACGGTGCTCCGGCGGGTCCTGGACGCGGGCGGGGTAGGGTGCCTGCAGGGGCTTCGGGTGTGCGGGGTGGGTGGGGAGCCGGTGCCGCCGGAGATGATCGCCTCGTGCCTCGAGGCCGGGGTGGAGGTGCGCCAGCTCCTGGGCCAGACCGAGACCTCGATCGTGCTGTGGGCCTCGGCCGACGATCTCCGGGACCGGCCGGGCACGGTGGGCCGGCCGGTGCGCCATGCCGAGCTGCGGCTGGGGCCCATCCGGTCGGGGGTGGGCGAGATCCGGGTTCGGGGCCCCGCCCTCATGCTGGAGTACTGGAACGACCCGGAGCTCACGAGGAGGTCCTTCGCCCGGGGGTGGTTCCGCACGGGGGATCTGGGCCGGGTGGACGAGGGCGGATACTGGTACCTGGCAGGGCGGGCCAAGGAAATGTTCATCTCGGGCGGGGAGAACGTGTACCCGGCCGAGGTGGAGGCGGTGCTTCGTGCCCACCCGGCCGTGGCCGACGCGGCCGTGATCGGCGTGCCGGATCCCCGGTGGGGCGAGGCCGGCCACGCCTTCGTGGAGCTCCGGCCCGGTGCGGAGGCCTCGACAGAGGATCTCCGGGCGTGGTGCTCCCGCCGCCTGGCCCGGTTCAAGTGCCCCCGGGACGTGACCTTCGTGGCCCGGCTGCCCCGGACCGAGCTCGGCAAGGTCCGCAAGGACGCCCTCAGGGATCTGTGGAAAGGAATCGAACCATGAGCCATAAGGGGCCGGACGCAGCCGCCGCGTGCCGGGCTATCGCCCAAGCGGCCGAGCGGGAGTCCTACGCCAACCGGATGGGGCTGCGCCTCCTGGAGGTGGAGCCCGGGGCCTGCCGGGTGGAGATGGTGCCCGGCGAGGACATGACCAACCTCTTTGGCACGGTCCACGGCGGAGCCCTGTTCAGCCTGCTGGACGAGGCCTTCCAGATCGCCTGCAACTCCCACGGGGTCACCGCCTTCGCCCTGAACCTGTCGGTCACCTACGTGAGCTCGGCCAGGCCCGGGGAGCGCCTGGTGGCCGAGGCGAGGGAGGTTGCCCTGACCCGCCGCACGGCCACCTACCACATCCGGGTGACCCGGGACAGCGGCGAGGTGGTGGCCACGGCCCAGGCCCTAGCCTACCGGCTGGGTACCCCCGTCCCCTTCCTGGACCCCTCCGGATGAGGATCCGGCGCGAATGGATCCGATGCTGCCCAACCGAACAACGAACCACGAACGGCCCGTGGCTGCTTCGCACCGCCGTTGTCGTGCGGAGCGGAGGTGTGTGTCCGAAAAACCTGCGCGAATGTGTACCAGCGCATCTCAGCTACGGGAACCACGCTCCAACTGCCTGGGGCAAGCTAGGTTCTGCGGTCGCGCACCGTCTTGAAAGACTGTCTTGAGCGCGTATCGACATTTTTTTTCTGAAGGGCTTGCATAAGTTGGGTGGGTCCGTTATATAACCCGTGCCGTTCGCAACGCTCACATTAGGAGGACCCCCCATGGACAAACGTTTGTTGCTTCAGCTCACTGCCGACATCGTCGCTTCCCACGCATCCATGAACGAAATGGGCCAGGAAGATCTGCTGGCGGAGATCGACAAGGTGTACCGGAAACTGGCCACCCTGGCCGGCGAGGAGGTGGCCGAGGAGGAGGTGGCCGAGGAAGCCGAGGAGTCCGGCGAGGAGGCCCCGGCCCAGCCCGTGGTGCCGCCGGACGTGGCCTTCGGCAAGGACAAGATCTACTGCATGATCTGCGGCAAGGGGATGAAGACCCTGAAGCGCCATCTCCACACCGCCCACGGCCTCGATCCGAAGGCCTACCTGACCAAGTTCGGGCTGCCCACCAACACCCCGCTGGTGTCTCAGGAGTACTCGGAACAGCGCAAACGCATGGCTGCCGAGCTGGGGCTGGCGGAGAAGCTGGTCGAGGCCCGGGCCGCCCGGGCGGCCAAGCGCAAGGCGCAACAGGAGGGGTAGCCCCGCGAGCGAGGCAGACACGGCCCGGATCGAATCGCCCGATCCGGGCTGTCTTTTTTGGGAGACTAGAAACTAGAGACTAGAGAAAATCTTAGGGGCCTCGGCCCGTGAGATGGGCGGGCGCTCCACCAGGCCCCCGCCGCCGGGTTGGCGAGAGCCCCTCACCCTGGGGGCCAGGAGACCGAAGACCGTGGACCGAGGTTACAGGGAAGCCCCTTTGGCCCTGGGGGACCCTACAACGGAGAAGGGTAACGTGCGTTGGTTCGGGCCGTTGTCGGCGGCGGGCATGGGGCCTGCGGTTCAGGAACCAGAAAACAGAATTCAGAGGACAGGTTGCAACGTCGGATGCAGGAGCGTGCCCGTGGTCTTTTCCTGTCTTCGGCCCGCTGAATCCTGGTCCCTGAAACCCATGCCCCCCGAAGCCCTGGCGTCGGGGCTCAAGAGCCGCCCGGCCGTCCAGATGTCCAGCCGCTTAGCGGGCCGGAGGCCCCAGACCGACGACCGTTGACCGTAGACCGACGACCGAAGTTACGAAGTTACATGGAAGGCAGCCATGGGCAAGGACAACGTGGTGTTCCTCGAGGTCATCGAGTGGTTCGACCCCTCCGGCCGGGAGGTGGCCCACCGGATCCCGGAGCGCGGATCCGGTGAGTTCAAGGTGGGGGCCCAGGTGATCGTGCGCGACAGCCAGGCGGCCGTGTTCTTTTCGGGCGGCGTGGCCTGTGATGCCCTGGGCCCGGGCCGCCACACCCTCATCACCAAGAACGTCCCGCTGCTGACCAAGGCCCTGGCCCTGCCCTGGGGGTTCACCAGCCCGTTTCGGGCCGAGGTGTACTTCGTCAACCTCAAGGTGTTCGCGAACCTGAGGTGGGGCACCCGAGATCCCGTGGCGTTCCGGGACCGGGAGTTCGGCTTGGTCCGGCTCCGGGCGCACGGGATGTGCAACGTGCGGGTGGTTCAGCCGGTTCTTTTCGTGAACACCCTGGTGGGCACCGAGGCTTCCTACACGGTGGACACGCTGGAGGCGTACCTGGGCGAGGTGATCGTGTCCCGGTTGAACGACCACCTGGGGGAGAACCTGGGCTCGCTCCTGGACCTGCCCACCCGGTACGAGGAGCTGGCCCGGGGGCTTCACGAACGGCTGGCGCAGGATCTGGCCGGGTACGGGCTGGCCCTGGACGCCCTGTACATCAACGCCATCACCCCGCCGGACGAGGTGCAGCGGGCCATCGACGACCGCACCCGGCTGGGCGCGGTGGGCGACCGGTTGGACGAGCTCATGAAGCTCAAGGTGGCCGAGGCGCTGGAGCGGGCGGCCGACGCCGGCGGGCCGGCCGAAGGAGCCATGGGGCTGGGCCTGGGGATGATCCTGCCCGGGCTTCTCTCAGGCATGGGTTCCCTCGACAGGGCGCCGGCCAGCGGGTCCGCCCCATGCCCGGAGTGCGGCCTGCCGGTGGGCGATGACGCCCGGTTCTGCCCCCACTGCGGTCACCAGCTCTTGGTGGCGCGCCGGTGCGCCGGTTGCGGCAAGAACCTGACGGCCCGGGCGCGGTTCTGCCCCGCGTGCGGCGCCCCGGCCGACGCCCGGCCGCGCAGCCGGACCTGCGGGGCCTGCGGCGCCGAGAACCGGCCGGAGGCCGTGTTCTGCAACGCATGCGGAACCCGTCTGACGGAGTAGGCCCCTGGCCCGGGGCCGAGACCACCTGCCCGCGGTGCGCGGCCCCCGTGGTCCTAGGGGTCGGCGATCCAGTGGTGCCCTGCCTGTATTGCCGAACGGCTCTCTACGTCCGGGCCGCGGGCCCCTTGGTCTACCACTGGCCCCTCGTGGATCCTCCTCCCCCCGGGCTCGTGTGGTTCCCCTACTGGCGGTTTCGGGGCCTGTGGTACCGGGTGAGGGAGCGGAGCACCGAGGGGATCCTCCTGGACGCCACCGTGAACGCCCGCCGGGGGGTGAGAGAGGGGTCCGGCCTGGGGATCCGACCCCAGGTGGTTCCGTTTCGCATGGGGGTGCCGGAGGCGGGCCGTGTGCTGTGGCCCGACCTCTCCCTTGGTGACGCCGTGGCCGTCTCCGAGGCGCGGGTGGAGGGGCTCTCGGCCGGGCCAGCCCCGGTCCGGCGGCTGGTGGGGGAGGTGGCGGCGGTGCTGTGGGCGCCGTTCGCCCTGGAGCGGGCGGGGGAGCACTGGGGGCTGACCGCCTTGTTTCCGGACGGACCGTCCGGCCTCCTCGGCCGAGCCGAGGCGCTTAGTCTGCGCAAGGGGCTGGACGAGCCGCCCCGGGAGTGGAGGCACCGGTTCCTGGCCCTGCGGTGCCCGGAGTGCGGGGACGACCTGCCCACGGTGGCCCACGCGGTGGGGTTCTGGTGCGGCCGGTGCGGCCGGGGGTGGTGGCCGCGGGGGGCGAGGCTCGCGCCGCTGCCGTTCACGGTTCGGCCGGCCCGGAGCTCGGAGGCGCGGTATCTGCCGTTCTGGGAGTTGGAGATCTCGGCGAGGGGGTTGCCGTTCCGGAGCCGGGCCGGCCTGGTGCGGTGGGCGGTTCCGTACTGGAGGCCCTCCGACGGCGACGAGGGCCGGCCGGCGGTGGTGCGGATCCCGGCGTTCAAGGCCCACCCCCGGTTGTTCCTGCGGATCGGCCGGAACCTGACGCTCGCCGACCTGCCGGCTGGCGGGCTCGACCGCCTCCCGCCGGCCGCGGTCGAGGTGGAGCCGGCCCGGCTGCCCCTCGGCGAAGCCGCCCAGAGCCTCAAACCGGTGCTGGCCGAGCTGGCCGGAACCCAGTACCGGAAGCGCCGGGCCGTGCTCACCGCACGCCTGCGGGTGCGCCGGGCGGGCCTGGTGCTCCTGCCGTTCCGGCGACAAGGGGCCGAGTGGGTGGAAGAGGCGACCGGAGCCGCCGTTCCGGCGGCAGCCCTGGAGCGCGGAAGGGGGATCTGACGATGCCGCTTGCGTTTCCATCCCGATCCCACGGCACGATCGTGTTCGGTTTCTACAACATCGAGACCGACAGCCTGCTGCTCGAAGACCTGAGCTTCTTTTGTACGGACTTCTGCGGGACCCTCGCGGAGATCCCCCCAACCTCGGGCGGGAGGGCCGACCTGCGCGGATACCGGTTCGCCTCCCGTCGGGCGATCGGGGACCTGGTGGGGGCGATCCGGGGAGAGCGGTTCGAGGGGTACTTGGGCGAGGTGTACCGCAGGTGGCCGTTCCCAAAGGACCAGGCCGCCTTTCGTCAGAGGCTCGAGGGCCACCGGACCCGGCCCGAGGTGGAGCGGGTGCTGGCACGGTGGGCCCGCAGGGTGACGATCCCGATCACATGGACTCCCGCTCGGGACCTGGCAACCATCGGCCCGTACGAGTTCTCCACCACCCAGTTCCGGGCGCTCCTCGAGTACGTGGTGCGCGGGGGGTATCCGACCTGGGAGGGGTTCTTGGAAAGGGGGGCCTGCCCGCCCTGGGTGGCGACCCTGGCGAAGGCTTGGGGTGTCGCCACCTGAGAGGAAAGGGCCCCTCCGCCGGGGATCCCCCCCCACCATCCCTCCACCCGCCTGCCGCTCGGAAAATTTTTTTAAAGAGTTCTAAAGTCCGAAATCTTCCCCTCCGATAATAACCCGGAAGGTTCGCAGGAATTGGGCCATCCGAGCCCCCAAGCCGGAGAGAGGTCTGTTCTGGAAATTCCTCTGTGGGTTCCCTCCCTCGGTTCTCCCTGGTTTCACCGTCCATCGGTTCCCATCCTCCGTTCTTTGGAAGTCCAGCCAGGCCCCTGCGGGGCCGGGCAACGGGAAAGGGTAACTTGCGTGGGCCCGGAGCCATTGTTGGTGGCGGAGCCATGGGGCCTGCTTCCGGCCGCGCGCGAAGCCGGGCATTGAGATTCGCCGCGCAGGCACGGAGCACCGACGACCAACGACCGTCGACCGAAGTTGCTGGAAAGGAGTGTGCCATGCGCGTCGGAATCCAAGGGAAGGTCTGCGGTTTTCTGGTGGGGGTTCTCCTGCTGGCGTTCGGGGGCAGCACCTGGATCTCCACCGCCCGCTCCACTGCGGCGCTGGAGGAGCTGGGGGAGCGCAGCATCGAAACGCTGCGCTCGTCGGCGATCGGCCAGGCCCGCACCGTGTTCTCGAGCCTGGAGATCGGCACGAAAGGGTCGCTGGAGAAGGGGGAGATGGCGGGGTTTCAGGAGCTTCTCACGGACCTGGGAAGCGTGGAGGGGCTGATCGAGATCGGGCTGACGGACCCGGACGGCACGGTTGTCTATGCGAGCGGGGGTGCCTCGGCGGGCGTGCGGTTCGACCCGGACGCGGTCCGGCAGGCGGTGGGGTCGAAGGATCCGGTGGTGGTGCCCCGGGGCGACGAAGTCATCGTGGCGCGGGCCCATCGGTTCCGGCAGGAGTGTGCAGAGTGCCACGGGGGGGCGGCACCGGGAACGCTCGCCGGCATCCTGTACGTCCGGTACGCGCTGGCCGCCACGGCTCGGACGGAGGAGGAGACCCGAGACTTCGTGACCTCGGCCCGTCGGGCGAGCGTGTGGACCGGGGTCGGGGCGGGTCTCGTAGGGCTTTTGGCCGCCACTCTCGGTACCTGGTTCCTCCAGGACCGGTTCGTGACCCGCCGCATGCGGGGTTTCGTGAAGAGCCTGAAGGAGATGGCGGAAGGTGACGGCGACCTCACGAAGAGCATCCCCCTGCGATACGTGGACTGCGCCGGGGTCAAGGACTGCGGTCACGACGAGTGCGTCTGCTTCGGCAGACAGGAGGCCTGCTGGAGCCACGTGGGGTCCATGCAGCTCATCCCGGAAAAGATCCAGTGCCCGTCGGTGCTCTCCGGCAAGGTCACCGACTGTGCCACCTGCGAGGTGTTTCAGGCGGCCGAGCAGGACGAGTTCGACCAACTGGCCAACTGGGTGAACATCTTCACCAACAAGATCCGCTACATGGTGGAGCAGGTGAAGGAGTCGGCCGGGGAGATGGCCGCGGTGAGCGAGGAGCTGTCGGCCACCACCACCCAGATCGCGGCGAGCACCGAGGAGGTGTCGCAGCAGACCCAGGTGCTGGCCGCGAGCGGCGAGGAGATGGGAGCCACGGTGCAGGAGGTGAGCCAGAACGCGGCAGGTGTGGCCCAGGCCGCGGACCGGGCGCGGGGCAGGGCTGCGGAGGCGGGTCGGATGGTGCGGGAGACCGGGGAGTCCCTCGAACGGATCGCGGAGGTGGTGGCCGGAGCCGGGCGGGTGGTGGAAGGGCTCGGCGCCGAGGCCGAGAAGGTGGACGTGGTCGTCCGGACGATCAAGGAGATCGCCGACCAGACGAAGCTCCTGGCCCTGAACGCCACCATCGAGGCAGCGCGGGCGGGCGAGCACGGTCGCGGTTTCGCCGTGGTGGCGGACGAGGTGCGCAAGCTCGCGGCGGACACCGTGAAGGCCACTCAGCAGATCGCCCGGACCGTCGAAGGGATCCAGGCCGAGGCCCGCCGGGCGGTGGATGCGATGGAAGAGGGCGTGTCGGCGGTGGCCCAGGGGAGGGATCTGGGGCGGAGGGCGGCCGGTGCCATGGCCGAGGTGGAAAGTGAGGTGAGCGGAGCGGCCGCCCAGGTGGAGCAGATCGCGGCGGCCACCGAGGAGCTGACGGCCACGATCCAGCACCTGGCCATGAACCTGGACCAGATCGCTCAGGGGGTGGGAGAGAACACCCGTGCCGGCGAGGAGATCGCCCGCACGGCCGACACCGTGGCGAAGAAGGCCGACGAGCTGCGGCACCTCACGAACCGGTTCAGCACCTGATACCAGGTTGCCGTAGCGCTCCGGGCCAACGGCCCCCAAGTCGCCGGCTTTGGATGCAACTTGGTATGAGGCGGACCGGACTCTCGGCTCCCGGACCCTTGGCCGGGCCTCTTTCCCCTCGGGGAACGGCGATGTGGCAGGTTTCATTGGAAAAGAGTGGGGCAAAACAATGTTTGTATATGTCGGGGCCTCCGCGGGCCCTCCCCTGCTCTCGACCGCGGCGTGGGGGCCTCCCTTAAGATTCGGCTTCGATTGTCATGTTTTTGGCGTCTTTTCTGGCAGGGCCGGGTTCGTCCCCGGCCCATTTTCTTCGGCGTGATGCGGACCTCCCGGGCCGAGAGGTGCAATTGTTTTGTGAGAGTTTTCTTTTTTTGCGCAGGGGGCTCAAGTTTTCCCCCCCTGCGCCGATCCGATGTTTGTTGCAAGAGGGGGCATGCCGCGAAAGGGCCGTGGAAGGGGACGAGGCCCTTCTTTTTTGCCGGGGGAAGAGAGCGGGGAAGGACCGGTGGTCAGCGATTCTCCTATGGAGGCAACGGTGCTCGTGGCCCATCCGGACGCCGGGGTCCGGGATCGGATCCGGCGCGAGCTGGCCTCCCGGGGGTTCGCGGTGCTCACGGCTGCGCCGGAAGAGGCCCGGTACCTCGTGGAGTCCGAAGGGGTGGAGGTGGTTCTCACCTCCGCCCCCCTGCCGGACCCTCCGGAGGACGTGGACGGAGCGGCGTGGGTGTGCCTGGGCTGCCGGGCCGACGGCATGGACGACGCGGTGCCGGCCGACCCGGACCTGGACGCCCTGGCGGACCGGATCCGCCTTCACGTGGCCTATCGCCGCAGGTGGTCGGCCCACCGAAGGCGTGAGACCCGCAAGACCGGTTCCCTCACGGCGGCCCAACGGCGACTCCTTCCCCGCCCCGGCGAGGTGCCCGGGGTGCGGTTCGGCGCGGTGTACGCGCCCGCCCTCGAGGCCGGCGGCGACTTCTACGACGTGGTCCCGTTGGCCCACGGGTCGTTCGGTGTGCTGGTGGCGGACACCGTGGGCCATGACCTGGGGGCCTCGTACGTGACCGGCGCGCTGAAGAGCATCACGGCCCTGGCCGTGGCTCGCGACCCCCACCCCGCCGCGGTTCTGGGGCTCCTGAACGAGGGGCTGCGGCCGGTCTTGGGGGACGGGCGGTACGTGACCGCCCTGTTTGCCCGGGTGGACGTGGTGCGGGGTCTCCTCACCCTGGCCTCCGCAGGGCATCCCTCTCCCCTGTGGGTCCCGCTGAACGGGTCGCCCCGGTTCCTCGAGGCCCGGGGCGACGTATTGGGGGTGTACCCCCGGATCGATACCCCGGAGCTCCGGGTACCGGCCCCCCCCGGGTCGCGGCTCTACGCCTTCAGCGACGGGCTCGTGGAGGCGGTGGCCCGGTCCGTGGGCGAGCGCCAGAGGGTGGCCGGCATCCTCGAATCCGTGGCCGAGGAGGTCCGGTCTTACCCGGTGGAGCTGGCCGTGGCCGAGATCGCGTCGCGGCTGGTGGGGGAGGGGGAGGGCCAGACGGACGACATCGTGCTGTTGGGAGTGGAGGTGTAGGCATGACCGATCCGGGGGGGACCCGCCGGTTCCGGGTGCGCATCGACCCCGACTACCGGGCCGTGGACCGGGTCGTGGAGGCGGTGGGGGCCTTGTTGCCACCGGAAGCATGCCGGAGGGCCAGCTTCGGGTTCCGGTTGGCGCTGCGGGAGGCTTTGGTGAACGCCGTGCGCCACGGCTGCAAGCGGGGGGGAGGATCGGGGGTGGATGTGGAGGTCACCGTGGGCCCGCAGCGGTGGGAGGCCCGGGTGGCGGACGACGGACCTGGCTTCGACTGGAGACCCCATCTGGAAAGGGTGCCGGTCCCGACCGCATCCGAGGGCCGGGGGATCGCCCTGATTCGACTCTACGGGGACGAGGTGGAGTTCATCGGGCGGGGAAACGAGATCCGGATCGTCTGCCGGCCCGAACCGGCGGACCTGGCGACGGAGGTGAGGGAATGAGCGTGATCGAGCAAAGGGAGAACGCGGTGCGGGTGCGGCCGGAGCCGGGGCTGGTGGCCTCGGTGGCCGAGGACCTGAAGCCCCGCCTGCTCGAGGCCGTGCGGGCCGGGGCGGTGGAGGTGGTGTTCGACCTGGCGGGGATCGACCAGATCGACTCCCTCGGGATCGGGCTGCTGATCGCCACCCACAACACGGTCACCCCCAAGGGGGGGCGGGTGAGGGTCGTGGGGACGAGCCCGGAGGTGGCTCGGCTCCTGAGATCGATGCGGCTCGATCGACACCTGGCGCTGGAGCCGGGGCCGGACGGCTCCGGTTGAGGGATTCCACCAACATCGGGAGCGAACGATGACGATCCTCGACGACGAAACCTTGCAGATGTACGTGGAGGAGTCCCTGGACCACCTGGAGGACATCGAGTCCGACCTGCTGGCCATCGAGCAGGCCGGTGCCGGCGCCGACGAGGAGCTGGTGAACAAGGTGTTCCGGGCGGCCCACTCCATCAAGGGCGGTGCCGGGTTCCTGGGGCTCACGGCCATCAACCAGCTGGCCCACAAGCTGGAGAACGTGCTGGGCCTGTTCCGGAGCAAGGAGCTGGTCCCCAACCCCGACGTGATCAACCTGCTCCTCCAGGGGTTCGACCGCCTCAGGGATCTGCTGCAGGACGTGGACGGGGGGCGGGACGCGGACGTGTCGGAGCTGGTGGTGGCCCTGGAGGGGTTGACCACGGCCAATGTGCCCGAGGAGCGCAAGCCCACGGTGTCCGAGCGGGTGCAGGTGGTGCTCGACGGCCGCGGCCCGGTGTTCACCGTGAGCCGGTTCGAGCTGGAGCAGGCGACCAAGGGTGGGAAAAACCTCTACGTGTTCGAGTACGACCTGATCCACGACGTGCAGCGCCAGGGGCGCTCCCCTCTCACGGTGCTCCAGGAGCTGGAGGACGGGGGCGTCATCCTCGACGCCAAGGTGGACCTGGGGGTCGTGGGCGGGCTGGACTCGGAGGCCCTACCCCGGGCGCTCCCGTTCCTGGTGCTCTATGCCACCATCGTGGGGACCGACATCGCCTCGGGCGTGTTCGACCTGCCCGAGGAACGGATCCACGTGCTGGGGGAGGCGAACCTCCAGGACGCCCCGCCCGAGCCGGTGGCGCCCGAGAAGGAGCCCACCACCCTCGTGGCCACCCCCGCGGCCGCGCCCGATCCGGCACCGGCAGCTCCCCAGGACCCCGGCCCCTCCCACCCGGACCCGAAGCCAGCGCCCCAGGGGGAAACCGCGCGTTCCAAGGACCACGGCAGACCGGCCGAGACCAGCATCCGCGTTCACGTGAGCCTGCTGGAGAACCTGATGACCCTGGCCGGCGAGCTGGTGTTGAGCCGCAACCAGCTCCTGCAGGCCGTCACCACCGGCGCCGCCGGCGTGGACCGGATCGCCCAGCGCATCGACCTGATCACCTCCGAGCTCCAGGAGACGATCATGCTCACCCGGATGCAGCCGGTGGGCAAGATCTTCGGCAAGTTCCCCCGGGTGGTGCGCGATCTGGCCCGGAAGCTGGGCAAAGAGGTCGAGCTGGAGGTCGAGGGCAACGAGGTCGAGCTGGACAAAACCATCATCGAGGGCCTGAACGACCCCCTGACCCACCTGGTGCGAAACGCGGTGGATCACGGGCTGGAGACCCCCAGCGAGCGGCTGGCCGCCGGAAAGCCGGCCAAGGGCCGGGTCTCCCTGCGAGCGTTCCACGAGGCCGGCCACGTGAACATCGAGATCTCGGACGACGGCCGGGGGATCGACGCCGAGAAGATCGTCGCCAAGGCGATCGAGAAGGGCCTGGTGGGAGCGGAGCAGGCCCGGGCCATGTCCGAGAAGGAGAAGGTGGGGCTGATCTTTCTGCCCGGCTTCTCCACGGCCGAGCAGGTCACGGACGTGTCCGGCCGGGGGGTGGGCATGGACGTGGTGAAGACCAACCTGGACAAGTTGGGGGGGGTGGTGGACATCGACTCGGCGCCGGGCCGGGGGACCACGGTTCGGATCAAGCTGCCCCTGACCCTGGCTATCATCCCCAGCCAGATCGTGGCCGCCGGGGGCCAGGCCTTCGCGATCCCCCAGGTCAACATGGACGAGCTCCTGCGTATCCCGGCGTCGCAGGTGAAGGAGCGCATCGAGATCGTGGGGGACGCCGAGGTGGTGCGGCTGCGGGACCGGCTGCTTCCCCTGGTGCGGTTGGCGGACGTGCTCGGGTTGTCTCCCAAGTACCGCGATCCGGCCACGGGCGAGGAACGGGAGGACCGGCGGCGGTCCCTGGCCGACCGCAGGGGGAGACGTCTCTCGCTGGACGATCCGGGGACGGACCCGGACGAGGCGGCGTCCCAACACGAGGACCGGCGCGGGGGGCCCGATCGCCGGACCGCCAGCGCGGTGAACATCGTGGTGGCCAACGCCGGCGCGTTCCAATACGGCCTGGTCGTGGACGAGCTCCTGGACGCAGAGGAGATCGTGGTGAAGCCGCTCGGCCGACACCTGAAGGGGTGCGGGTGTTACGCAGGCGCCACCATCATGGGAAGCGGGCGGGTGGCCCTGATCCTGGACGTGCCGGGGGTGGCCCGCCTCGCCCAGCTCACCAGCGTGGAGGGATCGGCCCGGGCCGCTGAGGTGAAACAGCAGGCCCGGCGTGGCGCGGTGGGCGAGGAGCACCTGCTCCTGTTCCGCTACGCCCCGACCGAGCGTTTCGCCCTGCCCCTGGACGTGGTGCAGCGGATCGAGCGGGTGAAGCGCGACGATATCGCCACGGTCGGAGGACGCCGGGTCCTGCAGTACAAGGGGGGCATCCTGCCCCTGCTGGCCCTGGACGACGTGGCCCAGGTGGGGGTGCCCGACGAGGACGCCGAGCCGGTGGTGCTCGTGGTGCGGCTGCCGGGCCGATCGGCGGGCCTGCTGGCCACCGGCCCGGTGGACGCGTACCAGGGGCGCATCGAGGTGGACCGGGAGACCCTGGTCCAGGCGGGCATCGCGGGATCCACGGTGATCGAAGGCGAGACGGTTTTGGTGGTGGACGTGGTGGACGTGGCCCGCCGTTCCTACCCGGACTGGTTCCAGGCGTACGAGGCCGAGGAGACCGACGCCCGGGAAGGGGCCACCCTGCTCGTGGCGGAGGACTCGGCCTTTTTCCGGGGGCAGGTGGCCGGGTTCTTCCGTGAGGCCGGCTACGCGGTGCTCGAGGCGGAGGACGGCCAGGAGGCGTGGGACATCCTGTGCCGGGAAGGGGAGAGGATCGATGCCGTGGTCACCGACATCGAGATGCCCAACATGGACGGACTGGCCCTGACCCGCAAGATCCGGGCCGACGAGCGGTTCCGGCACCTGCCGGTGGTCGCGCTAACCACGTTGGCGGAGGACGAGGACATCGCCAGGGGCCGGGAGGCTGGGGTGACCGACTACCAGGTGAAGCTGGACCGGGACGAGCTCCTGGCCAGCGTGGCCCGCATTCTGCGCACGGAGGAATACGCATGAGGTGGCGCCTGTCGTTTCGCCAAAAGGTGTGGGTGTCGGTGGGGGTGGCCGTGGTGGGCATGGCGGGGATCACGGTGGCGGCATCGGTGGGGCTCACGGCGGTGGGGGCCCGGGTACGCCAGGTGGGGGGGGCCACCGAGGCCCTCCGGGCGGTGGCGGACGCCGAGATCGCGGCCCTGCGGATCGCCTCGGAGGTCACCCACATGACCTCCGACAAGATCGAAGCCTTCCGGTCGAACGTGGCCGAGGTGCGGGACGGGGTCCGGGCGGACCTGGACTCGGTGGCCCAGGGCGCCGCCGGCCCGTTGGCCTCGGCCCTGTCGGGTCTGTCCCAGGCCGTGGGACGGTTGGCCGGTGACCTGAGCGGGTGGGCCGACGGAATGGAGCAGCTGGGGTTCGGCCCGGAGGAGGGCACCCGCAAGGAGTTCGCGGCCGTGGAGGAGGAGCTGGCCGAGAAGGTCCGGTGGTTCTCGTACCTCCGCGAGGCGTTGGTGCCGTGCCGGGAGGACGCCAAGAACCTCTTCCTGCACCGTGACCCCGGGCTCATCCAGAAGTTCGGCGAGGACCTCGACGTGCTGGTCTCCAAGCTCCGGGACCAGAAAATGGAGGACTACAAGGGCAACGCCTCCGAGACGCTGGGTGAGACGGTGGAGCGGTACCGGGAGGCCTTCACCCGCATGGCGGACGAGGCGGTGGCGGTGTGGCGGGCCGAGGAAGCGATCGGCCGGTCCCTGGAGGAGGTGAAGGGCCGGGCCCGCGATGCCAAGGAAGCCGTGGCGAGCCTGGTCACGACGGCCCGGGCCGAGGCCGAGGCGTCGGCCCGGCGCACCCGCATGAGCACCGCGGGCGGCTCGGTCGTGGTCGGGGCGGTGCTCCTGGGCGTACTGCTTTGGCTCGGTACGGCGACCACCCGGGCCTTGAACCGCACCGTGGACATCTTGAAGGACATGGCCCAGGGCGAGGGCGACCTCACCCGCCGGCTGCCCTACCGGGTTCCGGTGTGCTCCGAGGTGTGGAACTGCGGTGCCGAGGACTGCCCCTCGTACGGGGTGGACGACCCCTGCTGGAGCCACTCGGGCACCATGCAGCCCCTTGAAGAGAACGTGCGGTGCCGGGAGGTGTTGGACGGAAAGGTCTCCGACTGCCGGGAGTGCCCCGTGTACGCCAAGGCCCGCTCCTACGAGGTGGACGAGTTCGACCGCATGGCCCACTGGTTCAACCTGTTCCTCGACAAGGTCCGGGTCGTGGTCGAGGGGGTGAAGACCGCCTCGCAACGGGTGGCCCAGGTGTCCGAAGGGACCTCGGGCGCCGTGGGCCAGATCGCAGACGCGGTGGGGCGGTCGGCCCGGGAGACGGGGGCCATGGCAGGGGGCACGGGAGAGCTGGCCGACTCCCTGGAGGAGGTGGACGGACGGGTCAACTCGGCGAACTCCACCCTTGCCGACGTGGCCGATGCCACCCGCCAGATGGCCGACACCATCGGAGAGATCGCCAAGAGCACCGAGACGGCCCGGCAGACCACCACCGGGGCGGTGACCCAGGCCCGGCAGGCCACGGAGCGCGTGGCGAACCTCACCAAAGCGGCCGACCGGATCGCCTCGGTCACCCAGACGATCAACGAGATCAGCGAGCAGACCCGGCTGCTCGCCCTGAACGCCACCATCGAGGCGGCCCGGGCCGGGGAGTCGGGCAAGGGGTTCGCGGTGGTCGCCAACGAGATCAAGGAGCTGGCCCGGCAGACCGCCGAGGCCACCGAGCAGATCCGGGAGCGCATCGAGGCCATCGTGGGATCCACCCAGGCCACCAGCGCGGACATCGAGTCCGTGGCCCAGGGCATCGCCCAGGTGGAGGAGGTGGTGGCCGGCATCGCGGCGGCCGTCGAAGAGCAGTCGGTGACCACGAAGCACATCGCCGACGGAGTGGGCGAGGCGGCGGGCGAGCTGGACGCCTCGGCCCGGCAGGTGACCGGGGTCACGGACCGATCGCGGCAGGTGTCCCGGGATCTGTCCGGCGTGGCCGAGGCCGTGGAACGGGCCAGCCGCGAGGCCGACGGCGTGCGGGAGCAGATGGAGCAGCTGGTGGAGACGGCCCGGAGCCTTTCGAGGCTGGTGGCCCGATTCCAGGTATAGGTCCGGGTTTACGGAAACGACACAACCAGGAGAATCGACATGAACATCGCAGGAAAAATGACGGTGCTGGCGGTCGCGGGGGTGGTGGCGTTGGGGGCCATCACGGCGATCACCAGCTCCATGGCCCTCCGGGAGAGCGGCCAGACCGAGATCCGGGAGGTCCGGGCGCGAATGATGGAGGCGAAGAAGGAGAAGCTCAAGGACCTGGTTCGGGGGGTGGAGGCGGTGGTCCGCCAGGCCTACCAGGACGCCAGGGACCCGAAGAAGATCGCCGAGCTGTACCGGGACCGGCTCCAGGAGCTTGTGGATACGGCCTACACGGCCATCGAGTCCGTGTACAACGACCCGAACCTGGACGAGACCCAGAAGAAGGAGAAGGCCAAGGAGGTGGTCAAGGGGCTTCGGTACGGGAAGTCGGGGTACTTTTGGATCAACGACGTCAACTACATGATGATCATGCACCCGATCAAGCCCCAGCTCGACGGCAAGAACCTCTCGGACCTGCAGGACGTGAACGGCAAGAAGCTGTTCGTGGAGTTCGTGAAGGCGTGCCAGTCCTCTCCCGAAGGCGCCGGGTTCGTGGACTACATGTGGCCCAAGCCGGGCAGCGACCAGCCGGTGCCCAAGCTCTCGTACGTGAAGCTGTTCAAACCCTGGGGCTGGATCATCGGCACCGGCGTGTACCTGGAGGCGGCCGAGGAAGAGATCCAGCAGGACGTTCTTCGCGTCATCGCGGACATGCGCTACGGCAAGGACGGCAGCGACTACTTCTGGGTCAACGACATGAACTCGGTGGTGCTGATGCACCCCATCAAGCCGTCGTTGAACGGAAAGGATCTGTCCGGTCTCCAGGACAAAAAGGGAACGTACATTTTCCGGGAGTTCGTCCGGGTGTGCCGCGAGAACGGGGAAGGGTATGTTCCCTACTACTGGCCCAAGCCGGGGAGTGACGAGCCGGTTCAGAAACTGTCGTACGTGAAGTTGTTCAAGCCCTGGGGATGGGTCATCGGCACCGGCGTGTACGTGGACGACGTGGAGGCAGAGGTGGCCGCGGTCGGCCGGCGGATCGAGGACCGGGTCCATAGGTCGATCTGGACCCAGGTGGGGGCCATCGCCTTGGTGACCCTGATCGCGGGCGTGCTGACCTTCGTGCTGGCCCGGAGGTTCTCGCAGCCCATCCGGAACACCACGGCCATGCTCAAGGACGTGGCCGAGGGCGAAGGGGATCTCACGAAGCGCATCGAGATACAGAGCCAGGATGAACTCGGGGAGATGTCCCGGTGGTTCAACACCTTCGTGGGCAAAATGCAGGAGATGATCCGCGAGGTGAAGGAGAACGCCGAGGAGGTGGGCCGGTCGTCAAAGGGCCTCACCGAGCTTGCGAGCCACATGTCCCAGGGGGCGGACGAGATGTTCGGCCGGTCCAACACGGTGGCGGCCGCGGCCGAGGAGATGAGCTCGAACATGGCCAACGTGGCGGCGGCCATGGAGCAGGCCACCACCAACCTGGGGGTGATCTCCACCGCGGTGGAGCAGATGACCTCCACGATCCGCGAGATCGCCCAGAACACGGAGAAGGCGAGCACCGTCACCGCTCAGGCGGTCACGGTGTCCCGGAGCGCTTCCGAGCGGGTCGGGGAGCTGGGGGAGGCGGCGCGGCTGATCGGCAAGGTCACCGAGACGATCAACGAGATCAGCGAGCAGACCAAGCTGCTGGCCCTGAACGCCACGATCGAGGCGGCCCGGGCGGGCGAGGCCGGAAAGGGGTTCGCGGTGGTGGCCAACGAGATCAAGGAGCTGGCCCGGCAGACCGCGGAGGCCACCGGCGAGATCCGGGAGCGGGTCGAGGGGATCCAGGGGTCCACGTCGGCCACGGTGACCGAGATCGGGGAGATCACCCGGGTGATCGAGGAGGTGAACGAGATCGTGACGACGATCGCGGCCGCGGTGGAGGAGCAGTCGTCCACGGCCCGGGAGATCGCGGACAACGTGACCCAGGCGGCCCAGGGCGTGGAAGAGGTGAACACGAACGTGGCGCAGACCGCCGAGGTGAGCCGGGACATCGCCCGGGAGATCGCCGACGTGAGCCAGGCGGCCAGCGAGATGTCGAACTCCACCAGTCAGGTCCAGGCCGCGGCCGAGGACCTGAGCCGGGGGGCCGACGATCTGCAGGAACGCATGGCCAGGTTCAAAGTGTGATGCCACTGGGTTCTGATTCGGCGGGGGCTGCGGCCAGGGCACCGGAACGGCCCGGCCGCGGCTCCTACCGCGCTCCCACGGTCGTTCGGCGCCCTGGCCGGGGACCGGACGGAAAGGTGAGGTTCGCGATGAAATGGAGAGACATCCCGGTTGCGGGGAAGTTCCTTCTGACCTTCGGTCTGGTCATCGTCTTGCTGGCTGTCCCCCTCTTCGTGTGCCTGTCCGGCATGACAACGGCAAAGAATGACTCGGTGGAGGGCGCGTTGGTGGCCGAGTTCGCCATCGATGCGGGCAAAGCGGCGCGGAGCAACCTCATGCTGCGGCGCTACGAGAAGGATCTGTTGTTGAACATCGGAACCCGTGAGAAACAGGAGAAATACCTGAAAAAGTTCGAGGCGAACCTGGACTTGCTGAGCCGGCTGCTCGGGGAGTTGGAGGAGCACGCCGCTCACCCGGCGCTCGGTTTCACAGGGGAACAGCGACAGCTCATCGCGACGCTGAGGGACAACCTGTCGGCCTATGCGAAGGGCGCCAAGAGCGTGGCCGCCGAAGCCATGAAGGGGGAGATCTCCCCTCAGGAGGCGAACCGTCTGATGGCCCGCTACAAGGATGCCACGCACCGGCTCGGGCAGGAGCTGGATCGGCTGGCGGCCTTTGCGGAGCGAAAGCTGAAGGAGCACTCGGAGGAGGCGATCTCGGTCTCGGAGAAGACGAGGCGTACGTCGCTGCTCCTCGCGGTGCTCGCCATGGTGGCGGCCCTGGGCACGGGCGCCTGGATGGCCAGGTGGCTGGCAAGCCCCATTCGACGCATGGGGGCCGTGTTGGACGACATCGCCACCGGTGAAGGGGACCTCACCAAACGCCTCGCGGTGAACGGTAAGGACGAGCTGAACACCATGGCCGGATCGGTGAACCGGTTCATGGAGAGCATGCAGCAGATGATCCGTGAGGTGAAGGAGAGCGCCGAGGTGCTGGGCCGTTCGTCCCAGGGGATGAGCGAGCTGGCGGCCCAGATGTCCCAGGGGGCGGACGAGATGTTCGGCCGGTCCAACACGGTGGCGGCCGCGGCCGAGGAGATGAGCTCGAACATGGCCAACGTGGCGGCGGCCATGGAGCAGGCCACCACCAACCTGGGGGTGATCTCCACTGCGGTGGAGCAGATGACCTCCACGATCCGCGAGATCGCCCAGAACACGGAGAAGGCGAGCACCGTCACCGCTCAGGCGGTCACCGTGGCCCGGAGCGCTTCCGAGCGGGTCGGGGAGCTGGGCAAGGCGGCCCAGCTGATCGGCAAGGTCACCGAGACGATCAACGAGATCAGCGAGCAGACCAAGCTGCTGGCCCTGAACGCCACGATCGAGGCGGCCCGGGCGGGCGAGGCCGGAAAGGGGTTCGCGGTGGTGGCCAACGAGATCAAGGAGCTGGCCCGGCAGACCGCGGAGGCCACCGGCGAGATCCGGGAGCGGGTCGAGGGGATCCAGGGGTCCACGTCGGCCACGGTGACCGAGATCGGGGAGATCACCCGGGTGATCGAGGAGGTGAACGAGATCGTGACGACGATCGCGGCCGCGGTGGAGGAGCAGTCGTCCACGGCCCGGGAGATCGCGGACAACGTGACCCAGGCGGCCCAGGGCGTGGAAGAGGTGAACACGAACGTGGCGCAGACCGCCGAGGTGAGCCGGGACGTCGCCCGGGAGATCGCCGACGTGAACCAGGCGGCCAGCGAAATGTCGAACTCCACCAGCCAGGTCCAGGCCGCGGCCGAGGACCTGAGCCGCCTGGCCGGCGATCTCCAGGCGCTGATGGCCCGGTTCAAGGTGTGACGCTCTGCTCAAGGAGGCCAGTTCGATGGCGGAACAGGAAAAGAAAGCACCGGATCAGGTGTGCACCTTCTGGATCGGTGAGGCCCTGTGCGGCGTGGACATCCGCTGCGTGCAGGAGATCAACCGGCAGGTGGATGCCACACCCGTGCCGTTGTCGCCCCCCTACGTTCTCGGGGTGATGAACCTGCGGGGGCGGGTGGTCACCGTGGTGGACCTGGCGGCCAAGCTGGGGCTCGGGAGCACCCGGTTCACGGACGAGACCCGCAACGTGATCGTCCAGTCCCAGGGGGAGCCGGTGGGGCTGCTGGTCGACCGGATTGCGGACGTGGTGGACGTGGACCTCGAGACGGTGGCGCCCGCCCCGGCCAACCTGGGGGGCATCCGGGGCACGGCGTTCCAGGGCGTGTTGCGCACCGACGGTGCCCTGGTGGGCATCCTGGACGTGGACGCCGTGCTGGGAGAGGAGACGTGATCCCGACCCAGCCGCCGATCCGGGTCCTCGTGGTGGACGACACCATCGTCTACCGCAAGCTGGTGACCGAGGCCCTGGAGTCGATCCCGGGGGTCGAGGTGGTGGGCACCGCGGCCAACGGAAAGATCGCCCTGGCCAAGGCCCAGAACCTGCGGCCCGATCTCATGACCCTGGACCTGGAGATGCCGGTCATGGACGGGCTCGAGGTGCTGCGGCGGCTGCCCGAGACCTGCCCGGACACGGCGGCGATCATGGTGAGCACCCTGACCCAGAGGGGCGGCGCCTTAACCATGCAGGCCCTGGAGCTGGGGGCCTTCGACTTCGTTCCCAAGCCCCAGGAGGCCTCGGCCAAGGTCAACCGGGCGGTGCTCGTCCAGGAGCTGAAGCGCCGGATCGAGGCGTTCCGGGCCCGTCGGGCCCTGCGGGCGCGGGCCGTCCGCCGGCCGGCGAAACGGGTGCCGCCCCGGGTGGCGCCGGTGCGGGCCCCCGCCCGTTGGGAGGGAGCCGACGTGGTGGCCATCGGGGTGTCCACCGGCGGCCCGAACGCCCTGGCCCGGCTCTTGCCCGGGATCCCCAAAGGGTTTCGGGCGCCGGTCCTGGTGGTCCAACACATGCCCCCGATGTTCACGGCCTCGCTGGCCGAGAGCCTGGACCGGAAGTGCCCCCTCGAGGTGAGGGAGGCCCGGGACGGCGAGGCCTTGGAACCCGGGCGGATCCTGATCGCGCCGGGCGGCCTGCACATGAAGGTGGTGGCCGGGGTGGACGGCCTGAGCCGGATCGTCCGGCTGACCCGGGATCCGCCCGAGCACGCCGTGCGGCCCAGCGTGGACTACCTGTTCCGGTCGGTGGCCCACCACTTTGCCGGGCGGGCCGTGGGCGTGGTGATGACCGGCATGGGCCGGGACGGAACCGAGGGGCTGGAGCACATGAAGCGAAACGGTTGCCGAACCCTCGTCCAGGACGAGGCGACCTCGGTGGTGTGGGGCATGCCGGGGTGCGCCGTGGAGGCCGGGGTGGTGGACCGGGTGGTGCCCCTGGACCGGCTGGCCGACGCCATCGTGGCGGCGGCTGAGCCCGGGGAGGCCCGTTGGGCGTGCGGAGAGAGGGCGTGATGGGGGCCGAGGCCGCAAAGGCGGCGAAGCCCCGCCTGACCCCTTCCGAGTTCCAGGTTCTGGCCCAGTACCTGTACGAGGTGTCCGGGATCCACCTGGACCCGGGCAAGGCATACCTGGTCGAGACCCGCCTGGGGCACATGCTCGAGGAGCTCGGATGCGCGTCCTACAGCGAGTTCCTGTACCGCCTCAAGCAGGACCGGAGCAAGAGCCTGGTTCACCGGTTCGTGGACGCCATGACCACGAACGAGACCCTGTTCTTCCGGGACACCGGTCCGTTCGACCTGCTGCGCTACAAGCTGCTGCCCGATCTGATCGACCGTAAGACCTCCGGCGCGGTGGGGGGGCTGAGACCCACCATCCGGATCTGGAGCGCCGCGTGCTCGTTCGGGCAGGAGGTGTACAGCGTGGCCATCGTGTGCCACGAGGTGCTCCAGCACGCACCGGGGGTGTCCGTGAAGATCCTGGGAACCGACATCTCCAGCGCGGCGGTGGGTCGGGCGAGCGCCGGAAAGTACAGCGCCTTCGAGGTGGAGCGCGGTCTGCCCCCCGGCATCCGCGACCGGTACTTCCAAAAGGTGGGGCACTCCACCTGGAAGATCTCGGACGAGATCCGGGCCATGTGCCAGTTCAAGAAGCTCAACCTGCTGGAGCCGTTCGGGTTCCTGGGCCGGTTCGACATCGTCCTGTGCCGCAACGTGGCCATCTACTTCAAGCCGGAAGACCGCAAAAACCTCTACGAACGGTTGGCCGACTCCTTGGAGCCTTGGGGAGCGCTCCTGATCGGGGCGTCGGAGTTCCTCACCGGGGTGACCCAGCGCTTCACGGCCCGAAGACACCTGCGACATGTCTATTACGTGAGGACCGACCCGTAACCCCTGCACCGGAGGCGACGCCTTCATGAGCTGGCTCGTGACGCAGGCCGACTATCTCCGGTTCCTCTACGGTCTTCTCTTGGGGCTGGCCGCCTTGGGATGCACGGTGGTGCACGGGAGGGACCGGACCGGCGTGCGTTGGGAGTGGCTCGCGGCGTTCGGGGTGCTCCACGGGCTGCACGAATGGGTGGAGCTGATTCCCGCGCACGGGGGGTGGGGAGCTCTGTCCCTGGGCCTGTGGGTGGCCTCGTGGGTGGCCCTGGCCGTGTATGCTGCCCCGGGCCGGTGGGGGGGGTGGGCCGCGCTCGTGGGAGCCGGCCTTCTCGCGGGAGCGGTCGGGGGGCGCGGAGCCGGTTCGGAGGCGGTGTGGACCTACACCCTGGCGCTGCCCGTGGGCGCGGCGGCCGCCTGGTCCACGGCGCGCACCTGGGCCCGGGCCGACCGCCCCCAGGGGTTGGGGCTGCTGGCGGTGGGGCTGGCCGGCTTCGCCCTGGCCTCGGGGCTCGTGGGACCCGGGGCGCCCTGGATCCCCGCCGCGGTTTGGAACGAAGAGGCGTTCGGGGCGTGGTGCGGGGTGCCGGTGTGGGGAGTACGGGGCGTTTTCGCCGGGCTGATGGCCGCCGGGGTGTGGGCGCGGGGCCACGCCCTGGCCCGGGCCGAGGGCCGGCCGGCCGCGTCCCGGGCGGCTGCGGTGGCGCTGGTGGCGCTGATGGGGTTGGGGTGGATCGGGACCGAGGGGTTGGGGCGCTGGGAGAGCGCCCGGGCCGAGGCGCAGGCCGAGCGGCTCGCCCGGGCCTGGGCCTCGGCCGTCGCCGCCCAGGCGAGGGCGGTGCAGGCCGAGGCCGAGAGCGCAGCCCAGAGGGCGGGGGTGCGGGCCGCCCTGGGGAGGGGCGGGGACCCGGGGCTGCCCCCGGAGGGGCCCTGGACCCTGTTCGACGCGGCCGGCCGGCGGTTGGTGGGGCCGAGCCTGCCGGGGCGAGCGCCCGCGGCCGGGGGTGCGTGGGTGGCGGGGGACACGGTGTGCGCCGCCGCTCCGGTTCGGGACGTGTTCGGCGCGGAGATCGGGCGGGTGGTGGCGTGCCGACCTCTTCCACCGGGCGGCTACCGGGTCGGACCGGGAAAGGGGGTCTGGCACCCGGTGGAGGGGCTGGAAGACGTGGGGGTGCGGGTTCCCCCTTGGACGGCCCCGCGAGCCCGGGCCCGGGGCCTGGGGATGGCCCTGACCCTGGCCGCGGTGGCCTCGGCCGCTGCGGGATTCGCGTTTTGGGAGCGCCGGCGGGTTCGCCGGCACGAGCGGGCGCGGTTCGAAGGGCGGCTGAAGAAGGTCCTGGACGCAGCGCCCGACCCCGTGATGGTGGTGGACCCGATGGAGCGGAGGGTCCTGTGGGCCAACCGTCGCGCCAGCATGCTGTTCGGCCGCGCCCCGGAGAGCCTTGAGAACGCGTCGGTGGCGGAGTTGCTGGACGGCCGGGCCGGGGAGCGGCTGTGGGACCTGCTGTCCGGTCCGGAGGAAGGGGGCGTGGTCTGCCTGGAGATCCCGGCCGGGCCGGTCTGGCTCCAGGTGTCCCGCGCCGACATCGGGTTCCGTGGACACCGGGCGCTCCTCTTGGCCCTGCGGGACGTGACCGCGGTGGCGGAGCAGGCGAGGCAGTCCCGGGACACGGCCCGGATCCTGGAGACCGTGCTCGAGCACTCGGACAACGGCCTCGTGCTCCTCGGTCCGGACCACCGGATCCGGTACTACAACCAACGGGTCCGGGAGCTCTGGGGGGTGCCGGAGGACGTGTTGTGGCCGGGGCCCACCCTGGAGGAGATGGTCCGGTGGGTGTGCAACGAGGGGATCTATCCTCCGGACGAGGTGGAGGAGCTCGTCCGGCAGCGCATGCGCCAGATGGAGGAGGCCCGGCAGGGCAAGCGGGTGGAGTACCTCGCCCCGCGGCGGGACGGTCGGATCGTGGAGGCGGTGGCCGTGGGCCTGCCCGACGGGGGGGTCCTGGTGTCCTACCGGGACGTGACCGATCGGGAGCGGGTGCTCGCGGAGCTGCGGGAGCAGGAGGAGCGGTTCCGGGGCATGCTCGAGGCGCTGCCCGACCCGGTGTACATCCGGGGTGCCGAAGGGGTGGTGGAGTACGCGAACCCTGCGATGGTGGCTCGTTGCGGCCGGGACCCCCGGGGTGAGCCCTGTTACGCCGCGGTCCACGGCCTGACCGCCCCGTGCTCGTGGTGCCGGGACCCCGGGCCGGAGCCGTGGACCGGCGAGTGGCGCAGCCCCCGGGACGGCCGGCACTACCGGGTGACCCTGGCCCGGTTGGCCGGAGGCGACGGGTCCCGCCGGATGGGGATCCTGCGGGACGTGACCGTGGAGCGCACCTCCGGCGACCGCCTGCGGGCCGAGAAGGAGTTCGCCGAGAGCCTGGTGGCGTCGCTGGCCGTGGGCGCGTTCGTGCTGGACGCGGACGGCAGCATCCGGGTGTGGAACCGGGCCGCCGAGCTGCTGACCGGGGTTCCCGCCTCGCGCATGGTGGGCACCCGGGACGCCTGGGTCGCGTTCTACGCCCATCCCCGCCCCACCCTGGCCGACCTCGTTCTGAGGGGGCGGAGCAGCGAGGCCGGCCGGTACTACGAGAACTGGGGCCCGTCCCCCCTGAGCCCGGACGGGCTGCGGGCCGAGGGCTGGTTCGACCGCGTCAACGGCCGTCGCCGGTTCATCGTGTTCGACGCGGTGCCGATCCGCGACGGCCGGGGACGGATCCGGGCGGTGCTGGAGACCCTGCAGGATCTCACCGATCTCAAGGAGGCCGAGGCGGGCCGTGCCCGGCTGGACGCGGCCGTGGAGCAGGCGGCCGAGGGGATCGCCGTGGTGGACGGGCAGGGGCGGATCCGGCACGCGAACCCCGCGTTCCGCAGGATCATCGGAAACGGCACCCGGGTGACCGAGCTGATTGGAGAGGTGCCCGCACCGGAGGAGTCGCCGCGACGGTTCCGGCGATCCCTGGCCGCCGCCGACGGGGCCGGATCCCGGGAGCTGGACCTGTCGGTCACGCCGTTGCGCGGCGGGGGCGGCGGCGCCGTGGTGGTGGCCCGGGACGTGACCCAGGAGGTACTGCTGGAGCGGCAGGTCCGCCAGGCCCAGAAGCTGGAGTCCCTGGGCACGCTGGCCAGCGGCATCGCCCACGACTTCAACAACATCCTGACGGCGGTCACGGGGTACCTGGAGCTCGCCATGGACGACGTGCGCTCCCCCCAGGCCCGTCAGAACCTGAAGCGGGTCCTGGCGGCGGTGGACCGGGCCGCGGCCCTGGTGGCCCGGATGTTGGCCTTCGGCCGCGAGGCAGAGGGCGACCCCCGCCCCGTCCGGTTGTGCTGGGTGCTGGACGAGGCCCTGGACCTGCTTCGTTCTGGTCTGGGGCCCGACGTGGAGCTGGTGTGCCGGTGGGCGGTGGGGGACGACCGTGCGGTGGTGGACCCGGTGCAGGTCCAGCAGGTGGTGGTGAACCTGGTCACCAATGCTGCGCAGGCCCTCGGAGACAAGGGGGGCCGGGTGGAGGTGTCGGTGCGGGATGCCGAGGTGGACGAGGCGCTGGCCCGGGGGAGGCCGGGCCTGGTGCCCGGCGCGTACCTGCGGATCACCGTGTCGGACAACGGGTGCGGCATCTCCCCCGAGGTGCTGCCCCGAATCTTCGACCCATTCTTCACCACCAAGGGGGTGGGCCAGGGCACCGGCCTCGGCCTGGCCATGGTCCACGGCATCGTGGCGTCGTGGGGCGGGGCGGTGGAGGTGCACAGCAAGCCCGGACAGGGCACCACGTTCCACGTGTTCGTGCCGCGGCAGGCCGCGGGTGCCCCCGACGGGACCCCCGGGCCCTGCGGCAACGGGGAGCGGATCCTGGTGGTGGACGACGATCCATCCGTGGCCGAGATCCTGGCCGAGGTGCTGACGTCCAAAGGGTACCGGCCCGAGGTGTTCGGCCACCCGGCAGACGCGATCGAGGCGATCGAGGCCGACCCCGCCGGCTTCGACGCCGTGGTCACGGACCAGGCCATGCCTGGGATGGACGGCACCGAGTTCCTGGAGCGGGTCCGGCAGATCCGACCCGGACTGGCGGCCGTGGTCTGCACGGGGTTCGAGCGGGAGGAGACCCGCAGGGCGGCCGAGCGGCTCGGAGGCGTCCAGGTGATGCTCAAACCCTTTACCGCGGGCGAGCTGGCTCGGGCTCTGGCGGCGGTGCTCGGCCCCCGGCAGGGGGAACGACCCGCAACAGCGGAGACAGGAGGCGAGGGATGAGGTGGAGGCGGTGGGTCGCTGCGGGGCTCCTGGCCCTGTGGGGAGCGGGGCCGGTGGTGGCGGCCCGGGTGTTCGTGGTGCACAGCTACGGCGCCGGCCACGTGTGCGGCCAGCCCCAGCACGACGGGCTCGTGCAGGCCCTGGAGGACGAGGGGTTCGTGCCCGGTCGGAACCTGGAGGTGGGGGTGTTCTACATGGAGACCAAGCGGCGCTACACCGCGCCGGAGGCGGTGGCCCGGCGGGGCAGGGAGGCCCTGGCAGCCCTGCGGGCGTTCCGACCCGACGTGGTGGTGACCCTGGACGACAACGCCTTCCGCACCGTTGGGGCGGCGCTCGTGGGCACCGAGCTGCCGGTGGTGTTCTCCGGGGTCAACACCCCCCTGGACCGCCTGAACCGCACCATGCGGTTCTTCGCCACCCGCTCCCGGCCCGGGGCCAACGTGACGGGGGTGTACGAGAAGCTCCATTTCGTGGATGCGGTGCGGGCCCACTGCCGGCTGGTGCCGGACACGGCTCGGGTGGTGTTCCTGGGGGACCGGTCGCCCACGGGGGAGGCGATTCGGGCCCAGGTCCTGCAGGAGCTGGAGGACGAGGTCCTGCCCGTGCCCTTGGAGCTGCACGTGGTGGAGACCTGGGAGGCGTACCAGGAGCTGGTGAGGCGCCTGAACCGGTCGGCCGAGCGGTTGGTGCTGTACCCGGCGGCGCTTCGCCTGTCCGGTGCGGACGGGAAGACCCGCACCGCGGCCGAGATCCTCCCCTGGACCGCCCGGGAGTCCCGCCATCCCAGCATCCCGATCAACGTGGGGTTCCTTCGGGCCGGCCTGTTCGGGGGGGTCTCGGTGGACTTCGCGGCCATGGGCGCCCAGGCGGGCCGGATGGTTGCGAGGATCTTGCGGGGCACGCCGGCCGCCGAGATTCCCCTGGAGGAGGCCGAGCGGGTCCGGCTGGTGTTCAACCTGGCTCGGGCCCGGGAGCTGGGCATCCGGATCCCGGAGGACGTGCTCTTGGCCGCGGACGAGGTGATCGGGTGGGAGGAGGCCCGGAAACCATGATCCTGGGCGGGGATCGCAGACCGCCGGTGCGGCGGGTGCTGGTCCGGTGGTTTCTGGGGATGGCGGCCCTGGCCGCGCTCGCGTTGGGGCTGGCCGTGTACTTCCCGCTGGTGGGGGCGTTACGGGCCGAGTTCGAGGAGCGCGAGCAGGCCGAGTTGGCCCGGACCCAGGCCGTGCTCCGAGCGCGATTGAGTTCGGTGAGGGACCAGGTTCGGCGCCTGGCCGAGGACAACGGGGTGCGGGTGGGGCTCCTGATCGGGCCGGAGGCCCGGCTGAGGGAGGTGCTGCGGCGGGAAGCCCCGCCGTCCGGGGGGGCCGTGTTCGGGGTGAGAACGGCCGAGGGCCGGGTGCTGGCGGGACAGGACCTGCCGTGGGCTCCGGAGCAGGCCTTGGCCGGCACGGCATCGCCGCCCCGGTGGGTGTTCCAGCAGCCGATCCGCAGGGGCGATCGGGTTCTGGGCGAAGCCTGGGGGGTGTACGACCTCACGAGGGACACGACCCTCTGCAACGAGGTGGGCGGCCGCGACGGCCCCGGGCTGGGGGTGCGCAAAGGCGGCCGGGTGGTGTGGGTGTGCGGGAGGCCGGGGGATCCCAGGCCCGTGCCCGGCATGCCGGCCGTGGTCCGGGCCACCGACCCGGGCGCCCTGACCCAGAACCGTCGTCGCCTCGCCCTGGTTGTGGCGGCCGGCCTGGCAGTCGCCCTCGGGCTGGCCTGGGTCGCCGCTTCGGTGGTCTCCGAGCGGGTGGCCGGCCCGTTGGCGGCGTTGGCGAGCGAGGCCGCGGCCGTGGCCGAGGACCCCACCCTGGGCACCGTGGCCGAGGACGCTCCCTACGCCGAGCTGGTGGGGGTGCGCAGGGCCCTGCGGGCCATGGTGGCCGCCGTGGACCAGAACCGGGAACAGGCGCGGTTCCGGGAGGTGTTCGAGCTGGCGGTCGACCCCATGGTGCTCGCGGACCGCGCCGGCCGGATCGTGGCCTTGAACCGGGAGACTCGCCGGCTCCTCGGAGAGATCCCCGCCGGACGGGACCTGCGTTCGTACCTGCCGCCCTCGGCCGTGGCCACCCTGCTGGAGCGGGCGAAACAGGGGGATCCCTCCCCCCTTACGGTCCGGGTTCATGGGGACCCGCCGCGCCATCTGGACGTGCGGAGCCGGATCACCCGGTTCGGGGGCAGGGAAGTGGTGCTCCTACAGGGGCGGGATGTGTCCGACCGGGTGCGGGCCGAGCAGGAGGTGCGGCGGCGGGAGGCGTTCCTGGGATGGGTGCTGGATCACCTGGACGAGGCGGTTCTCATCCTCGATTCCGACCGAAGGGTGCGGTATTACAACAGGCCTTTCGTGGAGCTCTGGGGGCTGCCCCCCTCGTTTCTGGAGCGTCGGCCCACCGTGGGGGACCTGATCCGGGAGGTGGCCCGGAAAGGGCTGTACGATCCCCTCACGGCGGACGCGCTGGTCCGACGGCGGATCGAGGACCTCTCGCGGCCCGGGCCGGTGGTGCCGATCCACACCCCCCGCCGGGACGGCCGGGAGGTGGAGGCGTTCGCGGCGCGGTTGCCGGACGGCGGGTTCCTGCTCACCTACCGCGACATCACGGAGCGGGTCTGCGGGGAACGGGAGCGGGCCATGCTGTCCGCCGCGGTGGAGCAGTCCCACGACGGGCTGGCCCTCGCGACCCCCGTGGGGAATTTGATCTACCTGAACCCCGCCTACGAGCGGCTGTGCGGCGTGCCCAGGGCGGAGGCCCTGGGAGCCCCGTACTGGGATGTCCCTGCCGGGGCCGGTCCGGACCCGGCCGAGGTGGACGCGGCCCTGGCCGGGGGCAAGGTATGGCAAGGCCGGGTGGAGGTGGAGCGGGCCGACGGCACGGCCGCGGTGCACGACGTGACCGTGGGGGAGGTGGAGGTCCGGCCCGGGGAGCGGTGCCGGGTGGTGGTCCGGCGGGACGTGACCGAACAGGTCGAGATGGAGACCCAGCTGGCCCAGGCCCAGAAAATGGAGGCCCTGGGGGTGCTGGCGGGGGGGGTGGCCCACGACTTCAACAACCTTCTGATGGCGTTCCTGGGGAACCTGGAGATCCTGAGGGCGCGCACCAGGGGGGACGAACGGCTCGATCGGGTGGTGGCCCGGATGGAGAGGGCCGTGATGCGGGCCCGGGATCTGGTGCGCCGGATCCTGACCTTCAGCGGGAGGCAACCCAGGCACGAGGGCCCGGTGGACGTCGGCATGGTGGTGCGCGAGGTCGTGGGGCTGGCCCGGTCGGGCGCGCCGCCGGGGGTGGTGCTGCGGGAGGCGGGGGCCCCGAGCCACGCCATGGTGGAAGGGGACGCCTCCGAGCTGAACCAGGCCCTCATGAACCTGGTGGTGAACGCCGTGCAGGCCGTGGGACAGGCGGGCACGGTGGAGGTGGGGGTGGAGTGCGCGGACGGTTGGGTGAAGATCTGGGTACAGGACGACGGGCCGGGGATTCCGCCGGACCTCCGGGCCCGGATCTTCGACCCCTTCTTCACCACCAAGGCGCCCGGCGAGGGCACGGGCCTGGGCCTCGCCATGGTGCGGGCGATCGTGGAACGCCACGGCGGGGAGGTGATCGTCACGTCTTCCGCCGGGTCCGGCACCCGCTTTTGCATCACCCTGCCACGCCGGGCCGGCCGGGCCGAGTCGGAGCCCGGTGGAACGCCGGAAACGGACGCCCCGGCGCTGCGCGTGCTGGTGGTGGACGACGACCCCGAGGTGGGAAAGGCCCTCGTGGAAACCTTGAGGCTGCGGGGGCACCAGGTGGAGGTGGCGGAATCGGGTGAGGAGGCGCTGAAGAGGCTCCGGCAAGGGGCGTTCGACGTGGTGGTCACGGACGATCTGATGCCCGGGATGAGCGGGGCGGCCCTGGCCCAGCGGGTGAAGCGCGACCACCCGAGCGTGGCCGTGATTCTGATCTCAGGGACCGTGGACGACGGAGACCGACGGGGTTCCGCGGACGCTCGGTTGACGAAACCGGTGACCGTGGCAGAACTGGAACGAACCGTGCACCGGGTGATCGGGCGAACCCCGTCGTGAGGCGTGTGAGGTCCGGGGCGTTGCCGGGGGCATGGGGCCTGCCGTTCAGGAGCCAGGGTCCGGAGGACAGAGGACAGAAGCGTAGGGCGCCTCCCACGATGCGCGAAGCTCTACAGAAAGTGAGATGGGAGACTTCCCCCTGTCTACCGTCCTCTGAATTCTGACAGCTGGTATGGCCGCACGCGGCTCTCCAGCAGCCCCCATGCCTCCCGGGCTTTGGCGCGGTTCGAGAGCCGCCTGGCCGCCTAGCTGCCTAGCCGCCTAGCGGGCCGAAGGCCCGAAGTTACCGGGAAGAGGAACCATGGCGAGGATACTCGTGGTGGACGACGAGGTGGAGGTCCGGGGGATGCTGAGCCAGGTCCTGCGACGGGCCGGGCACGAGGTGGTGGAGGCGGCCGACGGCAACGAGGGGGTCGAACGGTTCCGGGAGATGCGGCCGGACCTGACGGTGACCGACATCCTCATGCCGGGCCGGGGGGGGCTGTCGTTGATCATGGAGATCCGGAAGATCGACCCGTCGGCGCCGGTGCTCGCGATCTCGGGGGGCGGCAAGAGCGGGAATCTGAACTTTCTGAGCACCGCCCAGGCCCTGGGTCGGGTGGAGACGTTGCGAAAGCCGTTCCGGCGGGCACAGCTTCTGGAGAGCGTGAATCGGCTGCTGGGAGAAGAGATCAGGGAGGAGTAGGGTGGATGTCCGACTCATCAACCCGTTCATCTCGGCCACGGTGGAGGCTTTGCGGACGATGGCGGGGCTCGAGGTGGTGCGGGGGCGCCCCGACCTGGAACGTCAGTTCGTGGCGCGAGCCGACGTAAGCGGCCTGATCGGGATCACCGGGGACGTGAAGGGGGCCGTGGCGTTGTCGTTCCCCTTGTCCCTGGCCCGGAGACTGTGCGAGGCCCTGGTGGGGGAGACCGTGCTGGACGACGATCCCGGCATCCCCGACGCGGTGGGGGAGCTGGCCAACATCGTGACCGGAGGGGTGAAGCGCGAGTACGCGAAGATGGGGATCTCGTTTCAGTTGAGCGTACCAACCCTGGCCGTGGGGCCCCGTCACCAGATCTTGTATCAGAGCGATCAGCCGGTTCTGGTGATTCCGTTTCACGCGATGGGCACCCCTTTCTGGGTCCAGGCGGCCCTGAAGTTCGACGCACGGTAGTGGCGGCCCGCATCCGAGCAAAGATCCGTCTGAACACGGCCCCGTGCGTGAAGAGTCAGGAGGACGTTTCGGCCCGGCGCAGGGTCCACCAGGCGAGCAGCGCGAAGGCCACGGGCGGGGCCCAGGCGGCCAGGGGCGGGGGCACGGCGCCGGTCCGGCCCAGCGAGAGGCTCACCGCCTGGGCCAGGCCGAACGCCACGGCCGCCGCCAGGGCCGTCAGCACCCCCCGGACCCCCGTGCCTCGGGGGGGCCCACCCACCCCCAGGGAGAAGGCCAGCAGAGGCAGAAGGGCCGTGGCGGCAGGGAGGGCAGTCTTGGCCCACAAGCCCACCTCCAGGTCCAGGGTGTCGAACCCGCGGCGCCGGTTCCGCTCGATGCGGCGCCGAAGCTCCCGCCAGGTGATCGCGTCCATGGGCACCTTCTCCACGGTGAGGTCCCGGGGGGTGAGGCCCAGGTCCCGCCGGCTTCGCTCCAGTCGCTCGGTCTCGAACGTGCCGTCGGGGCGGAACCGCCGCGCCTCCACGGACTCGAGCACCCACCCCCTGCCGTCCCATCGACCCGTTCGGGCGCTCACCCGCTCGCGCATGCGTCCCCCCTGGACCCGGGCGATCTGAACGCCGGTCAGCGTCATGGTCCTCGGGTCCAGGCGATCCACGTGGACGAAGCCCCCCGGTACCCGCAGCCACAGGTCGGTGGTGCGCACGAGCGAGGCCTCGGATCGGCCCTTGATCCGTACGTTCTTGACCTGCCGGGCCAGGGCGAACCCCCGCGGGGCCACGAGCTCCTGGAGCCCCGCGTGACCGACCGCGAGCAGGAGCCCCGAGGCCACGAACGGGACGCTCAACCGGGCCAACGAGAGGCCCCCGGCCCGGAGGGCGGCCAGCTCCCCCCGGCGGACGAGCCCGGCCACGGCAAAGGCGGCGGCCAGGAGCCCGCTCATGGGGAGGATCTGGGTCAGCATCCAGGGAACCCGGGCCGCGAAGAACAGGGCCATGTCGGCGGCCCGGGGGGAGTACTTGAGGATCAGGCGGAGCTTCTCGAACGCCTCCACCACGAGGAAGAGCCCCAGGAACCCGCCCGCCACCGGCCACCACAGGCCCCAGAACCGCCGGGCCAGGTACCGGCTCACCACGGTCACGGCCGGCCCTCCCGGGCCCGGAGCCGGCGGACCACGCCGTCCCACGCCGCGCCCAGCCCCTCCTCCAGCGGGAGCGGTCGCTCCTGGTTCTTGCGGGCGAAGGCGAACGCCGCAAGCCCCCACAGAAGGACCTGGGGCGCCCAGACCGCCGCCTCCGGGGGCACGGAGGAGGCCTTCCCCAGGGCCCGGGACACCGTGAGGAGCCCGTAGTACAGGAGCAGCACCCCCAGCCCCAGCACGTAGCCCCGGCCCTGGCCGAACCGGGAGTGGTGGAACCCGAGACACGCCCCCAGCACCCCCAGGACGAGACATCCGGCCGGAAGGGCGAGCCGGCGGTGCATCTCCAGCCGGGCGGCCCGGTCGCCGTTGGTCGCGGCCGCCCAGAGCCGGGCCGTGGGGAGCTCCTCCACGTCCAGATCGGGGGAGACGCCGGGGATCGGCAGGGTGACCCGGTACCGCCGGAAGCCGATCCTCCGGTACGGGGTGCCGGGCCCCTCGTACTCGTGAACCTCCCCCCGTTCCAGGTCCAGGAACAGGCGCCGCCCCTCGGTCCAGAGCCGGCCCCGCTGGGCCGTGACCCACAGGGGGCCCTTCCCCCCGCGGTCCACCACCAGGAACAGGTCGGCCAGCTCCTTGCCCCCGTCTCGGGTGTCGCCGGCGAACAGGGTGATGCCGGGCGCCACCTCGGTGAAGGTGCCGGCCTCGGCCGTGAGCCCCACCCGGTTCTTGACCGCGTCGTAGAGCTCCTGGCGGAAGGCCCGGGCCGCGGCGGGTTGGCCCCACAGGCTCACCGCCGCGGCCACCGCCGTGACCCCGGCGCTCAGCCAGATCAGGGGGCGCAGGTTCTGGGCCAGGCTCACCCCCGAGGCGCGCATGGCCACGGCCTCGTGGTCCAGGCTCAGGCGCCCCGTGGTCAGGAGCACGGCCACCAGCAGGCTCACGGGCAGGAGGATCGGAAGGAGGGCGGGCAGGGCCAGGGCCATGAGCCGACCCACCGTGGACAACGGCACCCCCCGGGCCACGACCAGGTCCGACAGGAGGAACATCCGGTGCATGACCAGCACGAAGGCGAGCACCACCAGGCTCACCCCCAGGGCGGGGAGCGCCGATCGCAGGAGGTATCGATCCAGGACCTTCATGGGTTCGCGGCAAGCTCCTTCCCAGTAACTTCCGCTAGGACGCTAGGAGGCTGGGAAGCTAGGACGCTTGAAAACCTATCTGATTTCATATCGTTCCAAGCTACCCACGCCTCTTTGGCGTCAGCTAACGGCCTCGGGGGGCATGGTCTAGTTTCTAGTCTCTAGACGGCCCCGCAAGGGCCGGCGGAGGCTTCCGTCGGGATCGTGCCCCGCCCCAGGCTACCGGATTTGGCCCGGCCGGCGCCAGACGGGCCGGGCCGTGGTTGAGTCCGGCGGGGTGGGGTGATACCGTTCTTGGACCCGTGATCCGCCTACCCCTTGCCGGAGTTCCCATGGAGCCGGACCGCCTTCGCCGAGCCCTGGAGTCCACCCTGCTGTCCCCGGTGGCCGGTGCCGCCGAGGTGGAGGCCCTGTGCCGCGAGGCGGCGGAGCTCGGCCTCCACGGCGTGTGCGTGAGCCCGTGCCGAGTGGGGGAGGCCCTGGGGTGGTTGGCGGGGACCGGGGTCCGGGTCGTCACGGTGGTGGGGTTTCCGCTGGGGACCCAGACCCCCCGGTGCAAGGCGGCCGAGGTGGACGAGGCCGTGGCCGCGGGCGCCCACGAGGTGGACGCCGTGTGGAACCTGGGCTGGTTCCTCGAGGGGCGTTACCGGGCGGTGGTCGCCGAGCTGAAGGATCTCCGCAAGGCCGCGGGCGACCGGACCCTCAAGGTGATCCTGGAGACCGGACATCTCACGCCCCCGAAGCTCCGGGAGGCGGCCGCCCTGGCCCTGGGCGCCGGGGCGGACTTCCTGAAGACCTCCAGCGGGTTCGGCCCCCGCGGAGCCACCGTCGGGGACGTGCGCGTGCTGCGGCAGGTGGCCGGAGGCCGCTGCGGGGTGAAGGCCTCCGGCGGGATCCGCACCCTGGAGCAGGCGCGGGAGCTCCTGGCTGCGGGGGCGGACCGGCTCGGCACCTCGTCCGCCGGAGCCATTTTCCGGCAGGCCATGGAGTCGGCCCCCTGATTCCCCCTCCCTTTACGGTCCTGCTGCGGGCAGGGCGGTGTGCCGGCCGGCCGGTTCGGCCGCGTCCCCTGCCGCCTCCACGTACGCAAGAGCCGTCTCCACCAGGTCCGCGGCCGACGGCTCGGCATAGATGCTCGCCTCCAGGTGCGGCCGATACCGCTCGAGCACGTCGCGGAAGGCCTGACGGGAGAGCCGCCCGCGGCGGTACAGCCGCCGCAGGTGGGCCCGGATCAGGCCCGCGGCCTTCAGGCTCTGGTGGCCGGTGGGATCGGCCCGGAAGCACCACGCCTCCTCCCGGTCGATCAGATAGGCCAGGACCGCGTTCAGGGACAGGTCCTTGTACCGGGCCACCCGCTCCGGATCCAGGACCACCCGCGACTGGCCCATGGACTGGCGGATGATCTCGTGCCACCCCCGGAACCGGCCCATCAGGACCACGCTGTTGAAAATGACCTTGTTGGTCTGAAACGACAGGAGCGTCCGGCTCAACACCGACTTCAGGAGCTCGTCGTTGTCCTGGTGCATCTCCCGGCTGATCCGGTAGGGGATCTGCCACACCTCCCGGGGGGCGTGGGTGTCGAACCGCACCTCCCAGTAGGCGTGGTTCATGGCCCGGGTGGGGAAGCTCAGGATCGTCTTGAACGGTACGAAGTAGTTGTGGGCCACCACGTCCGCGGCCAGGTGGGCCAGGTAGCCCCAGGCGAACGCCTCCTGGCTGGGGCGTCTGGCGCGGGACAGCACCTCCAACCCCACGGTCCAACGGTGGCAGTGACGCAGGTAGTGGGTGAGCCGCTTGGCCACCACGATGTCCGCCGCGATGGACCCGTACAGGAAGTCCAGGGGGTGCACCCGCAGCAGCGCCTGCAGGGCGGCCGGCAGGAGGGGCAGGTTCTCGAGGACCCTCGTTCCGATCTCGAGGTGGGTGGCCGGGCCCCAGGCCAGGGCCGCGGCAGGGATCAACAGGACCACGGCCGCGGCAGCGGCCAGGATCCGGGTCGCTTTCGTCATGGGGTGTGTCCGTGCCCCGGCGCGGTGCCGGGCCGGGGAGTCGTCGGGTCGTGGCGTTCGGCCGCCCGAAGTATAGTGGCCCGATCCGGCACGGTCAAAGACGCCGTGGGCTCCTTGACCCCCGGGGACCGCCCTGTCTAGAATCCGCCGTCCCTCCCCTGTCCTCGTGTGCAAACGGTCTGCCATGCCTGCCATCCCTTCCCGCGTCGATCTGTCCGTCCGAGTGGGGCCCCTGGAGCTCCGGAATCCCGTGATCACGGCGTCGGGCACGTTCGGGTACGGCGAGGAGTTCGCGCCGTTCGCGGACCTCCGGCGCATCGGCGCCATCGTGGTCAAAGGCCTGAGCCTGCAACCCCGCGACGGCAACCCTCCCCCCCGCATCGTGGAGACCCGGGCCGGCATGATCAACGCCATCGGCCTGCAAAACGTGGGGGTCGCCGCCTTCGCCCGGGAGAAGATGCCGTTCCTGCGGGACCTGGGGACCCCGGTCATCGTTAATTTTTTCGGCAACACCGTGGAGGAGTATGAGGCCTGCGCATCCGAGCTGGACCGGGTGGAGGGGATCGCGGCCCTCGAGGTGAACGTATCGTGCCCCAACGTGAAGGCCGGCGGGATCGCGTTCGGCACCGACCCGGGCCTGCTGGGCCGGGTGGTGGAGGGTGTGCGCCGGGCCACGGACCTGCCCCTGATCGTGAAGCTGAGCCCCAACGTGGCGGACGTCCGCCCCCTGGCCGAGGCCGCCGTGGCGGCCGGCGCCGACATCCTGAGCCTGATCAACACGATCCCGGCCATGGCCGTGGACCTGGAGAGCCGGCGGCCGGCCCTGGCCAACGTCACGGGCGGGCTCTCGGGCCCGGCCATCAAGCCGGTGGCCCTGCGCCTGGCGTGGGAGGTGCTTCAGGCAGTGGACGCGCCCGTGATCGGCATGGGGGGCATCTGGGACGCCCGGGACGCCCTGGAGTTTTTGTGCCTGGGCTGCCGGGCCGTTCAGGTGGGCACGGTGAACTTCGTGCGACCCTGGGCCGCCGTGGAGATCGCGGACGGCATCGCACGGTACCTGGGGGAGAGGGGGTACGCCGGGGTGGGGGAGTTCATCGGAACCTTCCGGGTGGGGCCGTGACGCCGGCTGCCTACTGCGACTGGGTGGGCGACGACGCCCTGGCCCGGAGGTTCCACGACGAGGAGTGGGGCCGCGACCCCGGGGACGACCGGGCGTGGTTCGAGCTCCTGTGCCTCGAGGTGTTCCAGGCCGGGCTGTCCTGGCGGCTGGTCCTCCACCGGAGAGAGGCCCTGCGTCGGGCCCTGGAGGGGTTCGAGCCCGAGGCCCTGGCCCGTTGGGACGCCGACCGGATCGAGCAGGCCCTGGCCGCGCCCGGCATGATCCGCAATCGGAGGAAGCTGGAGGCGGTGGTGGCGAACGCCCGGGCCTTCCGGCAGGCCGTGGCCGAGGGGCCCGGGTTCGGGGCGTGGGTGGACCGGCTGATGGCCTCGGAGGGGGAGGCCGGGGTGGTCCGGGCGTTCCGGAGGCGGTTCCGGTTCCTGGGCCCCGTGCTGGTGAGGAGCCTGCTGGAGAGCGCGGGCCGGCTTCCGCTTCCCCACGACCCCCACTGCCACGCGGCCGGGGGACGGCCGTGAGGCTCCTCCGGGCCCTTCCGAAGCGTCTGACCCTGCCCACCCTGGGGCGGTGGGTGGCCCTGAGTGCCCTGGTAGGGGTGGTGGCCGGGGCCGGGGCCATCGTGTTCTACTACGCCACCAACTACGCGGGCGCGTTCTTCCTGCGGGACCTCGCCGGGTATGTGCCCCCGGAGGAGGGGGTGGCCCACGGCCCCCGGGTCGACTCCCTGGCCATGTCGTTCCGGTGGTTCCTGGCGTTCATCCCGGCGTTGGGAGGGCTGGTGTCCGGGTGGCTGGTCTACACGTTCGCGCCCGAGGCCGAGGGCCACGGCACCGACGGCGCCATCGATGCCTTCCACAACAAGGGGGGGCTCATCCGGGCCCGGGTGCCCATCGTGAAGACCCTGGCCTCGGCCGCCACCATCGGCACCGGCGGCTCGGCCGGCCGGGAAGGACCCATCGCCCAGATCGGGGCGGGGTTCGGCTCGTTCCTGGCCACCCGCCTGGGGCTCACCCCGGCCGACCGGCGGGTACTCCTGGTGGCCGGCATGGCCGGCGGCATCGGGGCGACCTTCCGGGCCCCCCTGGGCGGGGCCCTGTTCGCCGTGGAGGTGCTGTACCAGAACCCCGAGTTCGAGCACGAGGGGCTCATCCCGGCCATCATCTCGTCGATCGTGGCGTACTCGCTGTTCGGGGCCGTGACCGGGTGGGAGCCGCTTCTCCAGACCCCCCGGTTCCGGTTCACCTATCCCCCCGAGCTGCTGGTCTTCCTCGGATTGGCCGTGGCCTGTGCCCTGCTGGGCATGGTGTACGTGCGGGTGTTCTACGCCACCCGGGACCTGTTCCACCGGGTGCCGGTGCCGGCCATGTGGAAGCCGGTGATCGGCGGGCTGGCCCTGGGCGCCCTGGCCCTGGCGGTTCCCCAGGTGCTGGGTTCGGGATACGGGTGGATCCAGGCGGCGCTGCGGGGGCACATGGCCCTGTGGGTGATGCTGGTGGTGTGTCTGGCCAAGGTGGTGGCCACGAGCCTCACCATCTCGTCCGGAGGGTCCGGGGGGGTGTTCGCTCCGAGCCTGGTGATCGGGGCCATGCTCGGCGGCGCCTTCGGCGCCACGGCCGACGCGCTGTTTCCCGCCCTGGTCCAGGACCCCCGGGCCTACGTGCTGGTGGGCATGGCCGGGTTCTTCGCCGGGGTGTCGAACACACCGGTGGCCACCCTGATCATGGTCAGCGAGCTCACGGGCGACTACGGCCTGCTGGCCCCGCTGATGCTGGTGTCGGTGGTGGCCATGCTCACGGCCCGGGCGACCACCATCTACGAGAAGCAGGTGCCCGGAAGGGTGGACTCCCCGGCCCACCTGGGCGACCTGGTGGTGGACGTGCTGGAGGGGATCCGGGTCCGCGACCTGGGGGAGCAGGGCCGGCCCCCCACCCTGGTGGCCGAGGACATGCCCCTGCCCCGGATCCTCGAGTGCATCGCCGCGGCCGACACGGCTTACTACCCGGTGGTGGACCGCCAGGGCCGGATGACCGGCATCTTCTCGGTCAACGACATCCGCCGCATCCTGAACGAGGATCTGCCCCCCAATCTGGTGATCGCCCGGGACATCGCCGTGCCCCGGGTCGTCACGGCCACGCCCGACGAACCCCTCTCCCAGGTGCTCCGGAAGCTCTCCAGCCGGGGGCTCGAGGAGATCCCCGTGGTGGACCCGGACGACCCCGGACGGGTCCTGTACATGCTGTCCCGCCGCTCGGTCCTGGCCCGCTACACCCGGGAGCTCGAGCACCGAAAGGGCCTGTACGCGGAGGTGTGAGGGGACCCGCGCCCGGCTCCCCGGCAGGCCCCTTGCCCCCCAGAGCAGGAAGGGAGCGCGCCTGTTTGCCCGCCGGTTTCGGAGTATCAAGCCCGCGGCTCGATCTGCCGATCCGTAGGAAGAACGTTCTCCTGCGGCCAACCCGGATGAGGAGGCAGACGGTGCGCAGAGCTTGGATCCTGGGGGTGGTTCTGGGGGTGGTGTCGGCCGGCGCGGGCCCGGCCCGGGCATGGGGGCTCGGCGGGCTCTCGGCCGTGGCGGTGGAGGTGGCCGCGGAGGCGGCCCCGGATCCGGTGGAGGCCGAGGTGGAGCTGCTCCGCACCCTACGGGACCTGGGCGTCCGCCCGGACCCCTCCGCCCGGGAGCGGCTTCGGCTGGACCTGGTGCCGGCGGACGGCGGGTGGTCCGCCGGGCTGGTGCTCATCCAGCCCATGTGCCTGGAGCGCGATCCCTTGCTGTGCGCGGAGCAGTCCACTTGGATGGAGGTCGCCACGGACCGCGAGGCGGACGACCCGACCCCCTTGGCCCGGGAGGTGCTGGACCGGTTCGCCGCGGCGTGGCGGCAGGCAAACCTCTCCGGCGGGGATTGATCGGGCCTTCGGCTATCCGGCGCCCTGCCGGACCTCCCGAGCCTTGCACTCCCCGCACAGGTCGGGTTTCACCCACAGGCCCAGCTCGGCCATGAGCTGGGCCTCGCTGGTCCAGAGCATCGGCGTACCGCAGATCCGGCACGGCACGTCCACGGGGGGGTGGTCCTTCAGGAAGGCCTCGCACCGGGCGCACAGCCTTCGGGGCTGGGGCCGGCCCGTGCGCTCGTGGAGGAGTTGGTCGAACCGCGTGAAGGTCCAGGTGCCGTCGCACCCCTCCTGCCGGCAGGGCACCTCACGATCCTCCAGGCTGTTCACCCGCTCCAGGCAATCGGGGCACAGCCGCCGGGGCGGCTTGCGGCCGCGGCGCAGGTCCGAGAGCTGTTGGACCGCGGTGTACACCCAGGTGCCGTCACACGCGTTCACCCGGCACGGCATGGTGCGGTCCTGGAGCCGTTGGAGCTCCTCCTGGCACCGGGCGCAGCGCCGGCGCGGGGGCTCGGGACCGAGCCCCCTCCTCTCGGCGGCGAGCTGGGAGAACCGGGTCCAGGTCCAGGTGCCGTCGCATCCGCGCACGGAGCACGGGACCGGCCGGTCTTGGAGCTCCCGCAGCCGCTCGGCACACGACGGGCACATGCGCTGGGGAGGCCGCCGGCCGGCCTTGCGGTCCGCCAGCTGGTCGAATCGCCGGTACACCACCGTGGCCGAGCACCCGGGGACCTTGCACGGCCGGGGCACGTCCTCCAGCTCCCGGTAGGTGCGGTAGCAGTCCGGGCACATGCGGGCCGGCGGCTTGTCCCTACCCCAGGCGAGGCGCTCCTCCGGCTTCCACAGCCACCGGCCCGAGCACCCAGGGACCCGGCAGGGCACCTCCACCGCATCCTGGGCCGCGGCCTCGGACCGGCACTCCTCGCACAGGAGCTCCCGGGGCCGACGGCCCCGCACCTGCCACACCAGCTGCTGGAACCGGCCCAGCCGGACCGTTCCCCCGCACCCAGGCCGCTCGCAGGGAACCTCCTGCTCGGTGATGTCCCGGTACAGGGCCTCGCACCGGGCGCACATGCGTTTGGGCGGCTCCCTCTGCCCCCGGCGGAGGGCGTGGAGGATGTCCTCCGCGGTCTGGGTCCAGGTGTTCCGGCACCCCGGAACCCGGCACGGAACCTCGCGGGGCTGCACGGCAGCGGTGAGCGAGATGCGCATGGGACCTGTCCTTCAGCAGGGGGAAGGGGGGTCCGAGATCTTCAGGAGGAGGTCGCCTCGGGCTCCGGCCTTGCCGGGGCCCTTGCCCCGGATGCGCAGCCTCAGGCCCGGCCGGGCTCCGGCCGGGATGCGCACCCGAAGCCGCTCCATGCCCCGGGGGCCCGGCACGGCCACCTCCACGGTTCCGCCGGCACGCCGCACCTCGGGGGGCACCGGAAGCCGGTACTCCACCGGGCCGGGGGAGGCCGGCCGGGGAAGGGCCTTCCGGAGGATCCGACCCAGCACCCCGGGCCGCTTGGGAAGCGCCCTGGCCCGGCTGTGCGGGCCCGGGAACCTCCGTGGGGCCCGCTCGAAGGCACGGAACCAGCCGCCCAGGGGCCCCACGAACACGAACCCGCCGAAGAACACCCCGCCGCCGGGCGCGTGGAACACCCTGCGGAGGTACCCTTCGTCGAACCGGAGGCCCTGGCGCCGGAACTCCTCGGCCATCTGCCGCAGGAACGCCCCGAACACCGGGTGCCGGAACAGGTCGGCGAAGAGGTCCTCGGGGCGGAAGTCGGCTCCGCCCGGTGTCGGCCGGCCGGCCCGGGCCGCGTCGTAGCTTCGGCGGCGGGTCGGGTCGGCGAGCACCGCATAGGCCTCGGTGAGCTCCTTGAACGCCTCCTCTGCCTCGGGGCTGCCGCCGTTGCGGTCCGGGTGCAGCTCGAACGCCCTGCGGCGGTAGGCCCTTCGGATCTCCTCGGCGGTGGCCTCGGGCGAGACCCCCAGGACCGCGTAGTAATCCTTCACGGCCGCTCCCCCCGGCCGAAGAACTCGCCGAGCACCCGGGCCGTGGCCTCGGGGTTCTCCAGGGGGCTCAGGTGCCCCGCCCGGGGGATCACGGCGTGCCGGCCCTGCCGAGCCAGGCGGCTCATCCGTTCGGCCACCTCGGGCGGAGTGAGCGGGTCGTCCGCGCCCGCGGCGAACAGGAGCGGCAGATCCGCCCGCTCCAGCACGTCCTCGTACGAGCCCCGGTCCCGGATGGCGGCCGCGTCGGCGGCGAACGCCTCCGGCCCCACGGCGCGGCCCATCTCGACCACCAGATCCCGGAGCGGGCCCTCCCGGTGGTAAGGCGCCAGCACGCTCGCCGCGAAGGTCTCGAGCACCTGTTCGAACCCGCCCCGCCGGATCAGGTCGAGCACCTGGTCCCTCTTGACCCGACGCTCCGGAGTGTCGCCGAACGCGGTGGTGTCCACCAGGGCGGCCGCGGCGATGCGGTCGGCCCGGCGCCGAAGGAGCTCGAAGGTGATGTAGCCGCCCATGGACAGCCCGGCCACGAAGGCCCGGGGCGCCTCGATCCGGTCGAGCACCTCCCCCAGTTCCTCGGCCACCCTAGCCAGGGACCCGCGGCCCCACACGCTGGGGTACACCACCCGGAACTCCCCGGCCAGACGCTCCCCCACCGGAAGCCACAGACGGTCGTCGCAGCCCAGGCCGGGGATCAGCACGAGCGCCGGCCCTGCGCCCTGGATCCGTGTCTCCATGGTGCCCTCCGCAGCGTCCGCCGGAACGTCGAAAGGGGGTTCCCGGATCGGTTCGGATGGAAACCGCTCGCCCGGTGATTTCCAAACTACACGATCCCAGGCTAAGATTCCAAGGGGAGGAACGAGCCGGGAACCCCTCGAACCGGAGGCGCCCCATGGATCCCATGCCCTTGCTGAGACCCGAGTTCCAGATGATCCTGCTGCCCGTGGCCGGCCGCATGGCGGTGGCGTTCTTGTGCGGGGCGTTGGTGGGGGCGGAGCGGGAGTGGAAGGGGAAGCCGGCAGGGCTGCGCACCAACATCCTGATCTGCCTGGGAGCCGCCCTGTTCACCATGGGCTCGGAGTTCATGGCCAAGTTCGTGGCCCACGCTCCCCAGGAGTCCACCCGGATCGCGGCCCAGATCGTGAGCGGGGTGGGGTTCATCGGGGCCGGCGCGATCCTGCGGAGCGGTAGGGGGGTGGTGGGGCTGACCACGGCGGCCACGATCTGGCTCGTGGCCGCCATCGGGGTGATGGTGGGGATGGGGTACTGGCTCATCGGCCTGATCACCGCCGTGATGACGGTGGCCACCCTGGTGGCCTTGGGCCGGGTGGAAAAACGCCTCATGGGGCCGTGCGACATGCGCACGGTGGAGGTGGTGCTGGGATCGGACCGGCCCGTGGCCCTGGCCCGCCTCGAAGCGGTGCTCGAGAGCGCCCAGTGGCCCACCCGGGTGGACCGGATCGAGAGCTGCGAGGGCGGCACCCGCATCCGCTTCACCTATTGCGCCCGCCACCCCTCCCACCGGGGCATCCTGTGGGACCTGGGGCAGATCCTGGAGTAGCTCTGCCTAAACCCTTCGAAAGTGTTGCCGTAGCGCGGGGTGGGGGCCTGGCTCCGGCCGGGCGCGAGTGCAGCATCCGGTCGCCGCGCCTTCTCATGCCGTTGTCTGTCCGTCGATTCAGTCGGCGATAGCGGAACCCCCGGAGGCCGGTGGCGGTCCCGACATTCGGGGGCGCGGCGAGCTGAGGGGCCGCACCCGGCGCTCCGCCAGACCCCCCCGCACTCCTCGAGGAGGGAGGCACGAGCCCTGAGGAGCCCTAGTTGGAGGGGTGATCAGTCGCCCCCGGCCGGCGTCTTCTCGATCTGGACCGCCCCGCGCATGCCCCGGTCGGCGTGGCCGGGCTGGGTGCAGGCCACGGGATAGGTACCGGGCCTCACGGCCACGAACGACAGGCGCACCGACCGCCCCGGTGCGAGCTGGAACGCGGTGAACCGCCAGGCCCGGACCTCGGCCACCTCGGGCACCTCGGCCTTCCGGGCCGCCACGGCCTTGAGGAACTCCGGAGCGGAGAAGGAATGGGTCTCCCGGCCGGTGTTCACGATCTCCAGGACGTAGGACAGGCCTTCCCGGAGCACCAGCACCTGCGGCGAGAGGCGATACTCGGCCAGCTCGAGCCGCAGGGTCTGGGCCTCGGCCCAGTTCGCCTCCTGGACCCAGGGGGTGGGGTCCTTCACATATCCAGCCGGGATGCAGCCGGCCAGCCCCAAGAGGCCGGCCGCCAACCATACCTTCGTCGTGCTCGCCATCGGGGGGAACTCCTCCTGTGTCCAGGGGACCGTCACGGCGGGGGCAGCACCCACGAACGGCGCTCCACCACCTTGAGGGGCACCGGGCCGGCCCCCTCGAACGCCGAGGCCGGCAGCCGCGACTCGTACACCTCCAGGGTGATCACGTTGCCCTTGAGCTGGGGGCAGTAGAAGATCAGGACCACGTCGCGGAGCCGGCCCTGCCGGTGGAGGGCCGCCACGGTGGGGCCCAGGGCCCGGGCCAGCCGCTGGGCGAACCGCCCCAGGCTGCGTCGATCGAACCGCCGGAAGGTGACCTTGGCCCGGCTCAGGACCACCAGGTCGCCCCCCGGCTCCAGCCACACCCCGGCCACATAATACAGCTCCCCGCACCCCGCCTGGAAGCACAGGGTCTGGAGCGGGGCCACCCACCCGCCCAGGGCCGGGTCGATGTACACCGGTTTCTTGCTGAACCCGGCCGCGACGGCCGTCCAGACCAGGACCGCGGCCAGACCGGCAACTCCCCTCCGAACCATGACGAGAACCTCTCATCCCCAAGTTGCATTCAAAGCTATCGGCCCCCTGGCTCGCCGCGCAGCGCCTCCGGCGTCTGGACTGCGAAAAGGTGCGGATTCCAACGGGTTGCCATGAAGCCAGCTCCCCCGCCCCGTGCCTGCGCGGCGAATCTCAATGCCTGGCTTCGCGCCCGGCCGGAGGCAGGTCCCTTGCCCCGCCCCCGGATACGGATCCGATGGATGGCAACTTGGTATCACCCGGTATCCGCATCCGCGGAACGAAAAAAATCAACGCGCCTCCCCATTCATAGCGCGCCGGGACGAACAGGCAAGGGATGGGACAGCGGGAAGGGGATCTCGCGTTGGTCCGGGGCCTCGGCGTCAGGACCCCGCCGCCTCACAGCCCCCCAGCCTCCCAGCTTCCCTCGGCCCACCGGCGCAACCGGAGGGCCTGCCACGCCAGCTGCTCCCTGGCCTCCCACAGGGAGACCGCCTCGAAGGTCACGGGGTCGCCGGGCACCGCCTGGGCCAGGGCCGGGATGTCGGTGCGCACCACGGTAGCGATCTTGGGGTAGCCTCCCGCGGTCTGGCGGTCGGCCATGAGCACGATGGGCCGGCCGTGGGCCGGCACCTGCACCGCGCCCCAGGCGATGCCGTCCGAGAGGATGTCGGCCGGGCCGGCGTGCTCGATCCGGGGGCCTTCCAGGCGGTAGCCCATGCGGTCGGCCTGGGGCGACACCTCGAACCGCTCCGCCAGGAACGTGTGCAGCCCGCTCCGCGTGAACCGGTCCGCCTGGGGGCCGAGGACGACCCGGAGCCGGATCGGCTCGCCGGGTGGGGGGAGGGGAGAGAGCAGCTCCGGCGGCGCTCGGCGCCCCGGGCCCCATCCCGGGGGAAAGGGCGGCCCGTAGGCCCGGAGCTCGTCCCCCTGCCGGAGGGCCCGCCCCTCCAGGCCTCCCAAACGGGCGGGCAGGTACGTGGACCGGCTGCCCAGCACCTCCGGCACGGCGAACCCGCCGGCCACGGCCAGATAGGCCCGGCACCCCCGCGGCCGGCCCTTCGTCCTCAGGACCGACCCGGCCTCGGCCCGGAACGAGGTCCCGGGCCCCAGGGGGGTCCCGTCCAGTTCGAACCCCAGGTCCCCCCCGGCCAGGGCCGCGGCCGTGGGGCCGAGGAACTCGGCCTCGAACCCCCCCAGGGTGATCTCCAGCACGGCCGCGGTCCAGTGGTTGCCGACCAGGGCGTTCGCCACCCGGAACGAGAGGGGGTCCATGGCGCCGGACACCGGCACGCCCAGGTGCTGGAACCCCCACCGGCCGTGATCCTGGACCGTGGTGAGGGGGCCGGGTCTTCGGATGCGCAGTATAGGTCGGGTCTTCACGTTTTGCTCTTTTTCATCGCGCGGAAAGTGGCCGCGTCGATGGGGCGGAACCGTACGCCCATGCCGGGCACGGCCCGGGCCGGGGGCTGGCGTTGGGGGTCGAACATGCGCAGGGGGGTCCGGCCGATGATCTGCCACCCGCCCGGGCTGTCCAGGGAGTACACCCCGGTCTGGGGGCCGGCGATCCCCACCGAGCCGGCCGGTACCCGGGCCCGGGGCTCGGCCCGGCGGGGGGTGTGGATCCGGGGGGAGAGCCCCCCCAGGAACAGGAACCCCGGCATGAACCCCAGCATGTACACCCGATAGGCGGGGGCGGTGTGGATCTCCACCACCTCGGCCGGGGTCAGACCGTGGCGCCGGGCCACCTCCGCCAGGTCGGGGCCGAACTCGGGATCGTAGCAGACGGGGATCTCGATCACCCGCGGGGAAGAGGCGCGGGGCGGGCTGCGGGTGAGGTCGGACCAGGCCCGCTCCACCTCGAGCGCCAGGGCCTCGTACGAGACCTCCAGCGGATCGTACTCCACGAACACCGATCGGTAGGTGGGCACGCGGGCGATCACGCCCCGGATCCCCTCGAGCGCCCGGGCCAGCGCCACCACCCGCTCGTGGATCTCGGGCGCGATCGCATCGCCCACCTCCACGGTGAGGGCCGTCTCCCCGCAGGGCAGGATCCGCGGCCGCTGCCAGGGGGCCGGGGTCACGCCGTGAGCCCCCCGACGATCTCGGACAGGGGGGCCACCCGCACCCCGGCGGCCTCGAGCGCGCTGCGGACCGCCCGGGCCAGCTCCACCGCGCCGGGGCTGTCGCCGTGCACGCAGAACGACTCGGCCTGCACCTCGATCTCGCCTCCGTCGATCGTGTCCACGGTTCCCCGGGTCACCATGCGCACCGCCCGGGCCGCCACCTCTTCCGGATCGGTGAGCACGGCACCGGGAACGGAGCGGGGGACCAGGGTGCCGTCCGGCCGGTAGGCGCGGTCCAGGAACGCCTCGCGGGCCACGCGCACTCCGAGCTGCCGGGCCGCCCGCTCCAGCTCGGACCCCGCCAGGCCCAGGAGGATCAGGTCCGGGTCGTAGTCCCGCACCGCCCGGGCCACCGCCCGGGCCAGGTCCGGATCCCCGGCCGCCCGGTTGTAGAGGGCGCCGTGGGGCTTCACGTGCTGCAGGCGCAGGCCCCGGGCCCGCAGGAACGCGTCGAGGGCGCCCACCTGGTACAGCACCCAGTCGTACACCTCGTCGGGGGCGGCCTCCACGGGCCGGCGGCCGAACCCCAGCAGGTCCGCATACCCCGGGTGGGCCCCGGCAGCCACCCCGTGCTCGGCGCACAGCTCCACGGTCCTGTGCATCACGTGGGGGTCCCCGGCGTGGAACCCGCAGGCGATGTTGGCCGAGGTCACCGTGCCCATCAGCCCCGCGTCGTCCCCCTTGCGGTAGGCCCCGAACCCTTCTCCCATGTCCGCGTTGAGATCCACCGATCGCATGGCACCCGCACCTCCGCAAGCGTGTTCTGGACCAAGTTACTGCTAATACCAACGGAACTATTGTCAGATCCCCGGCGTTCACAAGGGAACCAGTCCCCCACCCCGCACTACGGCAACCCTCTTGAAAGTTTTGGTGATCACAGGCCCAGGTAGGCGCTGCGGAGCCGGTCGTCCTCCAGGAGGTCCCGCCCCGGGCCGCTCGCCACGATCCGGCCGGACTGGAGCGCGTACCCCCGGTCGGCGATCTCCAGGGCCTCGCGCACGGTCTGCTCCACGAGCAGGATCGTCATGCCCTGGGCCTTCAGGGTGTCCACCGTCTCCAGCACCTCGTCCACCAGCTTGGGGGCGAGCCCCAACGAGGGCTCGTCGAGCATCAGAACCTTCGGGCCCGACATCAGGCCGCGGCCGATCGCCACCATCTGCTGCTCGCCCCCGGAAAGGGTGGCGGCCGCCTGCTGCCTCCGCTCCTTCAGCCGGGGAAACAGGGCGTACACCCGCTCCAGGTTCTCCTGCACGCGCCGCTCGTCCCGCACCACGTAGGCCCCAAGCCTCAGGTTCTCCTCCACCGACAGCGGGCCGAACAGCATGCGCCCCTCGGGCACGTACACGAGCCCCCGGGACACGACCTCCTCCGTGGCCAGCCCGGCCACCGGCTTGCCGTCGAACCGGATCTCGCCCTCCGACACCGGGGCCGCACCCATGATCGCCTTGAGCAGGGTAGACTTGCCGGCCCCGTTGGCGCCCACCACGCACACGGTCTCGCCGGGAAGCACCTCCAGGTCGATCCCGTGGAGGACGGCGAGCTTGCCGTAGCGCACCACCAGGCCGCGAACGGTCAGGAGCGGCGCGCTCACGGTGACGCCTCCTCCAGGTACCGGGCCGCGTACTTCTCGCCCAGGTAGGCCCGGATCACGGCCGGGTCGTGGGCCACCTCGTGGGGCAGGCCCTGGGCGATCACCCGCCCCGAGTCGAGCACCAGCACCCGGTCGCTCAGGTTCATCACCAGCTCCATCACGTGCTCGATCACGATCAGGGTCACCCCCTGCTCCCGGTGCACGTGGCGGATCGCGTCCATCAGCTCCCCGATCTCGCCCGGGTTGAGGCCGGCGGCCACCTCGTCGAGAAGGAGGAGCTTCGGCTCGGTCCCCAGGGCGGTGGCCAGGGCCACCCTCTTCTGGCCGGCCACGGGCAGGTCGCGGATCGGCAGGTCTGCCAGGCCCGCAAGGCCCAGGAACCCCAGGATCTCCCGGGCGCGGCTCCGGGCCCGGGACGGGGAGGCGGTGCGGGAGAAGCACCCCACCATGGCGGTCTCCAGCACCGTCAGGTCCCCCCCGGCCACATAGGTCTGGAACGTCCTGGCCATGCCCATGCGGGCGATCCGGTGGGGCGGCAGGCCGGTGACGTCCCGGCCGTCGAACCGCACGGTCCCCCGCTCGGGCCGGTGGAACCCCGTGATGCAATGGAACAGGGTGGTCTTGCCGGCCCCGTTCGGGCCGATCAGTCCGAGGATCTCCCCTGCCTCCACGGTGAAGGAGATCCCGTCGTTGGCCCGGAGCCCCCCAAACTCCTTGGTGAGCTCCGTCACCTCCAGGAGCGCGGGCATCAGGCCGACTCCTTGCGGGCCCGGTACCGCTCCACCAGGCCCCAGATGCCCCGGGGCTCTGCCGCCGATACCACCATGATGATCAGGGCGTACAGGATCAGGTCCATGCCCACCAGCCCCGCTCGGGCCCCGAACCACTCCTTGAAGTAGCTCTTGAGCGGGATCAGGATGCCGGCCCCGATGATCGGCCCCCATAGCGACCCCGCCCCGCCCAGCATGGCCATGAGGGCGATCAGGATCGACAGGTCCAGGCTCATGGTGTCTTCGGGCTCGATGTTCTTGATGTAGCAGGCGTGGAACGAGCCCACCATGCTGACGAACGCCGTGGCGATGGCATAGGTCTTCACCTTGGCCCAGTGGACGTTGATCCCCAGCGACCGGGCCATGTCCTCGTTGTCCTTGATCAGCCGCAGTTGGTAGCCCAGCCGCGACTTGCGGAACGCGTTCATGTACAGGACGCCGCCGAAGAAGAAAGCCAGGAGCACGTAGTAGTAGTACACGTCCTCCTTGAAGATCAGGCGCACGAAGTCTGGCGTGGGGAACCGGTGGGCCGGGATCTCGAGGCCCCGCGCCGCGCCCACGAAGTCCCACACCTCGAACAGGTCCTTGAGCACCAGGGAGGCCGCGATCGTGGCGATGGCGAAGTAGTGCCCCCTCAGCCGGAACAGGGGGTAACCGATGGCGAACGACCACAGCACCGCAAACCCCATGCCCACCGGCATGGACACCCAGAACGGCACGTCCCACCGGATCAGGGCCACGGCCGTGGTGTAGGCGCCGATGCCCACGTACTGGGCCTTGCCCAGGTCCACCTGGCCGCCGTAGCCGCCGATGGTGTTCCAGCCCATGCCGTACAGGGAGAACATCAGGAACTGGATCATGGTGGCCGTGGCGAAGGACGACACCGGCAGCAGCGGGAACGCCAGCAAGAACGCGGCCACGACCCGGGAGACCCACCTCTCCGTGGGCCGGAAGTCCGAGAAGTCGAACGCGGCTCTCAGTGCTTCCATCCGAACAGTCCCCGGGGGCGAACCACCATGATCACGAAGTAGGCCAGGTAGACGAAGGTGTACTTGAAGGACGTGACGGGCACGTCCATCATCCAGTCCCACTCGGTGGCGTAGGCAACGGAGTCCCAGATGCCAGGGATTTCCATCAGGAGCCCCACCACGATCCCGGCCGCCAGCGCCCCGGGCACGCTCCCAAAGCCGCCGAGGGCCACGATGGTGAAGGCGATCATGGTGAACAGCAGGCCCACATAGGGGTTCACCGACCAGAAGTTCACGATCAACGCCCCTGCGATCGTGACCGTGGCGCCGCCGATGCCCCAGGCCAGGGCGTTCATCCGCTCGGTCGGAATCCCCATGTACCGGGCGGCCTGGGCGTTCAAGGCCGTGGCCGTGAGCGCCTTGCCCACCCGGGTGCGGTTCATCAGCAGCCACACCCCCACGAACGACACCAGCGAGAGCGCGGCCGCGGCCAGCTTCGTGGCCGGCACGATCACGCCCATGCCGAAGTCCACGCTCTTGCCCACCAGGAGCCCGGCGTTCACGCCCCGGTCCTCGGACCCGAACAGCAGCAGCGCCAGGTTGCGCAGCAGCAGCATGAGCCCGAAGGTGCCGAGCAGCTGGGCCACCATGGGGCCGCGCAGCAGAAACCGGATGAACCCCCAGTAGCAGGCGACTCCCAGCAGGTACCCCACCACGGCCGCCACCGGGATGCCCAGCAGCGGATCCATGCCGGTGGCGTTGGCCGTGAGGAGCCCGGTGTACATACCCAGCATCAGGAACTCGCCGTGGGCGAAGTTCACGATGTCCATCACCCCGAAGATGATGGTGAGGCCCAGGGCCACCAGGGCCAGCACCATCCCGATCAGGACTCCGGCCACCACCGAGCTGACGAGGATGTCCATGGGCTAGAGGCTAGAGGCTAGAGACTAGAGACTGGAAACTAGAGACCGAAGATCGACGACCCAATCGCTGCATCCAAGACCTCCTCCGCACGCGGAGAGACCCTGCCCCTCCGCGTGCGGACCCCAGTTGTTTGCCCGGCGACAAGATAGACGCTCTCACGCCCCCGATCGGGGGGCAAGGGACCTGCCGGAGCGCCGCCCTACTTCCACCCAGGGAACGGGTAGATCATGTCCGCCGTGGCGAGGTCGAAGGGGTACACGATCTCCAGCACGATCTCGCCCTTGTCGTTCTTCTGGTACTGGCCGATCAGCCCCGATCCCAGCACGTTCTGGCCCATCTCGGAGCCGGTGTTCTGGAAGTCGATCCCGGCCCACGGCACCACCAGCTCGGACCCGGGGATCACGATCTCGTTGGCCGCCTTCTGGATCGCGGCCGGGTCGGTGGAACCGGCCTTGTTGAGCACGTGATACCAGGCCTGCAGACCCGTGAACGCCCGGGCCGAGGCCCCGCCCAGGTCGTGGCCGGTGCGCTTCTTGTACAGGGCGTTCACCTGGCCGGCCACCTTCTTCACGTCGGCCACCTTGGGCAGGAACACGGTGCGGGTGAGCACCCCGACGATGTCGTCGCCGAGGGTCTTTCGGAACTCGGGCTTCTCGAATCCGGCGTCCTGGCCCCAGATCACCTTGGGCGCGGCCCGCTGGGCCTTGAGGGTCTTCACCATGAGGATGGCGTCCGAGGTGTAGGACGCGAACAGGTACACGCCGGCTCGGGACGCCTTCAGCGACCGGACCTCGCTGGAGAGGTCCGCGGACTTGGCCGCGTACAGGAGCGACTTGCGCACTTTGAACCCGTACTGGTCGGCCAGCTCCTTGATCAGGCCCGATACGTGGGAACCCCACTCGGTCTTCTCGCAGGCCGAGGCGATGGTGCCGATCTCCTCCTTGGGCACGGCCGGCACGCCCCGGACCTTGCCCTCGGTCAGCCCCTTGAGCAGCTCGAACAGGTCCTTGGTGAACCAACGGTCGTGGGGGGTGGTGCGCCAGAACCACTTGAACCCGCGCTCGGTCAGGGCCGGCGAGGTGGACGAGCCGTTGATCATCGGCACGCCGTACTGCTCGCACACGGCGCTCACGGTCTTGGTGACCGAGCTGTGGTAGCAGCCCAGGATGCCGTCCACCTTGTCGTCGAGGATCAGCTTCTTGGCCAGGTCGGCCCCCAGGGTGGGGTTGCCCTCGTGGTCCCGGATCAGGAGCTGGATCTTCGCGCCCCCGAGCCCGGGGATCCCGGCGGACTTGGCCATCTCCATGTCGATGCCGGGCATCACGTTGTTGATGATGTCCGCGGCCAGCTCCACCCCGGCCCGCAGCTCCCTTCCGGCCGCGGCAGCCCCCCCGGTCAGGGGGTAGATGACCCCGATCTTCACCACCTTCTCGGCCGCCCGGCCGGGCCCGGCCGGCAGCGCGAGGGCGACGAGAGCCGCGAGCAGCGTGACCACCGTTCTCTTCCCCTTGCGTCCCATGATCCTCTCTCCTTTCCGGCGGACGTGGCCGCCGTTTCAGGGGCTGTGCTCCCCCGGGGGATCGCTCAGAACACCGCCAGGCTCCGGTCCAGCACGTCCGTGACCAGCATTTGGCCCGGCGCGTGGGTGATGGCCAGCTCCGGCCGGGCGTTGCGGAGCGCCACCTGGGGCGTCACACCGCAGGCCCAGAACACCGGTACCTCGCCGGGCCGGATCTCCACCGGGTCGCCGAAGTCCGGCGCTCCCAGGTCGCGGATGCCCAGGCGCTCGGGGTTGCCCACGTGGACCGGCGCGCCGTGCACGCCCGGGAACCGGGCGGTCACGGTCACGGCCTTCGGCACCAGGTCCGAGGGGATCGGCCGCATGGTGACCACCAGGTTTCCCCGGAATACGCCAGCCGGCTCACACGGCACCGACGTGACGAACATGGGCACGTTGCACCCCAGCTCCAGATGGCGCACCGGCACCCCGGCTTCGAGCAGGGCGGCCTCGAAGGTGAAGCTGCACCCCAACAGGAACGTGACGAGGTCGGGCCGCCACAGATCCCGCACGTCGTCCGCCGGGGTGACCCGGTCCCCCCGGAACACCCGGTACGCCGGGCAGTCCGTGCGTACGTCCGCGCCGGGGGCCGAGCGCCGGGGCTCGGTCCGGCCGGGCTCGAGCACCTCGAGAACGGGGCAGGGCTTGGGGTTTCTCTGGCAGAACAGGAGGAAGTCGAAGGCGAGGCTCTGGGGAAGGATCACCAGGTTCACCTGGGTGTAGCCGGGGCACAGCCCCGCCGTGGGCCCCCGCCACCGTCCCGAACGGATCGCTTGGCGAAGCTCGTTCGGCGACCAATGGCTTGCGGTGTGTCCCATGGGCTCCACCTTTTCCCCGGCAAAGGGCGCTGCGACCGTATGAATGACACACCGGGGCAGGGGTGTCAAGAAACGGCGTTTGGTGGTCCGCGGCTGGCTATGGCCGCCCCAGGCCCTGTAAGATCGGTCTCGCCTCGTTCGGGAACCGGAGGAGAACATGCTCGAGTTCACGCGGATGGCCCATTACGTCGCCCTGGGGTGTTACGCGCTGGCGGCGCTGCTGTGCCTGGCGGGTTGGCGGGCGGAGCGGCTCCGACGGGCCGGCGTCGGCTTGGCGGCCCTGGGATGGGTCGCGCAGGTGGTTCTGCTGGCGGCTCGGTGGGGGAAGGTGGGGTATCTGCCGGTAACAGGCCTGTTCTCCACGCTTCACTTTTTGGCGGTTTGGCTCGTGGGAATGGCGTTGTATCTTGGGTGGCGCTACCGGGCTAGGGGCCTCCTGCCCGGAGCGCTGGCCCTGGGCGCCGCGTCCCTGGCCGGGGCTTCGGCCGGCTCCATGGACCTCCAGCCCCTGAGCCCGGCCCTGGACACGCCGCTCTTCCTGATCCACGTGGCCACCTCGTTCGCGGCCTACGGCCTGTTCGGCCTGGCCGCCCTGGTGGGGGTGTACCGGTTCGCCGGGGTGCCCGGGTCGGCCCTGGGGGAGGACCGCCGCATGCTGGACGAGTGCCTGTACCTGGGGTACCTGCTGTTCACCTGGTGCATGGTGGCCGGCAGCCTGTGGGCCTACCTGGCCTGGGGTTCCTACTGGACCTGGCGGATCAAGGGGCTGTGGTCCACCATTGTGTGGTTCTTCTACTCGGGGGTGATCCACGTGCGCCACCGGCCGGCGTGGCAGGGGTGGCGGTTGAACGCCCTGTCCGTGGCCGGGTTCGGTCTGGTGCTGTTCACCTTTCTCGGGCTGGGGCTGCTGTTCGAGACCTCGCACCCCCTGCGGTAGGTCGGAGGGGTCGGGGAGAGCGGAGCGCGAGCATGGGCATTCGAAGAGTGGGGCGAGCCGTGTGGGACCTGGCCGTGGCGCCGGGCACGTTCGTGGTGCTGAGCGTGCTGTGGTGCCTGGATCTGGCCGTCGGGTCCATCCTGGCCTACCGGGCCGATCCGCGGTTCTGGATGAAGATGGACGCCGTGCCGTTCAACGTGTGGCTGCGGGAGGCCGCGCCGGCCCAGTGGCCCGGCTCCTGGTGGGTGTACGGCCTGGTGGGCCTCACGTACCTGGTGGTGGCGAGCCTGCTGCTGTGCACCCTCAACTGGCTCTGGCGCCGCCGCCGGGGGTGGCGGGGGGCGGCCGAGGTGCTGGTTCACCTGGGGTTTCTGCTCATCTTCGCCGGGTTCGTGCTGGGCAGCGGGTTCGGCGCACGCGCCCAAGGGGTGCGGGTGGCGGTGGGGGGCGAGGCCGAGGTGCCCGACACCGGTTACCGCCTTCGGGTCGAGGCCGTGGACACCGTGGCCGGGCCCGACGGACGCCCCTGGGACGTCCAGACCCGGGTGAGCCTGTGGCGGGGAGGGGAAAAGGTGGCCGAGGGCGACGTGCGCACCAACCGCCCCCTGATCGCGGGCACCACCGTGGTCTACCCCCAAGGGGTCCAGACCGTGATCCGATCGGCCCGCATCGCCACCACCCGGGGGAGCGTGGAGGTGGCCGTGGGCGCCGAGGCCGAGGTGGCCCAGGGTGTGACGGTGGCCGTGCGGGGGGCCCTGAGCCCTGGGCAGCGTTGGGGGCCGTACTTCGGCCCGGGGGTGCTGGTGGAGGTGCGGGGCGGTCAAGGGGGCGGCGGCCGGGCGTTCCTGTCCCCGGGCATGGGGCCGGTGCGAGCCGGCGGCCTGGGCCTGCGCCTGGTGGACCTGGACCTGGAGCCCAACGGCGTCTACAACGTGCACCAGGACCCGGGGGTGTGGTTCGTGATGGTGGGGGCGGCCCTGCTGACCCTGGGAACCCTGTGGGCGGCCGCGGTGTACTTCGCGCGGATCTGACGTTCGGGTTGACGATTCGAGAGGATGCGGGTAAGCATTTGGGGGGCGCGTCCGGGGCTCCGCCAGGCCCCATGCCCCCCGAGCTTTGGCGCGGTTCGAGGGCCGCGCAGCCTAGCCGTCCACCGGGCCGAAGGCCCGACCGATGACCGTAGACCGATGACCGTAGACCGACGACCGAAGCTTCAAGGAGACCGCGATGACACACCTGGACAAGGGCAAGTTCGCGAAGAAGCACCCCCCCGAGCGCAGGCCGATCCCCGAGGTGACCGACGCCGTTCAGGAGCGGGCCGAGGGGAACGAGATCGGCTGCGCCGCCGCGTTCGAGATCGCCGCGGAGAAGAACGTGAGCCCCTCGGAGGTGGGCCTGGCGATCGACTGCCTCGAGGTGACGATCGTGAGGTGCCAACTGGGGCTGTTCGGGTACCCGCCCAAGCGCAGCATCGTGGAGCCGGCCGCTTCGGTGGACCCGGAGCTCGAGGCCGCGATCCGCTCCAGCCTGGTGGACGGCCGGCTCCCCTGCGCCAGCGCCTGGCGGATCGCCGGGGAGCGGGGCGTTTCGAAGATGGCGGTCTCCTCGGCGTGCGAGGCGCTCGGCATCAAGATCTCCTCGTGCCAGCTCGGCGCGTTCTGATCTGCGCGGCGCCCCGGCCCGGCCCGGCGGGGCCGGGCCGGGGGTGGGCACAATATCTTGTGCATGCGTCGGTGTGATCCACATTGGATTGTGTTTTTTCTTTACATCCCCCCCGGGTTTTCGTAGCATGCCGGCGTCACGAGTTCCCCTGACGCCGGACGGGCCCGGATGAAGCTCAAAAAGCTCGAACTCTGCGGCTTCAAGACCTTTCCCGAACCCACCCAGATCGTGTTCCACGACGGCATCACCGCCGTGGTGGGGCCCAACGGGTGCGGCAAGTCCAACATCATCGACGCCATCCGCTGGGTCATGGGCGAGACCAGCGCCAAGGGCCTGCGGGGCGACACCATGGCCGACGTGATCTTCGCCGGCAGCGACTCCCGAAAGCCCCTGGGCATGGCCGAGGTCACCCTCACCCTCACCGAGGTCGAGGGCGCCCTGCCGGACAAGTTCGGCCGGTATCACGAGGTGGCGATCACCCGCCGGCTCCACCGCTCGGGGGAGAGCGAGTACCTGATCAACAAGATCCCGTGCCGGCTCCGGGACATCATGGAGCTGTTCATGGACACCGGCGTGGGACGGCGCGCCTACTCGGTGGTGGAGCAGGGGCGGATCGACGCGATCCTGGCGGCCAAACCCGAGGAGCGGAGGTTTCTGATCGAGGAGGCCGCGGGCATCACCAAGTTCCGGTCCCGCAAGGAGGAGACCCAGCGCAAGATGGGGCACGTGCGCCAGAACCTGGAGCGGATCGGCGACGTGATCGGCGAGGTGCGCCGGGAGATGAACGCCCTGAAACGCCAGGCCGCCCGGGCGGAGGCGTTCCGCAGGGTGAGGGCCGAACGCCGGGAGGTGGAGCGCCACCTGCTGGTGCACCGGTGGCGGGAGCTCCGGGAGCAGGAGGCCGCCGCCGGGGCGCGGGTGACCGAGCTCGAGGGGCGCCTGGTGGAGGCCCACGCCGGCGTGAGCCGGGTCGAGGCCGAGGTGGAGCAGGCCAAGCTGGGCCTGCTCGATCGGGAGAAGGGCCTGGAGGGGGTGCAGAAGGCCGTGTACGAGGGCCGAAGCCGGATCGCCCAGGCCGAGGAGCGGGTCGCGTTCCTCCGGCGGGGCATCGACGAGCTGGCCGAGCGGGCCCGGGCCGCCGAGGCCGAGGCGGCCGACCTGGAGGGCCGGCAGGAGGAGCTGACCGGCGAGGCCGAGGCCGCCCGGGCCGAGCTGGCCGAGCTGGAGGCCAGCCTGGAGCGGCGGGACGGCACCCTGGAGACCTTGGAGGCCGAGCACGAGACGGTGCTGGAGGCCCAGCGGGAGGCCGAGCGGGCCCTGGAGGGCCGGCGGCGGGAGGCCCTGGATGTCCTGTCCGAGGTGACCCGGCTGGGCCACGGTCTGGACCACGCGGCGCGTCAGGAGGCGGACGCCCAGCGCCGGCTGTCCGAGTCGAACCGCACCGAGGCCGAGGCCCGGGAGCGGCTGGGGGAGGTGGAGGCGGAGATCGAGCTCCGGCGGGCCGAGCTGGCCCGGGCCGAGGCCGAGCGGGACGAGGCCCGGCAGGACCGGGAGCGTACGGAGGAGGCGCTGCGGGTCCTGCGCGGCCGCCGGGACGGGGCGGGCCGGAAGGCCGAGGAGCTGCGGCGCCGGCTGCACGCGGACGAGTCCCGGCTCCAGAGCCTGGAGCAGCTCAAGAACCGGTTCGAGTGGTACGCCGAGGGGGTCCGGGAGGTGCTGACCCAGGCCGCGGCCTCGGGTCGAAACGGGGTGCGCGGCGTGGTGGCCGACATCCTCACGGCCCCTCCCGAGTACGAGGCCGCCCTGGAGGCCGCCCTGGGGGAGCGGCTCCAGTACGTGATCGTGGAGGACCCGGACCGGGGGCTGGAGGCCGTGGCGCACCTCAAGGCGCGGCGGGTGGGCCGGTCGAGCTTCGCCCCGGTGGAGCTTCGGCCGGCGGCAGCGCCGGTGTTCCCGGCCTCGGGCGCGCCCGGGTCCCTGGGGCCGCTCCTGGATCTGGTGGAGGTGGCCGAGGGCTACGAGGCCTTCGCCCGGGGGCTGCTGGGTGACGTGTTCGTGGTGGAGACCCTGGAGCACGCCGTGGCCCTGTGGCGCCAGAACGGCATGCGGGCCACCCTGGTGACCCTGGAGGGGGACACCGTGACCCCCGAGGGGGTGATCTCGGGCGGGGTGAAGGCCGGGGAGCAGGCGGGCCTGCTGCGGAAGAACCGGGAGATCCGGGAGCTGCGCCGGTCGGTGCAGGAGCTGGGGGCGGCGCTGGAGGCGGCCGAGGCCGAGGTGGCGGAGCTGGACCGGGAGGCCGAGCGCCTGGCGGCCGAGCTGGAGGCGGCGCGGGAGGAGGCCCACCGCAGGGACCTGCAGGTGGTGCACCTGGGCCGCGACCTGGAACGGCTGGCCGACCGGCGGGACCGCCTGGTGGAGCGGTGCGAGGGCCTCGCGTTCGAGCGGGAGGAGCTGGCCGAGGCCGTGGAGACCTTCCGGTCGGAGCGCCAGCGGCTCGAGGCGGAGCGCCTGGATGCGGCCGAGCGGCACCGGCGGCTCGAGGAGCAGGTCGAGGCCCTGGAAGCCGAGGTGGAGGAGCTCCGGGAGCGGGCCCGCACCCTGGGCGCCCGGGTGACCCAGCAGAGGGTGCAGGAGGCTGCGGACCGCCAGCGCCGGGCCGGGCTCGTGGAGCGGATCCGCACCCTGGATGCCAGCCTCGACAACGTGGCCCGCAGGCGGGAGCGGCTCGCCCAGGAGGCCGAGCGCTGCCGTCGGGAGCGGGGCGAACGGGCGGAGGAGCTGCGCCAGGTGCTGGCCTTCCTGGACGTGGCCCGGCGGGAGCTGGAGACGGCCGAGGCCTCGGCCCGGGAGGTGGCCGACGCCCTGGATGCCGCCCGCACCCGGGTGGCCGAGGGCGAGAAGGCCCTGGCGGAGGCGCGCCGGCGGCTGGCCGAGGCGCAGGACGCCCACAACCGCGCGTCGCTGGAGCTCCGGGAGCGCGAGGTGGAGGTGCGGGGGCTGGCCGACCGGTTCCGTGAGAAGACCGGGGACGACATCGAACAGGCCGACCGGCAGGGGCTGCCGGAGGGGTTCGACCCGGCGGTCGCCCAGGACCGGCTCGCGGAGCTCGACCGCAAGATCGCCACCTTCGGGGAGGTGAACCTCCTGGCCATCGAGCAGTACGAGGAGCGCAAGGAGCGGTTCGAGTTCCTGGAGCGCCAGCGCCAGGACCTGGAGGGAAGCCTGGCGTCGCTCCAGGAGGCGATCCGGAAGATCGACCGCGAGAGCCGCAAGCGCTTCGGCGAGACCTTCGAGAGGGTGAGCCGGGCGTTCCGCGACCTGTACCCGAAGCTGTTCCGGGGCGGCGAGGCCGAGCTGGTGCTCACCGACCCGGACGACCTGCTCGCCACCGGCATCGACATCGTGGCCCGGCCGCCCGGAAAGCGGCCCCAGCACATCAGCCTGCTATCCGGCGGAGAGAAGGCCTTGACCGCCGTGGCCCTGATCTTCGCCATCTTCGAGGTGAAGCCGAGCCCGTTCTGCATCCTCGACGAGGTGGACGCGCCCCTGGACGAGGCGAACATCGGCCGGTTCACCCAGCTCCTCACCGAGCTCAAGGGCCGCTCCCAGTTCGTGATCATCACCCACAACCGCTCCACCATGGAGGCGGCGGACCACCTCTACGGGGTCACCATGCCCGAGGCCGGGGTGAGCCGGGTGCTGTCGGTGCGCCTGACCCCGGACGCCCCGGCCGAGGCGGCCTGATACCGAGTTGCGTTCGAACCGGGAGCCCTCGGGGACGGGGCAAGGGGCCAATGGCTTTGAACGCAACCCGGCGTGATGCCGATTTGCGATCAAGATGAGTTCATGGAGGGGCGATTTGGGGGCCGGTGGTCCTCGGCCGGAAAAGACGGCCTCGCCGAAGCCGCTACGGCTCGGTCCGCTGCGGCGCGTGAGAGCACGCGCCGCGGGCGCTCCCCTGCGCCGAGCGGCTTGAACGGCTCGGCCGTAGCGCTCCGGGCCAACGGCCCCCAAATCGCTGGCTTCGAATGCGACTTGGCATGAGAGGGCCGGGCCCGAGGGCCGTGGGGGAGGGAGAAGACTACGATGGACGAACCCACCCTTCGAAAATGGCACCGCCGCGTCGGAGTGGGGATCGGCGCGCTGGTGCTCCTCCAGGCGGTGAGCGGGCTGTTTCTGAGCATCGAGTGGCTGCTGGGGTTCCACGCGAGGGTGGGGGCCCTGATCGACGCGAGCCGGGTTCCCGAGAGCCTGAAGATGTGGGACTGGCTGTTCGTGAACGTGCACTACGGCGGCGGCCCGCTCGGCGCGATCTACCACACGGCGCTCGCCTTGGGGCTGATCTGGCTGGTGATCACCGGGTTCTCCATCAACGACCGGGTGCGGCAGCGGCTGCGTCGTAGGCACGAGAAGCGCGCGGCCGGACCGTGAGGCGGGCCGGCCGCCCCCCTCGAACACGGGAGGTGTGAGGATGGACGAACGGGTCCGATCGTTCCTGGAGGCCGTGGAGACCGCGGTGCGGCCGACGACCCGGCCGGTGGGGGTGAAGCTCGCGGCTCCCGGAGAGACGCCGCCCCCCAAGGCCCGGCGGCCCCTCCAGGACCTGAAGCGGCGGCTCACCGTGTGCCAGGGCATGACCGCGGCCCGGACCCTGGGCTGGACGATGGTGTTCGCGGCCGAGGACCACGGCTGCCCCTTGCCCAAGGTGTTCATGGGCTACGTGGATGCCGAGCGCTTCCTGGACGGCACCGTGGCGGGATACTACCAGTCCGATCCAGAGTGCGGCCGGGCCATGGAGGCCGCGTACCCGCGCTGGCCCGCAGGCCGATACCCCGGCATCTGGTTGGCCCCCCTGGATCGGTGCCCGTTCCGGCCGGACCTGGCCGTGGTCTACGGCAACCCCGCCCAGATCCTCACCCTGATCCAGGGGGCGAACTACGGCAAGGGCACCGGCATCCGCTCGGTGAGCTCGGGGCGGCTCGGGTGCGCCACGTGGTTGGCGGGGGTGGTGCAGTCGGGCGAGAGCACCTACCTGGTTCCCGGCCCGGGCGAGCGGGTGTTCGCCGGCACCCAGGACCACGAGATGTCGTTCGCGGTGCCGTATGCGGAGCTCGAACGGGTAGCCGAGGGGCTCGAGTACGTGCGCAGCGCCGGAGCGTTCCGATATCCGGTGCCGAACCTGGCGGCCCTGAACGAGCCCAGGATGCCGGAGAAGTACTACGAGCTGGAGGAGCCGCCCCCCGGGGAAGCATCGTCAGCCCCCTCCGAGGACCTACAACGGGACGAGTAACGTCCGTTGGTCCGGGGCGTTGCCGCCGAAGGGCAAGGGGCCCGCATTTCAGGAATCAGGAGTCGGTGGACAGAATACAGGGGAGAATCGCTCCTATAGCTCTTCTGTCTACTGTCCTCTGAACCCTGGCCCCTGATACGGCCACGACCGGCGCTCCACCAAGCCCCTTGCCCTCCGGGCCGGTGAGGTGGCGCCAAAGGGGCGTGGTCGTGCTCGGAACGCTGGGAGATCAAGGAGGTTTTCAGTCCTTCTAGCCTTCTGGCCTCCTAGCCTTCCAGCCTTCTAGCGGGCCGAAGGCCCCGACCGAAGACCGTCGACCGACGACCGCAGACCGAAGTTACTGGAAAGGCCCCCCTGCCCTCCGGCCCCGGAGTCGTGGGCCTCACCCCCCATGCCCCCTCGACACGATGGTCCGCTCGATTCCGTTTGAAACGGCAAAACCATTTTTGTGTTGACGAGAAGTTTGTATGCGGAATATTTTGGGCCATCGTCTACCGATCCCCCTTCGGGACCGGGCAGCAAGGGTAGAGGATCGAGGTGGGAGCCGCACGCGCCTCTCCACCAGGCCCCCCCTCGACTCCGAGTCGAGCTTTCGACCAGCGACCAACGACTGACGACCGACGACCGAAGTTACATGGAGGTTGCCGGAACGGAGGACGGGGTGACGGAGTCGGCGACAGGTGCGCAGGGGGCGGCCGTGGGGGCCGGTGGGCGACGGATCCACCGGGGTTGGATCGTCCTCGGCAGCGTGGTGTTCGTGCTGTTCGCCCTGGGGGCCCTGCGGTTCTCGTACGGCGTGCTGTTCCGGCCCATGCTCGAGGAGTTCGGGTGGACCCGGGCCGCGGGCTCCTGGGCGTACTCGGTGAACATGGTCTTCTTCGCCCTCACCCTGCCGGTCTCGGGCCTGCTGTACGATCGGGTGGGGCCCCGACGGCTCCTGGGGGTGTTCGGGGCCGCGCTGGTGGTCGGCGTGATCCTCTCGTCGTACGGGCACTCCCTGTGGCAGCTCGTGCTGGGGTACGGCGTCCTGGCTGGCGTGGGGTTCGGGGGGCTGGGGCCCACGCTGCTCGCCACCGTGGTGGGGCGCTGGTTCGCCTCGCGCACGGGCACCCTGATGTCGCTGGGGTTCGCCGGAATCGCTGCCGGCCAGCTGGCGCTCCTCACCCCCGTGGCCTGGGCCACCGAGGTCTTGGGCTGGCGGTGGGCCCTGCGGGGGCTGGGGTTGCTCACGGCGGTGGCCGTGGGAGCGGCCTGGGTCCTGGTCCGCGACCGCCCCGAGGACCTGGGCCTGTCCCGGGTGGGGAGCAGGCCCCACCCGGAACCCTCGGCCCCGGGCCGGGCCGAGCCCGCGGAGCTGGCCGCCGGAGCCGCCATGGCGAGCCGGGGGTTCTGGGTGATCTGCGCGGTGTTCGCGGTGTGCGGGTTCACGGACTTCCTGGTGGACCTCCACGTGGTGCCCCTGCTCCTGGACCGGGGCGGGTCACTCCTCGGGGGAGGGACCGTGAAGGCCGTGATGGGGGCGGCGTCGTTCTTCGGGGTGCTTCTGTCGGGTTGGCTCTCGGACCGCGTGGACGAGCGCGTCCCCCTTGCGGCCTCGTTCGCCCTGCGGGTGGCGATCTTCGCAGGGGTGCTCGTGCTTCCGGGGCTGGGGGCGGCCGTGGGGTTCGCGGTGCTGTACGGCTTTTCGTTCATGGCGTCGGCGCCCATCACCGCGGTGCTCGTGCGCAACCGCTACGGCGTGGAGCGCATCGCCCTCCTCACCGGGGTGGTGATCCTGGTCCATCACGCGTCGGGTGGACTGGGCGCGTTCGTAGGGGGCGCGGCCTTCGACCGGTTCGGCTCCTACCGAGCGGTGCTGGCCTTGGCCTTGGGGCTGTCGGCGGCAGCCGCCGTGCTGAGCCTGGCGATCCCACGCCACCGGCCTTGGACCCGGCAACAAAACAGGCTCGCTTTTCCCGGAGGGAGGGGCAAGGAGCATGCCTCCGGCCGCGCGCGAAGCCGGGCATGAGATTCGCCGCGCAGGCTCGGGGCACCGGCGGTGGTTTCATGGCGATCCTACCGGAGACGAACGGTTTCACGGTGCGAGCGTTCGACGCGCTGCGCGGCGGGCTAAGGAGCCGCCCGACCGCCTAGCTTCCCAGCCGAAAAAAGGGGCACGCTCATGCGACTGGAGGAATGCCTGTGCTTCGCCCTGGGCAAGGCCACCCGGGCCATGGCCCGGGCCTACCGGGAGCGGCTGGAGCCCCTGGGGATCACCCAGCCCCAGTTCTTCCTGCTGATCGCCCTGTTCGACGGCGATGGGGTCACGGTGTCGGAGCTCGGGGCCCGGGTGGCCATGGACAAGTCCACCCTCACCGGGATCCTGGACCGCCTGGAGCGGGACGGGCTGGTGGAGCGGGTCGAGAACCCCTCGGATGGGCGGTCGTTCGTGGTGCGGCTCACGGCCCGGGCCCGGGAGCTGGAGGCCCGCCTCCGGGCCGTGTACGAGGAGACGAACGCGACCTTCCTCTCCCGGCTCACGCCCGAGGAGAGGCGGGTGGTCCAGCAGGTGGTAGCCAAGCTGGAGGAGGACGCCCATGGGTGATCGGCGCCTGCACTACGGGTGGATCGTCATCGGGACCGGGCTCCTGGTCACCATCGGGGCCCACGGGTTCGGCCGCATGTCTTACACCCTGATCCTGCCGGCCATGAAGGACGGCTTGGGGTTCACCTACACCCAGCTGGGGCTCCTCGAGATGGGCAACTTCGTGGGGTACCTGGTCATGGCCCTGGTGGGCGGGGTGCTGGCGGCGCGGTTCGGGCCCCGGCGGGTGATCGCCGCGGCCCTGGTGCTGATGGCCCTGACCCTGGCCGGCATGGGGGCGGCCCGGGCGTTCGGGTTCGCCCTGGCCATGCGCACCCTGACGGGGCTCGGCAACGGCGCGGCCTACGTGCCGGCCATGGCCCTGGGCGCGGCCTGGTTCTCGGTGCGGCTGCGGGGCCTGGCCACCGGCATCGTGACCGCGGGTATCGGGGCCGGCACCATGATCGCGGGGTTGGTGGTGCCCCCGATCCTCCGGGCCGGGGGGGCCGAGGGGTGGCGCACCGCATGGTTCGTGCTGGGCGCGGCCGTGCTCGGCATCGCGGCCGTGGCGGCCGCCCTGCTGCGCACCAGCCCCGGCGAGATGGGCCTGGCGCCGATCGGGGCCGTGTCGGCGGAGGAGGCCCCCCCGGCCAGGGCCGGCCGGCCGGCGCCGTTCCAGTGGGGGCAGGTGTACCGTCAGGGCCGGGTGTGGTACCTGGGGCTGGTGTACTTCATGTACGGGTTCTCGTACATCATCTACGTGACCTTCTTCGTGGCCTACCTGGTGAAGCAGCGCGGCCTCGGCCCGGGCGAGGCCGGGGGGCTCTGGGCCCTGGTGGGGGGGCTGAGCACCTTCTGCGGGCTGCTGTGGGGAGGCATCTCGGACCGGATCGGCCGCCCCCGAGCCACGGCGTTGGCCTACGCGGTGCTCGCCTTCGCCTACGGGGTGTACGCGGTGAGCTCCGGCCGACCGGGGCTGTACCTGTCGGCCGTGGTGTTCGGGGTGACGGCCTGGAGCGTGCCCACCATAACGGCCGCCGCGGCCGGCGATTACGTGGGCCCGCGGCTGGCGCCGGCGTGCCTGGGGTTCATCACCCTGTTCTTCGGCATCGGCCAGGCCCTGGGGCCGGCCGTGGGCGGGGCGGTGGCGGACCACACCGGCGGGTTCGTGGGGGCGTTCTGGCTGGCGGCGGCCGTTTCCGTGGTGGGGGCGGTGCTGTCGCTGGGGCTTCCCCGCGCCTCTGCGGACGAGCCATGACCCCGGCACACCGTCGCCAGCTCCCCTGGGGCCCGGTGGCCATCCTGATCGTCCTGTCCCTGATCTGGGGCGCGAACATGGCCGCGATCAAGATCGCGGGCCGCGACCTCGCCCCCCTGTTCATGGCCGGCGTACGCTCGGCCGTGGCCTCCGTGTGCCTGTGGGGCTGGATGGCCCTGGCAGGGATCCCGTCGTTCCCGAGCCGGGTCGCCCTGGGCCACGGGTTGGCGGTGGGCCTCATGTTCGGCGCCGAGTTCGCCGCGATCTATTTCGGGCTGAACTTTACGTACGCCTCCCGGGCCTACGTGTTCCTCTACACCCAGCCGTTCTTCACGGCCCTGGGGGCCCACTACCTTCTCCGGCACGACCCCATGAACCGCCGCAAGGCCTTGGGCCTGGTGCTGGCGTTCGCCGGCGTGGTGGTCCTGTTCGGCAAGGACTGGGGCGAGGTGACCCTGCGCACCCTGCCCGGGGACCTGATGCTCCTGGGTGCCGGCGCCCTGTGGGGCGCCACCACCCTGTACATCAAGCGGTTCCTGACTCCGGTGGCCGTGCCCCTGCAGACCCTGTTCTACCAGGTGGCGTTCTCGGCGCCGTTCCTGTTTTTGTTGAGCCTCCTGTGGGAGCCCCAGCCGGTGCGCGGGGTGTCTGCCGCAGGGCTCTGGGCCCTGGCCTACCAGTGCATCGTGGTGGCGTTCCTGAGCTACCTGGTGTGGTTCGAGCTGGTGCAGCGCTACCCCGTGAGCCTGCTGGCCGGGTTCACGTTCTTCACGCCGGTGTTCGGGGTGCTGGTGAGCGGGGCCCTGATCCTGAAGGAGCCCCTCACGGCCGGGGTGTTCCTGGCCCTGGGGCTGGTGAGCGCCGGCATGATCCTGGTGAACCGCCCGGGCCAGGAGGCCGAGCGCGTCGTCGATTCCTGAACCCCCCAAGCTTCGGCGCGGCTCGAGAGCCGCCCAGCGGGCCGAAGGCCCGAGACCGACGACCGTTAACCGTAGACCGACGACCGAAGTTACTGGAAAGGAGCGTGTCCATGGCGGTTCGAAGACCAGCGGTGGTGGGGGTGGGGGCCACGGGCGCGGTTCTCGCGGCCGCCCTGGCGGAGACGGCGCCCGACGCGGTTTGCGTGGTCTCCCGGCCGGAAACGGCGGAGGCCCTGCGGCGCGACGGCATCCGGGTGAGCGGGGCGGTCGAGAAACGGGTGCGGGTGCGCAATGTGGCCGTGGGGGTGGCGGAGCTGGCCCGGCACGGGCCCGACGCCGTGTTCCTGTGCACCAAGACCTACAGCCTGCCCCGGGTGCTCTCGGAGCTGGCGGCCGTGCTGCCGGCCGGGGTTCCCGTGGTGAGCTGCCAGAACGGTCTGGGCACCGAGGACGACGTGGCCGAGGCGTTCGGAAAGGCCAACGCGTTTCGCATGGTGCTCAACTACGGCTGCGCCCGGCAGGGGCCGGGCGAGGTGCGGGTGGCGTTCTTCAACCCCCCGAACCACCTGGGCCCGGTGCTGCCCGAGGGCGCCGACGTGGCCCGGGAGCTCGCGGAACGGCTCTCCGGGGGCGGCCTGGCCACCGAGGCGGTGGAGGACGTGGGGCGGTTCGTGTGGAGGAAGATGGTCATGAAGTGCACCATGGCGTCGATCTGCGCCCTGGCCGACCTGACCCTGCGCGAGGCCCTCACGCTGCCGGCCAGCCGGCGGGTGGCGGACGCGTGCTTCCGCGAGGTGCTGGCCGTGGCCCGGGCCCTGGGCTACGACCTGGGCGAGGAGTACCTCTCCCAGGCCGTGGCCTACCTGGAGAAGGCCGGGGTCCACAAGGACTCCATGTGCCACGACCTCGAGGCCGGCCGGCCCACCGAGATCGAGTACCTGGGCGGGCGGGTCGTGGCCTACGCGGAGCGGTTGGGCATCCCCGTGCCCCACTACGCCACCCTCACCGACATGGTCCGGGCCCTGGAGGCCAAGCGCCTTGGTGGTGCGTGAGGCGGCCTGGGCCCAAGGCACAACCAAAGGCCTTACGATCGGAGGTGATCCCCCGTGAAACGGCTGTGCGAGAGCATCTGGGAGCTGGGGCATCCCCTGTTCAACGCGTACCTGGTGCGGGGCGCGGACCGGGTGGCCCTGGTCGAGGTGGGCATCTCGGCCGTGGCCCCCCGGCTGGTCGGCGAGCTGGAAGCCCTGGGCGTGGCTCCGGACCTGCTCGTGGTGACCCACCCCCACACCGACCACCTGAGCGGTCTGGGGGCCCTGCGGGAGCGGTTCCCCGGGGCCGAGGTGGTCGTGGGGCCGGGCGCGCCGGGGTTCGTGGCGCACCCCAAGGCCGCGGCCGGGTTCGTGGCGGAGGACCGGTACATGGCCGAGGCCCTGGCTTCGCGGGGGGAGGCGGTGGCCCGCCCCGCGCTCGGGGGGCCGCCGGACCTGTCCGGGGCGCGGGAGGTGGGGGAGGGGGCCCGGATCGACCTGGGCGGGCTGACCCTGGAGCTGTGGGTGGCAGGGGGCCATGCCCCCGGCAACCTGGTGGCCGGCGTGCCGGAACGGGGCGCCCTGTTCGTGTCGGACTGCCTGGGCTTTCGGTACGGCCGCGGCGGGTTCATGCCCCTGTACTTCACCGGGTACGGGCCGTACCAGGACACCCTGGAGCGGATCCGGGCCTGGGGCCCCGAGGTGCTGGGCCTCGGGCACCTGGGCGCCCTGACCGGGCCAGCCGCCCGCGAGGCGGTGGCAGCGGCCCGGGCCGCTGCCGAGGCCCTGCGGGAGCGGGTGCTCGCCCACCGGGGCTCGGACGAGGACCTGGCGCAGCGCCTTTTCGCCCAGGTGTACCGGGACGAGCTCACCTGCTACAGCCCGACGAACATCCGGATGTGCGTGGGGCTCCTGATCCGGCGGAGCCGGGAGGCCGAGACCCCCGGCCGCCCCGCCTGAGCCGGCCGAGCTCCCTCAAGTCCCGCCCCCCGCGACCCGAAACGGGCTGGGAGACGCCAACCTGTTTCGGGAGCGATGTCCATGAAAGAGTTCTCGATCGAGGTGGATCCCCACCTCCTGGACGCCGTGGTTCGCAGCACCAAGGCCGGTTTCCAGATGGCCGGGCTCGACCCCCGGCCGGTGGGCTGGTCCACGGTGGGCCCCAGGGGCCAGGAGATCGCCGTGGTGGTGGGGCTGGTGGGCCGCCGGAACGGCACCGTGACCCTGCACCTCTCCCGGGAGGGAGTGCTCTTCCTGGCCCGGCAGTTCCTGGGGGCCGAGGTGGACGGGTACAGCGCCGACGTGTTCGACGCGGCCGCCGAGATCACCAACATCATCGCGGGCCGGATCAAGGGGGAGCTGAGCGGCGATCGCTACGGCATCACCCACATCTCCTGCCCCTCGATGATCGTGGGCGCCGATTACCAGGTGTACTCGTTCCGCGGGTTCCAGACGGTGTCCGTGGAGTTCGAGCTCGAGGGCCTCCCGATCGTGTTCGCAAAGGAGCGGCTGTTCTCCACCACGATCCGCCTGAGCAAGGCCTGATCGCCGGCTCACTCCCGTCCCGTCCCCCGGCGCGCCGCCGGGGCGGGCGGGCTCTCGGGAGCCGCCTCGATCCAGAACGGCTCGGAGGGGAGGGGGGGACCCACCACGCTGCCGATCCCCAGCCGGATGAACTCCACCTGGGAGACCAGGGGATCCACGGCAGCGGCGTCGGGGGCCGTGTCCACCGTGACCAGGACGTCGACGGCCCGCGGCGTGGCCGCCCCCTGCCGGTCGTAGCCGGGCTCGAGGCGGTAGCTCCAGCCGGAAGCGACGAACGCGGATCCCTGGTCGCTCCACACGGCGGGGGGCCCCAGCGGCCGGTCGACGCCGGGGTCGTACACTCCCTTGGTCCCCTCGTCTTCGTACAGGTGGATCCGCTCCACGCCGTCCGCCGGAGCCACCCCGGACACCTGCACCCCGGTCACCAGCACCGAACCGTAGTCCACGGTCCAGGTCATCTGCTGGATCTCGTGATCCCGGGCTCCGGGATCGGCCCGGCCCCCCAGCCCTGCGGCGGAGCCGGCCGTGACGGTGAGCAGACTGTCCAGCGTGATCGTGGTGTACCGGGCCACGGCCACGCCCTCGCGCGAAAAGCGCAGCTCGCCGGCGGTGCTCTGACCGTCGGCCCCCTCCCAGCGCCTCGATCGAATGTCGTAGGCCCACTCCTGCTTGTCCGAGCCCATGGAGTCGTCCGGATCCGGCCAGTCGTCCTCCTCCTTCATCCAGCCCAGCACCCAGAACTTCCGTCGGTTGTCCATCTGGAACTCGACCGTCTTGTGGATGCCTTTTTCGTGGCCCTCTTCCAGTTTGGCCAGATAACCGTCCTCCGGGTCGTCGATCGTGTAGGTGCGCCCGTCCTCGGTCTCGATCCAGAACTTCCAGTACAGTTCGCTCTTGTTGCCGGCGTCTTCGTTCCGGACCAGCCTCACGGCCTCCATGGTCACCCGGACCGTGGAGTTACCGTCGTCCGTGGTCGCGGTCACCGGCACCCCCGCGGAGTAGGCGCGGTCGGCGTCGAAGCAGTACAGCCGGTAGAAGTAGGTGGTGTCCGGCTCCACGTCCTCGTCCGAGAACGTGGCGTTGTCGCCCACGTAGACGACCTTGGCGTCGTCGATGTACCCGCCCACCTCGTGGGACGCCCCGTCGATGGGCCGGGTGACCACCGGAGCCTCGTCCCTCAGGACGAGCACCCCCTCGACCCGATCGTCGCCGGGCACGGCCCACGAGACCTGGATCCAGGCTCTCGCTTCGTCGGCCTCCACCCGGGTGTTCGCGGCGGTGGGGTCGGGGAGCGGGCCGGGGCCGGTGGTGGCCGATCGCGACGCGGACGGCCCGTAGCCGTGGGACGCGTCGTAGGGGAAGAGCCGGTAGTGGTAGGTGGTCCTCCGGTTCAGGCCGGGGTCCTCGACCGAGCCGTCCGCGCCCGAGTAGACCACCACGGCGTCGCCCACCACGTCGCCGAGGGCGTACGTCTCGCCGTTCACCGGCCGGGACCGCACGGGGGCGTTGGCCTGGCGAAGGACGAGGACCCCCGCGTACTCGTCCGGGATCTCCCACGAAAGGAGCACCGCGTCGTCCGGGTCCTCCCCCACCACCGCTGTGAAGTCCGTGGGGGAGGGGTTGGGGACGTTCGGGTACGCGTCGTCACTGTCGGACACCCCGTCGCCGTCGGTGTCGGCGTTTCGGGGGTCGGTCTCGATCGACCGCTCGGCAGGGTCGTCCAGACCGTCCCCGTCGTAGTCCCCGGCGTGGAGGGGATTGGGGTAGACGGTCCGGGCGAGGACCGGGACCCACCACCCCGTCTTGAGCTCGTCGTAGTCCGAGATGCCGTCCCCGTCCGTGTCCACCTGGGTGTCGTCGGTGCCGTACAGGTACTCCTCGCGGGTGAACAGGCCGTCACCGTCCACGTCGGTGAGGTACGCCACCTGGATCCAGTCGCCGGCCTTCAGGACGATGTCGCGGAAGGCGGCCGAGCCCCCCGGCCGGACCGAGGGGCTCGAAGTGAGCACGAACCAGAACCCCTCCTGCCGGGACCGGGTCTCCAGGCCCCGGATGCTCCTCACGGCGCCGGCGTCGAACTGTTCGAAGGGGATGCCCAAGTAGTCGAACACCTCGCCTAGGGTGACCCCCGCGAAGGCCCTGGGCCCGGTGTGGACGAGGTTGGTGGCCACCATGTAGCGCTCGAGCGGCCGCCCCCCGCGCCCCTGGTAGTCGATCGCCACGAGCGCGGTCTGGGAGACGGTCTGCTCGGTCTTGTAGGTGAAGCTGCGGTTGTTCTCGTCGGTGAGGGCGATGCTGGACACCTCGAACAGCACCGAGCCGGCGTTGAGCAGCACCTCGCGGGCCTGGGCCACGGTCAGGTCCCGCTCTCCCGTGGACACGAAGATCTCGCCGCTCACGTCGCCGGGCCCCAGGGTCAGCTCCCCCACCAGCTCCGGCCGGACCGCCGCCACCACCCGGTAGGCCCCCGGCCGGCTCCAGTCGGGGACCTTCACGTTGACCACCAGGGACCGGATCGTCACCGACACCCCGCCGGTGTTCTCGAGCTTGATCCCCCCGGTCACCCGGCCCCCGGTCGTGCGCACGGTGCTGCTCCTGGCGTAGTCCTCGTACTCCTCCACCGCCCGGGCCGCGGCCCGGGACTTGTCCTGGCTCCACGACTGGCTGCGCTCGTTCATCGTGCCCTGGGACCACGAGAGCTTGCCCGAGACCTCGAGCGTGCCCCTCGGCACGCCCAGGTTCGTGATGTCGCCCAGGTTGATCCCGACGGTCGTCGCGATCTCCTGCGAGTTCCGGGTGGTGCGCTGGTTGGTGAGGGAGTCGGTCTGTCCCATGGTCACCGACTCCGTCACGGTCTGGGCGATCCGGGTGCCGAAGCTCCTCTCGTCCGTGGTGCCCACATCGGTCACCATGTACACGGCCGGCGGGGTGGAATAGGTCACCGTGATCCGGGGCAGGTCGGCCACGAGGGGGTCGTACCGTTCCCCCCGCACGTACAGCTCCTGGTAGTCGTCCAGGTCGTCGCCGTCCGTGTCGGCCAGCACCGGCGAGGTGCCGAAGGTGCCGACCTCGAGCCCGTCGTCCAGGCCGTCCCGGTCCGTGTCCCGGGCGAGGGGATCGCTGTAGGTCCGGTTGAGCTCCTCCCAGTCCTCGACCCCGTCGCCGTCCGTGTCCGGCAGGCGCGGATCGAGCAGGTAGGTCCACTCCTCGCGGTCGGTGACGCCGTCGCCGTCCGTGTCCGCGGCCTCGGGGTCTGCGTTCACCTCCCGCTGCGTCGGCTCACCGTCCGCCCCGCGCACGGTGACGAGCCAGCCCCGCTGTTCGACCGAGTCGGGCACCCCGTCCAGGTCCTCGTCGGTGAGGTCGCCGGGCCCCGGCGGCATTCCCGCGAACCGCACCGTGCTCGGCACGACGAACATCTCCGGCGGCGCCAGGGGGTTTCCCGCCAGGTCCTGGATGCCGGTCACCGTCAGGGTGTACTCGAGGTCCGACTGCGACCACGTCGTGAGGCGGTCCGTCGTGCGGCCGGGCAGGATCAGGGTGGCGCTGCGCACCATCACGACCGCCCGGGCCGACCGCCGGCCGGCGGAAGGGGGCAGGGGCGCCGAGATCCGGTAGTGGGAGGGGTTCTCCGCACCCTCCATCCCACCCCGCACCGCCTCGCTGAACGTGACCAGCACCTCGGTGTTGCCGGTGGCCACGGCGCTCACCAGCCTCGGCCCCTCGCCGTCCGGGGCTCCGGCCCCGCGGAAGGTGGCGCGGCAGCGAACCGGATCCACCGGTTGGCCGGCGAGGTCGAGAACCACGCCGTCCCGCTCGTCGATTCGGCCGTCCCCGTTCCGGTCCCACCCCGCCGCCTCGACCTGGTACTCGAGCCCCGGCACCTGCCTGCCGGTCCCCAGGCGTACCGCCGTGCCCCCGTCCACCAGGACGGCGCCGGTGATCGTCAGTTCCGGTGTGACCGAGAAGTTGGCGGCGTCGGCCGCACAGGGGTTCAGTGCCTCGTCGAAGACGACCAGGACCTCCTCGGGGGAGAGGGCCTCGGCGCGCAGGACCCGTGGGGCTGCGTCGTCCGCCGCCGGGCCGGATCCGGTCCCCCCGGCGGTTCCCCCGCACCCCGACGCGGCGAGGAGCAGCGCCGTCCAGAGCCAGAACCCGCGTCTTGCCGCGATCCGCGCCGTCCACATGGTGCCCTCCCGGTCCCGGAGGGGGTTCCGGCGACCCCTGGGGACCGGGAGGGGACGCCGCTGCGAGGGGGGTTGCTGCGCTCGTCCCCACCGAAGGGAAGGCGGGCGGCTAGAGAGAAGAGGGGTGCACCCTGTCGCGAACCCTAGCTCTTAGGGTGTATGGAAAGGGTTGTGGGGTAGGTTTTTGGTGCAGATACCAGCTTCGGCCCCCTGTGTCAAGGCCGAAACGTCGGACCGAAGACATCGAACCGGCGGTTCCCCGCCGGGCCGGGGGGTCAGTCCGCGCCTTCCTGGCGATCCGTCCGGGCCATCAGGAAGAACAGGGCCCCGAGGACGAGCAGGCTCGCCAGGATCAGGCCGAAGTCCACGGGGTCGGACTTCTCCAGGGCCGCCACGAACAGCTTTCGGATGAACGCCACCAGGGCCAGCTCCAGGAACACCCTCAGGGTAAACCGGCCTCCCCGGAGGTAGCGCACCTCGGCGTGGAGCAGCTCAATCATCATCCACAGGATGAGGAGCGAACCCAGGGCCTTGACCACCCCCACGTCGAGCCGGCCCCCGGGCACCTGGATCACGTCCGACACGAACAGGGCGGCGATGGCCCCGGTCATGGCCACGAGCCCCACCACCAGGAGCAGGTTCAGCCCGTGGGTCAGCCGCTCGACCCAGCGGATCAGGGCCGTCTCGGTGCGCTTCGACAGGAACACCCGGCGCAGCTCCTCCTCGCGGTACGCCTCGGTCATGACGTCGAGATTCAGGTCGAGGAGCTTGTCCAGGGTGGCCGTGAGGGCCCGAGCCTCGTCGGGGTCGGCCGCCAGGGCGGCCACCCGCTCGTGGCAGTAGCCGCGCACGAAGCTCATGGCGGCGCTCACGTAGTGGCCGGGCAGCCCGATGTCCAGGTGGGTCTTGCCGGCCCGGTGGAGACGCTTCAGGTGGTGCTCGTCCAGGGGGTCGGTCAGAAGGGCCTGGAACCAGGTTCGGCTGATGGCCTTGCGCCTCCGCACCGCCTCCTCGGTGGGGAAGAACGACAGGGTGTAGGGGTCGGAGGCCATGTAGCCGAACAGCGCCTCCGCGAACCGGTCGGCCTCGGGGAGGAGCAGGGCGCGCAGCCGCTCCCGGTTGGCCTCGTCGGCCGGTCCGTACCGGTAGTGGTCGAGCATCTTCTCCACGGGCTCCATGGGTCCTCCTCCGGTTTCCGGGCCGCCGGGTGGAATCGTCCGGCCCCCAGGCGAAGCGGGCGCGTCTCTCCGACGGCCGGCCGCCGGGGCCCCGATTCGGGCAAGCTACCCTCGGCGGCCGCGGCGGGTCAATCCAGCCGGGGGCCGGCCGGGGCGCCGGCCTTGTGCGGCCGCCGGGCCCGATGCTACAAGGAGGTCTGGGCCTTCGGCCCGTTGGGTCTCGTGCGGTGCAGCGCCTGCCGCGTCGGGACCGCGAAGTGCCGTTGCACGGAGCCGTGATGGAACCAACCCCCGTGTCTCTTGCCCGCGCGGCGAACCCCCTGGCCGGCCTCGCTCGCACCCTGCTGGCGCCGAGTTGCGGGAGCCCGGTGGTGGCCCCGGGGAGGTGGGGATGAGGGGCGACGCCGCGGAGGTCCTGGCGGAGCGGGCGCTCGAGCTGGGGGCCCTGGGGGTGTGGCCGGCCGATCCGGCCCGGATCCCGGTGCGTGCCTGGGTGCGGTTCCACTGCCGGTACGGCTGCCCGGACCACGGCCGGTGGCTCACCTGCCCGCCCCACGCGCCGGAGCTGGAGTTGACCGAGCGGATGCTCTCGGAGTACCGGAGCGGCCTGTGGGTGGCTGCGGCCGACCACCCCGGGGTGAACCGGGTGCTGCGGGAGTTGCGGTCCGAGGCGTTCCGGGCCGGCCACTGGAAGGCCGCCGCCCTGGGCGCCGGCCATTGCGACCTGTGCGAGGCGTGCGACACCCGGGCGTGCCGCCATCCGACCGGAGCGTTCCCCTCGCTCGAGGCCTGCGGGGTGGCGGTGCTCGAGGCCCTGGAGCGCCACGGCATCGATCCCCGGCCGGGCGGCCGGTTCCTGTGCTTCGGGGTGCTCCTGCTCGGCTGAGGAGCGGCTCCGCCGGGCGGCGAATCCCTTTCTCCCCTTGCAAATGAGCTTTTTAGCTCCTGCCAGCCATCTCACCGATTTTTTCATCATTTTTCGGATCGATCATTGACGGATCCCGAAGACGTGCTAGCCTGACACCGAACGCTTCCCTGCCGCCCCATCGGGAGGATCGCGGTGTCCGCACGAGAGCCCACCTTCCCCCCCACCGCAGCCTCGGCCCGCAAGCCCACCCCCGGTCCCCGCGACATCCACGTGGACGAGCTCGCCCTCGCGATCGTCCGCCACCTGAGGGACGGCCGGAAGTCGTTCCGGGAGATCGCCGCCGCGCTCGGGGTCACCGAGAACACGGTGCGCGCCCGTGTGCGCCGCATGGAGCGGGCCGGCATCCTGGAGATCACGGGCACGGTGGACCCCTACACCGTCCCCAACCACTTCCTGGTGCTGGTGGGGGTCAAGCTCAAGACGGTGAGGCTGGTCGAGAAGGCCGAGGAGTTCGGACGGCTGAGGGGGGTCGTGTCGGTGGCCGTGGTGACCGGCCAGTACGACCTGATCCTCACGGTGCTCCTCAACGACGAGCTGACGATCAAGCGGTTCTACACCGAGGAGGTGGCCAAGATCCCAGACATCCAGTCCACCGAGACCTGGGTGGTGTACCACCACGTGCGGGGCCGGGTCCCCTACGTGCTGTGAGGGCGGCCGTGGCCCGGCACACGGTTCTCGGGCAGTGGCACCGCCGGCACGGCGCGAACCCGGCCGAGTTCGCCGGGTACGAGATGCCCCTGTGGTACCCGGCCGGGGCCCGGGCCGAGCACCTGGCTGTGCTCACGGCCGTGGGCGTGTTCGACACGAGCCACATGGCCGTGCTGACCGTGTCGGGCCCGGGGGCCTTCGGGCTGCTCCAGCGCTGCCACACCCGGGACCTCGGGGCGCTCCTTCCCCCCGCAGACCCCCCGCGGTGCACCTACGGCGTCTTTCTGGACGCCCGGGGCCACGTGGTGGACGACGCCGTGGTCTACGGCCTCTCCCCGGACCGGTTCCTGGTGGTGGTGAACGCGGGCATGGGCCCCCGGGTGGCCGCCCACCTGGCGGCCCACGCGCCCGGGCCGGGGGCTGGGATCGCGGACCTCACGGACCGGCTGGGCAAGATCGACGTGCAGGGCCCCGGTGCGGCGCGGGTGCTCGAGCCCCTCCTGGCCGACCCCGACCGGGCGTTCCAGGACCTGGGCTACTTCCGGTTCCGGGGGCACTTCGACCCCAAGGCCCCGGAGGCCGGGCAGGTGCGGTGGCACGACGGCACCCCGGTCCTCCTGTCGCGCACCGGCTATACCGGCGAGTTCGGGTTCGAGCTCTACGTGGAGGCGCGCCGGGCGCCGACGATCTGGGCCGACCTCGTGGAGGCAGGGGAGGGCCGGGGGCTCCTCCCCTGCGGGCTGGCGGCCCGGGACAGCCTGCGCACCGGGGCGGTCCTTCCCCTGGCGCACCAGGACCTCGGCGACTGGCCCTTCGTGCGAAACCCCTGGACCCGCGTCCTGCCGCTGGGGCCAGGGGGCACCGGCTACACCAAGGAGTTCCTGGGCCGGGCGGCGATCGAGGCGGCCGTGGACGCGGCGTGGACCCTGCCCTTTGCCGGGTTCGACCCGCGGAAGGTCCCTTCCGGGGCCTCGGTGCGCAGCGGATCGGGCCGGGAGCTCGGCACCGTGCTCACCTGCGCCACCGACATGGGCATCGACCGGGTCGAGGGACGGATCGTGAGCGTGGCGAGCCCCAACCGTCCCGCCGGGTTCACCCCCCGGGGGCTTTGCTGCGGGTTCGTCCGGGTGGGCGAGCCCCTGCCGCCCGGCACCCGGGTCGAGCTCCGGCACGGCCGGCGCTCGATCCCCGTGGAGATCGTCTCCGACATCCGCCCCGACCGCACGGCCCGGGTCCCCATCGGGGCGATGCGGACCCGTCGGTCGGCCTCGAGCCAGGAGGAACCGCGATGAAGACGCTCGACGAGCTCATCCTGCCCCACGACCTCCGGTACACCCGCGACCACGAGTGGGCCCGGGTCGAGGGAGACCTCGTGCGGGTGGGCATCACCGACTACGCCCAGGACCAGCTGGGCGACGTGGTCTATGTGGAGCTGCCCGAGCCCGGCCAGACCTTCGCCCGGGGGGAGGCGTTCGGCACCGTGGAGTCGGTGAAGGCCGTCTCAGAGCTCTACCTTCCGGTGGGCGGCGAGATCGTCGAGGTGAACGCCGGGCTCTCCGAAGCGCCCCAGCTCGTGAACGAGAGCCCCTACGACCGCGGGTGGATGGTGGTGGTGCGGCCCTCCGACCCGGCGGAGATCAAGGGGCTCCTGGACGTGGAAGCCTACCGGGAGCACCTGAAGGGGATCGAGTAGATGCGCTACCTCCCCCACACCCAAGCCGAGATCGCCGAGATGCTCCGGGTGGTCGGGGCCGAGCGCCTCGAGGACCTGTTCGCCGCCGTGCCGGCCGACTGCCGGCTGGACCGGCCCCTGGACCTTCCGGAGCCCCTGTCCGAGCCGGAGCTCCTGTGCCACGCGGCCGGGCTGGCCGGACCGGCGCCGGCCCACCGCGTGTTCCTGGGGGCCGGGGCCTACGACCACCACGTGCCGGCCGCCATTCCCCCCCTGTTCTCCCGGGCCGAGTTCCTCACCGCCTACACCCCGTACCAGCCCGAGGTGAGCCAGGGCACGCTCCAGGCGATCTACGAGTACCAGACCCTGGTGAGCCGGCTCCTGGGCATGGAGATCTCCAACGCCTCGGTGTACGACGGCGCCTCGGCTCTGGCCGAGGCCCTGCTCCTGGCCATCCGGGTCACCCGCCGGCACCGGGTGGCCCTGTCGCGGGCCGTGCATCCGGCCTACCGGCAGGTGGTTCGCACCTACCTGGAGCCCGGGGGGTACGAGATCGTGGAGTTGCCGTGGGGGGGCGACGGCCGCACGGACCTGTCGGGCCTGGACGCCGAGGGGGACCTGGCCGCCGTGGCGGTCCAGTCCCCGAACTTCTTCGGGTGCATCGAGGACCTGGAGGCGGCCTGCGGGGCAGCCAGGGCCCGCGGGGGGCTTGCTGTGGTGACCTTCACCGAGGCCCTGGCCTACGGGCTCCTGCGGAGCCCCGGGGCCTGCGGGGCCGACCTGGCCTGCGGCGAGGGCCAGAGCCTGGGGCTGCCCCTGTCGTTCGGGGGGCCCTACCTGGGCATCTTCACGGCGCGCCGGAGGTTCCTGCGCCAGATGCCGGGCCGGCTGGTGGGCCGCACCGAGGACCGCGACGGCCGGCCCGGGTTCGTGATCACCCTGGCGACCCGCGAGCAGCACATCCGCCGCGAGAAGGCCACCTCCAACATCTGCTCGAACCAGAACCTGTGCGCCCTGACCGCGGCCGCCTACCTGGCCCTGCTCGGAAAGGCCGGCATCCGGGAGCTGGCGCGCTTGAACCGCGACAAGGCCGAGTACCTGAAGGCGGGTCTCGTGCGGGCCGGCGCGGAGGTGCCGTTTGCGGCCCCCTCCTTCCACGAGTTCGTCGTGCGCCTGCCCCCCGGCGCCCCCGAGCGGCTCCGCGACCGGGGGTTCGTGCCGGGGCTCCCCCTGGGTCCCCTGTTTCCCGAGCTCGAGGGCGCCCACCTGGTGTGCGTCACCGAGACCAAGAGCCGGGAGGACCTGGACGCGTTCCTCGAGGAGGTCGGGCCATGACCGCACGGGTCGGAACCACCGGGCTGGTGTTCGAGGAGCCCCCGATCTGGGAGCGAAGCCGGCCGGGCCGCACCGGCTTCTCCCTGCCCCGGCGCGACGTGCCCGAGGCGGCCTTTCCGCCGGGGCTCGAGGGGGAGGCCCCGGACCTTCCCGAGCTCACCGAGGCGGACGTGGTGCGCCACTTCACCCGGCTGTCCCAGTGGAACGTGTCGGTGGACACCACGACCTACCCGCTGGGCTCGTGCACCATGAAGTACAACCCCCGGCTCCACGAGGCCGTCGTGGCCCTGGAGGGGCTTCGGGCCGCCCACCCGCTGCTTCCCCCCGCCCTCGCCCAGGGCCCCCTACGCATCCTTCACGAGACCGAGCGGTTCCTGGCCGAGATCACCGGCATGGACGCCGTGAGCCTGCAGCCCGCTGCCGGCGCCCAGGGGGAGCTGACGGGCATCCTTGTGATCCGGGCTTTCCTGGCCCGGAGGGGCGAGCGCCGAACCAAGATCCTGGTCCCCGACACGGCCCACGGCACCAACCCGGCCAGCGCGGCCCTGTGCGGCCTCCGGCCGGTGCCGGTGGCCTCGGGGCCCGACGGCGTGCTCGAGCCCGCGGCGGTCGAGGCCGTGATGGACGAGGACGTGGCCGGCATCATGGTCACCAACCCGAACACCCTGGGGCTGTTCGAGGAGAGCCTGAAGGAGGTGGCCCGGATCGTGCACGCAAAGGGGGGCCTGGTGTACTGCGACGGGGCCAACCTGAACGCGCTGATGGGCGTCGTGCGCATGGGCGACCTGGGGGTGGACGCCATGCACCTGAACCTCCACAAGACCTTCTCGGCGCCCCACGGCGGCGGGGGGCCCGGGTCCGGGCCCCTGTGCGTGCGGGCCCCCCTCGAGCCGTTCCTGCCGGTGCCCCGCATCGTGGAGCGGCCGGACGGCTCCCTGGACCTGGACCACGACCGGCCCCTGTCGGTGGGCCGGGTCCACGCCTTCTACGGCAACTTCGGGGTGATCGTGCGGGCCTGGGCCTACATCCGCTCGATGGGGGCCGAGGGGCTCCGGCGGGCGAGCGAGCTCGCCGTGCTCAACGCCAACTACGTGAAGGAGCGCCTCAAGGACGTGCTCCACCTCCCCTACGACCGGCCGTGCCTCCACGAGTGCGTGTTCACCGACCGGAACCAGACCCCCCGCAAGGTCACCGCGCTCGACATGGCCAAGCGGCTCATCGACTACGGGTACCACCCCCCCACGATCTACTTTCCCCTGGTGGTGCGCGGCGCCCTCATGATCGAGCCCACCGAGACCGAGTCCAAGGCCGACCTGGACGGGTTCATCGAGGCCCTGCGGGCCATCGCGGCCGAGGCCGAGGAGAACCCCCAGGTCCTGCACGACGCTCCGGTGCGGGCCAAGCGCCGGCGCCTCGACGAGGCCGCCGCCGCCCGCTCCCCCCGCCTGACCGGGTGAGGTCGCACCCAACGAACAGAGTTCAAGCTGGGGTAGGTCGGGAGGCGGGTGGCTTGCGGTATGTTTGTGACAAAAGCGTATCAATTTGTAGTGGTCGGGACGGTTCTGTAGTGATGGGGCCGGAGCCGGGACGGCGAACTCCCCGCGCACCGGGCGGTTCCGGCTCGGCTCCCGTGGCACGGGGGTTGCTGGTGGGCATTGGGCCGGACAGCTGCTGGTTTCGTGGTCAGGGGAGCTCCGATGGAAACCGTCTACATTCTCCAACACGTGTGGTGCGAACCCCCGGGGCGGATCGAGGCGGCGGTGCGGGCGGCAGGGGTGCGGCCGCGGCTCGTCCGGGTCTACGCCGGAGACCCGGTGCCGCCCCGCATGGGAGATGCGGCCGGGCTCGTGGTGATGGGCGGGCCCATGGGCGTGTACGAGCACGAGGCGCACCCCTTCCTGCGCAAGGAGCTGCGGCTGATCGAGGACGCCCTGCACCTCGGACGACCGGTGCTCGGCACCTGCCTGGGGAGCCAGCTCCTTGCCGCGGCGTTGGGAGCGTCGGTCCGGCCAGGGGCCCGGAAGGAGATCGGGTGGCACGAGGTGCGCCTCAGCGACGAGGCCCGGACGGACGCCTTGCTGGCAGGCCTGCCCCCCTCGTTCACCGCCCTGCACTGGCACGGCGACGTGTTCGATCTGCCGGCCGGAGCCGTGCGATTGGCCTCGTCCAAGCTCACCGAGAACCAGGCTTTCCGCTACGGCAGCAGTGCCTACGGGTTCCTGTTCCACATGGAGATCACCGAAGCGATCCTCCGGGACTGGATCTCGGAGTTCGGGGGGGAGATGCAGGCGGCCGGGGTGACCGAGGACGCGGTGCTCGGAGCGGATGCCGCCGCGCATCTGGACCGGCTCGCTTGCCTGGGAGACACGGTGTACCGGCGGTGGGCCGGTCTGGTGCGCCCATAGCTCGGAGTTGCGTCAGATCACCCCCTCGCCCGCCAGGGCGTCCACCTCGTCGTCGGGCAGGCCCAGGAGGCGGGTCAGGACCTCCCGGGTGTGCTCGCCCAGGGCCGGGGAGGGGCGGGGCCGCTCCTGGGGTGGGACCCCGGACATCTTGATGGGGGAGCCGGCCATCTTCATGGGGCCGGCCACGGGGTGGTCCATCGCCACGATCATGCCCCGGGCGTTCACCTGGGGGTCCGCCACCACCCTGTCGATGGTGTTGATGGGGCCGCACGGGATGCCCGCCCCCTCCAGGGCCTCGAACCACTCGGCCGCGGTGCGGGTGCGGAAGATCGCCGCCAGGATGGGCTCGAGGCTCTCCCAGTTCTCGGTGCGGTCCTGGTTGGTGCGGTAGGAAGGGTGGTCGATGAGGTCCTCGCGTCCCACCAGACGGCAAAGCTTCTCCCACAGGGCGTCGTTCCCCACGGCCACGATGAGGTAGTCGTCCGAGGCCCGGACCGAGGTGAACGGGGTGATCGAGGGGTGGCGGTTGCCGATGCGGGTGGGGACCCGGCCGGACACCTCGTACCGGGCGATGGCGTTCTCCAGGATGGCCACCTGGCCGTCCAGCATGGCCACGTCCACGAACCGGCCCCTGCCGGTGCGCTCCCGGGCCCGGAGCGCCGCCAGGATGCCCACCGTGCCGAACAGCCCGGCGGTGATGTCCCCGATGGAAGCGCCCACCCGGGTGGGGGGACCCCCGGGGTGGCCCGTGATGCTCATGATGCCCCCCATCCCCTGGACCACCACGTCGTAGGCGGGCTTGGTGCGGTAGGGCCCGGTGTGGCCGAACCCCGAGATGGCCGCGTACACCAGCCGCGGGTTCTCGGTCGAGAGCCGCTCGTACCCGAGCCCCAGCTTCTCCATGGTGCCGGGCCGGTAGTTCTCCACGAGCACGTCGAAGTGCCGCACCAGGTCGAGGAGCAGGCGCTTTCCCCGGTCGTGCTTGAGGTTCAGCGTGATGCTCTTCTTGTTGCGGTTCAGGCTCATGAAGTAGGCGCTCTCCGGGCCCACGAAGGGCCCGAAGTGACGGGCGTCGTCCCCCACCCCCGGCACCTCCACCTTCACCACCTCGGCCCCCAGGTCGCCGAGCACCATGGTGCAGTAGGGCCCGGCCAGCACCCGGGTGAGGTCCAGCACCCTGAGGCCTGCGAGGGGAAGCTCCGGCTCCATGTCGGCTCCTTGTCGAGGGGTTCGTGCGCCGGGGGCCCTCCTCCGGCCGCCGGGAATCAGGGGCCCCGGGGACCGTCCGACCCGTGAGCCTATCCGATCATCCGGTTCGGAAGCCAGAGGGCGAGATGGGGGAACGCGGACACGGCGACGATCACGATCACCTCGATGATCACGAAGGGGAGCACCCCCCGCAGCACCTCCGACAGGGGCACGTCCGGGGCGATGCCCTTGACGATGTAGAGGTTGAGGCCCACCGGCGGGGTCACCAAGCCGATCTCCAGGTTCACCGTCATGATCCCGGCGAACCACACCGGGTCGAACCCCAGACCCCTGATCACGGGCAGCAACATGGGGGCCACCATAATCCAGCGTCAGTCAATTTTTTCGAACCTGGCTTTAAGGTGGCGCGCTTCGGAGCTGCGGGCGGAGCCGCCGACCGTTTGGACCTGTGGCCCTGGAGACCCGGTGTCGGCGAACATGGGTGGTGGGGCGGGCCACATGGCGTTGGGCAGGCCCAGGGGAAGGCATGGCGCGAGGAGCACCCCTTTCTGCTGGTCTGTTGTGCTCCGAGAGCGGTCCCGGTGCCGTCAGAGGGGGAGGGTGCTAGGGGCCAGCCTTGGCCCGCCTGGTCTTCACCACCGTGCCCTGGGCGAACCCCACCGTCTGCTCCTGGGAGCCGTGCACCGCCAGGATCTCTCAGGCGCACACCGCTTGGCTCCGGCCGTGGTGGAGCACCCGGGCCGTGGCCACCAGCCGCTCTCCCTTGGCCGGCTGTTGTTTACGCATCCTCGCCATTTCCGGTTCGGGGCGCGCCTTGGCCCATCCGGACCGGAACGCACGATCATGGTGCTCGGGTGAGGTGGGTGCCGCAAGTGGGGGGTGACGTGGTGACGAGCGAGGGGCCACCCGGCGGCCCCGAAACTTCAAAACTTGCCTGCGTCCCCCCTCTCACCCCAGGGGACATGGATCACCCGGACGCCGCCTCCTGGAGCAGGGGCAGGATCTGGCGGGTGTAGAGGTTGTCCCACACGTAGTGGCGGATGACGTGGCGGAACATGCTCTGGGTGTTGGGGTCCCGGGCCACGGCCAGGACCTTGCGGGCGATCTCGACCGGGGTCTCGTCCAGGCCGAAGTAGGTGACGTTCTGCCCCCCGATCTCCCGGAACGGCGGGATGTCGGAGCACACGATGGGCAGTTTGATCATGCCGGCCTCGAGCAGGGGGATTCCGAACCCCTCCTGGATGCTCGGCATGAACAGCACGTCGGCAAGGAGGTACAGGTCGCGGATCGTGATCCGGTCGGCGCTCAGGCGCTCGCCGCTGCGGAACCGGTACTCGGCCATGACCAGGATGTCGTCCAGGACCCCCAGTTCCCGGGCCAGGGCCCGCAGCCTGCGGTAGTAGGCGAGGGTCTTCTCCTCGTGGGGGTCGTAAGCGCCGGTGAGGAGGAGCCGGGCCCCGAGCCCCTCGTCCTGGAGGGCCCGGACCACCCGGATGGACAGCTCGATGTTCTTGCGGGGGTGGAGCCGGGAGGGGTGGACCAGCAGGAACTCGGCCTCGAACAGCCGCTGCTCCTGGATCACCCGCACGGTGGTGGGGTCGAGCCGGAAGAACCGGATCGGGTCGATGCCGTTGGGCACCACGTGGACCCGGGCTCCGCGGCCGTACAGGTCTTCGAACTGGCGCCGCCGGGCCTCGGTGATGGTCACGTACACCACGTTGGGGTTGTGGGTGCGTAGGATCTCCCATACCGGGTGACCGAGCCGGGGCGCCATGTGGTCGTAGAAGAACGGGCTGTCGTGGTTCCACGCCACCACCCGGATGCGGCCCTCGTCGGCCAGGCGGTGCAGGGCCCGGGCCAGGGGCAGGTTGTAGGCCATGGCCAGCACGTTGTGGGCCACGACCACGTCGAACCCGGCCAGGGTCTCGGCCAGGTAGGCGTGGATCTCGCCGGTGATGCGGTCCAAGGTGCGGGGATCCTCCTGCCCGGGCTCCTGGGCCCGGGCCACCCGCTCGTACCGGGAGCCCAGCTTGGGGTTGATCTCCACCGGGAACTCGTCGGTGAACGGGCCGCCGGCGCCGGCCACGATCTTGACCGGGTGGAGGTGGCGCCGGAACAGGGAGGCCTGCTGGCGCACGACCTCCTCGACCCCGCCCACCACGGGCGGGCAGGAGTAGTGGAGTAGGGCGATCTGGAGCTTGCGCATGGGACGAGGGCCTGTCGCGGGTTGCGGGGGCGGCCGTCAGCCGCGGCCGAGCAGTTGGCCGTTGCAGCACCGGATCAGGTGCAGCAGCTTCTGCTCGAGCACCTCGTAGCTGAAGTAGCGCCGGGCGATCTCGTAGTTCGTGCGCACCATCCGTTCCCTCCGTTCCGGGTCGGCCAGCACCTGACGGATCTCGTCCACGGCCCTGCGGGCCGCGAACCCCTCGATGGCCACCACGTCGAACCCCCGGGGCTCGATGTCGGCCACGTAGATGGAGTAGCGGTTCACCACGATCGGCTTGCGGAAGTACACCGCCTCGAGGAAGGCGTTGCCGAACCCCTCGTACCCGCTGGGGTAGGTGACCAGGTCCGCGGCCCGGTACACGTCGGCGATGGTGTAGAGCCGCTCGCCCCGGTCGTTGGTGCCCCGCTCGGGCGCCACCAGATGGTCGATGAACACCAACTCCACCCCCAGGTTCTGGGCGTACTCCCGGACCCGCTCGGTGTACTCGCCCCCTTCGTCGCCGGCCGAGTGGGAGATGACCAGCCGGGGCTTGGGCAGGTCGAGGTACCGGACGATCTCGATGGATCGCTCGATCCACTTACGGGGCACCACCCGGGTGGGCTGGAGCACCATCACGTCGCCGTCGTCGAATCCCAGGCGGGCGCGCAGGCTGCGGCAGTACTCGTCCGGCGGGGGAGGCGGGGTGGCGAAGTCGTACACGTTGGGCACCACGGTGTTCGACACCCCCCGCCGGTGGCTGAGCTGCTCGGCCGCCAGCGAGTTGATGACCACGTGCTGGACGGTGGGCAGGTCCGGGGGGAAGGCGGCGTCCAGCAGGTCGCGGCAGGCGCTCACCAGGAACCGGTCGCGCTCCCACGAGAAGTCGTGGTGATGGGCGATGGTGGGGATGCCGGTCTCGGCGATGAACTCGGCCGTGGCCAGGCCCAGGGGGATGTTCAGGGGGATCGCCAGGATGTTCTCGGGGATGAGCAGGTCGATGGCGAACCGGTCCCGGAACGCGTACAGGGCGTCCTTGAACTCGTTCTTGAGCTCGTGGATCCGCTCGGTGGCCCACCGGGGCCGGGTCTTGCGGCCGAACAGCACCGCCTGGAGCTCCAGGATGTCGGGGTGGAGGAAGTGAAACCGCTTCACCTCCATGGAGCGGTCGGCCGGCCGGTCCAGCTCGCCGGCCAGATAGTGGCAGGTGTACCCGTTGCGTTCGAGCACCCGGGCCCACTTGTCCAGTTCCAGGGAGACGCCGTCGGTGCCTGCGATCCGGGTGGACACGAACCCCACGTTCCGGATCGGGTCGTTCGTGCATCCAGGTTGCATGGTGACTCCACCTCGCCGGTCGACAGGGTTGGAGGGTTGGGACGATGGGGGAGGGGCCGGCTCGGGCTATGCGGTCAGCAGCCGCAGGTGCACGGCCCGGGCGGCCTCGACCAGGGCCCGGGCCATCTCCTCGATCTGGCCCTCGGTCAGGGTGACCCGGTCGCCCTCGGTCACCAGCTTGATCTTGCCCCCGGGGTAGCGCAGCTCGAACCCCGAGCCGCCCAGGGCCTCCAGGGCCCGCCGGTCCAGGGCCCCCCTCCTCAGGGCGGCCCGGTACATCTGCAGCAGCAGGGTCACCCAGAAGGGCGAGCGGGACAGGGCGCCGGGCGTGCCGGCCAGGTCCTCCACTCCGGCCGGGGTGTCGGGCAGGGCCGGCAGGTGCTCCAGGCCCAGGGCCCGGGCCAGGAACGCCCGGAAGTGGTCGCCCAGGGCCAGCACGGCCAGGTCGGTGAGCCCGTCGGGCGCAACGGCCAGCGCCGACCGGATCGACTCGATCTCCGGGCCCAGCTGGCCCGCCGGCGCGGCGGGCTGGTTCACCAGGTCGGCGATCCGCTTGGTGGCCAGCCGCAGGCCGTACTCGGCGGCCTTCACGAAGGCCAGCACGCCCTCCACCGCTTCCTCGAAGGCCCACAGGGCCCGTTCGCCGTCGCTCGCCATGGTGTCTCTCCCGGGTTCGGGGCGCAGCGCCCGCACACCACCACTTCCCGCGCGCGGGCCCGAGGCGCAATAATGTAACGGCTGCCGCCCGAGAGGCAAAGGGGTGTCGTTGGTCGTCGGTCGCCGGTCGTCGGGACGTTTTCGGCCTCCTAGCCTTCCAGCCTCCTAGCCTCCCAGCTTCCCAGCTTTTTGAGACTATTTCCCATGGACGAGCTCGAAGCCAAGGTTGCCCGGTTTCCCACCCGTCCCGGCGTGTACCTCATGAAGGACGCCCAGGGCCGGGTGCTGTACGTGGGCAAGGCCAAGAACCTGCGGGCCCGGGTGCGCACCTACTTCCGCGAGGGGGCCGACGGCCGGCCGCGGGTGCGGTTCCTGATGGCCCGGGTGGCGGATGTGGACTTCGTGGTCACCGACACCGAGAAGGAGGCGCTGATCCTCGAGAACACCCTGATCAAGCGCCACCGGCCCCGGTACAACGTGGACCTCAGGGACGACAAGACCTACCTCTCGCTCCGGCTCGACGTGCAGAACCCCTTCCCGCGGCTCACCATGACCCGCCGGATCGTGCCCGACGGGTCCCTGTACTTCGGGCCGTACTCCTCGGCCCGGGCCCTGCGGGAGACCGTGGACCTGATCCACCGCATCTTCCCCCTGCGCCAGTGCCGGGACCGGGAGTTCCGGGCCCGCACCCGGCCGTGCCTATACTGCCAGATGCGCGGCTGCCTGGCCCCGTGCTGCGGCCGGGTGACCCCCGAGGCCTACCGGGAGATGGTGGACCAGGTGGTGGCGTTCCTGCGGGGCCGGAGCCGGGAGCTTTTGGAGACCCTGCGGGCCCGCATGGCCGAGGCGGCCGAGCGGCTGGAGTTCGAGGAGGCGGCCCGGCTGCGGGACCGGATCCGGGCGGTGGAGGAGACCCTGGAGCGGCAGAAGGCCGTGACCCACCGGCCGGTGGACCGGGACGTGGTGGCCATGGTGCGCGAGGGGGCCGAGGCCGAGGTGGTGGTGCTGGTGGTGCGCAGCGGCAACCTGATCGACCGCCGGTCCTACTACCTGCCCCACCTGGAGGGGGACGATCCGGAGGTGATGGGGCAGTTCCTGCGGCAGTACTACCGGGGCGACCGGATCGTGCCGGCCGAGGTGGTGGTGGGCGTGGACGTGGGCGAGGACGAGGCCCGGGTGCTCGGGGAGTGGCTGTCGGAGCGACGGGGCCGGCGGGTCCGGGTGGTGCACCCCCGGCGGGGGGAGAAGCGGGCCCTGGTGGCCATGGCCGCGGAGAACGCCCGGGAGCTCCTGGACGAGCGGCGCAAGACCAAGGTGGGGTACGACGCGGCGCTCGCCGAGCTGCGCGACCGGTTGGGGCTGGCCGGCCCGCCCCGGCGGATCGAGGGGTACGACATCTCCAACCTCCAGGGGGGGCACGCCGTGGGCTCGATGGTGGTGTTCACCGACGGGTTCCCCGACCCGCGCAGTTACCGCCGATTCGCGATCCGCACGGTGGAGGGCAGCGACGACTTCGCCATGCTCTACGAGGTGCTGCGGCGGCGCCTGGCCCGGCGGGACCAGCCCGGGTGGGAGCTGCCCGACCTCGTGCTGATCGACGGCGGCCGGGGTCAGGTGGCGGCGGCCGCCAAGGCCCTGGAGGACGAGGGGGGGTCGGTGCCCCTGGCCGGCATCGCCAAGGCCCGGGTGCTCCCGGGCGGCGGGGCCGAGGTGGTGCGCTCGCCCGAGCGGATCTTCCTGCCGGGCCGGGCCAACCCGGTGCCGTTCGGCCGCAACTCGTCGGGCCTGTTCCTGCTGCAGCGGGTCCGGGACGAGGCCCACCGGTTCGCCCTGGCCCTCCACCGGAAGCGCCGGGCCCGAGCCAGCCTGGGGTCTGCCCTGGAGGCGGTGCCCGGGGTGGGGCCCAAACGGCGCCAGGCCCTGCTGCGCCGGTTCGGCAGCCTCAAGCGGCTCGCCGAGGCCCCGGTCGACGAGATCGCCGCGGTCCCGGGGATCTCCGAGGCCTTGGCTCGGCGGATCAAGGAGGCCCTGGCCGGGGAGGAGCGCCGGGGAGGATGACCTGAACGCTCGGGTCGCCGGGCCGGTCCACCTCGGTGCGGTTCCGGCCCAGGGCCTTGGCCCGGTACAGGGCGGCGTCGGCCGCGGCCACCAGGGCCTCCCGGCACCGGCCGGGTCCGGGCACCACGCTGGCCACCCCCACGCTCACGGTGACCCCCCGGGAGCCCGCCGGCGGGGGCAGCTCGATCCGCACGCCGGCGACCCGGTGCCGGATCTCGTCGGCCAGGCGGGCGGCCGCCGGCTTCTCGGTTCCCGCCAGCAGCAGCACGAACTCCTCCCCGCCGTAGCGGGCCGCCAGGTCCCCGGGCCGCCCCCCGAACGACCGGAGCACATCGGCAACCCTGCCCAGGCACTGGTCCCCGGCCAGGTGACCCCACTCGTCGTTGAACCGTTTGAAGTGGTCGATGTCCACCAGCAGCAGCGACAGGGGGTACCCGTGGCGGTAGGCCCGGTTCCACTCCTGCTCGAACGCTTCGTCGAAGGCCCGCCGGTTCGGGATGCCGGTGAGGGGGTCGAGGTACGACAGCTCCCGGAGCGCCCGGTTCGACGCCTCCAGCTCCTGCTTGTCCAGGGTGAGCAGCAGGGTCTGGAGGAAGTCCTTTCGGCGGTACCGCTCCAGCAGGTACCCGGTGGCCGCGCCGATCAGGTTGGTGGCGGCCAGGCCGGCCACGTTGTTCAGGGCCACCGAAGGGGGAAGGACGCCGCCGAACAGGGCCACGGGCACGTACACGATCGTCACGGCCACGGCTGCGGCCGTGGCCGGGGCGACCCGCAGCCCGGAGAAGGCGTAGGCGAAGATGAGGAGGAGGATGAGGCTGGGATAGTACAGCACGGCGATCCGGGGGTGTTGGGCCATGACGGCGGTGAGGAACCCGCCGCCCACGATCAGGGCCCCGACATAGGCAAGCGGCAGGTAGGGCCGCCCCCTCCTCCAGAACGAGAGCGCGAGGGCCGCGGTCACGGCCGGGCACGCCACGCCGTAGCGCAGGGCCCACAGCCGGGGGCGCAGCTCGGGAAACAGCGCCGCGTCCAGGAGCCCAAAGCCGGCGAGGATCGCGAGCCCGGCGGCCAGGGAGATTCGCATCTGGGGCAGGAGGGCCGCCAGGTCGTACCGGCGGAACGCCGGCTCCAACGGGTCTTGGAACCGCAGGGCCACAGGGCTTCGTCGTACCTCTGCCTCCACGGCGGAGCGGTCGGGCAGGAGGTGGGGGAGAGGTGGGCGGGGAGCGGCGAGCCAACGGTTCGGCAAGGGTTGGGCTCCTGGGTCCGGGGAGAAGGGGGGCCTCCGGCACTGATCGGACGGCCCCCCCGAAACGATGAGACCCGGCGGGGTTTCTTGACACCCGGGAATCCGGCCCCCTATCCTGCGCTCTTTTCTTGGACTCTGTGGTAGCATGCCCGTGTTCCGCGGCCCCGTGATACGCGGGAGGGAGTCGACTCGGTTGAGCATGGAAGAGAGGGTCCGCGGCCAGTGGCTGGAGTCGGCCCGCACCCTGCAGCGGTTCGCCGACCAGGCGGCCGGCCAGGCCGCGGCGGTTGCGGCCGAGGTGGCCTCGAGGCTTCGGTCTGGCGGCAAGGTGCTCGCGTTCGGCAACGGCGGCTCGGCCGCCGACGCCCAGCACCTGGCGGCCGAGTTCGTGAACCGGTTCCTGCGGGACCGGCCGCCGCTGGCGGCCGTGGCCCTGACCACCGACACCTCGGCGCTCACGGCCATCGGCAACGACTTCGGGTTCGACCAGGTGTTCGAGAAGCAGGTGCGGGCCTTGGCCCGGCCGGGGGATGTGGCCGTCGGCATCTCCACGAGCGGACGAAGCCCCAACGTGGTGCGGGCGCTCAGGGCCGCCCGGGAGGCCGGATGCTTGTGCGTGGGCCTGACCGGTGAGGGCGGCGGCGACCTGGCCGAGCTGTGCGACCACCTGGTCCGGGCCCCCTCCCGCCACACGCCCCGGATCCAGGAGTGCCACATCGCCTGGATCCACGCCCTGTGCGACCTGGTGGACGAGATCCTGTTTCCTCTGGAACCGACCTGATGGCCCGCCGACTGCCCCCCCACGCCGAGCTGGACCCCTCGGGGATCCGCACCTACCCCCTGGCGGAGCGGCCGAGCAAGGTGCACGTGGGCACGCTGCGGCCGCCGTACCGGCCCGGCGGGTCGTTCCGGGCGTTCGTGGAGAGCCTGCCCAGCTTCCTTCAGGCCGAGGACCTGCGGGCCGTGGCCGAGGCCGTGGCCCGGGCCCATCGGGAGGAGCGGGTGGTGCTGCTGGGCCTGGGCGCCCACAACATCAAGGTGGGCCTCCAGCCCCTGTACGCCGATCTGATGGCCCGGGGGCTGGTGAGCGGCGTGGCCCTGAACGGGGCGGGCATCGTGCACGACCTGGAGCTCGCCCTCGCCGGCCACACCTCCGAGGACGTGGCCGCCCAGCTCCGGCAGGGCCGGTTCGGTATGGCCCGGGAGACCGGGGAGTGGGTGAGCGGGGTGATCCGTCGGGCCCGGGACCGGGGGGTGGGCCTGGGGTTCGCGGTGGGCGAGGCGATCTGGGAGGAGGGGCTGCCCCACCGGGAGGCGAGCCTGCTGGCCGCGGCCTACCGCCACGGGGTCACGGCCACGGTGCACGTGGCCGTGGGCACCGACATCGTGCACATGCACCCGGGGTGCGACGGCGCGGCCCTGGGCGAGGCCAGCCTCCGGGACTTCCGCCGGTTCGCGGCCCTGGTGGCCGAGCTGGAGGGGGGGGTGTACCTCAACGTGGGCAGCGCGGTGGTGCTGCCCGAGGTGTTCCTGAAGGCCCTGACCCTGGCCCGCAACCTGGGCCGGGAGGTAGCCCATTTCACCACCGCCAACCTGGACTTCGTGCGCCACTACCGGCCCAGCGTGAACGTGGTGGGCCGCCCCACCGGCGGAGGCGGCCGGGGCTACCACCTGACCGGCCCCCACGAGATCCTGGTCCCGCTCCTGTTCGGGTGGGTACTGGAGCTGCTGGAAGACTAGAGACTAGAGACTAGAAACTAGAGAACGGTTCCTCCGGCGACAAGATAGACGCGTCCGGGTCTCCGAGACCGTGAAGTGATGCCGGGAGGCGTGGCCATGCCTGGAACGCTTGGAAAACAGTGAGGTTTTTAATCCTCCTGGTGTCCCAGCATCCCAGCGTCATAGCCGAAGCTACAGGAACGCCGACAGGGGTCCGACGAGGCGGTTTGCCTCTGGCCTCTGTCCGCTGAGTCCTGGCTCCTGAACCGTAGCCCCCATGCCCCCAGAGTTGGGGCGCTGGCAGCGCTCGGAGCGGAAAGAGATTTTCAGCCTTTTGGCCGCCTAGCTTTCCAGCCCTCCAGCGGGCCGAAGGCCCCAGACCGACGACCGTTGACCGTGGACCGTCGACCGAAGTTACCGGAAGGAGAGCCGTGAGCCGGCCGCGCTACCCCGTCTTTTTGGATCTCCGGGACAAGCCCGTGCTCGTGGTGGGGGCGGGCCGGGTGGCGGTGCGCAAGGTGAGGGGGCTTCTGGAGGCCGGAGCCCGGGTGCGGGTGGTGGCGCCCGAGGCTGCCGACGAGATCCGGGGTCTGGCGGCCGAGGGCCGGCTCGTGTGGGTCTGCCGGGGGTTCGAGCCGGCGGATCTGGAAGGCACGGTCCTTGCTTTCGTTGCCACCTCCGATCCGGCCGTGAACCGGGCGGCCGCGGCCGCGGCCCGGGAGCGGGGGGTGTGGGCCAACGTGGCAGACGACCCGGAGGGCAGCGAGGTGCACGTGCCCGCGGTGCTGCGGCAAGGGCCGGTGGCCGTGGCCGTGTCCACGGGCGGTGCCTCGCCCGAGCTGGCCGCCTGGCTCCGGGACCGGGTGGCCGAGGCCCTGCCCCGGCGCCTGGGCGATCTGGCGGAGTGGGCCCGGCAGGTGCGCCAAAGGGCGCAGCCGGGCGCGGTGGCCCGGATGCTGGCCCGGGGGGTGGCCGACGATCTGGACCGGGGCGACCGGGAGGTTTCCGAGGTGTTGGCCGGGGCCGCCGAGCGGCCGAGCGGCACGGAGGAGCCATGAGCGTCTGGATGTTGAAGGGAACGGCCCTGGTGTACCTGCTGGCAGCGGTGCTCCAGCTGGCCTACCTCGTCACCCTGCAGCCGGGGGTGCGCACCTGGGCCCAGCGGATCACCTGGGGGGCTTTCGGGCTCCACACGCTGGCGCTGGTGGTGCGGTTCATCGAGGCGGGGTACACGCCGGTCACCAACCTGCACGAGGCCCTGAGCTTTTTCGGGTGGTGCGTGACCGCCCTGTACCTGCTGCTGCAGTTGCGCTACCACGTGCCCAGCCTGGGCGCCTTCGCCACGCCCGTGGCCATGGTGTTCGTGCTGGGGGCGACGATGATGCACGGCGAGGTGGAGCCCCTGCCGGCGGCCCTGCAGTCGTGGTGGCTGCCGGTGCACGTGGGCCTGCTGTTCCTGGGCGACGGCGCGTTCGCGGTGGCCGCGGCGGCTGGGGTGATGTACCTGCTCCAGGAGCGCCAGCTCAAGCGCAAGCGCCTGGGGGCCCTGTTCCGGCGGCTGCCCAGCCTGGACGTGCTCGACGATCTCAACTACCGGTGCCTGACCGTGGGGTTTCCGCTGCTCACCATGGGCATCATCACGGGCGCGATCTGGGCCCAGCAGGTCTGGGGCACCTACTGGAGCTGGGATCCCAAGGAGACCTGGTCGCTGATCACCTGGTTCCTGTACGCCGCCCTCCTGCACGGCCGGCTCACCGTGGGGTGGCGGGGCCGCCGGGCGGCCATCTGGTCCATCGTGGGGTTCGGCTCGGTGCTGTTCACGTTCCTGGGGGTGAACTTCCTGCTGCCGAAGCTGATCCCCGACCTCAAGAGCCTCCACATCTACACCGGCTGAGGCCGGAAGAGACGCCATGGACATCATCGTCGTCGGGCTCAGTCACAAGACCGCGCCGGTGGAGATCCGCGAGAAGGTGGCGTTCGCGGCCGACTGCCTGCACGACGCCCTGGAGCGGGTGCGGGTGGGCGACGCGGTGCCCGAGGCCGTGATCGTGTCCACCTGCAACCGGGTGGAGGTGTACGCAGCGGCCCGGGACCGGGACGAGGGCGTGGAGCAGGTGGTGCGGTTCTTCGCCGAGTACCACGGCCTGCCCCTGGAGGACCTGCGGCCCCACCTGTACGTGTACCAGGGGCCCGAGGCGGTGCGGCACGTGTTCCGGGTGGCCTCGAGCCTCGACTCCATGGTGGTGGGCGAGCCCCAGATCCTGGGGCAGGTGAAGGACGCCTATGAGGCGGCGGCCGCGGGCAAGGCCACCGGCCTGGTGCTCAACAGGTTCATGCACAAGGCGTTCAGCACGGCCAAGCGGGTGCGCACCGAGACCGCCATCGCCCAGGCCGCGGTGTCGGTGTCGTTCGCGGCGGTGCAGCTGGCCCGGGCGATCTTCGGCAGCCTCGAGGGCAAGAGCGTGCTGGTGATCGGTGCGGGCGAGATGTGCGAGCTGGCCGTGACCCACCTGGTGGAGAACGGGGTGCGCGAGGTCCAGGTGACGAACCGCACCCTGGCCCGGGCCGAGGAGCTGGCCGGCCGGTTCCAGGGCCGTGCCGTGCCGTTCGAGGAGTTCGCATACCACCTGCCCGAGGTGGATATCGTGATCTCTTCGACCGGCGCGCCCCACTTCGTGCTGGGGGTCGAGGCGGTGCGCTCGGCCATGAAGGCCCGCAAGCAGAAGCCCATGTTCCTGATCGACATCGCCGTGCCCCGGGACATCGACCCCCGGATCAACGACCTGCCCAACGTGTACCTCTACGACGTGGACGACCTGCAGAGCGTCGTGGAGCAGAACAAGAAGGAGCGGGAGAAGGAGGCCGAGAAGGCGGAGCGGATCGTGGCCGAGGAGGTGGAGAGTTTCCAGGCGTGGCTCAAGACCCTGGAGGTCACCCCCACCATCCGGGCCCTGCGGGAGCGGTTCGACGCGATCCGCAAGGCCGAGCTCGAGAAGACCCTGCGGGTGTTCGGGGACGGCCTCACCGCCAAGCAGCGCAAGAGCCTGGAGGCCATGAGCCAGGCCATCGTCAACAAGATCCTCCACGAGCCCACCGTGTACCTGAAACGGGCGGCCGGCGACCGCGAGCTGGAGGTGTCGGTGGAGGCGGTGCGCCGCCTGTTCGGCCTGGAGGAGGAAGAGCAACGTTAGGACGCTAGGACGTGCGGATGTCGGAGGGCTCCGGCCGCCCAGCCGCCTCGCTGCCTGGCCGAAACCAAGGAGCTTCGTTCGTGAAAACACTGCGCATCGCCACCCGGAAGAGCCAGCTCGCCCTGTGGCAGGCCAACTGGGTCAAGAGTGAACTGGAGCGGCTCCACCCCGGCCTGGAGGTGGAGCTGGTCAAGGTGGTCACCAAGGGGGACAAGATCCTGGACGTGCCCCTGGCCAAGGTCGGCGGCAAGGGTCTGTTCGTCAAGGAGATCGAGGACGCCCTCTTGGACGGCCGGGCCGACATCGCGGTGCACTCCATGAAGGACGTGCCCACCGAGCTGCCCGAGGGGTTGCACCTGCCCGTGATCTGCGAGCGCGAGGACCCGCGGGACGCCTGGTTCTCCCGGGACGGCGCGGGCCTCGGGGACCTTCCGGCCGGCAGCCGGGTGGGCACCTCGAGCCTGCGGCGCCAGGCCCAGCTGCGGGCCGTGCGGCCCGACCTCGAGTTCGAGAACCTGCGGGGCAACGTGGACACCCGGCTGCGCAAGCTGGCCGAAGGGGGCTACGACGCCATCGTGCTGGCCGCGGCCGGGGTCAAGCGCCTGGGGTTCGCCGACCGGATCACCGAGCTGCTGGGGCCGGACGTGACCCTGCCGGCCATCGGCCAGGGCGCGGTGGGCATCGAGTGCCGGGTGGACGACCCCGAGACCAACGCCCGGATCGCCCCCCTGCGCCACCAGCCCACCTGGACCACGGTGACGGCCGAGCGGGCGTTCCTGGCCCGGCTCGAGGGCGGGTGCCAGGTGCCGATCGCGGCCTTCGGCGAGCTCAGGGACGGCACCCTGCGGCTCCGGGGGCTGGTGGGCAGCCTGGACGGCTCGACCCTGATCCGGGCCGAGCGCACCGGGCCGGCCGAGGCCGCGGCCGACCTGGGCCGGGGCCTGGCCGAGGAGCTGCTGGATCGGGGGGCCCGGGAGATCCTCGACGAGGTGTACCGGCTGAACGGGCCCCAGGGGGCCTGACCGTGGGCAAGGGATTCGTGTACCTGGTGGGCGCCGGGCCGGGGGACCCGGGCCTGGTGACCGTACGGGCCCGCGAGGTGCTGGGCCGGGCCGACGCGGTGGTGTACGACAACCTGGTGCACCCCCGGGTGCTCGACTGGGCCCCGGCCGGGGCCGAGCGGGTGCCCATGGGAAAGATCGGCCACGTGCACCAGCACTCCCAGGAGGAGATCAACCAGGCCCTCGTGGACCGGGCCCGGGCCGGAAAGGTGGTGGTGCGGCTGAAGGGCGGGGACCCGGCCGTGTTCGGCCGGCTGGGGGAGGAGGCCACGGCCCTGACCCGGGCGGGCATCCCCTTCGAGGTGGTGCCTGGGGTCACCTCGGCGTCAGCCGCGGCGGTGTACGCCGGGTTCCCCCTGACCCACCGGGACCACGCCCCCTCGGTGACCCTGGTCACGGGCCACCGCCGCCGGGACGGCGGCACCGGTCCCGAGATCGACTGGCAGGCCTTGGCCCGGGCGAGCGGCACGGTGGTGATCTACATGGGCATCCGCCAGCTGGGCGACGTGGCCCGGCGCCTGGTCGAGGGGGGCAAGGACCCGGCCACGCCCACGGCCGTGGTGGAGCGGGCCACCTGGCCCGGCCAGCGGGTGGTCACCGGCACCCTGGGCGACATCGCGGACCGGGCGCGGGAGGCCGGGGTGAAGGCCCCGGCCCTGGTGATCGTGGGAGGCGTGGTGGGCCTTCGGGCCCGGTGCGAGTGGCTCGGGAACAAGCCCCTGTTCGGCAAGCGGGTGCTCGTGACCCGGGCGGCCCACCAGGCCGGGGAGCTGTCGGGCTTGTTGCGGGAGCGCGGGGCCGAGCCCGTGGAGCTGCCCCTGATCGAGCTGCGGCCCTGCGGCCACACGAGCGGCATCGAGGCGGCCCTGCGCAAGCTGTTCGCCTACGATTGGGTGATCCTGTCCTCGGCCAACGCGGTGCGGTTCCTGTTCGAGCGGCTCGAAGCCCTGGGCCTGGACGCCCGGGCCTTCGGCGCCGCCCGGGTGTGCGCCGTGGGCCCCCGCACGGCCGAGGCCCTGGCCGGCCGGGGCATCCGGGCCGACGTGGTGCCGGGGCGGTACGTGGCCGAGGCCCTGGTCGAGGCCCTGGCCGCCCACGCCGAGCTCCGGGGCGCGTCGGTGCTGGTGCCCCGGGCCCGGGAGGCCCGGGACGTGATCCCCAACGAGCTCACCCGCATGGGGGCCCGGGTGGAGGTGCTGCCCATCTACGAGAACGTGAAGCCCGCCACCCACCCGGCCGAGGGGCTGCAGGCCCTGAAGGAGGGCCGGCTCGACCTCGTGACCCTGGCCAGCTCGTCCGCGGCCCGCAACTACGCCGACCTGTGCCGGGACCTGGGGGTGCCGGCCGACCGGATCCCGTGCGCCGTGATCGGCCCGGCCACGGAGCGGACGGCCCGAACCCTGGGCCTGCCGGTAGCCGTGGTGCCGGCCGAGTACACCCTGCGGGGCCTGGTGGCCGCGGCAGAGGAGTATTTTTTGGCGCTGGGCGGCTAGGCGGCTGGGCCGCCGGTTTCCTTACGTCCCTTTTGTCCCTTGAGTCCCTCGGACCCCCAGCAGAGAAGCCAATGACACAACCGTTTCTTCCCAAGTGGATCGCGTGGGAAACCACGCAGCGGTGCAACCTGCGGTGCGTGCACTGCCGGTGCTCCTCGGACCTGGAGGCCGCCCAGGGCGACTTCACCACCGACGAGGCCAAGAAGCTCCTGGACGACATCGCCGAGGTTTCCACGCCGGTGATCGTGCTCTCGGGGGGCGAGCCGCTCCTGCGGCCCGACATCTGGGAGATCGCCCGGTACGGCACCGACAAGGGGTTCCGGATGTGCATGGCCACCAACGGCACCCTGGTCACCGACGAGGTGTGCCGCCGGATGCTCGAGGCCGACATCAAGATGGTCTCCCTGTCGCTCGACGGGCCCACGGCCGAGGTGCACGACGACTTCCGGCAGTGCCCCGGCGCGTTCGAGGGGGTGGTGCGGGCCGCCGAGCTGTTTCGCAGGCACGGGGTGAAGTTCCTGATCAACTCGTCCTTCACCAAGCGCAACCAGGCCCACATCGCCGACACCTTCCGGCTGGCCAAGGAGCTCGGGGCCACGGCCTGGTACCTGTTCATGATCGTGCCCACCGGCCGGGGCGAGGACCTGTTCGAGGAGCTGATCTCCAAGGAGGACTACGAGGAGATCCTCGAGTGGCACTACCGCCAGGAGAAGGAGGAGCACGAGATCCTGATGCGGCCCACCTGCGCGCCCCACTACTACCGGATCGTGCCCCAGATGGCGAAGAAGGAGGGCGTGCGGTTCCAGCGCCGCAGCCTCACCTTCTCCACCGGCGGGGGCAAGGGGTGTATCGCGGCCCAGTCCATCTGCCTGATCGACTGCTTCGGCGAGGTGAAGCCGTGCTCGTACTTCCCCATGAGCGCGGGCAACGTGAAGAGGACCCCCTTCCGGAAGATCTGGTTCGAGAGCCCCCTGTTCCAGGACCTTCGGAACTTCAAGGGCTACAAGGGTAAGTGCGGCGCGTGCGAGTTCCTGAACGTGTGCGGCGGCTGCCGGGCCCGGGCCTACGCCGTGAGCGGCGACTACCTGGAGGCCGAGCCGTTCTGCTCGTATGTGCCGAGGAGGCTGGAAAGCTAGGAGGCTGGGAAGCCGGGATGCCTTTCCTTGGGTCCCTTGCGTCCCTTTCGTCCCTGAAACGCCCATCACCGGGAGACACCCAATATGAGCCGAGCCGACCGATTCCTGAACGCCTGCCGGGGCCTGCCCGTGGACACCACCCCGATCTGGATCATGCGCCAGGCCGGCCGGTACCTGCCCGAGTACCGGGCCGTGCGGGCCAAGCACTCGTTCCTCGAGGTGTGCCACGTGCCCGAGCTGGCCTGCGAGGTCACCCTGCAGCCCGTGGACCTCCTGGGCGTGGACGCCGCGATCCTGTTCTCGGACATCATGATCCCCCTGGAGGGGATGGGGTGCTCGATCGAGTTCAACCCCGGACCGGTGTTCGCCGAGCCGGTGCGCACCGCGGCCGACGTGGAGAAGCTCCGGATCTGCGAGCCCGAGGCCGACGTGCCGTTCGTGCTGGACGCGGTGCGGCTCATCCGCCGGGAGCTCGGCGGCCGGGTGCCGCTGATCGGGTTCTCGGGCGCCCCGTTCACCCTGGCGGCCTACATGGTCGAGGGCAAGGGGTCCCGGAACTTCGAGAACCTGAAAAGGATGATGTACGCGGCCCCCGAGGTGTACCGGGCGCTCATGGACAAGGTCTCCGAGACCGTGATCCGGTACCTGAACGCCCAGATCGCGGCCGGGGCCCAGGCCGTGCAGGTGTTCGACACCTGGGGCGGCATCCTGTCGCCCGCGGACTACGCCGAGTACGTACTGCCCTACTCCAAGCGGGTGATCGCCGGGCTGGACCGCAGCGTCCCGGTGATCCACTTCGTGAAGGGCTGCGGGCTGCTCCTCGACCACATCCGCACGGCCGGGGGCGACGTGCTGGGCATCGACTGGCACATAGACCTGGCCGACGCCGTGGCCCGGGTGGGGCAAGAGTTCGGGGTGCAGGGCAACCTGGACCCGACGGTGCTCCTGGGCCCCCGGGACCTGGTGGTGGAGCGGGCCCGCGAGATCGTGGAGAAGGGCCGGCCGGCCAAGGGCCACGTGTTCAACCTGGGCCACGGCATCCTGCCCATGGTGCCGGTGGACAACGTCAAGGCCCTGGTCGAGGCGGTCCACGAGGCAGGGGCGGGCTAGAAGCTAGAGACTAGAGACTAGAAACTGGAAACTAGATCCCGGGAGGGAGGGGGAGGGGCGGCGCGGCGCCGGTGGCCCGGCGGGGCAGGGGCGAGCTAGAAACTAGAGACTAGAAACTGGAAACTAGAGGCTGGGTCTTGGGAGGCTTGGCCCGATGCCTAAAGGGGTTCGCCTCCCAGCTTTCCAGCCTCCCAGCCGTCCGAAAGGACCCGAACGTGTTTGCGTACTTGGCCTGCCTTGCGGCCGGGATCGCCCTGGGAGTCGTCCTGGGGGCCCGGCCGCTTCTTCGTCGGTTGCAGCAGCGGTTCTTGCCCGCCACGATCCTGGGGCTCCTCTTTTTCATGGGGGTGGGGATCGGCCGGGACCCGGACCTGCCGGCCAAGATCGGCCGGTTCGGGTGGAACGCGCTCGTGGTGGCCGTGCTCGCCGTGGCCGGCAGCGTGGCCGCGGTGTGGGGGCTCGACCGGCTGGCCCGGAGGCGGCCGTGACCGCGGCCCTGGTGCTCAGCGTGGTGGCCGGTGCGGCGGCCGCCCAGGCCGGGCTGCTGCCCGAGGCCCTGGTGGCCCGCAGCAGCGACCTGACCCGGTGGGCCCTGTACCTGCTGCTGGTGTGGATCGGGTACGACATCGGCCGGGACCGGGCGGCCCTGCGGCGGCTCTTCACCGCCGACCGGTACGCGTTCCTGGTGCCCGTGGGCACGGTGCTGGGCACCCTGGCCGGGGGGTGGTGCGCGGCCTGGGTCACGACCCTCGGCCCGCGCGAGAGCCTGGCCGTGTCGGCCGGGTTCGGGTGGTACAGCCTGTCGGCCGTGCTGATCGCGGACGCGGGCCTGCCCGACCTGGGCTCGGTGGCGTTTCTGGCCAACGTGCTCCGAGAGCTCCTGGCCATCGGCCTGATCCCGGTGGTGGCCCGGCGGCTCGGGCCCTACGTGGCCGTGGCACCGGGCGGCGCCACCACCATGGACACCACCCTGCCCCTGATCGAGCGCTACGCGGGCGACGCCGCCGCGCTCGTGGGCTTCGTGAACGGCTTCGCCCTGAGCGCGCTGGTGCCGCTCTTGGTGCCGCTGCTCCTCGGCGTGTAGGGGTCTGCGCCCCCCTACGCCGCCTGCTCCTCCTCGTAGGTCAGCCCGAACACCGTGTCGGTGAGCCAGCGCTTGAACCCCTCGTCGTCCATGAACCGGCGGAACAGTTCGGTGTCGTCCTGGAGGATGGCGGTCATCACCCGGGCCAGGGCCTTGTCGTGCTCGATCCGGGCGTTTTGCCGGTCGGAGTGCCGGCGGGCGTTCCGATAGGCGGGGTCGGCCGCCACCCGGGCCGGGATCTCCTCGGTGATGAGCCGGCGGACCCGGTCGGCATCGCTCCAGGGGATGTTCCCGAACCGCTCGTTGAACTCCCGCACGATGTTCGAAAGCCGGTCGAGCTCGGGCTCGGGCTTGTGCCCCCCGCCCCCGGCCGGCACCGGGTCGATCTCGGCGTCCCGGTCGTCCAGGGCGATCCGCATCGCGGCCTGCTTCTCGACCCGGTAGCTCTCCATGTCGATCGCCTCGAGGATGCCCCGGGCCAGGTCCTCCTCGGCCGGGGCCGGGAGCTTCGGCACCAGGAACTCCAGAAAGATCGAGAGCTTCTCCCAGGGGGCGTGGGTGTAGGGCAGAACGGCCGACAGGAAGTTGTAGGTACGCAGGAACGCCTTGGCCTTGCCCTTGAACTCCACCTGGCCGTCCTCGTCGAGCTCCGTCAGGTACGCGGCCACCGCCTGGTCGAGGAACGGGTCGAGCCGGTCCCGGGGCGCGCCCGCGAGGTAGAGCCGCACGAACTCATCCACCCGCTCGGGCGCGTACACCTGGTAGCCGTCGAGCGCGGCCTTGAGGTCGTGGAGCTTGTTCGGGTCGGTCTCGTCGGCCAGGATGGTCCGGCGGTAGTAGGGCTCGAACGCCTTCCGGATCACCTCGGGATCGTTCACGAAATCGAGCACGAAGGTGTCGTGCTTCTTGGGATGGGCCCGGTTGAGCCGCGAGAGGGTCTGCACCGCCTTCACGCCCGAGAGCACCTTGTCCACGTACATCGTGTGCAGGAGCGGCTCGTCGTAGCCGGTCTGGAACTTGTCGGCCACCACGAGGAACCGGTAGGGGTCCTGCCGGATCTTCTCGGGGATCAGGTTGGACGGAAACCCGTTCAACGTAGCCTCGGTCACCATCCGCCCGCCGTGGTCGTACTGCCCCGAAAACGCCACGACGGCCCGGTAAGGGCTCTTGCGCTCCCGCAGGTACGCCTCGATGGCGTGGTAGAACCGGATGGCCCGCTCGATGCCGCTCGTGATCACCATGGCCCGGGCCTCGCCCCCGATCTTCCCCCGAGCGAGCACCTGGTCGTGGAAGTGGTCCACCATGATCTCGGCCTTGAGCCGGATCGGGTGGTCGTGGCCCTCCACGAACCGCTTGAGCTTCTTGCGGGCCCGCTTCACGTCGAACTCGGGGTCGTCCTCCACGGTCTTCACGAGCCGGTAGTAGCTCTTGACCGGGGTGTAGTGGGCGAGAACGTCCAGGATGAACCCCTCCTGGATCGCCTGCTTCATGGTGTAGACGTGGAACGGCCGGTGCTTCACCGTGCCGTCGGGCTGAGGATCGGGTTCGCCGAAGATCTCGAGGGTCTTGTTCTTGGGCGTGGCCGTGAACGCGAAGTAGCTCGCGTTCGGCAAGAGCCGCCGGGCCTCCATGATCCGGTTCAGCCGGTCCTCGAAGTCCTCCCCCTCGTCCCCCGCCGCCCCGGCCAGGGCCTGGTGCATCCTCGCCGTGGTCCGGCCGCCCTGGCTCGAGTGGGCCTCGTCGATCACGATGGCGAACCGCCGGCCCGCGTGCTCGGCGCCGATCTCGTCCAAAATGAACGGGAACTTCTGGAGCGTGGTGATCACGATCTTCTTGCCGCCCTCGAGGAACCGCCGCAGATCCCCCGAGCGCTCCGCATGGCCCACCGTGGCGCTCACCTGGGCGAACTGCCGGATCGTGTCGCGGATCTGCCGGTCGAGGATCCGCCGGTCCGTCACCACCACGATCGAGTCGAACACCGGGGCTCCGTCCCGCTGTAGCCCCACGAGCTGGTGCACGAGCCAGGCGATGGAGTTCGACTTGCCGCTCCCGGCCGAGTGCTGCACCAGGTACCGCCGGCCCGCCCCGTGCCGTGCCGCGTCGGCCAGGAGCTTTCGTACCGCGTCGAGCTGGTGGTAGCGCGGGAAGATCTGCCGCCGGAGCCGGCGGCCCGTGTCGGGGTCCTTGGTTTCCACGAGGTGGGCGTAGTTTTCGAGGATGTCGGTCAGGCTCTGGGGGGTGAGCACCTCCTTCCAGAGGTACTCGGTCTTGAGCCCGTTCGGGTTCGGCGGGTTTCCGGCCCCGTCGTTCCAGCCCTGGTTGAACGGCAGGAACCAGGAGGCCTTGCCCTTGAGCTCGGTGCAGAACCACACCTCGCTGTCGTCCACCGCGAAATGGGCCACGCACCGGCCGTGCTGGAAGAGCGGCTCCCGGGGGTTGCGGTCGCGCTTGTACTGCTCGATCGCGTCGTGGACCGTCTGCTTCGTGAGCCGGTTTTTGAGCTCGAACGTGAACACCGGGAGCCCGTTCACGAAGAGCACGAGATCCAGCGCCCGCTGGGTCTCGTCACGGCTGTACCGCAGTTGCCGGGTCACGCTGAACCGGTTCTCGCGGTAGAGTTCCTGGGCCCTCTCGTTCCCGGGCGAGGGCGTGCCGTAGAAGAGCTCCACGTGGTGCGGCCCGTGCCGGACGCCGTTCCGGAGCACGTTCACCACGCCGCGCTTCGCCACCTCGCCCTGGAGCCGGGCCAGGAACTTCCGGCGGGTGGGGCTGTTGGCCGTGAGGTCGAGGGCCTCTGCCACCTCGGGCTGCGTGACGTAAAGAAACGTTCTGAGTTGCGCCAGGTCCACGCAGTAGTCCCGGTCGTAGTCCTCGGGCCGGCCGCCGATCCAGCCGGAGCCCCCGAAGCCCTCGGGCCGCTCGCCGACCGCCCCGGGCTCCGGCACCGTGCCCGGGTCGCAGGCCGACCCCGTGAGCGCGGTGCAGATCAGCCGTTCCAAGCCCCGTTCGGTCGTGTCGGTTGTCCGCGTCATCTCCGCTCCCCCATGCCCGCCCGGTTCTTCCGGATCAGTGCCATAAGCACCCGAATCACTGTATCCCGGTCCTCGGCCGCGCTCTCCGCGATGAGGAGCGTGACCGCCACCAATCCCTCCTGCGAGATGGCGGGTTCACCGTCGGCCCCGATCAGCGCGCCGTTTTTGTCGAGAAACCGTAGGAACAGCGCGGCCCCAATCCGCTTGTTGCCATCCACGAACGGGTGGTTCTTGACGAGGAAATAGAGGAGGTGCGCCGCCTTTTCCTCCAGCGAAGGGTACAGGTCGCGGCCCGCTGCGGTCTGGAACACCGTTGCCAAGGAGCTTTCCAGTGCGCCCTCCCGGGCCTCCTGGCCGAACAGGGGGGAACCACCGAACCGCTCCTTCAGTACAGCCACCACGCGTCGGGCCTCGTCGGGTGTGATCGCCTCGGCCGGGAAGTAGTCCTCGCTGGGCGGAGGAAGGCGGTTGTGGTCGTACGCGTCGAGTAGGTCGAGTGCGTAGCTGTAGTCACGCAACACCCGCAGTAGCGCGCCGGCTTGGTCGCTCGAAAGTTCCGGGTGGCCCGCGGCCTTGCTCACCACCCTGATGGTCTGGCGCAACTGCTCTAAGCGACGGGCGTTTACCGTGTATCCCTTGAGCAGGTGGTCACGCAACACCCGGGTTGCCCAGATGCGGAACTGGGTCCCCCTCTTGGAGTTGACCCGGTATCCCACGGAGAGGATGGCGTCGAGGTTGAAGTGCTCGATCTGTCGGGTGACGGTCCGTCCCCCTTCTTGCTGAACTGTTGCAAATTTTGCAACAGTTGACTCCCGGTCCAGTTCACCCTCCCGGAACACATTGCGCAAGTGCCTGGAAATCACGGACTTGTCCCGCCCGAAGAGTTCTGCGATCTGGTTCAAGTTGAGCCAAAGCGTGTCCTGCTCGAGTCGCACGTCCACCCGGACCCCGTGAGCGGGGTCCTCGTAGATCACCACCTCGCCGTGCGGCGCACCGATCGAGGTAGCCTTCCCGCTCCCGCCGGCGGGGCTTCCCGAGGCTTTACCCTTGGTCGTCGTCATCCTCCGCCCCCGGGTCTTCCTCATCCGGCTCATTGCCGGCCTCGTCGTCTTCCGGCTCGAGGTCGTCCAGGTCGGGTTCCTCCTCGGGCAGCCGGGCCGCCACCTCGCGTACGTCCAGCTTGCCCGTGACCACGTCGGCCACGAGCCTGGTGCGAAACTCCTGAAGCAGCTCGATCTCGCGGCGTGTGGCGGCGATCGTGGCGTCGAACGTCGCGAGTTGCGTTTCGATGCGCTCGACAATGGCGGATTGTTCGGCCGGAGGCGGCACCAATACTGGGAATTTGGTCCAATGTTCCATGGGTAGTCTTTTTGTCCCGTGTCCCGCCTCATCGATCAAGGGTGCTAGGGCATCTTGGTTTGTATTGAGGAAGTGTACGATGAATTGAGGTAAGATGCCAGTATGAGTGACAAGTGCTTTCATATCTTGGTTGATTGTTACTGGCGCACTAGTCCACGCGATCGGTATATGTCGCGCAAGGATCATGCCCCTTACGACGACCAGGACCGCGGGTGGTTCGATAACGTGCAAAGGGGTCTCCGCGAGAGCCTGATCTGTCACCCGGATGATCGAGTCCCGGATCTCGGCATGCTTCATGTCTTTCGGGGTGACCCACGGGATTGCGCCGCCCCAGTACTCCGGCTTATCCATGCTCGGTGTCATTCCGCCAACCACGCTGCCGGCCCGCCCCAGTGCACGGATCTCCCAATGCTCCGGCACCTTGCCCAGCCATTCGACGCCCGAGTCTTTGTAGGCGGGGTAGGGCTTGCCGGTGCGGACGTCGGTCTGGCCCGTGACGGTCTGGTGGATGAGGGCCTGCTTGTACTCCTCGAGCAGCTCGATCCGCCTCCGCCGCGCCCGAATCACCCGCCGCACCCGCCGGTCCACATAGTCCAGAAACCGCACGATGGCGGTTTGTTCGGGGAGGGGTGGGAGGGGGAACTGAATTCGCTCCACTTGGCCGGAGGAAAGATGTTTTACAGTCGTTGACCATGTCACATCGTTGATCACCTTCAGAGGTCGCGGTAGCAAGTACGCGAGGAACTTTTCCGTCGCAGGGTTCGCGCTCCTGACACAACACATTCGCTGGTTAAGCAGGGCAGGTTCGGACCCCCTCCAGATACCAACGTTGAAGTCGCCATCCATTCCGATGAGGACATCTCCCGGATTGACCCTGGCGGCCTCAACAAACGGTCCATCGTACCGAACTGCTGTCTGCGTTTTGTTGAGATCACGAATGCGTATCAGCGGGACACCAGCCGGCTGTGAAAACCTCCCTGAGTCGAACGGATAACCGTTGATCACCCGTGCAACATCGCGGACCTTCCGCACCTCCCAATGTGCCGGCACCTCCCCCAACCACTCGACGCCGGAGTCCTTGTACACGGGGTAGGGTTTGAGGTCCTTCAGCATCACAGGCCCTCGAGCCAGCGCTTGATCCACAGAGCCATGAGCCTGGGGCGCTCCGAGAGGAATCGTCCGTAGTCGAAGAGGCTCCCGTCTTCCAACCTCTGCATGGACATCGGCTTCCCGGCCCTCCTTTCGGGTTCGGTTACTTGGTGCGGCGTTGGGGTGGTCCGCGCCTCTTGCGCCGTTGTTCCTCCCGCGCCTCGAGGCGCGCACGGGTCATGCGCTCGCGCAGGCCGCCCTCTTCGAGAAAAGCCTTTTCCAGTTGCCCGATCTGCCGGTCGAGCAGGTACGTCGTGATCTTGATGAGCCCGATGATGGCGTTGGCCGCGATGGCCGGGTCGGGGTGCTCCACGGCCCGGCGGAAGGTCTCGTAGTCGGCGCCCGGGGTCCGGGCGAGCTCGGAGAGGCGCCTGGCGTAGGGATGGTTCTTCGGCCACTCCTCGATCCCCCGGAGCCGCAGGAAGTCCCGGTAGTCCTCCAGCAGCTCCTCCAGGCTCGCCCGGGCCACGTTGGTGAGCTTGATCTCCATCTCTTTTGATGTGCCCGAGGCCATGCTCGCCTCGACGATGTTCTGCTTGCCCGACCGGGCCGCCTGCACCATCTGGTCCACGGTGCGGTCGCGCCGGTCGAACCAGCGCTCGCAAAACCGCACGGTGGCCTCGTACACCACGAGGGCCCGCTGGTAGCTCAGGAGCTTCTTGTACCCGCCGTGGGGCGGAAGAAACCGGTCAGGCATGGTGTGCCTCGGTTTCGCCAGAACCACCAGGACTCAAGGGACCGAAGGGACGCAAGGTGGCTGCGCCTCCCTTTTGTCCCTCGAGTCCCTTGGGTCCCTGGCCCTTACCCTCACCTTTTCCCCAGAATCTCCGCCAACAGCCCCTCGGCCTCCCTCTCCACCGCCAGGAGGTCGGCGCGGATCTCCACGAGGGAGCGCAGGGCCTTGGGTTTGTAGAAGTAGCGGTTGAAGCTGATCTCGTAGCCGATTTTGACCTTGCCCGGGTCGTACCAGGCGTCGGGGGCGTAGGGGAGCACCTCGCGCCGCAGGAACGCCGCGATGGCCTCGGCGGTGTCGGCCTCGGAGGGCAGGTACCCGGGCTCTTGGCAGCGCGGGCACTCGAGGAACGGGATCTGCTCGGTGTCGCGCAGCTCGGTGTCGGGCTCGTACTGCACCACCCGGGGCCTGCCTCGGATCGTCACCTCGAACAGGCCCCTGAGAGGGTCGGGCGCGGTGCCGGCCTTGTGGATCTTGCGGATCACCGGCGGGGCGTCGCCGGCCCGCTTGCTGGTTTCGCGGAGTTTCCGGATCTCGGCCGCCGTGTAGGCCCGCTCGGGGTCGATGCCTTTGAGCCGCAGGGGCCGCTCCACCGTGACCTTCCAGTACCCGAAGGCCGCGTTGGGGAAGATCTTCGACTGCTCGGTTTCCTCGAACCCGAGGAACACCTCGCAGATCCGTTCGATGTCGGCCTCGGACAGCTCGCAGTTCTTCTTGCCCAGGTTCTTCCGGAGCGGGGTGTACCACCCGGTGGCGTCGATGAGCTGCACCCGGCCCCTGCGGTGGGCGGGTTTCCGGTTGGTGAGCACCCAGATGTAGGTGGCGATGCCCGTGTTGTAGAACATGTTGAGCGGCAGGGCCACGATGGCCTCGAGCCAGTCGTTCTCGATGATCCAGCGCCGGATGTTCGATTCGCCCTGTCCGGCGTCGCCCGTGAAGAGCGAGCTTCCGTTGTGCACCTCGGCGATTCGGCTTCCGAGCGCCGTGCCGTGCTTCATCTTGGAGACCATGTTGGCGAGGAAGAGCATCTGGCCGTCGCTCGACCGGGTGACGAACGAAAGCTCCTCGCCGCGGTGCTGCACGATGAAGCGCGGGTCGCGGATGCCCGATTTCCCGCCCAGGCGCTCGAGGTCGCCCTTCCAGCTCTTGCCGTAGGGCGGGTTTGACAGCATGAAGTCGAACTCCATGGAGGGGAAGGCGTCGTTCGAGAGGGTGGAGTGCTCGGGCCCGCCCACGATGTGGTCGGCCTCCTCGCCCTCGCCCTTCAGCAGCATGTCGGCCTTGCAGATGGCGTAGGTCTCGGCGTTGATCTCCTGGCCGTAGAGGTGGGTGACCACCTGCTTGCCCCGCTCGGTCGCGAGCCGGCGCAGGGTCTCCTCGGCCACGGTGAGCATGCCGCCGGTACCGCAGGCCCCGTCGTAGAGGAGGTAGGTGCCCGACTCGATCTTGTCGGCGACGGGCAGGAAGATGAGCCGGGCCATGAGCCTTACGGCGTCGCGGGGGGTCCAGTGCTCGCCGGCCTCCTCGTTGTTCTCCTCGTTGAACCGCCGCACCAGCTCCTCGAAGATGGTGCCCATGGCGTGGTTGTCGAGGCCCGAGAGCCGCACCGAACCGTCGGCGTTTCGCACGGGCTCGGGGCTCAGGTTGATGCTGGGGTCGAGGAACTTCTCGATGAGGCTCCCCAGGGCGTCGGCCTTGGAGAGCCGGGGGATCTGGTTGCGGAACTCGAAGTTGTCGAGGATCTCCTGCACGTTGGGCGAGAACCCGTCGAGGTAGGCCCGGAAGTCGGCCTCGAGCTGCTGGCGGCTCCCCCGGGCCCGGAGGTCGCGCAGGGTGAAGGGCGAGGTGTTGTAGAAGGCCTGGCCCGCGGCCTGGCAAAGCGCCGTCTCCTGGTGCACGAGGCCGACCTCGTCGAGCCTCCGCTTCATCTCCAGGACGGCCTCTTTGGTGGGCTCGAGCACGGCGTCGAGCCGCCGGATCACGGTCATGGGCAGGATGACGTCGCGGTACTTGCCCCGCACGTAGAGGTCGCGGAGCACGTCGTCGGCGATGCCCCAGATGAAGTTGGTGATCCAGGTGAGCTGCGCCGGCTCGGCCTCGGCCGGGGCGTGGGGCCGGGCCGGGCCGGGTTTCGGCTGGGGCTTGGGCTGTTCGCCGGCCGATCGGGTGGCTTCCGGTTTCGCTTCGGGGGCCCCGGCGGCCGCGGCCGGTTCCACGAGCCGGACCGACCCGCCCCGGCCCCTGCCGCGAACGATGCGGCCCTCGCGCACGAGCAGGTCCACCAGCGCGGTGTAGGTGCCGTCGGCCACGCCCAGGTCGTTACGCAGGGCCTGGTTTCCGGCCGAGCCACCCCGGGTGGCCAGCACCTCGAGGAGCCTGCGCTTCAGGGCTTCCATGTCCATGTTCGCGACACCTCCGTACAATGGACAAACGAAAACCGGCCGCCCCGCGCCCTCGTGGGGGCGGGGATCGGCCGGTTGGTGGTTTTGCATTACGTTCGGTGTGCCACGCGGCCCCCTTTCTGCTGGCGGCGGCGATTGTAGCCGGGGGCGGGCGCCCGGAGCAAACGCCGGGTCGGCGCCCAAAGGGCCGAAGGGACGTGAGGGACACAGGGGCCGCCGCCCCTTGCGTCCCTGCTGTCCCTTGGGTCCCTTCAGACTCTCCAGGTCTCCATCACCTCCAATGCCTCGCGCAGGAGCTCCAGGGCTCGCTCCTCCGAGTCGGCCTCGGTGTAGCACCGGAACTCGGGCGCGTTGCCCGAGGGCCGCAGGTGCACGACCTCGCCGGACCGAAACGTGACCCTGAGCCCGTCGGTGGTGTCCAGGGAGGCCACCGGCCCGAACCGGCGGTCGAAGGCGGCTTCGACCGCCTCGGGCCCCCCGGCGATCAGCTCCTCGACCCGGGCCCGGCTGACCTCGGTGGGGAACTCCTTGAGGCGGTCGCTCGCGGTGTACCGTGGGGGCAGGGCGGCCCGGAGTTCCGAGACGGTCTTCCCCTCGCGCACGGCCAGCAGCAGCACCCCCAGGATCGCCACGGCCGCGTCCCGGGTGGGCAGGGGCGCGAGCTCCCCCCGGTCGAGCCGGATCGGCGAGGCCGTGAGGAACCCGCCGTTGGCCTCGTACCCCACCACGGTGCGAAACCCCTCGGCCGCGGCCCTGGCCATCCCCTCGATCACGTAGGGCGACCCGATCCGGGTCCGCACCACCTTCCGGAACCAGCCGCACTTCTCCACGGCCGTGTTGCAGCTCACCGGGCACACCACCGCGTCGGCCCCCAGGAGCCGGGCCACCAGGATGCCCAGCACGTCGCCCCGGAGCCACCGACCGGTCTCGTCGGCCACCAGGGGCCGGTCGCTGTCGCCGTCGGCCGACACGAGGGCGTCGAGCCGGTGCTCGGCCGCCCACTGCCGGGCCAGGTCCACGTCCTCGGGCCGGATCGCCTCGGTGTCCACCGGCACGAACCGGTCGCTCCGGCCCAGCCGCACCACCTCGGCCCCGAACCCCTCGAGCAGCTCGGCAAGCAGGTCCCGGCCCACGGCCGAGTGCTCGTACAGGCCCACGCGCTTCCCGGCCAGGAAGCCCTCGGGAAAGGCCTCGAAGTACCGATCCACGTATCGGCGGCGCGCCGTGGGGTCGTCGGGCCCCAGCGCCGGGGCTTGCCGCAGCGCGCCCCGGTCGTCGAACGCCTCGTCAGGGACCTCCACCACCTGCTCCCGGATCGCGGCCTCGTCGCGTTTCAGGATCTCGCCGCCGGGCCGGGTGTACTTGATGCCGTTTCGGTCCTCGGGGATGTGGCTGCCGGTCACCATGACCGAGGGGATCCCCTCGGTCATGCCGTACAGGGCCAGCGCGGGGGAGGGCAGCAGCCCGCAGTGGCGCACCCGACCGCCCCGGTCGGCCACGGCCCGGGCCACGGCCCGCAGGATGCGGGGGGTCGAGGGCCGGTGGTCCCCTCCGATGGCCACGGGCGTGTCGGGGCCGAACTCGCCCAGGCGCTCCAGGTGCTGCAGAAAACCCAGGGTGTAGGCGTAGGCCACCCGGTCCGTGATGGCCTCGGCCAGGCCCCGGGCCCCGCTGGTGCCGAACTTCACCCCGCTTTCCTCCATCAGGTCCTGAATTCGAACCGAGCTCATGGCGCTCCCTCCTCGCGCTGGGCTTCCTCGGGTCGGGTTTCGAGCCGAAACCATGGGGCTGTTCGGCCCCGGCGTCAAGCCCGGCCGGGCTTGCGGCCCGACACCGGCGGGGTATCCTCGGTGGTCCCCTGGCGCGCGGCAAGCCCCGCCGCGCCCGACGACCGAGGAGGAGCGACCATGGACCGACGAAAAGGAATCGTGACCCTGGCGGGCAACCCGATGACCCTGCTGGGCCCCGAGCTGAAGCCCGGCGACCCGGCGCCGGCGTTCACGGTGGTGGACGCCGACCTGAAGCCGGTGGGGCTCGGTGACCTGGGGGGCGGGGTGCGGCTGTTGAGCGCGGTGCCCAGCCTGGACACCCCGGTGTGCGAGCTCCAGACGAAGCGGTTTCACCAGGAGGCGGCGGCGCTGCCCCCGGAGGTGACGATCGCCACGATCTCCATGGATCTGCCGTTCGCCCAGAAGCGGTTCTGCGCCACCCACGGGATCGACCGGATCCGGGTGCTCTCGGACTACAAGGACGCCTCGTTCGGTCTGGCCTACGGGGTGTTGATCGAGGAGGTGCGGCTCCTGGCGCGGTCGATCTTCGTGATCGGCCCGGACGACGTGGTCCGGTACGTGGAGATCGTGCCCGAGGTGGGGACCCACCCCGACTACGACCGGGCCCTGGCCGCCGTCCGCTCCCTGGCAGGGTGAGACCCCCGCCCCGCCGCTTCCCCGCCGTTCGCCTTGCCAAACATCCCGGGACCACGGCATCCTGAACGGGCTGTGGGCAAACGGGCCGCCGTCCGCCCGTGATCCGGGTGGGGTGACGGCGGGCCGAAGACCCGAACGGGGGCCGTTGCTGCCCCCGGTCAGAGACTAGAGACTAGAGGATCTGGGACTTCGGGTCCATTCCCTGGTCCCTCGCCCCGGCTCCGATGTAGAGGCGGGCTTTCGACCGGCGACCGACGACCGAAGCTACGGGCAGAAGGGAGGCGAGCGGGTGACGGACTACGCGCTGCTGTTCGGGGTGGGGCTGGTGGCCGGGGCCTTGAACGTGATCGCGGGCGGGGGGTCGTTCCTGACCCTGCCGATCCTGATCTTCCTGGGGCTGCCGGCCACGGTGGCCAACGGCACGAACCGGGTGGGGATCTTCCTCCAGAACGTGGCTGCCGTGTGGGGGTTCAACCGCCACAAGGTGATGGACTGGCGCTACGTGCTGTGGGCGGCCGTGCCGGCCACCTTCGGGGCCGGCCTCGGCACCTGGGCCGCGGTGAGCATCGGGGATGCGGCGTTCCGAAGGGTGCTGGCGTTCCTGATGATCGCGGTGACCCTGTGGACCCTGTGGGATCCCCTGCGGAAACATCGGGCGTTCCTGAACCCCGGCGACCGGCCCCGGGTGGGGTGGCTGGCGGCCGGATTCTTCGTGGTGGGGATCTACGGTGGGTTCGTGCAGGCCGGAGTCGGGTTTCTGATCCTGGCCACCACCACCCTGGCCGGGCTGGACCTGGTGCGGGGCAACGCGGTCAAGGTGTTGAGCGTGCTGGTGTACACGGCCCTGTCGCTGGGGCTGTTCGCGTGGCAGGACAAGGTGGTGTGGGACCTGGGCCTGGCCCTGGCGGTGGGCACCGTGGCCGGCAGCCAGGTGGGGGTGAGGCTCACGGTGCTCAAGGGCCACGGGTGGGTCAAGGGGGTGGTCACCGTGGCGGTGGTGGTGTTTGCGGTGAAGCTGCTGCTGATGGGGTAGGGAACGGGGGCGTGCGGTCGTCGGTCTCTGGTCAGCGGTCTGATACCAAGTTGCGTTCAAAGCAAGATCCATCCCGGGGGGGCCGGGGCAAGGAGCCTGGTTCCGGCCGTGCGTGAGTGCAGCATCCGACTTACGCCGCACCCGGCACTCAGCCCTATACTCCTTGGACGCTGGGAAAACGAACCTTGACAAGGCATGTTCGGGATTGTCGCGAGGCAAACATCGGCTGAGAGCCGGGTGCGGCGACTGTAGGAGCCACGCCCGGCGCTCCACCAGGCTCCTTGCCCCGCCGGTTCAGGGGTCTGATGGCTTTGAACGCAACTTGGTATGAGGGCAGGGACCCGATAGCGCAGGGGATACGGTGGGATCGGGCGCCGAAATGGCGACCGAGGACCGCGGTTACGAAAAAACGGGCCGGGAGCTCTTGCTCTCCGGCCCGTTCGGGCGTCGCGGGTTCGGGGTGCTACGATACCGCCTTCTCCACCCGGTTCGAGCGCAGGCAGCGGGTGCACACCTTGATCCGGCGGGTGCTTCCGCCCACCTTGGCCCGCACCACCTGGAGGTTGGGCAGCACGATCTTCTTCGTGCGGTTGTTCGCGTGGCTCACGTTGTTGCCCCGTGTGGGGCCCTTGCCGCAGATTTCACACCGTCTGGCCATGGGACGTTCCTCCTCCGGATCCGTGCGAGGGAAGGCCCCGGGCCTTCCCGGCTGGGTTCGTGTGCACCGCCCCGGTCCGGCTGGATCGAGAAGGGGGGCGGCAACAAAGGCCCGCCTTTCTACCACGAATCTGGAGCGGACTCAAGCCGAAGGGGCGCGCCCTCAGGAGAAGGGTTTCCACCAGGAGCGCTTCTCCCCCGTGAGCCGGTAGGTGCGGCCCCGGCTCTTCAGCTCGTGGAGCTCGTCCTCCAGCTCGATGATCCGCTTGTCGCGCTCTTGAATCTGCTCCCGCAGGGCCTGCACCTGTTCCTTGAGCTTGCGGATCACCGTGTCCCGGGGGTCCGGCCCCCGGGCCGCGGGCGGCGGGGGAGAAGCGGCCGGCTCGGGCGGGGCCTCGGCCGTGGGGCCGTCCGGCGGCGCCGGCCAGGACAGGGAGTAGTGCTTGAGCCTCAGGACCACGCTGGGGGGGAGCCGGAAGGTCTGGGCCTCGCCTACCCTCCACCCCGCCGGCCCGGGCTGGCACGGATGCACCCGGAACTGCTTGGTCTCCAAAAACGCCCACAGGAACCGGAGGTCCTCGGGCTGGTCGGGGTACAGCCGCAGGTCGTAGCTGACCGGCTCGCTGGGGATGTCGTACAGGAGGATCGACAGCGCGACGCACCCGTCGTCCTCCCGGTTGATCTCGATGCCCAGATCCGCCTCGAACGCCTTGGCCAGGTCCGGCACGCGCACCAGGAAGTGGGGCAGCCCCGACCGGTTCAGGTCGTGTACGATCGAGGCCTGCTCCAGGGCTTCGGCTGCTTCGGGGTCGAGTTGGAACTTCACCGTGGGTAGCCTCCCGGGGGGCGTGGTTGCGGCACCGGGCTCCGGAGTCCGACGAACCTCCCGACCCTCCGGCTTCGGGCGCCGGACCGAAAGCATACTTCAGGCGGGGGGGGCGATCAACGGGGGGCGGGCGGCCGCCCCCCCGGGCCGGGTCAGCCGAACCGGTGGGTGTCGCCGAACCCGATCACCACCACGTCGGCTCCGTGCCCGCCGGCCAGGGACGCGAACTCGCCCGGGCTCTGCACCAGCACGTCGAAGGTCGCATAGTGCATGGGCACCACGTACCGGGGGCGGATCAGCTCCACGGCCTTGGCCGCGTCCTCGGGCCCCATGGTGAAGTTGTCGCCGATGGGCAGGAACGCCACGTCGATCCGGTTCATCTCGCCGATGAGCTTCATGTCGTAGAACAGCCCGGTGTCGCCGGCGTGGTACAGGGTGAGTCCCCCCAGCTCGAGCACGAAGCCGCAGGGGTTGCCGGTGTACTCGGTGCCCTTGTCCACGAACGCCGAGCCGTGGTGGGCGATGGTGAGCTTCACCCGACCGAACTCGAAGCGGTGGCCGCCCCCGATGTGCATGGGGTGCACCACGGCCCCCCGGCGCTGGCAGAACATGGCCAGCTCGAACGGGGCCACCACCGGCGCACCCGTGCGCTTCGAGATCTCCACGGCGTCCCCCAGGTGATCGGCGTGGCCGTGGGTGACCAGGATCGCGTCGAGCCGGTCGAAGGCCTCGGGCCCGACCCGGGCGTTGGGGTTGCCCGAGAGGAACGGGTCGATGAGGACCCGGTGGGCGCCGTCGTCCAGCAGGAAGCAGGCGTGTCCGTGGTAGGTGACGTCGACCATGGGAACTCCTCCTTTCGCGGGTGTCGCCGAAGCGGCATGTGGATAATCGCCCTCGGATCGGCCGGCAGGGCCGAAAAGCCGGGGCGGATCAACGGGTTTTTCATAATATATTGAAATCGTTGAGTGTTTATCGTTGCACAAAAAATGTGCGATTTGGCCAGGGGCCCTTTGGTCCCGGAGGTTTTCCCGGGTATCCACACCGTCGTCCACACGTTATCCACAGGCCCGTGTGGAAACGGAATCCGCCCCCGGCGACCGCCCCCGGGGGCGGATTCTGCTCTAGTACCCCAAAGGCCCGCGCCGCCGCAACCTGCCCTTGACCCGCGGCCGGGTTTGCCCGTTGAATGGGGGTGGTCCGGCCCGCCGCGGGCGCCGCAACGGTGCCCGGCGGCGGGGCATGGGGGCTGCTTCCGGCCGCGTGCGGCCCTCCAACAGCCCCGTGTCCCGGACCGTGATCCTGTAACCGCTAGGAGAGTCTCAGGCCTTCTAGCCTCCCAGCCTCCTAGCCTTCCAGCCTTTTGGCCTTTCAGCGGGCCGAAGGCCCAAAGAGGAGTCCCGTGCTTCCCGAAGAGATCCGAGATCTGACGGGCATCGACGTGATGCCCCACCATCGGCCCCGCATGGTGTACGCCTGCATCCGGTGCGGGGCCACCGAAGACCTGGACCGGCTGCTCTACACCTGCCCCTCGTGCGGGGGCCTGCTGCGGGTGCGCGACGAGAACTTCGAGGCGCTCCGGGACCGCGGCGGGGACGAGTGGCGCCGGGTGTTCGACCTGCGGCGGGCCGTGGGGGTGGAGGCCCTGCAGGGGATTTTCTGCTTCCACGAGCTCGTCCTGCCCCACGTGCCTCTGGAGGACGTGGTGTACCTGGGCGAGGGCCACACCCCGCTCGTGCGGGCGAACCCCGAGCTGGCGGACTGGGTGGGCGCCGAGTTCTTCGTCAAGAACGACGGCCAGAACCCCTCGGCCTCGTTCAAGGACCGGGGCATGGCGAGCGCCATCAGCTTTCTGAACCACTACCTGCGCACCCGCCGGCCGGGCACGGTGCTGGGCATCTGCGCCTCCACCGGCGACACCTCGGCCGCAGCCGCCCTGTACCTGTCGTACCTGCCCAAGGCCGCGGTGCGCTCGGCCGTGCTCCTGCCCCGGGGCAGGGTGACCCCCCAGCAGCTCTCCCAGCCCCTGGGCAGCGGGGCCCGGGTGATCGAGGTGCCCGGGGTGTTCGACGACTGCATGCGGCTGGTGGAGGAGCTGGCCGACCGCTACGAGGTGTTCCTGCTCAACTCCAAGAACCCGGTGCGGATCAACGGCCAGAAGTCCTTCGCCTTCGAGGTGGCCCAGCAGCTGGGCTGGGCGGTGGAGGACGCCACCGTGGCCGTGCCCATCGGCAACGCGGGCAACGTCACCGCCATCCTGGAGGGGTTCTGGGACCTGCGGCGCCTGGGCGTGACCGACGGGCTGCCCCGGATCCTCGGAGTGCAGAGCGAGCACGCCGACCCCGTGGCCCGGTGGCGGAGCACCGGCCGGTACGAGCCCGTGCGGGTGCGGCCCAGCGTGGCCCAGGCCGCGATGATCGGCAACCCGGTGTCGTTCCCCAAGGTGCGCCAGCTGGTGGAGGAGGAGTACCGGGACCGGTTCACCTGCGTGAGCGTGACCGAGCAGGAGATCCTGGACACCATGCTCCACGTGAACCGCCACGGCCACGTGGTGTGCACCCAGGGCGGAGAGGCCGTGGCCGGCCTGCGCAAGGCCCTGGCCCAGGGGCTGATCCCGGCCACGGGCCGGTTCGTGTGCGACTCCACCAGCCACCAGCTCAAGTTCGCGGGGTTCCAAGAGGCGTATTTCGCGGGTACTCTGGACCCGGAGTACGAGGTGGAGCCCCGGCCGGAGCTGGTGAACCGCCCCGTGGCGCTGGAGGCCTCGGCCGAGGCCGTGGCCGAGCACCTGGGCCTGCGGCCCAGGAAGGCTGGGAGGCGTCCCAACGTCCTATGAACCCGGCGACAAATTAGGCGCGTCACCTCGGAGGGCGGGGCAAGGGACCTGCCTCCGGCCGGGCGCGAAGCCGGGCATGAGATTCGCCGCGCAGGCACGGGACCGAAGAGCTGGTTTCCTGACAACTCTGTGGAATTCGAACCATTTCGCGGTCCAAGCGTCAGAGGCACTGCGCGGCGAGCTAAGGGGCCGCGCCCGGCTCTCCGACAGGTCCCTTGCCCCTCCGACCAGGGAGCGATAGCGCCTGTTTATCCGCCGGGGTAATGACGTCCTAACGTCCCGACCCGACGGACCGACGACCGATGACCAACAACCTGTTCCTCGCGGTGTGCGCTTGTGCGTTGGGCATTGCGGTGTTCCGAGGAGGTGACGCCATGGCCTTCGAGATCCGCTCCCCCGCCTTTGCCGCCGGCGCGGAGATCCCAGTGCGCTACACCTGCGACGGGGACGACGTGTCCCCGCCCCTGGAGTGGACCGGGGTGCCGGCCGGCACCCAGAGCCTGGTCCTGATCGTGGACGACCCCGATGCGCCCGACCCCCGGGCCCCCCGCATGACCTGGGTCCACTGGGTCCTCTACAACCTCCCGGCCGAGACCCGCGGGTTGCCCGAGGGGGTGACGGCCTCGGACCTGCCCCCTGGCACCGGCCAGGGGCTCAACGACTGGAAGCGCACCGGCTACGGCGGGCCGTGCCCGCCGGTGGGGCGGCACCGGTACTTCCACAAGCTCTACGCCCTGTCCGAGCGGCTCCCCGACCTGGGCACCCCCACCAAGGCCGCCCTGCTGCGGGCCATGGAGGGAAAGATCCTGGGCAAGGCCGAGCTGGTGGGGACCTACCGGCGGGCCCGCTGACCGGGGGAGGGTGCCGTGCCGCTGTACGACTTTGCCTGCCGGGGGTGCGGCCACGAGTTCGAGGCTCTGGTGCGGCCGGGCAGGGTCCCGCCGTGCCCCCGGTGCGGGGCACCGGACCCGGAGCGGAAGCTCTCGCCGTTCGCCGTGGGGGGCGGGGCAGGGGCCTCCGGCGGCGGGTGCTCCGGGTGCACCGCCAAGTCGTGCGCGGGGTGCCGGTGAGCCCCGGTCGTATCAGGGGTCAGAATTCAGCGGGCAGTGGACAGGAAAAACCTTCCGCGTTGTAAAGCTCCTCGCAGAGTGTGCACCCTGCCCGAACTTCTGCCTTCTGACCTTTGGCCTCTGACACCCAAATCGCGCAGGCCCCCTGCCGCGGCCGCCAGGGCCCGGGATCACGGCACGTTACCTTTCCTCGTTGCTCGGCCCCGCAGGGGGCCTGACAGGGCTTCCCATGAACCTTCGCCTGGACGAGCTCTGGCAACCCGTGGCCGCGGTGGTGGGGGCGGAGACGCCCGTGGACCGCCTGCCCGCCTTGGGGGCGGAGGAGGCCGTGGTGGTGCAGGGCCACGGCGGGGTGCTGGCCGTGGCCTCTGCCGAAGCGCTGACCCGCACCCGCGAGCAGGGCCGGGGCGGCGACCCGGTGCTCGGGGTGTCGGAGCCGGCCCGGGTGGTGCGCGTGGGGCAACGGCTGCCGCTCCTGGGGCCCGGGGCGGCCGACCGACCGGTGGTGGGGGTGGGGGTGGGGGACCTGGCCGAGGGCTGGATCCCGCGGGTCCGGCTCCTGGAGGCGGGGTTCAGGGCGGTGTGCTCGCGGCTGGAGCAGCTGCGGGTGGCCCTTGACGCCGCATACAACGCCATCGTGGTGGTGGATGCCGGGGGCCGGGTGGTGGCCGGAAACCGGGCCCTGAGCCGGGTGCTCGGGGTGGAGCTCGAGGACCTGATCGGCCGGCCCATCCAGGAGGTGGTGCCCCACACCGGGCTGTTGGAGGTGCTGCGGACCCGCCGACCCCACATCGGGAAACGGATCGAGCTGGGCGGCCACGCCTACGTGAGCAACCGAACCCCGATCCTGCGCCACGGCCGGGTGGTGGGCGCGGTGGCCGTGCTCCAGGACGTGACCGATCTGGAGTCGGCCCGGGCCGAACGGGACGAGGCCGACCGCTGGAAGCGCACCCTGGAGGCCGTGCTCGACACCGCCTACGAGGGGGTGGTGGTCGTGGACGATCGGGGCATCATCACCATGTTCAACCGGGCCTACTGCGAGTTTCTGGGGGTGGACCCGGCCGACATGGTGGGCCGCCCCGTGACCGAGGCCATCGAAAACACCCGCATGCACGTGGTGCTCCGCACCGGGAAGCCCGAGATCCGCAAGGTGCAGCGGATCAAGGGCCACGACATGGTGTGCGACCGCATCCCCATCCGCGAGGGGGGCCGGGTGGTGGGTGCGGTGGGCAAGGTGCTGTTCCGGGACGTGTCGGAGCTGGACGCCCTGGCGGAGGAGACCCGCCGGCTCCGCAGCGAGTTGCGGTACTACCGGCAAGAGCTTCAGCGCCAGAACGGCACCCGATACACCCTCGGGAGCATCGTGGGCGAGAGCCCTCCGATCCGGGCCCTGAAGGACCTGGTGCGCCGGGTGGCGCGAACCCAGTCCACCGTGCTGATCCAGGGGGAGAGCGGCACCGGCAAGGAGCTGGTGGCCCATGCCCTGCACAACCTGAGCCCCCGGGCCGACAAGCCGTTCGTCAAGGTGAACTGCGCGGCCATCCCGGAAGGGCTCCTGGAGTCGGAGCTGTTCGGCTACCGGGAGGGGGCGTTCACCGGGGCGCGCAAAGGGGGCCGGACGGGCCGCTTCGAGCTGGCCCAAGGGGGGACGATCTTCCTCGACGAGGTGGCCGAGCTCGCCCCGGCGACCCAGGCCAAGCTGCTGCGGGCGCTCCAGGAGCGGGAGATCGAGCCCTTGGGATCGTCCGGGCCGGTGGTCGTGGACGTGCGGGTGATCGCGGCCACCAACCGGAATCTGCGGGAGGCCGTGGCCCGGGGCCGGTTTCGGGAGGACCTGCTCTACCGGCTCAACGTGGTGCTGCTGGAGACCCCGCCCCTCCGGGACCGCCGGGAGGACATCCCCCTGCTGGTCCAACGGCTGGTCGCCCGCCTGGCCCGGGACCTGGGACTGCCGCCCCGGGACCTGGCGCCCGAGAGCCTGGCGGTGCTTCTGGCCTACTCGTGGCCCGGCAACGTCCGGGAGCTGGAGAACGTGCTGGAGCGGGCCCTGAACCTGTGCGACGGCGTCCGGATCCTTCCTGTGCACCTGCCCCACCACCTGCGCCGACGCTCGGCCTCCGGCGAGGAGCTTCCTCCCTTGCGCCAGGTGCTGGCCGAGGTCGAGGCCGAGCACCTGCGCCAGGCCCTGCGGATCGCCGGCGGGCGCGCTGTGGAGGCGGCTCGACTGGTGGGCATCGGTAAATCCGCGTTCTACGAGAAGGCGGCCCGCTACGGCCTGCTCTCCCGCTGAGCCCTTCCCCTCCCTTGAGTCCGGATGTCCGGAAAGAGTCCGGAGATCCGGAAACCCTTCCGTGGGCCGATCTTCCCTGTTTTCTGTCCTCTCGGTTCCGGAATTCCGGAACACGCCGGTTTCGTGCCCCGTGAACACGGTGTTTTCATCCCGGCACGGAAGCTGCAGCAGGCCGGTCCCGAGCGACCCGTTGCGTTCCCCCCTCACGAAAAGGAGGAGAGCCATGAACAGGGGACGGAGGCTGTTGGCGGCGGTCTTGACGTTGGGACTGGTCCTGGCCGGTGGGTCGGGGTGGGCAAAGGAGAAGAAGATCCTGCTCAAGGTGCCGATCGCGTTCTCGACGGCGCTGCCCGCGCTGGGCAGCACCATCCAGTGGATGGCCGACCGGGTGGAGACCTTAAGCGGCGGCACGATCCGTATGAAGGTGTACGAGCCCGGCAAGCTGGTGGCCCCGTTCGAGATCCTGGACGCCGTGAGCACGGGCAAGGTGAACGCGGGCTACTCCACGGCCGGGTACTGGCAGGGCAAGATGCCGGCGGCCGCCCTGTTCAGCGCGGTGCCGTTCGGGCCCGAGGCCGGGGAGTACCTGGCGTGGCTGTACTACGGGAACGGCCTGAAGCTCTACCAGGAGATGTACGACCGGGCGGGGTACAACGTGAAGGTGCTGGTCTGCGGGGTGATCGCGCCGGAGACCTCAGGGTGGTTCCTCAAGGAGATCAAGGGGCCCCAGGACCTCAAGGGCCTGCGCATTCGGTTCTTCGGGCTGGGGGGCAAGGTGATGGAGAAGCTCGGCGCATCGGTCAGCCAGCTGCCGGGCGGCGAGATCTTCCCGGCCCTGGAGAAGGGGGCGATCGACGCCACCGAGTTCTCCATGCCGGCCATCGACAAGCGGCTGGGATTCTACAAGATCGCCAAGCACAACTACTTCCCGGGCTGGCACCAGCAGGCCACGGTGTTCGAGCTGCTGATCAACAAGAAGGTGTGGAACCAGATGAGCGAGCACCAGAAGATGGTCCTGGAGATGCTGTGCAAGGCGAGCGTGGCGGACTCGTTCGCCTACGGCGAGGCGATCCAGTTCGACGCCATGAAGGAGAACGTGGAGAAGCACGGCGTCACCCTGCACTACTGGGACGACCGGATGCTGGCCACGTTCCGGAAGGCTTGGGAGGAGGTGGCCGAGGAGGAGGCCGCCAAGGACGCCTACTTCAAGAAGGTGTGGGAGGACATGAAGGCGTTTCGCACCAACTACAAGGTGTGGCAGGCCTACGCGTTCCTGCCCCGCCCGAAGCCCCAAGACGTGAAGATGAAGTAGCCGGGAACCCCGCCGGGGACCGAGGCCCGGTCCCCGGCGGGGGGCAACGTTCGTTGGTCTGGGCCCATTGACGAGGGCGGGGCAGGGGTTTCAGGGGCCAGAATTCAGCGGACAGAAGCCAGAAAAAGGCAAAGGCACAGTGGCCAAGGCGACGTCGTGGGACCACGACCCGTCCACTGACATCTGTCCTCTGATCCCTGATCCCCATGCCCCCCGAAGCTTTGGAGTCGAGGCCCGGGAGCCGCCCGGCCGCCTAGCCGCCCAGCGGGTCGAAGGCCCAGACCGACCACCGAATTTCGCAGGGAGAGGATCGGATGGAACGCCACGAGGAGTGGCCCCGGATCGGATGGTGCGACGCCATCGACAGCGCCATCCGGCGGTTCGGCCACGGGATCATGTGGGTGAACGCGGCTCTGGTGGTGGTGATCATCGTGCAGGTGGTGCTCCGCTACGGGTTCGGCCACGGGTTGGTGGCCCTGGAGGAGCTGGAGTGGCACCTGTACGCCGTGGGGATCATGTTCGGCATCAGCTACGCCCTGGTGGACGACAGCCACATCCGCGTGGACCTTCTCCACATGCGGTTCTCGCCCCGCACCAAGGCCAAATGGGAGGTGTTTGGCATCCTGGTGTTCCTGCTGCCGTTCCTGTGGGTGGTGTTCCACCACAGCCTGGCGTTCGTGTACGACGCCTGGCGGGTGGGCGAGGGGTCGGACGCGCCCTCGGGCCTGCCCTGGCGGTGGGTGATCAAGGCCGTGATCCCGCTGAGCATCGGGCTGGTGGGGCTCGCCACCGTGACGAGGCTGGTGCGCGCCGTGACGTTCCTGGTCCGCTCGGGTCGTCGGGGCTGACCCGGCGGCCGGAAGGGGAGAGAGCGAAGAACCATGGAGATCAACGACATCCTCGTGGTGGCGATGTTCGTCACGTTCATCGCCGGGCTGTTCACCGGGTTTCCCCTCGCGTTCGTCCTGGGGGGCACGGGGGTGCTGTTCACCGGGGTGGGCTGGATCGCCGACACCTATTTCGACGCCTGGACCGGGCTCGACTACATGACGCTCGGCATGGTGGTGAACCGGATCTACAAGTACATGGACAACTGGGTCCTGGTGGCCCTCCCCATGTTCATCTTCATGGGACTCATGCTCGACCGTTCCGGCATCGCCGAGCGGATGATGGAGTCGATGCAGCGGCTGTTCGGCAAGGTCCGGGGGGGACTCGCGGTCACGGTCACGGCCATCGGCATCATCCTGGCCGCCTCCACCGGCATCATCGGCGCCTCGGTGGTGCTGCTGGGGCTGCTGAGCTTCCCGGCCATGCGGTCCCAGGGGTACGAGAACCCCCTGGCCCTGGGCACGATCGCGGCCTCGGGCACCCTGGGGATCCTGATCCCTCCGTCGATCATGCTGGTGATCATGGCCGACCAGTTGGGCCTCTCCGTGGGGGACCTGTTCATGGGGGCCGTGCTCCCGGGGCTGATCCTGGGGGTGCTCTACATCGGTTACATCCTGGTGTACTGCTGGCTCCGGCCCGAGGCCGCCCCCCTGCCCGAGGGCATGGAGGGGGGGGTGGGGCTGCGGGAGGTTCTGCAGGTGGTGCGCACGGTGCTCCCGGCCGCGGCCCTCATCCTGGCGGTGCTGGGGTCGATCTTCGCGGGAATCGCCACGCCCACCGAGGCGAGCGGGGTGGGGGCGTTGGGCGCCACCCTGCTCGCCGCCTGGAACCGCAAGCTGGACTTCCGGGTGTTCCGGGAGGTGCTCCGGGGCACCTACAACACCACGGCCTACATCTTCGCGATCTTTCTCGGGGCCACCTGCTTCGCCCTGGTGCTGCGGGGCCTGGGGGGGGACGAGGTGATCGAGCAGGTGCTTACGGGGCTGCCCTTCGGCCCCTACGGCATCGTGGCGTTCATCCTGGCCGTGGTGTTCCTGCTGGGGTTCTTCCTGGACTGGATCGAGATCACCCTGATCGTGCTGCCCCTGGTGGCCCCGGTGGTGGGGAAGCTGGGGCTTGCCGTGCCCGGGTACGGCCAGGTGGAGAACCCGGAGCTGGTGTGGTTCGTGCTGCTCGTGGCCGTGGCGCTCCAGACCAGCTTCCTGACCCCGCCGGTGGGGTTCGCCCTGTTCTACCTGAAGGGGGTCTGCCCCCCGGACGTGAAGCTGATCGAGATCTACAAAGGGGTGGTCCCGTTCATCGTGCTGCAGTTGGTGGGGCTGGTGCTCGTGGCCGTGTTCCCCTGGCTGGTCACGTGGCTGCCGGCCGTGGCCTACGGCTGACGGGCGGGGCGGCGCCGAGGGAGGCCCGGTTCATGTGCGCAAAGATCGTGACCGCGGACGAGGCGGTCCGGCTCATCCCCTCGGGGGCCACGGTGGCCACGGGCGGGTTCGTGGGCACCGGCTTTGCCGAGGCCCTGGCCGTGGCCCTGGAACGCCGGTTCCTGGACACGGGGGAACCCCGGGATCTGACGTTCGTGTACGCCGCGGGGCAGGGAGACGGCGGGGACCGGGGCATGAACCATGTGGCCCACGAGGGGCTGGTGCGGCGGGTGGTGGGGGGGCATTGGGGACTCGCGCCCAAGCTGGGCCGGATGGCCCTGGAGAACCGGATCGAGGCCTACAACCTGCCCCAGGGGGTGATCTCCCACCTGTTCCGGGACATCGCCGCCGGCAAGCCCGGCACCATCACCCACGTGGGGCTGCAAACCTTCGTGGATCCCCGCCTGGACGGGGGCAAGGTGAACGCCCGGACCACCGAGGACCTGGTGGAGGTGGTGGAGCTCGGGGGCCGGGAGTGGCTGTGGTACAAGGCGTTTCCGGTGCACGTGGGGCTGATCCGGGCCACGTCGGCCGACCCGAGGGGCAACCTGTCCTACGAGAGGGAGGCCGCCGTGCTCGAGAACCTGGCCATCGCCCAGGCGGTCCGGAACTCGGGGGGGATCGTGATCGCCCAGGTGGAGCGGGTGGTCCAGGCCGGCACCTTGAAACCCAAGGACGTGCGGGTGCCGGGGGTGTTCGTGGACTACGTGGTGGTGGCCCGCCCCGAGCACCACATGCAGACCTTTGCCGCGGCCTACGATCCGGGCTTCTCGGGGGAGATCCGGCTGGCCGTGGACCGGTGGGACCCGGTGCCCCTCGACGTTCGCAAGGTGATCGCCCGCAGGGCCCTGATGGAGGTCGAGGACGGGGCCGTGGTGAACCTGGGCATCGGGATGCCCGAGGGCGTGGCCCGGTGCGCGGCAGAGGAGGGGGTGTTCGAGGGGTTCACCCTGTCGGTGGAGTCGGGCATGACCGGCGGGATCCCCGCGGGGGGGCTGAGCTTCGGGGTGGCCACGAACCCCGAGTGCATCTACGAGCAGCCCAGCCAGTTCGACTTCTACGACGGCGGCGGCCTGGACCAGGCGTTCCTGGGCATGGCCCAGGCCGACCGGCAGGGCAACGTGAACGTGTCGCGGTTCGGGAACCGGTTCGCCGGGTGCGGGGGGTTCATCAACATCACCCAGACCGCGAAGCGGCTCTACTTCCTGGGCACGTTCACGGCCGGCGGGCTCGAGGCCCGCGTGGCGGACGGGCGGTTGGAGATCGTGCGGGAGGGGGCCCGGCCCAAGTTCCCGGAACGGGTGGAACAGGTCACGTTCAGCGGGACGCGCGCCCGGGACCTGGGCCAGCGGGTTCTGTACATTACCGAGCGGGCGGTCCTGCGCCTGGCCGCCGACGGTCTGGAGGTGGTGGAGCTCGCTCCGGGGGTGGATCTGGAGCGGGACGTGATGGCCCACATGGGGTTCCGGCCGCGGGTGAGTTCCGACCTGCGGCCCATGCCGGCGGTGGTGTTCCGGCCCGGAGGCATGGGGGTGACCCGGGCGGTGTGAGGGGCGAAGCCGGCGACGGGGATCAGGAGGTCAAGGCCCGGCCCAGGTCCCGGGCGCGGGAGAGGATCTCGGGCGAGCGGTCGGCCGCCCCGGCCTCCTCGAGCCCGGTCGCCACCAGGGCCCGGGGCTCGAACCCGTACGAGGCCAGGACCCTCTCCAGGCTGCCCAGGGTCCAGGCGTAGGCCTCCGGCTCCGGATGACCCTGGGTGACGATGAGCAGGGCCGGCCGGCCCGAGGGTACCCGCAGGTTCCGGCCGGCGTCCCGGAACGAGTACCACCGGTCCAAGTACGACTTGAACAGGCCGCTCGCGTACCCGTAGTAGATGGGGGTGGCGAGCACCAGGGCGCTGCACTCGGCCGTGGCCCGGAGCACGGGAGTGAGGTCGTCCTGCAGCACGCACCCGTCGGCCCCGGTCCGGCAGGCCCGGCAGCCGACGCACCCCCGGAACCGCAGGTCCGCCAGGCACTCCACCCGCCGCTCCACCGGCCGGGCCTCGGCCGCCCCGGCCAGGGCCTCCTCCAGGAGCCGCCGCGAGTTGGAAGGGACGCTGCCGCTTCCCGCCACGCCCAGGATCATGGCCGTCCTCCTGCCCTCAGGTGGTCCCCTCGGACTCCACGAACCCCAGCTGCACGGCCTTCACGGCGGCCTGGGTTCGGTTCTTGACCCCGAGCTTCTCAAACAGGCTCACCAGTTCCTTCTTGACGGTCTGCTCCGACACGCACAGCTTCTCGGCGATCTCCGCGTTGTTGTCGCCCCGGGCCAGGAACCGCAGCACCTTGAGCTCCCGGGCCGTCAGGCCGTACCGGGCCGGGTCCTGGGCCTGGGAGAGCTTCTGGTCGGCCAGAAACGGCGAGTGGATCTCCTCGCCGTGGTACACCGCCTTGAGGATGCGCACGAGCTCGTCCAAGTCCACGTCCTTGAGCACGTACCCGCAGGCCCCGGCCTTGATCGCCTGATCCACCTTGGTGGGGGCGTCGTGCAGGGACAGGATCAGCACCCTGGTTTGGGGGACCCGCTCTCGGATCAGCCGGGTGGCCCGGATTCCGTCCAGCCGGGGCATCGCCAAGTCCATCAGCACGATGTCGGGCCGGTGCTTCTGCGTGAGGACCACCGCCTCCGTGCCGTCGGAGGCGGTGGCCACCACCACCAGGCTGTCGTCGAGGGCCAGCACCTCCTCGAAGCACTGGCGCAGCAGGCGCTGATCCTCTGCGATGAGAACGCGAATCGGCATCAAGAGCCCCCATGGATACGAAAACCGTCCCGAGCCCCGGCCCCGGCGGCTCCGAGGGCTTGCCGCGGGGTCCCCGGGCGTGCCCCGAACCGGGGCGGTCGCCGCGGGCGGGATCGACGGTTGCGGCACGAGGTGCCCCGAACGGTCCGGGCCACGGTGCGGCGGGTGCCGAGGTACGGTAGCATAGGGGAAAACGGCTGTTCAACGCACCGAGAACCGTTCTTTTTCCGAGGGCACAGGATGCGCACCGACCTCGCTCTGGCTCCGTACCGGGATTTCGACTATCCGAGGCTCGTGGCCGAGCCCGCGGGGGGGGTGTGGACCCCGGGGCCGGACACGTTCCGGGTGGAGGAGGTGCCCCTGTACCCCTTCGGTGGGCAGGGCGAACACGCGGCCCTGTGGGTGGAGAGGGCGGGGCGGAGCACCCGGGACCTGGCGGTGGCCGTGGCCCGGCGGCTGGGGGTCGGCCCGGCAGCCGTGGGGTACGCCGGCATGAAGGACAAGCGCTGCACCGCGGTGCAGGGGTTCACCGTGACCGGGGTGACCACCGAGGCGGCGCGGGCCGCGTTCGAGGCCGAGGGCGCCCGGGTCCTCACCGCCACCCGGCACCGGAACAAGCTACGGCTGGGGCATCTGGCGGCCAACCGGTTCCGGGTCGTGGTCGAGGGGGCGGATCCGGCGGCGGTGGAGCGGGTGCTGACCATCCTCCGCTCCTGGGGGGTGCCCAACTACTTCGGACCCCAGCGGTTCGGGGCCAAGGGGGACAACGCCCTCCAAGGGGCGAGGGTGCTCCGGGGCGAGGTACGCACCGGCCGGTGGAAGCGGGACCTCCTGGTGTCGGCCCTCCAGTCCGCGGTGTTCAATGAGGTGTTGGCGAGACGCCTCGAGGCCAACACCCTGGACCGCCCCCTGCAGGGGGACGTGCTCCGGAAGGCGGACTCGGGCGGGCTGTTCGTGTGCACCGACCCCCGGGCCGAGGCAGGGCGCGTGGAGCGCTTCGAGGTGGCCCCCACCGGACCCATGTGGGGCCGAAAGATGGTGCGGCCCGTGGGGGAGGTGGCCAGGGAGGAGGCGCGGGTGCTCGGGGCGTTCGGCCTAGGGGAGGACCTGTTCGCCCGGCAGGCCGGAGCCCGCCGGCCCCTGCGGATCCCCCTGGCCGGGGTGGAGGTGCGGCCCCTGGGCACGGCCACGGAAGTGGAGTTCCTGTGTCCTCCGGGCACGTTCGCTACCTCGGTCGTGCGGGAGATCACGGGGGCCCCGGCTGGATTTACTCTTGATACAGGTATAAATAGGGACGTGTAAACTTTATCTTGACACTGCAGAATAGGGGCGTCATAATCTCGGACATCCTGTCTTTTAGGCTGATGGGGAGAATGCCATGTCCGTGCAACCGTCCGAGTTTTACACGCCCAAGGTCCTGGGGGCCCAGCTCACCGGGATGATCAAGACCAAGGGGGAGAACGAGTACTCCGCCCGGCTCCGGATCCCGGTGGGGCTGCTCACGGCCGACGCCCTCGAGAGCCTGGCCCGGCTGTGTCGCAAGCACGGCCGCGGAGAGATCCTGCTCACGGCCCGGTACGGGGTGGAGCTGCCCGGGGTGACCGGCGAGGGGTTCGAGGCCCTGCGCCAGGAGCTCGCCGACGCCGGCATCGGGCTGGCCGGGTGCGGCCCCCGGATGCGTACCACCACGGCCTGCCGCGGAACCGTTTGCCCCCACGGCAACGTGGACACGTTCCAGCTCGCCTGGGAGATCGACCAGCGGTACAACGACGCCGAGGTGTTGCCCCACAAGTTCAAGGTAGGGGTGTCGGGGTGCGCGTCGAGCTGCTCCAAGCCCCAGTTGAACGACGTGGGGCTCGTGGGGGCAGCCCGGCCCGAGTGCGACCCGGAGGCGTGCACGGGGTGCGGTGTCTGCGTGGAGGCGTGTCATTTGGGTGCGGCGATGGTCGAGCAGGGGATGATGCGCATAGACCGGAAGGCGTGCGTCAACTGCGGCGACTGCATCAAAGCATGCCCCCTGGCCGCCATGAAGGCGGGCCGGACCGGGTTGCACCTGTTCGCCGGCGGCCGCTGGGGGCGGGTGAAGCAGGTGGGGATCCAGATCGCGGAGTTCCTCACCGAGTCCGAGGCGATCGAGGCGGTGGGCCGGATCAAGGCCTGGTACCGGGACAACGGTGAGTCCAAGGAGCGCCTGGGCCAGACCATCCTGCGGATCGGGCCCGAGCGGTTCCAGGCCGAGGTGCTCCAAGGGGTGGACCGGGACAAGTGGACGGCGATCACCCCCGAGGCCCTCGAACGGTTCCAGCCGCTCCGGTAGAGGGCCTTCGCCCCGGGGCCGCCCGGCGCTCCAGCGGCCCCCCGCCCCCGGGTTGGCGAGGTCCACTTGCTCTGGGGGCCAGGAGACCGTAGACCAACGACCGAAGTAACGGGTAGGAGCCGAACATGCAGACGTTGGACATCACCGGTGACGTGTGCCCCATGACCATGGTACGGGTCCGCATGGGCCTGGAGCAGGTGGAGCCCGGCGGAGAGCTGGAGATCCTGATGGCGGCCGGGGAGCCGGTCACGAGCATCCCCCGCATGCTCCGGGACGAGGGCCACGAGATCCTGGCCGTGGAACGCGACGGCGAGGCGTTCCGGCTGAGGGTGCGCAAGAAAACATGACCCTGACCGAGGAGGAGGTCCTCCGGTACTCCCGCCAGATCCTCCTGCCCGAGGTGGGCGGCAAGGGGCAGGAGCGGCTGGGCGAGGCCCGGGTTTTGGTGGTGGGGGCGGGGGGGCTCGGCAGCCCGGCGGCCCTGTACCTGGCTGCGGCCGGGGTGGGCACGGTGGGGCTGTGCGACGCCGACCGGGTGGACCTCACCAACCTGCAGAGGCAGATCCTCCACGGCACGCCGGACGTGGGCCGGCCCAAGGTGGACTCGGGCGCCGAGGCGTTGGCCCGGCTGAACCCCGGGGTCCGGGTGGTCCGCCACCCCGTCCGGCTCACCGCGGCCAACGCCCTGGAGATCGTCAGGGACTACGACGTGGTGGTGGACGGCACCGACACGTTCCCCTCGAAGTTTCTGGTGAACGACGCGTGTGCGGCGGCCGGGGTGCCGTACGTGTACGCCGGCATCCTGCGGTTCGAGGGGCAGATGCTCACCGTGGTGCCGGGGAAGGGGGCCTGCTACCGGTGCTTCTTCCGGGAACCCCCCCCCCCGGGGGCGGTGCCCACCTGCGCCCAGGCCGGGATCCTGGGGGCCGTGGCCGGGGTGATGGGCAGCCTCCAGGCCCTGGAGGTGCTCAAACTGCTCCTGGGGGTGGGCGAGCCCCTGGTGAATCGGTTGCTGCTGTTCGAGGGGGAGACCCTGGCGTTCCGGGAGGTGAGGGTGCGGCGGGATCCCCGGTGCCCGGCCTGCGGCGACCCCCCCCACCGGCGGCCCCTCGCGGACGAGGCCGGGGCCGTGTGCGAGGCGGCGTCAGGGGATTGAGCCGGGGGCGGGGGGCGCCGTGGGGGGGCATCGGGGCCGCCCCCGGTCACCCGGTCAGGAGCACGCCCGGGCCGGACCGTTGCCCTCGGCCCTGCCGTTGTCGGGGCACCGGGTCTTGGCCTTCTGGTACAGCGCGTTCAGGAACCGGCCCTGCACCCAGGTCTCGTGGTCCACGCACTCGTCGGGCACGTTGTCCAGGGGAATCACCGCCTTGGCCATGGCCTTGTGGCCCCCGGCGCTCCCGAACGACTCGAACGCGGCCTTGACCACCTCGCCCGCGCTGCGGCCGGTGCCGTAGCTGCGGACCGAGATGACCAGCTTCCCGCCGTAGATCCCCGACACCACCGACCACTCCACCGCTTCCACCTCCAGGCCGAAGTCCGCGATGAACGGCACCACGTCCTCCCGGGTCAGGGGACCCAGGTGGGCGAACAGGATGTCGTCCACGATGCGGGCGTGGTTCAGGGCGTGGCTGAGCGAGGGCAGGTCGCGGCGGGGGAACTGGGGTCGGTCGATCCGCCGCAGCAGGGCGTGGTTGGCCAGGGGGTAGAGGGAGGCGAACGCCGACACGTCCATGGGGGTGGTGTCCCGGCCGAGCAGCTGGGTGTCGGTCTTGATGCCGTAGATCAGGGCCGTGGCCAGGCGCTGGGAGATCGGGGTGTCGGAGGCCAGCAGGTACTCGGTCATGATGGTGGAGGTGGCCCCGTACTTGGGCCGGATGTCCGAGATGCGGGCCCGGCACTGGGCACGCCTGGGGTGGTGGTCGATCACCAGGTCCACCCGCAGCGGAATGTCGGGGGAGTGCAGCGGCTGCACGTCCAACAGGGCGATCCGGTCGAACCGCTCGAGGTCGTCCGGGGTGATCGTCTCCACCTGGATGTCCAGCAGCCTCACCATGGCCACGTTCTCAGGCCGGGTCACCGCCCCGAAGGCTCCGATCACGGCGGTCAGCCGGTTCCGGCCCAACAGGGCCCGCAGGGCCAGGGCCGAGGCCAGGCCGTCGGGATCGGGGTCGTCCTGGACGAGCAGGAGCACCTTCTCGGCCCCTTCGAACAGCGACCGGATCCCCGCCAGCATCCTGCGGGTGGCGGCCTTTTCCAGCTCGCTGCGCAGGCACACGGTGCCGATCTGGCCCGTGGGGATGAACAGCACCCGTTCCTTCCACCGACGCGGGGCGGCCCGTCCCGGCTCCAGCAGGGCCGCCACGGCCGCGTCGGGCACCACCTTGAGCAGCGCGGCCAGGCACCGGTTCAGGTCGGTGAGCCGGGGCAGGTGGAACAGCACCCGGTCCTCCGGGCCGATGCGGGCCCGTCGGAACAGACGGGGGTCGGTCAGCTCTCCGGTGGCCGTCCGGAACCCCCTTCGGCGGGCCATCCGGGCCAGCGCCGGGTCGTCCGTCACGAACACCATGGGTTCCGGGTTGGCTCGGGGGTCCAGAAGAAGGGCGGGAAAGTCGGTTCGACTGATGACGGCGACGGCCATGGATCGTCCGATCGGCCTCGGGAGTGAGGAGGCGGGCCGGGCCCGCGAAGGCTTATAGTCTAGTGGTGGGGGGAGCCCCGGTCAACCGCGGGACGCCCGTGCGACGGCCTCCGGTAGGTCTGCGGCCTGGAGCACCCGGCTGGCGCCCCCTGCCTCGATCACGGCCTTCGGCATGCCGAGGAACTTGGCGGACGGATCGTCGATCACCAGCACCTCGGCCCGCACCTTGCGCAGGGCCAGAGCCCCCTCCACCGCGTCCTTCTTGGCCGACAGCCCGGTCAGGACCACGCCCACCACCCGGTTTCTCAAGGCCCGGGCCGCCGTGAAGAACAGCACGTCGATGCTGGGCTTGAAGTGGAGTTCGGTGGGTTTGGGGCTCACCACGATCCGGCCGGCAGGCGACAGGCCCAGGTGGAGTCCGCCGGGGCCCACGTACACGCACCCCGGCTCGGGCCGGGCGCCGTTCTCGGCCACGACCACCCGCAGGGCCACACGGCGCTCGAGGGTCTGGACGAAGCCCTCGGTCATGTACGCGGGCATGTGGAGGGCCACCAGCACCGGCGCCGGCAGGTCGGCCGGCAGCTTTGCCAGGAGGTCCGTGAGCCCGGCCGGCGCCCCCGTGCTACCCCCGATACAGATGATCTTCTCCATGGCGCCCCCGCCTAGAACAACCGGAACCCGCGTACGTCCATGACCCGGGCCATCACCTGGTCGAGAACCGGCTGGAGCCTGTCGCCGTCGAGCCCCACCAGGGCGAGGTCCCGATCGTCCAGCTCCGCGTCGGTGGCGTCGAACCCGGCCCCCACCCCCAGGATGCCGCACACTCCGTCGGCCAGGCGCACCAGGGCGGCCAGCCGGGGCTCGGACACCTCCACGTCCCTGTGGTGGTGGGAGCGGATCACCTCCCGGAGCACCGGGGCCAGGTTCCATCGCTCGGCCACCAGGGCCCCCACCTCAGCGTGGTCGGTTCCGAGCACCTCGTGCTCGGCCTGGGGGAACGGGATCCTCCGGGTCTTCACCCGTTCGATCACCTCCTGGAACCGCTCGGCCAGCAGGGACGCCAGCACCACCTTGCCGATGTCGTGGAGCAGCCCCGCGGTGTAGGCCACCTCCACCAGGTCCGGGGCGGTGTTCTCGGCCAGGGCCAGGCAGGCGGTGGCCGACCCGAAGCTGTGCTCCCACAGCCCGTCCGAGGTCTGGGCGTAGGCCTCGAAGTCTCCCTGGATCACCGAGTGGACGAAGCTGGAGAGCACCAGGTTTTTGGTCATCTCGAATCCCAGCAGGACCACCGCCCGCTGGATGCTGGTGACCTCCTTGCCCAAGCCGTAGAACCCCGAGTTGCACAGCTTGAGCACGCGGGCGGCCAGGGTGGGGTCCTTGCACACCACCTGGGCCAGGTCGCCCACGGCAAAGTCCTCCGACCGGCTCATCTGCATGACCTCGGACACGGTCTGGGGCATGGGCGGCAGACGTTCGAGCCGTTCGGTGATCTCCACGAGGACCGGTGCGGGTCGATCCATGGGCCACTTCCCCTTGTGAGTAAGGATTCGGCCGGGGCGCCCGGACGTTCGCCCCCGCTCCCTATCCTTGTCGGTTGGGCCGTCGGGAACCTTGAGCAGGGCTCACACCAGGGGGCGGTCCCCCCCGAGGCGCAGGTGCTCGGTCACGGTGCGGGGCAGCTGCCCCACCAGCCGGCACTCGCGCAGGAGCCCCACCCCCACCACGGCGCCCTCCCACCGGAGCAGCACGAACCCCCTGCCGGGCAGCGGGGTGGAGAGGGTCTGGCCCTGGAGCAGGCCCCGGAGCTCGGCCTCGGTCAGATCGATCCCCCCCCCGGCCCGGGCCGCCAGGACCTGCATTCCCCGGGTCGCGGGTTTGTACCGGCCGGGTCCCATCTCCTTGACCAGGCGCAGCCCACCCCCCGCCGCCTGGAGCGTCTCGGCCGCAGCCGCGGCCTCCTCCCGCAGGGCGCAGACGTACCCGCCTCGCCGGAACAGGCGCAGCCCGGCCAGGGCTCCGGCAGGGATGCCGTAGCGCTCCTGCAGGTAGGCCGTGACCCGCCGGGCGTCCTCAGGGCTTAGCCAGTCGAGCGACAAAGAATCCCTCCGAGTCGAGCCGGTGCGGAAACAGGCGGGCGGTCCGGGCGAGCGAGGGGGGGAAGGTCCGTTCCTGCCACGCGGTCAGGCCGGGCCGGGCCGGAACGTCCACCGGCACCGGCAGCACCTCGGCGCCGGTTCGCTCCACCAGGTCGGCCACCACGGCCTCGTTCTCCTCCGGGGCGTAGGTGCAGGTGGAGTACACCAGGACCCCTCCGGGCTCCAAGAGGTCCCACGCCCGCTCCAACAGGCCGGTCTGCTGCCGGACCAGGCCGGAACGAAACTCCGGGGTGATCCGGCGGGGCTTCGCCCGGGGGCCCCGCCAGGTGCCCTCGCCCGAGCACGGGGCGTCGACCAGGATGCGATCGAACCGGACCCTCTTGGGAAAGTTCTGGCCAGCGTAGGCCGTGACCAGGGCGGACGCGGCCCCCATCCTCTCCAGGTTCGTGACCAGCGACTTGATGCGGCGGCGGTTGGGCTCGTTGGCCACCACCAGGCCCCGGTCGTCCATCTCCTGCACCAGCAGGGTGGTCTTGGACCCGGGCGCCGCGCACAGGTCCAGCACCCGGTGGCCGGGACGGGCCCCCAGGGCCAGGGCCGACGCCGCGGAGGAGGCGCTCTGGATGTACACGAACCCCAGGGCATGGACCAGGGTGGCGCCGAAGGCGAACCCTTCGGGTGCGGCCTCCACCCGGAGCAGGTGGGGGTACCAGGGCTCGGGCCGTACCCGCACCCCGGCCCGGGCCAGCCGGTCGACCACCCAGGCCGGGGCGGCCTTGCGGGGGTTCACCCGCAGGTGGACCGGAGCGGGGCGCTCGTGGGCCTCGCAGAACGCCTCGAAGTCGGGGACGATCTCCCGGTAACGATCGAACCGTCGGGCGAACCGGGACAACGCCGGCTATCCGCCGAACACCAGCTCGGTCTCCAGGGGGATCCCCTGGGCCACCGAGGCGGACACGATGCAGTACTTTTTGAAGATCTGGTAGCACCCCTCCACCTTGCGACGGTCCTCCTCCCGCGCGTCCACCCGGATGCGCACCCGGATCCTCTTCACCCGGAGGAGCCCCTCGTCGTTGCGGGCGACCTCGCCCTCCAGGTCCATGGACACCGGGGCCTCCACCCGCTTCTTCTGGAGGCACATGGCCAGGCTCGACAGGAGGCATCCGCCCACCGCGGTGAGCAGGTAGTCCATGGGGCAGGGCGCCGAGTCCTCGCCTCCCAGGTCCCTGGGCTCGTCCAGGCCGTAGGGGGGCAGGTCGCGCACGCGCGCCTGGGCCCGAAACCCGCCGGTGTGGGTGAGGGTCTGGGTGAAGGTCAGGGTCTGGATCTGGGCCATGGGGAACTCCTTGAGATGGGGGAAAGGGCCTTGCGGCGTTGGCGTTGGGCCTCGTACAGGATCATGGCCGCGGCCGCGGCCACGTTGAGCGACTCCACCCGGCCTTCCATGGGCAGGGTGACCCGGAGGCCGGCCGACCCGGCCAGGTCGGGGGCCAGGCCGCCGCCCTCCTGGCCGAGCAGGAGTGCGAACCGGCCGGTCAGGTCCAGCTCGTCCGGCGCGGCCCCGCCCGCGGGCACCGTGGCCAGGGCCTGGATCCCGACCGCCTTGAGGAACCCGGCCGCATTGGGCACGGTGACCGCGGGCAGCCGAAGGAGCGACCCCGCCGAGGCGCGCAGGGCCTTGGGATTGCCCGGGTCGGCCGAGCCGGGTACCAGCACGAGGCCGGCCGCGCCCGTGGCTTCGGCGGTGCGGGCCAGGGTGCCCAGGTTCCCGGGGTCCTGGAGCCGGTCGAGCACCACCAGGGGGCCGGGCCGGGCCAGCAGGTCCTCCGGCGCCCACCGGGGCGCCTGGAACACCACCGCCACGCCCTGGGGGGTCTGGGTGTCGGTTGCCTCCCGCAGCAGCCCCCGGGCCACCCGAACCACCGGATCCCCCCGCTCCGTCACCGTCTCGAGGAGCCGGCGGTTCCGGCCCGGCTCGGCCCCCCACCCCTCCTCCAGCAGCCACAGCCGCACCGGCAGACCGGAGCCGGCCACCTCCTCGGCCAGGCGGATGCCCTCGGCCGCCCACACCCCCTCGCGCCGGCGGAACCGTCGGTCGCGCACCACCCGGGCCGCCCACCGGAGCCGCTCGTTCCTTCGAGACCGGATCGGTTCGATCATGGTTCCTCCGCGCATCCCGGGCAAGGTACCGCGGTGGGCGGCCGGCCGTAAAGGGCGGGGTGGACGGCTGCGCCGGAGGTGGTACGGTGGGCGAGACAAAGGCCCCCGACCAACGACCAACGACCGAAGTTACTGGGAAGCCTCGTCAGGCCCCTGCGGGGCCGTACAACGGGGAAGGGTAACCTCCGTTGGTCCGGGGCCTTCACGCCGGAGGCATGGGGCCTGCTTCCGGCCGCGCGCGAAGCCGGGCAATGGGATTCGCCGCGCAGGCACGGGGCACCGGCGGTGGCTTCATGACCGTTCGGCGGGGCACGAACGAACTCACGGTGCGAGCGTTGAAGGCGCTGCGCGGCGAGCCAAGGAGCCGCGCGCGGCTCTCCAGCAGACCCCATGCCCCCCGGAGGTCCTGGCGGCGGGGCTCAGGAGCCGCCTAGCAGCCTAGCCGCCCAGCAGGCCGAAGGCCCCCGACCGACGACCAACGACTAACGACCAACGACCAACGACCAATGACCGAACTTACAGGGAGGTCCACCGTGAAGCCCAACGAGGTCGTTCTGTACGCCGTGCCGTGGTGCGAGCGGTGTCACCGGGTGCGCGAGCTGCTGGAGGCGGCAGGGGTGTCGTACCGGGTGGTGAACCCGGAGGACGACTCCGACGCCGCCCGGCGGCTCCAGCAGGCCACCGGCGGGGCCCTGGAGGTGCCGGCTGTTCGGGTGGGGGACCGGATGGTGGTGGATCCGGACACCGCAGCCCTGGGCGAGGCCCTGGGGGTGGACCTCACGGGCCTCCCTCGGGTCTACGATGTGGCCGTGCTGGGCGCGGGCCCGGCCGGCCTGACCGCGGCGATCTACACCGCCCGGGAGGGGATGCGCACCCTGGTGCTGGACAAGGGCATGCCGGGCGGCCAGGCTGCCCTGACCGACCGGATCGAGAACTACCCGGGGTTCCCGGACCCCGTGAACGGGGCCGAGCTCATGGAGCGGATCTACCGCCAGGCCCTCAAGTTCGGGGCCGAGGTCCGAACCTTCGAAGGGGCCGAGGGCCTGGAGCCCGAGGGGCGGATGTTCCGGATCCGCACGGCCCAGGGGGAAGTCCGGGCCTGCGCCGTGGTGGTGGCCACGGGGTCGGTGTACCGGAGGATGGGGGTTCCGGGCGAGGAGGAGCTGGTGGGCCGGGGGGTGAGCTTCTGCGCCACCTGCGACGCGCCGTTCTTCCGGGGGAAGCACGTGGTGGTGGTGGGTGGGGGAAACTCGGCCCTCCAGGAGACCGTGCACCTGGCCGGGTTCGCCGATCGGATCACCCTGGTGCAAAACCTCGATCGCCTCACGGCCAGCCAGGTGCTGCAGGACCGGGTGCGGGCCCTGCCCGGGGTGGAGATCCGGTTGGGCCACCGGGTTCGGCGGGTGCTGGGGACCGAGGCGGTCGAGGGGGTGGAGGTGGAGGACGCGGCCACCGGCCGGACGGAACGGATCGCCTGCGACGGGGTGTTCGTGTTCATCGGGCTCGAGCCCAACGCCGGCTTCCTGCGGGGCACCCTGGAGCTGGACGATGCGGGGTTCGTGAAGGCCGACCCCGCTACCCTGGCCACCTCGGTGCCCGGGGTGTTCGCGGCCGGCGACGTGCGCGCCGGGAGCCGGAAGCAGATCACGGCCGCCGTGGGCGAGGGCACGGTGGCCGCGTTCATGGTGGGCGAATGGCTCGAGCGCAGGGGGCGGGGGGGCTAATCGGTCACACCTGATGGGCCTCGAACCGGTCGGCTCCGGCGCCGCACACGGGGCAGTGCTCGGGCGCGTCGCCCTTCACCGTGTACCCGCAGACCGGGCAGACGTGGAGGGTGCCGAACGAGATGTCCTTGCCCTGGTCCACCGCGGCCTTGGCCTCCTCGTACAGGGCCCGGTGGACCTTCTCGGTCTCCAGGGCATAGTGGAAGCTGCGCACCGCGGCGGTCTCGCCTTGGAACTCGGCCACCTGCTTGTACACCGGGTACATCTGCTCGATCTCGAAGGTCTCGCCGTCGATTCCCCCCTGCAAGGCCTGGCTCGTGGACTGGTACCCGAACCCGCCGCCGGCCGTGACCGCCGCGTCGCCCACCCGGTCTTTGAGCACCCGCAAGTGGTTGCCGGCATGGATCCACTCGGCCCGGGCCACGGCCCGGAACAGCCGGGCCACCCCGGGGAAACCCTCCTTCTCCGCCAGTTCGGCCCAGTGGAGGTAGCGCATGTGGGCCATGGACTCGCCGCCGAACGCACTTTTCAGGTTCGCCTCGGTCATCGCGTTCATCCGGTCTCCTCCTTAGCTTTTTCCCGGTTCATATCGACCACATCGCCGGGAAAAGGTATCCGAGGCTGCGGGCGAGTCAAGGCGCCGCCCCTTGTTCAATCCGCTCGCCCTTCCCACACCCGGTCGCGCAGGCCCGAGGTGCGCTGGGCCCTGGCGCGCACGGCCGCGGTGAACACCCCGGCCGAGCCCCACACCTCGGCCCGGTTCCGGGCCCGGGTGAGGCCGGTGTACACCAGCTCGCGGGTCAGCACCGGGTTGGGCCGGTCGCCGAGCACCAGGAGCACCCGGTCGAACTCGGATCCTTGGGACTTGTGCACGGTCATGGCGTACACGGTCTCGTGGGGCGGTAGCCTCACCGGCGGGATCCGGCGCCACCCTCCGTCGGGGGTGGGGAACAGCACCTGCACCGCGCCGCTGGCGTGGGCGTCCGGCACCACGAGGCCCACGTCGCCGTTGTACAGGCGCAGGGCCGGATCGTTCCGGGTCACCAGCACCGGCCGCCCCGGGTACCAGCCCGACGAGGTGGGCACCCACCCCTCCCGGGCCAGCACCGCCTCGACGGCCCGGTTCACGGCCTCCACCCCGAACGGTCCGACCCGCAGGGCGCACAGCACCCGGAACCGACCCAGCAGATCGTACGCCTCCTCCGCCTCGCCCCGGGCCACGGCCCGGAACACGGGCGCGTACCCCTCGAGCACCGCCGGCGCCAGCGCCTCGGGCAGGCGGGAGCGGGCCGGCAGGTCTTTCCACGAGACCTCGCCGCCGGACCCCTGCCGCAGGAGCTCCAGGGCCTCGTCGGCCCGGCCGGCGTTCACGGCCCGGGTCACCCGGCCGATGCCGCTTTCGGCCCGGAACCGGAAGTTGTCGCGGAGCACCACCAGGCCCCGGGCGGGGGGGGGCTCGTCCCCGACCAGGCCGTCCAGGGGAAAACCGGCCAAGGGGCCGAGGGCCGGGGCCATCTCCCGGCAGAGCCGGTGCTCCCGGCCGGTGTCGCATAGGTCGCCCAGCACGGATCCGGCCTCCACCGAGGCCAGCTGATCCCGGTCACCCACCAGCACGAGCCGGGTCCCGGGCCGGACCGCGGCCGTGAGCTTGGCCATCAGGGCCAGGTCCACCATGGACACCTCGTCCACCACCACCACGTCGTGGGGCAACGGCCGGTCGGGGCCGTACCGGGGCCGGGCCCGGCCGGGCACCACCCCCAGAAGCCGGTGCAGGGTCACGGCCTCGGCCGGCAGACGGTCCCGAACCTCGTCGGGCAGGGGCAATGCGGACGGGTCGTCCCGGGCCTGGCGCACGGCCTCCTGCGCCCGGGCCGCCGCCTTGCCGGTGGGCGCGGCCAGGGCCACCCGCAGGTTCCCGTCCTCGCACTGGGAGAGGAGCAGGGCCAGGATCCGTACGACGGTGTGGGTCTTACCGGTTCCCGGCCCGCCCGAGAGGATCGTGAGGGGCCGCAGCAGGGCCGTGGCCGCGGCCAGGCGCTGAAAGTCGGGTCTTGCGTCCCGGCGGGGGAACAACCGGTCCAGCACGGCCCGGGCGGCCCGGGGGTCATGGGGCAGGTCGGGCGCCTCGGCCCGGGCTCGGATCCAGCGGGCCAGGCCGTCCTCGTAGGCCCAGTACCGGTGGAGGTAGAGCCGGTCTCCGCGGTCGAGCACCAGGGGGCGGTGCTGGCCCGGCGATCCCACCGCGGGGCTCCGGGCCAGGGCCTCGGCCCAACGCCCCGGGGAGGGGAGGGCCGGAAGGTCCTCCCGACCCACGGCCCGGGCCGGCGCGGCCAGGGGCAGACACACGTGGCCCAGGGTCACGGCCCGGCTGGTCAGGGCCGCGGCCAGCAGGAGCTCGGCCCGGGCGTCACCCGAGAGCCGGGCCACGAGCCGGGCGAACTCCACGTCCAAAGGCCCGATGAGGCCCTCGGTTTCCAGGGGCTCCAGGATTGCCGACGTGTCTCCCATGTAGCTTCGGTCGTAGGTCGTCGGTCGTTGGTCGTCGGTCTGGGCCCTCGGCCCGCTTGAAGGCTGGAAAGCTAGGAGGCTAGAAGGCTAGAAAACCCCGCGGATTCCCTCGCGTTCTAGGCATCACCATACTTCTTCGCTTCCACTTCACGATCTCGGGGAGCATGGGGGCCGGTGGTGCGCCGCATAGGGCTTCTCACCCCCCGAGCGCCCGCTCCAGGTCGGCCCACAGGTCCTCCACGTCCTCCAGGCCGACCGACAGCCGCAGCAGGCCGGGGCCGATGCCCAGGGCCCGGCGGTGGGCGGGCGGCATGGCCGCATGGGACATGGTCCAGGGGTAGGACAGGATCGACTCCACCCCCCCCAGGCTCACGGCCACGGCCGGGACCTCCACGGCCCGCAGCACCCCCAGGGCGGCCTCCTCCGAGCCCAGGTCGAAGCTCAGCACGGCGCCCGGGCCCGAGGCCTGGGCCGCATGGACCTCCGCGCCGGGGTGGTCGGGCAGGCCCGGGTAGTATACCCGTTCCACGGCCGGATGATCGGCCAGGCGACGGGCCAGTTCCTGGGCGGTGGCCTCTTCGGCGTCGTACCGGGCCTTGAGGGTCTTGATGCCCCGGGCCAGGAGCCACGAGTCGTGGGGCGAGAGGATGCCTCCCAGGGCGTTCTGCAGGTAGCCCACCTGCTGGGCCAGGTCCGGGTCCGACACCACCACGGCTCCGGCCACCAGATCGCTGTGGCCGCCCAGGAACTTGGTGGCGCTGTGGACCACGACGTCCACCCCGAGCTCCAGGGGGCGCTGCCGCAGCGGGGTCATGAAGGTGTTGTCCACCACGGTCAGCGCGCCCCTCTGCCGGGCGAACGATGCGCACGCGCGCAGGTCCGTGACGTGCAAGAGGGGGTTCGAAGGGGTCTCGAGCCACACCATCCGGGTGTTCGACCGGAACGCCCGGCCCAGGGCGTCCGGGTCGGTGGCGTCGGCAAAGGTGGCCTCGATCCCGAACCGGGAGAACACGGCCGTCAGGGCCCGGAACGTGCCGCCGTACAGGTCGCGGGCGGCCACCACGTGGTCGCCCTGGTTCAGGAGCGACAGCACCGCCGTGGTGGCGGCCATGCCCGAGGCAAAGGCGAACCCGGCCGTGCCCCCCTCCAGCTCGGCCAGAAGGGTCTCGACGGCGTGCCGGGTGGGGTTGCCCGATCGGGTGTACTCCCAGGGGCCGGGCCGGCCGGGGTCGTCCTGGTGGAACGTGCTCGCCATCACGATGGGGGTTCCCAGGGCCCCCGTGGCCGGGTCCACCTCGGCGCGGCCCCCCACGCAGCGGGTGGCCGGGGACGGTCGTCTGCGGTTCATCCGCTCTCTCCTTGCAGGGCGCGGTCCAGGTCCGCGATCAGGTCCTCGGGGTTCTCCAGGCCTACCGACAGACGCACCAGATCGTCGGTCACGCCCAGGCGCTCGCGCACCTCGGGCGGCATGTCGCAGTGGGTCTGGCGGCTCGGCACCGTCACCAGGGTCTCGGCACCGCCCAGGCTCTCGGCAAAGGTCGCGAGCCGCAGCGATTCGAGGAACCCCGACACCTGGTCGGCGCTCCGGAGCCGAAAGCTCACCACGGCCCCGAACCCCCGGGCCTGGCGCTCGAGGATCTCGCGGCCGGGGTGGTCGGGCAGGCCGGGGTAGTATACCCGGGTCACCTCGGGGTGGCCCAGCAGGAACCGGGCCACCGCCTCGGCCGTGCGGCACTGGCGCTCCACCCGCACGGCCAGGGTCTTGAGGCTGCGCACGAGCAGCCACGAGGAGAACGGGTCGAGCACGGCGCCGGTGGTGTTGTGGAGGAACTCGATCCGCTCGGCCCACTCGGGCTCCCGGGCCACCAGGACCCCGGCGAGCAGGTCGTTGTGGCCGCCGAGGAACTTGGTGGCGCTGTGGACCACGATGTCGGCTCCGAGCTCCAGGGGCCGCTGGAGATAGGGGGTGAGGAAGGTGCTGTCCACCACGAACACCAGGCCCCGGTCCCGGGCCAGCCGACCCAGGGCCTCCAGGTCGGCCACCTTGAGCAGGGGGTTCGTAGGGTTCTCCACCAGAAGGGCCCGGGTGTTGGGCCGCAGGGCGGCCCCCACCGACTCCGGGGCCGTGGTGTCGGTGTAGGTGACCTCGAGGCCGTACTCCCGGAACACCCGTTCGAACAGCCGATAGGTGCCGCCGTACAGATCGTCGGAGGCCACCAGGTGGTCTCCGGGACGGAACAGGAGACACAGGGTGGTCAGGGCCGCCATGCCCGAGGGGAACGCGAACGCCCGGGCGCCCCCTTCCACCTCGGCCAGGGCCTGCTCCAGGACCCGGCGGGTGGGGTTGGCGGTGCGGGAGTAGTCGAACCCGGTGCTCTGGCCGAGCCCGGGATGGGCGAAGGTGGCCGAGGGATGGATCGGTGTGCTCACCGCTCCGGTACGGGGGTCCGTGCCGAGGCCGGCCCGGACCAGGCGGGTGTCGATGCGCATGGAGCCTCCGTTTTTCAGGAGCCAGGGTTCGGAACGACCAAGGCCCCCTCATACCCAGTCGCATTCGAAGCCAGCGATTTGGGGGCCGTTGGCCCGGAGCGCTACGGCCGAGCCGTTCCAGCCGCTCGGCGCAGGGGAGCGCCCGCGGCGCGTGCTCTCACGCGCCGCAGCAGACCGAGCCGTAGCGGCTTCGGCGAGGCCGTCTTTTCCGGCGGAGGGCCGACGGCCCCCAAACCGCCCCTCTATGCGCTCAGCTTGATCGCAAATCGGTATCACCGCTTCCGCGCAGCCCAGATCCACGCCCCGGCCGCGATCATCGCGAGGCTCAGCAGTTGGCCCATGGTGAACGGACCGGCCACGAACCCCAGCTGGGGGTCGGGCTGCCGGGTGAACTCCACCGCGAACCGCAGGATGCCGTATCCGACGAGGAACGCCGACGTGGCGGCCCCTCGTTGGGGGAAGCGTTTCCAGAACCACCACAGCGCGAGCCCCAGGAGGGGGCCCTCCAGCATCGCCTCGTAGAGCTGGCTCGGGTGACGGGGCAGGGGACCGCCGGCGGGAAACACCATGGCCCACGGGACGTCCGTCACCCGGCCGTAAAGCTCGCCGTTCACGAAGTTGGCCAGCCGGCCGAAGAACACCCCGGGCGGGGTGGCCACGGCCAGGGCGTCGGCCAGACCGAGCAGGGACAGGTCCCTCCGGCGGGCGTAGGCCCAGGCGGCCAGCCCCACCCCGGCCAGGCCGCCGTGGAAGCTCATGCCCCCCTCCCACACCGCGACGATCTTCCACGGCTGGGCCGCGAAATAGGGGAGGTTGTAGAACACCACGTACCCCAACCGGCCCCCCAGGATCACGCCGAGCGCGAGCCACCCCACCAGATCGCCCACCTCGGCCTCGGCCAGGACGGCCCGCCCGCTACGGGCGAGCCGCCGAAGAATGTGGGCGGCCGACAGGAACCCCAGCAGGTAGGCGATGCCGTACCACCGGACCGCCAGGGGCCCGATCCGGAACGCAACCGGATCGATGGAAGGGTAGGGGATCATCCGGGCTACAGTCCGAGTCCCTCCAGGGGAACCGAGGCGCTCGGCCCGGGGTGCCGCCACAACACCAGGGCCACTCCGTCGTCGGTGCGCCGGAACGTGAACTCCATGTCGTGCTCGTAGGCCAGCAGGGCCACCGGCGTGACCTGCTCGGGGCCCCGGAGCCGGAAGAGTACCCGGTTTCCGGCCGAAAGGGTATCGAGGAAGTGGGGGGTCACCTCGAATTCCACCTCGCCCCGCTCCCGGGTGAGGTCCACCACGTACCCGTCGGGCTCGGTGGCAAACTGGCGGTCCAGGTGGATCACCTGGGCGGCCCGGGCGCCGCCGGCCACCCGGGTCTCCCGCACGATGCCGCCTCCGGCGATGAACCGGCCGTCCTGGAGCACGAACCGGCCCAGGCGCGGGTTGTCCTGGAACACGTCCACGGCGGCGGGGCGCTTGAGCCGCAGCAGCACGTTGCCCACCTCGGGGCTCTCGAGCACGTTCGCGTGGCGCTCGCGCACCTCCAGGGTGGAGGCGTCGATCCGGTCCTCGATGTCCACGCACTCGGCCTCCAGTTCGGTGGTGGCCGTCTTGAGCAGGTAGGTCTTGCCCTTCTCCAGGGGGGTGCGGCCGAGCCAGAACAGGCTGGCCCGGACCTCCCGGGCCACGGCCGGGCCGTGGTCCGGGTGGGCCATCACCTCGCCGCGCTCCACGAACAGCTCCTCGTCGAACGTGAACCCCACGCAGTCCCCGGCCCGGGCCTCCTCGAGCGGGGGCTCTCCCCACCGCTCGATGGTCCGGACCCGCACCGTGCGGCCCGACGGGAAGAACCGGACCTCGTCGCCCACCCGCACCCGCCCCGTCTCGACCCGCCCGGCGTACAGGCGGCGGTTGTCCCACTTGTACACGTCCTGCACCGGGAACCGCAGGGGCAGGGTCTCCTCGGATCCGGATCCGCCCAGGGTGTGGAGGGCCTCGAGAACCGTGGGCCCGTCGTACCAGGGGGTGTGCCCGAGCCTTCGGGCGATGTTCTCGCCCTCCCGGGCCGAGATGGGGATCACGTGCTCCGGGGAGATGCCCAGGGAGTGGAGCAGCGACCGCACCGCGTTGTCCGCGGCCAAGAACGCCCGACGGTCATAGCCGGCCTTGTCGAGCTTGTTCACGGCCACCAGCACATGGCGGATCCCCAGAAGCGACAGGATGTAGGCGTGGCGGCGGGTTTGCTCGCGCACCCCCTCCACCCCGTCCACCAGCAGCACCGCCGCGTCCGCGCTGGCCGCGCCGGTGATCATGTTCTTCAAGAACTCCTTGTGGCCCGGGGCGTCGATGATGACGTAGGACCTGCCCTCCCACCGGAAGAAGGTCTGGGCCGTGTCGATGGTGACGTTCTGCTCCCGCTCCTCCTCCAGGGCGTCCATGAGGTACGCGAACTCGAAGGGGCGGCCCTGCCGCCGGCAGGTCTCCTCGATCTCTCGGTACCGGACCTCGGGGATCGATCCGGTGTCGTAGAACAACCGGCCGATCAGTGTGGACTTGCCGTGGTCCACGTGGCCCACGATCACGATGCGAAGGGTGTCAGTTCGGGTCATCGGGAATCCCCTCTGGGGCGCTGGAAAGCTAGTGTCATGGTTCGCGAGTTCGTGTATTCCCCGATGTGGTGGGGCTGGGGGCCCCTCCTCCGCTGAACGGCCTCGCAGGGGCCGCCTCGGCGCGGTCCGCTGCGGCGCGTGAGGGCACGCGCCGCGGCCGCTCCCCTGGCGCCGGGCGGCCCGAGTTGCTCGGCCGTCGCGCTTTGTCGGAGCCCCCAGCCCCACCACCAGAATGGATATGCTTTTTTGCGTAACAGAACACTAGAAAGCTGGAAAGCTGAAAGGCTGGCGGCTCCCCGCTCTCCCTGATTTCTGTCCACTGAACTCTGAACTCTGTCTCACATGTAACCCCGGGCCCGGAGCTTTTGCATGGCGTAGGCGTTCTCCTGGTCCTGGGCACGGCCGGCCCGCTCGGGGGTCTTGGTGGCCTGGAGCTCCTCGATGATCTCGGCCACGGTGGAGGCGTTCGAGGGGAACGCCCCGGTGCAGGGCATGCACCCCAGCGACCGAAACCGCTTGCCGTCCCGGGCGAAGTACAAGGGACAGATCTCCACCCCCTCGCGCTCGATGTAGCGCCAGATGTCGATCTCGGTCCACCCCAGCAGGGGGTGGATCCGCACGTGGGTGCCCGGGTCGAAGTCGGTGTTGAACTGATCCCACAGCTCGGGGGGCTGGTCCTTGTAGGCCCACTCGAAGTTCTCGTCCCGGGGCGAGAACACCCGCTCCTTGGCCCGGCTGCCCTCCTCGTCGCGCCGGATGCCCAGGAACAGCCCCTGGAACCCGTGGGCCGCGATGGTTTGGGACAGGGCCTGGGTCTTGAGAGCCTCGCAGCACACCAGCCGGCCCCGCTCGGGGCTCATGCCTTCGGCCAGGGCCGCCTCGTTCTTGCCCACGATCAGCTCGGCCCCCCACTCCTTCACCATCCGGTCCCGGAACTCGATCATCTCGGGGTACTTGAAGGTGGTGTCGATGTGCACCAGGGGAAACGGGATGCGGCCGAAGAACGCCTTTCGGGCCAGGTGGGCCATCACCGTGGAGTCCTTGCCCACGGAGTAGAGCATGGCCAGGCTGTCGAACTTCCGGTATGCCTCCCGGAAGATGTAGATGCTCTGGTTCTCCAGTTCGGTCAGGGGATCTCTCATGGTCGCCTCGTTAGGTCAGTTCCGGCCGGGCCGGGCCGGTTCGGCGGCCACGTGCAGGCCGCACTCCTTGTGCTGGGGGTCCTCCCACCACCATCGGCCGGCCCGGGGATGCTCGCCGGGCCGGACCGCCCGGGTACACGGCGCGCATCCGATCGATGGGTACCCGGCCCGGTGAAGCTTGTGCACGGGCACCCCGTGCTGCTTCGCGTAGGCCTCCACCTCGTCCCAGGTCCACTCCGCCAGGGGGTTGATCTTCCAGATGCCGCCGTGGGCGAGGTCCACCTCGATCGGCTCCACGGCCGTGCGGGTGACGCTCTGCTCCCGCCGTAGGCCGGTGATCCAGCCGGCCAGCCCGGCCAGGGCCCGGCCCAGGGGCTCCACCTTGCGGATGCGGCAGCACTCGCGCCGGTCCTCCACGCTGTCGCGGAAGCTGAACAGGCCCTTGTCGGTCTCGAGCCGTTCCACGGCCTCGCGCTCCGGAAAGTACCAGCGGACCTCCACCCCGTATCGGGCCCGGACGGTCTCGGCGATCTCGTAGGTCTCCTCGGGCAGTCGGCCGGTGTCCAGGGCGAACACCCGGGGGGCGGCCGCGAGGGTGGTGAGCATGTGGAGCACCACCACGTCCTCCAGGCTGAAGGAGCAGGCCAGGGCCACGGGGCCTCCGGCTCCTTCCAGGCCGGCGCGCAGGATCTCCCCGGCCGGGGTGCCGGGGGGCAGGGCGGGTGGGCGTGGGCTCATGGTCGGCCTCCTGATCGTTCGGTCAGATGTAGTACTCGGGCTCGTGGCGAACCCGGCCGTACGCGACGCGGTTCCACAGGCGTTCGTGCAGGAAGTAGGCTCCGAACTTCACCACGGTGTCGGCGATTCCGATGGTCGCGGCGAACTCGGCCTCGCCGGTGGCGGCGTACACGATGGCCGTGGTGACCACCGTGGCCACCAGGCGCCACGACAGGGCTTTGGCCAGACTTCGTCGGGGACTGTCCATTGATGCACCGTGTGTGTGGAAACAGGGTGGATGATGCTTGGAATGTATATTATACAGCTCAAGAATGCAAGCGTTTATGTCGAGAAAATATCTTCAGTGAAGATGGAGAACTTCTGCGCGAACGGGGGAATGGTCGGGCGGGGGGGAGCTGCGGAGGGATACCCGTTTGGCGGCCGGGTGAATATGGGCACACCTATCCTTCTCGGCATCGGTGACCTCCAGGACGCCCGGTTCGGTGGAAGGAACCCGGCCCGAAGGGTCCCCCCTGGCGCTCCGCGCGGAGGCCGCTAGACTTGCGACGGAATCGATCGCTCCGGCATCTCACCCCAACGATCCGTCACCCATCACTCGTCACCGATAAGCTGCGGTAAATCGTGAATCGTGAATCGTGGCAGGGCGGCAAGTCGGTTGGCTCTCTCCTCGTCACTCGTCACCTGTCACGGCTCTTCCCACCCGTCACCGACCTCAGAAGGAGTCGTCCCATGGGCGGTTGGAAGGACCGGATGCTGGCCAAGGTGTTCAGCCGGGTCCCGGGGCTCGCGGCCCGGTGGGCTCGGGGGCTCACGGCCGACACGGAGCGGATCCCCTGGACCCCCGTCACCAAGCCCCTGGCCGAGGCCACCCTCGCCCTGGTGACCACCGGCGGGCTCCATCTGCGCACCCAGCCCCCGTTCGACATGGCGGATCCGGACGGGGACCCGTCGTTCCGGGAGATCCCGCTGGACGCGGACCCCGGGGACCTGACCATCACCCACGACTACTACGATCACACCGACGCCGAGAGGGACCTGAACCTGGTGTTTCCGGCCGAGCGCCTGCGCGAGGCCGTGGCCGCAGGGGCGGTGGGACGGCTGCACGCCGTGGGGTACTCGTTCATGGGGCACATCGACGGGGCCCACGTCGACACCCTGCGGCGGGAGTCGGCCCCGGAGGTGGCCCGGCGGCTCGCCGGCGCCGGTGTGGACTACGCCCTGCTCGTGCCGGCCTGAGGCATCTGCAACCGGTCCGTGGGACTGGCGGCGAGGGCGGTGGAGGCGGCAGGGGTGGCCACGGTGGCCCTGTCGGTGGTGCGGGAGATCACGGAGAAGACCCCGCCGCCCCGGGCGCTGTTCGTGCGGTTCCCGTTCGGACACGCCCTGGGCGAGCCCGGGAACCGGGCCCAGCACCTCGAGGTGCTCCGAAGGGTGTTCACGGTGCTGTTCTCGGCCCGGGAGCCCGGCACCATCGAGGACGCGGGCCTGCGGTGGCGGCGCGAGCGCTACCCAGATCCGGACTGGGACGCGTGGCGGTTCGGGAGGTGAGGAATTACACCGGCTCCCACACCGTAATCCGCTCGGGCGCCTCCAGCATGGGAGCGATCTTGGCCATGATCCGATGCCGGGCCTCGGACGCGGTCCAGCGCTCCCAGGCCGCCCGGTCGGTCCAGGTGGAGATCACCAGGAAGTGCTCCGGATCCGTGGTGTCCCGAAGCGTCTCCCCCGAGATGTATCCCTCGTGCTGCACCGCTTGGGCCCGCATGGTCCGCAGCGCCAGCTGGTAGGACTCGAGCATCCCGTCGGCCACCCTGCGTTCGATCAGCACCCGGATCATCGCCGCCTCCTTTCGTCGGTGGGAAAAACCGTGCCGTCCGTTCCACTGACGCTACCGCGGCCGCGGGACGTGTCAATCCCTTCTCCGCTGGGAGGCCAGGACGCTAGGGGGCTAGGAGGCTAAGGCCTCTACTGTTCCTGGCGCCGCGCCACCACCTCGCGCTTGCTGGCTAGGCTTTTAGGGCGGCCCGGATCTCGTCGGCGAGGACCTCCTGCTGCCACGCCTTCAGATGGGCGCCGAGCCAGTCTTCGCAATCGGCCGGGTCGACCCGGGCGAGCCGCTCGAGGGTGGCCGAGTTGATCAGGAGGCCCGGATCCAGTCGGAGCTCCCGGGCCAGGCGGGAGCGCATGCGGCGCAGCCGTTTCAGCCGGCCTTCCTGCTCCTCGGTCAACGGCACGAAGGGGTGGGGTTCCCTCCGGGGCCAGGTGTCGGGGGGGGCGGACAGGGCGTCGTCCACGGCCGATACCACCTCGTCGGCCATCCGGGCGAGCAGGGCCTTGCCGGCCCCGGCGGTGCGGAGCACGGCGGCCCGGGATCGGGGGGGCTCCTGGGCCCAGCCGATCAGGGTCTGGGTGGACAGCACCTTGAACGCCGGCCGGTTCCACTCCCGGGCGTACCGATCCCTCAGGGTCAGGAGCCGGTCCAACACCGCCAGTTCCCGGGGCGCGAGCCGCGTCGCACCCTTGACCTTCCACACGGACGGCCCGTTGTCCGGAGCGGGCTGCGCGCCTTCCAACAGACGGCACTCCTCGGCCACCCATTCGGTTCGGCCGAGGGTCTCCAGCTCCCGCGCCAGACGCTGCCGCAGGGGCAACAGGTATGCCGTGTCCAGGGCTGCGTAGGCCAGCAGATCCGGCGACAGGGGGCGGTGGGACCAGTCGGCCCTCTGGTGGCGCTTTTCGAGGCGCACCCCGAAGAACTCCTCGAGCAGGGCCGCCAGCCCGAACCGGGTGCGGCCGGTGAACTGGGCCGCGATCATGGTGTCGAACACATTGCGCACGCCGACCCCTCGGTCCTTCTTGAGCAGCCGGATGTCGTAGTCCGCGCCGTGGGCCACCTTCTCCACGGTCGGGTCCTCTAGGACGGCCGCGAACCCGGGGAACCAGGCGTCGTCGGTCAGGGGGTCCAGGATCCAGTTCCGGTCGGCGGTGGAGGCCTGCACGAGGCAGACCTTCTCCCGGTAGCTGTGGAGGCTGTCGGCCTCCAGGTCGAAGGCGATCCGGTCGGCCGCGGCCAGGGCCTCCAGGGCCGGCCCGGCGCGCCGGGAGTCGTTCACGTACTGGTAGGGTACGGCAGGGGACAAAACGCACACCTTTCTCGGACAGGGGGAACAAAGGGGCCCCATTCTCTCATCCGCAGGGGGGCTTGCCAACCGCGGGCACCGGACTTAGGTTCCCGCCGCACGCGGGAGGCGAGGAGCTCTTCGCACTAGCGGGCCGAAGGCCCCCGACCAACGACCAACGACCGACGACCAACGACCGAAGTTACTGCCAAAGGAGGTGCGAGATGGCGGTGTGGGATCCTTTCCGAGAGCTGGAGAGGCTGCGTCAGGAGATGGACCGGATCTTCGAGGGGGTGCTCCCGTCCCGGGGATGGGCCCTGGAGTTCATGCCCGGGGTGTCGGCCCGGCGGTACCCTCGGGTGAACGTGGCCGAGCAGGACGACCAGTTCATCGTGGAGGCCCTGGCCCCCGGGGTGGATCCGGAGACCCTCGACGTGACCGTGAAGGACAACCTGGTGACCCTGTCGGGCGAGAAGAAGGCGCCCGAGGGGGTGAAGCCCGACGCGTTCCACCGCAATGAGCGCTCCGCGGGCCGGTTCGTGCGCACCGTGGAGCTGCCGGCCGAGGTGGATGCGGGCAACGTGAAGGCGGTGTACGCGGACGGCATCCTACAGGTGGTGCTGCCCAAGGCGGAGGAGGCCAAGCCGCGGAAGATCGCGATCGAGGTGGGTTGACCGCAAGGGGAGGAGGTGAGCCATGAACGCGGTGGAGAAGACGGTTCCCGAGACGACTCCGGCCAAGGCGGCCACCGAGGAGGTGACCCGCCAGGCCGAGCGGTACGCGGTGCCCTTGGTGGACATCTACGAGGAAGACGACAAGCTGGTGGTGCTCGCGGACCTGCCGGGTGTTAAGAAGGATGGGCTCACGATCCAGGTGGAGCAGGGCATCCTCACGATCGACGGCAGGGTCCAGCGGGACACGCCCGGCCGGGTGCTGGCCCGGGAGTTTACCCTGACCCCGTTCTTCCGGCAGTTCCGGATCACCGAGGCGATCGACGCCGAGAAGATCCGGGCCAGCCTCAGGAACGGGGTGCTGCGGCTCGAGCTGCCCAAGGCCGAGGAGGCCAAGCCCCGGAAGATCCCGGTGGAGACCTGATCGGACGGGCGTTTCGTCCCACGTCGGCAATGGGGAAAGGGAGGCCTTCGGGTCTCCCTTTCGTGTCGGCGAACCGGGCTGGCGGATTCCCAGCGGCGTGGTAGTCTTTCGTTCCCATCTCCCGGGAACGTGGGACCCCCGGCCCGGCGGGGACGCTTCGAGGTGGACCATGGACAGCCGGTTTCGGGAAGCGATCCGACGGTTCGAGCAGGGACGGTACCTGGACGCCCAGGGCATCTTCGAGAGCCTGCGCCACGAGGCCGAGGGGGCCGAGCGGGAGTTCTTCCAGGGCTGGGCCCTGCTGGCCGCGGCCCTGTTCCACAGGGACCGGGGCAACCGGACCGGGGCCGGCCGGTGCTTCCAGCGGGCCCGGTCCCACTGGGGAGCGTTGGGGCCGGAGTACGCCGGCCTGGACCTGCGCGCCGTGCTGCGGGCCGTCGAGAAGGCCCTGGACCACGAGTGGGACCACCCCCGGTTCGATCCGGACCGCACCGGCCTGGCGGAGTTGGACCGCCGCCTGTCGCCCCAGGGCCGGCCGGCCGACTGAGTTCGGGCCTCTGGCCTGCCGGGCGCAAGGGCCCGAGGGACATAGGGGACGAAGGGGACCAAAGACGCGGATCCTCGCTTCCAGCCTCCCAGCTTCCCAGCCTCCTAGCCTCCCAACCCCCGAGCCTGATAGCCTATCGGTCCGTTCCCCGCCCGCTTCGCCGGTGTCATGAGACGACGCATCCCCCTGGTCTGGAAGCTGCTCGCCTGGTTCCTGGCCCTGAGCCTGCCGCCGTTGGTCTGGTTCGGCCTGGATGCGTCGCGCCGGGTGGCCCAGGTGGGCCGCCAGGCCGTGGAGCGCTCGACCGAGGCCCTGGACGAGCGGTCCCGGCAGACCCTGGAGCTCCAGGCCAAGACCCTGGCCGACCGGATCGCGGCGTTCCTGGAGGAGCGGGTCCAGGACGCCCGGATGCTGGCCGCGGCGCCGAAGGATCCGCGAACGTTCGGGGCGCTGGCCCGGGGCCGCACGGGGATCCTGTGGCGCCGCCGCCGGGGCCCGGACGGCCGGGTGAAGGAGGCGCGCGATCGGGTGCCCCTGTACGCCGAGGTGGCCTGGGTGGGGCCGGACGGCCGGGAGCGGTTCCGATGGGACCACGGCCGGCCCGTGCCCCCCAGCGGGCTCCGGGACGTGTCCCGGCCCGAGGGCACCACCTTCGGAGTCGAGTCCTACTTCACCGCGTGCCAGGAGCTCCCGCCCGGCGAGCCCTGGGTGGGGCACGTGGTGGGGCGGCACGTGGGCCGGGCCGAGCAGCTTGCGGGCGCCCGCACCGTGGAGGAGGCGGTGGGCGGCGCCGAGTACCGGGGCATCCTCCGGTTCGCCCTGGCCGTGTGGGGGCCCGACGGCGCCCTGGAGGGGGTGGTGGCCCTGGCCCTGGACCACCGCCACCTCATGGAGTTCACCCAGCACGTGCTCCCGCTGAGCCGGGACGAGGTGGTGTTCCCCTCGTACCTCTCCGGCAACTACGCCTTCCTGTTCGACGACGAGGGCTGGATCATCGCCCACCCCAAGTTCTGGGACATCCGGGGCCTGGGCCCGGACGGCCGCTGGGTGCCGCCGTACACCGAGGCCTCCACCCCGGACGAGATCGAGGCGGGCCGAATCCCCTTCAACCTGGACTTCGCCGGGTTCGTCCACCCCAACTACCCCCTGGTGGCCCGGGAGGTGCGCGCGGGCCGCGCCGGGGTCACCCGCACCTACAACGTGGCCGGCGTGGACAAGGTCATGGCCTACGCGCCGGTACGGTTCGGGTACGGCCCGTACCGGCGGTACGGGGTGTTCGGCGGGGTCACGATCGGGGCCCGAACCGAAGCGTTCCATCGGGCCGCGGCCGCCACGGCCGCGGCCATCGCGTCGGCCTCGCGCCACACCCTGCGCACCGGTTTCGTGCTGGCCTGGTGCCTGGGCATCCTGGTCGTGGCGGCATCGGCCGTGCTGTCCCGGGCCATCTCCCACCCCGTGCGCATCATGGCCCACATGGCTCGTCGGATCGCGGGCGGCGACCTGACGGCCCGGGTGCGGGTGACCACCCACGACGAGCTGGCCGACCTGGCCGACGACCTGAACCGCATGGCCCGGCTGCTGGGCGAGAAGGACCAGACCCTGCGCCGGAGCCTCGAGGACCTGCGCAGCTCCCGCGACGAGGCCCGCACCAGCGCGGATCGGCTGGCCGAGCAGCTACGCATCCTGAACCACATCCAGTCCATCAGCGAGTTCCTGGGCACCACCTTCGACCGGGAGGCCGCCCTCAAGGTCATCCTCGACACCTGCGTGCAGGGGCTGGGGTTCGACCGCGCCGTGCTCCATCTGGTCCACGGCCCGCGGAAGGACACCTTGCAAGCGGTGGCCCTGGCCGGCTTCGATCCCACGGAGGAGGTTCGCATCCGGCAGCGGCCGCTCGTGATCGGCGTGCACGACTGCGTGGCCACCCGGGTGGTGCGCACGGGCCGGGCCCGGTTCGTCCGGGACCTGGACGACCCCGAGCTGACGGCGCTGGACCGTCGCATCGCCCAGGGGGCCGGCACCACCTCGTTCGTGTACGTGCCCATGAAGATCCGCGACCGGGTGGTGGGGGTGCTGGCCGCGGACAACGCCCGGTCGGGCCGGGCGATTCCCCAGCACCTCCTGGGGCCCCTTCAGATCGTGGCCGGCCAGGCGGCCCGGGCGGTGGAGCGGGCCCGGCTGTTCGAGGAGGCCGAGCAGGCCCGGCGGTTCGTGGAGCGGGTGCTCGACAGCCTGGCCAGCGGGGTGGTGACCCTGGACGGGGACGGGCGGTTGCTGTCGGTGAACACCTACGCGGCCCAGGCCTTCGGGTGCGACCCGGAGGCCGTGCGGGGGCGCCCGTTCGAGACGCTGGGCGCCGGCACCGAGGTGGAGGCCTGGGCCCGGGCGCTGGCCCATGGGGCCGCCCTCGAGCCCCGGGAGTTCACCCTGGGCCGGGGGGAGGCCCGCCGGGAGTTCGTGTGGGTGCCGAGCCGGTTCGGGCAGGAGGGAGGGCAGCGGGGCCTGATCCTCCAGTTCCGGGACGTGACCGAGGAGCGCATGGTGCGCCGGACCCTGGAGCGGATGGACCGGCTGGCCTCGTTGGGCCGGCTGGCCGCCGGGGTGGCCCACGAGGTTCGAAACCCCCTGACCGGGGTGGCGCTGCTGCTCGACGACCTGCACGACCGGCTCCCGGACCCGGCCGACCGCCAGGCCCTGCGCCAGGCCCTGGGCGAGATCGAGCGGCTCGAGGGGATCGTGCAGGAGCTGCTGGAGTACGCCCGGGTGGACACGGCCCCCAAGCGGGAGTGCCGGATCGGCGAGATCGTGGAAGGGAGCCTGTTCCTGGTGGAGAAGACCGCCCGCCGCCAGGGAATCCGAGTGCTCCGGGGGGAGGCGGCGGGCGACGCCCGGGTGCTCGCCGCCCCCGAGAAGCTCAAGCAGGCCGTGCTGAACCTCCTCCTTAACGCGGTCCAGGCCATGCCCGACGGTGGCGAGCTGCGGGTCACGGTGGATGCCGAGGGGGACCGGGTGGCGGTCGAGGTGGCCGACACCGGCGTCGGGATTCCGCCGGGCGACCAGGAGCGGGTCTTCGAGCCGTTCTTCAGCCTGCGGCCGGGTGGGTCCGGCCTGGGGCTGTCCATCACCCACACCATCGTCGAGGACCACGGCGGCACGGTGGAGGTGCGCTCCACGCCGGGCGAGGGCAGCGTGTTCCGGCTGGTGCTGCCCCGGGCCGGCTCTCAACCCCGCGTTGTCGGGATCTGACCGGACGGGTGGCCGGATCCGGCCGGTTTTTTCCCTCCTCTTCTCCAAACCTCGTTGGTTTTCCGTGGCTCCTGACCGAGGAGGGGTGTGGCACGGTGCGTGCATTGGTGCCGGGACGCCCCGTGTGGGTTGGGTCTCTTTCTCGCGAAAAGGAGGTTGGAGATGGGCAAGCTCGGCAGAGTGTTGGGCGTGGCGGTGGTCGGAGCGGCGTTGGCCGCGTCGCCGGCCCTGGCGAAGACCCTGAAGATCGGCATCCCCCTGCCGCTCACCGGGTCCAAGGCCAAGTTCGGCGAGATCGAGAAGCGCTCCTACGAGATCGCGGCCGAGGAGATCAACGCGGCCGGCGGCATCAACGGCATGCAGATCGAGCTCGACATCCAGGACAGCCAGGGCAAGCCCGAGATCGCCCGGGCCATCGCCGAGAAGCTGGTGGACGTGGCCAAGCAGCCGTTCCTGATCGGCGCGTACTCCTCGTCGTGCTCCAAGGCGATCGCGGCCCTGGCCGAGGAGCGCAAGGTCCCCTACCTGGTGGTCACGGGTGCGGCCAACGACATCACCCAGAAGGGGTATGACTACGTGTTCCGGATGAACCCCTCGGTGGAGTACTACACCAGCGGGTTCCGGGGCTTCCTGCGGGAGGTGGTCAAACCCAAGACCATCGCCATCCTGTACGAGGCCACCGACTTCGGCACCAGCGGCTCCAAGTCCATGGTGAAGGAGGCCAAGAGGCTCGGCATCGAGGTCGTGCTCAACGAGAAGTACGAGTCCGGCGCGGTGGACTTCAAGCCGATCCTCTCCCAGGTGAAGGCCAAGCGGCCCGACGTGATCTACATGGTGTCGTACGTGATGGACGCCGCGCTCCTGATGCGCCAGATCAAGGAGCTGCGCATCGACGCCAAGCTGTTCGCGGGCGGGGCGGCCGGGTTCGCCATCCCCGAGTTCGTGGAGAACGCCAAGGACGCGGCCGAGTACGTGGTCACGGCCACCCTTTGGAGCCCGTTCGCCCCGTACAAGGGCGCCCGGGAGTTCGCCGAGAAGTACAAGAAGCGCGCCGGCAAGTACCCCTCGTACCACGGGGCCGAGGCGTACTCCGCGCTGTACGTGCTCAAAGACGCCCTGGAGCGGGCCGGCAGCATGGACTCGGAGGCGATCAAGAAGGCCCTGGCCGCCACCGACCTGGTGACCGCGTTCGGCCCGGTGAAGTTCGAGTCCAAGGGCAAGTACAAGAACCAGAACTTCATGGACACCCTGGTGCTCCAGGTGATCAACGGCAAGCACGAGGTGATCTGGCCCAAGAAGTTCGCCACGGCCGACTACGTGTTCCCCATCCCTCGGTGGCGCGATCGGCGGCGGTGAGCCGAGGGGATCCCGGCCGGAACGGGGCCCCCGGGCCGGGCCCGGGGGCCCCGTTCGTGTGACCACGCAAAGAGGCGGCTGCCATGGTACAGCTCGAGGTGTTCCTCCAAACCCTGGTGTCGGGGCTGCTGCTCGGGGGGCTCTACGCCCTGATCGGGCTCGGCATGACCCTGATCATGGGGGTGATGAAGATCATCAACCTGGCCCACGGGGAACTGATGATGGTGGCGATGTACATCGCCTTCTGGCTGTTCCACCTGCTGGGCATGGACCCCTACGTGACCCTGCTGGTCACGGTGCCGGCGCTGTTCGTGCTAGGGGTGTTCATCCAGAAGACCCTGATCTCGCCGGTGCTCAAGGTGGACTCGATCCTGCCGGAGAACCAGGTGATCCTGACCGTGGGCATCGGCATGGTGCTCCAGAACCTGGCCACCCTGTTCTTCACGTCAGATTACCGGTCCACCCCCGTGGACTACGCGTCGGACGCTTGGTACCTGAGCGACTGGTGGCGCTCGTCGCCGATCGAGCTGTCGTTCTCGGTGCCGTGGGTGGTGTCGTTCGGGTTCGCGGTGGCGATCACGGCGGCGCTGTGGTGGTTCCTGCAGCGGACCGACGCGGGCAAGGCCATCCGGGCCACGGCCCAGGACAAGGACGCCGCGATCCTGATGGGCGTGAACGTGGAGCGCATGACCGTGGTCACGTTCGGCCTGGGCGCGGCCCTGGTGGGTGCGGCCGGCAGCCTGTTCATCCCCATGTACTACCTCTACCCCGCCCTGGGGGGGCGGTTCACCCTGATCGCGTTCGTGATCACGATCCTGGGCGGCCTGGGTTCGACCCAGGGGGCGATCATCGGGGGGCTGATCCTGGGGGTGTTCGAGTCGATGACCGCCACCTACGTGGGCATGGGGTGGGCCCCGGTGGGCCGGTTCCTGGTGTTCGTGGCGTGCCTGATCTTCCTGCCCGGGGGCGTGGCCGGGCTGATGCGGCGCCGATAGGGAGGAGACGACCATGGCGAGCGCAGCACAGACCCTGGGCCGGTACCGCACCGCCGCCGCGGTGGTGGTGGGCCTGGCGGTGATCCCGCTGGTGCCCGGCCTGAACTCGAGCTACGTGCTCCACATGTTCATCCTGATGCTCATGTGGAGCGTGATCGGCATGGCGTGGAATCTGCTCGGCGGCTACTGCGGCCAGGTGTCCTTCGGCCACGCGGCGTTTTTCGGCCTCGGGGCGTACACGGGGGGCATCCTGTACTACCACCTGGGCTGGTCGGCCTGGTGGGGGCTGCCCGTGGGCATGGTGGTGGTGGCCCTGGGCGCCCTGGGCGTGGGGTACATCTGCCTGCGGCTCCGGGGGCCGTACTTCGCCCTGGGCACCCTGGCCATGGGCGAGGTGCTGCGGGTGACGGCCGAGAACCTGGAGTGGCTCACCGAAGGCACCCGGGGCATCATGCTCGAGACCCGCACCTGGGTGGCCAAGGAGCCGTTCTACTACGTGATCCTGGCCATCGCCGTGGCCTCGTTCGTCGTGCTCGAGGTCATGGTGCGGTCGAAGTGGGGGTACTACTTCGTGGCGATCCGCGAGGATCAGGACGCGGCCGAGTCCCTGGGCATCGACACCACCCTGTACAAGAACATCGCCCTGGTGGTGAGCGCCGTGCTGACCGGCGTGGCCGGCGCGTTCTACACCTGCTACATGGGCTACATCGACCCCGAGATCGTGTTCGCCCTGCACGACGTGTCCATCGTGGCCATCATGGTGGTGATGGTGGGCGGGGTGGCCACCCGGTGGGGCCCCTTGGTGGGCGCGGTGATCATGATCCTCCTGAGCGAGGTGGTGCGGACCCTGCCCTACATCGGCCGGGCCCACCAGACCCTGTTCGGCATCCTGTTGATCGTGATCATCATCTTCCTGCCCAACGGGGTGGTGGGTGACTTTCGCAAGATGATGCGATTCTTCCTAGGCCGGTCGAAGCCGGCCGGGGCCGGAGGCGTGTGACATGGCGCTTCTCGAACTCGAAGGGGTGACGAAGCAGTTCGGCGGGCTCACGGCCGTGAGCAACGTGAGCTTCGCCGTGGCCGAGGGGCAGATCGTCGGGCTGATCGGGCCCAACGGCGCCGGCAAGACCACCCTGTTCAACATGATCAACGGGTTTCTCAAGCCCACCGCGGGCCAGATCCGGTTCCGGGGGGAGCGGATCGACGGGCTCAAGCCCCACAAGGTGTGCCGCATGGGGCTGGCCCGGACCTTCCAGGTGGTGAAGCCCCTCCAGCGCATGACGGTGCTGGACAACGTGCTGGCCTCTTCGTTCCTTCGGTTTCCGGCCCGCGCCGAGGCCGAGCGCAACGCCTGGGAGGTGCTGGAGTTCACGGGGCTGACCCCGGTCGCCAACACGGTGAGCAAGGGCCTGCCCCTGGGGCTTCGCAAACGCCTGGAGATCGCGCGGGCCCTGGCCACCCGGCCCGCCCTGATCCTGCTGGACGAGGCGTGCGCGGGCCTGAACCCCACGGAGCTCGACGAGAGCATCCGGATCATCCGCAAGATCCGGGAGACCGGCACCACGGTGTTGATCATCGAGCATCACATGAAGGTCATCATGTCCATCAGCGACCACATCGTGGTGCTGAACTACGGCGAGAAGATCGCCGAGGGCACCCCGGAGGAGGTGGCCCGGAACCCGGCGGTGATCCAGGCCTACCTGGGAGGAGAGGCCGCCCATGCTTAAGGTGAACGGCATCGACGTGTTCTACGGCGACGTGCAGGTGCTGTGGGACGTCTCGTTCCACGTGGGCGAGGGCGAGGTGGTGGCCCTGATCGGGACCAACGGCGCCGGCAAGTCCACCACCCTGCGGACCATCTCGGGGCTACTGCGACCCCGCAAGGGCACGGTGGAGTTCCTGGGCGAACGCCTGGACCAGATCCCGCCGTACCGCATCATCGAGCTGGGCCTGGCCCACGTTCCCGAGGCCCGGCGGCTGTTCCCCGAGATGACCGTGGAGGAAAACCTGGAGATGGGGGCCCTGAAGCCCGCGGCCAAGGCCCGCCGGGCCGAGAGCCTCGAGAGGGTGTACGCCCGGTTCCCCCGGCTCAAGGAGCGCCGTCGGCAGCTGGCCGGCACCCTGTCGGGGGGCGAGCAGCAGATGCTCGCGATCGGCCGGGGCCTGATGAGCCTGCCCCGGATGATCCTGTTCGACGAGCCGAGCCTGGGGTTGGCCCCGCTGCTGGTGGAGGAGGTGTTCAACGTGGTCAACGACATCCGGCGCGACGGGGTCACGGTGCTGATCGTGGAGCAGAACGTGCGCCAGACCCTTGCCGTGGCCGACCGGGCCTACGTGCTCGAGACCGGCCGGATCGTGCGCGAGGGCACCGGAAGCGAGCTCCTCGACGACGAGGAGGTGCGAAAGGCCTACCTGGGGGTGTGATTCCAACTTGCGTTCAAAGCTACCGACCCTCGAACCGGCGGGCCAAGGGGCCTGGTTCTGGCCGTGCGCGGCCGTCTCGGTGGACAGAGTTCAGAGTTCAGAATTCAGCCGACAGGAAGCCCGGGTGTGCGGTTTGACCCTGGCTTCTGTGCGCTGATCCCTGGTTCCTGAAGCGCAGGTCCCTTGCCCCGCCCCACGAGAACTCTCGGTTTGAACGCAACTCGGTATCAATCTGACGGAAACTTGGCCTGAGGGGGCGGCTCGGCCACTTTTCTGCTATCGTATCGCTTCCGAAGGGCTGGAGTTCCCCAGCCTCCCAGCTTTCCAGCCTTCCAGCCGAAACGAATGGAGCGTTTCCGAAATTTCGTGGCATCCAAGGCGGTGGGGCTGGGGGCTTTCCTTCGCTGAACGGCCTCGCAGGGGCCGCCTCGGCGCGGTCCGCTACGGCGCGTGAGGGCACGCGCCGCGGCCGCTCCCCTGGCGCCGGGCGGCCCGGGCTGCTCGGCCGTCGCGCTTCGTCGGAGCCCCCAGCCCCACCGCCGCAATCCGCATATGCTTTTGCGAAACGGAACACGAGCCATGGCATCGATCCTGATCGTGGACGACGAAGCGTTCCTCCGGGACCAGCTGGGCCGCATCCTGGGCGAGGAGGGGTACCGGGTCCACGGCGTGGGCACCGGGGCCGAGGCCCTGGACGCGGTGGCGGGGGCGCCCCCGGACCTGGTGCTCCTCGATCTGAACCTGCCCGACCGCCACGGCATCGAGGTGCTCCGGGCCCTCAAGGAGCGCGATCCCGACCTCCTGGTGATCGTGATCACCGGGTACGGCTCGGTGGAGAGCGCGGTCGAGAGCCTGAAGCTCGGCGCCTACGACTACGTGAAGAAACCGTTCAAGGCCGACGCCATCAAGTTGATCGTGCGTCTGGCCCTGGAGACCCAGCGTCTCCGGCGGCGGGTGCGGGTGCTGCGGGAGCGCGAGATCGGGCCGGGCGAGCCGGTGATCGCCGAGAGCCCGGCCATGCAGGCCGTGCTGGACCAGGTGCGGGACGTGGCGGCCCACGCCGAGACCACGGTGCTGATCACGGGCGAGAGCGGCACCGGCAAAGAGGTGGTGGCCCGGCTCATCCACAACCTGTCCGAGCGCGCGTCCGGACCGTTCCTCGAGGTGAACTGCGCCTCGATCCCCGGGTCGATCCTCGAAAGCGAGCTGTTCGGCCACGAGCCCGGCGCGTTCACCGACGCCCGCAAGGCCAAGGAGGGGCTCCTGGAGGCGGCCGACGGCGGCACGGTGTTCCTGGACGAGGTGGGGGACATGGAGCCGGGGCTCCAGGCCAAGCTGCTGCGGTTCCTGGAGACCCGCCGGTTCCGCCGGGTGGGGGGGGTGCGGGAGACCGCGGTGGACGTGCGGGTGGTGGCCGCCACCAACCGGGACCTGCGCGACGCGATTCGCTCCGGCGGGTTCCGGGAGGACCTGTACTACCGGCTCAACGTGTTCCCGATCCACGTGCCCCCCCTGCGGGAGCGGCCGGAGGACATCCTGCCCCTGGCCCAGCACTTCTTGGAGCGGTTCGCCCGCAAGTTCCACCGGCCGCTTGCGGCCATCGCGCCGGACGCCCAGGAGCGGCTGGTGGGCTACCCCTGGCCGGGCAACGTGCGGGAGGTGCGAAACCTCATGGAGCGCATGGCCATCACCTGCCGCGGCCGGGAGCTGCGGGCCTCAGACCTGCCCGCCGAGATCCGGGGAGCAGCCGAGCCCGGTCCGGGCCGGTGGGTGCTGCCGGCCGAGGGGTGCGACCTGGAGGCCCTGGAGCGGGACCTGGCCCGGTGCCTGATCAGCCAGGCCCTGGAGCGCACGGGCGGCAACGTGAGCCAGGCCGCGCGGCTCCTGGGCCTGCCCCGGGGCACCCTGCGCCACCGCATGGAAAGCCTGGGGCTGCGGTCCGGGCCGGGGGCTGACGGGATCCCTTCGGCCCCCCGGCCGGGGGGGATAGCCGGCTGAAGAGGGGCGCGCCTGCGGAAAGATCGTGGGAAAACCGTGTCCGCCACCCTTGACGGGAGCCCATTCGTCCGCTAATACCTCACCCGCTTTCGTTCTCCGTTGCGGTTCGGCATCGGGAGGAGTTCCGTTTCCCTTGGACCCTTGGTCCGGAAAGGAGGTTCTCTCATGCCGAAGTGTCCCCATCCCCGCCGTCTGCCCTCCCAACGCGAGGCGGAGCGACGCCTCGACGCCTTGGAGAGCCGCTTCCAGGGTCGGGGTCGGGCCCTGGAGGACCTGCTCGCCTCCCGGGGCATCTCCCGGCGCAGCTTCCTGAAGTGGACCTCCATGATGACGGCCGCCCTGTGGCTTCCGCCGGCGTTTGAACGCTCGGTGGCCCGGGCGGCGGCCGTGGCCACCCGGGTGCCGGTGGTGTGGCTGCACCTGCAGGAGTGCACGGGGTGCACCGAGAGCGCGCTGCGCACGGCCTACCCCGGCATCTCCGAGCTGATCCTCGAGTACCTCTCGTTCGACTACCACGAGACGATCATGGCCCCGGCCGGTGAGGCGGCCGAGAAGAGCCTGGAGGACACCCTCGAGAGCCACAGGGGTGCGTACCTGTGCGTGATGGAGGGGTCGATCCCCACGGCCATGGACGGGAAGTTCCTCCGGCTGGGCCCCAAGGGCGAGACCGGGCTCGACCTGGCCCGCCGGGTGGCGGCCGGGGCCAAGGCCGTGATCGCCATCGGCCACTGCGCGTCCTACGGCGGGCCCCAGGCCGCTGCGCCCAACCCCACCGGGGCCAAGCCGGTGCACGAGGCCCTGGGTATCCAGACCATCCGGATCCCGGGGTGCCCCTACAACGCGGTGAACCTGGTGGGCACCATCCTGTACCTGCTCCTGACCGGCGAGGTGCCGGCCCTGGTGGACGGCCGGCCGGCCTGGGCCTACTCCAAGCGCATCCACGACACCTGCCCGCGCCGGGCCCACTTCGACGCCGGCGAGTTCGTGGAGCAGTGGGGCGACGAGGGTGCGAGAAAGGGGTTCTGCCTGTACAAGGTGGGCTGCAAAGGCCCCTACACCTGGAACAATTGCAACGAGATGCAGTGGAACCAGGCGGCGAGCTTCCCGATCCGGGCCGGACACGGGTGCATCGGGTGCAGCGAGGACGCGTTCTGGGACGACATGGCTCCCCTCGAGAAACCCCTGGCCGACGGCGCGGTGGCGATCCCGTTCCTCAAGGGGGTCGAGGGCTCCGTGGACACGGTGGGCTGGACCTTGATCGGGGCCACGGCCGTGGGCATCGCGGGGCACGCGGCGTACAGCGCGGCGAAGAAGAAGTCCAAGCCCGGCCACGACGGAGAGGAGGGGCACCATGGCGCGTAAGATCATCGACCCGATCACCCGCATCGAGGGGCACCTGCGTATCGAGGTGGAGCTCGACGGGAACCGCGTGGTGGACGCCTGGAGCTCGGGCATGATGTTCCGGGGCATCGAGACCATCCTCCGAAACCGCGATCCCCGCGACGCCCCGTTGATGACCCAGCGGATCTGCGGGGTGTGCACCCACGTGCACTACGACGCCTCGATCTGGGCCGTGGAGAACGCGTTCGGCATCACCCCGCCGCCGGCCGCCCGCATCGTGCGCAACCTGATCCTGGGCACCCAGCTGGTCCAGGACCACATCATCCACTTCTACCACCTCCACGGCCTCGACTGGGTGGACATCGTCTCGGCTCTGGGCGCCGACCCCAAGAAGGCCCAGGACCTGGCCCACCAGTTCGCGGACGACCCGTGGAACGCCGACGCCAAGCACCTGGAGGCCGTGAAGAACCGGCTGGCCGCGTTCGCCAAGAGCGGGCAGCTGGGCCCCTTTGCCAACGGGTACTGGGGGAACCCCTCGTACAAGCTGCCGCCCGAGGCGAACCTCCTGATCGCGTCCCACTACCTGGACGCCCTGGACGTCCAGCGTCTGGGCGGTCAGGTGCTGGCGGTCCTGGGCGGCAAAGAGCCCCACACCCAGACCCTGGTGGTGGGCGGGGTGACCTGCGTGGAGGACCTGCTGAACCCCAAGCGGATCGGCGACGTGCTGTTTCGGATCCGCAAGCTCGGCGAGTTCGTCCGGCGGGCGTACATCCCCGACGTGCTCCTGGCCGGCAGCGTATACGCCGGGGAGGGGCTCCAGGGCATCGGCGCGGGCCACGGCAACTACCTGGCCTACGGCGCCTACCCCCTCTCCGACGACCTGGACCGGGGGAAGCTGCTCATGCCCCAGGGGGTGATCCTGGGCAAGGACCTGACTCGGGTCTACGACTTCGACCCGGCCAAGGTCTCGGAGTACGTGACCCACTCCTGGTACACCTACGGCGACGAGTCCCAGGGGATCCACCCCTCCAAGGGGGTCACCCAGGTGAACTACACCGACCTGGGGCCGGACGGGCACGTGCGGGCCGACGGCAAGTACTCGTGGCTCAAGGCGCCCCGGTACGACGGCCGGCCCATGGAGGTGGGCCCCCTGGCCCGGGTGCTGGTGGCCTACGCCCGGGGTGTGCCCGAGGTGCGGGCCCTGGTGGACGGCACCCTCAAACGCCTGGGCGCGCCGGCCACGGTGCTGTTTTCCACCCTGGGCCGGACCGCGGCCCGGGCCCTGGAGACCCGGTGGGTGGCCGATGCCCTGCCCGGGTGGGTGGAGGAGCTGGTGCGGGTCATGAAGGTGGACGGCCGCACCTTCGCCCCCTACACCCTGCCCGACGAGGCCGTGGGGTTCGGGCTCACCGAGGCGCCCCGGGGCGCCCTGGGCCACTGGGTGGAGGTGCGGGGCGGGCGGATCGCCAACTACCAGTGCGTGGTGCCCACCACCTGGAACGCCGGGCCCCGGGACGCCAAGGGGGTGCGGGGGCCGTACGAGCAGAGCCTGGTGGGCATCGAGCTGGCCGACCCGGACCAGCCCCTGGAGATCCTGCGGACCATCCACTCCTTCGACCCGTGCATCGCGTGCGCGGTGCACCTGCTGCGCCACGACGGGCCGTCCCGAACGGTCCGGGTGCTCTAGGGGAGGTGGGCCATGATCCGAAGAGTCCGCCGCATGACCGTGATGATGCGGATCATGCACTGGGTGCTGGCGCTGTCGGTGGCCGCGTGCTTCGTGACCGGCCTGTACATCGCCAAGCCGTTCTGGTTCCGGCCCGCGCCCGGGCCGGCCGACGTGCTGGTGATGGGCAACGTGCGGTTCGTGCACTTCGTGGCCGCCATGCTCGTGGACGTGGCGTTCCTGAGCTGGTGCTACCTGTTCTTCTTCTCCCTGGACGAGCCGCTGGTGCGCAGCCTGGTGCCGTTTCGCAAACGCCTCGGCGAGGCCTGCGCCATGCTCCGCCATTACTTCACCCTGCGCAACAAGCCCCCCACTCGGGAGCCGGGAATCGATCCCCTCAACGCCTACGGGTTCCTGGTCATCCACTTCCTGGTGTTCGTGCAGATGGTCACGGGGTTCGCCCTGATGCGGCCCAGCTTCAGCCAGGCCAACTCGCTCGTGCCGATCTGGCCGTGGATCCTCGGGCTGTCGGAGCGGGTGTCGGTAGCGGTGTTCGGCAGCCTGGTGGCCGTGCGGCAGGTGCACCACCTGGCCGGGTTCGCCATCGTGGCCCTGGCCGCGATCCACGTCTACCTGCAGATCTGGCGTGACATCTTCTGGACCGAGGGGCACATCTCGGTGGTGTTCAGCGGGTACAAGTACGTGGAGGAGGAGTAGGAGGAAACGGCGGCCCCCCGATGGGGGCCGCCGTGTTGCGGCGCGCGCCGGGGCCGTCACATCCTGCGCCAGGCCACCGTGTTGGTCTCGGCATTGTACGAGAGCACCACGTGCCGCAGGGTCTCGGTCAGCACCACCGAGGCCACCGCGCAGGTGACCCGGGTGCCTGCGTGGATCTCGCCCACCACCGAGATCTGGGCGGCCCGCTGCTCCCTCTGCAGGGCGGCGAGCTCGTCGCGTCGGGCCGTGAGCTCCTTGTGGCGCCGGTAGAGGGTCTGCATCTTCTGGAGCAGGTCGATCTTGCCCCTTCGCAGGGCCGGCGGGATGCGGGCCAGGGCGGTGCGGGGGTCCTTCAGGAAGTCCCGGCCCAGGTTGGACTGGAGGATCTTGATCTGTTCCATCAGGCCCGAGAGCTCCCGGTCGATGGCCTCCATCTCCCGGGCCATCCTGAGGTCCACGCCCACGGCCACGTGGGTCTGGGCGGACCGGCTCCCTACGGTGCGGGCCTCGATGCCCAGGGCGGCGTTGATCTCTCCCCCCAACAGGGCGCCCTGGCCGGACAGGGCCCGGACCCTGCCGCGGGTGTACACGTGGGAGTTGGTGATGGAGTTCGCCACCTCTACGTCCCCGTCGCTCTCGATGCGCGAGCTCAACACGTACTTGGCCCGGACCCCCTTGCGGCCGACCACGGTGGCCTCGGCGGCGATCCCCCCCCGGATGATCACGAGGCCGCCGGCCCGGATCGTGGCGGTCTCGACGTCGCCGAGGATCTCCACGTCCTTGCCCGCCTCCACCTGGAACCCGGGCTTTACCCCGCCCCGGATCCGCACGGCCCCCGAGGCCCGGATGTTGCCGGTGCGGTAGTCCACGTCGTCGGAGACCAGGTACTCGTCCACCACGTGGAACTTACCCCCCTTCAGCACGATCATCCCGTCGGCCGCCGCGACGATGCGGGTGCCGGCCTCGTCGGGCTCGGTGTTGTCGCCGGGCCGGAGGCCTTGGAACCGCTCCAGGCGGGCCCGCAGACGGGTGCCGTCGACCCGGTAGCCGTCCACCGGGTCCACGGCCGGGACCACCTCGGCCAGGGGGTTGCCGTGCCGGACGTTCTGCACCGCCTCGGCCTCCCGGAAGTCGATGCGGCCGCCGTCCAGGACCTTCCCGACCTTCTTCTCCGGGTCGAACAGGAGCCGGTACCCCGCCTCCCGCCCGTGCACGGGCTCCTTGCCCCTGGCCACCACCACGTCCGGGACCGGGGCCCCGGCGCCCCGGGCCTGGCGGACGGCGTGCACGAGCGCGTCCCGGTCCACGCCGGCGCGCACGCCGAGCTGGGCCAGGGCCTCCACGAGCTTTTCGACCTGGGTCTCCTCGTCCACCTTGGGGTCGGGGACCACCGTGAGCCGGGCCTCCATTCGGTCGTCCGACACGTGCAGACCGGGGACGACCCACAGCCGGCCCCGGTCGTACAGCACGATCCCGTAGGTTTGGGCGTGGAACGTGTTGTCGTTGCCGGCCTCGGACACCCCGTCGCCCGGCACCACCGGCACGTCGCGGCCGTCCTGGGCCGGAATGGGCGTTCCCAGCAGGCTGCGGCCGGGGATGCCGGGCGAGGCCGGGGTCTTCTGCAGCAGGGGGTCTCCGGGGTACACCACGTTCTGTGGGTACCGGTCGAACGGGTCGTCCCCCTCGTCGAGGGGGGTGTCGTGGACCGGGAAGAACGGCAGGATCTGGGCCGGCAGCCCCGGCTGGGGCGGCTCGCCCCGGGCCAGCACCACGCCTTCCTCCACCGGCTGGCCCCCTTCGAACACGGACATGGCCATCCGGACCCGGTCCGCCGCCGGCACGGGCTGGACGCCCAGCTCCCGCAACCGGGCGAGGGCCGTCTGGGTCGCCGCCTCCAGGTCGAAGGGGCCTTCGTCCAGAAAGGCAACCGCCTCCAGTCCCCCTTTTCTGAGTTCGACACGAAGCGTCACGCATCCCTCCGGGATCCGGGGTCAGGGCCGGGCAGGGGGCCGGCGCGCCGAGGAGAACGTTACTGGCTAGGATCGACCGAAGGGCCGCGGACCTTGAGCCGGGGGCCTTCGCGGGAACCCCGGCCGGGGGTTCAGGCCGAGACGCCGGCTGCCGATACGAAGGGGACGAGTCGGAACGGCCGGTTGTCGAGCTCCCCGGAAAAGGAGGTGTCTTGTGAGGTTTGCCATCGTCCGGTGGGGGGCGATCGGCGTGGGGGTCGTGCTGTTGAGCGTGGCCGCGGCCGCCGCGGCCGGGGACCGGTCCCTGCTGGACTTGGACCTTCGGGCCCTCTCCGAGGTCGAGGTCACCTCGGTCTCCCGAAAACCCCAGAAGCTCTCGGAAACCCCTGCCGCGGTGTACGTGATCACCGGCGACGAGATCCGACGCTCCGGGGCCACCACCCTGGCCGAGGCCCTGCGCCTGGCGCCCGGGGTGGAGGTGGCGCGGATCAACGCGAGCACCTGGGCGGTCACGATCCGGGGGGGGAACGACCGGTTCAGCAACAAGCTCCTGGTGATGGTGGACGGCCGCACGGTGTACACGCCCCTGTTCTCCGGGGTGTACTGGGACTCCCAGGATCTGCCCCTGCAGAACGTGGAGCGCATCGAGGTGATCCGGGGGCCGGGCGCGTCCTCGTGGGGGGCCAACGCGGTGAACGGGGTGATCAACGTGATCACCAAGTCGGCCGCCGAGACCCAGGGGTGGACCGTGGAGGGCCTCGGGGGCACCGAGGAGCGGGGCCAGGGGTTCGTACGGTACGGGGGCCCCATCGGGCCGGCGGCGTGGGCCCGCGGATACGTGCGCTACGCCGCGCGCGACAGCGGAAGCGACGCCCTGGGGGTGGAGGCGGACGACGAATGGGAGGGCCTGCGGGGAGGGGTCCGGGCCGACGGCGAGGTGGGAACGGCCCAGAAGTGGTCGGTGCAGACCGAGGTGTACCGCGGTGGCGCCGAGATCGCATATGCCGACGCCACCCGGAGGGTGCTGGGGGCGGAGGACGTGCTGGGGCTGCCGGTGGTGCGGGATCGGGTGAGGACCCGGGGGGGGTGGGTGCTCGGGACCTGGACCCACGTCTCCCCGGGCCTGTCGGAGCTGACGGTGCGCACGTACCTGGACCGTACCGTGCGCGTCGAGCCCCAGCTCACGGAGACCCGGGACACCTGGGACCTGGATCTGAAGTACCGGTTCTCGTTCGGAAACCTCCACGACGTCCAGTGGGGGGTCGGCTTTCGCTGGACCGGGGACCGGATCGACGAGTCGGACGTGATCTCCTTCGGGTCCAGCCGGGAGACCGACCGGCTGTGGAGCGGGTTCGCCCAGGACGAGCTGTCCCTGGCCGGGGACCGGATCCGGCTCCTGCTGGGGGCGAAGGTGGAACGCAACGAGTACACGGGCCTCGAGTTCCAGCCCACCGCCCGGGCCATCGGCCGGCTGGGGTCCGGAGCGGCGGTCTGGGCGGCGTGGTCCCGGGCCGTGCGGACCCCGAGCCGGGCCGAGGCGGACGGCCGGATCCTGTCGGGGTTCGTGCCGCCAGGCGCGGCGGCCGGGTTCGGGGGGGCACCGAACCCGACCCCGGTGCGCATGGTGTTGGAGGGCACCGACGACTTCGACCGGGAGGTCTTGTGGGCCCACGAGGGGGGGATCCGGTTCCTGTGGGGGCGGAGACTCTCGGTGGACCTGGCCGGGTTCTGGCACCGCTACGAGGACCTGCGCACGTTCGAGCCCCGGGTCGCCTCCGACGGCACCGTGGTGCTGAACACCGACAACCGGGCCCGGGGCCGCTCCGTGGGGTTCGAGGCCTCGGTGGACTGGTTCGCCACCGACTGGTGGCGCATCTACGCGGCGTACACCTGGATGGTGCTGGACCTCCAGCTGAAGGGCGGGAGCAGGGACGTGTTCACCGAGAACGAGGAGGGCAGGAGCCCTCGGCACCGGGTGTCGGTGCGCTCCTCGATGGATCTGGGGCGCGGCTGGGAGCTGGACCTCTGGGGCCGTTACGTGGGCGGTCTGGAGCAGGACGGCGTGGACGCGTACACGGAGCTGGATGTCCGGGTGGGCCGGCGCCTGGGCCGGGGTTGGCGCGTGGACCTGGTGGGGCAGAACCTGCTCGAGCCGTCCCACCTGGAGTTCATCCCCGGAAAGGCGATCCAGACGATCCCCACCGAGGTGGAGCGGGGTGCGTATGTGCGGATCACCTGGCAGACGCCGTAGCCCCGCCGGGGGGGCTCGGGCCACGTTTCCGGGGGCGCCGATGAGCCGCCGCCGGTTTCTGAGTTGGGCCGTCGCGGCCCTCGTGGGAGGCTGGAGCCGGCCGGCCGCCCCTGCGGGGGGGGCGCGCACCGGCCGGGAGCAGGAGGTCAAGCTGGCCTACCTGTACAATCTGGCGCGGTTCGCGCGGTGGCCCCGGGACGACCCGCCGACGGCGGGGACGTTCCGGTTCGGCATCTGGGGGGACGACCCGTTCGGGCCGCTGTGGAACGAGTTGATCGGCCGCGTCGTGCACGGCCGGCCGGTGGAGGTGGTGCGGGTTCGGACGGCCCGGGACGCCCGGGCCTGCCGGGTGGTGTTCCTGGCGGGTGCCACGGTGCCGGCGGTGGGACGGATGCTGGAGGCGCTCGACGGGTGGCCGGTGCTCACGGTGAGCGACCAGCCCGGGTTCGTGGACCGCGGGGGCATGGTGGGGTTCGTGCGGCGGGGGGAGAAGATCCGGTTCGAGGTGAACCTGGGCCGGGTGAGGGCGGCGGGTCTTCGGATCAGCGCCGAGGTGTTGCGGTTGGCGCTGAGGGTGGTCGGGCAGGAAGGAGCGGGTCGTGGTTCGCTTCCGTGACCTCCCGTTGGGGCGGAAGGTGGGGCTCGCGGTGGTGGCCGCGAGCACGATCTCGCTGGCCCTGGCCGTGGGGTTGTTTGCCTGGCGCGAGGTGCGGTCGTACCGCGACCACGCCTCGGATCGGCTGCGCACCCTGGCCGAGGTGCTGGCGGCCAACTGCGCGGCTCCCCTGCTGTTCGACGACCCGGACGCCGCCGCCCGGACCCTGGCGTCGCTGTCCTCCCAACCCCAGGTCCGGGCGGCCTGGCTCCTGGACCGGCACGGGGAGGTGTTCGCCCGGTACGGCCGGGCCGAGCGTCCTCCCCCACGGGGCGCCAACGGGGACGGGGTGTGGTGGGCGGAGCGGTCCCTGGCGGTGGGCCGGACGGTCTCGTTCGAGGGAGAGCCCCTGGGGCGCATCGTGATCCAGGTGGACACGGCCGAGCTCCACGCCCGGCTGTGGTGGGGGCTGGGGGTGGCGGGCGCGGTCATGGGGGTGGCCGTGCTGGTGGCGTGGTTGGTCTCGATCCCCCTGCGCAGACGCATCTCGGGCCCCATCCAGGCGCTGGCCGCCGCCATGGACCGGGTCGCCTCGTCCGGGGACTACTCGGTGCGCATCCCCGGGGGCGGCCGGGACGAGGTGGGAACCCTGATCCGGGGCTTCAACCGGATGCTGGCCCAGATCGCAGAGCGCGACGAGAAGCTGGCGCGGCTGGCCGCGGCCGTGGACCAGGCCGTTGAAGGCATCGCGGTGACCGACCCGGAGGGCCGGGTCCTGTACGGCAACCGGGCGTTCCGGAGGCTGTGCGGGGTGGACGAGCCGGTGGAGGGGGTGAGCCTGTTCGAGCTGTACCCTGCGGACGAACCCAGGGTGCAGGAGCTGCGGGAGGCCGCGGAGCGGGGCCAGGTCTGGAGCGGAAGGATCCGGGCACGGAGGGCGGACGGAAGCGCGTACTACGAGGAGTGCGCGCTGTCGCCGGTGATGGGCGAGCGGGGCGAGGTCCGCAACCTGGTGGTGGTGAAGCGCGACGTGACCCGGGAGGTGGAGTTCGAGAACCGGCTGGCCCAGAACCAGCGCCTGGAGGCCTTGGGCACCCTGGCCGGGGGGGTGGCCCACGACTTCAACAACATCCTGACCCCGATCCTGGGGTACGCCGACATGGCCCTGCAGGAGGTCGAGCCCGGGAGCCACCTGGAGAAGAACCTGCGGCGGGTGGTGCGGGCGGCCGAGCGGGCCCGCGGGATCGTGCAGCAGATCCTGGCCTTCAGCCGCCAGGGGGAGGAGGGGCGCACCCCCTTGCGGCTCGGGACCCTGCTGGAGGAGACCGAGGGGCTACTGCGGGCCAGCATTCCCAAACACGTGCGGCTCGAGGTGCGCTCCGAGACCTCGTCCGACTGGGTGGTGGGCGACGCGACCCAGCTCCAGCAGGTGCTGATGAACCTGGCGACCAACGCCTGGCACGCCATGGAGCCGGACGGCGGGACCCTTGAGATGGTCCTGGAGGAACACTGGGTGTCCGCCGGGGATCCGGAGCTCCCGACCGGCCGTTACCTGCGGATCCGGGTGACCGACGAGGGATGCGGCATGCCGGCCGAGGTGCTCGACCGGATCTTCGAGCCGTTCTTCACCACGAAGGAGGTGGGCAAGGGCACGGGCCTCGGGCTGGCGGCGGTGCATGGGATCGTGCAGGCCCACGGCGGCACGGTCCGGGTGGAGTCCCGGCCGGGCGAGGGCACCACGTTTCGGGTGTATCTGCCGGCGAAGGAGGGGCCGGAGCCCGCGTCGCCGTCGAGGAAGAAGGAACCCCGGCGGCAGGTGCCCCCCCGGGGACAGGGGGAGAGGATCCTGGTGGTGGACGACGAGCTCGAGGTGGCCGACTTCCTCTCCCAGACCCTCGAGGCCTTGGGGTACGAGGTGGAGGCGGTGGTCTCTCCTGCCGAGGCTCGGTCGCGGCTGGAGAGGAACGCCAGGGGGTACGACCTGCTCCTCACCGACCAGACCATGCCGGAGTGCACCGGCCTGGCGCTGGCCCGTTGGGCCCACGGGGTCCGGCCGGACCTGCCGGTCGTCCTGTGCACGGGGTACTCGGCTGCGGTGACCCCTCGGGCCCTCGCCGAGGCAGGGGTGGCCGTGGTGGTGCCGAAACCGGTCTCGCCGAGCCAGCTCGCCGCCGAGGTCCGACGGGTGCTCGGGGACGACGCGTAGGGGGAAGCCCCCATCGGCCGCTGCGTGGCCCTACAACGGAGAAGGGTAACGTGCGTTGGTCCGGGGCGAGCTAGAGACTAGAAACTAGAGAAATTCCGGCTAGCTCGGCCCGTTAGACGGGCGGGCTCTCCAGCAGGCCCCACGCCCCCCGGATCATGGGGTGGAGGCGAAGGGGTGGAGGCGAAGAGGCATGGTGATGCTTAGAACGTGTGGGAATCCGGTAGGTTTTCAAGCCTCCCAGCGTCCTAGCGGAAGTTACATGGAAGGGGGCGAAGAGAAACGCCCCGGCGGCCGTGGCCGCTGGGGCGCCTTCATTCCGTGGTGGCGGTGCAGGGACTTGAACCCCGGACTCGGCGGATATGAGCCGCCTGCTCTGACCAGCTGAGCTACACCGCCAGAAGGGCCGCTATTATACGGGCCGGAAGGCCCCTGTCAAGTCCGTGGTGCCCGCACCCCAGGGCAGTTCCCCCCGAGGTTCCGGCGTATGCCCAAGGGCTTGCGGCTTCTTGACCACCGACCGACGACCGAAATTACTGGGAAGCCCCTTCAGGCCCCTGCGGATGCAGCGACGGTAGGAGCCACGCCCGGCGCTCCAACAGGCCCCATGCCCCCCGCGCCGTGAGGTGGCGTCAAAGAGGCGCAGTGATGTTTAGAGCGCTTGGGAGTCAGATCGGTTTTCAAGCCTTCTGGCGTCCCAGCCTCCTGGCCTCCTAACGGAACTCGTACACCAGGATCCGGTGGCGGTCCTTCCGGAACAGGGTTCCCTCGCTCTGGACCAGCAGGGCGTACACCCGCTGGCCGGGGGAGGCGGGGTCCCAGTCCAGGTCCACCAGGGCTCCCGGCACCTTGGGGCCCTCGGCCACCGGCACCATGGTGAGCCCGTCCCACCGCCACACCAGGAGCTGGGCGTGGGAGTACGAGGCGATGCGCCGGAACACCCGGGAGAGGCTCCCGTAGTTCTTGAACAGCACGAACTCCGGTGCGTTCCCCGGGGAGAGGCGCGAGAGGGTGCGGCCGTGCACCCGGTAGAAGTCCTGGTCCTGGTAGTCCCGGATCCGTTCCTCGCCCTGCAGGGCCACCCGGCTCCCCTTCACCGCGTCGGCGCTCTCGAAGATCTGGTTCCCCTGGTCGTCGTACAGCCGCAGCCGGTCCCCCTGGGTGGTGACCGCCCACCCAAGCGTCGTGGGGGCCAGGCGCACCCGGTCGGCGTTGGCCGGCAGCGCGGCGGCCGGGAGGGGGAGCGGGTCTCCGGCCACGTATCCGGCCCCACCCCACCGAAGCGTGCGGATCCGCCCGGAGAACAGGTCCTTGCCCGTGCCGCGCGGCGCCACGAGCACCACCGGGGCCGAGGGGTCGGCCGCCCGGGCGAAGCCGGGGATCCGTTCGCCCTTGGAGGCCAGGGCCGACCCGAACCACTCCAGGGCCTGGCTGGTGGGCTGGGTGCCGTTCATGCCCGCCACGAACAGCTCCGGCCGGCCGTTGCCGTCCAGGTCCGCGGCCGAGATGCACGCGGGGGTGATGCCCGGGGGCACCGGCACCTCCCAGAGTCGCTCGAACCGGGTCCCCGTGTCCCGGTATCCGGTCAGGACCTGGTCGCCCAGGACCACGATCTCCGTGGTTCCGTCGCTGTCCAGGTCGGCCGCCGCGAGCCCCAGGGCGTTGCCGTCGACCAGGGGGCCCACCCGGGGCGAGGCCACGGCGGCCTGGATCCCCGACGTCGGGGGCGCGGCAGCCGGCTGGGTGGTCGGGGGGGCCGGTGCCGCGGCAGGGGGGGGCTCACGGGGGACCCGAGCCGGGGTCGGGGCGGCCGGGGCCGGCGCGGGGAGGTTTCGGGTGAGATGGGCCCTGAGTTCCTGGGCCAGGGCCTCCAGGGCCGGCAGGATCTCGTCCGGAGCCCCCACCGTGCGGTACGAGCGAGCCCCCTCGGCCGGGCTCTCGGCCGACGGGACCAGCGCTCCGTCCACGCTGTAGGTGGACCCGAGGCGGGTGATGGTGGTCCGCACGGTCCAGTCCGACGGTCGGGGTTCGGCCCCCTGGACGACCGAGTAGCCCGGCCCGTCCAGCCTGCCGGCCAGCATGGCCTCCAGGCCCGGCCTCAGGGGCTCCAGGTCCGGCGCGTTGTACACCTCGAAGGGGAGGACCACGACCCGGGTGTCCCCGGCCCCGGCCCACCCGGGAACCAGCAGCAGAACGATGGCGAGCCACCGGATGCGGAAACGAAGCATGGACCCTGGACCGTCCTTTCTCTCAGGAGGATGGGGGAGAACCGTCCGTGGGGGCGGCTCGTTCAGACGGGGGGGAACTCCCCCTCGTCGGCGAAGCTGTAGAAACGCCCCTCCCCAACGATCACGTGGTCGAGCACCCGGATGCCGAGCACCCGCCCCGCCTCCCACAGCCGCCGGGTCAGCTCCCGGTCGTCCCCGCTCGGGCTGGGGTCGCCGCTCGGGTGGTTGTGGGCAAAGATCACGGCAGACGCGGCCTCGCGCACCGCCGCCCGAAACGCCTCCCGGGGATGGACCAGGCTCTGGGTCAGGGTGCCCTCGCTCACCCGCTCCTCCCGCAGCAGCCGGTTGCGCGCGTCGAGCAGCAGGCAGTAGAACCGCTCCTTGGGAAGCCCGCGCAGCCGGGGGGCGAAGTGGTCGTACACCTGGCGGCTCGCCCGGAACGGCTCCCGCAGGGTCAGGGGCCGCCCGGCCATGCGGCGACCGATCTCGAGGGCCGCGAGCACGGCAGAGGCCTTGGCCGGCCCCAGTCCCGGCCGGGCCGCCAACTCCCCCGGCGCGGCCGCGGCGAGCCGGTGCCACGCGCCCCCGTAGTCGGCCCACAGGCGGCGGGCCAGATCCACCGCGCTCTCTCCCCCGGTGCCGGTACGCAGGAGAATCGCCAGGAGTTCCGGGTCGGTCAGGGCCTCGGCGCCCCGGCCGAGCAGCTTCTCCCGGGGCCGGTCCTGGGCCGGCCAGTTTCGGATGCCCGATCCCATGGCGCGCTCCCCCGTTGGATGGGCCCCGCGGCGCAAAGGTTACGGGATTCTAGGAGGGCTGCGGAAACCGTGTCAAACGCCCCGGCCCCGGCCGGTGCGAGGGGCTGCCACCGCCCTGCGGTAGGCCCGGAGCCCTCGCCGGGCGCTCCGCGCCAGCCCCAGGGCCAGGTTCCGGCACGCCCTTCGAAACGCGGCCGGGTCCGAGGGGAGCCCGAGTACCGGCACGTGACCGATCCGGGTGGTCCACAGGTCGCCCGTGCGGCTGCCGGCGGGCAGCAGGTCGGGCCGGGCGGGCACCACCACCACGTCGGCCGGGGCCGGGGGGGTCGCCAGGCGCCGCAGCAGGGCCTCGGGAGACTCGGCCATCTCCACGATCTGCAGGCGAAGCCCCTCGGCGATGCGACGCAGCAGACGGAGCTGCTCGGGCGGGACCCCCAGGGTCGGCAGGGCCAGCCGCCGCACCCGGCGGCTGCCGAGGATCTCGCGCAGGCCCGCCCGGTGGTGCACCAGGTGCAGCCGCAGGTCCCGGGCGAAGGGCCGCTCCCTGCGCCGGAACTGTCGGGCGTGGTGCCAGGCGTGCAGCGCCACCGCGGCCTCGAGCCACCGGGCCCTCAGGGCCGCCTGGGTGACCCGGCGAAGGCTATAGAAGCGCACGGTGGCCCGCGTGATCTCCCGCTGGAGCTCCGGGGCGGTGAACTGGGCCGGCTCGAACACCACGTGGTGGCCGTCGTACAGGTCCCAGCGCCGGGTCAGGATCCGGCCCTGGGCCACCATGTCGTCGTACAGGCCCGTGCCCGGGGTGGGGGTGAGGGCCAGGAACTGCACGGTCTCGATGCCCGCCTCCCGGGCAAATCGCACCGTCTGGCGCACCGTGTCCGGGTCGTCCGTGTCGGCCCCCAGCACGAACATGCCGTGGACCCAGATCCCGGCCTGCCGGAACGTGGCCACCGCCTTGCGGATGTCGTCCACGGTCTGCCGCTTGTCGTAGGCCTCCAGGGTGCGAGGGTTCACCGACTCGAGGCCCACGAACACGCACCAGCAGCCGGCCCGGGCCATGAGGCGGACCAGGTCCCGGTCCCGGGCCAGGTCCACCCGGACCTGGGCCGACCACTCCAGCGGGAATCCACGCTCGAGGATGCCCTCGCAGATCTCGCGGGTGCGGCGGCGGTTCGCGGCGAAGTTGTCGTCGCAGAAGAACACGTGGTCCGTGGTGCGCGAGTACGCCTCGAGGTCCTCGAGCACCCTGCGGGCCGACTGGAACCGATACCGGGCCCCGAACATGGGGATCACCGAGCAGAACCGGCACCGGAACGGGCAGCCCCGGCTGGTGGACACCGGGGTCACCCGCCGGCCGCTCCAGTTCTCCACCAGGGAGAAGTCCGGGGTGGGCAGCCCGTCCAGGTCCTCGATCAGGGGCCGGTCCGGCGTGTGCACGGTCACGCCGTCCGCACGGAACGAAACCCCGGCGATCTCCCCGAACCCGCGGCCCTCCTCCAGGGCCGCCACAAGCTCCGGCACGGTCACGTCCCCCTCCCCGCGGACTACCGCGTCCGCATGGTCCAGGGCCTCGTCCGGCAGGAACGTGGGGTGGGGGCCGCCCATGAACACGAACTTGCCGCGGCTTCGGGCCCGGTCGGCCCAGTGGTAGGCCCGGGCGGCCGTCGTGGTCAGGGACGAGATCCCCACCACGTCGGCCCACTCCAGGTCCTCATCGCGCAGGGGGCGGACCTCCTCCACCACCACCCGGGTCTCGTGCCCCCGATCGCGGAGGATCGTGGCCAGGAGCACCGGGCCGAGGCGGGGCAGGCGGATTCGGCTGAACACGTGGGGGCGGGGGGGGCACGGTTCCACGAACAGGATGCGCACGGTCGGCCTCCTTCACGACAGCGGTCTACGGTCGGCGGTTGGGGCGGCTCCCGGGCTGCCGCCAAGCCTTTTGGGGCATGGTGGAGTTGCTGGTGGCTGGGAGGGGCAGAAACGATGTTTTGGTCAGGATACCGGCCTTGCGCCCGTTGTCAATCCGTCACCCATGCACCTCCATACGGCGGCGTACACCTCCTTGAGCGGCACGCCGGCCTCCCGGGCCGCGGCGAGGCAGTCCTCGAACTCCGGGGCCCGCTGGACCACCACGCCATCCCGGTACCCGACCTTGACCCGCACCCGGCCCCACGGGGTGGCCACGGCCTCCCATGAGCGTTCGAGGCAGGTGCGCTCCCACCGGGCCCGGCGCACGCCCAGGGTGGAGGTCTCGCGCCAAAACACCTCCTCCACGGCCCCGACCCGGTCGGGGGCGCACAGGGCCGACACCACGTGGCCCGGACGGCCCTTCTTCATCAGGGTCGGGGTGATCCACGCGTCCAGCGCGCCCGCCTCGAGCAGTTGGGGGATCAGGGGGCCAAGGAGTTCCCCCGTCAGGTCGTCGAGGTTCGCCTCCAGGAGGATCACCTCCTCGGGGGCCTCGTCCCTGGGGGGCCGCCCGAGCCAGACCCGAAGGCAATTGGGGCGGTCGGGCACCCGAAGCGTGCCGAACCCCGTGCCGACCGCCACGAGGTCCATGGCCGGTGCGGGGCCGAAGGCGTCGGCCGTGGTGCGGATCAGGGCGGCCCCGGTGGGGGTCACGGTCTCCATGGCGAGGTCCACCCCCCGGACCCGGGCGCCCCGGAGGATCTGGAGGGTGGCCGGGGCCGGGGAGGGAAGGGTGCCGTGGCTGCAGCGGATCGACCCGCCCCCCAGGGGCAGCTCGCCGCAGGTGGCGCTGCCCACGCCCAGGTGTTCGAGCGCGGCCGCCACCCCCACCAGATCGATCACCGTGTCCACGCCCCCGATCTCGTGGAAGTGCACCTGCTCGGGCTCCACCCCGTGGACCGTCGCCTCGGCCCGGGCGAGCAGGTCCAGGCCGGACAGGGCCCGGGCCCGCACCGGCTCGGGCAGCGGCGCCTCCTCGACGGCCTGGCGTAGCTCCGACGCCGACCGGTGGGGGGGCTGGGCCTCGGGGTGCACCGACACCCGCAGGGCCCGGCCCGCCAGGCCGTGGGACTCCACGGCGGGAAAGGAGAGCTCCACCCGGTCCACGCCGGGCACCCGCACCGCGGTCACGGCCGACATCACCGCCTCCACGCCGGCTCCGGCGTCCACCAGGGCGGCCAGGAGCATGTCTCCGGCCGCGCCGTTCCAGGGGTCGATGTGCAGGTGAACGGTCATGGGAAGCCTCCGTCCGGAGAATCGGGGAGCGAAAAGTGTAGGAGATCGCCGGGAAGGAGCCAACCCAAAAGGCGTTTCGGCGGCGCTTGACACCGGGGTGGGGGTGTGTTTTCTTACGGCGGATTCGGGCCCCTGGCGGGGCGTTTTTCCATGAGGATTGCGAAGGGAGGAAGCCATGGCCGCGAAGATCATCAAGGGAGGACCCATCGCCGAGGAGATCCGGGCCGAGCTGGCTCAGGAGGTGGAGAGCCTGAAGGCCAAGGGGATCGTGCCCAAGCTCTCGGTGGTCCTGGTGGGCGACGACCCGGGCAGCGTGTGGTACGCCCGCAACAAGGTGAAGACGGGTGAGAAGGTGGGCGTGGTGGTCGAGGTGCACGAGCTCGCCGCCGACACCCCCGAGGTCGAGGTGGTGGGCCTGGTGGAGAAGCTCAACGCCGATCCGGACGTGCACGGCATCCTGGTGGAGCTGCCGCTGCCGGCCCACATCGACAAGGCCAGGGTCATGAACGCGATCGCCCCGGCCAAGGACGTGGACGGGGTCACCGCCGTGAACCGGGGGTACGTGCTCGGCGGCCAGGAGGACCTGGCCCTGGTGCCGGCCACCCCGCTTTCGTGCATCGAGCTGATCCAGCGCTCCGGCGTGGAGATCAAGGGCAAGCGCGTCACGGTGGTGGGCCGGGGCGACACCGTGGGGCGGCCCCTGGCCATGCTGCTGCTCCAGAAGGGCCGCGACGCCACGGTCACCGTGTGCCACAGCCGCACCCAGGACCTGGCCGGGGCCTGCCGGTGGGCCGAGATCCTGGTGGCGGCCGCCGGGGCCGGGGCCGACCACCTGATCAAGGCCGACATGATCTCCCCGGGCGCCGTGGTGATCGACGCGGCCATCAACGAGAAGCCCGACGGCTCCATCACCGGCGACGTGGACTTCGAGGCCGCCAAGGAGGTGGCCGGCGCCATCACCCCGGTTCCGGGCGGGGTGGGCAGCCTGACCACCACGATCATCATGGGCAACACGGTCAAGGCCCTGAAACTGCAGAAGGGACTCGCCTGAGGCGAGGGAGGGGAGCCATGTCGATCTATGCGAAGAGCCTGAACGAGTACCTGGCCGAGGCCGCTTCCAAGAGCCCCACCCCCGGCGGAGGGAGCGTGAGCGCCGTGGTCGCGGCCAACGCCGCGGCCATGGTGAGCATGGTGGCGAACCTGACCCTCGGAAAGAAGGGGTACGAGGACGTGCAGGACCTGGCCCAGGAGGTGGCCGACGGATGCGCCAAGGCCATCGAGGACCTCAAGGCCCTGACGGCCCGGGACATGGAGGCGTTCGAGATCTTCATGAAGGCCTGGCGCATGCCCACCGACACCGAGGAGCAGCACCGGGCCAAGGACGAGGCCATGGAGAAGGCGGCCCAGAACGCCTCCCAGGTTCCCCTGGAGATCTGCAAGGTGTGCCTCGAGATCCTGAAGATGGCCGCCAGGCTCGCGCCCGTGGGGAACAAGGGGGCGATCTCGGACGTGGGGGTGGGCGCCTACGTGGCCGAGGCCGCCCTGCGGGCCGCCATGCTGAGCGTGGACATCAACCTGCCCTCGATCAAGACCGAGTCGTTCAAGGAGATGCTGGTGCGGGAGCGGGCCCGGCTGTTCGTGGAGGCCGAGGAGTACAAGCTCCAGGCCCTGGCCGACGTGAAGCGTCGCCTGTAGCAGGGTCTGCGCCCCCTCCCCCCAAAAAGCGACCGGCGGCCCGGGAACGGCGAATTCCCGGGCCGCCGGTTTTTTTGCGGCTGCCGCCGCCCTCAGCCCACGGCGGCCCGCAGGGCCTGATCCAGGTCCTCGAGGATGTCGTCGATGTGCTCGATGCCCACGGAGAGCCGGACGAAGTCCGGGCTCACCCCGGCGGCCTCTTGCTCCTCGGGGGAGAGCTGGGAGTGGGTGGTGGACGCGGGGTGGATGGCCAGGCTCTTGGCGTCGCCGATGTTCGCGAGGTGGCTGAACAGCTTCACGTTGTCGATGAACCGTTTGCCGGCCTCGAGCCCCCCCTGGATCCCGAACCCGAGGATCGCGCCGTACAGGCCCCGGTGGTGGTACTTGCGGGCGGTCTCGTGGCTCGGGTGGCTTTCCAGCCCCGGGTAGCTCACCCACTTCACCAGGGGGTGCGACTCCAGGAACCGGGCCACGGCCATGGCGTTCTCCGAGTGGCGCTCCATCCGGAGGGGCAGGGTCTCCAACCCCTGGAGGAACAGGAACGAGTTGAACGGGCTCAGGCAGGCCCCGGTGTCCCGCAGCCACTGGACGCGGCACTTGATGATGAACGCCACGTTCCCGAGCCCCGGGAAGTCCCCGAAGGTCTCCCAGAAGTTGAGCCCGTGGTAGCTGGGGTCGGGCTGGGAGAAGTGGGGGAACTTGCCGTTGCCCCAGTCGAACCTCCCCCCGTCCACGATGATGCCGCCGATCGAGGTGCCGTGGCCGCCCACGAACTTCGTGGCCGAGGCCACCACCACGTCGGCGCCGTGGTCCAGGGGGCGCAGCAGGTAGGCGGTGGGCATGGTATTGTCCACCACCAGGGGTATCCCGGCCTCGTGGGCGATCTCGGCCACCGCCGAGATGTCCAGGGTGTCCAGCTTGGGGTTGCCGACGGCCTCGGCGTACACGGCCCGGGTGCGGTCGGTGATGGCCCGGCGGAAGTTCTCGGGATCCCGGGGGTCCACGAACCGCACGCGGATCCCCAGCTTGGGCAGGGTGTAGTGGAGCAACGTGTACGTGCCGCCGTAGAGGCTGGTGGAGGCCACGACCTCGTAACCGGCCTCCACGATGCACGACAGGGCCAGGGTCTCGGCCGCCTGGCCCGACGCCACGGCCAGGGCGCCCGTGCCCCCTTCGAGGGCGGCCATGCGCTGCTCGAACACGTCGGTGGTCGGGTTCATGATCCGGGTGTAGATGTTCCCGAACTCCTGGAGCGCGAACAAGCTGGCCGCGTGCTCGGCGTTCTTGAACACGTAGCTGGTTGTCTGGTAGATCGGGACCGCACGGCTCCCGGTCGTGGGGTCGGGGGCCTGCCCGGCGTGGACCGCTAGGGTTTCGGGCTTCCACGACATGGGGTTTCTCCTTTCGATTGTTGAGTAGACGAGGCCGTAAATGAGTAGCGGATTACTCCTGAAGCGTCAAGGAAAATATGGACTCCTTCTCGTGGCCGTGTGGGTGTGGGGGGCCGTGGCGACCGCCTGGGCCGCCGATCCGGAGCGGGCGGCCGAGCACCTGCGGCGGGCCGAGACCTACCTCTCCGAGGGCAAGACGACCGAGGCGACCCTGGAGCTCCGCAGCGCGGTGCAGGCCGATCCGGCCAACGTGAAGGCCCACCGGAAGCTGGCCGAGGCCCTCCTGGCCCAGGGAGACGGGGCGGGTGCCTTCCGGGAGTTCCGGGAGGTGGTGAGCCTCGACCCGGACGACGGGGAGGCCCGGCTCAAGGTGGCCCGGTTCTACCTGGCGGCCCGGCGGTTCTCGGACGCGGCCGACCACGCGTCGAAGGCCGCGGAGCTGCTGCCGGAGCGGTTCGAGCCCTGGCTGGTGCTGGGGCGGGCCCGGGCGGCCGAGAAGTCGTGGGCCGAGGCGTCCGAAGCCCTGGACCAGGCGTTGAAGCGGGCCCCCGACCGGGAGCCCCTGTGGCTCGAGGCCGCCCGGATCCGGCTCGCGGCCGGGGACCGGGAGGGTGCCGAGACGGTGCTGCGAAAGGGGCTCGATCAGATCCCGCCGTCCTCCTCCCTGCGGGTGGCGTTGGCCAACCTGTTGGCCGGTCAGGACCGGTTCGAAGAGGCCGACGCCCTGATGGAGGAGGTGCGGAACCTGGCCGAGGGCAACCCCGAGAAGCTGGAGGCCGTGGCACTGTACCGGCTGCGGCGGGGGGACCGGACGGCCGCCGAGGACCTCCTTCGAACGGCGCTCCGGGAGGCCGGGGACGACCAGGCCCGCCGCACCCGGGCCCTGGCCGCGCTCTCGGGGTTCTACTCGGTGATCGGAGACCTGGCCCGGGCCCGGGAGACGTTGGAGGAGCTTCGGGCGCTCGCCCCGGGCAACCCGGCGGTGCTCCTGAGGCTGGCCAACCTCTATCTGCTGTCGGGCGACCCGGACCGGGCCGAGCCGTTGATCCGGGACCTGGCGAAGCGCTCCCCCACCGACCGCAACGTGCGGCTGCTCCAGGCCCGGCTGGATCTGGCCCGGGGGCGGGTGGCCGAGGCCCGGGAGGCCCTGGAGGGGATCGTGGCCGAGGCCCCGGACTCGGTGAACGGGAACCTCTTCCTGGGCAAGGCCTACGCCATCGAGCGGCAGTGGCAGAAGGCGCGCGAGGCGTACCAGAGGGTGCTGGCGGTGGTGCCGGGACACTACTTCGCCAACCTGGATCTGGCCAAGGTGGCCTTGGAGCTGGGAGACGGGCAGGAGGCCCGGCAGGCCGCCGAGCGGGTCCTGCGGGTCCGGCCCGACGACCGCACGGCCCGGGAGCTCGGGGCCGTGGCGCTGCTGGTGGAGGGCAAGGCCAAGCAGGCCGAGAAGGAGCTCCGGGCGCTGCTGAAGGACAAGCCGGACGATCCGCGCCTGCGTCTGCGGCTCGCCCAGGCCCTGGAGGCCCAGGGCCGGGGGCCCGACGCGGTGGCGGCCTACGAGGCGGCCCGCAAGGGGGAGCCCTCGGCCCTCGAGCCGGTCCTGCGGGAGATGGCGCTGCTCGACCGGCTGGGCCGTCACGACGAGGTGCGCCGGGTGGGGGAGGCGTTCCTGCGGGCGAACGGCGAGGTGCCGCCGGTCCTGAACGCGCTGGCCGTGCACGCCATGAGCCGGGGCGATGAGAAGGCCGCGGAGGCGTATCTGCGCCGGAGCCTCGAGGCGGCCCCGGACGCGGTGGAGACCCGGGAACTGGAGGCCCGGTTCCGCATGAGCCAGGGCAGGGCCCAGGAGGCGATCGCTGCCCTCGAAAAGGCGCTCCAGGTCCAACCGAAGCGTGTGTCGAGCCTGCTTCTGCTGGCGACGATTCGCGAGTCCCTGGGCGAGCGGGACCAAGCCCGGGACCTGTACCGCAGGATCCTGGCCGTGGCGCCCCGCCACCCCGTGGCCGCCAACAACCTGGCCATGATCCTGGCCGAGAAGGACGAGACCCTGCCCGAGGCCCAGCGGTTGGCCGAGATCGCGGTGGAGGAGGCGCCCGACAACCCGTTCACGGCCGACACCCTGGGCTGGGTGTTCTACCGCCAGGGGGCGTTCGAGCGGGCCCGCCGGCAGTTCGAGAAGGCCCGGGAGCGGCTGCCGGACAACCCCGAGGTGGCATACCACCTGGGAGCGGCCTTGGCGCGGCTGGGGCAGAAGGAACGGGCCCGGGCGCTGCTCCAGGAGGCCCTGGAGGCCGAGAAGAAGGGCTCGTGGGCGTTCGACGCGGGCCGGCTGCTCGAGGAGCTGGGACGGAAGGAGGAGTAGGCCGGGGCGGCCCCGTCGTCACCCGGGCGGGCCGTTGCGGTGCCAGTTCCAGGCCGTCTCCAGGATCGTGTCGAGCCCGGGGTATCGGGGCGTCCACCCGAGCTCCGAGCGGATCCGGTCGCTCGATCCCACCAGCACGGCCGGGTCGCCCCACCGGCGGCGGGCCTCCAGAACCGGGATCTCCCGGCCGGTGACCTTCCGGGCCTCGTCGATCACCTGCCGCACCGAGTATCCGGTGCCGTTCCCCAGGTTGTAGGCCCGGCTCTGTCCGCCGGAGAGCAGGTGCTCCAGGGCCAGCACGTGGGCCTCGGCCAGGTCGGTCACGTGGATGTAGTCGCGCACGCACGTGCCGTCGGGGGTGGGGTAGTCGGTGCCGAACACCGCGATGTGGGGTCGGGTGCCCAGGGCCACCTCCAGCACCAGCGGAATCAGGTGGGTCTCGGGGTCGTGGGCCTCGCCGATCTCGCCGTCCGGGTCGGCGCCGGCCGCGTTGAAGTACCGCAGGTTCACGTGGCGAAGGCCATAGGCGGCCTCGAAGTCGGCGAGCATCTGCTCCACCACGAGCTTGGTGCGGCCGTAGGGGTTGATGGGCCGCTGGGGGTGGTCCTCCGGGATCGGGACCCGCTCCGGCTCGCCGTAGGTGGCACAGGTCGACGAGAAGATGAAGAACTCGCTCTCCACCTCCTTCATGGTCTCCAGCAGGGCCAGGGTGGTGGCCACGTTGTTGCGGTAATAGGGGCCCGGGTCCCGGACCGACTCGGCCACGTAGGCGTAGGCCGCGAAGTGCATCACCGCCCGGATCCGGTGCTCCAGCAGAACCGCCCGCACCGCCTCGCGGTCGGCCAGGTCGGCCTCCACGAACGTCCCCCACCGGGCCGCCCAACGGTGGCCCCGCTCCAGATTGTCCACCACCACCGGGTGAAAGCCCCGCTGGGCCAGGAGCTTCGCCGCATGGGAGCCGATGTACCCGGCCCCTCCGGCTACCAGCACGGATTCTGCCATGGCTATCGTCCTTTTGGGCCTTGGGCCCGCTGGGAAACTCTCCCCCTATGCCTCGGGCGGCGTTCGCGGCCCGTCCAAGGGGTTCTCCCGCAGCCAGTCGTCGAAGTAGTCGATGGTGCGCCGAAGCCCCTCCCGCAGGGGCACCTTGGGCTCCCAGCCCAGCCTCTCCCGGGCCAGGGCGATGTCGGGCCGACGCTGCACCGGGTCGTCGGCCGGCAGGGGCAGGAACCGGATCTCGGCCCGGGACCCGGTCATCTCCCGCACCAGCTCGGCCAGCTCCAGAATCGTGAACTCCTCGGGGTTGCCCAGGTTCACGGGGCCTACGAAGCCGTCCTGCCCCATGAGCCGGATCAGACCGTCCACGAGGTCGTCCACGTAGCAGAAGCTGCGGGTCTGAGAGCCGTCCCCGTACACCGTGAGGGGCTGCCCCCGCAGGGCCTGCACCACGAAGTTCGACACCACCCGTCCGTCGTCGGGGAGCATGCGGGGGCCGTAGGTGTTGAAGATCCTGGCGATCCGCACGTCCACGCCGTTCTGGCGGTGGTAGTCCATGAACAGGCACTCGGCGGCCCTCTTGCCCTCGTCGTAGCAGCTGCGGACCCCGATCGGGTTCACGTGGCCCCAGTAGGTCTCCGGCTGGGGGTGCACCGTGGGGTTGCCGTACACCTCGCTGGTCGAGGCCTGGAGGATCCGGGCCTTGACCCGCTTGGCGAGCCCCAGGGTGTGGATCGCACCCAGGATGCTCGTCTTGATCGTCTTCACCGGGTTGTACTGGTAGTGCACCGGTGAGGCCGGGCACGCCAGGTTGTAGATCTGGTCCACCTCCACGAACAGGGGGTGGGTGATGTCGTGGCGCAGCAGCTCGAAACCGGGATGGGCCGTGAGGTGGGCGATGTTCTGCTTGCGGCCCGTGAAGTAGTTGTCGAGGCACAGGACCTCCTTGCCCCGTGCCAGCAGGGCCTCGCACAGGTGCGAGCCCAGGAACCCGGCCCCGCCGGTCACGAGCACCCTGCGGTCGGTGCGCAGCGCCGGGTTGTAGATGAAGCGGTTGGGATCGATCTGCATGGTGTCGGCTCCGAGAAGAGGTCGGCGATCATACGGATGCGCGGCCGTCGGCGTCAATCGGGGCGTCGGCCGCCGGCAACACGAACCGGAACGTGCTGCCCCGGCCCGGCTCGCTCTCCACCCAGATGGTGCCGCCCATGCGCTCCACCAACTCCCGGCAGATCGCCAGCCCCAGGCCGGCGCCGTCGGCCCCCGCGGCGGCCCCCCGCACGAACTTCTGGAAGATTCGCTCCCGGTCGTCCGGGGCGATGCCGGGCCCGGTGTCCCCGACCCCCACCTCGACCCGCCCGGCCCCGGCCGGCCGGATCTCCACCCACACCCGGCCCTGGGAGGTGAACTTGATGGCGTTGCCCACCAGGTTGAACAGGACCTGGGTGAGCCGGTCCGGGTCGGCCCAGGCCTGGGGCGTGTGGGGATGGGTACGGAACTCCAGGGCCACCGGCCGATCCCCCACCAGGGTCCGGGCCTGGTGGAGCACGGCCTCGGCCACGGTCTCCACCCGCACGGGGCACGGCGCGATCTCCAGCCGGCCGGCCTCGATCCGCGAGAGGTCCAGGATGTTCTCGATCAGGCGAAGCAGCCGGCGTCCGCTGTCCGCGATGCGCGCCAGGCTCTGGGCCTGGTCCGGGGTCAGGGGGCCGTCGAGCCCCTGGATCATGGCCTCGGAGTAGCCGATGATGCAGTTCAAGGGGGTGCGCAGCTCGTGGCTCATCTGCATGAGGAACTCGGTGCGGACCCGTTCGGTGGCCTGGAGGGTCTGGTACGAGGCCTCCAGCTCCTTGGTGCGGGCGTGGACCGTCTCCTCGGCCTTCTGGTACGCCTGCCGCAGGGCCTCCCGCGCCCGGTGGAGCTCCCCGTACACCCGGAACAGGGTCTCGGTCTTCTCGCGGTCGCGCTCCTGGGCCTCCTTGATCTCCGACACGTCCCGGATGACCGCCTCGATCTGCTCCCGGCCCTCTACAAGGGCCAGCCGGGCGCTCCACAGGGCGTCGATCCGGGTGCCGTCGGCCCGGCGGAGGGGCAGCTCGTAGTTGCGCAGCCGGTTGCTCTGGCGCAGGCGGGCCAACAGGGCGGGCCAGGCCCGGGGTTCCTCCAGGACCTCCGAGACGCTCAGGTCCTGCATCTGCCGGGGGGGGCGCCGGAGCATCTGGCACAGGGCCCGGTTGGCGTGGAGGACACGGCCCGTGGATTCGAACACCCCGATGCCGTCCGGTGTCATCTCCAGGAACTCCCCGAGCCGGCTCTCGGTCTCCCGCAGCCGGCCGGCACTGCGCCGCATCTCCTGGGCCAGGTGATCCACGGTGTCGGCGATGGCCGACACCTCGTCGGTCTCCTCGACCCGCTCCGGTGCGAACGCCGACAGCCGCTCCCTGAGCCGGACCCAGGGCCGGACGGCCCGCCGGCCCACCAGCACGGCCACCACCGCGATCACCAAGCCGGTCGCCAGGGTCAGCAGGCCCGCGTACCCGGCGTAACGGCGGGCCAGGTCCTCCAGGGCCCGGTCCGAGGCCGGGGGCGGCACCGAGGCGGGTGCGGCCAGCACGAACCCGGCGGGTTTGGCCTGGGCGGTGCCGGGGAAGGGGTTGAACGCGGCCAGGGCGAGCCCCTGACCGCCCGCCTGCACCCACTCCACGGCCCCCGCCCGCATGGACTCGGGGCCGGAGGCGGCCGGGCCGGTCAGCCGGGTCACCACCTCCGCGGGGGGCTCCAGCGAGCCCAACCAGCACGGATTCCCGGCGGCGTCGAACAGCACGAGACCGATTCGGCCCCGGGAGGCGCCGAGGGCGTGCTCCAGGTGCCGGAGGTCGAGCTCCGCCCACACCCGGCCGGGATCGGGGAGATCGAACCGCCACACCTCGGCGACCAGCCGCTCGACCCGGGGGAGCCGCCCCTCAGGGGCTCGGCCCGCCACGACCCGGATCCGGCCCCCTGCCGGCAGATCGTCGCCAGGGCCCGGCGGTTCGGGGGGCACGGGGGTGGGGAGCGCGAACGGGGCGGAGACGAAGCCGGCCCTCGGCGCCAAGGGGGCGTACCCGGCCCGGCGGTACAAGGGGGGCCAGACCACGGGGGCGTCCCGGCCGGAGGCGGTGCGGACCGGGGCCAGGTGGGTGCGGCAGAACTCCTCGTACGCCCGCGGCGAGGGGGGCAGGGCCGCGAGGCTGCGCACGTCCGCCAGCGCCCGCTGGAGCAGGGCCGAGGCCCGGTCGGTCGCTCGGAACGCGGCTGCCACCGCGGTTTCGCGCGCCTCGGCGCGGCGCAGCCCCTGCTGGGCGCTCCGCAGCTCGGCTCCCAGCCGGGTAAACCCCACCGCCCCCAGCCCGCCGAGCACGGCGAGCGGTAGAAGGGAGCACAGGAGCAGGGCGAGGATCAGTCGGCGTTCGGTTCGCAGCCGCACGTTGGAGTTCCGGGCCGGGGTTCGGACGTGGCGCCTACTGTACCGCCACCGGCCCCGGTTGGGAACCCCGGTTCCCGGTGCCGAGGACCTTGGGCCCCCGGCCGGGCGCGCCGGGCCTCAGGCGGCCCGGGGCTCCCGGTTCCGCGCCTCCTGGCAGCGCTCGATCAGGTACCGGAGCGCCTCGTAGGCTTCGCACACCCGCGGCCCGGCGGCGAACAGCCAGGGGAACCAGCGCTCCCGGCGGGTTCCGAACCGGGAGCGCAGGGCCCGGAACAGGGCCCGGCGCTCCCCCAGGTCGTCGGGGTGGGAGAGGTGCGCGACGAATGCGAAGTCGGCCTCGTCGTTCCGGATTCGTAACAGGGCCCGGCCGGGCTCCAGGCGGAACCCGAGCTGTTCGAGCCGCCGGTAGTACGCCCGGGTCCGTTCCAGCACCTCCGGGGAGAACACCCGGTCCAGAGGGGCGTCCGGAAGGAACGCTCGCAGGAGATCGTGGGCATCGTTGGAAGCCATGGCAACACCTCCTCGACCGGAAGTGGGGAACGGTTTCGGTTGTGCAGGAATGCACAACGCGTGCCGTTGTGGGGGCGGGGGCCCCATGGTACAGTGAGGCCATGGAAGCCGAAGGGTTCGTTGCAACGCCGCAGGGGGCGTGGTATCCTCCCGCTCCTTGCCTGGACGAGGCCATGGGGCTCGCCCTGGAGGAAGCCAGGGCCGCCGCGGGCAGGGGTGAGGTCCCCGTGGGAGCCGTGCTCCTGTGGGAGGGCCGGGTGTTGGCCCGGGGCCACAACCAGCGGGAGACCTACGGGGATCCCCTGGCGCACGCCGAGTGCGTGGTGCTCCGGGAGGCGGCCCGGAGGGTGGGCCGGTGGAGGCTCGACCGGGCCGTGCTGGTGGTGACCCTGGAGCCGTGCCCCATGTGCATGGGCGCGATGATCCAGGCGCGGGTGCCGGTGCTGGTGTACGGGGCCCCCGACCCCCGCGCCGGCGCGGCCGGCACCCTGTACGACCTGAGCGACGATCCCCGTCTGAACCACCGGATCCGGGTGGTTCGGGGGGTTCGGCAGGTCGAGGCCGCAGAGGTGTTGCAGGAGTTCTTCCGCGGCCGGCGGGGACACCCGGACGGCTGACGGACCCCGGAGGTCCGGGCCCTCTAGCGGAACCGAGCCCGATCAGCTGCCGACGAGCGGAGAGGTGGCCGAGTGGTCGAAGGCGGTTGACTCGAAATCAACTGTACCCTTTCGGGTACCGGGGGTTCGAATCCCTCCCTCTCCGCCATTTTTTCGATCCCGAACCGCCCGGCAGGCGAGGGCGGAGCCGGCGCGGGCAGCAAGGATGACTGGGCCCTGCGCAACAAGGCCCTGGTGAACTCCGTCAGGTCCGGAAGGAAGCAGCGGTAGCCGGGAGCCTTGTGTGCCGCAGGTCGCCGAGTCATCCTTGGTGTCCGCGCCGGTCGTGTTTTTGGGGGTCGCGAAGTCCGGCTGCGCCGGGCCGCGCGCCCCAATCCTTTCCCATCCCCACGGAACGTCTCGGATGGCCTACCAGGTTCTGGCGAGAAAGTGGCGGCCCCAGCGCTTTGCCGAGCTTCGGGGCCAGGCCCACATCGTGCGGGCCCTGACGAACGCCTTGCGCTCGGGGCGGATCGCCCACGCCTACCTGTTCACCGGCATCCGGGGGGTGGGCAAGACCTCCGCCGCCCGGATCCTCGCGAAGGCCCTCAACTGCCGGGAGGGCCCCACCCCCGACCCCTGCAACGCCTGCTCCTCGTGCCGAGAGATCACCCAGGGCCGCAGCCCCGACGTGCTGGAGATCGACGGCGCCTCCAACACCGGGGTCGACGACGTGCGCCGGCTGCGGGAGGCGGTGCGCTATCCCCCCCAGGTGGGGCCCTACCGGGTGTACATCATCGACGAGGTCCACATGCTCTCCACCGCGGCCTTCAACGCCCTGTTGAAGACGCTGGAGGAGCCGCCCCCCCACGTGGTGTTCGTGTTCGCCACCACCGACCCCCACAAGGTGCCGGCCACCATCCTGAGCCGGTGCCAGCAGTTCGACTTCCGCCGTCTGGACCGCCGGGAGCTGGTGGCCCTGCTGGGGGACGTGGTCCGGGCCGAGGGGATCGAGGCGGACGAGGCCGCCCTGGCCGCCATCGCCCGCGAGGCCGAGGGCAGCGTGCGCGACGCCCAGAGCCTGCTCGATCAGGTCATCGCCTACGCAGGGGATCGCGTGACCCAAGAGGCCGTGCGGGACGTGCTCGGCGTGGTGGACCGGGATCTCCTGCTCGGCTTGGCCGGGCACCTGCTGTCGCGGGACGCCCGGGCGGTGCTCGAGGCCCTGGACCACGCCCGCCGGTTCGGAGTGGACGTGGGCCGCTTGGTCCAGGACCTGCTGGAGCTGTTCCGCGACCTGTCGGTGCTCCGGGTGGTCCCGGACCCGGCCGGGCTGGTGGACCTGCCCGCCGACGAGCTCGCAGAGGCCGAGGGCCTGGTCCAGGGGGTGGAGTGGGCGGACGTGCACGCCCGGTTCGACATGCTGGCGCGGGGGCTGGAGCTCGTTCGGAGGGCACCGGAGCCGTGGGCCGTGTTGGAGATGACCCTGGTCAAGATGGCCCTGCTGCCGCCCCTGATCTCGCTGGCCGAGATCGGGCAGGGGGGCGGTTCCCCGGGGGGAGGGGGGCCACGGCCCCCTGGCGAGGCCCGGCCCAGGCCGCCCGAACGCGTGCCCGCCGCCGGGGCCGGCTCGCGAAGGCCCGAGCCCCCGAAGGCGACACCCGCGGCCCCGCCGCCGACGGCGGAGCCCCGCGAACCGGAGCCCCCGCCCGCCCCCGAGGCGCCGGTGGCCCCTGCAGACCCGGGGCAGGGGTGGGATCGGTTCCTCGAGAGCCTTCGGGAGCGCAACCGGGTGGTGTGGAACGTGCTCCGGGAGCACGCGAGGTTCTCCAGCTGGGATCCGGAGGGGAAGCGGCTCGTGGTGGAGACGGACCGGGAGCAGCTCTTCTTCTTCCGGGCCAAGGCCCAAGTCCTCCGGGAGGCCGCCGGCCGGGTGTGGGGGACCGGGGCCGGGGTGGAGTTCGTGGTCTCGTCCGGCTCGGACGCGCAGCGCCCCCGGTCCGCCTCGGACCGGGCCCGGAACCTCCGGAAGGAGGCCCTGGAGCATCCCCTCGTGCGCGGGGCCCTGGAAATCTTCGACGGAACCGTGGAAGATGTGAAGGTGTTGAAGCCGTAACAAGGAGAGACCGATGGCAAAAGGGCTCGGGAATCTGATGCGCCAGGCCCAGGAGATGCAACGGCGCATGGCGAAGGTGCAGGAGGAGGTGGCGCAGCGCACCGTGGAGGCCGCGGCCGGGGGCGGCATGGTGCGGTGCGTGGTCAACGGCAAGCAGGAGGTCGTCTCCCTGACCATCGAGCCGGAGGTGGTGGACCCGGACGACGTGGAGATGCTCCAGGACCTGGTCCTGGCCGCGGTGAACGAGGCGATCAAACGGTCCCAGGAGATGGTGGCCGAGGAGATGGGGAAGGTGGCCGGCGGGCTGGGGCTCAACCTTCCCGGGCTGTTCTAGGGGGGCCGCCATGGCGCGCAAGGGACTGGTGATCGTGCACACGGGCCCCGGCAAGGGGAAGACCACCGCCGCCCTGGGCCTGGCCCTTCGGGCGGTGGGGCAGGGGATGCGGGTCGCCATGGTCCAGTTCATCAAGGGCAGCTGGAAGTACGGCGAGCTCAAGGCGCCCGAGTTCTTACCGGGGTTCGAGATCCAGCCCATGGGGCGGGGGTTCGTGAACCTGGGGGCCCCGACCCCGGACCCCGAGGACGTGGCCCTGGCCCGGCAGACCCTGGAGGCGGCCCGGGAGAAGGTGTTGTCCGGTCGGTACGACCTGGTCATCCTCGACGAGATCAACTACGCCGTGGACTACGGGCTGGTGCCCGTGGAGGAGGTGCTCCGACTGATCCGGGACAAGCCGGAGCCGGTGCACCTCGTGCTCACGGGCCGAAACGCGCGGCCCGAGGTGGTGGAGGCGGCGGACCTGGTGACCGAGATGCGGGAGGTGAAGCACCCCTTCCGGGCCGGGATCAAGGCCCAGAAGGGGATCGAGTTCTAGTGCCTGCCTCGTAAACCCGCGCCCCGGGCCCTGGGCACCGGCGGTGGCGGGCATGGGGCCTGCTTCCGGCCGGGCCAGAGACTAGAAACTAGAGACTAGAAACTAGAGAAATTCCGGCTAGCTTGGCCCGTTAGACGGGCGGGCGTTCCAGCAGACCCCATGCCCCCCGACTCCGATGTCGAGACGAGCTTTCGACCGACGACCGTGGACCGAAGTTACAGGAAGGAGACGAGACCATGCCGATCAGCGAGCGAAAGCGGGAGATCAAGCGGCGGCGGCATCGCCGGATGAAGCGGCTGAAGGCTCGGATCAAGGAGCTGAAGGCCCAGGCCGCCAAGGCCAAGAAAAAGAAATAGAGGCACTCGAGCGCGAACGGGCGTCCGCCGATGAGGGGGACGCCCGTCGTGTCTGTGCGGGCTGCTGGGAGCCTTTCCGATGGCGTACCCCCCCCTGACGCCCCAGGCCGTGTCCCTGCTGGAGCTGCGCTACCTCCGGCGCCGGCCCGACGGGACCCTGGCCGAGGACCCGGAGGGGCTGTTTTGGCGGGTGGCCCAGGCGGTGGCCCGGGTGGAGCGGCGGTGGGGGGAGGATCCGGCCCCGTGGGCGGAGCGGTTCCACGACCTGATGCGGGGGCTCCGGTTCCTGCCCAACTCCCCCGCCCTCATGAACGCCGGAACCTCCCTGGGCCAGCTCGCCGCCTGCTTCGTCCTGCCCCTGGAGGACTCCATCGGGGCCATCTACCGGGCCCTGGCTCACATGGCCCGGATCCACAAGAGCGGAGGGGGCACGGGGTTCTCGTTCTCCCGGATCCGGCCCGCGGGCGACCGGGTCGGGTCCACCGGAGGGGTGGCCTCGGGGCCCCTGTCGTTCCTGGAGCTGTTCGACACCTCCACCCGGGTGATCCGCCAAGGGGGGCGGAGGCGGGGCGCGAACATGGCGGTCCTCTCCGCCACGCACCCCGACATCCTGGCGTTTTGCAGGGCCAAGGCCGGGGGCGGGCTTCGGAACTTCAACCTGAGCGTGGGGTTTCCCGACGCACTGGCCCGGGCCGTGGACCGGGGCGACCCCTGGCCCCTGGTGAACCCAAGGGACGGGTCGGTGTGGCGCCGCATCCCGGCCCGGGAGGTGTTCGAGGCCCTGGTGGACGGCGCCTGGCGGGTGGGGGACCCCGGCGCGGTGTTCCTCGACGCCGTGAACCGGGCGAACCCGGTGCCCCGCCTGGGCCCCCTGGAGGCCACGAACCCCTGCGGGGAGCAGCCCCTGCTGCCGTACGAGTCCTGCACCCTGGGCTCCCTAAACCTGATGGCGTTCGTCCGGGGCGGGGGGCTCGACTGGGAGGGGCTGGCCGCGGCCGCGGCCCTGGCGGTGCGGTTCCTGGACGACTGCGTGGAGGTGTCGCGGCCGCCGGTGGCCCGGATCGGCCGGGCGAACCGCCGTACCCGCAAGATCGGGCTGGGGGTGATGGGGTTCGCGGACCTGCTGGTCCGGTTGGGCATCCCGTACGCCTCGCCCGAGGCCCGGGCCCTGGGTCGGGAGATCATGGCCGCGGTGGAGCAGGCCGGCGTGGCCGCATCGCGGCGGTTGGGGGAGGAGCGGGGCAGCTTCGAGGCGTTTCCGGGAAGCCGGTGGGAGCACCAGGGGTTCCGCGCCATGCGCAACGCCACGGTCACCACGGTGGCGCCCACGGGCTCGATCTCGATCCTGGCCGGGGTGTCGGGATCCATCGAGCCGTTGTTCAGCCTGGCCTACGCCCGGCGCCTCCACGACCGCACGGTTTCGTTCGGGGTGCACCCCCTACTCGAGCCGGCCTTGCGGGAGCGGGGCATCGATCCAGGACCGGTGCTGGAGCGGGTCCGGGCCGAGGGCTCACTGGCCCGGGTTCCGGGGGTGCCCGCGGACCTGAAGGCCCGGTTCGCCACGGCGCTCGACCTGGAGCCCGAGGCCCACTTGGGAGTGCAGGCGGCGTTCCAGGCCCACACCCACAACGCGGTGTCCAAGACGGTGAACCTGCCCCCCCACGCCGGCCCCGAGGTGGCGGCCCGGCTGATCCGCGAGGCCCACGGCCTGGGGCTGAAGGGCATTACCCTGTACCGCCACGGGTCCAGGCCGGACCAGCCGATCCTGCTGGGCGACCGGTGTAACCGATGCGAGGGGGAGTAGGCGCCCACCCCCGGCGCTCCACCCGCCCCGCCTCCGGAGAAACGCGCCCATTTCGTCGTTGGGTTGATCCTGCGGGCTACCCCGCCGCCTCCTTCTCCCGGGCCCGGGCCTTGGCGTTGTCGATCCACTCGGCGAAGAACGCCAGGAACACCCCGAAGAACAGCGACACCGTGAGCCCCAGGGCCCCGATCAGGGCCCGCTTGGGCTTGACCTTCTCGTCCGACACGGCCGGGGGGTCGATGGCCTCGTAGGCGAACTGCTCCACGTTCTGGGCCATCATGGCCTTCTCCACCTGCTCCGAGAGCAGCGCCTGCAGCTTGGCCACGATCACGGGGTCGGTGGCCTTCTTGAGCTGCTCCTCGGCGAACCGGCGGTTCGCCTCGATGCGCTTGAGCTCGTCCTCCTGGACCACCACGGCGAGCTCGTCCAGGAAGTAGCGGAGCATCCGCTCGGCCATCTCCGGGTCCTCCCACTCGAAGCTGACCCGCAGCACCCCGGCCTTGGCGTCGTTCTTTACTTGATAAATGTCCTCTAGGAGCTCTTCTGCGTCCCACACGTTGGGCACGTCCTCGGGGTCGTCCACGAGCCACTTGTTGGCCGTCGGGTCCCAGTCGTCGTGGAACAGCACCGGGAGGAGGTCGTGCTTTTCGACCACCCGTGCGATCAGCCGGTGGCTCTTGAGGATCGCCTCCAGGCGGTTGGCGTCGGTGGTGCCCAGCGAGATGCCGAGGCTCCCGGCGATCTCGGCCCCGAACCCGCCGAAGGCGGCCAGGGCCGAGGACACGCCGCTCTGGGTCTTCTCCTGGGGCGGGGCGATCACGGCCTCGGCCCGGTACATGGGGGTGGCCAGGAGGGCGTAGGCCACGGCCAGGCCGGTGCCCAGCACCGTGACCAGCGCGATCCGGCGCCACCGCCGGCGCAGCACGGCCACCAGGTCCAGCAGGTCGATCTCGTCCTCCTCCGGCGGCACCCAGTAGGGGAAGTAGGCCGGGGGCACGGGCGTGCCGGTCGGCGGGGGCTCGGGGCGACGGGGCTCGTTCATGGGTGGGCCCCCGCTAGAACAGGGCCACGGCCACCCCGGCCGTGACCGCGATCTGGTAGAGAATCTGGGTCGTGTCCTTGAGTTCCTTCATGAAGCTCACCCTCTGCACCTTCTCGGGGACCAGGATGGTGTCGCCGGGATAGAGCTCGAGGCTCTGGATGTCCCGGGACCACCAGCTCCCCTCGCTCAGGCTCCGGCTGCTCACCACGGTGCCGTCGGCCCGCACCACGTAGATCTCGTCCTCGTCCGCGTCCGGGGTGGGGCCGCCGACCTTCTGGAGGTAGTAGTCCACCGTCCGGTCGCTGGGCTCCCACAGGAGGCTGGTGGGGTTGTATACCGCGCCCACCACGTTCACGGTCTGGGGCCGCTTGGGAATGGTCAGGGTGTCACCGTCCTCCAGGGCCACGTCCCAGTCCGAGCCCTCCATCTCGTCCAGGGGAAGGAGCCGCACCACCACCCGGCCCGTGGCCCGGGCGGCCTGGAGCTTCTTCAGGAGCAGCTCCTGGGATGCCAGGTACTGCTTCTGGGCGGCCACGTCCTCCGGGCTGAGGGCCGCCTGGAACTCGGCCGACGACACCCGAAGGATCGTCTGCTGCAGCCGGTCGCGCAGCTCATCGAGCCGGCGCTGCTGCTGCTGGCGCGCGCTGTTCCGGGTGAACACCGCGCCGCGCAGGTAGGCCTCGGGGGTGTAGCCCCCGGCCCGGCGTAGCACGCTCGAGAGGCGTTCGCCTTTGGAGATGTAATACGTGCCGGGAAACCGCACCTCGCCCGCGATCTTCACCTTCCAAGTCTCGCGCCACTCGGGGATCCGTTTCACGAATACCTTGTCGTACGGGGCGAGCTGGAGGTTGTGCTCGGGGTCCCCGGCCATGGCCCGCTCCAGGGAGAACCGGATGGTACGGGTCTCGGCCTCGTCCGACCCCTCGGGAACCTCGGTGCGCACGATCTCGGCCTCGCCCAGGTAGGCCTCGTCCCTGAGCCCTCCGGCCGCGAGCACCAGGTCCCTCACCCGGAGGTTCGTGGCGTAGGGGTATCGGCCGGGCCGGGTGACCATGCCCGAGATCTCCACGGGCTGCAGCGGACGGAAGTCGTAGGCCGAGTGGACCACCACGTGGTCCAGGTCCTGGAGTTCCAGGTTGTGGGCCGGGTCGCCGTCCAGGGCGCGGCCCAGGTCGAACGTACGCACCGTCACCTCCTTGGTCCGGGGGTCGGTGCGGTAGAGATGGGCCACCGGCAGGTACGCGCTCTTGGTGAGACCGCCGGCCTTGAAGATCAGGTCCTTGACGGTCATGCCGCGCGTCAGGGGAATGGGGACCGACCCGGGGGCGGCGCTGTTTTTCGGCACGCGTCCCCGGAACCGGTCCCACGCGCTCGCGCCCCGGAGGTTCTCCGGATCCTGGGCGGCCTGGACCTCGCCCTCCACGAACACCACGGGCTCGGCCCCCTGATCCCACACCGAGTGGACCACCAGCTCGTCCTCGTCCCGCAGCTCCAGGTTGTGGGCCGGGTCGCCCTTGAGGGCGGCGGCCAGGTCCACGTACAGGGTCTGGCGCTGGCGGTCCGGCAGGTACCGCAGCAGCTCTGCTCGGCCCACCAGGGCGTCGGGGGCCAGCCCCCCGGCCATCCGGACCAGGTCGGCCACCCGGGCGCCCCGCTCGATCCGGTAGAGCCCGGGGTTTCGCACCTTTCCGCTGGCCGTGGCCCGCAGCGGCGGCCGGAAGGCGTCCTGGTTGAACACGAACACCTCGTCCCCGGCCTGGAGAACGGGGTCCTCGTCCGTGCCGGGCTGGTCCAGGGCCTTGCCCGGCCGGAACGCCACGACCTCCTTGACCCGGTCGGGCCCGGTGTCCCTGAGGATCACGGCGTAGTCGAGGTCGACCCGGGGCTTCAGACGGTCGGTGGATCCCAGCAGGGCCGAGACCCGCATCCCCGGGGTCCATGCGTAGGTGCCGGGCCGGTACACGTGGCCGAACAGCCGGACCCGGTTCTCGGGCTCCGGGGGCACCGGAAACGCCGTGACCCGGTCGCCGTCGCGCAGCTCGAAGTCCTTGTCCAGGCGGGCGAGGTTCACGTCCAGCACGGTCTTTCGGGCGTTACCCTCGGTGCGTTCCACCTGCACCCGGCCCCCGTAGGCGTCGGGCCTCAAGCCCCCCGCATACTCCAGCGCGGCCCGGAGCCCCTCCCCGGGCAGCAGCTCGAAGATCCCGGGCCGTTTCACCAGCCCGGTCACCTCCACCAGCACCCGCGCCCGGGGCACCACCACCACGTCGCCGTTCTCCAGCGGGCGGTCGCCCGGCGTGGTGCCGTCCCGGAGGAACTTGTAGAAGTCGAGGGTGGCCAGCAGCTTCCCCCCCCGGCGGAGCCGCACGGTGCGCAGCGACCCCAGGTCGGTGGGGCCGCCGGCGGCCATGACCGCGTGCACGGCCTGGGACAGGGGCGACAGCGTCACGGATCCGGGGGACTGGACCTCACCCACCACGAACACCTGGATCGACCGGGGGGAGGCCAGGGTCACGGCCGCGCTCACGCCCGTGATGGACTCGGCCCGGCCCCGCAGCACCTGCCGGGCCTCCCGGTAGGTCAGGCCGGCCAGCGATACCGGGCCCACCTTCGGGAACTGGACCCGTCCCTCCGGGTCGACCACCAGGTCGTACTCGGCCTCGATCCGCCCCCACAGGGTCACCTGGAACCGGTCCCCCGGGCCCACCCGGTAGTCGTCCGGCGGGGCCAGGGCGCTGGGCGGGGCGAACGCCTCCGGGGGGGCCTCGAACACCTTCTTTCCGTAGAGCTCCAACGGGGGCTCTACAGGCTGTCGGGCGGCGGCCTCCTTCCTCAGCTTCTCAAACACGTCCTGCACGGGCTCGTGCCCCTGGGCTCGGAGCTCTTTGCGCACAGCCGCGTCGTCCTGCTGGGTGAGCCCGAGCTGTCGCCGGCGTTCCTTTAGTATGGCCTCTTCGGTGCTCGTGACCACGCCGTCGGCTTGAAAAGCCTCTAAGAGGGAACGGTAAACATCCAGGCGGTGCAACCGGTCCAGGGCGTAGTCCAAAAGCCGCCGGGCCTCATCTTGCGACTGACCCGCGTCCATCCACTTGCGCACGAGCCACGCCCGGTCCGTCTCCGACAGGCTTCCTCCACGCCGCAGGGCCTTCACGTCCTCCGTGGCCCGTTTCAGGAGCTTGGCTCTGCCGGCCGCAATTCGACGCCACAAAGGACGCGCTTGCGCCAAAGGAACCCCAAACTCTTGGGCCCGAGCCGTGAGCTTGGTCTCCCGCTCCGGGGTGAGCCGTCCGTCCCAGAGGATCCGGCGGGCCTCGGCTTTGAACGCGTCGATACCCACCGGCTTCTCGGGAGCCGCACCCTTGGGAGGGACGGCCTCCTCCTTGGGCGCGGGAACCGGCGCGGCCCCCTTGTCGAGCTGCTGGAGCAGCCGGTTCACGTCCACCCCCGGCGGAAGTCCCCGCAGGCCCTTGCCCAGTTGGGCCGGAGAGGGGAGGGGCGGCGCGGCGGGGGCGGCCGCGGGGAGCCCCCATGCGACCGCCAGGATCATGGCCAGAACGATTCGTCGGACGCGCATTCTCATCGGTTGCCTTTTTCGTGGACGTTGGGTGGGGCGCGAAGCCGTCTGGACACGAAGGCCGGGCTCAGTCGGACCGGGCCGTGAGCAGGAGCCCGACCACCACCTCGGTGCGGTCCTCCCGCGCGGGGTCGTCGAGGGCGTTGGCCACCTTGGCCCACAACCCCTGGGCCTTGAGCTCCACGGGGACCCCCCACAGGGTGATGCGCCGGGCCTCCACGTCCAGTCCCCACTCGGCCCGCCGCTCCTCGGTGGCCGTGCTGCGGGCCCGCTCCTCCAGGTCGAGGCTCACGGTGGCCCGCCAGGCCGGGCCGAGGTAGCGGGACACCTCCAGGTACCAGTTCCGGGCGTCCCCCCCCATGTGGTGGCCCAGGGGCCGACCCCGGTAGGTGTACCCCTGGGGGTACTGGCCGTTGCGGTACCAAGGGACGTCGGTCTCGGCGAACTCGAACCGGAAGTCCGTCACGGCGGTGGTGAGGTACAGCCCCCCGAGGTTGGCGACACGGTTGAGCTGGAACGGCTCCCAGTTGCCCGTGTCCTCCCCCTGCCACTTCGAGATGATGTCGGTGGCGGCGTACTCCCAGTAGACCTTGCCCCCCTTGAGCGGGCCCCAGCCGTTCAGGAACGGGAGCCGCACCGTGAAGTCCAGGGCCACGTACTGGTCGTTGTCGTAGCGGTGGCTCCCGCCGGGCTTCACGTTCTCGTCGGTGGCCGTGAACAGCTCCCACCAGTCGGCCGGCCGGTCGTACACCTCCCGGCCCTTGCCCCCGTACAGGATGGCCCGGCTCACCCCCAGGTCGAGCCAGGAGCTGGGGTGGTACGAGGCCCGCATGACCAGAAGGCGGGGGTCGTGGACGGGGTCCTCGCCGTTGCCGTAGCGGCCGTCGGCCGGGCGTGGGTCGTCGTCCGAGAGATAGGCGTTGAACACGAGGAACCGAAAGCCGCCCAGGCTCGCCCACCGGCCGGGCAGGAACAGGGGCTCCTCCGTGCGGATCCGCCAGTAGTCGTAGGTGGGGGCGTTGTCGTCCAGCAGCAGGCCGCCGTGGTACCCCGGCCCGAGCCGCTCGGCGTCCCGGCCCACCTTGAGGGACCACTTGCCCCACACCCCCTTGAGGTAGAGCCGCTTGACCCGGAAGGCGAAGTCCCCGGGCTCCCGGGCGAACTGGAGCTCGTACACGCCGGCCACCCGGTCCCCCCAGAACGCGGCCCCCGAGGCGTTCACGAACGTGGTCCACCCGGAGTCCAGAGTGTCGGCGGCGGTGTGGTACAGGGGGCGGTCGGTGGTGTCGTCGTTGGCCCAGTAGGCGCGCACGGACAGGTCGGGCCGCAGGCTGCTCCAGTGGAGCCGCCCGTCGGAGCGCAGCCGGGCCCACCGGGCCAGGCGTTCCCCGAGGGGGTCCATCAAGCCGCGGCCCGCCAGGGCCCGGTGGGCCTCCAGGTACAGGGCGTCGTCCAGGGGGCCGGCCGCAGGGTCGGCCGGCCGGGCCACCCCGGACGAGGCGGCCAGGTCCTCCACGGCGAGGGCCCCCCGCTCCCAGACGGGGATGTCCACGAGCGCCCGGCTCGTCCCGGGCCACAGGGTCGCCAGGAGTGCCGCCACGATCCAGGCTGCCGTGCGATCCGTGCGTGCCATGAGCGGTCCTCGAGAGGGGAGGGTGGAAGTGCGGCCTTATAGCATAGGACGCTCCCTCCGGGGAACCCGGTTGGAGCTCCGGGTCTGGCGTGGTATGAAGGGGGCTCCCCTCGAACCGAGCCCGGCCCCACACCGGGCCGACCGAGCAGCCGGAGCGACGAACCGTGGCCCCGAACGACCGTGACGCAACCGAAGAGTCCCTGGACCGCCTCCGGGCCGAGATCGACCGGATCGACCGGGCCCTAGTGCAGCTCTTGGCCGAACGCCGAGAGGTGGTGGGGCGGGTGGCCGAGCACAAGCGACGGAAGGGGCTTCCCGTGTACCACCCCGCCCGCGAGGAGGACCTGATCTCCCGGCGTCGGGACCAGGCCCGGGCGGCCGGGCTGGACCCCGACCTGGTGGAGGACGTGTTCCGGAGCATCGTGCGGGCCTCCCGGGTGGTCCAGGCCAAGGGGCTCCGGGCCCCGGGGGTGCGGCGGGGGGCGCGGGTGCTGGTGGTGGGGGGCAGGGGGGCCATGGGGACCCGGGTCGTGGAGTGGTTCTCGGCCGCCGGCTACCCCACCGAGGTGCTCGAGCGGGACGAGTGGGACCGGGCGGCCCAGAAGGCCCGCGGTGCGGACCTGGCCGTGCTGGCCGTGCCCATCCGAGCCACGGCCGAGGTGGCGGCCCGCCTGGCGCCCCACCTGCCCGAGGGGTGCGTGCTGTCGGATCTGGCCAGCCTGAAGGCCGAGCCGGTCCGGGCCATGCTCGAGGCGCACCCCGGCCCGGTGCTGGGGCTGCACCCCATGTTCGGCCCCACCACCCAGAGCCTGGACAAGCAGGTGGTGGTGGCCACCCCGGCCCGGTTCCCGGAGCGGTCGGAATGGGTCCTGGAGCAGCTGAGCGCCTGGGGCGCGGTGGTGGTCCGGGCCACCCCGGAGGAGCACGACGAGATCATGGGGGTGGTGCAGGCCCTGCGGCACTTCGCCACCTTCGTGTTCGGCCGGTTCCTGTCCCGGGCCGGGGTGGACCTGGATCGCACCCTGGAGGTGTCGAGCCCGATCTACCGGCTGGAGCTGGGCATGGTGGGCCGGCTGTTCGCCCAGGACCCCGAGCTGTACGCGGACATCATGCTGGCCACCCCCCAGCGGCGCCGGCTGCTCAAGCGGTTCCTGGACGAGGCCGCGGACACGGCCCGGTTCCTGGACGAGGGGGGCCGCGGGGAGCTGATCCGGGAGTTCCGCCGGGTGGCCGAGTGGTTCGGGCCCTTCGGGGGCCAGGCCATCCGGGAGAGCTCCTATCTCATCGAGAAGTTGGTGGAGCGGTTCTGACGGCCCAGAAAGGAGGCAGCCATGAACGAGCACGCGCGGTGGCAGACGGAGCGGCGGCTGGAGGCCGCGGCCGGGGCGCTGGAGGAGAACGGGTTCGCCGTGTGGGTGTGCCGGGACCGGCGCGAGGCGGCGGAACGGATCGTGGCCGAGGCCGACGGCGCCCGCACGGTGGGGTTCGGGGGGTCGGTGTCCCTGGTGGAGCTGGGGCTGCCCGACCGAATGGCCTCGCTGGGCAAGGAGTGCCTGATCCACGGCGCACCGGGCCTGTCCCTGGACGAGCGGGTCGAGATCATGCGCCGCCAGCTCACCTGTGACCTGTTCCTGTGCGGGGCGAACGCCGTGACCCTGGACGGCCGGATCGTGAACGTGGACGCCACCGGCAACCGGGTGGGCGCCCTGGCGTTCGGGCCCCGGAAGGTCCGGGTGGTGGCCGGAGCCAACAAGGTGGTGGGGTCGGTGGACGAGGCCTTGGCCCGGGTGCGGGCCTGGGCGGCCCCGCCCAACGCCCGCAGGCTCGGGTTCCGGACCCCCTGCGCCGAGACCGGGCGGTGCGTGGACTGCCGCAGCCCGGACCGGATCTGCCGCATCGTCCAGGTGCTGGAGCGGCGGCCCCGGCTCACCGACCTGGGCGTGATCCTGGTGGCCGAACCCCTGGGGCTGTGATACCGGGTTGCATCCCAACCGAGAGCCCTCGGGGGGCGGGGCGAGGGGCCTGCCTCCGGCCGGGCGCGAAGCCGGGCATCGGGATTCGCCGCGCAGGCACGGGGCAGAAGTTCAGCTTCCAGACAACTTAGTGGAATCCAAGCCATTTCGAGGTTCGAGCATCAGAGGCGCTGCGCGGCGAGCTAAGGGGCCGCGCCCGGCGCTCCGGCAGGCCCCTCGCCCCGCCGGTTCGGGGGGCTGATAGTTTGCAGCTCGGTATGAACGAAAAAAAACGGGCCCCAGGGAGGCAGAGGACTCCACCGGGGCCCGCTCTTCGGGGGGAAGGGACGGAGGAAGATTGTTTCGAGCTAGCTCGATGCTTTGAGCAGGAACGTGCGCGGGTCCAGCACCAGGGGCGGTGCGCCCTCGGCCGCGCCCGGGGCCTGGAGCACGTGGAGCTCGACCCCACCCTCGCCGGGCTGCAGGCCCAGGGCCAGCTGCACCTTGGGCAGCAGGGGGTCCACGGCCTGGCGCAGGTCGCCCTTGTCCCGGTGGGTGCGCACGGCCGCCCAGACCTTCAGCCCACGGGTGCGGGCGAACTCGGCCAGCTCGTCTAGCACCCCGCCCAGGTTGTCGGACTCGGCGTCGAGGCCGTCCACCACCACGGTGCGCGGCGCGAAGATGTCCTGCTCCACCAGGTCGGTCAGCCGCTCTTCGAGCTTCTGGACCGTGAAGCTCTGGACCCGGAAGGTCATGATCATGCGGTTGCGCTCGGCCTCGGCCCATACCTCCCGGGCCCGCTCCAGGTCGTAGCCCTCGGCCAGGTCCCGGAACAGCTCCTCGTACCAGGCCTTCACGTGGCTCACGGTGTCGCCGACGCTCACGTGGAGCACCGGGGTGTCCCGAAACAGGTTGTCCAGGGCCACCTGGATCAGGAAGGCGGTCTTTCCGGTGCCGGCCCGGGCCGCCACCAGGCCCAGGCCCCCGGGCACCAGGCCGCCGTCCCGGGTCTGATCGAGGACCCGCAGCGGATTGCGGGCCACCAGTTCGCTTTTCAACATGCGGGAACTCCTGTCGCTCAGTCGGATGAGAGAGCCCATCGGACGGCCTTCCGTTACGCCGCCGACTCCTTCTTGAGCTCCTCCTGATACTTCTTCTTGAGTTCCTCGGCCACGCCCTGGGGCACCGGCCGGTACCGGGAGAACTCCATCGTGAACTCGGCCTTGCCCTGGGTCGAGGACCGCAGCACGGTCGAGTACCCGAACATCTCGGCCAGCGGCACCTCGGCCTCGATCACGCTGTAGAGCCCGTCCTCCGAGGTGCCCACGATCATGCCGCGGCGCTGGTTCAGGGTGGCCAGCACCGCGCCCTGGAACTCGGAGGGGGTCTCCACCACCACCTTCATCACGGGCTCCAGGATGATCGGCTTGGCCTTGGGGTAGGCCTGGCGGAAGGCGCCGATGGCGGCCTGCTGGAACGCCATGTCGGAGGAGTCCACCGAGTGGGCCGCGCCGTCGTTGATCACGATCCGCACGCCGGTGATGGGGGCGCCGATCAGGTTACCCTTCTTCAGGCAGGCCTGGAACCCCTTGTCGCACGAGGGGATGTACTCCCGGGGGATCACCCCGCCCACGATCTGGTCCACGAACTCGTACTCGCCCTCCTCCAGGGGCTCCATGTACCCGGCCACCCGGCCGTACTGACCGGAGCCGCCGGTCTGCTTCTTGTGGAGGTAGTCGAACTCGGCCCGCTGGGAGATGGCCTCCCGGTACGCCACCTGGGGCTGGCCCGTTGTGACCTCGGCCTTGTACTCCCGGCGCATCCGCTCCACGTACACGTCCAGGTGCAGCTCGCCCATGCCCTGGATGATGGTCTCGCCGCTCTCGGGGTCCACGAACGCCCGGAACGTGGGGTCCTCCTTGCTGAACCGGTTCAGGGCCTTGGACATGTTCACCTGGCTCTTGGAGTCCTTGGGGTACACGGCCAGGCTGATCACCGGCTCGGGCACGTGCATCGAGGTCATGGTCAGCCGCAGCCCCTCGGCGCAGAAGGTGTCGCCCGAGGCGCAGTCGATCCCGAACATGGCCACGATGTCGCCCGAGTTGGAGGCCTCGATCTCCTCCATCTGGTTGGCGTGCATCCGGCACAGCCGGCCCACCTTGAACTTCTTGCCCGTGCGCGCGTTGACCAGGGTGTCGCCCTTGCGGATCACGCCCTGGTACACCCGCACGTAGGTGAGCTGGCCGTAACGGCCGTCCTCCAGCTTGAACGCCAGGCCCACGGTGGGCTTTTCCGGATCGGACTCCAGGGGCACCTCGGCCTCGTCGTTCTCCATGTCCAGGGCCGCGTTGCGGATGTCGTAGGGGCTGGGCAGGTAGCGGACCACCGCGTCCAACAACGGCTGCACGCCCTTGTTCTTGTAGGCCGAGCCCATGAACACCGGGGTCATCTCCCGAGAGAGCACGCCCTTTCGGATGGCCGCGTGGATCATCTCCTCCGTGGCCCGGTCCTCGAGCACGGCCTCCATCAGCTCGTCGTCGAACATGCTGGCCGCGTCCAGCAGTTCCTCCCGCCGGGCCAGGGCCTCCTCCATCAGCTCCTCGGGGATCTCCTCGTAGCGAATCCGCTCGCCGTTGTCGCCGTCGAAGTACACGGCCTTCATCCGCACCAGGTCCACCACGCCCTCGTGGTCGGCCTCGAGCCCGATGGGGATCTGCATCAGCACGGCGTTGTGCTGGAGCTTCTCCCGCAGCTGCTCCAGCACCCGGTAGGGGTTGGCGCCGGTGCGGTCGCATTTGTTCACGAACGCCACCCGGGGCACCTTGTACCGGTTCATCTGGCGGTCCACGGTGATGGACTGGCTCTGCACCCCGCCCACCGCGCACAGCACCAGGATCGCGCCGTCGAGCACCCGCAGGGCCCGCTCCACCTCGATGGTGAAGTCCACGTGGCCCGGGGTGTCGATGATGTTGATGAAGTGGTCGGCCCACTCGCAGAAGGTGGCGGCGGACTGGATGGTGATGCCGCGCTCCTTCTCGAGCTCCATGAAGTCCATGGTGGCGCCGGCGCCGTCCTTGCCGCGCACCTCGTGGATCGCGTGGATCCGGTTGGTGTAGTACAGGATGCGCTCGGTCAGGGTGGTCTTGCCCGAGTCGATGTGGGCCGAGATGCCGATGTTGCGGATCTTGGAGATGTCCTTGATCATGTCCTCTGCTCCTAGAATGGTTCCAAAGATTTCCCTTTTCGCCCGGCCCGGCGCCGCTTTTCGGTTCCCCCCGAAGAACGGCCCGGCCCGGCGCGAAAAGAGTCGGGCTTTATACGGGCCCGGCCGGTGGGTGTCAAGGAAAAAAGTGGGGGCGCCCCAAAAGAAAAGACGGGCTGCCGGCACCCGGCAGCCCGTCGAAGCGGCCCAGGGGACGTTGCCCGGGTCAGCCCAGGTCCCAGGGGGCGGGCACCCCGTCCTTGAACCGGGCCGGCACCCGGAAGTACCCCTCCTCGTCGGCCAGCCGCACCAGCCGGGCGGCCTCGTCCATGCCCAGCTCGTTCATCAGGGCGAACGGGCCCTTGGGCCAGGCCAGGGCGGTCTTCACCCCCAGCTCCAGGTCGCCCAGGCTCACCACCTCCCGGTCCACCAGGTGGGTGGCGATCGAGAAGATGGCACCGAGGAGCCGGTCGCGTACCCGGGCCCGCACCTCGGGGTCGGTGCTCACCGGGCCGTCCTCCAGGTTCCAGGGCTGGCCCGACTCGAACTGGCGCTTGAGGGCCTCGGGCACCGGGGGGTACCCGATGTCGGTGTCGCCCAGGTACTCCACCATGGACACGGCCGCGTGGTAGGCCGTGCCCAGACCCGAGCCGTTCTGCACCCACATGATCCCGAACCGGACCCCCAGGGCCTCCTTGGAGATGTCGTCCAGGGTGGCCACGTTGTAGGTCTGGCCGTCGTAGAACGAATCGAGCACGTTGTAGCTGGCGATGAAGATCGGGTTGATCGCGAACCCGGGGAAGTCCTTGACCGTGATCGCCACCTTGCGGTTCTGGCGGGCGAACTCCATGAGGGCCTGATAGGTCTCGTCCGAGGTGTGCTTCGAGCGGATCACCTCCACCAGCTTGTTCACGTTGGCCGGGAAGAAGTAGTGGAGGCCAGCGGTGCGCTCGGGCCGGTCCACCCGTTCCATGAGCTTCTCGATCAGGAAGGTGGAGGTGTTGCTCACCAGGATCGCGTCGGGCCGGCAGTGCTTCGACAGGTCCTCGAACACCTGGATCTTCAGGTCCATCTTCTCGACCGCGGCCTCGATCACCAGGTCGCACTCGGCCAGGCCCTCGTAGGAGCTGGTGCCGGTGATCCGGGAGGTGATCTGGTCCATCTGCTCCTGGGTCATCTTACCCTTTTCCACGCGCTTGCGCAGGGCTCCCACCACGAACCGGTCGTACATCTTCTGGACCAGCTCGTCGTTGAGCTCCTTGTACACCACGTCGTAGCCCGAGGACGCGGCGTTCAGCCCGATGGCCGAGCCCATCACCCCGAAACCGACAATGCCGACCTTCTTGATCTCTGCCATGGTGCTCCTCCTCTCGCTTCGAAAACGCGGTTCGCCCGCCTCATGTGAACCGGGGCGCACAGCATACCAAACGGACGGTAGGGAAGAAAGGGGAGGGAATGAGCAACCGTATGCGAACGGGGTTTGGTCAGGCCAGGAGCATCCGGTCCGACAGCCCCTCGTCGTCGGTGCGGACCTCGTGGAACTTGTCGAGCAGGTCCTTCACGGTCAGGCCCCGGCGCTCCTCCCCCGACACGTCCAGGATGATCCGGCCCCGGTGCATCATGATGGTCCGGTTGCCGTGGCGCAGGGCCTGCTCCATGTTGTGGGTGACCATCAGAGTGGTGAGCCGGTCGCGCTCCACGAGCCGGTCGGTGAGGTCCATCACCAGGTGGGCGGTCTTGGGGTCCAGGGCGGCGGTGTGCTCGTCCAGGAGCAGGATCTTGGGCCGGCGGATGGTGGCCATCAGCAGGGTGATGGACTGACGCTGCCCCCCCGACAGCAGCCCCACCGGGTCCCTGAGGCGGTTCTCCAGGCCCAGGCCGAGGCTGGCGAGCAGGGCCCGGAACTCCTCCCGGTCGCCGCCCCTCACGCCCGGGGCCAGGCCCCGGCGCAGCCCGCGGCGGGCCGCGATCGCCAGGTTCTCCTCGATGGTCATGGAGGCGGCCGTGCCCTTCAGTGGGTCCTGGAACACCCGGCCGATGTGCCGGGCCCGCACGTGCTCGGGCAGGCGGGTCACGTCGCGGCCGTCGATCCGGATCGCACCCGCGTCCACCGGGAAGGCGCCGGCCACGGCGTTCAAGAGGGTGGACTTGCCCGCGCCGTTCGACCCGATCACGGTGACGAAGTCCCCGTCGGCCACGTGCAGGTCCACCCCCGACAGGGCCACGTTCTCGTTCACGCTGCCCCGGTGGAAGATCTTGACGAGCCCTTCGATCTGGATCACGCCACCGCCCTCCGCCGCAACAGCTTGGACCGCAGCCCCGGCACCCCCAGGGCCACGACCACGAGCACGGCCGTGATCAGGTTCAGGTCGCTGGGGGTGAGCGCCAGGTCGCCGAACCGCACCGATAGGGCCGTGGCGATGGCCAGCCGGTACACCACCGACCCGAGCACCACCCCCAGAAGCGCCCGGCCCACCGACCCGTCTCCCACCAGCGCCTCCCCCAGGATCACCGAGGCCAACCCGGCCACGATGGTGCCCACCCCCATGCCCACGTCGGCCGAGCCCTGGCTCTGGGCCACCAGGGCCCCCGACAGGGCCACCAGGCCGTTCGAAAGGGCCAGCCCCAGCATCACCGTGAACGTGGTGTTCACGCCCTGGGCGGTGATCATGGCCGGGTTGTCGCCGGTGGCCCGCAGGGCCAGGCCCAGCTCGGTGTGGAGGAACCACCACAGCAGCACGCCGCACACCAGCACCACCGCCGCGAACACCAGGGGGTAGAGGATGTGGTTGGGCAGCCCCCGACCCTCCAGGGGGGCGAACACCGTGGGCTCGGTGAGCAGGGTGATGTTGGGCCGGCCCATCACCCGCAGGTTCACCGAGTACAGGGCGATCATCGTGAGGATCGAGGCCAGCAGGTGCAGGATCTTGAGCTTGGTGGCCAGAAACGCGGTGACCCATCCGGCCACCATGCCCGCGACCACCCCCAGCGCGATCGAGACGTACGGGTCGCCGCCGGTGGTGATCCAGGTGGCTGACACGGCAGCCCCCAGGGGCAGCGACCCGTCCACCGTCAGGTCGGGGAAGTCGAGCACCCGGAACGTCAGGTACACGCCCAGCGCCATCAGGGCGTAGGCGAACCCCTGCTCCAGGGCTCCCATGAAGGTGTAGAAGCTCAATGCGGTCTCCTATTGGCTGGGCGGCTGGCCAGACTGCGGGTTGCAGCCGAGCTCTTGGAGGGGCATGGGGCCTGGTTCCGGCCGCGCCCAGCTCTCCACCAGGCCCCACGCCCCTCCGCCGAAACCATGCGGCCGGAGGCTTCCCAGCCTTCTAGCCTTCCAGCCTCTACTCATACACCTTGGCGGCGCGCTTCACGAACTCCGCCGGCAGCGTGGCGCCCATGGCCGCGGCCGCCTTCTTGTTCACGTGCAGCTCGAAGTTCTTGAGGGTTTCCACCGGCATCTCGGCCGGGTTCGCGCCCTTCAGAATCCGGTCGATCATGTCACCGGTCTGGCGGCCCAGCTGGTAGTAGTCGATGGCGATGGCGGCCACGGCACCCCGCTTCACCGAGTCGGTGTCGCCGGTGACCAGGGGCATCTTGGCCTCCTGGCACACCCGCACCACGGCCTCCAGGGCCGACACCACGGTGTTGTCGGTGGGCACGTACACCGCGTCGGCCCGGCCCACCAGGCTCTTGGCCGCGGCCATCACCCCGGCCGAGTTGGCCACCGTGGCCTCCACGATCTCGTACCCCAGCTCGGCCCCGGCCTTCTTGGCCAGGTTCACCAGGGTCACCGAGTTGGGCTCGCCCGCGTTGTAGATGATGCCGATCCGCTTGGCCCCGGGAGCCACGGTGCGAAACAGCTTGAGCTGCTCGCCCACCGGCGAGAGGTCGGTGGTGCCCGTGACGTTTCGGCCGGGCCGCTCCAGCGACTCCACCAGCTTCGCACCCACCGGGTCGGTGATGGCCGAGATCACGATGGGGATGTCTCGGGTGGCCTTGGCCGCTGCCACGGCCGTGGGGGTGGCGATGGCCAGGATCAGGTCCACGCCCTCGCCCACGAACTTCTTGGCGATCAGGGTGGCGGTGGCCGGGTTGCCCTGGGCGATCTGCACGTCGTACACGATGTCCTTGCCCTCCACGTACCCCAGCTCGGTCAGCCGGTCGATCGCGCCCTGGCGGTTGGCGTCCAGGGCGGGGTGCTCCACGATCTGGGTGATGCCGATCCGGATCGGCTTGGCAAAGGCGCTGGGGGCCACCAGGGCGCAAACCAGCAGGGCGGTCAGCACTCGTCGCATGGGGTTTCCTCCTGTTCGGTGAAGGTCGAGACGGTCGGAGCCCGGTTATACCCCGTTCGTTTGTTGATGTCAAAAATAGTTTGAATGTGCTTAGGCCGTCCAGTACGCGAGCCCCGTGCGTTGCCGCACCTCCTCCATGGTGGCCCCGGCCACCTCCCGGGCCTTGCGCGCGCCCTCCCGCAGGATGTCGTTCAGCTCATCGGGCCGCTTCCTCAGCTCCTCGAACCGGGCCCGGTGGGGGGCGAAGTACTCCCAGATCACGTCGATCAGCTCCTTCTTCACGTCGGAGTACTTGAGCCCGCCCGCGAGGTAGCGGTCCCGCAGGGCCTCCACCCCGGGCTTGTTCAGGAACAGCCGGTAGATGGCGAACAGGTTGCACGTGTCCGGGTCCTTCGGGGCCTCGATCGGCGTGGCGTCGGTCACGATCGACATGACCCGCTTCTTCAGGGTGGCTCGGTCCGTGAAGATGTCGATCGTGTTGCCGTAGGACTTGGACATCTTGCGGCCGTCGGTGCCGGGGATCACCGCCACCTCGTCGTCGATCTCGGCGTCCGGGATCACGAAGGTCTCCCCGAAGGCGTGGTTGAACTTCTGGGCGATGTCCCGGGTGACCTCCAGGTGCTGCTTCTGGTCCCGGCCCACCGGCACCACGTCGGACTGGTAGAGCAGGATGTCCGCCGCCATCAGCACGGGGTAGGCGAACAAACCGTGGTTGGGCTGGAGCCCCTTGGCCACCTTGTCCTTGTAGGAGTGGCACCGCTCCAGCAGCCCCATGGGGGTCAGGGTGGAGAGCACCCAGGTCAGCTCCTGCACCTCCACCACGTCCGACTGCACCCAGAAGGTGGCCTTGGCCGGGTCGAGCCCCAGGGCCAGGAACGCGGCCGCCGCGTCCCGGGTGCCCTGGGCCAGCGCGGCGCCGTCCACCACCGAGGTCATGGCGTGGTAGTTGGCGATGAAGCAGAACAGGTCCGCCTCGTTCTGGTACTGGATCATCTTGCGCATCATGCCGAAGTAGTTTCCGATGTGCAGCGCACCGGAGGGTTGGATCCCCGACAGCACCCGTTTCATCGCCGTGTCTCCTCCTCGTGTGTGGGAATGGTCGGGTTGGGAACAACGAAAAAGGGCCGCGCGCTCCGTTCGGGAGCCCGCGGCCCGTTCGGCCCGGCCGCGGGCGAGGTCCCGCGGCCCGGAAGACGACGCATCACGCCGGTCGGCCCCGCGGGTCCCGGGTCCGCCAGCGCCACCACCAGAAGGGCAGAAGGGGGGTCGTCGCGTCCATGATCGGAGGAAATAGCAGCTTTGCCGCGGCAGTGTCAACCGACCGTCGGAGGGGCGTTCCCGGACGGTTCCCTATTGATCCGGTCGCCGCGGTGTGCTATACACTCGGCCCTTCGTGGGGATGTAGCTCAGCTGGGAGAGCGCTGCGTTCGCAACGCAGAGGTCGGCGGTTCGATCCCGCTCATCTCCACCACCCCAACCGAAAAGCCCCGGCGCCCGGCGCCGGGGCTTTTTCGTGAAAGCCTCCTTCCAGCGGGCCGAAGGCCCCCGACCAACGACCAACAACCAACGACCGAAGTTTTCCGGCAAGGGCTTGAGATCCGCACGCGGCCGGACGAAACGTTTTAGAAGCGCCCCCTTTCCTCGACGGAGATCCTGCCCATGCCCAATCCCCTGGCCGAACGGGTGGCCCGGCTGATCGACGACCTTCCCCAACTGCCGTCCGTGGCCCAGGAGGCCCTGGCCCTACTGGCCGACGCCTCCACCGAGCCCGAAGCCCTCGAGCAGGTCCTGGCCCGGGACCCCGCCCTGTCCCTTCGGGTGCTCCGGCTGGCCAACTCGGCGTACTATCGCCGTTCCCGGGAGATCCGGTCGCTGTCGGCCGCCATCGTGTTCCTGGGATTCCGCACCCTCAAGACCCTGATCATGAGCTCGGCCGTGCACCGGGTGTTGGCCGGAGCCGGCCGGCTGGCTCAGCCCCTGTGGCTCCACTCCTACGGCGCGGGCCTGGCCTGCCGGGAGTGGGTGCGCCGGGTACGCCCCCCTGGGGTCTCGGACCCGGACGAGGCGTTCCTGGCCGGGCTGTTCCACGACGTGGGCAAGGGGGTGATCGCGGTGCGATTTCCCCGGCTCTACGAGGAAGGGGCGCCGGGCGTCGAGGGCGAGGCCAAGGCCCTGGGGTTCGACCACGCCGAGCTGGGACGGCTGCTCCTGGAGCGGTGGACCCTCCCGGCCGGCCTGGCCGTGGCCGTGGGCGGCCACCACGCTCCTGCCGAGGGCCTGGCCGCGGTCGCCGCGTTGGGGGATGCGGTGGCGTGGGGTTCGGCACCGGGGGTGGGCGCGCCGCCGCCGGCCCCGCCGACCGTGGCCGAGGAGCATGCGGAGATCCTAGCGGAGATCCAGGAGGTGGTGGCCGCCGGCGTGGCCGAGGAGGGAGCTGCATGAACGCCCCGTCTCCGGATCGGTTCGCGTTTCTCGACGAGATCCAAGAGCTGCCCAGCCTGCCTCAGGTGCTGGTGGGCGTGTCGCGGGTGGCCTCGGACCCGACCTCCAACGCCGGCGACCTGGCCGGCGTGATTCTCAAAGATCAAGCCCTGACCATGAAGGTGCTTCGGGTCGCCAACTCGGCGCGGTACGCCGTGACCTCCGCCCGGGTCACCACCGTGTCCCGGGCCGTGGTGCTGCTGGGCTTCGAGTCGGTCCGAGCCATCGCCCTGGGGATCGGGGCCTACCACCTGCTGTCGAGCCTGCGGAAGGGCGGGGAGATCGTGCGGGGGTTCTGGACCCACGCCGTGGGCACGGCCGTGGTGGCCCAGGAGCTCGCGGACCTCCTGCGCTACGACGTGCCCGAGGAGGCGTTCGTGGCGGGGCTCCTCCACGACGTGGGAAAGCTGGTGCTGGCCCACCGGTGGCCCGACAGGGCGGCGGAGGTGTACGGCGTCGGGCTGCGGGGGCCGGCCCTGCTCAAGGCCGAGAACCGGGCGTTCGGGGTGGACCACGTGGAGACCGGCACCGAGCTGGCCCGGCGCTGGGAGCTGCCCGAGGTGCTCCAGGCGGCCCTGGCCCGCCACCACCGCACCTACCACGCGCCCCCGGCCGAGCGTGCCGACCGGCTGGCGTTCCTGGTGGTGGTGGCCAAGGCCCTGGCAGAGCCCCTGTGGGCGGGGGCCGAGCCCCACCGGGATCTAGCGGCGTCCATGGCCCGGGTGCTTCGCAAGCCCGTGGGTATGGTGCTGGACGCCCTGGGCCGGGTGCCGGCCAAGGTCCGGGAGTACGCCCGGTTCTTCGAAATCCAGGTGGAGGACCTGAAGACGTACACCCTGTGGGTGGAGCAGGAGAACCAGAGGCTCCAGGAGGTGTTCGCCGACCGCGAGGCCGAACGCCGCCGGGCCGAGCGCCGGGAGGCCGAGCTGGCCGCGATTCGCGAGATCCACGGCCGGATCCTCGAGGGCCGCGACACGGCGGACGTGGCCGCCCTGGTGCTGCGTCGGGCCGCCGACATCGTGGGCGCGGCCCGGCTGGTGGCCCTGCAAGTCGACGCCGGCCGCCTGAAGCCGGCTGCCTCGTTCGGCGACGTGACCCCCGACTTCCTGGAGGCTCTGGCGCTCTCCCCGGAACCGGGGGGCGCCGTGACCACGGTGCTGCAAGGGGAGCCGCTGTGCGTGGTGGACCGGGACCTCCCCTACTACCACCGGGTCCTCACCCCGGCCGAGGCCGAGGCGTTCGACGCCCGCTGCTTCGTGCTCCTCCCCCTGGGGCCCGAGGGGGCCGTGCGCTGGATCCTGTACGCCGACCGGGAGGACGACGACGAACCCTTCGACGACGAAGAGGTCGAGAGCCTCTCGGCCCTGGGGAACCTGATCCCCCTGGCGGCCCAGACCGCCAAGGGCTAACCCGGGCCGGAGGCTTTACACGTCGGCCGCCACCTGCTATAAAGCGCCCCTTCACGAGCCGGGATAGCTCAGTCGGTAGAGCAGCTGATTCGTAATCAGCAGGTCGTCGGTTCGAGTCCGATTCCCGGCTCCAGTGATTTCAAGGGCTTACGGGTTGCACCCCGTAGGCCCTTTTTCTCTTTTCGGGTTAGAGTGGCAGTTGTGGTGGCAGTTTTTTCGCCCCTGGGGCTTCCGCCTGGAATCGCGGATTGGTAAACCTGTGGCCGAAATGGCGATCCAATCCCGACAAGGGGACTCGGGTCCCCGGGGCGTTCGAGTGGGAACGCCCCTTCTCCTGGTGACCCCTTCTCCTGGTGACATCTAGTCACAAGCGGTACTTGGGGATTGTTTCTCAGTTTAGTCAAAGGCATCTCAGCAGGGTGTGGAAGGGGTCGGGGTCTCAGGGCAGGAGAGGGGTTCCGGTCCGACAGTGGCCGACAATCGTACCCCGTGGTGCCATTGATTCGCGGGAAACAGGGAGGAGGATGGGGAGGCAGCGAAATTACACCTTAACGAGGTGAAAGGCCAAGGGGAATATCAAACCCCACGCCTCGGACAAACCCGCCGTTTCTCGCTTGGCCCTGTCGACCAAACCATTTGCGAGGTCCACGCAGTTTTTTTGCGTTCGAAAAATGCCTCCAACGGCTTGGTGGAGAACCACATGTCGTGGAGCGGAGAGCGGCGGACCCGTTTGTCGGACAGGATCTGACCGCGATTCCCCCACCCCGCGTTGCCCCGTCCCGGGGATTTCCGTACCATAGTGAACCACCATTCAGGACGGGAGGGAGCCATGGCGGGGCGAGGGGGAGGTACAATCTAAGCATTCGCCCGGAGGCCACAGGCCGCCTGCCAGGCCAATCGCGCCGGTTCGTAGGGCGATAGCACTCGCGGCGAAAGCCCGTGGGCGGCCTCACCAAGTTCCGAAACGGCACGCCGCGCGGCCGGGTCGTGAGACTGCGAAAGACCAGCAGAGAGGGCTCATATTCCAGGAAAGGAGGGGCGCCATGGGTATCGTTTGACCGAATTCGACGCTTTCAGGATTTTCGCTTGTTGGTGGCTGCTGATCGCATCGCAGAAAGGAGGACAATGCAGATGCGAAAGGGAGTGGCAATTGGACTGGTTTTCCTTCTGGCTGCCCTTTTCGGCTGCGGCGGAGGCGGCGGAGGTGGCGGCGGTCCGACCCAGCAAACGGAGAACATTCAGAATCAACCCCCCACCGGCAAAACGGCAACCGTTCTCGTCTACATGATCGGGTCTGATCTGGAGAGCCAGGGGAACGCGGGCAGCACCGACATCGAGGAGATGAAACGCGGTGTCTCGGGCGACCGCGTGAACTGGATCATTACCACCGGAGGGGCGAACAAAGACGGGTGGCGCACGGTGGCCCGCTGGCGGATTACGGCGGCACGCCAGGAGAGGTTGGCGGACCTCGGCGCCCGGAACATGGGGGAGGCCCAGACGCTGGAAGACTTTCTGGTCTGGGGTGTGAGGACCTATCCGGCGGACTCCTACCACGTGATCCTCTGGGACCACGGGGCGGGGCGACGCGGTTTCGGGTTGGACGAGGTGTTTGGGGGCGACACGCTCACCCTGGAAGAGTTGCAGGCGGCGTTTTCGGCGGCGAAGGGCGAAACGGGGGTGGTGTTCGAGACCATCGGATTCGACGCGTGCTCGATGGCCACGCTGGAGGTGGCGCTTACGCTCCAGGACTTCGGGCGCTACCTGATCGCTTCGGAAAACACGGAACCTGGGCAAGGATGGGACCATGAAGCCGTGGCTGCGGCCGTCTCGGCGCGCCCGGAAATGAACGGCGTGGATTTCGGCAAGGCGGTGGCAGACGCCTACAAAAGGCATATAGAGCAATCCAGCCCGTTGGAGGCGAAAACGACAACATTGTCCGTCATTGACCTGTCGAAGATATCGGACGTTAAAACGGCTCTTGACGATCTGATGTCTGGTCTTGTTGCTGATTTTCAGCAAAATCCCGTTCAAGTGGTGCCTGTGTTGATGGACACCGCCACAAAATCAACCAAATTCCCAGCCGGATTCCAGAAGGCTTCGATAGAAACAACCGATCTCATCCACTCCATGAATCTCCTGGAAGAGGAATACTCACTAGCCGCAGAGGTCGCCGAGGCCGCGCGCAGTGCTGTGGTGTACTCTATCAAAGGCGATTGGGTACCCAATGCGAACGGACTGGCGTTTTATGATCTTTGGGATGGCGCCACATACGTTTCAACCGACTTCGCATTTGCGTATGCCTGGTCGGTGGTCCAGTCGTTCTACTACGAACTGGCCACGATGTATTGGGAGTACGTGACCCAGGATGTCACACCCCCCGTGTTCGTTGACGTTTCGTTCGGGGATTCCGGGGACATCACAGCCGAGGTGTACGATCCGAACCTCCGCGAAGTCTATGCTGTGATCACGGCGTACGACGAGTCCACCGGGGGCGAATGGTTGGTCGGTTCCTTGCCGGTGGACAGTTTGACCGTTCAAGGCGGCACCGGGTACGTGGAGACGGTGATAGATACAGTATGGGTGACCCTTGGCGGCGATGTTGTGCCAGTGTTCGCGGAAAGGGAAGATGAAAACCACTGGTGGCTTTCGACGCCCGCCCTTCTGAGCGGCGAGGAGGTTGAAATTCTGTCCCGCTTGGATAGGACCACGGGAGAGATCACCACGATAGGGGCGTATCCGACGGCGGGAGAGGACGAACCGCTGGCACGCGAGACAATCGAACTCAAACCCGGCGACTTGATCACGCCCATCTGGACCGAGATACCCTCTTGGGAGGAGTACGTCGGGGATGATTTCGAGGTCACGACCGGCCCGCTTTTTGAGTTCGGAGAACTCCCCGACGGCTACTACTACGTTTACCTGTACGCGGAAGACGCAAGCGGTAACTGGCAGTTTTCACAAGGGGAGCTCTACGAGGTGTACACCCCCGCTGCGGGGCGAGCGGCCAAGGGGGGTCGTGCCGCCCTCCTCACGAGGGCGGCCGGCGAACCCCATCCCATGCCGGAGGCGGCCAAGGCCGTTCTCTGCGAAAAGCTGCGGGGGACTGCCTGCGATCCCCGCTGACAGGGGATGTCGGCCGTATCCCGCCCTTGCAGTCGAACCAAGCGCTTGAGCGCAGCACCAACGTGGCGGAGGCGTCGGCAGCGTTGTCGGCGCCTCCCCTTCATTTTTTCAGGCTCGGGGAAGGTTGCGGCTTGGCCAACGGACGTCCGAGGCGGCCAAGGGGAAACAGGAAATCACACGACCCGGTGGTGTGGGGGGGGCGTAAGCCGCTTCGGCGGGAAGGACCGCCCCTCTGATCGCGACCGCCAAAGCCCGGTTTTTTCGCTGGTTGCCTTCACCTGCGGCGTTCGCGGGGCCTGCGGGTTGACCCGAGGGGGAGGCTCCCGATTTCCGAGCTCGAACGGCCGGTTTTTCGGCGATTTCGCGACGGTCTCGAAGAACACCGACGCCCCATCCGGAACGGGTAGAGGGGGCACGTCTCGCCCCCGCAGTCCCGCACCGCGTGGACGCCCTGGCAACAGTGGATGCAGGCCTCCCGTATGGCACTCAGGGGGGTGAGATTACGGGTTTTCAGTTTTCCGCCGACGGTTTTGAACGTGTGCTGTACGGGCATTGACGTCCTCCTGCATGAGATCCGGGTATGGCGTGGGCGGCCAGGGCCCGGGAGCTTCCCCGGATTCCCGCGCCCACCGTGGTGCGTCTTCGGCCAGGGGCTGGAACGCCAGGCGCTCGGCTTCGTGCTGGTCGCGACCGGCCACCATGGCGGATACCACGAGTTCGCCCCACGTTTGGGCGAACGATTGGGGCCAGGTTTTTACGGTCTCCCGGATTTTACCCACGTCGGCCGGACAGGGGGCCAGGAAGTTGGGCGCAGGTAGCGTCGAGGGGGCCGCGGGCTCTGTTTGGGGGGATGCTTCGATCCAGTCCGTCGGATTAAGGCCCCAGGGATGGGGGCCGGCGTAGGACGGTCGGCAGTAGTCGCGGCAGTAGCGGGCCGCTCCGTCCAGGTCACAAGAATAAGGGGGATCTGCCTCGCATGGGGGCTGCCCCGGAGGATGGGGTGGGGTGGAGCGGCCTCGGGGAGCTTCCCAGTGGACCTGGCGGCGAGTTTGGAGGCCGCCCGCCGAGGAGGACGCGACGCGCGGCCGTTCCCTTTCCCCCTGGATGGTCTTCAGAGTCTTGACTCCCCGGCCCCCTTTTTCGGCTCCCAGGTTCAACCTGGCCAGGATGCGGGCAGCGAGGCCGGAACGTTGGTCCAGGTCCCGAACTGATCCTGATACCCTGTTTTCGGTCGAGACCGTAGGGACCACCGGGACACGGCCTTGCTCCAAGCGGCTTTTGTCGGTCCCGGTCCCGGTTTCCGCGTCGGGACCACCGGGACCAAAAAGGACCTTGCCAGCTTTTAATGGTCCCGGTGATCCCGGCCCCGATTCGGCCAACGGGACCACCTGACTCCCAGTGTTTTCGGGCTTGGTCCCGCCGGTCCCGTTGGTCCCGGCCGAAGCAAGGGGGGTGAGGTGGTCCCGGTTCATGGGGCATCCCCTTCCTCCTCTAGGAGGGCAGCACGCACCCAATACACAGGCGGCCGTCCCGCGTCCGCACTTCTGGGGGCCTTGCTCACGAGTCGGTCAGATTGGTCCACCTTGAGCAGTTGGCGGGCCAGGAGCTCCCGGGCAACGGCCCGGTGATCAAGGTCACCCACGGCCTCGGCGAACGCAGAAGGGAGAATGAGGAAGTCACCGTCTGCCGTTACGAACCCGGCCCGATCCCTGGGGACATCCGCACTCGGGTCCGCCAGAGCCTGAAACCGGGCACGATGACGCAGGATGAACTCCCTCACCCGCTCCACCCCACGGGCAGCGTCGGACAGGTGAGGCGCGACGTCCGTCCAAGCATCCAGCACGAACCGCAAGGCTCCAACGATCACCTCGTTATCCCACGGAAGCACCCCGAGTTCCTGGGCCAGGAACCCGGCCGTGCCAGCCAGGGCGAGCAAGCGAACCGCCCGGGCTTGGTCGGGCCGGGCCTGGGCCGGGGTAAGGTCTCGGGCCAAGAGATCGAGTATGGTGCGTACTTCCCCCCGTAGCGTCCCGAACTCTTTAGTTTCGGCTACGAGTCGCCGCACGAGCTCCGGCCCGGCGGTTCCGTAGAAGGTTCCAGCAGCAGCCTTCAACCGGTCGGCGATCTCTCGGGGCGCCGCCCCGTTCGGTGCGCGGATAATCCCAGCCTCGGCGGGTATGTCGAGGGCTCGCACCAGTTGCCCTGCATGAGCCATGCGGCCGCGCTCCTCAATCTTCTGGCGAATCGAAATCTCACCTGTGGACAGAAAAAGGGTCCGCCAAGTCCGAGTTTTCTGGAGCCGGGCCGAGTCGCTCATACGGGCTTTTCCGGCACCTCCAGCTAGTTCGTACACCACCGCACCCACGTCAGATGCTGCACACAACCCGAGTTCATCTAGGGGGAGAAGGGTGTCACAGTGAGTAGCGGCGATTCCTTCCAGAGCATTTGCTGTGGTCCGCCAAGTCCGCACCATGGAAAGCTCCGGAGCCGCCGCCGGATCAGCGCCGCACCCCCACACGGACGCCGCGACCTGTGCGAGAGTGGTCTTGCCGGTGGAACTCGCACCGAAGAAGTGGGCGCCAGCACCTCCGATCCCAGCCGGCTTCAAAAGCGGGGCGGCGAGCGCCCAGCAGAGTGCGAACACCAGGGCCGGGTGATCCCCACACGGCTTCGCCACAGCCTCGCGCCAGGCGGCCAGGTCGCCCTCTGCCCGGAAGGCGTGAGTGGGGGCGTACTTTTCCGCCTGAAACACCACTTCCTCGGCCTCGCCCACTCGGGTTCCGATCACTTCATGGGGCAGCACGAATAGAAGCCGTCCGTCCGTGGTGTCGACCCAGCCGAGCCGGGTCACGCATCGGAACCGCCTTTCGGGTCGGGCGCTCCCCAGGTACCGCGCAAGGTCGCGCTCCCGCCCGGGTGCCACGAAAAGCCCGCCCCGGGCCAAGTCCTGGGCGACTCCCGCCCCTTGGTCGTGCAAGCGAGCCCTCGGCATTGCCCACTTCCGGAGCTCCCTGTCCAGGTCAATCCACCGTACCAGCACCCCCCAGTCGGAACCGTTTTCGTCACGGGTCAGCCCGGCTACCCACACGGGGCCGGACACGAGTACAGGGTCCTTTTCGGGGTCGTCTGGCACACGGAACACCCCTTCTTGGTTCACTCGCCACCCCGGCGGGGTCTCGGCCTCAAGCCACGGGGCGGCCTCCTGGATGTCGATCACGCCTTTGCTCATCGCGCAACCTCCCCCCGGACCTCCCGGATATGATCGGCCCAGTCCATCCCCGGTTTGTTGCTGATCGCCAATATGGAGCCATTCGAGGATCGCCGTAATGGAGCCACCTCATGATCGCCTAATGGGGCCACCCGATGATCACCTAATGGAGCCACCCCAGGATCGGGGTAATCGAGCCACCTGATCTGCCTGCCCGAGGGTCTCGGACTTCCATCCACCGGGGTATCCTCCCCGCTCCCCTTTCCCAGGAGCCGAGAGGAGATCCCCATGGCCAACCGGAGGTTCGAGATGCACCAGTACCGACACGTCCTCGTTCGCATGCGGCTTGGAGACTCCAACCGCCAGATCGCCAAAGCCGGCCTCATGGGCCGCCGCAAGGCCTCTGCCTTCCGTGAGCTCGCCGCCCACAACGGCTGGCTCGACCCCGACTCCCCCGTGCCCGACGAGGCCGCCATCGCCCAGGCCCTCGGCTCCTCCCCTGCACGGGCCACCCCGCGGGCCGGTTCCTCCCTCGAGCGCTACCGCGACGAGATCACCCGCTGGGTCGAGCTCGGCATCCAGGGCACCACCATCCACGAGGCCCTGTGCCGAAAGCACGGCTACACCGGCCACTACTCTTCGGTACGGCGATTCCTCCAAGGCATCCGGAAGGCCAACCCCCAGGCCACCGTCATGCTGGAGTTCGCCCCCGGCGAGGCCGCCCAGGTCGACTTCGGCAAGGGCCCCACGATCCCCCATCCCCTCACCGGCGAGCCCCAACTCACCTGGGTCTTCGTGATGACGCTTGCCTGGAGCCGCCATCAGTACGCCGAGATCGTCCCCGACCAGAAGGTCTCCACATGGATCGCCTGCCACCGCCGGGCCTTCGAGTGGTTTGGCGGCGTTCCTGCCCGGATCATCATCGACAACGCCAAGTGCGCCATTGTCCGCGCCTGCTACCACGATCCCGAGGTCCAGCGCTCCTATGCCGAGCTGGCCGAGGGCTACGGGTTCCGCATCGCCCCTTGTCCCGTCCGGGACCCCAAGAAGAAGGGCCGGGTGGAGTCCGGGGTGAAGTACATCAAGCGCTCGTTTCTGCCCCTTCGCGAGTTCCGAGACCGGGTCGACGCCAACCGCCAGCTCCACGAGTGGATCCGCTCCACCGCCGGCAACCGCCTTCACGGCACCACCCACGAGCGACCCCTCACCCGGTTCGTCGAGGTGGAGCGCCACGTGCTCAGGCCCCTGCCCGACGTGCCCCCCATCCTCGGCGTGTGGACCCGCGTGAAGCTCCACGGCAACTGCCACGTCACCTTCGAGAAGGCCTACTACTCCGCCCCCTTTCGCCTCGTGCGCCAGCATCTGTGGCTGCGCGCCACCCCCTCGACCGTGGAGCTCTACCTCGACCACGAGCTCGTCGCCTCCCACCCCCGCCTGGCTCGCCCCGGCGAGCGCTCCACCGTCCAAGACCACCTCCCCCCGGAGGCGGTGGCCTACCAGATGCAAGACCCCCAGTGGTGCCTCAAGAAGGCCCGAGCCCTCGGGCCCTCCACCCATGAGCTCGTCGAGCGCCTCTTCGCCCACCGCGTCCTCGACAACCTCCGTGCCGCCCAGGGGGTGATCCGCCTGGCCCAGCGCTTCGGGCACGAGCGCCTGGAGGCCGCGTGCCGCCGGGCCCTTCGCTTCGATGATCCCCGCTACCGCACCGTGAAGACCATCCTCCAAAAGGGCCTCGATCAGGAGCCCGAACCGGCCGAGCCCTCCGCCCTCGCCGAGGCCTACACCGGCAAGGGCCGCTTCTGCCGCGATGCCGCCCAACTGCTCCTGTGGGATCCGCCCCCGGCCCCCCAGCGGCGGGGCCCCGGCGAAACCCTCTGAGTTCCCGCCGCGCTGCCGAGCCTGTGCCTTCCACCCCTTCACGCAACGGAGACCAGACCATGAACCCCATGCCCCAGCTCGCCCCCTTGCTCAAGCAGCTTCGCCTCTCTGGTATCCTCGACTCCCTCGAGGCCCGAAACCGTCAGGCCGTGGAGCATCAGCTCTCCTACACCGAGTTCCTCTCCCTGCTCATCCAGGACGAGATCGCCCGCCGCGAGCACAAAAAGCTCGCCCTCAGGTTCCGGCGCGCCGGCTTCCGCGGCGAAAAAACCATCGAGAACTTCGACTTCGCCTTCAACCCCGGCGTCAACAAGGCCCTCATCCTCGATGTCGCCACCTGCCGCTTCCTCCACGAAAAGGTCTGTGTCCTCATCGTCGGCCCCACCGGCACCGGCAAAAGCCATCTCGCCCAGGCCATCGGCCACTGCGCCATCCGCCAGGGCCACGATGTGCTGTTTACCTCCGCCTCCAAGCTCCTGGGCTCGCTCCATGCCGCCCGGGCCACCGATACCTACGAACGCCGCTTCGCCGCCCTGGCACGGGTCGATCTGCTCATCATCGACGACTTCGGCCTCAAACCCCTGCGCCCTCCCCAGGACGAGGACTTCCACGACCTCATGAACGAACGCTACGAGCGCGCCTCCACCATCCTCACCAGCAACCTCGATTTGGGCGAGTGGGGCCAGGCCTTCCCCAACCGCCTGCTGGGGGCCGCCACCATCGACCGGATCCGCCACGGCGCCTACCGGATCGTCCTGGAGGGCCAGAGCTACCGATCACCCCGACCCCTGCCGGACGACGCCCCCCAGGAGGTCGTTGCCTCGACGCGTCGAAAGGGGTAGGGTCAACACCGCCGGGACCCTCTGAGGTAGGTCGGTCCGAGTGGCTCCATTACGGCGATCATGACCCGGCTCCATTAGCCCGATCATGGCACCCCCAAACTGGCTCCATTAGGCCGATCATGGGTGGCTCCATTAGGGCGATCCGTGACACGGTTTGGGCGGCACGGCCACGAGGACTTTTCGGCCCTCACGAAACAACCGCCCGGCCAAGGCATCCCCGGCTCTTTGCCCAACGCCGGACGGGTCGTTGTCCGCGGCAACCAGAACCTCTCGGATCGTGGTGGGTAGCACCATCCGCTCCACGCCCCCGGCCGAGAGCGCGGCCCATGCGGGCCGGTCGGTCAGCGCGTGCACGGCCAGGGCCGTTTCGATCCCCTCCGCCACGGCCAGCCCGTCGGCCGGGGCGAACAGGCGCACAGCCCCACCCAGTGTCGCCCTGGAGTGCACCACGAAAAGTTTCCTTGGCGGCGTAACGGGGGCCTTCTGGCCCGGGGAGGCGGGGTCAACCCAGGTCAGGTGCAAACCCGCTGGTTGCCCCTGGGGGTTGCGCACTAGGGCCACCAGCGCGGGCCAGCGGCCGCGGGTGCGGCCTCCGCCGTCCCGGAATGTAAGATCTGGGTGGGCGCGCAGGTCTCGGAGGGGCGTTAGGTCGGAGGGCAGCACACCACGAGCTTTGAGGTAGACTACAACATCCGGTACGCCGGCCAGGGGCCGCGACTCGGCCCAGGTCCGGCGCAGAAAGGCCAGCCGCCGGCCGTTGCGGGTCGGCTGTGGGGGCTTGGGGGTAGGGGGCTGGGTAGGTGCACGGCCTGGGGGCGGCGTTCCATTGACCATGCCCAGCACCCCGGCCACGGCTTCCAGGGTCTCCCGGAAGGTCCACCCATTTACCCAGGCGAGCAGGGCGAAGCCGTTTGGCCGAGGGCCGCAGGTGTTACAAATGCCCCCTCCGGTTTGAGGTGCGTCGTTAAAGAGCCGGAAGCCGTCCTTCCCCCCATGGATGGGGCAAGGGACGTGTCGGGGCCATCGTTCCACGGCAGGCCGCAGTTCGGGGGAAAGCGCAGGGTGCACTTCCATCCAGCGGCCTCTAATTGCCGCTTTGACGTGGAGGGCGGAAAGACAACGGTAGCCATTTGGTCCATGCAGATTGATCGACCGAGTCTCCAACGATTCTTTGCTGAACCGTCTCGGAGAGAGCCGGCCATGTAGTGTCCTTCTAGTCACCGTGCTCATAGCGCCCATCTTTTTTTCTCTCTATGAAGCTATCGAGGTCAGTCACAAGCCAGCCAGATGCCCGCGAAGAGATCTTGATGGGTGCCGGCAGGTCGCCACGACATGCGAGCCTATAAAGTTGCGCTCTGGAAATGCCGAGATATTCAGCGGCTTGCTTAGGTCTAAGAATTGCTCTCGTCATCTTGATTTCTCCTTGATTTCTCCTTGATCAAATCAGATGAGTCGATACGATGAAAAGAATGAGGATGCCCCTGAAAGGTCTGACGGCAACGATAATGAAAATAGTCCACCGGCAAGTCCTTTTGTATCCTTTCCTGGTCGGGAGAACTCCCGTGCTTTATGGACAGTAGAGCTGTCGATGCGGCCCCCTCTGGGAGGGGCACGACAGGTTGGCCTGGCTTTCTCGGAAACCTCTGAATGGTTGGTGCCCCAGTACTGTTCTCGGACCCGGAAAACTTTTCTCCCGCCAACCCGTTGTGGAGGTGTTGACATCCCGAACCTCCCATGCAATCTTGAGTGACGTCACATGACGATACCGAGTTGCCCGCGGAGACAACGAGACGGCCGTTGTCCGTGAGAGTGAAAATGCGTCACTAATATAGGTGACCGTGAAGCACTAGTCAAGGGGTGGCTAAGCGCCAGAGAAAAGGAGAGGAGGAGATGCAGCGCCTGGAGACCCAAGAGGTTTTAGCCCGGCTCGTGGAAGTGTTCGGGGAACTGGATCGGGAGGGGTGGGCCGAGTTATTTCAGGTGGTCCCAACGGCCGTCAGCCAGTGGAAGCGCCGCCGCAGGATTCCTCTGGAGCACTTGGAGGCATTAGCGGATCGGCACGGCCTGTCGCTGGACTGGCTGTGCTACGGGGTGGGGAGCCCTTATCGGCCTAAGGTGCGGGTCAAGGCAAAAGAGCTCTGGGCCGGCCTTTCCCCCGCTGCTCAGCAGGTAGTGGAGCGGATTACAAAGGACAAAGATGTGCTGCGCGCCTTGGAGGTCGTTTACAATAGCGGCAAGAAAGCAAATGAGGCGGTAAATGATATTATTAAGGCTCTAGGTAGATTAGATGTGGATCGGCTCATGATCCTGGCCACAGTGGCAACCGCTTTGGCAGAGCATGGAAAAACCAAAATGGATGCATAACACAATCTGGCTCCTGTTGTTTTTGGTCCTGGTTTTAATCTATGTGCTGAGTTGACTTTTTGAGTCGTTTGTGGTTCTGGAGTTGTATGATATTGGAAGGCTCTTCTTTCCCTTTAAGGATGCCAATTAAATAATTGGCCCACATGTTGAGTGCTCCAGTTTTCTCCTCAAGATATTCGAACAGGTCATAGTGTTTGCTGGTCACGTCTTGGGGGGTGTGCCCCAGTACGATGGGCTTCAATAGTTTAGACACGCCCGCCTCGCTCATGCGTGTGGCAACGGTTCGCCGGAGATCGTGTGGCGTGAAGGGTGGGTGGATCGGAATTTTCTCCGCTTGCCTTTTGCCGTGTTTTTTGGGTGGGGCTTTCTCGGGTTCCCCCAAATTCCTCCGCAACGCACGCGAAAGTGCTTCCACGGTTACCGGCGTACCCTTCGGGCCAGGGAACACATAGCCGGTTTTTCCTTGCCAGGGGCCGATAATATCTAGCGCCAGGGCGGGGAGAGGTACCTCGTGAGGGCGTCCGTTTTTTCTGCGCCCGCCCGGTATCGTCCACACCGGGATCCCACCCTGTATTCTCAGTTCCTCATACTGCATGCCAGCGATCTCCCCAGGGCGTTGGCCGAGGACGAGGAGAAGCCGTAATACCTGTTTCACCGAATCTGACAACGCAGTGTTATCGAGGCCCTGCCAAAAGATTCGGATTTCCTCCACTGTTAATGTCCTGGTGCGAGGGACTTCCTTTCCCACCCTCTCCGTTCCTTCCACGGGGTTGTGGTCTACGTGGCCCCGCGCCATCGCCCAACGGAACAGTCGGCTCATTAGGGCCCGGAGACGGTTGCTTTGTATCGGAGCACGCCTCCCAACGGAATCGAGGAGTGCTTGGACGTCCCTCCGTGTGATTTCCTTTGCCTTTTGGCTCCCCAAGGCGGGAAGGATGTAACGGCGGATCTGCCTCTGGTCCTCCTTGAAGCTGCGCTTGTTGGGTGCCGCGTGGATCTCCATGTACGAGCGGCAAAGTTCCTCAACCGTGAGTTCTGTCGCCGCCGCTTGGCGCTTCGCCGCTTCTTCGCGTTTTTTCTGCTCCAGTTCTGCTTTGGGATCGATTCCTCTCCGGACGAGTTCCCGGTACTCCTGATGACGCTTGCGGGCCTCCTGCAACCCCACCGTGGGGTATTCGGCGAAGGACCACCGATGGCGTTGTTTCTCTCCGTTCACGCCAGGAAGCCAATACTCAAAAAACCATACCTTTTGGCCGCTTGGGTAAATCCACAAGCCCAACCCTCCACCATCCCGGAGTTCACGTCGCCCTTTGTCTGCCTTGGTCTGGCGAATCCTGACGTCGGTTAGTTTGTACCTCACCCGGCCGCCTCCTCTCGCTTTATGGTAGGCGCAGTGGCAGCTACAGTGGCAGTTTTTGGTGTGCTGAAGTGGCACTTGCCGAGATTTGCTGAGACGCAGCCTATCCTTCGCCAGGAGAAAAGTCAAGCTAAAATATGTAGTTATATTGCATGTGGAGACAAAGGGAGACGGGAGGAGCGGTTGGTTTGGCTGATTCGTAATCAGCAGGTCGTCGGTTCGAGTCCGATTCCCGGCTCCAGTGATTTCAAGGGGTTAGCCGATGCGGCTAGCCCCTTTGTTGTTTCGTGAAGACGCCATGAGGGCACCGGGGCGGGTGTGGTCGGACCCCGGGGTTTGCGTCACTTCGCCGCTTGAGTTGCGACGGCAGCCCGTGGGCCCGATTCCGGGGGGCAGGGGCTCAACGAGCCGCGCCGAGTCGCCGGAGCCTCTTGCGGGCGACCCGACGCAGGGCCTGGGCGGCCCCGGTGGGCTGGGGCGAGGCGACCACGGCTCGGTACTCTCGGATCGCGTCGTTGTGCATCCCCATTTCTTCGTAGATCCGCCCCATCTCGAAGCGGGGGCGGAGGAGCTGGGGAAACAAACGGGCGATGTCCCGCCAGTACTCGAGGGCAGGGCCACGGCCTCGGGTCTGGCGGAGAAGCCCGCCGTACAGGAACATGTCCTGGAACGAGAACGAAAGGGCGCGGGCGGCCTTCAGTTCCTCCAGGGCTCGCACCGGTTCTCCTGAGGCGGCCAGAACCTGGGCGCGAAAAGACCGCAAGGGGCCCACCTCCGGGGCCGCCACGGCGCCCCAGCCCGACAGGACGCGACCTCGGGCCAGGTCCCCCGCCGACCGGGCCGTTCGGGCGCCCTGCCAGAGAAGGGCTGCGGTGACGAGGCGCACGCCGTTGGCCGCCGCAACCCCGGCCACCAGGACCAAGACCCAGCTCCAGCTGCGACCGGGATTCCTTCCCCGATCCCGATCCGGCGGCCGGCGGATCCCCCCGGCAGTCGCCAGCCCGACGAGATACCAGTACAGCACGAACCCCCCGGCGGTCTGGAGGGGAGCGTCGATCACCGCGTGGGCTGACAGGGCGAGGAGCGACGCCCCCACCGCTGCCGGAAATCCGGCCCCCGCAGCCAAGGCCCGCAAAGCGGTGAGTCCGGTGAGTCCGGTAAAACCCAGGGCCGCCGGAATCCCGGCCTCTGCCGCCATCTGGAGGAACGAGCCGTGGGCCACCTCCACCGCCCCGAGGGGGAGTTGGGCCCCGGGGTGGGCTTTCAATACGGCGGCGGCGGCTCCCGGGTATGCGGGCGCGAAGCCTCCGAGCCCCACACCGGCCCACGGGTTCTCCCTTGCCATGACCAGGGCGCTTCTCCAAAGGAAGAGCCGGCCCTCCATCCCCGCGATCTCGCCCGGCCGGACCCCGATCCGGGCCCCTGCCACCCCGACGACCGCGAGCGCGGCCCCGGCAGCCGCCAGGCGTTGACGGGCCGAGAACCTGGACCAGGCCGACGCCACGGCCAACCCGACGAGTCCAACGGCGGCTGCGGCCATGCCGCCCCGGGATCGGGTGGCGACGAGCCCCACCGCCATCACCACCGCCGCCGCCGGTTCCCACCCCGGTCTCCCCCCGTGCCCGGCGCGGGCGCGGTAGAGGGCCAGGGGGATGAGGGGGGCCAGGACGGCCGCGGCCCAGTTGGGGTTCGAAAAGGTGCCGGGGCCTCCCAGCCGGGCGGTCAGCCCGGCTGGAAACGGCCAGGAAAGTCCGGCAACCTGGAGGAGGATGAGAAGGGCCTCGGCCACCCCGAGACCCAGGATCCAGGGAATCCCCCTCCTCGCCAAGGAAGCCTTGCGGTGAACCGCCCAGGCCAGGGCGAGCCCCACCGACCAGCGCAGCGCACCGGAGGCGTGGGCGACGGCATACGGGGTGAACCCCGCGGGAACGGCGACCAGCAGGGCCGTGAGCGCGGCAAAGGGGGCCAGGCGCCGAGGCGCGCCGCCGGAGGCCGGGGAGGAACGCAGCACCAGAAATCCGGCGGTCGCCAGGGCGGCCAGACCCCACCTCGACGGGTCGTAGGGTGCCGTGGGGGCCAGCCCCACGCACGCCCCCGCCAGAGGCAGGGCGGCGACGCCGGCCCGGAGGTTTCCCGTCCAGGCCCTGCCACGGGCCTGCGCGCCAACGCCTTCGTTCATCCCGTCAGGGGATCAGATGCCGTGGACCAGGTCGTGCCACGACACATTGAAGAACGCGATCTCCTGGATCGGGAACAGGAGCATGGCGATCTGGCCGTGCCAGTACGTGGGGCTCAGCGGGTTCGCGTAGGCCCAGACGTGGGTGGGGCCGACCGCCACAAAGTTCCCGATGGGGTCTTCCAGGCGGGTTTGGAACACGAACGAGGCCTGCCCGTTCTGATCGGTCGATGCGTCCCACGCGAGGGACAGCCCGAGGGGCGGGGACCACGCGCCCAGCAGGCCGCCGATCACGGTGCCGTGGGTCTCCAGGTCCGAGGTGTCGAACCGAACGTACGCACCCTCGATCGGACCCTTCTCCGGAACCGCCGTGCCGGACAGGGTGGCTCCGTAATCGTCGATGAACTCCACCGTGGCCGTGATCTCGTAACGCCCCTCGGTGGCCGAGTCCGTATGGCGGTAGTGCATGGCTTCCGTCGGGCCGTTGATCCGGATCTTGGTGCCGTACACGATCATCTCGGCTCTCAGTAAGTTGATCGGGTTCGTCACCTTGGACACGACCCGCCCGCCCGCCCGCACCCACCCCCACGCGCCCGATAGGGCCGACACCACGCCCGGGGCGCGCCGGTCCGCCTGCCCGGGGAGGCTTGGAGCACCCGGCAGGTCGCACGGGGAGATTGCGTAGGTGAAATCGCTCTCCAAGGGCTCGGTGAGCCAGTCCAAAGCGATCAGGAACGCCTGGAGGGGGTCCAGGTCGTCGAAGGCGGGCAGCTCGTTTGAAAGGACGGTTTTGTTCGGGTTCCGTCGCTCCAGCTCGGTCACCAGGTCGCCCAGGAAGAAATCCCGATCGGGCATCCCCGCCAGCTGCCAGGTTGCGTACTGGGTCTGGAGGATGTCCCGCACGTTGGCCAACGTAAGGTCCACCGGGCTGCAGCTGTCGTCGTAAAGGGTGACCCCCACCTCGTCTCCCCCCCAGGCGAGGATCCCGTCCAAGGGGATGCGCAGGGTGTCCCAGTTGTCCCGAAACCGCACGAATGCGCGCGCCAGGAGCTTCACCTCGTAATCACGCAGGTAGACCCCTCCGTCCGCCGGGCTTCCCGAACCCTCCAGCACCGGGTTGTCGTCGGCGTCGTACACGCCCAGCCCCAGGGCCCGGAACGCGTCCAAAAGAAGGCTCTCCACGGCGTCCGCATCGGCAGAGGGATCCCACAGGCCCTGGGCGATCCGCTTGGCCTCGGCAGAGTAGTCGCTCACCGCTGCGGACCCACCGGAGCCGGTTTCCGGGGGCTGGGTCGCCCCACCGCCGGAGCTCCCCGTTCCCTGCTGCCCCCCACCACCGGCGTCGGCCGAGCCGTCTGAGCCGGATCCGGACGTCCCGTCAATGCCGCCGGAACTCGATCCGTCGGTGGCTCCTACGGTGTCTCCGGTCTGCTGATCCGTGGGGGTGCCGGCTCCGGAGCCGCCCCCGGTTCCGCAGTTCACCGCGGTCACGGCCAACAGGGCGAGGCCCACCACTCCACTAAACGTCCACCACCTGATCTCCATCGCGTCTTCTCCCTTCGCCCTGCCCCGAGAGCGAATCCGGTTCGGTCGCCTCGGCTCCCCGGTGCCACGGGGGCCCGGGACCGCTGGGCCAACTCGGCAACGGACCGCCGCCCAGGCGGCTCCGGAAGGACGCCGGTGGCGGTGCCGAGTTGCCAAGCAAGAAAGATGCCGAGAAGCTGGGTCGGGTTTACCCGCTTTTTTGGGGGGCTCGAACTCGCAGGAGTGCGGAACGGTCTACTGGGGAAAACCATTCCCATTGTAAGGAAGTTTTTTCCCAGCTTATCCATTGTCAAGCCGGAAACTTTCGGATCCTTACGGCTGTGGGCAGGCTGATGCGAAACCACTCCACAGCATTCCCGTAGGGCGGGGTTGGATCTCGGCTCAGGCGGGCGCGGCGAGCTGCGGAGCCGCGCCCGGGGCCTGGCGGAAGATCCCCACCCGGGGAGGGGGGAGAAGCTCCCAACGGCACGTGATCCCGGCCTGCCGGGCGCCCAGCCGAACACGAGGCGATCGGACCGCCGGCTCCGCCACCCGCTGGAAGCATCACCGCCGACCCCCGCCGTCTCCTGTCCGGCGGCCGCGGGCCGCCCTATGGCCCTCTCCTCGTGCGCCACCAGACGCTCGCCAAACGAAGGAGCAAAGTACGGAAACGCGCCCTTTGTGGTCAACGTGCGGGTGGATCCGCTGGGAGGGATCATGGAAATCCGAGTTTTTGAAACGCGGGTTGACACGGGCGCGTCCTGACGGTACACACAGACGAAAACACTACCGCTCCGATCAAGGATCGGTCCGAACGCCTGCCTCGAATCCCTCCTGGCCCCGCATGGGGGGCGGCACACCCCGCTCGACGGCCGGCGGGCCGCGTTGAGAGACGCGCAATCAGGCCGGTTCCGGAAAACGGGGGGCCGCATCCGGCCCTCCACCAGCCCCCAACCCGCTGGTTCCCTTGTCAACGCCGGGGTTCTGACAATGGTTCTGTCGGGATGAGTAATGCTGGAAGGAGCAGCAGGAGGCCACATGGAACCTTGCTGCACGGGGGCGCTCTTCGTGGGAACGCGTGATCGGGGAGGCCGCCCCGTGTCCGGGAGGCGGCGGGTTCCTTCCGTCGGCAGATGCGGGGAAGAACGCGTACCCGGCTCGCCGGGGCGGAACGGGTGGGCCCAACGCCCGCAGGGCAAGCGCCGAATGTGGACCGTGATGGCGGCGGTTGTTCTGTCGGTGTTCGCGTGGGGGTCGGCCGTCGCCGACCCGTTGGGTACCGATGGGGAAGACGTGCCTGCCACCGCAGGAGAGCTTCGGTTCCTGGAGATGGTGGTCAAACGGGTGGAGGCCTCCCTGCCGGTGCCGGCCGGTTGGAAACGGGAGGCGGAGGTCGTCGTGTCGGGCTACCCGGTGCTGGAGGGGGAGCCCGTCCGGATCTTCTACCGCGCCTGGAAGGGGCCCCTGAGGATCCATCTCCTGTTCTGGTTCTCGAAGATCACGGAGACCGAGAGGAAACAGGCGGCCGCGAGGAAGAATGCGGAGGAGCTCCAACAGGAGATGATCGCCGCGGCGATGCGAGGGGACACGGCGCGGGTGGAGGAGCTTCAGCAGCAGCTCGGCGCGTTGGTGCGATCCCAGGTGCTGGAGGGCCCGATGGGCCAGGCCGCGGGCGCTGCGCCGTCGCGGCCCACCGAGAGCCCGTCCCGTTTCAGCGTGAATGTGGTGGTCAACGGCCAAGGCCAGACCATCGGAAAGAAATACGAGGTCGCGGTTCCAGGCGTGCTCAAGGCGTTTCGCGTGGCCGGGGGGAAAGAGGGGCAGGCCTACCGCACCTACTACCTGGGCCGGTGGGACGTGAGCTCGCGCCAATCCAACTGGAAGGTCCAGGCGTTTCGCGGGGACTACGTTCCCGCCAACCACTTGAAGGTGATGACCATCTCCTTGGAGCTTGCCGGCGAAGAGGCGGTGGTGGACCGGTATGCGAGGGACCTTTTGGATCTTGGGGGGATCCGTTCGCTGCTGGACTGACCCCGTGTGGGGTTCCGGGGCCGAGATCACGATCGGCTCCCGGCCCCCCCCAGACCCCTGAAACACGAGGTGCGAAGAGCGAGAGGAGAGCGAACGATGAACGCGAAACGAACGGCCGCGGTGGTCCTGGTGCTCGTGGCGGGGAGCCTGGCGGGAACGGCCCACGCTGGGCTGGTGCTCCAAAGCCGCGAGGGCGAGACGCTCATCTCCCGGGAGCGCATCGCCATGCCGGCCGACGAGGTGAAAACGGTCCTCAACGGCCGGGAGCGCACCTATCTCGTGATCAACCCCGGGGCGAAGCTGTACGCCCAGGGGCCCCTGACGGAGTACTGCGAGATGTTCGAGAAGCTGCGCCAGGCGCTTGCGGGCCTGGCGCAGGGCGAAGCGGCCGCGCCGGAGGAACCCGCCCGCTACGAGGTCCAGCCCCTGGGCAGGGGCGAGCCGGTCTCGGGGTTCGCCGTGAGCGGGTACCGGATCCTGAGGAACGGCGAGGCCGAGACCGACCTGTGGGTGGCCACGGGCCGGGCGATCGAGCAGGAGACGCTCGATCTGGGGAAGATCGCGGCGGACTTCATGTCGTGCGTGACCGGTCGTGAGGAAGCGATCCTCGCCTACCGGGAGGTGTACCGGAAAGGGGTGCCCGTGCGCCAGGTGTCGTACGCGGACGGCCGCCCCAGCGACGACGGCGCCCCGGTCACGGCCATCGAGGTGCGCGAGGTGCCCGACAGCTCGTTCGAGCCGCCCCCCGGGTACCGCCAGGTGCCCCTCGCCCGGGTGATGGGCGGCGGGGAAGGGGAGGCCGAACCGGCGTACACGGGGCCCCCACCGGAGGTGGACGACCTGATCGCGCCGCCCGCGCCGCTGAACTCCAGCGGCCGGCAGATCCTGGAGATGAAGGGCATGACCGAGGCCGACCGGCTCCGTGAGGTCCCGCTCCGGGACGAGGTGGGGCTGCCGGCCATGCCGGGCGCGTACTTCACCATGTCCTCCACTGGGACCTCCGGCATGGGCAAGCCGATCCGGGAGGCCTACCTGGTGACCACCGAGCCGTTCCAGGGGGTGGACGCCTGGTACCGTCGGCGCCTTCCGGAGGACTGGCAGCGCGAGCAGCAGCCCGACGGCTCGGTCCTGTACCGGCCGAAGGGGGCCGGGCCCATGGTGCCGCCCTACGTGTCGATCCAGAAGACCGGGGGGCAGGGGATGGATCTCATGTTGCTGGACCTGCCGGGTGCGAGGACCCGGATCGTGCTGGGGTACTGGGAGGGGGGCACCCCCCCTGAAGGCCTGGCAGGCGACGCCGCCTCCGCCGGACCGGGGCCCGCGGAAGACGCCTACCGCGAGCCCCCGGCGGACCGGGCCCCGGCCGCCGGTGAAGACGAGAACGTGATCGTGAAGGACGCCAAGGAGGTCACCGGCGACGTGGTGGACGACACCCGCAACGAGGCCAAACGGTCCGTGCGGGAGTCGGTGAAGGAAGAGGTGAAGGGGTTCTTCAAGGGGTTGTTCAAGCGCTGACTTCGGTCAACGGTCGCCGGTCGACGGACTTTGGTCGAAAGCCCGCCCCGACATCGGAGCCGGGGGCATGGGGTCTGGTGGAGCGCCCGCCCAACGGGCCGAGCTACCCGGAATTTCTCTAGTCTCTAAGTCTCTAGTCTCTAGTTTCTAGTTTCTAGCTGGCCGGAACCGGACCCCTACCCCGTACCCTGGCAATACGTTTGCAGGTCTTTATTAACCAGGTGGCTAAATAGGCGCGATTATGGTACACTGTTGTCATGGACAAAGTCGATGCTCGCAGCATCAGCCGAGAGGCCCAGCAGACCTTACGCCGCCAGGCGATCCGCTTGCGAAAGGCCGGTCGGACCTTCGCAGAGATTGCCGAGATCGTCGGCGTTCATCCTTCCACGGTGCGCAAGTGGTGGAAGATCTATGAACGCGACGGTACCCAAGGAATCCGCCTCAAGAAACGGGGGCGGAAGCCCGGGCAAAAACGAACGTTGAGCCGCGAACTGGAACAGGAACTCCGGCGGCTCATCACCGACAAAACCCCCGAGCAGCTCAAGATGCCCTTTGCCCTGTGGACGCGTCGAAACATCCAGGAGCTGATCCGGCGCCGATGGGGTATCGAGATGCCGGTGCGCACGATCGGGGACTACCTGAAGCGCTGGGGATTCACGCCGCAAAAGCCGTTGCGGCGGGCCTATGAGCAAAACCCTCAGGCGGTCCAGAAGTGGCTGGATGAGGACTACCCCGCCATTGTCGCCCGTGCGAAGCGAGAAAACGCAGAGATTCATTGGGGCGACGAAACGGGACTTCGTTCGGACAGCCAACATGGACGCTCCTACGCGCCTCGGGGAAAAACGCCGGTGGTTCGGCTCAACGCCAAACGTGAATCCATCAGCCTGATCTCCAGCATCACCAACCAGGGCAAGGTTCGGTTCATGACCTACCGGGGCGCGATGAACAGTCGGACGTTGATCCGGTTCCTCCGGAGACTGATCAAGGACGCGGACCGGAAGGTGTTTCTCATCTTGGACAATCTCCGAGTGCACCACAGTAAGCCGGTGAAGGCCTGGTTGGAGAAGCACCGGGAGGAGATCGAGGTGTTCTACCTGCCTTCGTACTCGCCAGAGCTGAATCCGGACGAGTATCTGAACTGCGACCTCAAGGCCGGTGTGCACTCGGGACCGCCGGCACGCACGGGAGAGCAACTCCGGGCGAAGGCGATCTCCCACTTGCGCAAGCTCCAGAAGTTGCCCGACCGCGTGCGCTCGTACTTCCGTCACCCGAAGATTCGATACGCAGCCGCCTAGTGCGCCTATTTAATCGCCGGGTTAATAATAGCGGTGCCCCCCCGCGTCCCGGGTGGGGTCGAACGGCCCCAGGCCCTGGGTGCCGAAGCGCACGGACACGAGCCGGGTGGTGCCGGTATGGCGGCCGCTGGCGTAGTTCTCCTCGTGGAACGGCACGAGCACCCCGTCCACCCGGCGGAAGTCCGAGTACTCGGTGGCAAAGGGGGCTGCGCCGCCCCGGGCCCGCAGGGTGCCCTCCACCAGGTCCACCCTGCGGGTGACGGGGTCGATCCAGTAGACGAGATCCAGCCCCATGCTCCACGGCAGACCCACCAGCCGGTAGTCCACCCCGTTGCGGCGGCGGGTGCCCCGGTCCTCCAGGAGCCTCCGGTGGGCCGTGAACACCCAGGGAACGGCCGAGCGCAGGAGCTGGTAGCGCATGGCGAGCAATGGCAGCCCCTCCACCCGCTGGAGCCGGCCCGCGTCGCCCCGCCAGCCCCGGTCGCCGTTCAGGACGCGCACCTCGGTGGACCGGGGATAGGTGATCTCGACCCGGAGCCGGTCCGGGGCCAGGAACTCCCGGACCATGCGGCCCCGCATGCCCCGCATCCGGGCCGTGATCTCGGCCTCGGCCCGGAACGACTCGAGCCGGGCGGCGGCCCGGGGGCCGCCGTAGGCCTCGACCACCGAGTCCAGCAGGGCCGAAAACCCGCCACCCCATGCCGGAACCGCCAGGGCGAGCGCTAGGGCGAGCACCGTGGCGCGCATCATGCTCCCTCCCCCAGGCCCAGCAGCCGGGCCAGGTTCCCGCCCAGCACGGCCTCGCGCTCGGGTCCCCGCACGCCGGCCGCGTCCATCTCGCGCAGGTACCGGGGGAGCCCCAGCAGGGGGTAGTCGCTCCCGAACACGAGCCGGTCGGCGCCCGCGATGTTCAGGAACCGGCGGAACACGTCGGGCTTGTACAGGAACGGGCCGGCGGCGGTGTCGTACCACACGTTGGCCAGCACGTCGTCGGCCTCGCGCCGCAGCAGGTGGTACACGAACAGGCCCCCGCCCCAGTGGGCCAGGATCCACCGGGTCCGGGGGTGCCTGCGCACCAGCTGGTAGATCTCCTCCAGGCTCATCGGGGCCTTGCCCGGGTACGAGTGTCCGACGGCCTCGTTGGTGTGGAGCAGCACCGGCACCCCGGCCTCGGCCGCCAGCTCGGCCAGGGGCGCGAGACCCGAGCGCACCTCCGGCCCCAGCCCCGCCCCGCACGTGGCGATCTCCCCGAGCCCCCGGGCTCCGGCCGACAGGCACCGCTCGGCCTCCCGCACCGCCTGCCGGCCCCGTAGGGGGTTCACGCAGGCGAACGGCACGATCCGGCCCGGGTACCGGGCCGCCGCGTCGAGCACGTAGTCGTCGCACAGGCGGGTCTTTCCGTCGTCGTTCCACGGGAACCCGAAGGAGCAGGCGGCCTGGATGCGGTTGGCGTCCAGGTACTCCACCAGGTCGGTGGCCCCGATCAGGCGGGCCTTGGGGTCCCGGTACAGCAGCTCGAAGTCCGGCTCGCCGGCGAAGAAGGAGCGGCGGTCCTGCCGAAGCTCGGGTGGGGCGATGTGGGTGTGGGCGTCGAGGATCATCGAGGGGGACTCGGCGTTATGGGAGCTTTTCGGTTAGGATAGCGGCATGGTCCCGCGCTGTCCACAGCCGCCGCGCGGCCCAGGCGAGCACCAGGGCCGAGGTTACCCGGCCCACGTCCAGGGCTGCCGCGCCGGCCACCACGCCGACCCAGTCGAACCCGGCGATGCCGACGGCCAGGGCCGCGGCAATGGCGGTCACCTCCACGGCGGTGGAGCCGGTGATCGGGCCGGTGCGGCCCGCGTGCACGAACGCGGCCCGCAGGAACGAGAGCATCACCGTAAGCGCCGGCACGGGCACGAGCAGGGCCGCGGGCAGGATGGCCAGGGCCACGAGGTCGGGCCGGAGGCCGGAGACGTCCTGGAACCAGACCCGGCCCAGGGGGGTCAAGGCCACCAGGCCGAGCCCGGCCGACGTGGCCAGGGCCAGGCCCAGGGCGAACCGCCGCAGGGGCCGGTACCCCTCCCAGCGTTCGCCCATCAGGGCGATGGCCACCTCCTGGAACGAGAGGCCGAGGCAGCTGAACAGGAACACCAGGGAGCGCACCACCGGGAACACGGCGAGGCTGCCCACCGGCTCCCGAGCCCGGGCCAGAAAGAAGGTCACGGTGGGGTGCACGGCCAGGGTCAGCAGGGTGCTCAGGGCCAGGGGCGCATAGAACCGGGCGATCTGTCGATACGAGGGGGCGGGCGCCTGCTCGGCCGTGGCACGAAGCTCTCGCAGGCTGCTGCCGGTCATGGCCCGCACCGCGGCGGCCTCGGCCACCACCCCGGCGCACAGGGCCGCGGCGCCGACCAGCGCCCCGGCCAGTCCCGTGGGGGCCAGCACCAGGGCGGTGGCGGCCATGCCGGCCAATCGCACCGCCGTGCCGGTGCCCACCCGGCGGGTGCGGCCCGTGCGGATGAGCACCCCTTGGAGGAACCTCCGGTACCCGATGACCCCGGGCCAGGGCAGGAGGAGCACGAGGGCGGGGTGGGTCAGCCGGGCGACGCCCTCGGGCAGGCCCAGCACCGGCCCGGCGAGCACCCGGAACACCGGTGGGACGACGGCCACCGCCATGACCACGGTCACGCCGACCGACAGGGCGTAGCTGAACCGCCGCAGCCGCTCGGTGGAGACCCCGTCCCGGGCCAGGGCGGTCACGGCGGCCATCAACATGATCACCGGCGCCTCGAACACCAGGGCCAGGGAGAACGCCACCCCGAAGGCCGCCAGGTTCTCCTTGGGCGCGGGCAGCCGGGCCACCACGGCGGCCAGAAACGGCCCCTCCACGCTCATCATGATCCAGGTGGCCGCGAGCGGGGCCCAGAAGGCCGCGATGCGCCGGGCGGTGAGATCCTGGTGGGGGTTGGGTGTCATGGGCTCCTCGCGGGGCCGCGAGGCTATCAGGTCCCCGGACCGGGAACAAGCGCGGCCGGCCCAGCCGGCCGAAGGTTCCACATTGTCGACCCGGCGACAAAATAGACACATCACTTCGGAGGGCGGGGCAAGGGACCTGCCTCCGGCCGGGCGCGAAGCCGGGCATCGAGATTCGCCGCGCAGGCACAGGACAGAAGAGTTGGTTTCGTGACGACTCGGTGGAGTCCGAACCATTTCGCGGTCCGAGCGTCAGAGGCGCTGCGCGGCGAGCCAAGGGGCCGCGCCCGGCTCTCCGACAGGTCCCTTGCCCCCCGGACCGTCAGGTGGTGGCGTAAAGGCTTGGTTTTGCTTCGAACCCTCCCACCGTCCTAGCCTCCTAGCATCCAGCGGGCCGAAGGCCCCAGACCAACGACCAACGACTGACGACCAACGACCGAAGCCAAAGGAGATCCGATGGGCAGATGGCGCACCTTGGACCATACGGCCGACCTGGCCATCGAGGCGTGGGGGGAGACCCCCGAGAAGGCGCTGGAGGCCCTGTGCGACGGGCTCGTCCACCAGATCACGGACCCGGGGCGGGTGGATGAGCGGGAGGAGGTGGGCCTAGAGGTGGAGGGGCTCGACCCGGCCGAGGCCCTGGTGGGGTTCCTGAACGAGCTTCTGTACCACGTGAACGTGCGCGGCTGGATGCCGGCCCGGGTGGAGGCGGCCTCGGCCCGGGGCTCCGTGTTCCGGGGCGCGGCCCGGGGCGAGGCCCGGGACCCCGCGCGCCATCCCTTCGACCTGGAGGTCAAGGCGGCCACCTACCACGACCTGCTTTGGGGGCCCGACCCGGAGACGGGGGGGTGGCGGGTCCGGGTGGTGTTCGACGTGTGATCTCCGGCTACCCCCCCAAGAAATGAATCACCCGGCCCTGGGTGTCGCCGATGTCCTCGCGCAGGATGCCGTGGCGGTCCGACGGGATCAGCACCAGGGCCTTGTCCCGGACCGGGATATGCTCGTAGAGGATCTCGCCGCTCTCCGGGTCCACGGTGGGGTCCTCGCTCCCCTGCACGAGCAGCACGGGGCAGGCCACGTCTCCGAGCCGGTCCAGGGTGTCGTCGATCAGCCGGCCCAGCTCGTACAGGGCCTTCACCGGCACGTGGATGTAGTTGATCTCGGGGTGCTCGGGCGAGGACCGGTGGAACCGCATCAGGTCGGGGGCCCCCAGGGTGTGGGCCACCACGTTGGCCCCGTGCACCAGGGGCACGAGCCGCATACCCCGGTCCCGCACCCGAACCGGTGCGGCCACCGCGGCCACCCGGTCGAGCCCCTCGGGCCGGTCGGCCGCGAGCCTGAGGGCTAGGATCCCGCCGGCCGAGAAACCCACCACCGCCACCCGGTCCCACGCCTCCCTGAGGGCCTCGAACCCCCGCCGCACCGAGTCCAGCCACTCCTCCCAGGTCCGCTCCCTCAGGTCCCAGGGCGAGGTGCCGTGGCCGCGCAGCCGGATCCCGAGCACCGGGTGGCCGAGGGATGCCAGCCTCTCGCCGAACGGTCGGAGCTCGGCGGGCGAGGCCGTGAACCCGTGCACCAGCAGCACGGCCGGCGACCGGGGCGCCTTGGGCACCAGGAGATACGGCTCCCCCGGGACCTTGGTGCCCTCGACCCGGGTGATCTCGTCCGTGTCGGGCCGGCAGAACGACGCCCGTTCCAGGGCGTACAGGCGCTCTTCGTCATCGAACCGCGCCCGCAGCCATCCGAGCGGGTCCGGCCGGTCCAGGGCCGACAGCGCCGCGTCCACCGCCCGCCGCACCCCGGGCAGGGGGGCCACCTCGTTGGCGTACACGGCCACGGGGTTCTCCAGGCGGATCTCGTCCAGGCCGAACTCCTGGCAGAGCTTGCCCGAGAACCGGTAGGAGCCTTCGTCCCGCTCGATCAGGCCGGCGGCCGAGGCGGTGGTGGTGAACGTCTCCAGCCCCGGGCACGAGCCCCGAAGGAGCCCGGCGTACTCGTCCGGATGGTCCACGCTCTCGTGGCGGTTGACATCGGGCTCGGCCTGCACCGCTTTGATCGCCCGGTACAGCGCCCGGTGGAACCGGTCGGCAGGGACCTCGGTCTCTCCCGCATCGACCCACCGCTGCACGATTCGCGAGGCCAGGTGGCACAGGTTCACGGTGACCGCCTGGTACATCGCCACCATGTACCGGTCGCGGATCCGCAGCGAAAGGCGGCGCCGGCGCCGGCCCCAGAGCCGGCCGATGCCGCTTGCGCGGCCCAGGAAGTCCTGGGGGCCCTCGGGGTCGGTCGCGGCGATCCGGGCCAGGGCCCGGTCCCACGGGGTCAGGAACGCCTCCACCCGGATCGGTGGGGCCAGGCGCACGTCCATGTCCGTGTCGCGCAGGAGCAGGTTGCCCTCGATCCGGATCTCCTCGGCCAGCCGGGGGCTCAGGCCGTGCACGAACCGGTGGGCGGCCCACTCCAGCAGGTTCTCGGACACCCGCATGGGGTAGAAGGTGATGTTGGCCGGCACGATCACCGTGGGCCGGCGGGCGTCGGCCAGGAGGGCCTCGGGATCGGGCAGACCGAGGCGTTCGACCCAGGCCTCGATCCGTTCGGTCTCGCCCTGGGCCTCGGCCTGGCGCACCGTCCGGCGGAACGCGGCCACGGCCAGGGCCAGCACGGCGGCGCCGGTGTGTTGCTTGCGCCGCTCCCGGGTGGTGCGGGAGTAGACGCGGTACCGGCCCCCCTCGTCCAGGACCCGGCGGTCCTTGACCATGCCGCCCTCCGGGAACACCACCACCCGGTGGCCCCGGATCACCTCGGTCGCCAGGAACGCCAGCAACCCCTCCTGGTCGTTGGGCACCGCGCCCAACGCGGCCAGGTACCGGCCCAGGGGGCCGGTGGACCGCACCAGCTCGGCTGCGGCCACCGTGCGGCAGTGGGCCCCGGTGTGCCGGTGGATCAGGTAGGGGGGGATGAAGGTCTCGACCCGGGCGAAGTGGTTGAACACGAAGATGTCCCCCGCCTCCAGCACCCCGGGGTCCCCGTTCAGCCGGATCCGCAACCGCAGGACCCGCTCGAGCACGCCCAGGAGGCGGGCCGTCCAGTCGTAGGCCGCGTTCTCGATGTCGGGTGGGAAGGGGTCGGCCATGGGGGCTCACCCTGGGGATGCCCGGCGCACCTCGGATCAGCGCTCCGGGGGGAACGGATCCTCGCCCGGGGCCAGGGCCTCGACCACGTCCGGGGGCAGCCGGATGGGCCGGCCCGTGGGGCCGATGCTACCGTGCTCGGTGTGTCCGCGGGCCAGCACTGTGCCCGCCTCGTCCCGGATCTGGTAGGCGAACCGCACGCGGGCGCCCCGGGCGTGGACCACGGCCGTGGCGATGGTGACCCGGTCGTCGTACCGGGCCGGCCGCAGGTATCGGCACACCGCCTCGGTCACGGGGAGCTGGATGCCCCGGGCCTCCACCTCGCGATAGGTCAGGCCCCGGGCGCGCATGTACTCGTTGCGGCCGATCTCGAACAGCCGCAGATACGTGCCGTAGTACATCACCCCCATGTTGTCGGTGTCGCCGTAGATCACCCGGTAGGTCGTCTCGATCACCACAGCCGGACCCTCCCGCTCATGTGGGCCACGAGCCGATGGGCCTCGTCCACCACCAGGCCGGTGGCCCGGGCCTCGGCCTCGGTGAACGCCGCCCCCGGCCGGGTGGCCGGCCGGGTAGAGTCGTACAGCACGAACGGAACCGGCTCGTCCGTGTGGGTGCGGAGCTCCAGGGGGGTGGGATGGTCGGGCAGCACCAGCAGCCGGTAGGGCTCGCCGCGCTCCTCCAGAGCCCTGCGCACGGGCCCCACCACCCGGGCGTCGAAGTCCTCGATCGCCCGGACCTTGTGCTCGGGGTTGCCGGCGTGGGCCGCCTCGTCCGGCGCCTCCACGTGGACGAACCCGAAGTCCCCCCGGTCGAGTGCGGCCAGCAGGGCCGTGACCTTCCCCTCGTAGTCGGTGTCGAGGTACCCCGTGGCCCCCGGCACCCGGGGGGCGTCGAGCCCGGCCAGGTGGGCGATGCCCTTGAGCAGGTCCACGGCCGAGACCACCGCGCCCGACAGCCCGAACCGGCTCCGGTAGGGCTCGAGGGTGGGGCGCCGGCCCTGGCCCCACAGCCACACGGAGTTGGCCTCCTTCTGGCCTCGCTCCCGCCGGGCCCGGTTGACGGGGTGGTCCTTGAGGAGGATCTGGCTGCCGGTGATCAGGTGCACCAGCTCCTCGGCGCCCTCGCCCCGGGGCAGGTGCTCGTGGATCGGTTGGCCCTGGATGTCGTGGGGAGGGGTGGTGCTCGCGCCGTCCCGGCCGTTGCGCCAGACCATGAGGTGGCGGTATCCCACCCCGGGGTAGAACTCGAACCCGTCGTCCCCGAGCTCCCGCGCCAGGGTCTGCACGATCGCGCGGGCCTCCTCCGACGAGATGTGGCCGGCCGAGAAGTCGTGCATGTACACCCGGTCGGTTCCCGGCAGCAGGGTGACCAGGTTCATCCGGTAGGCCACGTCGTCGGGCCCCAGCTCCACCCCCATGGCCGCCGCCTCCAACGGAGCCCGCCCCGTGTAGCACCGGGCCGGGTCGTACCCCAGCACCGACAGGTTGGCCACGTCCGACCCCGGCGGAAGGCCCGGCGGCACGGTGCGGGCCAGGCCCAGATCCCCCTGCCGGGCCAGGGCGTCCATCTCGGGGGTGTGGGCCGCCTCGAGGGCCGTTCGGTCGCCGTAGCCGGGGTGACGGCGGTCGGCCATGCCGTCCCCCAGCAGGACCACCACCTTCACAGGGCGCTCTCGATGCGGATCAGGGACGGCCGGCCGAGGGTGACGCCCAGGGAGTCGATCTCGCCCAGGGCGTGGCGCACGTCGGCCTCCCGGGCCTCGTGGGTCATGATCACGAGCGGCACGGCCTGGCCCGCGTCGCGTCCCTTCTGGACCACGCTCTCGATCGAGATGCCGTAGGCCCCCAGCACGCCCGCGATCTTCGAGAGCACCCCCGGCCGGTCCAGCGCCGTGAACCGCAGGTAGTACTGGCACACCACGTCCTCGATGGGCTTGAGCGCGGCCGGTTCCATGGAATCCTCCGGAAACGCGCGGGCCGGCACCCGGCACGCCCCCCCCTTGGCCAGGTTCCGGGCGATCTCCACCACGTCGGCCACCACCGCGCTCGCCGTGGCCCGGCGGCCGGCGCCCTGGCCGTAGTAGAGGGTGGGCCCCAGGAACTCGGCCTCCACGAACACCGCGTTGTACACGCCCCGCACGCTGGCCAGCAGGTGGTCCGAGGGGATCATGGTGGGGTGCACCCGCACCTCCACCCGGCCGCCGTCGCGCTTGGCGATGCCCAGCAGCTTGACGTCGTACCCGAACTCCGCCGCGTACTCGATGTCCTGCGGGGTGAGGTCCCGGATGCCCTCGGTGTAGGCCTGGTCGAACGGCACCCGGCATCCGAAGGCCATGGAGGTGAGGATCGTGATCTTGTGGGCCGCGTCCACGCCGTCCACGTCGAAGGTGGGGTCGGCCTCGGCGTACCCCAGGCGCTGGGCCTCCCGGAGAACCCGGTCGAACGACTCCCCCTTCTCCTTCATCTCGGTCAGGATGTAGTTGGTGGTGCCGTTGAGGATGCCGTACACCCGCTCGATGCGGTCGGACGCCAGCCCCTCGCGCACGGCCCGGAGGATCGGGATGCCGCCGCCCACGCTGGCCTCGAACCCCACGTCCACGCCCCTGGCCCGGGCCTCGCCGAAGATCTCGTCGCCGTGGACCGCCAGCAGCGCCTTGTTGGCCGTGACCACCGACTTGCCGGCCCGGATCGCCTCGAGCAGGAAGGTCTTGGCCGGCTCGTACCCGCCGATCAGCTCCACGATCACCTGGACCTCGGGGTGGCCGATCACCTCTGCCGCGTCCGTGGTCATGAGCGAGCGGTCCACCTGGATCCCCCGGTCGGTGTCCAGGTCCTTGTCCGCCACCTTGACCAGCCGAAGCCCGAATCCGAGCCGGCGGGCGATCTCGTCGGCGTTCTCCAGAAGGATCTGGACCACGCCGGCGCCCACCGTTCCCATACCGATGACCCCAACGCCGATCTCGTTCATATGTGGTTTTCTCCGTTGGTCGTTTGTCGTGTGACGTTCGTCGTGAAAGAGGCGCGCTCAGGCCAGGCGGCGCATCATCCCCCGGATGCCCGCCACGGCCTGGTGGATCCGGTGCTCGTTCTCCACCAGGGCGAACCGCACGTGGTCGTCGCCGAACTGGCCGAACCCGATCCCCGGGCTCACCGCCACCTTGGCCTCCCGCAGGAGCAGCTTGGCGAACTCCAGGCTGCCCATACCCCGGAACGGCTCCGGGATCGGGGCCCATACGAACATGGTGGCCTTGGGCTTCTCCACGGGCCAGCCCGCGCGGCCGAGCCCTTCCACCAGCTTGTCCCGCCGGACGCGGTACACCTCGGCGATCTCCTGCACCACCTCGTCCGGGGTCTCCAGGGCGATCACCGAGGCGATCTGCACCGGTTGGAACATGCCGTAGTCCAGGTACGATTTGATCCGGGTGAGGGCGTGGATCATGGCGGGGTTGCCCACGCAGAACCCCACCCGCCACCCGGCCATGTTGTAGCTCTTCGACAGGCTCACGAACTCGACCGCCAGGTCCTTGGCGCCCGGCACCTCCAGGATGCTGGGGGCCCGGTACCCGTTGAAGCAGATGTCGGCGTACGCCAGGTCGTGGATCAGCAGGATCCGGTTCTCCCGACAGAACCCCACCACCTTCTCGAAGAACCCCAGATCCGCGATCTGGGTCGTGGGGTTCTGGGGAAAGTTCAGGATCAGCAGCTTGGGCCGGGGCCAGACGGTCTTCATCTCCCGTTCGAGCCGCCCCAGGAACTCGTCGCCGCCTTCGCCCAGCTCGATGGCGCGCAGGTCCCCGTCGGCCAGGACCACCGAGTACGAGTGGATCGGGTAGGTGGGGTTCGGCACGAACGCCACGTCCCCCGAGCCGAGGATCGCCATGACCAGGTGGGCCAGCCCCTCCTTGGCCCCCAGGGTCACGCACACCTCGCTCTCGGGGTCGAGGGCCACGCCGTAGCGCCGCTCGTACCACTTGGCCATGGCGAGCCGGAGCTTGTAGATGCCCCGCGACACGCTGTAACGGTGATTCTTCGGCTTCTGGGCCGCCTCGACCAGCTTGTCCACGATGTGGGCCGGGGTGGGGCGGTCGGGGTTGCCCATGCCCAGGTCGATGATGTCCTCGCCCCGCCGGCGCGCCTCCATCTTGAGGTCGTCCACCACCTTGAACACGTAGGGCGGCAGACGCTGGATCCGGTGGAACACCGACTCGTCGACCCACATGGGAAAACCTCCTCCCCGCCCGGATTTCGGCCGGACTCGTATGCTACTCGATGGCCGAAGAGGGGGTCAACGCGGCCCGGCCGCCTAGCTGCCTAGCCGCCCAGCGGGCCGGAGGCCCCAGACCGACGACCGTTGACCGTCGACCGAAGTTGCTACCGGCTCAGTGGCCCGGGTGGTCCTTTCGGAACCGCTCCACGTCCTCGGGCTTGGCCAGCACCACCAGCACGTCGCCCTGGCGCAGCTCCAGGTCGGGGCTGGCGAACAGGGCCTGCTCCTTTCCGGCTTCCCACCGCCGCACCTGCACCACCGACAGACCCCACCTGCGTCTCAGGTGGGACTCGGCCAGGGTGCGGCCCCACAGGCCCTTGGGGGCCCGGATCTCCACAAGCACGTAGCCCTCGAGGAACGGCAGGCGGTCCAGCACGTCGGGCTCGGCCAGGCGCTGGGCCACCTGCACGGCCATGTCCCGCTCGGGCTGGATCACCTCGGTGGCCCCGATGCGTTCTAGGATCCGTGCGTGATCGTGGGACACCGCCTTCACCAGGATCTCGCCGACCCCGAACTCCCTCAGGTACAGGGTGGCCAGGATCGAGGAGTCGATCCGGGTGCCCAGGCTCACCACGGCCACCTCGGCGTTGTGCACCCCTGCCGCCTCCAGGTCCTCCTTGTCGGAGGCGTCGGCCACCCGGGCCCGCGAGCAGAACGGCTCCACCGCGTCCACGGCCCGGGCGTTGCGGTCCACGGCCAGCACGTCGTGGCCCATCTCGTACAGGTACCGGGCCAGGTGGAAGCCGAAGCTACCCAGGCCGATCACCGCGAATCGCCGGCGTTCCATGATCAGGCTTCCTTGAGCTTGCGCACGGCCTCCCTGGGGCCGTACACGACCAGGATGTCGCTGTCCTTCACCACCCGGTCCGGGGGCGGGGTGATGTGGATCCGCTCCGGCACCAGCTCCTTCACCGCCACCACCTGGACCCCGAACCGGCGGGTGAGGTCCAGCTCCGACAGGCTCTTCCCCACCATCTCCTGGGGCGGGGCCAGCTCCAGCACCCCGAACCCGGACGCCAGGGACAGGTAGTCCAGCACGTTGCGCGAGCTGACCCGCTCGGCCACCCGGTGGGCCATCTCCTTCTCCGGGAACACCACCCGGGTCGCGCCCACCCGCCGGAGGATCTCGCCGTGGTCCTCGGTGAGGGCCTTGGCCACGATCTCGGGCACCCCGAGCCGGGTCAGGTGGAGCACCACCAGGATCGAGGCCTCCATGCGGCCGCCCAGGCTCACGGTGGCCACATCGGTCTCCGCCAGGCCCACGGCCTTGAGGTTCGTGATCTCGGTGGCGTCGGTGACCACGGCCTGATCCACGAAGGCCTGGGCCTCGCGGGCCCGCTCGGCGTTCACGTCCACGGCCAGCACGCGCCCACCCAGGGCGGCCAGCTCGGCGGCCAGGGCCATGCCGAAGTTCCCCAGACCGATCACGGCGAATCGTTTGGCCATCATCCCACCATCAGGTTCTCTTCTGCGTACAGGAACCGGCCCGGCTCCCGCTTCCGGCCCACGGCGATGGCCAGGGTCAGCGGGCCCACCCGGCCCACGAACATAGTCAGGGTCAGCAGGAGCCGGCCGGCCGTGGACACCGAGGAGGTGATTCCCGTGGAGAGCCCCACGGTGCCGAACGCGCTGACCGCCTCGAAGAAGATCTCCAGGAACCTTCCCCCGCCCGCCCGGTGGGGCACCGGGCCGATCTCGGTGACCAGCAGCGCGAACACCACCAAGGTGACGAACGTGAACGATGCCATCAGCAGGGACACCGCCCGGGCCACGGTGGCCTCGGGCAGGGTGCGGCGGTACAGGCTCACCCGCTCCCGGGCCCGCAGCCGGTCCCGGAACAGCCCCACCACCACCGCGAAGGTGGTGGTCTTGATCCCGCCGCCGCACGACCCCGGGCTGGCCCCCACGAACATGAGGAGGATCGTGAGAAACAACGTGGTGTTGGTGAGGGCCCCGTAGTCCAGGGTGTTGAACCCGGCCGTGCGGGCCGTGACCGACTGGAACAGGCTGGCCAGCACCTGGTCCTGCCAGGGGAGGCCGGCCAGGGTGTTCGGGGCCTCGAAGAACCACACTCCGGCGGCTCCGCCGAACGTGAGGACCGCGGAGGTGGCCAGAACCACCTTGGTGTGGAGCCCCAGCCGGGCCGGCCGGCCGGCCCGGCGGTCCTTCCACGCGTCGGCCAGGTCTTCCAGCACCAGGAACCCCAGTCCCCCTAGGGTGATCAGGGCCATGATGGTGAGGTTCAGCACCCAGTCGCCCCGGTACGCCGTGAAGCTGGTTGCGTACAGGGAGAACCCGGCGTTGCAGAACGCGGACACGCTGTGGAACACGGCCGAGTACAGGGCCTCGTCCCAGGGCTGGGACCGGGAGAACACCGTGTACAGCACCGCCGCGCCCACGGCCTCGATGATCAGGGTGAACCGGAACACGTCGCGCACGAGCCGGTGGGGCGAGGTGCGGTGCTTCTGGCCCAGGGTCTCCTCCACCAGGGCCTCGCCCCGGAACGACAGGCCCCGGCCGGCCAGCAGGAGGAACACGCTCGAGTAGGTCATGATTCCCAGCCCGCCGAGCTGGATGAGGGTCAGCACCACCCCCTGGCCGAACCGGGTCAGGGCCGTGCCCGTGTCCACCACCACCAATCCCGTGACGCAGGTGGCCGAGGTGGCCGTGAACAGGGCGTCCACAAAGCCCAGCGGGGTTCCGGTGGAGGCCCAGGGGGTCATCAGCAGGCCGGCACCCACCAGGATGGCCGCGCCGAAGGACAGCGCCAGCACCTGGGCCGGGTGGAGGATCCGCTCCAGAACGGCGGCAGGGGAGACGGAGGAGAGTCGCACGGGGTCGTTCGATCCGTCGGTGAAGATGGGGAAACTGGAGGGGCCGGGCCAAAAAACGGCGCCATTCTACGCCCCTGGTCCGCCGAGTCAAGGAATCGAGGGCCGGGGAGGGCGCCGGCCGCGCGTTGACCGGTTCCCGGGCCGGATGCTATTACCGCAACTTCGGGCCACGGTCGTCAGTCGTCGGTCGGGGGCTTTCGGCCCGCTGGGGTCATGGCTCGCAAGTTCGCGCATTCCCCGAGGGGGTTGGGCTGGGGCCCCCCCTTCGCTGAACGGCCTCGCAGGGGCCGCCCCGGCGCGGTCCGCTGCAGCGCGTCAGCGCTCGCGCCGCGGCCGCACCGCTCGCGCCGGGCGGCTCGGCCGTCGCGCTTCGTCGGAGCCCCCAGCCCCACCGCCGCAAAGGATATGCTTTTTTGCGGAACGGAACGCTAGGAGATGAAAGAGGTTCTTTGGCATCCTAGCCTCCTAGCTTCCATGAGAGGAGGTTCTTTCCAGATGGTCGTGACGACGCCGAAGCCCTGGGACGAGGTCCGGTTCGCCCTGGGGGACGGGAAGCGGTGGGTGGTGATGGGCTGCGCGGACTGCGCGGCCGTGTGCCAGACGGGCGGCTCGTCCCAGGTGGACGAACTGGCCGAACGGATGCAGGACGAGGGATTCGAGGTGCTGGCCCGGGTCGACCTGCCGTCGCCCTGCGACCGCAGGCTCACCCGCCGGGACCTGAAGCGGGTGGCCCGGGAGCTGGAGGCGGCCGACGGGGTGGTGTGCCTCACCTGCGGTGGGGGCGTGCAGGCGGTGGCCGAGCTGGTGGGCAAGCCGGTGGTGGCCGGGCTCGACGCCCACTTCGTGGGCACCGTGGAGCGGGTGGGGGTGTTCCACGAGCAGTGCGCCCTGTGCGGAGCGTGCGTGCTCAACGAGACCGCCGGGATCTGCCCGGTGACGGGCTGCCCCAAGGGCCTGCGCAACGGGCCGTGTGAAGAGGCCAACGCGGGCGCCTGCGAGGCCGAGCCCGGCCTGGAGTGTGTGTGGGAGCGGATCTGGGAGCGGCTGGAGGCGTTGGGCCGAGCCGAGGCGTTCGGGACGGTGCGGCCGCCCGCCCCCCCGGTGCGCCGGCCCCGGTCCACGGGACGGAGGACGAGATGAGCGCGGCATCCTGGGTGTTGGTGGGTCGGGTCGGGCCCGAGGGAGTGGACCGGGTGTGCGCCGGACTCCGGGAGCTGGCCCCGGGGGTCGGGGTGGTGCTTGGGGATCCGGCGGAGGGGGTGCATGCCCTCGCCCTGGCGGCCCGGGTGCGGTCGGAGACCCCGGACCGACCCGTGGTGGTGCCCCTGGTGTGCCGGGACCGCAACCGCACGGCCCTGGTGGCCGAGGCCAGGGGCGCCGAGGCCCTGGGGTGCCGGGGGCTGTGGCTCCTGACCGGATCCCCGGGGCCGGGGGAGGCGGCGGCGGTGTACGAGCTGGACCCCGCCGTGCTGGCCGGGGTGCTCCGGGAGGCCGGGGTCGGGCTGGAGCTCTGGGCATCGGGTCGGCTCACCACCCCGGCCGAGCGGGCCCGGGCCGCGACCCTGGCCGGGGCCGGGGTCAGCCGGTGGATCGTGCCCGCGGGGGCCGAGCCGCCCGAGCCGATCCCGGGCCTCACCCTGGTGCGCCGGGGGCCCGGCGGGGACCTGGTGCCCCTGGAGGCGTCGCCGTGAACCCCCTGGCGTCTGCCGAGAGCGGCCGGGCCGTGCTGGCCATGGGCAACGAGGCCCTGGCCCGGGGGGGCATCGAGGCGGGCCTGGGCTACTTCTCCACCTACCCGGGCACCCCGGCCAGCGAGGTGGGCACGGTGCTCCAGGGCCTGCGCGAGGAGTTCCCCGGCCTGTACGCCGAGATCAGCACCAACGAGCACGTGGCCGCCCTGGGCGCCCTGGGCGCCTCTTGGGCCGGGGTGCGCTCCATGGTGGCCATGAAGCACGTGGGCATGAACGTGGCGGCCGAGCCGTTCCACTTCGCCGGGTACACCGGGGTCCGGGCCGGCATGGTGGTGGTGCTGGGGTCGGATCCGGGGGCCACCAGCTCCACCGGCGAGCAGGACGATCGGTGGTACAGCCTGCACACCCACCTGCCCGTGCTGGAGCCGGCCGACATCCAGGAGGCCAAGGAGATGACCCGGCAGGCCTTCGAACTGTCGGAGACCTACGACCTGCCGTTCGTGGTGAACGCCCCCTCCAAGCTGTGCCACAACATCGGCACCCTGCGGCTGGGCCCGCTGCCGGAGCGGGTGACGTACCGGGGCCGGTTCGAGCGAAACCCCGAGCGGTACCTGAACCTGTTCGACTTCGCGGTGCAGAACCACGGCCGGTGCCTGGCCAATGTGGAGCGGCTTCGGGCCGACGCCGGCCGGCTGGGCCTGAACCGGGTGATCCCGGGCCGGAGGCGGGTGGGGATCGTGTGCTCGGGCCTGCTGTTCGCCTACACGATGGAGGCCCTGGAGATCCTGGGCCTGGACGACGTGCCGGTGCTCAAGGTGGGCATGAGCTACCCCCTGGACCCCCGGCTGGTGATCCGGTTCCTCGAGGGGTTGGACCGGGCCGTTTTCGTGGAGGAGCTGGAGGGGTTCCTGGAGTTCCAGGCCAAGCGCTGGGCCTACGACGCCGGGGTGCGCACCCCCATCGTGGGCAAGGAGCTGTTCCCAGCCACCGGCGAGGTGGACGTGGACCGGGTGACCGACGCCCTGGCCGAGGCCCTGGGCGGCCGGCTGCCCCACGGCCGGCGCCGGGGCGCCGAGGCCCTGGCGCGGCACCGGGCCGAGATGCCCCCCCGGCAGGGGGCGTTCTGCCCGGGATGCCCCCACCGGGCCACCAACTTCGCCCTGCGCCGGGCGGCCGGGCCCGACACCGTGTTCGCCGGGGACATCGGCTGCTACACCCTGTCGGTGCTGCCCCCGTTTCGGGTGTCGGACTGGGTGACCTGCATGAACTGCGGCGCCGGCAGCGGCCAGGCCATTGCCCAGGTCTCGGACGAGCCGGTGGTGGCCCTGGTGGGGGACTCCACGTTCTTCCACTCCGGCGTGCCCACCCTGCTCAACGCGATCCAGAACGGCGCCGACCTGGTGCTGCTGATCCTGGACAACCGGTGGGTGGCCATGACCGGCCACCAGCCGAGCCCCACCACCGACCGGCTGGTGGACGGGACGCCCCGCAAGGCGGTGGACCTGGTGGGGTTCGTCCGGAGCCTGGGGGTGGAGTGGGTCCGCCGGGCCGACGCCTTCCGCGTGCGCCCCCTGGAGGTGCTGCTCCGGGAGGCCCTGGCCGGCTCGGGCGTGCGGGTGATCGTGGTGGAGGGCGAGTGCGCCCTGCAGTCCGAGCGGCGCGGGAAGGCCGCTCCGCCGCTCCAGGAGGAGTGGGTGGACCTGGACCCCGAACGGTGCCAACGGTGTCACCGATGCTACCGGGAGCTGGCCTGCCCCGCGATCCGCGAGGACGAGGGGGCCGAAGGGCCGGTGTATGTGATCGACCCGGGGCTGTGCCAGCGGTGCGGGGTGTGCGAGGAAATCTGTCCCAACTCGGCCATCACCCGGACCCGGGTGCGACGGGGGAGGGCGGCATGAGGCGCTACGACATCCTGATCGCCGGCATCGGGGGCCAGGGGGTGATCACCCTGGGCACCCTGCTCAAGCTGGCCGCGATCCGGGCCGGGGTGGAGGTCACGGGCGCCGAGCGCCGGGGCGGGGCCCAGCGGGAGGGGCGGGTCACCTCCCACGTGCGCTACCGGACCCTGGAGCCGGAGGAGGCGGAGAACCCCCGCAGGCAGGCGTTCTCGGGCCTGATCCCCCGGGGCGGGGCCCACATGGTGATCGCCCTGGAGCCCCTGGAAGCGGCCCGGAGCCTGGCGCTCATGAACCCGGACACGGTGGTCATCAGCGAGGTCGCGCCCCGCACGCCCACGGCGGTGCGGCTGGGGAGCGCCGAGTACCCACCGGTGGAGCGGATCCGCGACTGGATCGCCGAGGTGACCCCCCGGGTGTGCCTGGTGGGGATGGAGGCCGCGTCCCGGGAGCGGTTCGGGTCGCTTCGGCAGGTGAACGTGATCGCGTTGGGGCTCGCCTCGGCCCTGGGCCAACTGCCGGTGCCGGACGAGGCCCTGCTCGAGACCGTTCGGGAGCGGCTGCCCGGGTTCGACGCCAACCGAGAGGCCTTCGCCCTGGGCCGGGAGCTCGCCGGAAAGCCCTTTTGCTGACCGTGTTAGGAGTATTGCCATGGTGCGGGCATGGGGCCTGCTTCCGGCCGCGCGCGAAGCCGGGCATGAGATTCGCCGCGCAGGCACGGGGCACCGGCGGTGACTTCATGGCAGTTCGGCGGGGCACGAACGAATTCACGGTGCGGGCGTTGGAGGCGCTGCGCGGCGAGCGAAGGGGCCGCGCCCGGCGCTCCAGCAGACCCCATGCCCCCCGAGCTTTGGCGCGGTTCGAGAGCCGCCTGGCCGCCTAGCCGCCCAGCGGGCCGAAGGCCCCAGACCGACGACCGACGACCGAAGTTGCCATGACGGAAAGGGCCGTGGACGCCTCCACCGTCCTGGTGGTGGGCCGGACCGACCGGGGGAAGACCACCTGGGTCCGGACCCTGATCGAGCGCTGGACGTCCCGGGGAGAGACCGTGGGGTGGGTGGACGCGGACGTGGGCCAGGGGGTGCTCGGGCCCCCTGCGGTCCAGTCCGTGGCCGTCTGCCGGCCGGGCCGGGACCCCCAGGTGGTGGCCCGGTGGTTTGTGGGGAGCACCTCCCCGCGGGCCCACATGCTGCCCTGCGTGGTCGGGGTGCTGCGGCTGGCGGCCCGGGCCCGGGAGGAGGGGTGCGGCCGGGTGGTGGTGGACACCACGGGGCTCGTGGCGCCTTCCGAAGGGGGCGTGGCGCTCAAGATCTGGAAGGCCGAGGCCCTGGCCCCTTGCGCGGTGGTGGGGCTGGAGGTGGACGGCGAGCTGGAGCCGATCCTGGGGCCCATGGAGGGGGACCCCCGGTTCGAGGTGGTTCGGATCCCCCCGGGTTCGGGGGTGCGGCGCCGCAGCTTCGAAGAGCGAGCCGCCGCCCGTGCCCAGCGGTTTCGGGAACATCTGGCCGGGGGGCGGGAGGTGCTCCTGCCCCGGGAGACGCCGGTGTACGGCATGGGGGCCGTCGCACGGGGGCGGCTGGTGGGGCTGCTGGACGGGGATGGGTTCTGCCTCGGCCTGGGGGTGGTGGCCCGGTGGGGGGAACGCCGGGCGGTTCACAGCCCCGTGGACCTCGGCCGGGTGTGCGCGGTTCGGTTGGGGGCGCTCAAGGTGGATCCCGAAAGCGGACGGGAGGGGTAGCCGTCCCCCCTCCCCCGTTTTCGCTTCGACCGGAGGACCGAGCGTCAGGCGATCGCGCCGCCGCAGGCGTCCCGGATCGCGTCGGCCAGATCGTCGGACACCGCCACCAGGAACGTGCGGTTCCCGGCCTCGCTCAGGTAGCGGGTGTCCCACGGGGTGTGGAAGTACGCCTCGCGGATCCGGTCGCGGATCTGCTCGAGCTGCTCGGCCGGGAGCTCGTCGTCCAGGCACCGACGGCCCTTCCCGTCGATCCACACGATCCGGAAGCGATCGGGGGGCGATCCCACCAGGGCGCACACCCCGCTGCCGCAGGGCACCGCTTCCACCTCTTCCCCGGCCTCGCTCACGAACCGCGCCAGTTCCGGGGCCAGCCCCCGCAGTCGCAGCAGCACGGGCATGGGGGCTCGGATCCTGGGTCCTCTCTTGTTGGCTGCCGTGGCCATCTCGCTCCTCCTTTCCGTTCCATCACGGTTCGGATGATGTAAAACGAAGTTTGTCTCATAGTTTAGCCCGGTTTCCGGTTTTGGGAAGGGGGAGGGCGAGGTTTTTGCGATTTTGTGAGAGTCAAACCGATTGTGGCCGCAAGAAACGCTGGTGCGGCGGGCGGTTGGGACGATTGACACCCCGGCGGGGCCGCTGGTAAGGTCCGCGGCTCCATCGGACGGAGGAGTGGTATGCCGAAACTGGTGATCCGGGACGACCGCTGCAAGGGTTGCAGCATCTGTGTGGAGTTCTGCCCCAAGGACTGCCTGGAGATCACCGACCGCCTGAATCCTTTGGGATATCGGCCGGTGGGGCTCCGGGACCCCGAGGCGTGCACCGGGTGCGCGATCTGCGCCCGGATGTGCCCCGAGGTGGTGATCGAGGTCTGGAAATGAGCGACAGCAAGGTGACCTTCGAAAAGGGGAACGTGGCCCTGGCCAAGGCGGCGGTGGCGGCCGGGTGCCGGTACTACTTCGGGTACCCCATCACCCCCCAGAGCGACATCCCCGAGTACCTGAGCGGGGTGCTGCCGCGGGTCGGCGGCCAGTTCGTGCAGGCCGAGAGCGAGGTGGCCTCCATCAACATGCTGCTGGGCGCCGGCGCCACCGGCAAGCGGGCCATGACCAGCTCCTCCAGCCCCGGCATCAGCCTGAAGCAGGAGGGCATCAGCTACATGGCCGGCAGCGAGGTACCCGGGGTGATCGTGAACGTGCAGCGCTCCGGCCCGGGCCTGGGCGGCATCGCCCCGAGCCAGGGCGACTACTTCCAGGCCACCCGCGGGGGGGGGCACGGGGACTACCGGGTGATCGTCCTGGCCCCGGCGTCGGTGCAGGAGATGTACGACCTCACCGTGCTCGCCTTCGACCTGGCCGACACCTACCGCACACCGGTGATGGTGCTGGCGGACGCCATGATCGGCATGATGAAGGAGCCGCTGGAGGAGTGGGTGCCCCAGAGCCCGGAGCCGTCCAAGGACGACTGGGCCGCCACCGGCGCCGCGGGGCGGCCGGGCCGGCGGATCAAGTCGCTGTACCTGGGCGATGGCGAGCTGGCCGAGCACAACTGGAAGCTGGCCCAGAAGTACGAGCGGATCCGTCGGGAGGAGACCCGGGTCCAGACCGAGCTGCCCGAGGGGTGCGAGCTGGCCGTGGTGGCGTTCGGGTCCGCCGCCCGCATCGCCAAAAGCGCGGTGGACCGCCTGAACGACGAGGGCCGGCGGGTGGGGTACGTGCGGCCCATCACCCTGTGGCCGTTCCCGGACGAGGCGATCCGGCGGGTGGCCGAGCAGGGGGTGCCGCTGCTCACGGTCGAGCTGAACACCGGCCAGATGGTGGAGGACGTGCGCCTGGCCGTGGAGGGCCGGGCGCCGGTGCACTTCGCCGGGTACCCGCCGGGGTACCTGCCGAGCCCCGACGACATCTACGACGAGATCGTGCGGCGCCTGCCCGCCGGGGAGGAGGCGGCATGAAGCCCGTGTTCGTTCGACCCCAGAGCCTCACGGACAAGCCGTTCCACTTCTGCCCGGGGTGCCACCACGGGGTGATCCACCGCCTGGTGGCCGAGGCCATCGATCGGTTCGAGGTGCGGGAGCGCACGATCGCGGCCGCCTCGGTGGGGTGCAGCGTGTTCCTGTACGACTACTTCGACATCGACGTGGTCGAGTCGCCCCACGGCCGCGCCCCGGCGGTGGCCACGGGCATCAAGCGCACCAACCCGGACAAGTTCGTGTTCATCTACCAGGGCGACGGCGACCTGGCCGCCATCGGCACGGCCGAGATCATCCACGCGGCCAACCGGGGCGAGAACCTCACGGTGGTGTTCGTGAACAACACGGTCTACGGCATGACCGGCGGCCAGATGGCGCCGACCACGCTCCTGGGCCAGCCCACCACCACCAGCCCCTACGGCCGGGAGTTCGGCCAGGACGGCTACCCGATCAAGATGACCGAGATGCTCGCCCAGCTCGAGGGCGTGGGGTTCGCGGCCCGGGTGGCCGTGGACACCCCGGCCCGGCTGGCCCAGGCCCGCAAGGCCGTGTTCCGGGCGTTCGAGACCCAGATGGAGGAGAAGGGGATGGGGTTCGTGGAGATCCTGTCGTCGTGCCCGACCAACTGGGGCATGAAGCCCGTGGAGGCGGTGCGGCGGATCGAGCGGGAGATGATTCCCTACTTCCCGCTGGGGGTGTACAAGGAACGCAAGGGCTCCGACGCCCTGTAACCCGGTTCGGACCCCGCCCGGCGGGAGTCCTCCCGCGCTGCGGGCCACAGAACGAGTGAAAACGATGCATCACGATATCGTCATGGCAGGGTTCGGGGGGCAGGGAATCCTGATGATCGGCAACCTTCTGGCCGTGGGCGCCCTGCGGCAGGGCTACCGGGTCACCTTCTTCCCGGCATACGGGGTGGAGATGCGGGGGGGCACGGCCAACTGCACGGTGACCGTCTCCGACCGGGAGATCGGCAGCCCGGTCACGGCCCGGCCGCTGGGCTTGGTGGCGATGAACGAGCCGTCCCTGGTCAAGTTCGGGCCCCGGGTGCGGGCCGGCGGCGTGGTGGTGGTGAACGCCTCCATCGTGCCCGACGGCGTGCTGGAGCGGGAGGACGTGCGGGTGGTTCGGGTGCCGTGCAACGACGTGGCCGCAGAGCTGGGAGACCCGCGGCTCGCCAGCATGGTGGCCCTGGGCGCCTACGTGGCCGCGAGCGGGGTGCTCCCGGTGGAGGCGGTGGCCGAGGTGCTGCCCGAGGTCCTGCCGGAGAAGGTGCACCGCTTGATTCCCTTGAACCAGAAGGCCCTGGAGGCCGGCGCCGGCCGGGCGGGGGCGTGAGGGACGAACCGGAGGGGACCATGGCCGAGGTCAACGAAACCACCGTGGGCGAGCGGATCCGGCAGGTGCGGGAGAGGGCCGGGGTCACGCTGCAGGAGCTGGCCGACCGCACCGGATACACCTCCGCCCTCCTGAACCAGATCGAGAACCATCTGGTGAGCCCGCCCCTGGGCGCCCTGGGCCGGATCGCCCAGGCCCTGGGCGTGCGTCTGGGCGACCTGTGGGGTGAGGGCCCGGGCGAGCCCTACACCATCGTCCGGAGGGGGGAGCGGCGGCAGGTGTCCCGGTTCGCCTCCAAGGAGGGGGTGTCCTACGGGTACACCTACGAGTCCCTGGGGTTCGGCAAGAAGGACCGGCGGGTGGAGCCGTTCCTGATCACCCTCGAGCCGCCCACGGTGCCCCACCCGAAGCCGTCGGTGCACGAGGGCGAGGAGTTCCTGTTCGTGCTCGAGGGCCGGATGGAGGTGCACCTGGCCGGCCACACCGACGTGCTGGAGCCCGGGGACTCCATCCTCTACGACGCGAGCCTGCCCCACCGGGTCACCTGCCACGGGGACGAGCCGGCCCGGGTGCTGGCCGTGATCTGGACCCCCGGCCGATCGGAAGGGGAGGGGTGAGGCTCCCGGTTGACACCGCCGGGGCCCGTCCGTAGGATCGCCGCGTTTCGGGACCCCGGAGGCGAGTCATGACCGATCCCACCCAACCCGGCGCCGCCGCGGCGCCGTCGCCCGAACCCCCCCAGGCGGAGGAGGAGCCCGCCGGCATCGACGCCGCCACGGCGGACGACGAGGCCGTTTCCGAGGCCGCGACCCGGCCGGCCCAGGGGCCCCAGGGCCCGGGGGCCGAGCCCGAGCGGGACCGCACGTTTCTCCTGGCCGTGGTCCTGGTGGCCGTGATGCTGGTGTTCCTGTGGATCGGGGGTACGGCCCTGTGGGGAATGCGGCGCCAGATCTCGGGCCTGCAGGCCCGGCTGGACCGGGTGGAGGCGTCCCTGGCGGACGAGACCCGGGCGCGCAACCGGGCCGCCCTCGGACGGATCCGCGCGGACCTGCGGGCCCTGCGCGAAACCCTGCCCCCCGAGTTGGCCGAGCGGGTCGACCGGGCGGCCAAGGCGCTCTCGGGGGTGGAGTCCGAGCTCTGACCCCGGCCGATTCTTGAGAAAGACCGACCGAAGGTGTAGTCTTCGCGGGCGGGTCCGGGCGGCCCGCCTTTTGCGTTGGGTGGGGGATCGGCGACAGAATACACCCGTTTTCCAGAAGTCTCTCAACGGGGAGGGGCGTGACGGGTGACGTGAGGTGACGCCAAAGAGGCTGGGCCATGCTTGGAACACTTGGAAAGCAATGAGGTTTTAAGCCTCCTAGCTTCCCAGCCTTCTAGCCTTCTAGTCTTCTAGCGGGCCGAAGGCCCAATCGACCAACGACCGAAGTCAGGAGTGTTGCCATGACCGTGGGAGCCGCGAGTGGAAAGGTCGCGTCCACCCAGTTCTGGATGCGGAAGCTGCACAGTTTGACCGGGTTCTTGTTCCTGGGGTACTTCCTGTGCCTGCACGTGCGGGGCGAGGGGGCCTACGAGAGCCCGGTGCTGCGGGTTCTGTTCCTGTATCTGCCGCTCCTGTACCACAGCCTGTACGGGCTCTACATCACGTACGAGTCCCAGCCCAACAACATCCGGTACCCCGAGCTCCGAAACTGGATGTACTTCGGCCAGCGGGTCACCGGGCTGTTCCTGGTGCCGTTCCTGGTGCTCCACGTGGCGGCCATGAACGGGGCGGCGTTCGCGGACGCCGGGTGGTACATGGCGGTGTGGTACGCGGGGCTTCTGTCGGCCGTGTACCACCTGGCCAACGGCATCTTCGGCGCGGCCATCGACTGGGGCTTCACCGTGGGGCCCCACAGCCAGCGGGTGTTCGTGGGGGTGAGCTTTGCCGCGTTCGTGATCCTGGCGGTCTACGGGCTGCAGACCCTGGCCGAGTTCTGACCCGGGCCGAGGCCCGGACACACACCGGCCGCCGCCCCCGGGCGGGGCCGGCCTAGGAGGCGAGAAACCGTGCAAAGGCAAAACGTGATCGTGGTGGGCGGCGGTCTGGCGGGCCTCATGGCCGCCGTGCGCATCGCCGAGCAGAACTTCCACGTGGACCTGTTCAGCCTGGTGCCCGTGCGGCGCTCCCACTCGGTGTGCGCCCAGGGCGGCATCAACGCCGCGGTGAACACCAAGGGCGAGGGCGACAGCCCCTGGGAGCACTTCGACGACACGATCTACGGCGGGGACTTCCTGGCGAACCAGACCCCGGTCAAGCGGATGTGCGAGGCCGCCCCCGGCATCATCTACCTGTTCGACCGAATGGGGGTGATGTTCAACCGCACCGCGGAGGGGTTGCTGGACTTCCGGCGGTTCGGCGGCACCAAGTACCACCGCACGGCGTTCGCCGGGGCCACCACGGGCCAGCAGCTCCTGTACGCCCTGGACGAGCAGGTGCGGCGGTACGAGGCGGCCGGCCGGGTCACCAAGTTCGAGGGGTGGGAGTTCCTGTCGGCCATCGTGGACGACGCCGGGGTGTGCCGAGGGGTGGTGGCGGCCGACCTGGTCTCGGGCGAGGTGCGGGCGTTCCCCGGCCGGGCCGTGATCCTGGCCACCGGGGGCCTGGGGATGATCTTTGGCAAGTCCACCAACTCGGTCATCAACACCGGAGCGGCCGCGGGCAGCGTGTACACCCAGGGCGCCCGGTTCGCCAACGGCGAGTTCATCCAGGTGCACCCCACCGCGATCCCCGGCCCGGACAAGCTGCGGCTCATGAGCGAGTCGGCCCGGGGCGAGGGGGGCCGGGTGTGGGTGCCGCGCAACGGCGAGCGGTGGTACTTCCTCGAGGAGATGTACCCGGCCTACGGCAACCTGGTGCCCCGCGACATCGCCAGCCGGGCCATCTTCGACGTGTGCGTCAACCAGGGCCTGGGCGTGGACGGGAAGAACCAGGTGTACCTCGACCTGACCCACATCCCGGCCGACGAGCTGGAGGTGAAGCTCGGGGGCATCCTGGAGATCTACCGGAAGTTCATGGGGGACGACCCGGCCAAGGTGCCCATGAAGGTGTTCCCCGCGGTCCACTACTCCATGGGCGGGCTGTGGGTGGACTACGACCAGATGACCGCGATCCCGGGGCTGTTCGCGGCCGGTGAGTGCGAGTACCAGTACCACGGCGCGAACCGGCTGGGGGCCAACAGCCTCCTGTCGTGCATCTACGGGGGCCAGGTGGCCGGGCAGAAGGCCATGGAGTGGGCCCTGGACAAGGCCCCGGACACCGACCCGGCCCGCCACGGGGAGCTCGAGGCCACCCGCCAGAGGGAGTTCCTGGACCGGATCCGAGCCATGGACGGCGACGAGAACCCCTACGTGCTCCACCGGGAGCTCGGCGAGGTGATGACCGAGAACGTGACCGTGGTGCGCCACAACGACCGGCTGGACGCCACCCTGGAGCGGATCGCCGAGTTCAAGGAGCGGTGGACGAACCTGCGGCCGCCCGACAGCGGGGCCCGAGCCAACCAGTCCCTGCACTTCGCGCGCCAGCTCTACTACATGCTCGAGCTGGCCCACGTGATCACCCTCGGGGCCCGGCTGCGGGACGAGAGCCGGGGCGCCCACTACAAGCCCGAGTTCCCCGACCGGGACGACGAGCGGTTCCTGAAGACCACCTTGGCCGCCTACACCGCGGACGGGCCCCGGATCGATTACGAGGACGTGGACATCCAGTACATCCCCCCGAGGCCTCGGAAGTACGACGTGGACAAGAAGGAGACCATGGGATGAGCCGCACGGTACGGCTTCGGATCCGACGCCAGGACGGCCCCGACGCGCCCTCCCGGTGGGAGGAGTTCGCGGTCCCCCACTACCCCCACATGAACGTGATCACCTGCCTGCAGGAGATCCAGCGCAACCCGGTGGACGCCCAGGGGAAGGCCACCACGCCGGTGGTGTGGGACTGCAACTGCCTCGAGGAGGTGTGCGGGGCGTGCACCATGGTGATCAACGGCCGGGCCCGCCAGGCCTGCTCGGCCCTGGTGGACGAGCTGCCCCAGCCCATCGTGCTGGAGCCCCTGTCCAAGTTCCCCCTGATCCGCGACCTGATGGTGGACCGCACGGTCATGTTCGAGAACCTCAAGCGGATCAAGGGCTGGGTGCCCATCGACGGGACCTACGATCTAGGCCCCGGGCCTCGGCTGGCCGAGAAGCGCCGGCAGTTCGGGTACCGCCTGAGCCGGTGCATGACCTGCGGGTGCTGCATGGAGGCGTGCCCCCAGGTGAACCGCCGCACCAACTTCATCGGCCCGGCCGCCCTGGCCCAGGCGCTGTACTTCAACATCTCCCCGATCGGGCGGTCGCTGGCCGAGGAGCGGCTCGAGGCGATCATGGGCGACGGCGGGATCACCGAGTGCGGCAACGCCCAGAACTGCGTCAAGGTGTGCCCCAAGGAGGTCCCGCTCACCACGGCGATCGCCAAGCTCAACGGCGACACCACCTGGTACTTCCTGCGCAACTGGTTCCAGCGCTGACGCCATGGCCGCGGCACGCCGCCAGGGGTGGTGGACCGCGGCCGCCCTGGCCGCCGGTCTGGGATGGGTGGCGGCCGTTTGGTTCGCCACCGGGGTGACCCGGCCCCGAGCCCTGGGGTCGGCCGAGCTCACCGTCCCCCGGGGGGCCACGGCCCGGGAGGTGGCCGGGGTGCTGGCGGGTGCGGGGCTGTTCCCCCACCCCTGGGTGGCCCGGGCCGCCGTGGCCCTGTGGAGCGACCCCCGCGGCCTGAAGGCGGGCACGTACCGGTTCGAGGGCCCCGTCTCCGCGGCCGGGGTGCTGGCCGCGGTCGAGGCGGGCCGGGTGGCGCTGGTGCGGGTCGTGCTGCCCGAGGGGCTGACCGCCCGGGAGATGGCCCGGATCCTCGGCCGGGCCGGAGTCACGGACCCGGACCGGTTCGAGGCCCTGTGCTACGCGCCCGGCTCGGCCGGGCGGTGGGGGCTGCCGGGCCCGACCCTCGAAGGCTACCTCTTCCCCGACACCTACGAGATGGCCCCCGGCCTGGCCCCCGAGTCCGTGGTGGACGCCCTGGTCGGGCGGTTCCGGCAGGTGGTGGAGGAGCTCGAGCCCCTCGCCCGGGCCCGGGAGCTGGGGCTTCGGGAGTGGGTGACCCTGGCCTCGATCGTGGAGAAGGAGACCGGGGTGGCCGAGGAGCGGCCGCTCGTGGCGGCCGTGTTCTGGAACCGCCTGGCCCGGGGGATGCGCCTGGAGAGCGACCCCACGGTGATCTACGGCATCCCGGAGTTCGACGGCAACCTGACCCGCGAGCACCTGAGGACCGATCACCCCTACAACACCTACGTGCGGCGGGGGCTGCCACCGGGGCCCGTGGCCAACCCCGGCCGGGCGAGCCTGGAGGCCGTGGTGCGGCCCGCCCGGGTGCCGTACCTGTACTTCGTCAGCCGGAACGACGGCACCCACGTCTTTTCGACCACCTACGAGGAGCACCGTCGATGGGTGCGGCAGTACCAGGGGGGCGGACGCGGGCGGCGCTGATCGCGGCCCTGGCCGTGGGGCTGGCGGCCGGGTCGGCCGCCGGCGCGTTGGTGGACGCCCTGGTGGGGCGGGTGGACGGCTACGCCGTGACCTGGAGCGAGGTCCGCCGGGAGGCGGCCATCCGGAGGCTGGAGGGCCGGCCCCAAGGGGAGCGGGTGCCCAGGGTCGTGCGCGACGCCCTGGTCCGGCGCCGGCTGTTCGTGGCCGAGGCCCGGCGGCTGCGGCTGGAGGCCTCCGACGAGGAGATCGAGGCCGAGCTGAGGGCCCTGAGCGCCCGCTGCGGTCGGCCCAACCCGGAGCTGTGCCGGGTTCTGGGGCTCGATCCGGAGCATCTCAGACTTCGGGAACGTCAGGAGGTATTGGCTCGTAAGTACCTGGCGTTCCGGAGGGAACTCACGTTCGTCCCCCTAACCGATGTGATGCGGTTCATCCGGGAGAACGGGGAACGGCTGTCGGGCTCGAGCCCCTTGGACCTCCGGGGGGAGGTCCGGGAGTATCTCCTGGAACGGAAGTTCCGAAAGGAGCTGGAGGAATGGATACGAGAGCAGGTGAAGGCCGGGCGCGTGGAGCTGCTGCCGCTTCCGGAGGAGAAGGGCGGCTGAGGTCGGACGCCGTGCGCATCTTCCGGGCCGCCGTGGCGGCGGCCGGTCCCCACGACGCGGTGCGCCGCCACCTGGCCTGGGAGGACGGGGCGGTGGTGGTGACGCAGGAGGACGGCCGGACCACCCGGGTGCCGGTGGGGCCGGGGGGCAGGGTGTGGGTGGTGGGGGCCGGCAAGGGGTCCGCGCCGATGGCCGCCGCCGTGGAGGAGGTGCTGGGCGACCGGATCGCGGGGGGGCTGGTGTGTGTCAAGGACGGCCACGGGCTGCCCCTGGAGCGGGTCGAGGTGGTGGAGGCGTCCCACCCCGTACCGGACGCCCGGGGGGTGGCCGCGGGCCGCCGGATCCTGGGGATCGTGCGGGCCGCCCAGGCCGGCGACGTGGTGGTCTCGGTGCTGTCCGGAGGGGGGTCGGCGCTGCTGGCGGCGCCGGCCGAGGGGATCGGGCTCGACGACGTGCAGGAGGTGACCCGGCTGCTCCTTTCGAGCGGCGCCGCGATCGGCGAGCTCAACGCGGTGCGCAAGCACCTCTCCCAGGTGAAGGGCGGGTACCTGGCGGCCGCGGCCCACCCGGCGCGGGTGGTGAACCTGGTGCTCTCGGACGTGATCGGCGACCGGCTCGACGTGATCGCGTCGGGCCCGTTCTCCCCCGATCCCACCACCTTCGGGGATGCGAAGGAGGTCCTGGTCCGGCGGGAGGTCTGGGACCGGGTGCCCGAGCCGGTGCGCCGTCACCTGGAGGCCGGGGTGCGGGGTGAGGTGCCCGACACCCCCAAACCCGGCGACCCCCGGCTGGAGGGGGTGGTCCACGCGATCGTGGGGTCGAACCGCAAGAGCCTCGAGGCCGCCGCCGCCGCGGCCCGGGAGCTCGGGTACGCCCCGCTGATGCTCACCTCGCGCCTGGAGGGGGAGGCCCGGGAGGTGGCCCGGGTGCTGGCCGCGGTGGCCTGCGAGGTTCGGGAGGCCGGCAACCCCCTGCCCGCGCCTGCCTGCATCCTGGCCGGGGGGGAGACCACGGTCACGATCCGGGGCCACGGCAAGGGCGGGCGGAACCAGGAGCTGGCGCTGGCCCTGGGGCTCGCCCTGGAGGGGTGGGACGGGGTGGTCGGGCTCTCCGGGGGAACCGACGGCACCGACGGCCCCACGGACGCGGCCGGGGGCATCGCCACCCCCTCCACGGCCCGCCGGGGCCGGGACCGGGGGCTGGACCCGGAGGCGTTCCTGCGGAACAACGACAGCTACCGGTACCTGGAGGCGGTGGGGGACCTGATCGTGACCGGCCCCACCCGCACCAACGTGATGGACGTGCAGGTGCTGCTGGTGGCCCCCTGACCGTGGACCGAAGGCGCTTGGACTGGACAATCCGTTTTCCCGGGTGTTACCGTACCGCCTTCGTTCTTTTTGGCACTAGGGGCCCGGCCGGCTAGAGACTAGAGACTCGAACCTAGAGTCTTAGACCCTGTGTCCCCCGAGCTTTGGCGCGATCCGAGAGCCGCCTGGCCGCCTAGTCGCCCAGCGGGCCGAAGGCCCCAGACCGACGACCGTAGACCGAAGTTCCATGGAAGCCCCCTCCGGCCCTGGGGGGCCTACCACGGGGAGAGTAACGTTCTCTGAGCCGGGGGCCATTGCCGGCGGCGGGGCACGGGGTGGAGGCGAAGAGGCATGGTGATGCCTAGAACGTGTGGGAATCCGGGAGGTTTTTAGGCTTTCTAGCCCCCCGCCTTCCAACGGAAGGCGGGGAAGTAGGAGTTGCGATGTACGAGGTGAAGATCGAGGAGCACTTCGCGGCGGCCCACAACCTGCGGGGGTACCAGGGCCAGTGCGAGGCCCTGCACGGCCACAACTGGAAGGTGGAGGTGGTGGTGCGCGCCGATCGCCTGGACGACACGGGCCTGGCCCTGGACTTCCAGGATCTGAAGCAGGCCACCCGGGAGGTGCTGGCCCGGCTGGACCACGCCTACCTGAACGAGCTCGAGGCGTTTCGGGAGCACAACCCCTCGTCGGAGCGCATCGCCGAGTACGTCTGCGCCGAGGTGGCCCGCCGGATCGACCGGGAGGGCGTGCGGGTCCACCGGGTGACGGCGTGGGAGAGCAACCGGGCCGCGGCCACCTTCATCCGGGACTGATCCCGTGCTCGAAGACATCCAGAGCCGCAAGGACCACCGCCGGATCGCCATCGACAAGGTGGGGGTCAAGGACATCGTGTACCCCATCACCGTGCTCGACAAGACCCACGGCGAGCAGCACACCGTGGCCACGGTGAACATGTACGTGGGGCTGCCCCACCACTTCAAGGGCACCCACATGAGCCGGTTCGTCGAGGTTCTCAACGAGCACCGGCACGGCATCGCCGTGGGCAGCGTCCGGCCGATCCTCGAGACCATCCGCGAACGGCTGGACGCGGTGTCGGCCCATCTGGAGCTGCGGTTCCCCTACTTCATGGAGAAGCGGGCGCCGGTGAGCCGGGCGCCGTCCCTGATGGCGTACCCGTGCGCGCTGAAGGGGTCGCTGGAGGGGGACGAGTTCGATCTGGTGGCCGAGGTGGGCGTGCCGGTCACCAGCGTGTGCCCCTGCTCCAAGGCCATCAGCGCCGGCGGGGCCCACAACCAGCGGTCGCAGGTCACGGTGAACGTGCGCTTCCGGGAGTTCGTGTGGCTCGAGGATCTGATCCACCTGGTGGAGAGCCGGGCCTCCTGCGAGGTGTTCAGCCTTCTCAAACGCAGCGACGAGAAGTACGTGACCGAGCGGGCCTACAACAATCCCAAGTTTGTGGAGGACATCGTCCGGGACGTGGCCCAGGCGCTGCTGCGGGACCCGAACGTGACCTGGTTCTCGGTGGAAGCCGAGAACTTCGAGAGCATCCACAACCACAACGCGTACGCGTACGTGGAGAAGTGGTAGGGGGAATCCCCCTTCGGCCCCTGCGGGGCCCTACAACGGGGAAAGTAACGTTCCCTGACCCGGGGCGAGCTAGAGACTAGAAACTAGAGACTAGAAACTAGCGAAATTCCGGCTAGCTCGGCCCGTTAGACGGGCGTGCTCTCCAGCAGCCCCCATGCCCCCCGAGGCCTTGGCGGCGGTTCGGGGAAGCCGCCCAGCGGGCCGAAGGCCCCGACCGACGACCGTTGACCGTTGACCGAAGTTACTGGGGAGGGGGGGAGATTTGATTCCGATCCGGTGGGGAAGCGAAGAGGCCAGGAGCGCGGCAGGGAGGAAGCGACCTTTTCACCTCGAACCTCGATGGCGGAATGGAACGATACTGGGATTGTAGCCTCTGCCGGATCGAGCCGAAGGGCGAGGCCCTGCGCTGCCGAACCTGCTCGGGAAAGCTCCGCGGCCGGGAACGGCTGCTCCACGAGATCGCCCTGGAGCGCCGAGTGCGCCCGAAGGGGGCGTGGCTGTCGCTCGTGGCGGCCGGCGCGGGCCAGATGTACCAGCGCCGCTGGGCCACCGGGGTGCTCTTCGCCGCCTTGCTCCCCTTGGCCATTGGGCTGGTCCTGGCGGTCTGGAACGGATTCTCCTACGGCCACCTGTTCCTCGTCGGGGCCGCCGGTTTCGTGCTCGCCGTGGCGTGGGCCGACGCCCGGTGGGGTCCCACCACCCCCCATCCCCCGTGCCAGGACGCGTGCCCGGCCCGGGTCCCGATCCCCGACTATCTCCAACTCATCCTCGACGGCGATCCCGACCAGGGCCACGCCCTGGCCCGGACCCGGCTGCCCCTGGTGGGGGTGATCGGCCGCATCTGCCCCCACCCGTGCGAGACCCGGTGCGTGCGGGGGATCGACGGCGAGCCCATCGCCATCAACGGGTGCAAGCGGTTCATGGCCGACCAGGTGCGGGCCCGCCGCCCGGAGGCCGGCCCGGCCAAGGTCGTCCACCTGGACGGGGGGGCCCTGCGGGTGGCCGTGGTGGGCTCGGGCCCGGCAGGGCTGGCGTGCGCCTACTTCCTGAGCGTGCTGGGCGCCTCGGTCACGGTCTACGAGGCCGACGAGGTCCTGGGGGGCCGGCTCGCCACCACCATCCCCGACTTCCGCCTGCCGCCGTACATCCTGGACGAGGAGCTGGCCGAGCTGCGGGGCCGGGGCATCGCGTTCCGGACCGGGGCCCCCGTGGGGCCGGGCGGGAAGGCGGTGGCGGACCTCCTCCGCGACCACGACGGGGTGTTCCTGGCCGTGGGAGCGGCCCGTTCGGTCGAGCTGACGATCCCGGGCGCGGAGCTCTGCACCGACTTCCAGGAGGTGCTGAGGGCGAGCAAGGGCCGGGCGGCGCCCCGCCTGGGCCGGCGGGTGGTGGTGGTGGGCGGGGGCAACGCGGCCATGGACGTGTGCCGCACGGCCCTTCGCCTGGGCGCCGAGGAGGTGCACCTGCTCTACCGCCGCACCCGGGACGAGATGCCGGCCCGACCCGAGGAGGTGGACGAGGCCCTGCGGGAGGGGGTCCGGTTCCACTACCTGGCCGACCCGGTGGAGGTGAGGCCTGGAAGCGAGGGATTGGAGGTGGAGGTCCGCACCATGGAGCTGGGGCCGCCGGACGAGTCGGGCCGCCCCCGGCCGGTGCCGGTGGAGGGCCGGAACTGGGTGCTCGCCGCGGACACCGTGGTGCCCGCCCTGGGGCAGACGGTGGACTCGCCGGTGTTCTCGGACCCGGCGCTCCAGGGGCTGCGCCGACAGCGGGACGGCCGCATCCGGGTGGACCCGCGAACCCAGCGCACCAGCCTGGAACGGGTGTACGCCGGCGGCGACGCCGTGGCCGGGCCGTCCACCGCGGTGGAGGCCATGGCCCAGGGCCGGCGGGCCGCGCTGGGCATGTACGCCGACCTGGCCCGGGAGGCCCTTCCGGTCCTGCGCCTGAGGGACCGCAGACTTCGGCACCCGTTCCCCGGCCACCGGGAGACGCCCGAGGCGCGGATCCGCGAGGAGATGCCCAAGCTGGCGGGCCGGCTTCGCCGGGAGGGGTTCCGGGAGGTGGAGCTCGGGTTCAACCCGGCCGCAGCCCGGCGCGAGGCCGGCCGGTGCCTGCAGTGCCATCGGGAGCTGTGAGGGCCGCGGGTTGTTGGTCGAAACTTCCGTAAATCGTGAATCGTTGGGACGCTTCGCGTCCGCTGGGCGGCTCGCCGGCCCACCCGTCACGCGTCACTGGTCACCCGTCACGGGAACAACTGTTGTTGGTCGTGAAAGGCCGTGGGTCTTGGCTCGTTGGGACGTTAGGATGTTGGGACGACAACCCCCTGCGACGCACGGCCTTTCCGCCTCCTGGCCTTCTAGCCTTCCAGGGGGCCGAAGGCCCAAAGTTACTGGAAAGCCCCTTCAGGCCCTGTGCAGGGCCGGGCACCACGAGAAGGGTAACTCTTGTCTGTCCGGGGCCGGCGCCAGCGGCGGGACATGGGGCCTGCTTCCGGCCGCGCGCGAAGCCGGGCATGAGATTCGCCGCGCAGGCACGGGGCACCGGCGGTGGTTTCATGACCGTTCGGTGGGGCACGAACGGATTCACGGTACGAGCGTTGGAGGCGCTGCGCGGCGAGCTAAGGGGCCGCACGCGGCTCTCCAGCAGGCCCCATGCCCCCGAAGCCTTGGCGTCGGGGCTCAAAAGCTGCCCGGCCGCCTAGCGGCCTAGCGGGCCGAAGGCCCAAAGTTACTGGAAAGGAGAACCCCCGTTGAAGAAGTCGTCGAACAAGGGTCTCGGCAAGAGGCTTTTCGATTTCTTCGCCTCGATCAAGCTGAGCGTGGTGGTCCTGATCGCCCTGGCGGCGACCAGCGTGTTCGGCACCGTGATCCAGCAGCACGAGAAGTTCGCGGTGTACGTCGCCGAGTACGGCGAGGGCGTGGCCCGGGTCATCCGGGTTCTGGGCCTGGACGACATGTACCACTCCTGGTGGTTCCAGCTGCTGCTGGTGCTGCTCCTGGTGAACATCACGTTCTGCTCCCTGAAGCGGCTGCCCCACGCCGTGCGGCTGATGAACTACCGGGACCCGGTGTTCGACGGCAAGCCGGTGGCGATCCACGAGAAGTGGACCAAGCGGGTGAAGGGCGCCGACGTGGCGGCCGTGGCCGACGCGATCGAGGGGTTGCTGCGCCGGCGTCTGCGGCGGGTGTACCGGGAGGAGCGGGACGGCGCCGTGTACCTGCTGGGCACCCGGGGCGGGTGGAGCCGCATGGGCGTGTACGTGACCCACTTCAGCCTGTTCCTGTTCGGCATCGGCGCCCTGGTGGGGGCCCTGTGGGGGTTCAAGGGGTTCGTGAACATCCCCGAGGGCCAGAGCGTGAGCCAGGTGCGGCTCCGGGGGGGCGGGGTGAAGGACCTGGGGTTCGAGGTGCGGTGCGACGATTTCCAGGTCACCTTCTACACGGACCGCCAGGGCCGGTCCACGGGCAGGCCCCGGGACTACATCAGCGACCTGACCGTGCTGGAGAACGGCCGGGAGGTGTTGAGAAAGCGGATCGAGGTGAACGATCCGCTCATCTACAAGGGGATCTACTTCTATCAGTCGTCCTACGGCCAGGCCGGCGGCCGGGCGGCCTGGCTGACGGTGTTCGGGCCCCGGCGGAACATCCTGTTCCACCGGCGCAAGGTGGCCCGGGGCGCCTCCGTGGACCTGGAGAACGGCGACCGGCTGGTCCTGCGGGAGCTCACCGGCGACTTCCGGGGCATGGGGCCGGCGGTGGAAGTGGTGCTGCAGCCGGCCGAGGGGAAGCCCCAGACCACGGTGGTGTTCCAGGCGCCCGAAGGGAACCACCGGAAGCTGGGCGGGTACGTGATCCGGCTCGACGGGGTGGAGACCGTCATGTACACCGGGCTCCAGGTGGCCAAGGATCCCGGGGTGCCGATCATCTGGGCCGGGTGCATCCTGATCACCCTGGGGTTGATGATCGCCTTCTTCCTGAGCCATCGGAGGGTGTGGGCCCGGGTCCGGCCGGCCGACAGGGGCGGGGTCGAGGTGTTCCTGGGCGGCAACGCCAGCCGCAACCGGATCGCGTTCGAGCGCTGGTTCGCGGACTTGTGCACCGAGGCGCAAGAAGTTTTTGAAAAGTAGACCCCAAGTTGCTATAACGCGGCCCGGGGCCTGTTCGGCGCGGCCCCCCCGGGCCCAACCGGTGGAGGAACGATGATCAACGACAAACTGTTCGGGATCGCGATGATCCTCTATCTGTTGGCCACGTTCGGGTACGTGGTCTACCTGGTCCACCGGTCCAAGGTGACCGGCTGGATCGGAACCGGGCTCGCCCTGACGGGGTGGCTCGTGAACACGGCCGCGATCGCGGTGCGGTGGATCGAGTCCCATCAGGCCGGATACGGGTACATCCCGCTGTCCAACATGTACGAGTCCATGGTGTTCTTCTCCTGGTCGATCATGCTGATCTACCTGGTGTTCGAGCGCATCTACGGGTACCGGGCGATCGGCGCGTTCGTGGCCCCCCTGGGCTTCCTGGGCATCGCGGTGGTCTCCCTGAACCCCTCCATCTCGGCCGAGATCCAACCCCTGGTGCCGGCCCTCCAGTCCAACTGGCTCACCGCCCACGTGGTCACCTGCTTCTTCGGCTACGCCGCGTTCGCGGTGGGGTTTGCCGTGTCCGTCATGTACCTGTTCCGCCACCGCACCGAGACCCGGCTGGGCAAGGACGCCCCGGGCATCCTCCCCCCGGCCAAGGTGCTGGACGACCTGGCCTACAAGTCGGTGGCCGTTGGGTTTCCGTTGCTGACCCTGGGGATTCTCACCGGGGCTGCGTGGGCCAACTACGCCTGGGGCACCTACTGGAGCTGGGATCCCAAGGAGACCTGGTCCCTGATCACCTGGTTCGTGTACGCGGCGTACCTGCACGCCCGGTTCACGGCGGGGTGGCGGGGCGTGCGACTGGCGTGGCTCTCGGTGATCGGTTTCGGGTGCGTGATCTTCACGTACTGGGGGGTGAATTTCGTGTTGTCGGGCCTTCATAGTTACGCGGGGTAACGGCGCGGGAGGAGAGACCATGACGAGAAGGGGGAACGTCCGGGGTCGCCAGGATTTCTTTTCCAATGGGAGAGGGGATGGACCGATGAGATTACTCGCAGCGGCAGCCGCTTTGGTGCTCTTGTTGGCCGGGACGGGGCTCGCCCAGGAGGGGTGCGTCACCGACCAGTGTCACTCCAACATGGGCAAGGCGACCTACGTGCACGGCCCGGTGGGCGCCGGGCAGTGCGTGGTGTGCCACGAGGACGGCAACCCCGACCACCCCACCAAGTCGGGCCAGGACTTCAAGCTGGCCTTCGGCGGTGGAAAGGAGCTGTGCTACGCGTGCCACGACCGCAAGGACGCCAACCGCACGGTCCACAAGCCGGTGGCCACGGGGGACTGCGTGGCCTGCCACGACCCCCACCAGTCCGACGCGGAGCTCCAGCTCAAGAAACCCACCACCAGCGAGCTGTGCTTCAGCTGCCACGAGAACAACAAGACGAACAAGTCCTTCGTGCACGGGCCCGTGGCGGCCGGGGACTGTAACATCTGTCACAACCCCCACTCCTCCCCGTACCCCAACCTGACCGAGGAGAAGGGCGCGGAGCTGTGCCTGCTGTGCCACATCGACCGCAAGGAGGAGTTCACCCGCAAGTACGTGCACAAGCCGGTGGAGGAGGACTGCACCAACTGCCACAACGCCCACGCCACCGACGCCAAGTACATGCTCTACGGCGAGGGCAAGGAGCTGTGCTACCGCTGCCACAAGGAGAAGAAGAAGCAGATCGAGGAGGCGGTGGTCCAGCACACGGCGCTGAAGAAGGAGTCGTGCACGGCGTGCCACACCCCCCACTCGTCCAACTACCCGCGTCAGCTCAAGTCACCGACCAAGGACCTGTGCTTCACCTGCCACACCGCGATGGCCGAGAAGATCAAGAACTCCAAGTACCTCCACGGGCCGGTCAAGCAGAACGACTGCTACGCCTGCCACGATCCCCATGGCACCAACTACGCCAAGATCCTGAAGAAGCCGTTCCCGGCCCAGTTCTACATGCCGTACAAGACCGAGAACTACGCCCTGTGCTTCGACTGTCACAACAAGGACATCGCCCTGAACGAGTTCACCACCAAGCTCACGGACTTCCGCAACGGCGACCGGAACCTGCACTTCCTGCATGTAAACAAGGACCCCAAGGGCCGCAGCTGCAAGGCCTGCCACGAGGTCCACGCCGGCAACCAGGAGAAGCACATCCGCAAGGAGGTTCCGTTCGGCAAGATGTGGAAGCTGCCGATCAACTACACCAAGACCCCCACCGGAGGCCGGTGCGTGGTGGGCTGCCACAAGCCCAAGGAGTACGACCGGGAGAACCCGGTGGTGTACTGAGGGCCCTGCGCCTACCCGGGGGGCGGCCGGGCCGCCCCCCGGGTTCGTCGTCGGTTCGGGAGACCGGGTCCGCCGGTCTCCTTCGGGCGGACGGGGCGGTGCCCGCGTTCGCCGGTGATTCGGGGCGGTTCCCCGGGGGCACAGGAGGAGAGGTCATGGGTACGCGCGGGCACAAGGGGTTGGCCGTCGGCGTGGCGTTGGCGGTCGCGGTGGGGCTGGGCGGGTTTCCCCGGTCGGCCGAGGCGTTCCGGAAGGTGCAGCCGGGGCAGCCGGCCCCGGAGTTTGCTCTGAAGACCGTGGACGGGGGCGAGGTGGCCCTGGCGGCCCACCGCGGAAAGGCGGTGGTCCTGTCGTTCCTGCGGCAGGGGCAGGAGCGCAGCGCCAAGGCGGCCAAGGCCCTGGCGGACGTGGCGGCCCGGTTCGGCGACCGGGTGGCCGTGGTGGGGGTGGTGGTGAACCCGGACAACGGCGACGCCAAGGCCTGGGCCGAGGGCCTGGGCGTCGCGTACCCGGTGGCGCTGGACGCCGGGCAGGAGGTGTACGGCGCCTACGGCGTGCTGGTGGCGCCCAGCACCGGGGTGATCGACCCGGACGGGGTGTTCGTGGACGAGGTGGGGGGCTACACGGCCGGGTTCGCGGACGAGGTCGGGCGCCTGGTGGCCCGGGCCCTGGGCGAAGAGGTGGAGGAGGAGCCGGCCCCCGAGGCGGCCGCCAAGCCCGAGGCCCGCAAGCTCGCCGAGCGTCACCTCCAGAAGGCGAAGCTCCTGGCCAAGCGCAAGATGACCGAAAAGGCCCTGGCTGCGGCGCGCGAGGCGGTGCAGGCCGACGACACGTTCGGCGAGGCCCACGAGCTCCTGGGGCTGTGGCTGCTGGACGCCTCACCCGACAACGCGGACGAGGCCGAGGCCCACCTGCGAAAGGCCCTGGAGCAGAACCCCCGGAGCACCGCGGCCAAGGTGGGGCTGGCCCGGGTCCTGGGGATCCGGGGCCAGACCGACGAGGCGGCGGCCCTGCTGGAGGAGGCGGCCCGGCTCACGCCCAAGCCGGAGCGGATCTACTACGAGCTGGGCCGGATCTACGAGGGGGCCGGCCAGTACGAGAAGGCGGTCGAGGCGTACCGCAAGGCCCTGGAGAGGCTGCTGCGGTAGGCGGAGCCCGATCTCTGGGAAGCCCCCCTTCGGCCGCTGTGGGCTAGAGGCTAGAGACTAGAGACTAGAACGTGTGGGAATCCGGAAGGTTTTTTGACCTCCTAGCGTCCCAGCCTCCCAGCGGGCCGAAGGCCCCAGACCGACGACTGACGACCGACGACCGACGACCGAAGTGATCAGGAGCGCGAGCGGATGGGTGGGAAGCGACTCGGGGCGGTGCTGGGCCTGGTGGTGCTGCTGGCCGTGGCCCCGGCGGCGGCCGCGTTCAAGTACGTGGAGGTGGGCCAGAAGGCCCCGGACTTCGCGCTGAAGACCCTGGACGGCCGGGAGGTGCGCCTGTCGGACCGGGTGGGGCCCAAGGCCCTGGCCGTGGTGTTCTGGGCGACCTGGAGCGCCCGGAGCAAGCCCTTGCTCCGGGACCTGGCCGAGCTGTACCGGGGGCGGAAGGACCAGGGGTTCGAGGTCATCGCGGTCAACGTGGACCACGAGCAGCTGGAGGGCGAGGCCCGGGCCGCGGTGGAGGCCGCGGCCAAGGATCTCCCGTTCCCGGTGGTGGTGGACGAGGGGCTGGCCACCTACTACGCCTACGGGGTGGTGGCGACCCCGTCGTTGGCCCTGCTGGACGAGGCGGGCACGGTGCGCTACGCGCTGGCCAGTTACTCCACCGCGGCCAAGCGGGACCTGCGCGATGCGGTGGACGCCCTGCTGGGGATCCACGAGGAGGCCGCGCCCCGGTTCGCGGTGAAGAAGCGCGACTACGTGCCGCCCAAGAAGGCCACCCTGCACTACCAGAAGGCGCAGGTGCTGATCCGGCGGGGCATGGCGCGAAAGGCCGTCCGGGACCTGGAGCGGGCGGCCAAGATCGACCCGAAGTGGGCGGAGCCCCGGGTGCTGTTGGCCCGGATCTACCTGCAGAGGGCGGCGAAGCGGCCCCGGTACCTGGCGAAGGCCGAGGCCGTGTTGCGGGAGGCCCGGGAGATCCAGCCCCAGCACGTCCAGACCGTGGGCCTGCTGGCCGAGGTCTTGGAGGCTCGGGGGAAGCACGACGAGGCCCTGGCCGCGGCCGAGGAGGCGCTCGAGATCGAGCCGGCCTACACCCCGGCCCTGGTGGTCAAGGCCCGGGCGCTGCGGTCCCTGGGCCGCCCCGAGGAGGCGGCCCGGGCGGTGGACGCGGCCCTGGAGCTGGACCCCCGCAACCCCAAGGTGCTGGCCGAGAAGGGGGAGGTGGCCGCGGCCCTGGGCCGGTGGGAGGAGGCGGCCGGGGCGTTCCGGCGGGCGGTGGAGCTGGCCTGGAAGGCCCGGGGCGAGGGGTAGGCCGGGGCCGAGGGGGGAGGGGTGGTGTCCAACGGAGGCTCGTTTGGCTGAGCCGCATCGGGGTCGGGTGACCCCCCAGGAGGTCGGGTGATCAGGATCCGAACGCGACGGTACTTTCAGCTCGGCACGTCCCTGGGCGTCAACGGGTACCTGCCGGGATACTGGGCCAAAGCGGTGTACCAGGGCGCTGCCAAGGGGTTCTGCGTGCCGGTGCTCAACTGTTACGCGTGCCCGTCGGCGTTCTTCTCGTGCCCCATCGGGACCCTGCAGCACTTCATGGTGGTGCGGGCGATCCCCTACTACACGCTGGGCTTCCTGGGCCTGGTGGGGTCGGTGGTGGGCCGGATGCCGTGCGGCACCCTGTGCCCGTTCGGCTTCTTCCAGGAGATGCTCTACAAGCTGCCCTCGATCAAGATCCGCATCCCCAAGTACCTGCGGCCGTTTCGGTTCGTGGCCCTGGTGATGCTGGTGTTCGTGATCCCCTGGATCACGTCGGAGAACTGGTTCTCGAAGCTGTGTCCCATGGGCACCCTGATCGGCGGGCTCCCATGGGTCACCATCAGCCCGGAGGTGCGATCCATGATCCGGGATCTGTTCTGGATCAAGATCGCGATCCTCATCTTCTTCGTGGTGTCGTCGGTGGTGGCCAAGCGGCCGTTCTGCCAGACCACCTGTCCCCTGGGAGCCATCTACAGCCTGTTCAACCGGGTGAGCCTGGTGCGGCTCCGCTGGAACCCGGAGCTGTGCACCCACTGCGACAAGTGCTACCAGGTCTGCCCCATGGAGGTCCGGCCCTACGAGGAGCCGAACACGGGGCAGTGCATCCGGTGCCTCGACTGCACGGACTGCGAGGCCCTCACCGTCACCACGGTCCTGGGCCGGGAGTCCGCCCGCGAGCGGGAGGGCGTGCCCGGCTCCGTGCTCACCTGACCCGGTTCCCGGGACTCTGCCGTGTTTCGAACCTCCCTGAGCGTCAAGATCAACCTGGCCATCGTCGCGGTGCTGGGGTTGGTGCTGGGCGGGGCCACCTGGTTCAACCTGATGGCCCAGGACCGCCAGGCCGTCGAGAACACCAAGAGCCAGGCGCGGATCCTGTCAAAGACCCTGACCAACATCATCCGGATCGACATGGAGGGGCGGTGCCAGAAGGACGTGATGAAGGTCATCCGGATGATGGGCCAGTTCCAGGACATCGAGACGATCCGGATCTTCAACGCGGACGGCATCATCATGCACTCGGCCCAGCCGGGGGAGATCGGCAAGGAGGTGGACGAGCTCGTCTACAACGTGTTCACCAGCCCCGACCGGTCCAAGCCGTTCCGCAGCGAGGAGCGGGGCCACCGCAGCTTCTGCATGGTCGAGGTGATGTACAACGAGCCCCGGTGCCACACCTGCCACGACCCCAACAAGGAGATCGTGGGGGTGCTGGAGGTGTGCCTCAGCATGGCCAAGACCGGCGAGCACATCCGGCAGAACGCGCGGTTCATGGTCGGCTCCACCGTGGTCACGGTGCTCCTCGTCACCGGAGCCATCAGCTTCCTGCTCCACCGCATGGTGAACCGGCCGGTGCGGGAGCTGGCCGAGACCATGAAGGAGGTGGAGCGGGGGAACCTGGAGGTGCGCACCCGGGTGCGGGGCAGGGACGAGCTGGGCCGGCTCGCCCGGAGCTTCAACTCGATGATCGCCCGCCTGGACGAGGCCAGCCGCGAGGTGGAGCGGCTCCACCGGGAGCAGATGATGCGGGCCGAGCGGCTGGCGTCGATCGGCGAGATGGCGGCCAGCGTGGCCCACGAGATCAAGAACCCCCTGGCCGGCCTGGCCGGCGCGACCCAGGTCCTGGCCCAGGGGTTCGAGCCGGACGACCCGCGAATGCCGGTGGTCCAGGAGATGCTCAAGCTGATCGACCGCCTGGACAAGACGATCCGCGACCTCCTGAGCTTCGCCCGGGAGTCGGTGCCCAACTGGCAGCGAGCCAACCCGAACGACGTGGTGGAGGAGTCGCTGTTCTTCGTGGAGCGCGAAGAGGGGGGCACCCGGGATCAGGTGGAGCTGGTGCTCGACCCCGAGATGCCCGAGATCACCATGGACCCCCAGCAGATCCAGCAGGTGCTCCTGAACCTCATCCTGAACGCCCGGCACGCCGTGGGCGGTCGGGGCCGGATCGAGGTGTGCACGAGCGCCCGGCCCACCCTGGAGGGGGAGGGCGCCCCCGAGGGCCCAGACTGGGTCGAGGTGCTGGTCCGGGACGACGGGCCGGGGATCCCGCCGGAGAAGCTCTCGGAGATCTTCAAGCCGTTCTACACCACCAAGAACCAGGGCACGGGCCTGGGGCTGCCCATCTGCCGGAAGATCGTGGAGGCGCACGGAGGCCGGATCCACGTGAGGAGCCAGGTGGGGGCGGGATCGGAGTTCTACGTGTGGCTTCCCCGCACCCAAGGGGAAGAGACGTGACGAGGGAAGACGGGACGACGACGGCACGCCGCGGCCGGATCCCCCTGGCCGCGGCGCTGGGGATGCTGGTCCTGGCCGGATGCGGGGTGGGGCGGGACGAGTACCTCCGGGCCGTGGACCAGGCCCAGACCCTGAAGGCCCGGCTCGGCTCGGCCGAGCAGGAGCTGGCGGCCGAGAGGGCCCGGGCCGAGGACCTGGGGGGGGAGCTCCAGGCCTGCGAGGACCGGTCGGCGAAGCTCGTGGAAGAGCGCAAGACCCTGGAGGCCCGGCTGGCCGAGGCCGAGGCGGCGGCGGCCGAGTGGCAGGGCCGGGCCAAGGACCGCGAGGCAGACCTGGACGTGTGCGCCCGGGCCCGGCGGGAGGCCGAGGCCCGGGCCAAGGACCTGAGCGAGCGGCTGGAGGCCCGGCAGCGGGCCGCCCGGGCCGAGCGGATGGACCTGCAGGCCCGCCTGGAGGAGTGCCGGACCGAGAAGGCGGACCTGAAGGCCCGGCTGGACCTGGTGGAGGCGGAGCGCCGCAGGGCGGAGCAGGAGAAGCGGGAGAAGCTCGACGAGGTGTCCCGGACCTACGAGGGCCTGCTCAAGGGCATGGAGAAGGAGGTGGACGCGGGCCGGGTGGTGATCGAGCAGCTCAAGGGCAAGCTCTCGGTCAAGGTGCTCGACGAGATCCTGTTTGACTCGGGGAGCGCCCGGATCAAGCCCGAGGGCCGGGAGGTCCTGCGGCGGCTGGGCGAGGTGCTCAAGGCCCAGACGGACAAGGCCATCGTGATCGAGGGGCACACCGACAACGTGCCGATCGCCGGGGCCCTGGCGGAGCGGTTCCCCTCCAACTGGGAGCTCTCGACGGCCCGGGCCACCAGCGTGGTGCGGTTCCTCCAGGACGAGGTGGGGGTGGAGCCCGAGCGGCTCTCGGCCGTGGGGTTCGGCCCCTACCGGCCGGTGGCCTCCAACGACACCCCCGAGGGCCGGGCCCGGAACCGCCGGATCGAGATCAAGCTGGTGCCCCTGGAGGCCCCGTTGTTCTCACCGCCCCAGCCCCAGGGCGAAAGGGCTGCAGAGGTCGAGGGCGAGTGAGCCGAGGCGGGGAGGTCCGACAGCCGTTCGTTTCACGGATCAACCCCGACCTGCACCCCACGGCCTTTCATACCGAGTTGCCATCCATCGCATACGGATCCGGGCGCGAAGCCAGGCTTGAGATTCGCCGCGCAGGCACGGGACCGAAGAGCTGGTTTCCTGGCAGCTCAGTGGAATCCGAACCCTTTCGCGGTCCGAGCGTCAGAGGCGCTGCGCGGCGAGCTAGGGAGCCGCGCCCGGCTCTCCGACGGGCCCCTTGCCCCTTCGGGCAGGGGGCCAATAGTTCTGGATGCAACTCGGTATCACACGACCCACGACGAACGAGCACCGACCCCCGGCCCTCAGTACAGCGCCCTGCTGCCCCGCTCGTTGGTGCGGATCCGGACCACCTCGTCCACCGGCAGCACGAAGATCTTGCCGTCGCCGATCTGGCCGGTGTGACACACGGTGCGCACGGCCTCCACGATCTCGTCCACCCGGTCGTCCTCGGCCACGATCTGGACCCGGCTCTTGGCGAAGAACTTGGGCACGAACCCCCGGCTGTCGGAGTAGCGCATCTGGCCCAGGGGCTTGCCGATGCCCATCACGCTGTCGACCGTGAGGCCGGGGGCCCCGATCTCGAACAGCCGGTCCCGCAGCTCGTCGAGCCGGTCGGTGTTCACGATGGCCTGGATCATCTTCATGGTCGGCCTCCTCGGGGGATTGTTTCCGTGAATCGTGAATCGTGAATCGTGAATCGTCGGGAGGCCTCGTGTCCGCTGGACGGGCCGCAGGAGAGCCAGACAGCCTCCCAGCCTCCCAGCCTCCCAGCCTCCTAGCCTCCTAGCCTCCTAGCTTCCCAGCCCTCCCGCCATTGTCAAGCCCGCCCTTGAAACCGGGGCGTGGCTGTGGTACCCGTATGCGCTTCCATTCCGCACGCCCCTGGACCGCCGGTGGTGCCCGAACGGATCGGGTGGGAAGGCGGGGCGAAGGGGGCGGAGGCCAACCACGAGAAAAAGGAGAAGGGCAACATGGCAACCGTGACGATGCGCGACATGCTGGAGGCCGGGGTCCATTTCGGCCACCAGACCCACCGGTGGAACCCGAAGATGAAGCGGTTCATCTTCACCGAGCGCAACGGGATCCACATCATCGACCTGAGCCAGACGGTGCGCCTGTTCCGCCGGGCCTACGAGTTCGCCCGGGAGACCGCGGCCCAGGGCGGCCGGTTCCTGTTCGTAGGCACCAAGCGCCAGGCCGTGGACATCGTGCGCGAAGAGGCCAACCGGTGCGGGGAGTTCTACGTGACCCACCGCTGGCTGGGCGGCACCCTGACCAACTTCCAGACCATCCGGCGCAGCATCGAGCGGCTGAAAGAGATGGAGCGGATGCTCAGCGACGGCACCGTGGATCTGATGACCAAGAAGGAGGGGCTGCGGATCCGGCGCGAGGCCGCCAAGCTCGAGCGCAGCCTCGGGGGCATCAAGGAGATGAAGAGCCTGCCGTCCGTGGTGTTCATCGTGGACCCGGCCCGCGAGGACATCGCGGTGCGCGAGGCGAACCGGCTGGGCATCCCGATCATCGCCATCCTCGACACCAACTGCGACCCGGATCTGATCGACTACCCGATCCCGGGCAACGACGACGCCCTGCGGTCGATCAAGCTGTTCACCTCGCGGATCGCCGACGCGGTGATCGAGGGCAAGGCCCAGCGCCAGGAGTACGTGGAGGCCGAGATGGCGGCGGCCGGGGGCGACGAGAAGGCCGAGCCGGCCCAGTCGGACGAGTACCTCGAGGTGGAAGAGGTCGAGATCGACGTGGACTGACCCGCACGGGAGCCGGCCCCCGGGGCCGGCTCCCGTTTGTCGAAATCTTGTTAACACGGCGACAAGATCGGCGCGTCACCTCGGAGGGCGGGGCAAGGAGCCTGCCTCCGGCCGGGCAGAGACCAGATACTGGAGACTGGAAACTAGAGACAAAGGGGTTTCCAGCCTCCTAGCATTCTAGCTTTCTAGCCGAAATGACCGAACAGGGAGTAAAGACCATGGCGATCACGGCACAAGCGGTAAAGGAGCTCCGGGAGCGCACCGGGGCGGGCATGATGGACTGCAAGAAGGCCCTCCAGGAGACCGGGGGCGACATGGACAAGGCCGTGGAGTACCTTCGGAAGAAGGGGCTCGCGGACGCCGCCAAGAAGGCGGGCCGGGTGGCGGCCGAAGGACTGGTTCACTCGTACATCCACGCGGGCGGGCGGATCGGCGTGCTGGTGGAGGTGAACTGCGAGACCGATTTCGTGGCCCGCACCGACGCCTTCAAGCAGTTCGTGCACGACGTGGCCATGCACGTGGCCGCCACCAACCCCAGGTGGCTCGACCGGGAGAGTGCGCCCGCCGACGAGGTGGAGAACGAGCGCCGGATCCTCAGCGAGCAGGCGGCCGAGAGCGGGAAGCCTCCCCACGTGATCGAGAAGATGGTGGAAGGCCGGCTGCAGAAGTTCCTCAAGGAGAACTGCCTGCTGGACCAGCCCTTCGTGAAGGACCCCGATCTCACGGTGGGGGACCTGCTCAAGCAGAAGATCGCGGAGCTCGGAGAGAACATCCGGATTCGCCGGTTCGTGCGGTTCCAGCTCGGCGAGGGGCTGGAGAAGCGCAAGGACAACTTCGCCGAAGAGGTGGCCGCCCAGGCCCGCGCCTGACGCGTCCCTGCGAACGGATCGGGGGAGCGGGGCCCTCCCCGCTCCCCCGATCGTGCGTTTGGACCGCCCCGCCCGGCGTCCGAACCTCTTCAGCCACAGATCCACACAGATGGACACAGATGGCCCGCCACGCGGGCCGCTGGAAAGCTAGGAAGCTAGGAGGCTGGGAGGCGGAAAGGCCGTGACAGGTGATGCCCCTCCACCAACGACGAAGCACGAACGACCCGCGGCTTTTCCAACCATTCACGATTTACGATTCACGATTTACGGAAGTTTGGCGGTGACGGGTGGGAAGGGCAGTGACGCGGTGACCGGTAACGAGTGATCGGTGACGCGGTGACGGCCCCGTCGCCCAGCCACGATTCACGATTTACGATTCACCATTCACGATTCACGGAAATTTCGACCAACGACGAACGACCAACGGTAGTGATCACGTCCCAACGTCCACGCATACGCAGGAGTCATCGTGAGCGAACGAAAGCCGGTGTACCGTCGGGTGCTGCTCAAGTTCTCCGGAGAGGCCCTCATGGGGGCCCAGGGGTTCGGCATCGACCAGGACGTGGTCGAGCGCCTGGCCCACGAGGTGGCCGAGGTGCGGGGCCTGGGGGTGGAGGTGGCCCTGGTGGTCGGCGGGGGCAACATCTTCCGGGGCCTCAGGGCCTCGGCCGCCGGCATGGACCGGGCCACGGCCGACTACATGGGCATGCTTGCCACGGTGATCAACAGCCTGGCCCTCCAGGACGCGCTGGAGCGCCGCGGGGCCAAGACCCGGGTGATGTCCGCGATCACCATGCAGCAGGTGGCCGAGCCCTACATCCGGCGCCGGGCGATCCGGCACCTGGAGAAGGGGCGGATCGTGATCTTTGCGGCGGGCACCGGCAACCCCTACTTCAGCACCGACACGGCCGCGGGGCTGCGGGCCATGGAGATCGGGGCCGAGGCCATCCTGAAGGGCACCAAGGTCGACGGGGTATACGACAAGGACCCGGTGGGCCACTCGGACGCCCGGCGGTTCGACGAGGTGTCGTACATCGAGGTGTTGAAGCGGGACCTCAAAGTGATGGATTCTACGGCCATCTCCCTGTGCCGGGACAACCGGCTGCCCATCATCGTGTACGACTTCACCCGGCCCGGCAACACCCTGCGGGTGGTGTGCGGCGAGAATATCGGCACGAAGGTGGTGGGAGAGTGAGGGGCCGGAAATCGTGAATCGTAAATCGTGAATCGCGAATGGTCGGAAGCCGGTAACGCGGGATTGTACTGCCACTCCAGCATTCGCGATCACTTCCCAGGATTCGGGGTTGGCCGGCCGGCGGCCCCTGACCCCAACCGGTCTTGTCGCCCACGCGTGTGTGGCCGGATCCGAGCCGAAACTCAGGCGCACGCGAAGCGCCCCCCAACGATTCACGATTCACCATTCACGATTCACGGCAGTTAAGAAGGAGGTTCGAGCCATGGCGGAGTCGGTGCAAGAGGTGAAGCAGCAGGCCAAGAAGAGCATGGAGAAGGCGCTCGAGGCGCTCCAGCGCCACTTCGCCCGGGTGCGCACCGGGCGGGCGAGCCTGGCCCTCCTGGACGGGATCCGGGTGGAGTACTACGGCACCCCCACCCCCCTGAACCAGGTGGCGAGCCTGTCGATCCCCGAGCCTCGGCTGATCGCGATCCAGCCGTGGGACAAGTCGGTGATCCCGGCCATCGAGAAGGCGATCCTGCAGTCGGAGCTGGACCTGAACCCCACCAACGACGGCAACGTGGTGCGGGTGCCGATCCCCAAGCTCACCGAGGAGCGCCGCAAGGAGCTGGTCAAGGTGGTGCGGGGCATGGCCGAGGAGGCCCGGGTGGCGGTGCGCAACGCCCGGCGCGAGGCCAACTCGGAGCTGGACCGGCTGCAGAAGGAGAAGGCGATCTCCGAGGACGATCAGCGCCGCATGAAGGACGAGATCCAGAAGCTCACGGACGAGTACGTGGCCAAGGTGGATCAGGTGCTGAAGCAGAAGGAAGCCGAGATCATGGAGGTCTGAGGCTTCCGGCCGATGGCGACCCCGACCCCGCTCCCCCCCCGAACCCAGGTCCCCCGCCATGTGGCGATCATCATGGACGGGAACGGCCGGTGGGCCCGGCGCCGAGGCTGGAACCGGGTCCGCGGCCACCGGGCCGGCATCGACTCGGTGCGCGCCGTGGTGCGCGAGGCCCGGGCGGCCGGGGTGCGCTACCTGACCCTGTTCGCGTTCTCCTCCGAGAACTGGGGCCGGCCCCAGCGGGAGATCGCGGCCCTCATGGGGCTGCTGCGCCGGTTCCTCCGGGTGGAGGTGCCGGATCTGAAGCGCAACGGCGTCCGCGTCCGGGCGATCGGCGAGCTGAGGCGGCTCCCGCCCCGGGCCCTCGAGGCGGTCCGGTGGGCCGAGGATGAGACCCGCGAGGGCCGGGATCTCGACCTGATCCTGGCCCTGTCCTACGGCGGCCGCGACGAGATCCTCCACGCGGTGCGGTCCGCCCTGGCCGAGGGGGTGCGGCCCGAGGAGCTGGACGAGGCCCGGTTCCGCGGGTTCCTCTACGCCCCCGACGTTCCCGACCCCGACCTGCTGATCCGAACGAGCGGGGAGATGCGGATCTCGAACTTCCTGTTGTGGCAGCTGGCGTACACCGAGCTCTACGTGACCCCGACCCTGTGGCCCGAGTTCCGGGAGGCCCAGTTCCGGGAGGCCCTGGCGGACTACGCCCGCAGGGAGCGGCGGTTCGGGTTGACGAGCGAGCAGCTCGCGGGGGGAGGTGGCGGATGAGCGCGCGGGTGCGGACCGCCCTGTGGGCCGGGGCGGGGTTCCTGGGGGTGTTGTTCCTGGGCGGGGCGACGGGGTTCGGGCTCCTGACCGCGGCCGTGGCCGTGGCGGGCATGCGGGAGTACCTGCGGCTGGCCGCGCCCCACGCCAACCCCCTGGAGCGGGCGGCCACGGCGGCCTGGGCCGGGGTGGTGGTCCTGGGGTTCCTGTGCCCGGACCGCGCCGTGCCGGGGCTTCTGCTGGTGGGGGGCGGGGCGGTGTTCGGGGCCGCCTGGATCCTGGGGCCCGGCCCCCGCCGCGACTGGTTCGCCCGGTGGGGCGGCACGGTGGGCGGATGGGTGGGGGTGGCCTACGGGCTGGGCCACCTGGTGTGGGTGCGCGAGGCCGGGGTGAGCGCGGTGGTGTTCGTGTTGGCCGTGGTGTGGGCCGGGGACATCGCGGCCTACTACGTGGGCACCGCCCTCGGCGAGCACCCCCTGGCCCCGGCGGTCAGCCCCAACAAGAGCGTGGAGGGGGCCGTGGCCAGCGTGGTGGCCGCCTGCCTGGTGGGCTGGGGCGTCTCGGCGGTGCTGCCCACCCCCCACGGAGCCTGGACCGGGCTGTGGGTGGCCGGGGTGCTCAACGTGGCGGCCCAGCTGGGCGACCTGCTGGAGTCGGTGTGGAAGCGCAGCGCGGGGGTGAAGGACTCGGGCTCCCTGCTGCCCGGCCACGGCGGCGTGCTCGACCGGGTGGACGCGCTCCTGCTGGCGGCCCCGGCCTACGCGGCCGTGCTGGCCCTGGTGGGGACCGGCCCGTGAGGCGCCTGGCGGTCCTGGGGGCCACCGGAAGCATCGGCGAGAGCACCCTGGACGTGGTGCGGCGGTTCCCCGACCGGTTCCGGGTGGTGGCCCTGGCCGCCGGGGGGCGGCGGATCGACCGGCTGGCGGCCCAGGTCCGGGAGACCGGGGCCCGGTGGGTGGCCGTGCCGGACGAGGCCGCGGCCGAGGCCCTGAGGTGCCGGGGGGTCACGGCCGAGGTCCTGGCCGGCCCCCAGGGGCTCGTGCAGGTGGCCGGCCTGGAGGAGGCCGACGTGGTGGTGTCGGCCGTGGTGGGCGCCGCAGGGCTCCTGCCCACCTATGCGGCGGTCTTGGCCGGCAAGATCGTGGCCCTGGCCAACAAGGAGTCCCTGGTGGCCGCCGGCGAGGTGGTGATGGCCGCGGCCCGGCGCACCGGGGCCCGCATCCTGCCCGTGGACAGCGAGCACTCGGCCCTGTTCCAGGCCCTGGAGGGCCGCGACCCGGGGCAGGTGCGGCGGCTGATCCTCACGGCGTCCGGGGGCCCGTTCCGGGGGCGGTCCCGGGGCAGCCTGGCGGGGGTGGGGGTGGACGAGGCCCTGGCCCACCCCAACTGGTCCATGGGCCCCAAGATCACGGTGGACTCCGCCACCCTGATGAACAAGGGCCTGGAGGTCATCGAGGCCCGGTGGCTGTTCGACGTGCCGGCCGACCGGATCGACGTGGCCGTGCACCCCGAGAGCATCGTCCACTCCCTGGTGGAGTTCGTAGACGGAAGCCTGATCGGTCAGCTCGGGCCGCCGGACATGCGCATCCCCATCGCCTACGCCCTGAGCCACCCGGAGCGGCTGCCGCTGCCGGACCTGTCGGTGGACCTGGTCCGGGCCGGCCGTCTGACCTTTGAGGAGCCGGACCGGGACGCGTTTCCGTGCCTGGACCTGGCGTACGAGGCCCTGCGGGCCGGCGGCACCGTGCCGGCCGTGCTGTCCGGGGCCAACGAGGAGGCCGTGGCCGCGTTCCTGGCCCGACGGCTGGGGTTCCTGGAGATCGCCGAGGCCGTGGCCGCGGCCCTCGATGCCCACCGACCCCACCCCCTGACCACGGTGCAGGAGGCCCTGGAGGCCGACCTGTGGGCCCGGCGGTTCGTCAAGGGGTGGGTGGGCCGAAGGGGAAGGGGATGACCGTGTTCCATTCCACCGCCGCGTTCGTGGTGCTGCTGGGCGTGCTCGTGTTCGTGCACGAGTTCGGCCACTTCCTGGTGGCCAAGCGCCTGGGCATCCGGGTCCTGAAGTTCTCCCTGGGGTTCGGCCCCCGGCTGTGGGGGTGGCGCCGGGGCGAGACCGAGTACCTGATCTCGGCCGTGCCCCTGGGGGGGTACGTGAAGCTGTTCGGCGAGGACCCGGACGAGCCCCTGGCCGCGGGGGAGGAGGCCCGGAGCTTCAGCGCCCGGCCCGTGTCCCACCGCATCGCCACCGTGGTGGCCGGGCCGGTCATGAACGTCGTTCTCGCCGTGGTGGTGTTCGCCCTGCTGAGCCTGTTCGGCACCCCGGTGCTCCAGCCGGTGGTGGGCCAGGTGAGCCCGGGCATGCCGGCCGAGGCGGCGGGCCTGGCGCAGGGCGACCGGATCGTGGCCATCGACGGCGAGCCCGTGGCCTCGTGGGACGACATGGCCGAGCGGATCGCCGGCTCGGAGGGCCGAGAGCTGGTGCTCACGGTGGAGCGGCAGGGCACCCGGTTCGACCTGCGGGTGAAGCCGGTGCTGCGGGAGTCCCGGAACCTGCTGGGCGAGACGATCCAGAAGCCCATGATCGGCATCGCCCCCTCGGGCGAGGTGTCGGTCGAGCGCAACCCCGTGTGGATGGCGCCGTGGATCGGCGTCCGGGAGACCGCCCGATGGACCGCGGTGACCGTGGAGGTGCTGGTCAAGATGGTGGTGGGACGGGTGAGCCCCCGCACCCTGGGCGGGCCCATCGCCATCGCCAAGATGGCCGGCGAGACCGCCCAGGCCGGGGCCCAGAGCTTCCTGTTCCTGATGGCCGTGCTGTCGGTGAACCTGGCCGTGCTGAACCTGCTGCCCATCCCCATCCTGGACGGCGGGCACCTGCTGTTCTTCGGGATCGAGGCGGTGCGGGGCCGGCCCGTGAGCCTGCGGCACCGGGAGGTGGCCCAGCAAGTGGGCCTGGCCATCCTGCTCGCGCTCATGGCCTTCGTCATGTACAACGACCTCGCCCGGATCCTGAGCGGATGAACGCGGTCCTGGGCCTGGACACCTCGGAGCGCACGGCCGGCGCGGCCGTGGTGGTGGAGGGGCGCGTTCGGTGCGAGACGGTGGAGGCCTCGGCCCCCCGCCAGTCCCGGCGGATCCTGGCCCTGGTGGAGGCGGCCCTGGCCGCGGCCGGGGTCGGCCGGGGCGACCTGGCGGCCCTGGCCGTGACCGCGGGCCCGGGCGCGTTCACCGGGGTGCGGGTGGGGGTGGCCACGGCCAAGGGCCTGGCCGTGGCCCTGGGGATCCCGGTGGTGGGGGTGTCGAGCCTGGCGGCCCTGGCCGGCCGGGCCGGGCCGTGGCCGGGACTGGTGGCGCCCGTGCTCGACGCCAAGAAGCGGCAGGTGTACGCCGGCGCCTGGGACGGCGAAACGGGCCGGCGGGTCCTGGACGAGGCGGCCTGGGACCCGTCGGAGTTCGGCCGGGCCCTGGCGGAGACCGGCCGGCCGGTCCTGGCCCTGGGAGCCGGGGTGGCCCCGTACCGGGAGGCCCTGCGCTCGTGCCTGGGCGACCGCTACCACGAGGCGCCCGAGGACCTGTGGACCGTGCCCCCGGCCCGGGTGGCCCTGCTGGGCTGGCAGCGCTGGCGAGCCGGCTCGGCCGAGCCCCCCGACGCCCTCACCCCCCGGTACCTGCGGCGCAGCGAAGCGGAGGAGAGGAGGGGCGTAGGTCGCGGGTCGTAGGTCGTGAGTCGCCGGTCGTAGGTCGTAGGTGGTAGCGGTCCAACGACCAACGACAAACGACCTGCGACCGACGGCAGTTGACACCACGAACGACCTTCGACGAACGACCCACGGTCTTCCCAACCATTTACGATTCACGATTCACGGCAGTCCCCGACCCAACGGAGACCCCCATGGACACGAAGCCCACCCGGGAAGAGGCCTGGCAGATCCTCACCGAGCACGTGAAGAGCGAGAACCTCCTGCGCCACGCCCTGGCCGTGGAGGGGGTGATGCGCCACATGGCCCGGAAGCGGGGGGCCGACGAGGAGGAGTGGGGGGTGATCGGGCTCGTGCACGACGTGGACTACGAGGAGCACCCCGAGGAGCATCTCCAACACGCCCCCGCGATCCTCAGGGCCCACGGCTGGCCCGAGCCGTACATCCGGGCGGTGCTCGCCCACGGGTGGGGGTTGTGCACCGACGTGGAGCCGGTCACCGACCTGGAGAAGACCCTCTACGCCGTGGACGAGCTCACCGGCCTGGTGGCGGCCGCGGCCCTGGTGCGGCCGTCGCGCAGCGTGATGGACCTGCCGGTCAAGAGCGTGCGCAAGAAGTGGAAGGACAAGGCGTTCGCCGCCGGGGTGGACCGGTCGGTGATCCAGAGGGGGGCCGAGATGCTGGGGGTGGAGCTGGCCGACCTGATCGCCGACACCATCGAGGGCATGCGCTCGGTGGCCGACCGGATCGGGCTGGGGGGGTAGGGCCCACCCATGCCCCCCATCCTTTGCCCCCACTGCCGAAGGCTGATCTCGTCGGACGAGCCCCGCTGCCCCCACTGCGGGCTCCACGCCCCGGGCATGCGGTTCCGGCGGGCGCTGCTGGGCTGGCTCCAGCCCGGCCCCCGGGAGCTGGTGCGGGGGCTCATCACCGTGAACGTGGCCTGGTTCGGCCTGTCCCTGCTGGTGGACCCGGCCGGCCTGGGCGGCAGCCTCAATCCCCTGGCGTTTCTGAGCCCCTCGGACCGGGGGCTGTTCCTCATGGGCGCCACCGGCTCCCTGCCGGTGCTCCGGTTGGGGCGGTGGTGGACCCTGCTCGCCGCCAACTTCCTCCACGGTGGGCTGCTGCACCTGTTCTTCAACATGGCGGCCCTGGCCCAGATCGGGCCGTTCGTGGCCCGGGAGTACGGCACGGCCCGGTTCGTGGCCCTGTACCTGCTCACCGGCGCGGCAGGGTTCCTGGTGTCGGTGCTGGCCGGGGTGGGGCTGACCATCGGGGCCTCGGCCTCGCTGCTGGGCCTGATCGGCGCGGCCATGTACTACGGCCGGGCCCGGGGCGGGGTGTACGGCGAGGCCGTGTTCCGGCAGATGGGGGGCTGGACCGTGGGGATCTTCCTGTTCGGGTTCCTCCTGCCCGGCATCAACAACTGGGCCCACGGCGGCGGGCTCGCGGCCGGCTTCGCCCTGGGTCATCTGCTGGGGTTCCGGGAGCAGCGGCCCGAGGCCCCCTGGCACCGGCTCCTGGCCCTAGGGCTCGCCGGCCTCACCGTCCTCAGCCTGCTGTGGGGCGTGGTGGGGGTGGTGGCGTGGAGGCTGGGCTAGGCGGCGTCTTCGCGTCTCTACGACCCAACGTCTTTCGCCCCAGATCCACACAGATGGACACAGATGGCCCGCCACGCGGGCCGCTGGAAAGCTAGGAAGCTAGGAGGCTGGGAGGCGGAAAGGCCGTGACAGGTGATGCCCCTCCACCAACGACGAAGCACGAACGACCCGCGGCTTTTCCAACCATTCACGATTTACGATTCACGATTTACGGAAGTTTGGCGGTGACGGGTGGGAAGGGCAGTGACACGGTGACCGGTAACGAGTGATCGGTGTCGACGCTTCGCGTCCTACCGTCCCAGCGTTCCAGCGTCCTAGCGTCCCAACGATTTACGATTCACGATTTACGATTTACGATTTACGGCAGTTTGGCCGTGACGGGTGATCGGTGACGGGGTGACGGCCCAGCCTCCCAGCCGCCCAGCGGACGCGAAGCGTCCTGGAGGTCCCCATGGAAAAAGACCACCTGGAGATCCTGCTCGAAGACATCCGAAGTAAGTTCGATCTCGTGATCGAGGGCTACGCGGCTCTCGACCGGAAGATCGACGCGCGGTTCGGGGAGCTCGAGGAGAAGGTCGAACGGAATACCTTCCTGATCGAAGCGCTCGCGAAGCGGGTCGACGAGGTGGAAACGCGCCTCGACGCGAAGATCGACGGTGTAGAGAAGAAGCTGGAAGCGAAGATCGACGCCGTCGAGAGGAAGCTGGAGGCAAAGATCGACGCGGTCGAGAAGAAGCTCGAAGCCAAGCTCGACGCCGTGGCCGCCGACCTTGCGGCCCACCGCGCCGACACCGAGGTCCACCACGGCGTGTACCGGGTGAAAGAGCCGTAGGGGCGTGGGGCCACAGATAAGCACAGATTGCCACGGATCTCGGGGGCGGAGGGCCACACTTCGGTGACGAGTGGGAAGTGCGGTGACCAGTAACGAGTGATGGGTGACGACGCATCGCGTCCCACCGTCCCAACGTCCTAGCGTCCCAACGATTCACGATTTACGATTTACGATTCACGGCGGTTTACGGCCCTTCCCACGACCAACGGCAGTTCAGCGGGGGCGGGCAGGCAACTACGCAGCAACGTCCGTCCCAACGGAGCTTTTCCATGTGCCTCTCCGAGCGCCTCTTGGACCTGTGCCGTCGCCACGGCTTGGTGGCGATCTATGCATTCGGTAGCCGGGCCGGCGAGGCGGCGGCGCGGGCGCGGGGTGGGGACGTGCAGCCCGAACCCGGCGCGTCGGACCTGGACATCGGGGTGCAGCCGAGGCCGGGTCGGCGGCTGGGAGCCTTCGAGAAGGTGGAGCTGGCCCAGGCCCTGGAGGACTTGTTCGGGGTGGGCCGGGTGGACCTCGTCGTGGTGACCGAGGCGCCGACGTTTCTGGCGTACGAAGTGATCCGGGGTGAGATCCTGGCCTGCACCGACCCGGATGCCCAGGCCCGGTACGAACTCTACGTGCTGGCGCGGACCGGAGACCTGGCCCACTGGCACAAGGAGAGGATCCGAGCGATCTACCGGGAGGGAGCTCGATGACCCCGTCGACTCTTCGGGCGGCCGTGGTGGCCGAAAGAGCGGCCTGGGTGCGGGAGATGCTGGCCTGCGTGCGGGGGCTTCCCCTGGGGAGCGCCGACGAGTTTTTCTCGGACGCCAGAAACGTGGCTGCGGCAGAGTCGTACCTCCGCCGGGCTCTGGAGGCGTTGCTGGACCTGGGGCGCCACGTGCTCGCAAAGGGGTTTGGGGTGGCGCCCTCCGAGTACAAGGAGGTGGCGAGGGGACTCGAGCGGGTCGGCGTGCTGGCACCCGACGTTGCCCGGACCCTCGTCGTTCTGGCGGGCTATCGGAACCGGATGGTCCACTTTTACCACGAGGTCGGGCCCCAAGAGCTGTACGAGGTGTGCTCCCGGCGGCTCGGGGACGTGGAGGACGTCTTGGACGCCATGCTGTCCTGGTGCCGCGCACATCCGGAACGCTTCGATGCACCGGTGGAATAGAAAGGCGGTGACGGGTGACCCGTGACGGGTGAAGGCCCCGCCGCCCAGCGTCCCAACGCCGCCACCCCGCCGGGAAGAGCCGTGATCTACCTGGACACCTGCCCATCTGCTCGCCGAAAACCGCCCACACACGGCGTCCGTTGCATCGTTGCGCGAGGCCCAAAGATAGCGGCCCGCAACGTCCCGGGCTGGAATGGCCCCTTGCCCGACCTTTCCAACCCCCACGACCGGTTTGTGCGCGAGGTGTTCTCCCGGCCCGAGGCGGCCCGGGACTTTTTGCGCCACTCCCTGCCGGCCGAGGTGGTGGCGTGCCTGAACGTTTCCTTGGTGTCGGCCGTGCCGCGCACGTTCGTGGATCCGGACCTTCGGGCGCACCTGGCGGATGTGATCTTCTGGGTGGCGCTACGGGGGGGGCGGCGAGGCGTTCGTATACGTGCTGATCGAGCACAAGAGCCACCCGGACCGCTGGGGGCTCGGAGGTGCTTCCCTTCCTCCTCGATCCACGCCCACCTCCGGATCCTCCCGTCGGACTGCGTTCTTCATGCTGGGGATCCCGCAGCACACGCAAGATCCAGTCTTCCCGGATGCGTGCCCGGTCGGGCCGCACCGGACGAACCGAAAATAACGCGTCGTTTTCATCGCCCCGGTCTCTCGCGGACCAGAAGGGTCCATCACACAATCCACCATAGCCGTCCCCACCCCTACGGTCAACGCGCTCGCAGCCACCCATGGCCCGCTACGCGGCCCGCTAGAAAGCTGGCAAGCTAGAAAGCCTTCCAGCGTCCCAACGATTCACCATTCACGATTCACGGCCCTTCCCACGACCAACGGCCCACTGCCCCCCAGTCGTGACAGATGGAGGGGCAAAGTGTACACTCTGAAATGCGTGTTTGGCCGGCTTTCCCGCGCGGTGCCGCTGGCGGAAGTGGACCCGGAACGGCTCGAGGAAGTCGACTCCCAGCGCGAGGCCCAGAGGAAGGACCCCGCATGGGGGCCTCGCCTGGGGATGTCGCCCGCCGGCCCGACGAGCACAGGGGACATGCGCGAGGTGGTCGCCGGCAAGAGGAACATACGCAAGCAGGCAGGCGTCGCAGGGGGAGAGGGGCCAGCCATACCGTCAAGGACCTCCCCTTGGCTACGGGGAGAAACGTACCTTACTACTCGGGGAGCCTAGCCATGCCTTCATCTCGGATCACTTCCACCCCGCACGTCATGTTCGGAAAGCCGGTGATTCAGGGGACTCGGATCACGGTGGAGTTCATTCTAGAGGAACTCGCTGCCGGCCGGACGCCTGAGGACTTGGCTCGGGAACATCCCGGGCTTGAGGTCGAAGACGTTCGGGCTGCTCTGCGTTTCGCGGCACAGATCCTGGGAACCGACATCGTGCATCCGGTTTCCGAGGAGGCGGCGTGAGGATTCTGGCGGATGAGTGCATCGATGCAAGCACTGTGTCTGCTTTTCGCGCAGCCGGGTGGGAGGTGACCTACGTTGCAGAAGTCGCTCCGGGAAGCCCCGATGGCGAAGTTCTCGACATGGCAAAGCGCCTTAAAGCGCTTCTCCTTACCGCTGACAAGGATTTCGGAGAGATCGTCTTCCGCCGTCGAGAGGCACCCTATGGTGTGCTCCTGGTGAGGCTACCCGGAATGGATCCCAACGAGCGGGCTCGTCTCGCAGTGCGCGTTGTTACGCGGCACGCTGACGAGCTTTTCGGGAACTTTTCTGTCTTGACGGGGGCGTCGTTGCGCGTCCGAAGGCCCTTTCGTTAACCGGGGTTGCCGTTTCCCGCCGACATGTCAGGCCTGCCGCTAGAAAGCTCGAAAGCTGGGAAGCTAGAAAGCCTCCTAGCCTCCTAGCGTTCCAGCCTTCCAGCCGACGCGAAGCACCGTCACCCGTCACCGTGTCACCGCCAAACTGCCGTGAATCGTGAATCGTGGCAGGGCGGCTGGGCCGTCGCCACATCACTCGTCACTCGTCACCGCCTTCCCCCCGTCACCGATCACCGATCACCCGTCACGGCCGTTCCCCACGTTCGTCGTTCGCCGAGGGCCGTTGGGACGTCAGGACGTTGGGACGGTTTCCGAGACCGCCCAGGAGCCCGGCGGTCACGACGCACGACCCGCCGCGAACGGCCTTCCCTCCTTGTCAACCCCGGAGGCAGCGGGTAGATTAGGTGTATATCCACCCAAGGTCGCAGAGGGAAATCCATGGAGATCGCCGAGATCATCAAGAAGGCCTTCCAGGAGTGGGTGGTCCCCGAGTTGAGCGCCATCCGGTCCGAGATCGCCGAGGTCAAGGGCCGGTTGGAAGGGACCAACGAGCGCCTCACGGACTTGCAGACCCAGCTTGCGGACCAGAGTCGCCGCATCGACGAGATCCGTATGGAACTCTCGGAGCGGATCAACGAGACGAACCGGCGGATCGACGAGACCAACAAACGCATCGACGACGTTCGCACGGAGCTCACCGAGCGGATCGAGAGCGTTCGGAGCGATCTTACGGCGCGTCACGACCAACTGAACCAACGCATGGACGAGTTGGGCCGAGCCATCGTCCGTCGGGACGAGTACGACCGAACGCTCCGGCACATGGAACACCGTCTCACCTCCATGGAGCACCAGCTCAGCGACCTCAAACGCCGTGTGGCCTGAGGGGGTTTGGCAGGATGAAGCCCCGTGAGCCGTAAATCGTGGGTCGTTGGGGAAGCCTGAACCACGAACGGCCAACGGCCCTTCACACGACGAGCGGCCCACCTCCCCCCCAGTCCAGTCCTTGCCCACGACCGCTGTTTTCCGTACCATTCGGCGTCCCGTCACCCCGGCCTTCCGAAGGGCCGAGTTGCCGGGAAAGTCGGTTTCGGCCCCCGGAAGGGAACTACCGGACATTGTTTAGCTAAGCGAGCATAAAGAAGAGAAAAATGGGAGTCGTGGGCGAGGGGCCGGCAGGCAACTACGCAGCAACGTCCCCCCGTCTTGGAGGTCCCCATGGAAAAGGACCACCCGGAGATCCTGCTCGAAGACATCCGAAGCAAGTTCGACCTGGTTCTCGAGGGGCACGAAGTGCTCCGGAGCGAGATCCAGGCGCTCGCACGCAGGACGGACGAGCGTTTCGACCTGGTGGATCTCAAGTTCGAAGCCCTGACGAAGCGGGTCGACGAGGTGGAAACGCGCCTCGACGCGAAGATCGACGGTGTAGAGAAGAAGCTGGAAGCGAAGATCGACGCCGTCGAGAGGAAGCTGGAGGCAAAGATCGACGCGGTCGAGAAGAAACTCGACGCCAAGATCGAGGCCGTCGAGAAAAATCTCGGGGGCAAGCTCGACGCCGTGGCCGCGGACCTTGCGGCCCACCGCGCCGACACCGAGGCCCACCACGGCGTGTACCGGGTGAAAGAGCCGTAGGAGCGTGGGGCCACAGGTAAACACAGATCGCCACAGATCTCGGGGGCGGAGGGCCACACTTCGGTGACGGGTGGGAAGTGCGGTGACCAGTGACGAGTGATTGGTGACGGGTATCGACGCTTCGCGTCCCAGCGTCCCAACGTCCCAACGATTCACGATTTACGATTCACCATTCACGATTCACGGCCCTTCCCACGACCAACGGCAGTTCAGCGGGGGCGAGCAGGCAACTGCGCAGCAACGTCCCCCCGGACTTCCAGCGTCGGCATGATCTCTTCTCCTTCGGGCCCGAGGGCCGTTACAAGAGCGTTTCGGATTTCCTCGGCGCCCACACGATCGGTGGCCATGGCCACGTACCGAAGCAACACCTGCCGTTCAGGGGGCCTCTGGGTCGGCGATGAGGACACTCCACCGTGGCCCGGTGCCTTCGGAAAGGCGCGCGACCCGCGACTCCGGCAGTTCACCATTCCCCATTCCCGATTCCCCATTCACGAAAGTTGATTGTTCGTTCTCGTTGCCTATAGGGGGGGTGCCGGTTACACTGGAGTGGAGTTCGTGCCTGCCAGCGCCCAAGGAGTGACGCCGTGCCCCAGATCGGTGCCCGCGAAGCCAAGACGCGCCTGCCTCAGTTGTTGAAACGCGTGGAGCAAGGTGAGAGGTTCGTGATTACGAGACACGGTCGCCCCGTGGCCGAGTTGATCCCCTTAGGGGAGATTTCCCGGGGTCGGGTCCGGGAGGCCATCGAGGACCTGAAGGCGTTTCAGAAGACCCACTCTCTCCAGGGACTTTTGGTGCGAGACCTGATCGAAGAGGGACGAAAATACTGATGCCCTTCGTGCTCGACTGCTCGGTGACGATGGCCTGGGTGTTCCCCGACGAGGCCAGTGACACCACGGATCGGCTGCGCGACAGCCTCCTGGATGACACCGCAGTCGTGCCGGCTTTATGGCCGGCCGAGGTGGGGAACGTGCTTCTTGTGGCGACGCGCAGGGGGCGGATCAACCGGTGTGACTGGGGGCGGATCGCGGCAGACCTCGCGGCGCTCCCGATCGTGGTTGACCGGATTCCGCCGGACGATGTGCTCACCGCGGTGGTGCCTCTGGCCGACAAGTGCGGCCTATCGGTGTACGACGGGATGTACCTTGAGTTGGCCCTCCGACGGGACCTGCCCTTGGCCACGCTCGACAAACGACTCGCTGAGGCGTGCTTGGCGAGCGGGGGGCGACTGACTTAAGCCTTACGTCGAAGCGGAAACGAAATCGCCTCGGGCCAGCCGATCCGGACCCACGACCTCCGGCACTTGCCACGACGAACGACCTGCGGCCTGCGACCTCCGGCAGTCCTCACGACCTACGACCAACGACCTGCGACGGACGGCCCACCGCCCAGCCACGATTCACGATTTACGATTCACCATTCACGATTCACGGCCCTTCCCCCCCCCTTGTCCCCAACCGCCGTTTTCCGTATCATTCGGCGTCCGCCGGAGAACGAGCGGGAGAGATCGGCCTTCCCGTGCTCCGGCATCCTGGCCTCCCAGCATTCCAGTCTCCCGGCCTTCCAGCCGAATCCCAGGGAGGGGCAGCGGTCATGACCGAACCAGAGCGGCAGTCCCCGCGACGGGCCTTTCCCCCTGTCACGGATCACGCGCCACGGCAGCTCCCCCCCGGCACGGAAACGGCTGCCGCTGGTCGTTCGTGGTGGGGCGCTGGTCGAGAACCGTTGGAACGTTGGGACGGTAGGACGTTGGGACGAGGGGCGGCCGGGCCGTCACTCGCCACCCGTCACGGATCACGCGTCACGGAAACGGCTGCGGTTGGTCGTGCCGTCACCGCCGTTCCCCGTCACTCGTCACAGATCACTTGTCACCGCAGTTCCCACCCGTTACCTGTCACTCGTCACGGCAGTTTCCCGTCACGAACGGACTGTTGTTCGCCGTTCGCCGAGAACCGGCGGGACGTCAGGACGTTGGGACGCAATGCGTCCTGCCGTCCCAACGATTCACGATTTACGATTCACGGCAGTTTGGCCGTGACGGGTGATCGGTGACGGGGTGACGGCCCAACCTCCCAGCGGACGCGAAGCGTCCTGGAGGTCCCCATGGAAAAGGACCACCTGGAGATCCTGCTCGAAGGCATCCGAAGCAAGTTCGACCTGGTTCTCGAGGGGCACGAAGTGCTCCGGAGCGAGATCCAGGCGCTCGCACGCAGGACGGACGAGCGTTTCGACCTGGTGGATCTCAAGTTCGAAGCCCTGACGAAGCGGGTCGACGAGGTGGAAACGCGCCTCGACGCGAAGATCGACGCGGTCGAGAAGAAGCTCGAAGCCAAGCTCGACGCCGTGGCCGCGGACCTTGCGGCCCATCGCGCCGACACCGAGGCCCACCACGGCGTGTACCGGGTGAAAGAGCCGTAGGATCGTGGGGCCACAGGTAAACACAGATCGCCACAGATCTCGACGGCGGAGGGCCGTCACCGCGTCACGGCCGTTCCCAACGACCAACGATTCACGATTTACGATTTACGGCAGTTTACGATTCACGGCACCTGGAGATCTGATCACTTGACCGAACCGGCGGAGAACATGGAACCGCAGCCCCCGACCCCTGGTTCGGGGGACTCGCCCCGATGGATGCCGGCCTGGGTCGCCCGCCGGCTCGACGAGCACATGCGCGAGGTCGTGGCCGGCGCCGCCGTCACCTTCACCGTGAAGGTGCTCGGTGCGGGGCTCATGTTCGGGTTCAACGTGGTCGTGGCTCGGTTGCTGGGGGTCGAGGAGACAGGGATCTTCTTCCTGGCCCTTACGGTGCTGCAGGTCTGCGGAGTCCTTGGCCGGTGGGGCTTGGACAACGCCGCGTTGAAATTCGTGGCAGCGAACGCGGAACTGGGGGAATGGGGCAGGGTTCGCGGGGTTTACAAAAAGGCCGTTTTTCTGGCCGGGCTGCTGTCGTTTGGAATCGGGCTCGCAGTGTTTGTCGGGGCGCCCCTTCTCGCGGAGGCCGTGTTCCAGAAACCCGAGCTCACGACCGCGTTCAGGGCTGCTGCGGTGGGGGTCCCGGCGGTGGCCCTGCTGTGGATCCACTCCGAGGCCCTGAAGGGCCTGAAGCGGATGCTGGCCTCTCAGTCCCTTCAAAGCCTCATTCTCCCGGTAGGCGCGTTGCTCACGATCCCACTTGCAGCTCGATGGTGGGGGGCGGTTGGTGCGGTGGTCGTGTACGCCGCTGCCGCGTACGCGGCTGTGTTCGGCGGCTACTGGCTTTGGCGGCGCCACACGGCGCACGTCAACGGGGCCGTCGCCGCATTTTCCGCACGGGAGTTGGCTGGTACTGCCAAGCCGTTGGGGGCGGTTGCGGCGACGAGCCTTGTGATCCAGTGGCTCCCGCTGCTGGTTTTGGGCGCCGTTGGCACCAAGGCAGAGGTGGGGGTGTTCGGCGCGGCCCTTCGCACGGCCACCCTGACGAGTTTGCTCTTGGTGGCGGTGAACAGCATGACGGCGCCGAAATTTGCGGCACTTTGGGCAAAAGGGGATCTGCAGGGGCTGGAGAAAACAGCGGTCAAGTCCGCCCTGCTGGTCTCGTTATCCGCAGCTCCGATCCTGTCGATACTGGCCTTTTTCCCGGAGCATGTCCTCGGGCTATTTGGCAAGGATTTTGCCTTGGGAGCTGTGGCTCTGACCATTCTGGCCGCCGGACAGTTCGTGAACGCAGCGACAGGGTCCGTGGGGTACCTGTTGATGATGACGGGGAACGGGAAATGGCTTTGGGTGTCGGTCGCGCTGGCAGCGGTAACGTGCGCAGGCCTCGTAGCCCTGATGCCGTTCTGGAACGGTGTCATCGTCGCGGCGATTGCCGTGGCCGTACCGCTTGCTATGCAGAATCTTCTGGCGTCCGTTTTCGCCTTTCTCCGCATCGGTGTGGTGCCGTGTAACTATGCGGTGTTGTTCCGGCAGCCAGTTTCGTGAGGACAAACTGTTTTCCCGGGATGGTGGCAACACGACGACGCGGAATCGCGGGAGGGGTTGGCAGCAACTAGACAGCAGCGTCCCCCTGGTGGCCCTTGGCACCAAGGCAGAGGTGGGGGTGTTCGGCGCGGCCCTTCGCACGGCCACCTTGACGAGTCTGCTCCTGGTGGCGGTGAACAGCATGACCGCGCCGAAATTTGCGGCACTTTGGGCGAAAGGGGATCTGCAGGGGCTGGAGAAAACAGCGGTCAAGTCCGCCGTGCTGGTCTCGTTATCCGCGGCTCCGATCCTGTCGATCCTGGCCTTTTTCCCGGAGCAGGTCCTCGGGCTGTTCGGCAAGGATTTCGCCTCGGGAGCCGTGGCTCTGACCATTCTGGCCGCCGGACAGTTCGTGAACGCAGCGACAGGCTCGGTAGGGTACCTGTTGATGATGACGGGGCACGGGAAATGGCTCTGGGTGTCGGTCGTGGCTGGCAGCGGTAACGTGCGCAGGCCTCGTAACCATGATGCCGTTCTGGAACAGTGTCATCGTCGCGGCGATTGCAGTGGCCGTACCGCTTGCCATGCAGAACCTTCTAGCATCCGTCTTTGCCCTTATCCGAAGTCGGTGTCGCGCCGTGTAACTACCGGATATTGTTTCATTAGGCGGGCGTAATAAGAGGAAGGGGGAACGTGAGGCTGCGGCGGAGGCGGCCGAGAGCGAGATGGGGAATCAACTGCGGAGCAGCGCCCCCCACGCTCCCCCTGCACACACACACACACACACACAACGTGTCCCAGAGAGCGGGAGGTCGAAGGTGTCGGGCAATCTACGAATCCTTACCGTGTTCGGGACTCGGCCCGAAGCGATAAAGATGGCCCCAGTCGTCAAGGCTTTGGAGACCCACCCTTGTTTCGATGCCGCTGTTTGCGTCACCGCTCAACACAGAGAGATGCTTGACAGAGTTCTCGCTCTGTTCGAGGTTTCTCCTGATTATGATCTCGATATCATGAAGCCGATGCAAGATCTTACAGATATTACATGTGATGTGCTGCGGGGCTTGCGTGAAGTGATTCGGGAGTTCAAGCCCGATAGACTGTTAGTGCATGGGGATACAACTACAACGCTCGCGGCATCCTTAGCAGCTTATTACCAGAGGGTTCCAGTCGCTCACGTCGAGGCGGGTCTCCGCACCGGCAATATCTACGCACCCTGGCCAGAAGAGATTAACCGCAAGCTGACTGCAGGTATCGCCGATCTCCATTTCGCTCCTACCAAGCGGGCGTCCCACAACCTTTTGGCGGAGGGGGTGCCTGAGGAGCGGATTCATATTACCGGAAACACGGTTATTGATGCGCTGTACATGACCCTGCGTCGGCTGGAGGGCGACTCGCAACTTAGAGACAGTGTCTCCCAGGAATTTTCATATCTCGATCCAGACCGCTGGGTGATTTTGGTGACAGGACACCGCCGCGAGAGCTTCGGTTCGGGGTTCGAGCGCATCTGCCGAGCCTTGTTCACTTTGGCAAAACGGGATGATGTGCAAATTGTGTATCCAGTGCACCTTAATCCAAATGTGCGAGCGCCCGTCATGCGCAATCTCTATGGTCTTAACAATGTGTTTCTCGTTGAACCTCTAGACTACTTGCCGTTTGTACATCTGATGAGTCGTGCCCACGTGATCCTTACGGACTCGGGAGGAATTCAGGAAGAGGCTCCTTCACTGGGCAAGCCGGTATTCGTGATGCGGGAAACCACTGAGCGGCCTGAAGCCGTTGAGGCCGGCACTGTGACCGTAGTGGGGACCGATCCCAATCGGATTGTCGCAGAGGTAGAGTTGGCCCTCCAGCGGATTGGGAAAGATAAAGATACCGAGGGACGGGGGAGTAATAACCCTTACGGTGATGGTAAGGCGGCGGCACGCATCGTGGCCCGGCTTTGCGAACAGCACGGGGTCAAGGATCCGGCAACAGAAGTCGTGTGAGTATGCGGAGGTGCCCTTTGGGTGTCTTGGTTCGGGCCTGTTTTTGTTAGGACATTGTGGTGCTTTTTTATAAAACTGCGGATTTATACATGCGGAAGCCTAGTCTTTTTATAATTGGAGCTCCTAAATGCGGAACTACCTCGCTGTCTCGATACTTGGGATCCCATGAGCGTATTTACATTTCAGATCCCAAAGAACCATTTTATTTTAATACTGATTTGCAGTACAGGGGGGTTGTGTCGGAGAAAGATTATCTGAAATTATTCATGAAAACTCAAGACAGTGTTGAAATTTTAGGTGAGGCGTCGACATCTTATTTGTATTCAAAAGAGGCTGTACCAAATATAATCAAATTTAATCCAGATGCTAAATTTATAGTAATGGTGCGAAACCCGGTTGATATGGCATATTCTCTCCATAAGGAATTGCTGTGGATCGGTATTGAACATGTGGAGTCCTTTGAGGAGGCGTGGTTTTTGCAGAGAACGCGACGCGCAGGAAAGGGAATCAGTTGGTATTGTCGGGACCCGGCATGGTTGCAGTATAGAGAGGTGTGCGCTCTAGGGAGTCAATTGAAACGGCTTTTTGCTACTGTAGGCCGAGAAAAAGTCCATGTGATTGTTTTTGATGACTTCGTAAGTGATACGCGGCAGGAGTACTTGAGGGTGTTGTCGTTTCTTGGGGTGCCTGATGACGGCAGGGTGGTGTTTGATGCCCATAATAGAGGGAAAAGGCACAAATTTAAATTTGTCGCCAGAGTGGCGTTAGGATTGAGAAGATTGAAGGAGAAAGTGGGGCTCAGGCATAGTTTTGGAGTGGCGAGCAAGATGATGGAGTGGAATACTGTAACAGAGGGACGAGAATACAATTCGGAGTTTAGGGAATACTTGTGCATGGTATTTGCGGACGAGATTGAGTTGTTGGAACATATCTTGTGCAGAGATCTGTCAAGATGGCGGCGGGGCGACACGTAATCGATTGACGCAGGCTGATAGGTTTTTGATGGTTTGCAACTCATAAGGGGGCTCTGTAGGGACCTGCCGGGCTTTCGGTAATCCTGGACAGTCGAGAGAGTCACAGCAGGGCCTCCAAACTCAGCGAGTCCACGGACGGATGGAGTAACCGGCTTGATGCATGCTGGGTGCGTGCTGGTTGAGGTGTGCCTTGGGGGCGAATTGCCCCTTGTGCGCGTAGTTTGGAGGCGAACTCATAGATCAAACGGTCTTCCGGCATCCCTAGCGTGAGGTTTCTAGCGACGGGAGTAAGGCGCGTGGATCGGGAAACAACGCGAGTGCCCGGGTCCTGGTCCTGTGGTTCGGCCTTCCATGGAGAGTCGGAACAGTCCATATAAATTGCGTTCGGGGGTATTGGGAAAAGTGCAGCGGATCGGTGATGCCCTGCCGAGATGGAGGAGCAATGTATGATACCTAAAATTATCCATTGTTGTTGGTTCGGCGGTGCGCAGAAAGGCGAAATAGCGATGGCATGCCTTGATAGTTGGCGCTCCTTTTTGCCTGATTACGAAATAGTAGAATGGAACGAAACGAATTTCGACATTGAATCGGTGCGTTACGTCCAAGAGGCGTATCGAGCAAAAAAATGGGCATTTGTTGCTGACTATGTGCGTCTATGGGCATTGTATAATTATGGAGGGATTTATCTAGACACAGATGTGCGGGTGTTTCGATCTTTTGATAGTTTTCTGGTCCATAATGCATTTACAGGTTTTGAGTATTTCGCGGGAAGGCTAGCTCCAGTAACGGCTGTTATGGGTGCGATTAAGGGACATTCGTGGATTGGCGAGTTGTTGGCCGAATACGATGGTGCAACGTTTTTGCGATCTTTTGGGGGTATGGATCTGAAGACAAATACTGTGCGCATAACCGAGAATTTAATAAATAAATACGGCGTCAAAAACGACGATACGTACCAAGTTGTAGGGGATGATCTGCATATTTATCCAAGTTACTATTTTTGCCGTGGAGGCGATCAGGCTTATGCACAACACCTGTTCGATGGAAGCTGGGCACCATGGTGGAAGAGGGCTAAAGGCAAGTTTTTGTGGATGCTGGACTCGCTGAAGGGAGCTAGAAGTTAGTCTATTTATACACCGGTGTCTAAATATCTTGCGATGCGGTTCAACCAAAATGCGTAAGCCCTCGGGGCCAGGGCACAGTCGAGGTTTAACAGTTCCGGCGATTGAGGAACCTCCCGCCACGTGGACCGCCAGAAGCCCCATGGGAAAGAAGTCTCAGTTATTCAGCCTGTACCATAGCGTGTGATTGAGCGGTTGATGCTGCCCCGAGTAGCCAGCTTGAGGCGGCCCCCGGTGTTGAACCGCTTTAAGCGGTTCACGTTTTTTCAAGCCCCCACTTTTGATGGGTGCGTGAGTGCCTTTGGGGTGCATTCGCCGTTTGCCCCAAACGGGCTCTGTCCGTGTTTTCAGAATCGGGGAGTCCGACAGTGAAGCCCCCGTGGCTGAGGGGCTCAAGTCCGATCCCCGAAGTCCGAAGCAGTCGGTTGCGCGGTTTCCCCAGTGGTTGGACGAACGGCGGATGTACCCGATGCTTTGGCCTTCCAATAAGAGAGGGTGCCTCACATCAACTAACCCGGATTTTTCACCAAGCCTTTTGCTGTAACCACCGATCACACGCCGTCTCGGGGCGTGCTTCCGCCTCGGCGCTCGACGTACCGACCGGTGCGATTGCGCCCGTCGGCGGGATTCGAGAGGATTTGCGGGATGTGATTCGGGAATTGGCTCGGCAGAAGGAGAGTCGGGTGGTGGAGGGGCATCTGATGCCGGACCACGTGGCAAGGAGGTATGGGGGGCGGGCACGCAACTTTACGGGGCAGAGCTTTTGGGCCCGAGGGTACTACGTGTCGACGGTAGGGTTGGACGAGCAGGTGGTCCGGGAGTATATCCGTCGGCAAGAGCGAGAAGATGGTAGAATTAAGCAGTTAAGGCTACCGGAGTAGCCGTCTTTAGGCGGCCCCCGGTGTTGAACCGCTTTGAGCGGTCCACGGTTTTTCAAACCCCCACCTTTGGTGGGGGGGCGTGACCGGGCTAATAGGATTCACGGGTGAGGACAGTTATGGGTCGCGGAGACAATATCGCTATCGTTGGTGGCGTGCCAGTTAGTTGCTACACTGTTAAGGAATGGGTTGAAATGTATGTGCGAGAGGCTGCTCAGGAGGCTTGTCCGGACAAACCGAGATTGTACACCTCCGCGAATGGTCACTTTGTGTCTCAAGTTGCATCTAACAGCGAACTCCGAGAGGTAGTCTCTTGTTTCGACGGTATAGACGCGGATGGTATGTCGGTTGTGTTCGCCTCTCGGATCTTTTGTCATAATAAGATCCCTGAAAGGGTTGTAACAACAGATGTGTTCCACGCGCTAGCACGAATTATACAGAATACCAAAATGACGGTGTATTTTCTTGGCGGAGAGGAGAAGACCGTAAATACCGCTGTCGCCAACGTAAAATCAATGTACCCCAAGCTGAATGTTGTCGGGTATAGAAACGGATATTTCAGATCAGAGAATGAAGAAGAGGTGGCGGTGAGCCAAATAGTGAGCCTAAGGCCGACGTTCTTGTTTGTTGGAATGGGGGTGCCATTGGAACAATTTTTCGTCGTGAAACATCGCGAATCTCTGAGTGGAGTGCGGTGCATCAAGACATGTGGGGGGATGTTTCGGGTGTTGGCGGGTGAAGTTAGAAGACCGCCCTTGTGGGTGCAGCGAGCTGGGCTAGAGTGGGCGTACCGTTGCATCAAAGAAAGGGGTCGAGTTATTCGCCGATATGCGCTGACAAATGTTCATGCGGCATTTCTGTACGCCACGCGTTCGAAATAGAGCCGATCCAGAACAAGCCTTCCAAGTAACTAAAATTGGGTAGGCCCCCGGCTTTGCCGGGGTTCTTCCGGGTTTCTAGTGGGTAAGGGTCGCGGTAGTGTGGTTCGCCGAAAGGAGGCGAGCCATGCGCGACACGACCCTGTACCAGCACCTGTTGGGCCTGGAAGAACCCTGGACCGTTGAGAGGGTGGCACTCGACGTCCAAACGCAGCGGGTCGACGTCTGGGTAGGACACCCTCGTCGACATCGGTGGCCATGCCCGGAGTGTGGCACCGCGTGTTCGCTCTACGATCACACGCCGCAACGGACCTGGCGCCACTTGGACAGCTGCCAGTTCCAGACGTTTTTGCACGCCAGACCGCCGCGCGTGAGGTGCCCGGACCACGGGGTACGCCAGGTGGATCTGCCCTGGGCGGAACCAAGGGGCCGGTTCACGCTGCTTTTTGAGTCGTTCGCCATCCGGGTGCTGGCACAGACCACGATCGAGGGCGCCTGCCGAATCCTGGGGATCAGTTGGGATGAGGCGGGGGGCCTGTTGAACCGAGCGGTGAAGCGGGGCCTGGCGCGAAAGGAGCCCCGCCTCATTCGGTATTTGGGGGTGGACGAAAAGGCGGCGGGCCGGGGGCAGTCGAACTACATCACGGTGGCCTGTGACGCCGAGGCCGGCGTGGTGGACGACGTGATGATGGGACGATCCAAAGCGAGCCTGGACGCGCTGACGCCGGAGCAACGAGAAGCGCTTGAGGCGGTCGCGATCGACATGCATGAGGCGTACATCCAGGCGGTGAAAGGGCAGTTTCCGGACCGGTGGGACGAAATGATCGTGTTCGACCGGTTCCACATCATGCAGCACATGACCAAAGCCGTGGACCAGGTGCGCCGGGAGGAACACCGGCGGCTTATGGCCCGGGACGGGGAATCGCCACTCACGGGCACGCGGTTTATGTGGCTGTACGGCCGAGAACGGGTGCCCCGGCGGTATTGGGGTGTGTACTACGCGCTTCGGGACTCGGACCTGAAGACGGCGCGAGCGTGGGCGATCAAGGAGAACCTTCGCCGGGTGTGGAGCTACAAGCGGGAGATCTGGGCGATGAGGTACTACCGGCGGTGGTACTACTGGGCAACGCACAGCCGCTTGGAGCCCGTGAAACGGGTCGCGAAGATGGTGCACGGTCGGCTCTACGGGGTGATGAACTACTTTCGCCATCGGATCACGAACGCCATGACGGAAGGCCTGAACTCGAGGCTGGATGCCATCTGGCGCAAAGCACGGGGGTACCGGAACAAGGCGAGAGGTATCGGCTGGTGATCCTGTTCCACCTGGGCGGCCTCCCCATGGACCCCGTTACCCACTAAAAAGTCGGAAGAACCTCCCATCGACCCCGTTACCCACTAAAAAGTCGGAAGAGCCCCTGGGCGGCACCGAGGTTGTGGAGGACCCGGTGGGCGAAGAAATCGTGTGAATGCGGCGCTGACGGGATCCTGCTCACGACCTTCACTCACTCAGTTATTCGTTCTTGGACAACAGAGGTTCGAACGAAACGGCGAGGTTGGTCTAGTAATGGCTATGAGTAGCTTTTATGATCTGATGTGGATTGCGTTTGGCCCTTTATTTTTGCCGAGAAGTATTTTATCGTACCCGGTAGCGTATCTGTCTCCCGTGTTTTTTGTGGTATTATTGTCTTTGTCTGGGGATGGCAGAATAAGTCGTACGCGCATGCTTGTTATCCTCTTTGTTGCTGCTGTTAATGTATTTGTTATAGCCATGCGAGGCGGGTTGCTGCCCAACTTTTACTTGGCCTTGGCGTCGCACAGTTCGATCCTGGTTTTGGTTCTGTGGCCGAGAATCACGGTGCGGGGATATGATTCGGTAGTAAGGTGCGTTCTGGCCCTTGCGTGGTTACAAATTTTCATTGGCATAGCACAAGCGGTCAGTCTCGGGTTTCCAATGAAATTGCCGTATCGGGATTTTTCCGAAGATTTTTTTCAGGGGTCGTTCGCCTCCGGTGGAGCACGTTTGGTGGCAATTGTTTTGTGTGTAGCATGGTTTATATATTGGGCGCGGTATCTAGTGAGTAAAAGAAAAGCAGAGTTGTTCAAGAGTCTGGTTATGTTGGGTGCATCTGTATTTACTGCATCTATAGTCAGTGTTCTGGCTGCAATGGTGTGTGGAGCGCTTGTTATGGCTCGAATGTTGAGAAGAGTTGGTATAGTGAAGAAATTAGTCTTCGTGTTGGTGTCGGCCGGGTTTTGTCTTGTTCTTGTGCAGTATGCTAATGTTGTAGTATATGCGCAGACGTTCTTTATGAAATATGCTGTAATGAGAAAGTTGCCCCGGCTGGAGTTCTTGGAAAACACATTCACCCGCTTGCCGAGCGAAGTGCCGTACCAACCCCTCGTCGGCGTTGGTTTAGGGAATTATTCGAGTTGGGCCCAAGCGGTGTTAGCTCCGGGATATCAAGAACGTTTCCTAGAGGGTCGCCACGTAAAGAGTGGGGGGGGCGCGAGTGTTTCTGAAGTCGCGCAAGAGAATGTGTTTTATATGTATGAAGATGGTAGTTGGAGTCTGGCGGCTAACAGCATTATAGGACAGCCGTTTTCAAGTTGGATCTCTTTGTATGGGGAGGTGGGCATCTTGGGCCTTGGGGGGGTCGTTTTGTCCATGCTATTTCAAATGAGGCTCTTGTGGAAAAAAGCGCGGCAGCAGAGTGACTGGAGGGCCTGGGTGGGCTGTTTTGTGTTAATGTATTTGACTGTGCTAATGGTATTCGATAACTATTTAGAATATGTATGGGTCGCCTACCCCTTGTTTGCGCTGGGGTCGTCTGCTGCGCCTGTGTTGCGAGGTCGTGCTGTTGGGAGCGAAAATTTGGCCGTTGGCCAAGTGAATGGGGCCATTTGCGGTTTGATTTCGAACTGCCAGGTCACAAACTTTCGTCTTTAGGTGGAACCGCTTCAGTGGGTTTTTCTTTGTAGTGTAGGCGGACAGAGAAGGAGGTCCGCAAAATGGTAGGGGATCGGAGCTGGGCGCATACGGCCGCATGCGGTCCATGATATTAAGTACCACTTTGTGTGAGTAACGAAATGCCGATACAAAGTTCTCCGTGGGGAGATCGCAGAGTGCGCGTGGGATATCATACGCCAGATATGCATGGCGAGAGAGATTGCAATCTTAAAGGGCTACATAAGTAAAGATCATGTACCCCTTCTTGTGTCCGCGCCACCGATCTTATCACCTGCCCGGATTATGCAGTACATGAAAGGGAGGGCGTCCCGGAGTTTGCAACAGAAGTTTTCCTCCCTCCGAAAACGATATTGGGGGCAGCACATCTGGGCTCGGAGGTACTTTTGTGCTTCGTCGGACACGGTAACAGACGAAATCGTCAATGCATACACTGAACAGCAGACGATTCCGCTGGATGACTTTAAGGTGTCCGACGAAGCACAGGTTTAAGCCGGCTTTAGGCGCACGCCAGTGGCTTTAGCCGCAACAGGCGACTTTCAGTCGTAACAAAACCACCGGCTTTAGTCGGTGGTCGTTGAGTCTACCTGGCCCCCAAACCCGCCACTACGACAGCAACGGTTTTTGCGATCAGCTTCAGGTCGAGCCAGATCGACCATCGATCAATGTACTGAGTATCCAGTTCGCATATCTTGTCGAAGTCGGATACCTCATTCCTACCTGAGGTCTGCCACATACCCGTGAGACCCGGCTTGATGCAGATCCGGGCCCGGTGCCACTCCTCATACTGAGCCACTTCGTCAGGCGTGGGGGGACGGGTTCCGACCAGGCTCATCTCGCCCTTGAGCACGTTCCAGAACTGGGGCAGTTCGTCGATGCTGGTCTTTCTCAGAAAACGGCCCACGCGGGTGATGCGAGGGTCGTTTTTGATTTTGAAGATAGCGCCTTTCATTTCGTTCTTGGCCAGCAGTTCGCGCTTTCGTTCCTCGGCGTCTACGTACATCGTGCGGAACTTGTAGCAGGTAAACAGCCGGCCGTTCTGTCCCACCCGCTTTTGGCGGAAGAAGATCGGCCCGGGGCTGTCCAGTTTGATAGCCAACGCCACGAACGGGAAGAGGACGGCAGTGATCCCTAACCCCACCAGGCTTCCCACGACGTCGAGCATGCGCTTCAGGAACAGCTGGGTGGGGTCCAGGGTCATGCGGTAATAGGTGACCACCGGCACCGGATCGTCCTCGCCCAGGGCCCCGACCATGACCCGGCTCTTCTCGGGGCGGTAGAGGTCCATGGCCATCCGCAACGTGATGCCCATGGCCTCGAGCCGGGGCAGAACGGTCTCCAGTTTCGCCAGATACTCGGGCGGCAGGGTGATGATCACCTCGTCGATGGGTTGGGACTTGCAGATCTCGACGATCTGGTCCACCCGGCCCAGCACCGGGTAGCCCATACACTCGGTCTTGTCGTCGCCGTCCGGGCCCTGCACGCATCCCACGATGGTGTAGCCCCACTCCGTGTGCTCCTCGACGTGCCGGATGAACCGGACCGCGGGGCCCTTGGTTCCCACCACCAAGATCCGGCGCGAGTTGTAGCCGCGGCGCCGGGCCGCTTTCTGGCTTGCCCGGATGAGGAGTTTCCACGCGAGGATGAAGCTCGCCGCGAGCAGGACGTGGGTGACGTATACGCGGCGGGAGAAGTGCGGGGCGCACACGAACAGGAGGGCCGCGTTGATGACGCCAGCAAGGCAGACGCTCTGGCCCACTTTGAGCACCAGCGGCCAGTATCCCCGCGTGCGCAGGGACCGATAGAACCCCGCAAACCGGAGAACCAGGTACCAGACGACGCAGACGGAGATGAGCAGGGGACCGTACTGCCGGATGAGGAAGGCTGTGGGGTAGCGTTGGACGATGGTGTTGGCGAGGAGAAGCGAGGCGGCTACGAGCAGGAGGTCGACCGTGATCACCACCCGCTCAACGCATTTGGCATGCTCGCGCAGCATGGACCCCCTCCTGTGAATCGAAACGGATGCAGAAAGAACTCCTCGTCGAGCCCTTGGAAGTGCGGGCCGAATTGTAGCCGATCAAATGACCTTGGGGAAGGGGGGAAAGGGAAGAAGGGCCGTGACGGGTGGGAAGGGCAGTGACGCGTGACGGGTGATCGGTGACGGGAAAACGCGCGGACGTGGGGACGTTCGGACGGGGCAGGGGCTCCGGCCGCCCAGCCGCCTCGCTACGATTCACGATTTACGATTCACGGCAGCTTAGAGGAGGCAGGGACACTCTATAGTCCCTCCGTCAAGCTAAAAATTTATGCTGTGATAACAAGCAGTTGAGCGGACCCGTGGTTTTCGGACACACCCCACCCCCGATCGGATCACGTCGGCGACGTCTCTGCCTCGGCGGATCTGCAACCTCACCGTTATCGGGCAACCCGACGTCCGCGGCCCTACTGTCTGGTACCGCAGCGTCCACCACTCCTCATCCAGGCTCGCAGATCCGGCAGAGAGGCCCAGGATTGTCCCTCTCGAGGTCGGTGCCTCCACGTTGACAGTCGGGCTCTCCCGCCGAACCAAGTTGTCGGAGTCGGTGGACCGCTACCCGGTCTGCCCCGCCAGGAACCGCTCCGGGTCGAACACCGACCGGGTCTTCATCAGGTGCCAGGCCACCACCAAAAGCTTGGCGGCCAGTTTGACGTACATCTTCTGCCGGATGCCCCGCTCATGCTGGCGCCCCTCCAGGCACCGGGTGAAGTACGCCCGGATTGCCGGGTTCTGGTGGGCTGCGATGATGGCCGCATGGACCAGGGCGTAGCGTAACGCCCCCTTACCCTGCTTGGAGATCTTGGGCACAGCCCGATCGCTCGTCTTCCCGCTGCGGCTGGCACAAAGATCCAAGCCCGCCAGGCGAAGCACCTGCCGTCGGTGCTGGAACCGGTGGGGGTCGCCGATGGCGGCCAGCACCATGGCGGCCACCACTGGGCCGACGCCCGGTGAGGAGGCAGGGACGTCGACAAGTTTTAAAGTTTTGGCTCCAGCGAGGCGTTGTGGGGGCGGGGGGGCAGGGTGTTGCGGAGCTGCCGCGCGGGGGGAGGGGCGGCCGGGTATTCGGTTTGTGCGGATCGTGGGGGGCGCTGACAAGTTTTAAAGTTTTGGGGCCCGGCGAGGCGCTGGGAGGTGCCCGTTGGGGGGGAAACGCCGCAGCGTGATCGACTTCGGGGTCACGCAACGCCGCAAAGCACCGGAATAGCCATCCGTCGTGGGTCGTGACTCGCAGGTGGGATGGGTACCGCTGGTCGCGGGTCGTCGGCACTCCACGACGCACGACCGGCGAGAACCACCCACGGCAGTTGGGATACCGTGCGCACGTTTGGACGGGGCAGGCGCGCCGGCCGCCCAGCCGCCGCACATGTGTTGCGGGTCACGAGGGAAAGGGGTCACGAGCGCTTTCCGCCCTGCGGATCAGTCGGGCCGGCACACGGCTTGAGCGCTCGGCGATAAGCGCGCTCCAGATCCTTGTCAGCTGTGACAAGATCGGCACCGTGGTCCAGGGCGAGACGGAGGAAGATCGCGTCGTAGACCGTCAGCCCCACCTGCCGGGCCAGCTCGACGGCTCCGAGGACGAGGTCCCGGTGTCCCACCACGTCCATGGGAAGGGTCAGGATCTCCGTCAGGATCCCGTCCACCTCGTCCGCGCGCAGCAGACCGGCCCGTTCCTTCTTGAGCAGGACCTGGGGCGCTTCGGCCAGGGCCAGTTCGGGCACCATCAAGACACCGTTGCCGCGCCACGCCGTCTCCACCGCATCCACGAGCCCGTCCGGCACGGGGCCGTCGGGCACGTAGAAGCGCACGATCGCCGAGGTGTCCAAGACCCAGGCTCTCACCTGCGGCGCTCCTCCCGGACCTCCGCGACGGTATCTCCCAACGGCCGGCCCTGGAGCCGTGCCCTCCAGTGGGCGGCTGCACCGACCGGTGAGGGGCGGTTCAGCGCGCGTACCCGCTCGAGCAGGACGAGGACCTGCTGCTGGAGGCTCCGACGGTTGCGTTTCGCCAACGACGCCAAGGCTTCGTAGACGTCATCCGGAACGTTGCGCACCGTTAGGGACTTCATGATGACTCCTTTCGTGAGCACAGTATGATGTGCTTGCAGAATGCTGTCAATTTCCAAGCTCCGGGCTCACGCAACGCCGCGAAGCTCGCAACGAGAACTGCAGGGACGGGGAGACGCTCGGACGGGTACAGGGGCTCCGGCCGCCCAGCTGCCTCGCTACGATTCACGGCAGCTTGGACGGGTGACGACGCTTCGCGTCGGCTGGAAAGCGCGAACCGGGCCTTCTGCCCGGGATCGCCTGCAGAAGCAGGCTCCCACCGACGTGAGGCCTTGCGCCCGGCTACCCGGTGCGCGCCTCACCACGACTCACGACTTACGGCTCTCCCAGCGGAGAGCAGCCGCTCTGCCTTGCCAAACGTCCAACGCCCCGGTAAGGTGCGAACAGTCGAGATATTTCTCGGAGGTGTGGGATGGATGTGGCCGAGGTCATCAAGAAGGCGATCCAGGAGTGGGTGGTCCCCCAGCTTGAGGCCTTGCAGGGGAGTGTGGCCGAGGTGAGGGTGGCGTTGGATCTCACCAACCAGCGGATGGGCGACTTGCAGCTCCAGTTGACGGACCTGAGCCGCCGGATCGACGAGACGAACAAACGCATCGATGCGGTCCGCTCCGAGCTCACGGAGCAGATCATAGGCGTCCGCTCTGAGCTCACGGAGCAGATCATAGGCGTCCGCTCCGAGCTCACGGAGCGGATTGAGGATGTGCGAAGGGATTTCATTGACCGGTACGATCGGCTATCCGCCCGGATGGATCGCTTGGGGGAGGCGATCGTGCGGCGAGACGAGTACGACCGGGTGCTCCGGCACATGGAGCACCGGATCACCTCTATGGAAGGAACCATCGAAGACCTCAAACGCCGGATCGCAGCCTGAGCAGCTTCTGTGGGCGCGAGGGGGGCGGAGAGAGACAGGGCCACGACGGGGGGACGCTGCTGCGTAGTTGCCAGGAAGCGGGACAGCGGGAGGCCCTTGACTATGTGAGTAAAGGCCGCTTCGCCTCCGCGACGGAGAATGAGACGTCGGCAAGTTCTGAAGTTATCGCCCTTGGACGGGAGAAGGTTGCTCGACGGAAGGCTTGCTCCAACTCCGTATCTGCCGTGAGCAGCTGGCTACGCGGGCCGCGCGGTCCGTGCCGAGGACGCGGAGGCAGGTAGGGGATTTCGGAGCCCCCGGTGCCAGGTGGACGCAACAACTACGCCTACTCGTGTTGAAACACCTCTCCAGACTTTTCAGAAGGCCGGATATCAGCCTGCGTATTTGGGTGAGCGGCTCCAGCAAAGTGTTTTCGTTTTCGAGGTAATCCAGGTTTTTCGCGACTAATATCTGGGTCTCCAGTTCCGCCGCCGAGCCCAGTGCCATCCTCAAAAACCGAGAAAACTCCCGCCGCGAACCTCTGGCCGCACCCTCTGCGATGTTGGAAGGTATCGATACCGCGGCCCGACGCATCTGACCCGTGAGCCCCCAGGCCTCTCCCTCGGGAAAAGTGCGTGTCACGGCGTACACGCGCGTGACCAGCGCGAGAGAGAGCTTCCACGCGGCGAGGTCCTTGTGGCTCCTCATCAGCGCACCCGTCGCTGCAGTTCCCCCCCGTCACTGGGTCACACGTCACGGCCTTCGAGTTCTTGTACCCGGTGTCGTGCTCGGCCACCGTGCCCCTTCGCGATCCTGCAACGGGTATGGTGGCATTGTGGCGGCAAAACCCTAGGCCGTCAATGGCAAGCCTGGGTGCTGGAGGGAACGTTGACCGGTTATTCGATTATCGGCCTGGGCTGGGGGCTCCCTGCGCCTTTGGGCGCGCGGGGCGGGGGCGGGGAGGAGGAGAAGGTCGGGGCCGTTCCCCGGGGGTTCCGGTGCGCGCGGTGATCGGTCGGCCCGGTTCTGGGGTCCGGCGGCTGAGTTTACCCCCCGAGGGGGTTACGCGCCCTTCGCCGGGCGAGGAAGGTGGACTTCGGTGTCCCGACGGTGGGCAGCGAGGTCTTCCTTCACCTCGTGGAGGGTCGAGTCCACACGGTCGATCTTGGCGCTGAGCCGGGTGTCCACCTCGTCGATCTTTGCGCTTAACCGGGCGTCCACTCCATCGATTTTGTCGTTGAGTGCGCGGATCATGAACAGGAGCTGTTCATCGCGCTCCCGCGACTCCTGACGGGCCCGTTCGATGTCGGCGCGAAGGACCTCGTGGCCCTCCAGGACAAGGTCGAACTTTCCCCGGATGTCCTCGAGCAGGATTTCGAGATGGTCCTTTTCCATGGCCGTGTCTCCGGTGGACGGGATCGACTCGCACACGGGCATCTTGCCCCCCTGGATTCCGGGATGCAAGGACTGGACTGCGCTTGCCACGCGGCGCAGGAGGGCGAGGGGACGAGCGTCCGCCTCCTAGCGGAAGTTACATGGAAGACTGACACCCACGTCCGGGCGGGAGGACTCGCGTGGGCATGATATTCGAGGGCAGTTTTTAGGCTCGGGCAGACGTGGGACGCTCCGTACGCCGACAGGTCTATTAGCCGCCGATCGGGAGCTTGCGAATCCGGATCGCGGTTGCCGTAATGGAGACCGCGGCACCCTCTGCTAGCGCCTGCTCGATTTTCGGCCAGCACGACACCAGCAGTTGGGCGACGGCTGGACCGTCGAGACCCTCTCGGCGAATCCGGATCACGGAAGGGGTGGCCTGCTCGCGTATGGCCAAGAGGGCGTGGAAGTCGGCGTCCAACGTCACCACCACCCGCCGTTCGAGGGCGGCGACGAGGAGAAGCTCGCTGTCGGTTGCCCGCGCCAGCCCGACGTCTCCGACGTGGACGGCGTCCCAGCCCAGATCGCGCAGAATTCGTCCCGTGGAGCGCGGGAGCCCTTGGTCGAGGGGGATGCGCCTCACGCCGCGTCCAGGTCGATGGTCTGTTCGGTGAGGCAGTGGGCCGCAAAATCAAGGGCCTGCCGGATGTCTTCTTCTTCGAGTTCCGGATATTCCTCGAAAACCGTCGCGACGTTGGCGGAGACCGCGAGAGCTTCCAAAACCCTTCGTACCGTAAGGCGCATACCGCGAATGCAAGGCTGACCGTTGAGGATGTGCGGATCCACCGTGATTCGATCCCAGCGTTTCATGGTTTCCTCCCCGGCGACGCACCGACTAGAGGGGGATTCTTGGATACGATACGGCAGGAGTGTGGTGGGCGCGTGGCCCCCTGTCAAGGAGGAGCCTTGCGTGGGGGGAGGGGACGTACGCAAGTTTTGAGTTTTAGAGGCGCGCCTGGGTCCTGGTAGGTGATCGGTGAGGGGAGGGAACGGCCGTGACAGGTGACGGGAAGACGCGCGGACGGTGGGACGTGCGGACGTTCTGACGGGGCAGGGGCTCCGGCCGCCCAGCCACCTCGCTACGATTCACGATTTACGATTCACGGCAGTTTGGCGGTGACGGGTGTCGACGCTTCGCGTCGGCTGGGAGGCTGGAACGCTAGGAGGCTGGAAGGCATTTCGGCGTCCTACCGTCCCAACGGTCCCCGACCAACGATTTACGATTCACGATTCACGGCAGTTTCCCATTCACGGCCCCGGCCCCCTTCGCCACGAAGTAGGGGTTTCGCAGGTCGGGCTTGTTGTAGCGCAGGGGCTCGCCGTCCAGGGTCTCGACCCGGCCGCCGGCCGCCTCCACGATGGCCTGGCCAGCCGCGGTGTCCCACTCCATGGTGGGGCCCAGCCGGGGGTAGAGGTCGGCCCGGCCCTCGGCCACGGCGCAGAGCTTGAGCGAGCTGCCCGCCGCGATGCTCTCGGCCACCGGCAGACCCTTCAGGTACGCCTCGGTCTCGGGGGAGGGGTGGGAGCGGCTTTGGACCACCACCAGCCCCCGGGCCGGGTCGGGTCGGCGCACCCGGATGGGCCGGGGTTCGCCGCCGGCCTGGCGGGTCCAGGCGCCGCTTGCGACGTCGCCCCAGTACACGCGCCCCTGCACCGGCACGTGGATGACGCCGAGCACGGGCCGGCCCCCCTCCACCAGGGCGATGTTCACGGTGAACTCGCCGTTTCGCTTGATGAACTCCTTGGTGCCGTCCAGGGGGTCGACGAGCCAGAACCTGGACCAGGCCCGGCGGGTCGCGTAGGGGATCTCCCGGCCCTCCTCGGACAGCACCGGCACGTCCGGGAAGGCGCGGGCGAGGCCCTCGGCGATCACCCGGTGGGCCGCCCGGTCCGCCTCGGTGAGGGGGGATCGGTCGCCCTTCTCCTCCACCTGGATGTCGCCTTCGTAGATCCGGAGGATCTCGGCGGCCGCGGCTTCGGCGAGTTCGAGCAGGAGTCGGATGGTGGGGTTCGGGTTGTCCATGAAATGCCTCCGAAAGGCCGTGACGAGTGGGAAAGGCGGTGACGCGTGACGGGTGATCGGTGACAAGTGTCGACGCTTCGCGTCGGCTGGAAGGCTGGAACGTTGGGAGGCTAGGAGGCATTTCGGCGTCCTACCGTCCCACCGTCCCACCGTCCCAACGATCCTCGACCAACGATTCACGATTTACGATTCACGGCAGTTTGGCCCCGATCCTCACCCCCTGAAAATCACCCCCCGCTCCTGGAGCGCCGCCGTGATGCGGCGTACCGCGTGGTCCAGGGGCTCGGCAGGGTCCGCCTTGATGTCGAACGGGATGTCGGTGCGGACCTCGTCGCCGGCCCACACCACGAGGGTGCGGTGCTGCTGTACCACGGTCTGGATCAGGTCGAGATCGGTGTGGGTCAGGTCGATGGCGCTGGCCACCAGGATGGTGCCCGCGTCGAGGAACAGGTGGGCCACCTCGGCGAACCGGCGGAGGTGCTCCTCCCGGTGGTCGGCCAGGCTGTTGATGCCGGGGGCCTTGATGTCGGCGTCCAGGCCGTAGACGAGGCTTCCGAGCCCCAGGTAGTACACGAAGCGGCCCCGGGCGAACAGCTCGGCCTCCAGGGCCTTGGCGAGGTCCTTCTTGTGGGACTCGCGGGCGCCGGTCACGAGAACCAGGGCGGGCTCCTGGCTGTAGCGGGCGGCCCGGTCCTCCCTCGGGATGGCGCTGCGGGCCCACTTGATGTTGCGGACCACCACTTTGTCGCGGACCCAGGACTGGTCGTCCGGCAGGGCCTCCTGGATGATGCCGCCCCCGCTGATCTCGTAGTTGTCGATGATGACGAACCGGCCGGTGTCCGGCAGGTCGCGGCTCAGGTCGAAGGCCAGCGGCTGGTCGCAGACGATCACGCACTCGGCCACGTCGTGGCGACCCACGGCCTTGGCGTCCTCGGTGGCCTCGAGGGTGGAGGCGTCGATCAGCCGGTGGACCGATTCGAGCCGGGCCGGCACCTTTGCGGTGCCGAGCCGCAGCACGTAGTCCCTGCCCGGCTCCATGGGCTGGCGGCCGAGCCAGAACAGGCTCGCCCGGAACCGGGTGGACACGTGGGGCGGCGGCTCGTCGGCCCGGACTGCCAGGTCGCCCCGGGTCACGTAGATCTGCTCGGTCATGGTGAACCCGGCCGGCTCCCCCTGGGCCGCGCTGCGCAGTGCCCCTTCGGCGGACTCGGGCGCGGGGAACTGCTCGAACGACTTGACCACGGTGCTCTTGCCCGAGGGGTAGAACACCACCCGGTCGCCGACCCGCAGGGTTCCCGAGGCCACCGTGCCGGCGATGATCCGGCGGTTGTCGCCGAATCGGGTGAACTTGTACACGTCCTGCACCGGCATCCGGAAGGGCAGGTGGTCGTGGTCGGCCCGGGCCTGGAAGGCGTCGAGGGCGTCGAGCACGGTGGGGCCCCGGTACCAGCCCATCCTCTGCCCCCGGTCGGCCACGTTGTCGCCAGCGAACCCGCTGACCGGGATGTAGGCGCTGGCCTCCATGCCGATGCTCCCCAGGAACGCCCGGTACTCCTCGCGGATCCGCTCGAAGGCCTCCTGGCTGTACTCGACCAGGTCCATCTTGTTCACCAACACGGCCACCTGCTGGATGCCGAGCATCGAGAGCATGTAGCCGTGGCGCCGGGAGTTCTCCTGCACGCCCTCGTTCGCGTCGATCACCAGGAGCGCGGCCTCGGCCCGGGACGCGCCGGTGATCATATTCTTCAGGAACTCGATGTGGCCCGGGGCGTCGATGATGATGTAGTGGCGCTTGGTCGTCTTGAAGAACACCCGGGCCGCGTCGATGGTGATGCCCTGGGACTGCTCGTCCTTGAGGGCGTCGAGGAGGAAGGCGTACTCGAACGGCCTGGAGGTCCGTTCGCACAGGTCGCGGATCTGCTCCAGCTTGCCCTCGGGCAGGCTGCCGGTGTCGGCCAGCAGCCGGCCGATGATGGTGGACTTGCCGTGGTCCACGTGGCCCACGATCACGATGTTCATCTGCTCCGTCTGGGTCATCTTGTTCGTCACCTGTTTCGTCGTCGGGAATGCCGTGAATCGGAAACGGCCGTGAATCGTGAATCGTAAATCGTGAATCGTGAATCGTTGGGAAAGGCCGCGGGTCGTTGGTCGTAGGAACTGCCGTAAATCGTGAATCGTTGGTCGAGGACCGTTGGAACGTTGGGACGACAGGACGTTGGGGCGAGGGGCCGCCGGGCCCTCACCGCGTCACTCGTCACCCGTCACGCATCACCGAAGTTCCCCCCGTCACCGCAGTTCCTACATATACCCTTCCCGCCGCAGGGTCTCGAGGCCGCCGCCGTCGTCCTTGTCCTGGGCCCGGCCGGCGCGCTCGGCCACGTTCTTGAGGCGGCCGCTGCGCAGCTCGTCGATGATCTCGTCCACGGTGCCGGCGTCGGACTCGATGGGGAACGTGCACGGCCAGCACCCCAGGGAGCGGTAGCGTTTCCCCTCGCCCTGGTCGTAGTAGAGGGACACGGTGGGGATGTTCTCGAGCTTGATGTACTCCCAGATGTTGAGCTCGGTCCAGTCGAGCAGCGGATGGATGCGCACGTGGGTGCCCGGCGCGAAGTCCACCTTGTAGTAGTTCCAGAACTCGGGGGGCTGGTCGCCGATGTCCCAGCTCGAGGCCCGGTCGCGGGGGGAGAAGTACCGCTCCTTGGACCGCGAGCCCTCCTCGTCGGCACGCACCCCTACGATCACCCCGGTGAACGGCTCGGTGTTCCTGTCCTTCTCGTACCGGCCGGTCTCGTGGTTGAACCGGTACCGGGGCCAGGTGCCGGCCAGGGTGTTCCGGAGCGCCAGGGTCTTGAGGTTCCGGCAGCAGGTGATCCGGTCCACGTTGCCGTCGGGGAAGGTCTGCTTGGCCTCGAGGGCCTCCCGGTTCTCCCCGTAGATCATGGTGAGGTGCCACTCCCGGGTGAGCCGGTCCCGGTACTCGATCATCTCGGGGATCTTGTAGTGGGTGTCGATGTGCACCAGCGGGAACGGCACGTGGCCGTAGAACGCCTTGCGGGCCAGCCACAGCAGCACCGTGCTGTCCTTGCCGATGGACCACAGCATGCACAGGTTCTTGAAGTTGGCGTACGCCTCCCGCAGGATGTGCACGGAGGTGTTCTCCAGTTTGCGAAGGTGGGCGTATCGGTTGACCAGGATCTCCGTCATCGTGCCTCCCGTTTCTCCGTGAAGGGCTGAAACCAGGCCTCTTTGCGAGTCTCGACGTACCGCACCACGTGCGAGACGCACTCGTCCACGCTCCATCGGGCCGTGTCCAGGACGAGCTCGGGGTCGTCGGGCTCCTCGTAGGGGCTGGAGATGCCCGTGAAGTCGGGGATCTCTCCGGCCCGGGCCTTGCGGTACAGCCCCTTGGGGTCGCGCCGCTCACACGTGGCCAGGTCGCACTTCACGTGGATCTCGACGAACTCCCCCGGCTGGAACAGGGCTCGCACCCGCTCCCGATCGTCCCGGAACGGCGAGATGAAGGCGGTGAGCACCAGCAGCCCGGCGTCCACGAACAGCTTGGCCACCTCGCCGATCCGCCGGATGTTCTCCTTGCGGTCCTCGGCGGAGAAGCCCAGGTCCCGGTTCAGGCCGTGGCGGACGTTGTCCCCGTCGAGCAGGTACGTGTACCACCCCCGGTCGAACAGCTGCCGCTCGACGGCGTGGGAGATGGTGGACTTGCCCGAGCCGGACAGCCCGGTGAACCAGAGCACCATGGAGGGGTGCCGGTTCCTCCGCTGGTAGTCCTGCCGCGACACGAGCCGCTCGTGCCACCGGATGTGGGTCGGTTTCGCTGGCATCAAAAACTCCAGATCATGGGAATGAGGAGCACGGATCCTACCAGGTAGAGCAGGTGCAAGGGCAGCCCCACCCGCACGAAGTCGGTGAACCGGTACCCGCCCGGGCCGTACACCATCATGTTGGTCTGGTACGCCACCGGGCTCGCGAAGCTCGCCGAGGCCGCCACGGCCACGGCGATGACGAACGGGTGGGGGTCGAGCCCCGCGCCCTTCGCGGCCGACAGGGCCACCGGGAACGCCAGGGCCGCGGCGGCGTTGTTCGTGATGAACCCCGTGAGCCCCGACGCGAACACGAACACGGCGGCCAGGAGGGCCCGGGGCCCCAGGCCCTGGACCGCCTGCAGCACGATCGAGGCGATGGAGGCGGCCGCGCCGGTCTTCTCAAGGGCGTAGCCGATGCCGAGGGAGCTGGCGATGACGACCAGCACGTTGATCTCGAGGGAGCGGCGGGCCTCCACCGCGGTGACGCAGCGGGTCACGATGAGAAATACGGCCGCGAGCACGGCGGCCTTGAGCACGCTCAGGATCCCGGACGCGGACAGGAGCACCATGCCGCCCAGGGCGACCGCGGCGAGCCAGGTCTTGCGGCGGTCGAGGCGGGGCATCTCGGAGACCGTGGAGACCAGGTAGAACTCGCGGGACCGGCCCCAGCGCTTCAGGAAATCGGGACCGCTCAGGAGGAGCAGGGTGTCGCCGGGTCGGAGCTTGAGCGCGCCCAGCTTCCCGCGTACGCGCTCGCCGTGTCGGTGTACGGCCAGCACCACGGCGTCGTAGCGGCCGCGGAAGTTGCCCTGTTTGATGGTCTTTCCGAGCAGCGGCGAGGACCGGGACACCACCGCCTCGAGCACCTTGCCCTCGCCGCGGCGGCGGATCTCGTGGTAGAGGTCGTGGCCCCCCGACGGCACGAGGCCGGGGATCCGGTGGAGGATCACGGCGCCCTCGGCCGCGCCGGCGAAGATCAGCCGGTCCCCGTCCTCCAGCACGTCGGTGGGCTTGACCGGCGCGATCGAGACCGGGCCGCGCAGGATCTCGGCCAGGAACACGCTGCCCAGCCGCCGCAGGCCCGCGGCCTCGACCGTCTTTCCCCGCAGGGGGCTTCCCGGCGTGAGCCGCATCTCGAACAGGTACTCCCGGCCGGGCCCGAACAGAGACTCCTCCGGGTCGCTGCGGTCGGGCAGGAGCCGCGGCCCCAGGGTCAGGAGATACGCGATGGCGAGCAGGGCGCAGGGCACCCCGACCCACGCCAGCTCGAACATCGAGAGGGAACGGCCCGCGGCCTCCTGGTACATGCCGTTGATCAGGAGGTTGGTGGAGGTGCCGATCAGGGTGCACAGGCCTCCGAGGATCGATGCGTAGGACAGGGGGATCAGGAACTTCGATGGGGGAAACCCCTTGCGGTGGGTCCAGTCGCGCACCGCCGGCAGGAACATCGCCACGATCGGGGTGTTGTTCAGGAAGGCGGAGAACGAGGTGACCGACAGGATCATGCGCGCCAGCGCGCGGCGCATGCCCCTGCCGTCGCCCATGACCTTGGCGGCCACGTACTCCAGCACGCCGGCCGACTGGGCCGCATAGGCCACGATGAACAGCACCGCCACGGTGATCATGGCGCTGTTGGAGAATCCGGACAGGGCCTCGGAGGGGTCGAGCACCCCGGCCAGGAGCAGGGTGCCCAGGGCCGAGAACGTGACCACGTCGGGCGGAAGCAGGTCGAGGGCCAGGCACACCACCATGGCGGCCACGACCACCAGGGTGAGCACGGCGTCAGCCGACACGGCGGTCCCCGGGGCCGGCGGGGAGGGGGGAGGCGGGTACGGAGGCGCCGGCGCCCGGGCGCGGCCGTTCCCAGGGGCGGCAGCGCGTGGCGAGCGGCAGGGTGTCTCCGGCCTCGGTCATCAGGGAGCTCCCCCTCCTTCTGGATCGCAAGAGTCGCACGACACCGGGCCGGTCGTCCCGGAACGACGGAGGCGGAATGATACGGGAAACGGGGGAGAACCGGCAAGGGCGGTGACCGGTGACGGGTGATCGGTGACAAGTGTCGACGCTTCGCGCCGGCTGGGAGGCTGGAACGCTAGGAGGCTAGGAGGCTGGAAGGCATTCCGGCGTCCTAGCGTCCCAACGTCCCAACGTCCTGGCGTCCCACCGTTCCCCGGTTCAATCCCCCCCGTGGCGTCGTTGCGTCGTGGCGTGAGACGATTGTGCCATGTCTGATCTGTGGGATAATGTCAGACGTGCACCCAGCCTCAGATGCTAATGAATTGGCGGATGAGGGCGGTGCCGGATGATGGTCACGCGGGACCGTGGGGGGATTTGGAGAGGAGCATGGCTACGGAAACGATCGTGCGGGTTGGGCAGAGGGGGACGATTGTCGTTCCGGCCGAGATCCGGCGCCGGTGGGGGATCCGGAAGGACACCCGTCTGATCCTGCGGGAGGAGGGCGACCGGTTGGTCCTCATGCCGGTTCCGTCTTTGACCGAGGCCTTGGCGGGTTCGGCAAAGGGATGCTTCGGAAGCACTGCGGCAGAGGTCCGGGAGTGGCTGGACCGGGAGCGCGAGGACCCGTGACGAGGCTTGCGTCCGCCGGATCCCTGCTGCGGCGCCTGGACGGGCGGAAGGTACTGATCGACACAAACGTGATCATCTACCTCGTGGAGGACGTTCCGGGGTACGGAAACCTCGCGCAACACGTGTTCCGTAGCCTGGAGGCCGGCGGATTCGAGGGGGTCGTCTCAGCGATCACCCTGGGCGAGCTCATGATGGGCCCGTTATGGGCCGGTAGGAGGGATACGGCAAGAAACCTGCGCGACTGGCTGGGCGCTTTCCCGAACCTGGAGTGCCGCCTAGTGGACGAGCGGGTTCTCGCCCACCTTGGGGAGGACCCGTCGGTCCGGTGGGAAAGGCTGCGGGCGACGGATGCGCTGATCGTGGCCGCCGGACTCGCGGCCGGGGCGGAGCTGTTCTTGTCGAACGACCTCGCCTGGCGAAAAGCCCTGAGCCCGGAGGTGCTGGTGGCGCTGGAGCGGTGAGCTTGGGTGTCCATCCGTGCCGATCCGTGTATATCTGTGGCTGAAAAGCTGGAAGGCCAAAGGCCGTTGGTCGTTGGTCGTTGAGCTCCGGCCGCTCACGATCGACGACCGACGACCGGCGGCAGTTGGACCCATTCCCGGCTTCACGATTCACGGCCTTTGCCCCGTCCGAGCGTCCCAGCGTCCGCACGGCCTTCCGTTCGACGGCTGATTGCCGAGCGGGTGTAATACATGTATTCTCCCTGGGTACCCCCGAAAACCGACTGGGAGGAGAACCATGGGAATGCTCTCGCTCCGGCTGCCCGAGGATCTTCAGGCCCGCCTCAACCGCCTGGCCGAGATGACCGCCCGTCCCAAGGGGTATTACGTGCGCGAGGCCCTGAAGCGGTATCTGGACGATCTGGAAGACGTGTACCTTGCAGAGAAGCGCCTGGAGGACCTCCGAGCGGGCAAGGACTTGATCGTCTCGCACGAGGACTTCTGGGATGGGCTGGACGATTGAGTACCTGGCGTCCGCCCGGAAGGATGTCAGGGGGCTGGATCCGCCCTCCCGGAACCGGATTCGGAAGTACCTCGAACGCCTGTCGACCCTGGACGACCCCCGCTCGTTGGGTGCCCCGCTGACGGGGAAGCTTCACGAGCTGTGGCGGTACCGTGTGGGGCCCTACCGGATCGTCGCAAGGATCGAGGACGAGAGGCTCGTCGTGCTGGTGGTCCGTATCGGTCCCCGCCGAGAGGTGTATCGCGGAGGGTGAGTCGGCTAGGACGTTGGAAGGCTGGGAGGCGAGGAGGCCAAAAGCCGTTCCGCCTCCCAGCCTTCTAGCTTTCTAGCTTCCCAGCCTAAAAGCGGAGTTTCCATGTGCGGCATTGCAGGTCTGTTCCATCGCAACGGCTCGCCCGTCGACCCCGAGGTGCTGGTCCGGATGACCCGGACCCTGACCCACCGGGGGCCCGACGAGGAGGGGTACTTCGTCAACGGGCGTCCGCCCGTTGACGCGCTGGGAGGCTGGGAGGCTGGGAAGCTGGGAAGCCCGGCGTCCTACCAACGTCCCAACGATTCACGATTCACGATTCACGATTTACGATCAACGGCCGGACCGGGCCACGTGGGCCTCGGCCACCGGCGGCTGTCCATCATCGACCTTTCCACCGGCCAGCAGCCCCTCGCCAACGAGGACGGCACGGTTTGGGTGGCGTTCAACGGCGAGGTCTACAACTTCCAGTCCTTGAAGAAGGAGCTGGAGGCCAAGGGCCACCGGTTCCGCACCCACTCCGACACCGAGACCATCGTGCACGCCTGGGAGGAGTGGGGCGAGGGCGCGGTGCAGCGGTTCCGGGGGATGTTTGCGATCGCCCTGTGGGACGAGCGAAAGCAGGTGCTGTGGCTCGTCCGGGACCGGGTGGGCAAAAAGCCGCTCTATTACTTGGTGGACGACGAGCGGCTGGTGTTCGGCTCGGAAATCAAGGCGATCTTGGAGGCTCCGGGGGTGGACCGGGACGTGGACCTGACCGCGCTGTCGGACTACCTGTCGCTCCTGTACGTGCCCTCGCCCAAAAGCATCTTCCGGTCGATCCGAAAGCTCCCCCCGGCCCACTACGCCCTGGTCACGGCCGACGCGTTCGAGGTCCGCCGGTACTGGGACCTCGCGTTCACCCCGTGCCACGACCTGCCCGAGGAGCGGATGATGGAGGAGCTCCTGGGCATCCTGGACGAGGCCACCCGGCTTCGGATGATCAGTGACGTGCCGCTCGGGGCGTTCCTGTCGGGAGGCGTGGACTCCTCGGCCGTGGTGGCCCTGATGGCCCGGGCCTCCGACGGCCGCCCGGTGCTCACGAACTCCATCTCGTTCAGCGTGGCCCAGTACAACGAGGCCGAGTACGCGCGGCGGGTGGCGGAGCTGTTTCGCACCGACCACCACGAGTTCCACGTGACCCCCGAAGCCATCCCGGTCATCGAGGAGCTGGCCTGGCACTACGACGAGCCGTTCGCGGACTCGTCGGCCGTGCCCACGTACTACGTGTCGCGCACCGCCCGGCAGAACGTCACGGTCTCCCTCTCCGGCGACGGCGGGGATGAGAACTTCGCCGGGTACCGGCGCTACTACATGGACGCCCGGGAGAACCTGGTGCGCAACCTGGTGCCCCGGCCCCTGCGAAGACCCGTGTTCGGCGGCCTGGGGAGGCTCTACCCCAAGGCGGACTACCTGCCCCAGATCTTCCGGGGCAAGGCCTTCATTTCGAATGTGGCCCGCGACCCGGAGGACGCGTACTTCTTTTCGGTGAGCGCCTTTTACGAGGACGCGAAACGGGCGCTGCTCAAGCCGGAGGTGCTGGAGGCCCTGGGTGGCTACGAAACCCGGGACCTGTTCTACGAGATCTACCGCCGGGCCCCGGCCGAGGACCACCTATCCAGGATCCAGTACCTGGACATCCAGACCTACCTGTGCGGCGACATCCTCACCAAGGTGGACCGGGCCAGCATGGCGGTGTCGCTGGAGGTGCGCTGCCCGATCCTGGACCACGAGTTCATGGAGTACGTGGCCCGGATCCCTTCGCGCCTGAAGCTCGTGGGGCTCGACGGAAAGCACATCTTCAAAAAGGCCCTTAAGCGCCACCTGCCCGACGACATCCTGTACCGGAGGAAGATGGGGTTCGGGGTGCCGATCCTGGAGTGGCTGCGGGGCGAGCTCAAGGACTACGCCCGGGGTCTGATCCTGGACGGCGAGGCGAGCCGCCTGTACTTCCGCCAGGACCGGCTGGAGCGGATCTGGAAGGAGCACCAAAACGGCCTGCGCAACTACGCCACCGAACTGTGGATCGTGATGATGCTCAACTTGTGGGCGGGGAGGTTTAGCCACAGATAAACACAGACGGCCACAGATTAGGTTTGGCGGTCTGTTTTCTGGTAAGTTCGGTAAACTATTAAGATCAAGTTTCTGGCGGGGGCGAAATGCGGAGTTGTACCAGTGCAAATCTGTGTGGATCTGTGGCTAATATTGATGGTCATGTTTTGTTGCTTGGCCACAGATGGACACAGATGAACACAGATTTGTGTTTCTGGTATTTGTTCCTATTGTGTCGTGAACGATTGTATTGTCGTATACAACAATCGACGGCCGATCTGTGCTTGGGTTCGTAACGCAGTTTCTGTGCTATTTAGGTGGATCTGTGGCTAATGCAAGGATCGTGTTTTGGTCGCAAGTTTGCACGGTTCTCCATAGATTTTTTTGTTTAGCTTGTATGGGTGTCTGTGAAGATGAGTGGTTGAGCCGTTGTTTGTGGAAAGGCGGCAAGGGAGTTCTTGTTATCGTTCTTGCTGTTGCTGATAATTTGTCTGTGCGGAGTGAAGCAGCCAACTGAAATATCTGTGTTTATCTGTGTGGTCTGTGGCCAGAGTGGAAGATGCCCATGCAGTACATGTATGTGGACCTTACTGATAAGGTTATTGCCGCATTCTATGAAGTGTACAACACTTTGGGGTACGGTTTTCTCGAGAAGGTCTACGAGAACGCCCTGATGGCAGAACTGCTGGAACGAGGGGTGAGCGCCGAGCAACAACCGGCTCTAGAGGTGGAGTACAAGGGGACGTGTGTCGGGCAGTACTTCGCAGACCTTGTGGTGAATGGCAGCGTGATCGTGGAGGTCAAGGCCGTCAAGACGATCGCCCCGGAGCACGAGGCGCAACTGTTGAACTACCTGAAGGCGACGGGGATACGCGTGGGCTTGATACTCAACTTCGGCCCGAGGCCGCAGATCAAGAGGTTGGTGTTTTAGCCACAGATTTCCACAGATGCCCACAGATTTTGGTGTTTGAAAGAGTTTGAATGTTAATGGCAGGGTCGTTGTTCTGGGAGAACGGCAAGGTGTTTTTGCGGTTATTTTTGCCGTTACTGGTATTTGTGCGCTCAGTCTAGACTGTCCAATGGGGAAGATCTGTGTCCATCTGTGGGGATCTGTGGCTGATATAAGAATCGTGTTTTAGCCACAGGTTTGCACAGATCGACACAGATTGTGTGTTGGTTTGAAAAGAAATCTGTTCTTCTGTGTTTGTAGTGGTCTTTGACTGCAGTGATTGTAGAGACCGGCGTTTTGCTCGCATCGTTTCGTATGAAGACCAAAACACTCAAAGCTTATCTGTGTTCATCTGTGTGAATCTGTGGCCAATATAAAAGTAGTGCACGTGCTCTACTCTTTCGGTACCGGTGGCCTTGAGAAGGGGATCGCCACGGTGGTGCGGCACGGGTCGGAGGGGTTTCGTCACTCCATCGTGTGCCTCACCGTGTCCGGGGCGTCGGAGCGATTGCTGCCCCCGGGAACCGACGTGGTGGAGCTGAGAAAACCCCCAGGAAATTCCATCCGTAGCATCATCAAGTTGAGGCGGATTCTGAAGGAGCTCCGGCCCGACGTGGTCCACACCCGCAACTGGCCCGGCATGGACGGGATCATCGCGGCGCGGTTGGCCGGCATCCGCAACGTGGTGCACGGCGAGCACGGGTGGGGCATGGACGACCCCGACGGCCGAAGCCCCAAGCGGGTGCGCATCCGGCGCCTGCTGGCCCGCTGGGTGCGGGAATACACCTGCGTCTCCCGGGCCATCGAGGGCTGGCTCGTGGAGGAGATCCGGGTGGGCCGGCCCGTGACCCAGATCTACAACGGGGTGGACACCGACGTGTTTCGTCCGGGCTCCGGCGAGCGCGTCCGGGCGGAGCTCGGCATTCCTGGCGAGGCGTTCGTGGCCGGGATCGTGGGCCGGTTGGACCCCATCAAGGACCACCCCACCCTGTTCCAGGCCTTCGCCCGGCTGCGGGACAAGGTGCCCGACGCCCGGCTCGTGGTGGTGGGGGACGGCCCGGAGAGGGGGCGGCTCGAATCCGTCGCAGGTGAGGGGGTGATCTTCCTGGGCGACCGGGCGGACGTGCCCGAGATCCTGCGGGCGCTGGACGTGTTCGTGCTGTGCTCCCGGAACGAGGGCATCTCGAACACCATCCTCGAGGCCATGGCCACCGGACTGCCCGTGGTGGCCACCCGCGTCGGGGGGAACCCCGAGCTGGTGAAGGACGGGCAGACCGGCACCCTGATGCCCCCGGGCAACGCCGAGGCCCTGGGCCAGGGACTGGCGGGATACGCCCTCCACCCGGACCGGGCCCGGGCCCACGGCCGGGCCGGAAGGAAACTCGTGGAGGCGCGGTTCTCCATCCCCGCCATGGTGGCGGGGTACGAGGGGGTGTGGAAGCGGATATGGGGGGGCGGTGGCAAGGCGCGAGCGTCTTCCTGCGGGGCGGAGGAAGGTGCGTGATTTTACGTACGGCTAGGCGCATAGGTGCGGTGGCGGTTGTTGGGGCGGCCCTGCTCTTGGCGTGGAGATATCCAGCGGGGGGCGTGTGGCTCGTCGCTGTGGGCGCGGGTATCGCCGGGATGGCGGCACGGTTCCCAGCTTCGTCTTTCGGGGTTCTGGCTGCGGTGGCGCCGCTGGTGAATCTGGGACCCTGGTCGGGATGGGTACTGGCGGACGAGTTCGACGTAGCCGCCCTGTGCGTCCTCGGCGGGGTTCTATGGTCGGACCCGTTGCGTACGAGGCGGGGAAGATTGGGCATCGTCGTGGCCTCGCTCGTCGCCCTCATCTGGTTGCTCGGAATCGCCCGACCGCTGGCGGACCTTCCTCCGCTGGACGCAAACGCCCTGGGCGGGTACGGAACTGCGTGGAACGCGGTGAGGGTCGGCAAGGCTGCTCTGTATGCGTTCAGCCTCGGATGGCTGGTCGCGGTCCGGGCAGAGGGGGACGGGGTGTGGGCGGCCCTCTCGCGGGGGTTCGTCCTCGGCGCCGCGGTCGTGTCCGTGGCCGTGTTATGGGAACGGGGGGTGTTTGGCGACTTGACCGCGGCCAGCACCTACTGGGAGGCGTTTTCCGGACTGCTGGATGTGACGCACCGGTACCGGGCCACCGCATGGTTCTCCGAGATGCACCTCGGAGGCACGGCGTTCGACGGCTACCTCGTGCTCTCCTGGCCGTTCGTGCTGGGGGAGGCATTTGGTCCCGACGGGAAACGGGCTTGGCGGGCGGCAGCGGGTGGGGCTGCGCTGGGGCTGCTATACGCCGTGGCGGTCAGTTTCACTCGAACGACGTATGCGGTCGTGGCCTTCATGTCTGTCGCGTTCGTGCTGGCTTCTGTTTGGTCGGGTCGGTTCCGTGCGGGGGGTGGGGCCCTGACAGGCTGGGCTCTCATGGCGATTCTCCAGGGCATCACCTACTCGTTTCTCTTTCGCAAGGGTGGATACCTGGCGCTGGCCGGAGGGACATTCGCGTTCGTGGGGGGCGAGGTCTTGGTCGCCGGCGGGGATCGGTTTTCCCCGCGGGTGCGGCAAGGCGCTGGAATCCTTCTGCTCTTGTTCTCCGGTTACGTCGTTTTCCACGGAGCCTGGACGAGCCGATGGGTCGAGAACTCCCTGCTTTTTTCCTTGGCTGTCGCCTCGGGGGGGGCTTTGGTGCTTGTCACCCTCGGGGCGGCCTTCGTACGCGTGAGCCCTCGGCGAGCCTGGAAGCCGGCGACCGTCCTCGGCGGGGCTGGGCTCGCAGTCGCTCTGGCTTTGGCATCGGCGATGCTGGGCGGCTATTTGATGAGCTCACGTTTTTCGGCGGCCAAGGAAGACTTCCGTACACGCATCGGGCATTGGGAGGACGTGCTCGCCGCCATGGAGCCGGATGCTGGAGCTCGTCTCTGGGGCCGAGGGCTCGGCACGTTCCCTTCTCGCTACCGAACGGTGGTGCAGAAAGAACCCCAACCGGCGCCGTACGTGATTCGTGAGGAGGAAGGCAATCGGTTTTTGCGGATGCGGGGCACCCAGTACCTGTTGCTTGGCCAGCGCGTTCGTTTTCTTCCCGACACGGAGTACCGGTTCCGAGCCCGCGTTCGCGCCGGTGCCAAGAAGGCGACGCTCCCCGTAAAGATCGAGCGCCGAAATCTATTGCTCGACGAGTACAACCCGCACCGGACTCGAAACGTGGTCGCCGAGACCACGTCGGGAACGTGGGTGTGGGTCGAGTCCACAATCGATACGGGCAATTTCGGCGGCTGGAAATGGTGGGCCCAGTGGCCGCCCATGTTCGAGCTGGGGTTCCACAGGCGAGGGGCATGGATCGAAGTGGACGACGTGGCTTTGATCGGCCCCGATGGGAGGAATGTGCTACGGAATGGGTCGTTTGACCGCGGACTCGAAGGATGGTTCTTGTACAGCGATCACGATCACCTGCCCTGGCATGTCAAAAATCTTTATCTGAATGTGTTTTTCGATCTCGGTCTGGTCGGGTTGGCAGGGTTTGCACTTCTTGCCCTAGTCGCACTTTTCACTTGCGCGCGTGGCATGAGAGATTCTTGGGGATGCCTTCTTGGGTTTGTGTCAATTTGTGGTTTTCTTTTACTCGGTCTGACTTCCAGTCCGATTGATGCACCGAGAGTAGCGCTGCTGTTCTACGGATTGCTGATTGTGGCCGCGGTTCAGAGCGGGCAGAGCTGGAATCTGCCCGCCGCCCCCGGTCAAGTTTGAGGGGAGCCGGTCCGATCCGTGGGGGAAGCGGGAGACCCCGACGAGACGGCGTGGAGGATGGATGTGGGCGACGGCGATGTGATCCTGGCTTGGGAGCAGGCGTTGGAGCGGGTGGGGGGCGACCGGGAGTTCCTGGGGGAGCTGGTGGGGTGCTTTCTAGTGGACCTGGAGGGATACCTGGCGGACCTGCGGGAGGCCCCGGACCCGGAGAGTCGGCGGGCGGCGGCCCACCGGATCAAGGGGGCGGCCCGGAACCTGGGGGCGTTGGCCCTGGCGGAGGCCTGCCGGCGGGCCGAGGAGTCGGGGGAGGAGCAGGCCGTGGCCGCGGTGGAGAGGGAGGCCCGACGTCTCGTGGCCCACTGGAAGTCCCCCCGATCCCCCGCGGGGCCGGGCAACCAGGCAGGGTAACGGGCGGGGTCCGGGGCCATTGCAGGCCCCATGCCCCCGGACCATAGGGGTGGCGTCGAAGAGGCATGGTGATGCCTAGAACGCGTGGGAATCAAGGAGGTTTTCAAGCCTCCAAGCCACCTGGCTTCCGAGCTTCCTAGCCTCCCATCCAAACAGAGAGGGAACCGTGAAGGTGCTGGTGGTGGACGACGATGCCGTGTCCCGGAAGCTGCTGGCGAAGATCCTCGGAGACCTGGGCTGCGAGGTGGACGTGGCCTCCGGCGGGCTCGAAGGCCTGGAGAAGGCCATGCTGGACCCTCCGGACCTCGTCGTCACCGACTGGGTGATGCCGGATATGGGCGGAGGGGAGCTGATCCGGGCCCTGCGGGACTCCGGGTTCGACCGGCCGATCTGGTTCGCCTGCCCCCGGGACGGGGAGGAGAACCTCGCCGAGGGCCTGGGCGCCGGCGCCCAGGCCCCGGTGCACAAGCCGTTCGATCGGGACGAGATCGCCGCTTTGCTGGCCGGGGTGGGGGAGGGGGGGTAAGATGTCCTTCGTCCTGGTGGTGGACGACGTACGGGTGAACCGGCTGATGATCGCCAAGGGGCTGGCGCCGATCCCCATCGTGGAGGCCGAGGACGCGGCCCAGGCCCTGGAGCTGTTCTTCACGAAGCACCCTGCGGTGGTGCTCCTGGACATCGGGCTGCCCGAGGTGGACGGGGTCACCTTGCTGCGGATCATCCGACAGCACGACCGCCGGACCGGGGGCCACACCCCGGTGGTGGTGGTGAGCGGGGCGGGCACCCGGCAGCACGTGGTGGAGACGGCCCGGGTGGGCGTGGAGGGGTTCTTCGTGAAGCCCCTGGAGCCGACCGAGCTGGCCCAGCGGGTCCGGGAGCTGTGGCCCAAGTCCGGGGGGGAGGGCTGCGGGGAACAAGAAGAGGAGAAGAAAGAGCCCACGGGGGACGACGGCGCGGAAGCCTGACGTTTCCGCGCGCGAGGAGAGGGGTTCGTGCCCGGCGCATATCCCGTTCAACGGCGTTATCCCCGAAAGCCGCTTTGCGGCGCGGCGTTGGTGCGGTGCGACCGGGTGCCGGTGGCCGAAGGGTTCACCAGAACCCGGGTCGTGGGGCTGGGCGGGTGCGGGTTCGAGAGCGACGAGCCGCTGGGGGTGGGCCGGTTCGTGGAGCTGGTGCTCCGGCTCGAGCGCCACACCGTACGGGCCCTGGGCCGGATCGTGTACGAACGCCCCCTGGAGCCCGGCCGTTACGAGGTGGGGGTGGAGTTCCTGCGGGTCCCCGAGGAGCACCGGGCCGCGATCCGGGAGCTGTTCTCCGAGGAGGCCGCCGAGACGGCCATCCCGGCCGAGCCGGAGAACTGACCCCTCCTGCTTGGCAAGCCCTCCTTCCCGCCGATAGAATCCCTCCGGGTACGCGTCCTCCGAACCCATTCCGCCGTCTGCCGGGCCGCGTCGGCCCTCCCCGCGGACCCCTTTTGCGAAAGGCGATCCCCGATGGTGCCGGATTCGTTGCGCCGCCGCGCCGAGGACCTTCGGCAACTCATCCACTACCACAACTACCGCTACTACGTGCTCGACCGGCCCGAGATCCCGGACGAGGAGTACGACCGGCTGTTCCGGGAGCTGGTGGAGCTGGAGGAGCGGTACCCCGAGCTGCGCTCCCCCGACTCCCCCACCCAGCGGGTGGGGGCCCCGCCCCTGGAGGCGTTCGAGCCCGCGCCCCACGCCGTGCCCATGCTCAGCCTCGAGAACGCCATGGACGAGGCCGAGCTGCGGGAGTTCGACGCCCGGGTGCGCCGGTTCCTGGGCACGGACGAGCCCGTCGTGTACTCGTGCGAGCCCAAGTTCGACGGCCTGGCCGTGGAGCTGACCTACCGGGACGGGGTGCTGGTGCGGGGGGCCACCCGGGGCGACGGAACGGTGGGCGAGGACGTCACGGTCAACCTGCGCACCGTGCGCACCGTGCCGCTGGGGCTCTTGGGGACCGAGGTGCCCCGGCTCGTGGACGTGCGAGGCGAGGTGGTGATGCCGGTGGAGGCGTTCCACCGACTGAACCGGGAGCAGGAGCAGGCCGGGCTCACCCCGTTCGCCAATCCAAGGAACGCGGCCGCGGGCTCGGTGCGGCAGCTGGACAGCTCGATCACGGCCCGCCGGCCGCTGGAGTTTTTCGCGTACGGGGTCGGCCGGCTCGAGGGCATGGAGGTGAAGACCCACTGGGAACTGATGGAGCGGCTGCATGGCTGGGGGTTCCGGGTGTCCGAGCACCGGCGGCGCACCCGGGGGATCGACGGAGCCGTGGAGTACTGCCGCGAGACCGAGGCCCGCCGCGACGAGTTCCCCTACGAGATCGACGGCTGCGTGATCAAGGTGGACGATCTGGAGCTCCAGGAGCGGCTGGGGGCCAAGGCCCGGGCCCCCCGGTGGGCCATCGCGTACAAGTTCGCCCCCCGCCAGGCCGTGACCCGGGTGGTGGACATCGAGGCCAGCGTGGGGCGCACCGGCGCGGTGACCCCGGTGGCGGTGCTGGAGCCGGTGTCCGTGGGCGGGGTGACCGTGAGCCGTGCCACGCTCCACAACCCGGACGAGGTGGCCCGCAAGGACATCCGGATCGGCGACTGGGTGGTGATCCAGCGGGCCGGCGACGTGATCCCCGAGGTGGTGCGGGCCCTGCCGGAGCGCCGCACCGGCGACGAGAGGCCGTTCGTGATGCCCGAGCGCTGCCCGGTGTGCGGGGCCCGGATCGAGCGGCCCGAGGGAGAGGCCATCCCCCGGTGCACCGGGCTCAGCTGCCCGGCCCAGCTCAAGGCCCGGATCCGCCACTTCGCGTCGCGCCGGGCCATGGACATCGACGGGCTGGGCACGAAGCTGGTGGACCAGCTGGTGGAGAAGGGCTTGGTGAGGGACGTGGCCGACCTGTTCCGCCTGTCCGAGGCGGACCTGGTTCCCCTGGAGCGCATGGCCGAGAAGAGTGCCCGCAACCTGGTGGAGGCCATCGACCGGGCCCGGACACGGGACCTGGCCCGGTTCGTGTACGCCCTGGGCATCCGGCACGTGGGCGAGGCCACGGCCCGGGCCCTGGCCGAGCGGTTCGGGAGCCTCGAGGCGCTCATGGACGCGTCGGAGGAGGATCTGCTGGCGGTGCCCGACGTGGGGCCCGAGGTGGCTTCGAGCGTGCGCGCGTTCTTCGCGGAGCCCGCGAACCGGGAGTCGATCCGAAGGATGCTGGAGGCCGGAGTCCGGCCGGCGCCGCCGACCCGGCCCGAAGCCGCGGAGGCCCCCCTGGCCGGCAAGACCTTCGTGTTCACCGGCGCCCTGGAGTCCATGACCCGCGACGAGGCCAAAGCCCGGGTGGAGGCCCTGGGCGGCAAGGTCACCTCGTCGGTGTCGCGCAGGACCGACTACGTGGTGGTGGGCGCGGACCCAGGGTCCAAGGCGGAGAAGGCCCGCACCCTCGGGGTGCCCATCCTGACCGAGCCGGAGTTCCTGGAGCTGCTCAAAACCGCTTCGGGATGACGGCGATCTGCTTTTCAGCGGGCCGAAGGCCCCAGACCAACGACCGTAGACCGAAGTTACCGGGAAGTCCGATTTACCATTCACGATTTACGATTCACGGAAGTTCCGACCAACGACCGAAGTTTCCAGGAGATCCCCATGATCCGAGTCGAGCGAGAGCAGGCCGTGGCCGTGGTGGTGATGGACCGCCCCAAGGTCAACGCCCTGTCCCCGGCGTTCCTGGAGGCCTTGGACCAGGGCCTGGCCGAGGCCTGGGACGCCCCCGGCACCCGGGCCGTGGTGCTGGCGAGCGCCCAGGAGAGGGCGTTCTCGGCCGGGTTCGACCTGAAGGAGCTCGACCGGCTGGAGCCCGCCGAGTTCGCCGGGTTCTTCGGCGCGTTCGCCCGGCTGTACCGCCGCGTCGCCTGGGGCCCCGCCCCGGTGGTGGCGGCGGTGGCCGGCCACGCCTTGGCCGGCGGCGCGATCCTGGCCCTGGCCTGCGAGCGCCGGGTGTTCGGCACGGGGGACTGGGGCTTCGGCCTGACCGAGGTGGACCTGGGCCTGCCCCTGCCCGGCGGGGTGATCGAGCTGCTGCGCGAGGGGTGCGACGCAGCCACCGCCTACGAGATCGCGGTGCTGGGGCGGGTGCTTCGGCCGGCCGAGGCGTTCGACCGGGGCCTGGCCCACCGGCTGGTGCCCGCGGGCGAGGTCGTGGAGGCCGCTCTGGAGGAGGCCCGGGATCTGGCCCGAAAGCCGCCCCGGGCGGCGGCCGAGCTGCGGGCCGCGCTGCGCCGGCCCCTGGCCCAGCGCATGGAGCGGGCCGACCGGGACGCGGGCGAGCGGTTCCTGCGGTGGTGGACCGGCGACGAGGCCAAGGCCCGGCGCCGGGCCGTGCTCGAGCGGCTGGGCCGGGGGGCCAAGGGGTAGGGCGATGGCCGATCGGCCGGAGAGAGGCGGGCGCCGGAGCCTGACCGACCGGATCGAGGGGTTCCTGTGGGACTCGGTGGGCTCGGGCCGCTGGGCCGGGGTGGCGCGCACGGTGCTGATCACCGGCTGGAAGTTTCGGGCCGACCGGGGGTTCCTGCGGGCCTCGGCCCTCACGTACTCCACCCTGCTCAGCCTGGTTCCCCTGCTGGCCCTGGCGTTCTCGGTGCTCAAGGGGCTGGGCGTGCAGAAGCGGCTGGAGCCCCTGATCCTCAAGCACCTGGCCGCCGGCAACCCCGAGGTGGCCGCCCGGCTCATCGAGTACGTGGAGCGCACCAACTTCGCGTCGCTGGGCGCGGTGGGGCTGGTGGCGCTGGTGCTCACCGCGGTGGCCGTGATTGGGAACGTGGAGCTGAGCCTGAACGACATCTGGCAGGTGCGCCGGGGACGGTCGCCGGTGCGCAAGGTGGCCGACTACCTGTCCATGCTGGTGGTGGGCCCGATCCTACTGCTGGCCTCGATCAGCCTGACCACCAGCCTGCAGAGCCCGGCGGTGATCGAGCGGCTGCGGCTGCTGGGTCCCCTGCTGCGGCTGATGGTGCGGCTGCTGCCGTTCGTGGCGGTGTGGGTCGCGTTCACGGCCCTGTACGTGATCCTTCCCAACCGGAGGGTGCCCCTGCGCTCGGCCCTGCTGGGGGGCGTGGTGGCCGGGTCCCTGTGGCAGTTCGCGGAGTGGGGGTACATCGAGTTCCAGATCGGGGTCACCCGGTACAACGCCATCTACGGGGCCATGGCCCAGCTGCCGCTCCTGTTCGTGTGGCTGTACCTGAGCTGGTGCATCGTGCTTTGGGGGGCGGAACTCGCGTTCGTCCACCACCTGCCCGGCCGGGGGCGCTACCTCAAGAGCCGCCACGAGCTGTGGGTGCCGCGGCTCGAGGCGGCCCTGGCGTTCCTGATCCCGGTGGCCGCGCGCCACCTGGCTGGGGAGCCCGGCCCCACCGAGGGCGAGGCCGTGGCCGCCACTGGGTTCGACCCGCCGGATGCCGCCCGGGTGTTGGCCCGGCTCCAGGCGGACGGCTGGATCGTGCAGACCCAGGACGACCCGCCCCGGCTGGTGCCCGGCCGGTGCCCCGAGCACACCCCGGCCGGGGAGCTGGTCACCGGGGTCCTGCGGCTAGAGGGCGGGGCCGTGCGGGAGTCCTTGGAGGCCCGGTTCGCGGGCCGGACCTGGGCCGATCTGGCGGCGGAGGGTCGCGGGTGAGCCCGCCGGTGTGGGTGTTCGATCTGGACAACACCCTGTACCCGGCCGCATCCGGCCTGTTCCAGGAGGTGGACCGGCGGATCCACCGGTTCATGGCCGAGCGCCTCGGCCTCGCGCCCGACGAGATCCCCGGCCTGCGGGCCCGGTACAAGCGGGCGTACGGGGTGACCCTGGGGGGCCTGATGGCCCACCACGGGGTGGACCCCCGGGAGTACCTGCGCTACGTGCACGACGTGCCCCTGGACGGGCACCTGGGGCCCGACCCGAGGCTGCGGGGCGCGTTGGAAGCCCTGCAAGGACCCAAGGTGGTTTTCACCAACGGCAGCGTGGAGCACACCCTGCGGGTGCTCGGCCGCCTCGGGGTCGGCTCGCTGTTCGAGGCCGTCTTCGACATCGCGTTCATGGACTACGTGCCCAAGCCCCGGCCCCACGGCTACCGGAAGCTGCTGGAGGCCCTGGCGGTGCCGGCCGACCGGTGCGTCCTGGTGGACGACCTGGAGGAGAACCTGGACACCGGCCGGGCGTTGGGTATGGTGACCGTGAGGGTGGCTCCCCGAGGGACCCCGTCGACACATCTCCGGGTGGGGCATCCTCGGAATCTTCCCGCCCTGTTTGACTCTGCCGGCCCCCCGTTCCTTCCTTCGTGCACGGAGACGCCATGAGCCCTTACGAAGCCCTCGCAGCCCGGCTCGCCACCCTGGCCATGGGGTATCCCCCCCGGGACGTCCTGCTGGAGATCCTCGAGGAGAACTTCACCGAGGAGGAGGCCCGGGTGGCCGCGTGCCTGCCCACGGGGGTGCCGCCGTTGACCCCCGTGCCGGCCGAGGAGGTGGCCCGGGAGGCCGGCATGGACCCGGCCCGGGTGGGGGAGGTTCTCGAGGGGCTGGCCGCGCGGAACGTGATCTACCGGAGGGTGGGGGGTGGAGGGGGCCCGCGGTACGCGCTGCACCAGGTGGGGTTCGGGTTCCCCCAGTCGTTCTTCTGGGCCGGCGCCGACACCCCCCACGCCCGCCGCATGGCCGAGCTGGTGGTGAAGTACTTCAACCGCCACGTGACCCGCGAGGCCTACGCCGCGGCGGCCACCAAGCCCTACCGGTACGTGCCGGTGGCCGCCTCGATCCACAAGGACATCCAGGCCGTGCTGCCCCATCACGCCATGGACGCCGTGATCGAGGGGGCCAGCCGGTTCGCCGTGGCCCACTGCCCCTGCCGGGTCACGGCCCGGCTCCGGGGGCGGCCGTGCCCCCACCCGGAGGAGGTGTGCCTCAAGTTCGACGCCCTCGCCGAGTACCTGGTGGACCGGGGCCTGGGGCGGGAGATCTCCCGGGACGAGGCCCGGGATCTGGTGCGGCGGGCGGCCGAGGCCGGGCTCGTGCACTTCGTGGACAACGCCCGCGAGGGCGTCCAGCACAACTGCAACTGCTGCGGGTGCGCCTGCTGGAACGTGGGTAGCATCCGCCGCCGCAAGATCCCCCGGGACGTGCTGATGGCCGTGTACTTCCTGCGCCACACCGACGCCGACGCGTGCACCGGGTGCGGGGCCTGCGCCGAGATCTGCCCGGTGGACGCCGTGGAGATGGGCTCCGAGGGGCCGGAGGTGGACCTGGACTGGTGCATCGGGTGCGGGGTGTGCGCCACGGTCTGCCCCACCGAGGCGATCGCGGTTCGGCTGCGGGACGACCGGAGCGGGGTGCCCCTGCGGTTCGCCGAACTCCACCGCCGGATCCTGGCCGAGAAAGGAGCCGGGGCGTGACCGACCTTCCCAAGCTTGTGATCTCCACCCCCTGGATCCGGCTGGACCAGGCCCTGAAGGCGGCCGACTGGGTCCAGAGCGGCGGGGAGGCCAAGGTCCGGATCCAGGCCGGCGAGATCCGGGTGAACGGCCGGGTCGAGACCCGGCGGGGCCGCAAGCTCCGGCCGGGCGACCGGGTCGAGGGCCTGGGCCGGGCGTTTGAAGTGACGGCCGAGGGTTTGGCTTCGTGAAACATTGTCTTGACACGAACCGGCCGTTCGGGTATCTCCAAAACGTCGTTTCTTGTCCCCCCCATCGATAAGGAGGTCTCCATGGAACGCCGAAGTTTTCTGAAGAAGGCTGGTGTCGCGGCCGCCGCTGCCGGGGCGGTCACCTTCGGGAAGGCTCCCGCCGTCCTGGCCGCCAAGAAGTACAAGTGGAAGATGGTGACCACGTGGCCGCCCCACTTCCCGGTGCTGGGCGAGGGGGCCGACCTGCTGGCCAAGTGGATTGAGGAGATGAGCGACGGCCGCCTCAAGATCCACGTGTACGGCGGCGGCGAGCTGGTGCCCCCCCTGCAGACCTTCGACGCGGTGAGCCAGGGCACGGTGGAGATGGGCCACGGCGCCGCCTACTACTGGGCGGGCAAGATGCCGGCGTCCCAGTTCTTCGCGGCGGTTCCGTTCGGGTTCAACGCCCAGCAGATGAACGCGTGGCTGTACGGCGGCGGGGCTTGGGACCTGTGGAAGGAGCTCTACGCCCCGTTCAACGTGGTGCCGTTCCCGGCCGGGAACACCGGCGTGCAGATGGGCGGATGGTTCAACAAGGAGATCAAGTCCCTGGACGACTACAAGGGGCTGAAGATGCGGATCCCGGGCCTGGGCGGCAAGGTGGTGGCCAAGGCCGGCGGGAACGCGGTGCTGGTGGCCGGGGGCGAGATCTACACCAACCTGGACCGGGGCGTGATCGACGCCACCGAGTGGGTGGGGCCGTACCACGACCTGAAGATGGGCTTCTACAAGGCGGCCAAGTACTACTACTACCCGGGCTGGCACGAGCCGGGCACCGTGCTCGAGGTCCTGGTGAACAAGAGGGCCTGGGAGAAGCTGCCCAAGGACCTGCAGGCCATCGTGGAGACCGCCTGCTGGCGTTCGAACATCTGGATGCTCTCCGAGTTCGACGCCAAGAACAACGACTCCCTCAAGGAGCTGGTGGAGAAGCACGGGGTGCAGCTGCGGCGGTTCCCGGACGACGTGCTCCGGGGCCTGCACAAGCTGGCGAACGAGGTGGTGGAGGAGCTGGCCGCCTCGGACCCGATGAGCAAGAAGGTCTACGAGCACTACAAGGCGTTCCGCAAGAAGATCGAGGCCTGGACCGACATCTCCGAGCGGTCCTACCTGGAGGCCCTGCGCCTGTAGCCTCCAATCCGGCGCCAAACGCAAACGGGGCGGCCCTTCGTGGGCCGCCCCGTTTGCGTTCCCCGATGGGGCTGCTGCAGTCCCCTACCCCTTGATGATCCGCGGGGTGATCATCTGGTGATGGGCGCAGATGGACTTGGGGTTCTGATAGGCCGCTCCCGCGAACGCCGTCATGTACCGCCGGATGTCCGCGAACCGCACCACCTCGTCCACGAACCCCATCTTGGCGCAGTAGGCCGGCCGGGACTTGTCGTAATAGTCCTGGACGAGCTGGTTCATCTTGTCGATGACCGGCTGGATCGGCTTGCCCGCGTCCTTCTCCTTGACCAGGCGGCGGGCGTAGGTGGCCGCGGCAGCGGTCTCGCCGTGCATCACGTAGATCTCGGTGGTGGGGGTGCCCAGGGTGAAGGCGTTGTGGTTGTTGGCGGTGGGGCCGCCCATCACGTAGTGGGCCGCGGCCGTGCCCTTCCGGAGCACCACCAGCATCATGGGTACGTCGGTCTGCTCGATGGAGTAGATCAACGACTGCCCCAGGCCCAGCAGCTCGGCCTTCTCGGCGATGTCGCCCACGTCGATGCCCGTGGTGTCCTGGAACCAGATCAGCGGGATGCGGTCGCGGCCGCACAGGGTCACGAACTCGTTCATCTTGATCAGGCCCTGGCGGTAGAGCTTGCCGCCGATGCCCGGGTAGTCGGCGTACTCGGGGTAGCCCGGCGGCAGGAACCCCTGGCGGTTGCCGATGACCCCGCACAGGAACCCGTCCACCTTCACCAGCCCGCAGTAGATCTCGGGGCCGTAGTCGGGCCGGAACTCCAGGTGCTCGCTGCCGTCCACCAACCGGGCGAGCACGTCGTCGAAGCTGTAGGTGCGCTTCTGGTTGAACGGGATGATCCGCTCGATCTCGTCGGGGGAGAATTTGGGCGGCTTGGGCTCGGCCACCCGGAAGAACCGGGGGGCGTAGGCCGGCATCTCGCGCATGTGCTCCTTGATGATGTCGAGCACGGCGTACTCGGTGTCGGCCACGTACCGGAAGAACCCGGTGGCGTCGTGGTGGATCTCGACCCGGCCGGGGGGCACGGCCTTGAACTTGCGGGTCGCCTCGATCAGGGCCTCACACCCCTCCTCGTCGAACTGGCCCTTGGGGCTCATGCCGCTCACGATGCCGCCCCCGCCCACGGCCATGTTGGCGTCCTTGTGGGCCACGATCAGGGTGGGGCTGATCGCCTGGTACCCGCCGCCGGCCGGGTTGGTGCCGTACACGGCCGCCAGCACCGGCACGCCCATCTTCTGGAGCTCGGCGTGGCGGAAGAAGGTGGTGCCGCCGCCCCGGCGGTCGGGGTACACCAGGTGCTGCTCGTTGAGCTTCACCCCGCTGCAGTTCACCAGCCACACCAGCGGCACGTTGAGCCGCTTGGCCAGGTCGGTGACCCGGAGGATGTTCTCGGACTGGCCGGCGATCCAGGCGCCGGCGAGCACCTTGTTGTCGAACCCGATCACCACGGCCCAGCGGCCCGAGATCTTGGCCAGGCCGTCCACCACGCCGGTGGTGCCCTCCTGGTTCTCCTTGGGGTTGTACAGGGTGTGCAGGGGGCACCAGGTGCCGGGGTCCACCAGGTACTCGATGCGCTGCCACACGGTCAGTTGACCCCGGTCGTTCACTTTTTTCTGGGGAATCCCGGCGTTCCGGACCCGCTCCACCTCCTTGGCCAGCTCGGCCTCCACCTTGCGGATCTCCTGGACGCTCTCCTCCGAGGTCTTGAGCTGACGCTCGGAGAGCGGCTGACCAAACTCGGGCATCTTCTCGAAGTACGGCCTCATCGTTTCCTCCCGTTTTGGAACGTGAACCATCGGACGGCGTGACTTTGGCTTCGAGGCTTGAAAATCTCCCGGATTCCCACACGTTCTAGGCATTGTCATGCCTCTTCGCCCCCACCTCATGCCCCCCGGACCAACGCACGTTACCCTTCTGCGTTGTAGGGCCGCGCAGCGGCCGATTGAGGCTTTCATGCAAGTTCTTTACCGGAACGTCGATCCTCGGTCTTCGGTCGCCGGTCTGGGGCCTTCGGCCCGCTGGGCAGTTGGGCGGTTAGGGGCCGGGCGGCTCTCGAACCCCGCCGAAGCTCGGGGGGCATGGGGGCTGGTAGGACGGCCGCCTGACGGGCCGAGATACCCGGAATTTCCCTCGTCTCTAGTTTCTAGTTTCCAGTTTCTAGTCCCTGCCCCATAGGTGAAAATTGATCGCTCTCAGGTGGAATTCTTCGCGCGCCCCCTCTATACCCCTTTGGCCCGCCTCCACGCAAAGCTCCGGGCCGAGACGGTGGGCCTTGGCCCGGCGGAACCCTACAGCACCGGCGAGAGCAGGCGGCAGGTGGAGGTCACCACCCGGTGGAGCAGGGAGGCCGAGTCCACGTGGCTGCGGGTGAACGGCCGGGCCAGGGAGCGGTCGGCCTCGTAGACGCCCTCGATCCGGGCGGCCAGGTCGGGGGAGAGCACCAGCAGGTTCACCTCGAAGTTGAGCCGGAACGAGCGGATGTCCATGTTGGCCGACCCCAACATGCCCCAGCGGCCGTCCACCACCACCAGCTTGGTGTGGAGCATGCCCGGCTCGTACCGGAACACCCGCACCCCGGCCTCCAGCAGGTCGGCCAGGAAGCTCTCGCCGGCCCGGTCCACCAGCGGGTGGTCCGTGCGCTGGGGAAGCAGGATCTCCACGTCCACCCCGCGGCGGGCCGCCGTGGACAGGGCCGTGAGGATGGGGGCGTCGGGCACGAAGTAGGGGGTCTCGATCCAGACCCGCCGCCGGGCGGACACGATGGCGTGGAACAGGGTGGCGTGGATCGCCCGGGCCGGGTCGTCGGGCCCGCTCGCCACCACGTGAACCGTGGCCGGCCCCGCCGGTTCCTGGACCGGGAACCGGTCTGGCGTGACCACGTCCTCGCCGGTGGCGAAGTGCCAGTCCTCGGCGAACACGTGGTGCAGCTGGTGCACGGCCGGCCCCAACACCTTCATGTGGGTGTCTCGCCACGGAGGCTGGCGGGCCCAGCGGCCGCGGTACTCGTCGCCGATGTTCACCCCCCCGGTGTAGGCCACCCGGCCGTCCACCACCGCGATCTTCCGGTGGTTCCTGAGGTGCAGGGATCGGGTCTTCATCAGCCCCCGCAGGGGCAGGAACCAGGCCACCCGGCCCCCGTTCTCGGTCAGGGAGGCCAGGTGGGCCGGGGTGAGCTTGCGCGAGCCCACGGCGTCGAGCAGGAGGCGCACCTCCACGCCCTGGGCCGCCTTGGCGGCCAGCAGGTCCAAGAAGGCCCGGCCCGTGTCGTCGGGTTCAAAAATGTAGTACTCCAGGTGGATGCAGCGCTCGGCCCGGTCCAGGGCTTGCAGCATGTCGTCGTACAGGTCGGCCACCCGGTCGAACACGTGCACCCGGTTGCCCCGGGTGGGCAGGGTGCGGGACGAGGCGATGGCTACCCGCAGGGTGTCGGAGGCGCTCAGGGGCAGGTTGCTGGGCGGCGAGGTGACCAGGTGGGGGGCCACGGGAGAGTCGTCGGGCAGCAGCTCGCCGGCCCGCCGCCTGCGGCGCCTCCACCGGCGCTCGATCCGGTCGGCCCCGAACAGCAGGTAGAGCAGCGGCCCGAGCCCGGGCAGGAACAGCACGGTCTGCAGCCAGGCCAGGGTGGCCACCGGGTCCCGCTGCCGAAGCACCAGGTGGGCGGCGCACGGGAACGCGAACAGGCAGTGGAGGACCAGGAACAAGGTGGGGTCGATCACGGCGCCGCCGGTTCCATCAGATAGCCCCGCCGCACCCGGCCGAGGCTGGAGAGCATGCTGGCCTTGATGCCGGGGTGCTCGGTCTCGAGCTGCCGCAGCAGGGCCTTGACCCGCTTACGTTTCTGGTCCTCCACCCCGCACACCGGGCACCCGCAGCACACCACGGGGAACCCCATGGCCGCGGCATAGGCCCGGATGTCCTCCTCGAACACCCGGCACAGGGGCCGGATCACCACGTTCACCCCGTCCTCGGCCCGGAGCACCGGCGGCATACTCTTGATCTCGCCCGTGTAGAACTGGCTGAGGAGCAGGGTCTCGATCAGGTCGTCGGCATGGTGGCCCAGGGCGATCTTGGTGAACCCCTCGCGCCGGGCGATGCCGTAGAGCACGCCCCGTCGCAGCCGGGAGCAGAAGGCGCAGTAGCTGGTGCCCGGGTGGCGCTTGGCCTCCACGATCTCGTAGATGTGGGAGTGCTCCACGAAGTGGCGGTACCCGTGGGCCGCGCAGTATTCCTCCAGCGGCTCGGTGCGGAACCCGGGGAATCCCGGGTGGACCGTGACCGCGTGGAGCTCGAACGCGACCGGCGCCCGGCGGCGCAGGATCTCCAGGCAGTGGAGCAGGGTCCAGGAGTCCTTGCCCCCGGACAGGGCCACCAGGACGCGGTCGCCGTCGGCGATCATGCCGAACTCGGCGATGGCCTGGCCGGCCTTGCGCAGGATCTTCTTCTCCAGCAGGTCGATGCGCACGATGGGTGACCTCCCTCACAGCCCCAGGCCCTCGATCATCTCGACGAAGCTCTCGAGCCGGGTGCGGGTGCGCGCGTCCACGGGGCCGGGGCGGTCTCCCTCCAAGGTGAGCACGGGCACCCCGAGCTCCTTGCGAAGGATCACGTCCTCCATCTGGCGGAAGCAAAACGACTGCACGTAGTGGATGATCCCCTGGATGCCCCGCCGCTCCACCTCGGCGCGGATGTCGGTCAGGCGGCTGAACACGTCGTAGGGGTAGGTGTACCTGAGGTAGGCCTCGGCCAGGGGGGCGCCCGGATAGGGGAGCGAGAACTGGCGCTGGGTCTCGTTGAACACGACCCGGGCGCCAAAGGACTCGAGCAGCTCGTACAGCCCGTCGAGGATCGGGGGCACCCCGATGTAGCCCAGCCGCACCTCCGGCGGGGAGGGGGGTCGGCCCCGGGCCTCGGCCAGGAACCGCTCGAGCCGCTCGGCGTAACGCTCGGGCTGCCCCTCGAAGTCGCTGCACCCCACCAGCAGCAGGTGGTTCTCCCCTCCGGTGACCCGGTGCTCGGCCCAGGTGAGCCGGTCCACCTCCGCGGCCAGGGCCCGCACCCGGTCGAGCCGGACCTTCTGTGCCTCGGCCGCCTCCCGGGTGGTGCCCAGCCGGCGGCACAGCCGGTCGATCTGCTCGGAAAGGGCCTCGGGGTCCCGGTCGTAGGGGAAGGCGAACGGGATTGTCTCGACCCCCTCGTACTGCCAGATCTCAACGAGCGCCTGGGTGTTGGAGCAGTCCCCCGACATCACCCCCACCACGGCGTCCACCCCGAGACGGCGGGCCGCGGTGTACAGCCCCTTGATCCACGAGCAGGTGGTGGTGGGGAACCCGGCCGCCTCGGCCTCCTCCAGGAACCGGGCCCGGTCCGGGTGGGTGATGAAGGCGTTGTTCAGATCCACCGGCTCGTGGCCGGCGGCAAAGATGACCTCCACCGGCACCGTGGTGGTGATCCCGATCCGGCCCACGGTCCTAGTCCTCGCGGATGAACAGGTAGTAGATCAGAAACGCGCCGACCGCCACCGCCCCGCCGGCGAACAGGAACAGCTGGCGGTTGGGCCCTCCCTCGCCAGCGGTCACGTACCGGCCCAGGAACGCCACGGCCGTGCCCCCGGCCAGCACGGCGAAGGTGATCCGCCACTTCATGAACAGGGACAGCAGCATGAGCACCCCGATCGCGGCCAGGCCGTAAGGGTGGGTCAGGGCGGCCATGATGCGCTCGTTCGTCACGTGCTCGAGGAAGGGGCCCCAGTCGATCTGGTTCCAGAGGTCGATCAGACGGTCGAACACCCGCGCACCTCCGCCGGAAGGTTTGGTCGGCCGAAACCCAAAAGTCTAGCAGAACCAGAGGCTCCGGTCACTTCTGTTCGTCCGGCCCGTTGCCAAACCCCCGTGGGTCCCGTACCCTTCCCAGGAACTTCGGTCTACGGTCGTCAGTCTACGGTCGCCAGTCTACGGTCGTCGGTCTACGGTCGTCGGTCTGGGGCCTTCGGCCCGCTGGGCGGCCGGGCGGCTCCTGAGCCCTGACGCCAAGGCCTCGGGGGGCATGGGTTTCAGGGGCCAGAATTCAGAAGTCGGTGGACAGGGAGAAGGCTCTTCGGTGCCCCGAGAGGGTCCCCCCGGGAACCCAAACTGCTTTTCAGGATTTCCTGTCTCCTGTCCGCTGAATTCCGGTTCCTGAACCCCATGACCCGCTTGGGAACGTTTGATTTCAGATCTCGTGCGGGAGCTTGTGTTCCGCAAACAGGTCTCCACGGGGCCTGCGGCAGCCCCTGTCACCGGTGTGAAACCATGATCGCGTTGTCCACGGCTTACTTCACCCTCCGTACTCCCGAGCCCCGCGGCTCAGAGATCGCCGAGGGCCTGATGGCGCTCGGATTTCGGGCGGTGGAGGTAGACTACCGGGTCACGGCGGAGCAGATGCGCACCCTGCGGCCCGCCCTGGAGCGGGAGGGGATCGGGGTGGTCTCGGTGCACAGCCCGTTCCCCCGGGATCCCTGGGCCGATCCCGGCCGCGCCCACGTGGAGGGCCCCCGGCTCACCGCCCCGGACCGGGACGAGCGCCGGGCCGCCGTGCGCCGGGCGGTGGAGTCCCTGGCCTGGGCCGAGGACCTGGGGGCGCCGGTGGTGGTTCTGCACGTGGGCACGGTGGAGTGGTCCGGGGAGCCCGACCCCCTGGAACTCGAAAGGAGGCTCCGGCAGGGGAGGCGGGACGAGCCGGAGTACGAGGAGCTCCGGCGGGCCGTGGCCCAGGCCCGGGAGCGGTTCGCCCCCCGGTTCCGGGACGCGGCCCTGTCGAGCCTGGACCGGCTCGCGGGCGAGGCCCTGCGGCGGGGGCTCACCCTGGCCCTGGAGAACCGATACCACCCGGCCGAGATCCCGAGCTCCGACGAGTTCGACCTGTTCTTCCGGGAGTTGGACGGCGCGCCCCTGGGCTACTGGCACGACACCGGCCACGCGGCGGCCCAGTGGTGCCTGGGGTTCGAGCCCGAGGTCACGGGCCCTTTGGAGCGGTTCCAGGACCGTCTGGTGGGAACCCACCTCCACGACGCCGTGGGCCTCGACGACCACCGGTCGCCGGGGGAGGGGGAGCTGGCGTTCGAGGCCCTGCTGGCCCTGGTGCCCGACGGGGCCCCCCGGGTGCTGGAGGTGCACCCCGGCTCCCCCGAGGACGCCCTGCGGGCCGGCAAGGAACGGCTGGAACGTTGGATCGGCCGGTCCTGAACACGTCCCACCGTCCCAACGTCCTAGCGCCCTAATGCCCCTCCCCCAACCCCAGCGCCTCGCGCAGCCCCTGCTCGCCCCGGGGGCCGGGGAGCTGGGCCAGGAGCCGGCCGTCCCGGAACAGAAGCACCATGGGAACCCCCTCGATCCCGTAACGCCGGGCCGTCTCGGGGTTCTCCTCGATGTTGAGCCGTAGCACCCGGGCCTCGCCGTACAGGCGGATGGCCATCTGCCCCACGCTCACCTCGTAGTCCGCGCACACCGGGCACTCCGGACCCCACACCACCACGATCACCGGCGCCCGGGACCCCAGAACCTCCCGTTCCCAGTCCGCATCGGTCACGTCGTCGGGCAGGCAGTTGCCCCGGATCAGCGGCGCGCCGCACGCGCCGCACCGCACCGCCTGCCCGGTGCGGCCGTGGGCCACCCGGTGCTCGTGCCCGCACGCGGCACACTGCAGAAGATATCCCGAATCCATGATTCCTTCCATGTAACTTCGGTCGTTGGTCTTCGGTTGGGGGCCTTCGGCCCGCCAGGCGGCTGGGCAGCCAGGCGGCCGGGCGGCTATGGTGCCCCGGCCGCGGCCCAAGAGGCAAGAAGCGGCCGCAACGGCCCGGCCTTGACAGCGTGAAACAACTGCTTGAAACTGGCGTTTCACTTGAGCCCCGCCGTTGGCGGCGGCGACTCGGCAGCCGCCCAGCCACCTCGCCGCCCCGCCGCCCAGCGGGCCGAAGGCCCAACACAAGGAGCGTCGTCATGACCGATCACTCCGCACGGTGCGTCCGGGGGGAGGGCACCCGCGAGCGGCTCCTGCGGGCCGCGGAGCGGGTGTTCGCGGACAAGGGGTACCGGGCCGCCACGGTGCGGGAGATCACCGAGGCGGCCGGGGCCAACGTGGCCGCCGTGAACTACCACTTCGGGGGGAAGCACGACCTGTACCTGGAGCTGTTCCGCGACCGGATCGAGAGCATGGCCGCGATCCGGCAGGCGGCCCGGGCCCAGGCCCGGGGCGGGGACCCGGTCGAGGACCTTCGGAGGGTCACGGCCGCGTTCGTGCGGTCGTGGTTCGGCCTGATGCTGGGGGAGGAACGGGAAGGCCGGGGTCGGTTCCCCACGCTGGTGATGCGCGAGATCGGGGACCCCGGGCCGGCCTATCCGGTCCTGCTCGATCGGTTGATCCGGCCGACCCACGAGATGTTCCAGGGGCTGATCCTCCGGGCCCACCCCGACCTGGGGCCCGACCGGGCCACCCTGTGCGCGGCCAGCCTGCTCGGCCAGGTGATCCACTTCGTCCGGGCCCGGCGGGTGCTGGAGACCCTGCTGGGCCGGGAGTGCGACGAGGCCATGGCGGAGCGGATCTGCGAGCACGTGGTGTCGTTCACCCTGGGCGGGGTGGGGGTGACGCCGTGAGGCCGACGGCGCTGGCGATCGTCGTGCTCTTGGGGGCGGCCGGGTGCGCCGGCCCGGCCCGCATCCGTCCGCCCGAGCCGCCGGTGGCCCTGGCCGAGCAGAGCTTCGGCGACCTGCCGGCCCAGGCCGGAGAGCGGGTGCTCGCGGCCCGGTGGTGGCGCGCCTTCGGCGACCCCGAGCTGGACCGTCTCGTGGAGCGGGCGGTCCGCGGCAACCTGGACCTGCGGCGCATGGCCGCCCGGGTGGCCGAGGCCCGCGCCGCGGCCGCCCGGGCCGGGGCGGCCCGGCTGCCCGCGGTGACCGCCTCGGCCTCGGCCCAGCGTAGCCGCTCGGCCGGGGAGGTGTGGTTCGGCGACCGGATCAACGACCGCTACGGAGTGGACCTGGGCGTGAGCTACGAGGTGGACCTTTGGGGCCGGATCGCAAACCTGCAGGAGGCGGCCCGCCAGGACCTGGCCGCGGCCCGGGAGGACGCGGTGCGGGCCTACCACCTGATGGTGGCCGAGGTGGTGCGGGCCTGGCTGGACCTGGGCGCGGCTCTGGAGCAGGCCGAGGTGGCCCGGCGGGTGCTGGAGGCCGACCGGCAGCGGCAGAAGGTGGCAGAGATTCGGTTCCGGCGGGGGCTGGCGCCGGCTCCCGACGTGCACCAGGCCCAGCAGCGGGTGGCCCAGGCCCGGGCCCGGGTGGCCGCCCTGGAGCAGCAGGCCGAGCTCGCCCGGCACCGGCTCCGGGTGCTGCTGGGCGAGTACCCCGGGGGGGGGGACGACCTCGAGCCCAGGCTGCCGGGGGTTCCCGACCCGGTTCCGGCGGGGCTGCCCTCGGACCTGCTGTGGCGCCGGCCCGACCTGCGAGCGGCGGAGCGCCGATACCTGGGCGCCCGGCTGCGGGCGGCCGCGGCCGACGCGGACCGGTTCCCCCGGCTTGCCCTGACCGCCTCCGGGGGCCGCACCAGCGCCGTGCTGCGGGACCTGACGCTAGGCACGAACACGTTCTGGAACCTGATCGGCAACCTGACCCAGCCGCTCTTCGACGCCGGGCTGCGCGAGGCGAACCTGGCCGAGGCCGAGGCCCGGGCCGAGCAGGCCCGGCTGGCCTGGGGCCAGGCCGTGCTCACGGCCCTGCGGGAGGTGGAGGACGCGCTGACCGTGGAGCAGGCCCAGCGCCGCCGCCTCGCGGCCCTGGAGGAGAGCCTGACCCACGCCCGACAGGCCGTGGGCACGGCCGAGATCCGGTACCGCCGGGGGCTGGAGGAGATCACCCGCACCCTGGTGGCCCGGGACACCCTGCTGGCGGCCGAGCTGGGGGTGGTGGAGGCCCGGCACGCCCTGCTCACCGCGAGGGTGTCCCTGTACCTGGCCCTGGGCGGCGATTGGGGCCACGAGGACGACGTGGCCGGCGGAGGCTAGGAAGCTGGGAAGCTAGGAGGCGTCCCAACGTCCCAACGTCCCAGCTATCCAATAATCCACACGAGGTTTTCATGGCAAACCAACCAAAACGACGTCGGATCGGCGTCATCGTTCTCAAGGTCGTGCTTCCCCTCCTGGCCCTGGCCGCGGGGGTGGCGGGGTTCAAGGCGCTGGTGGAGACCCGCAAGCCCCCGGCACGGCAGGAGCGGGTGAGGCAGGGCCCCCTGGTGCGGGTCTGGAAGGCCCAGCCCGAGGACGTGCGGGTGGAGGTGACGGCCCACGGCACCGTGCGGCCCGCAGCGGAGATCGACCTGGTGCCCCAGGTGGCCGGCGAGGTGGTGGAGGTCTCCCCCAACCTGGTGACCGGCGGGTTCGTGGCCGAGGGCGAGGTGCTGGTGCGGATCGACCGGGCCGACTACGAGCTCCAGCTCCGGGCGGCCCGGGCCGAGGTGGAGCGGGCCACCTACCAGCTGGAGCGGATCCGGGCCGAGGCCGAGTCGGCCCGGGAGGAGTGGCGGCAGGTGTACGGCGAGGACCCGCCCCCGGACGACGACAGTCTGCTGTTTCGGGGGCCCCAGCTACGCCAGGCCCGGGCCGAGCTGGAGGCTGCCCGGGCCCGGGTGGCCACGGCCGAGCTGGCCCTGGCGCGGACCGTGCTGCGGGCCCCGTTTGCGGCGCGGGTGCGCTCCGAGGCCGTGGACCTGGGCCAGTACGTGAGCCCGGGCAAGGCCGTGGCCCGGCTGTACGCCACTGACGCGGTGGAGGTGGTGTTCCCCGTGGCCACGGAGGACCTGGGCTGGATCGGTCGGCCCGACCCGAAGACCGGGCCCCTGGCCCGGCTGGAGGGGACCTTCGGCCGGCCGGGCCGGTGGCAGGGCCGGGTGGTGCGCACCGAGGCGGTGGTGGACGAGGCGTCCCGCACCGTGGGGCTGGTGGTCCGGGTGCCGGACCCGTTCCGGCCCGGCCGGGTGCCGCTTCCGGTGGGGCTGTTCGTGACCGGCCGGATCCGGGGCCGGGTCCTGCGGGGGGTGTTCCCCCTGCCGCGGGAGGCCCTGCGGGAGGGGGGCGTGGTGTGGGTGGTGGACGACGCCGGGCGGTTACGGTTCCGGCCGGTGGAGGTGGTGCGCGTGGAGGGGGACCGGGTCCTGGTGTCCCGGGGCCTGTCGGCCGGGGACCGGGTGGTGGTGAGCCGGGTGGGCGCGGCCACCGACGGCATGGCGGTGCGGGTGGCGGAGGACCGGCGGTGATCCGCGGGGTGAAGAAGGGCCCCATCGCCTGGTTCGTGGACAACCACGTGGCCGCGAACCTGCTGATGGTGTTCGTGCTCGCCGCCGGCGCGCTGACCCTGGGCACGATCCGGCAGGAGGTGTTCCCCGACATCGACCTGGACGTGATCTCGATCACGGTGGCCTACCCGGGCGCGAGCCCCGAGGAGGTGGAGGAGGCCATCTGCACCCGGATCGAGGAGCGGGTGGCCGCGGTGGACGGGGTCAAGAGCGTGGCCTCCCGGGCGGCCGAGGGGGTGGGCACGGTGCTGCTGGAGCTGGAGCGGGGCGTGGACGCGGGCCGGGTGATCCGGGACGTGGAGAGCGAGGTGGACCGGATCACCACCTTCCCGGACGATGCCGAGGAGCCCGTGGTCACCCGATTGACCCGCCGCCGGCAGGTGGTGGACCTGGTGATCTACGGCGATGCGACCGAGCGCACCCTCAAGGTGCTGGCCGACCGCGTCCGCGACGACCTCACGGCCCTGCCCGAGCTGTCCCAGGTGGAGGTGTTGGGCACCCGGGACTACGAGATCTCCATCGAGGTGCCCGAGGCCAACCTGCGCAAGCACGGCCTCACCCTCTCCCAGGTGGCCGAGGCGGTGCGGCGCTCCAGCCTGGACCTGCCGGCCGGAACCCTGCGCACCCGGGGCGGAGAGATCCTGGTGCGGACCAAGGGCCAACGCTACACCGGCCGGGAGTTCGAGCGGGTGGTGGTGCTGGCGCGGCCGGACGGCAGCCGGGTGCTCCTGGGCGACATCGCCACGGTGCGCGACGGGTTTGCCGAGGACGCCGAGCGGATCACCCGGTTCGACGGCAAGCCGGCCGTGCTCCTGGAGATCTACCGCACCGGGGCCCAGGACGCCATCGAGGTGGCCGAGGCGGTCAGGGGGTACATCGCCGAGCACGCGGCCGACCTGCCCGAGGGCGTGCGGCTGACCCTGTGGCGGGACCGCACCGACATCCTGAAGGCCCGGCGGGACCTGCTGCTTCGCAACGCGCGGCTGGGCCTGGTGCTGGTGTTCGGAAGCCTGCTCCTGTTCCTGGCGCCCCGGCTGGCGTTCTGGGTGACCATGGGGATCCCGGTGGCGTTCCTGGGCGCCCTGGCCCTGCTGCCCCACCTGGACGTGACCATCAACATGATCTCCCTGTTCGCGTTCATCCTGGCCCTGGGCATCGTGGTGGACGACGCCATCGTGGTGGGGGAGGGGGTGTACCAGCACCTGGAGCAGGGCCGGCCCGGCCCGGTGGCGGCCGTGCTGGGGGCCCGGGAGATGGCCGGGCCGGTCACCTTCTCGGTGCTCACCACGATCGCGGCGTTCGTGCCCCTGCTGTTCGTGGAGGGCACCATGGGCAAGTTCATGCGGGTGATCCCCATCGTGGTGATCTCGGCGTTCGCCCTGTCGCTGCTGGAGGCCCTGTTCGTCCTGCCGGCTCACCTAGCCTCGGTGCCGCCGCCCACGGACCGGGCCGGCCCCCTGGAGCGGTTCCGCCGGGGGTTCGGCCGGGGGCTCAGCTGGTTCGTTCGGGGGCCCTACGCCTGGGTGCTCGAGCGGGCCGTGGCCTGGCGCTACCTCACGGTGGCCGGGTTCACGGCCGTGTTTCTGGTGACCGTGGGGTGGGTGGCGGGCGGCCGGATCCAGTTCGTGTTCTTCCCCAAGGTGGAGTCGGACCGGGTCACGGCCAGCCTGGTCATGCCCGAGGGCACCTCCCTGGCCGAGACCGCGGCCGCCGTGGCTCGGATCGAGGCCGCGGCCCGCCGGCTCCAGAGGGAGATGGCGGACGGCGGCCGGCCCCTGGTGACCCACGTGTACACCCTGGTGGGCCAGTCGGCCGGCGGGGCCGGGCCCCAGGCCGGTGGAGCCGGCGGGTCTCACCTGGCCGCGGTGCGGCTCCAGCTCTTGCCGTCCGAGGAGCGGTCGGTGCCGTCGTCCCGGGTGGCGGCCCGGTGGCGGGAGCTGGTGGGGCCGGTGGCCGGGGCCGAGTCCCTCACCTTCGTCTCGAGCCTGTTCTCCACGGGCGAGCCCATCGTGGTGCGGCTGGCCGGGGACCGGTTCGACACCCTGGAGGCGGCCGCGGCCCGGGTGAAGGAGGCCCTGGCCACGTACCCGGGCGTCACCGACATCCGCGACTCGTTCCAGGAGGGCAAGCTGGAGATGCGGCTTCGGCTCAAACCCGCCGCGCGGGGGTTGGGGCTCACCCTGAGCGACCTGGCCCGCCAGGTTCGGGCGGCCCTGTACGGCGAGGAGGCCCTGCGGGTGCAGCGGGGCCGGGACGAGGTCAAGGTGATGGTGCGCTACCCCGAGGCCCAGCGACGCAGCCTGGGGGACGTGGAGGCCATGTGGGTGCGCACGCCCCAGGGGGCCGAGGTGCCGTTCTCCGAGGTGGCCGACGTGGTGCTGACCCGCGGCTACGCCACCATCTCCCGAGAGGACCGCAAGCGGGTGGTGGATGTGACCGCCGACGTGGACGAGGACGTGGCCAACGCCCGGGAGGTGCTCACCGACCTGGCCGCGCGGCACCTGCCCGGGATCCTGTCGGACTTCCCGGGGCTGTCCTACACGTTCGAGGGCCAGGAGAAGGGTCGCCGGGAGTCGCTCGAGAGCCTGGGCCGGGGGTTCGGCGTGGCCCTGCTGGCCATCTTCACCCTGCTGGCCATCCCGTTCCGGTCGTACGTGCAGCCCCTGATCGTGATGACCGCGATCCCGTTCGGCGTGGTGGGCGCGATCTGGGGCCATGTGCTCCTGGGGCTGCCCCTGACGATCCTGTCCCTGTTCGGGGTGGTGGCCGTATCCGGCGTGGTGGTGAACGACGCCCTGGTCCTCATCGACTTCGCCAACCGCAGCCGCCGCGCGGGCGCGCCGGCCGCCCGGGCCGCGGTGGAGGCTGGGGTCCGGCGGTTCCGGCCGGTGCTCCTGACCACCCTGACCACCTTCTTCGGCCTGATCCCCATGATCGTGGAGAAGAGCGTGCAGGCCCAGTTCCTGATCCCCATGGCCGTGAGCCTGGCGTTCGGCGTGGCGGTGTCGACCACGGTCACTTTGCTGCTGGTGCCCTCGCTGTACCTGGTGGTCGAGGACCTGGTGGGCCTGGTCCGGGCCGCGACCGGGAGCCGGCCGGTTGCCCGGCTGCCCAGCCGCCTAGCGGGCCAAGACGACAGATCCACCGGATTGACACCTTTTGGTCCGGGCGGGTAAGGTACCGCCCCCATAAGCCCGGTAGCCCCCCGGCGCCCCACCTGGCCCCCAGGGCGCGAGGTGCTGGCGCAGCGCTAGGAGATGAAAGAGGTTTTTGGCCTCACAGCCTCCCAGCCTCCAAGCTTTCCAGCGGGCCGAAGGCCCGAAAGCCTTCCCAAGGAGGCCCCGTGCGCGCCGTCGCCGTCATCCCTGCCCGGTACGGTTCCTCCCGGTTTCCCGGCAAGCCCCTGGTCCCCCTGCTCGAGAAGCCCCTGATCGTCTGGGTGGTGGAACGGGCCGGGGCGTGCCCCGCGTTCGCCGAGGTGATCGTGGCCACCGACCACCCGGGCATTGCCGAGGCGGCCCGGGCGGCCGGGGCCCGGGCCGTGATGACCTCGCCGGCCTGCCGCTCGGGCACGGACCGGGTGGCCGAGGCGGCCCGGTCCGTGGAGGCGGACGTGGTCGTGAACGTGCAGGGTGACGAGCCCCTGGTGGACCCGGACGACCTGGCCGGGTTGGTGGCTGCCATGGCCGGCGAGGATCCGCCGGCCATGGCCACGTTGGCCCGGCCGCTCGCGGACACGGCCGAGTGGCTGCGGCCCGATGTGGTCAAGGTGGTGTGTGACGGGCGGGGGAACGCCCTGTACTTCTCGCGGGCCCCGATCCCGCACTTTCGGGACGAGGCCGAGGCCTCCGCCGGGCCTCGGCTGCCCGACCGGCCCCCGGTCCGGGCCTGCAAGCACCTGGGGGTGTACGCGTTCCGGCGCGAGGCCCTGTTCGCGTTCACGGCCCTGCCCGAGGGCCGGCTGGAGCAGGCCGAGCGCCTGGAGCAGCTGCGGGCCCTGGAGGCCGGCTGGCGAATCCGGGTGGTAGCCGCCCGGTCCGACTCGGTGGGGGTGGACCGGCCCGAGGACGTGGCTCGGGTGGAGGAGATGTTGAGGGGAGGACGTTGAGACGGATGGGGCCGTAAATCGTGAATCGTAAATCGTGAATGGTTGGTCGTTGGTCGTTCGTGGTTGGCCGGGGGACGCGCCGTCACTCGTCACGGGTCACCTGTCACGGCATTTCGCTTCCCAGCCTCCCAGCTTTCTAGCCTCCTAGCCTTCCCGCTTTCCAGCCTACTCAGGAGCATCGGATGCGCACCAAGTTCATCTTCGTCACGGGCGGGGTTTTGTCGAGCCTGGGCAAGGGAATCGCCTCGGCGAGCCTGGGAGCCCTTCTGGAGGCCCGGGGGCTCACGATCACCCTGGTCAAGATGGACCCCTACATCAACGTGGACCCGGGCACCATGAACCCGTTCCAGCACGGCGAGGTGTTCGTCACGGACGACGGGGCCGAGACCGACCTGGACCTGGGCCACTACGAGCGGTTCACCCGGGCGCGGCTCAGCGTCCGCAACAACTTCACCACGGGCCAGGTGTACGACACGGTCATCAGCAAGGAGCGCCGGGGCGACTACCTGGGCGGCACGGTGCAGGTGATCCCCCACATCACCGACGAGATCAAGCAGCGCATCCGCGACGCGGCCCAGGGCGCGGACATCGCCATCGTGGAGGTGGGGGGCACGGTGGGCGACATCGAGAGCCTGCCGTTCCTCGAGGCGATCCGGCAGTTCCGGGCCGAGGCGGGCAGCCGCAACGTGATCTATGTGCACCTGACCCTGGTGCCCTACATCGCGGCCGCCGGCGAACTCAAGACCAAGCCCACCCAGCACAGCGTCAACGAGCTCAGGCGCATCGGTATCCAGCCCGAGGTGCTGATCTGCCGCACGGACCGCCTGCTGCCGGCCGAGCTCAAGAACAAGATCGCCCTGTTCTGCAACGTGGACCGGGACGCGGTGATCACGGCCAAGGACGTGGAGAACATCTACGAGGTGCCCCTGAACTTCCACGAGGAGGGCCTCGACGACAAGGTGGTGGAGCTGCTGAACATCTGGACCGGCCGGCCCAAGCTCGACGGCTGGCAGCGCATCGTGGAGACCCTTCGGTTCCCCAAGGACCACGTGAGGATCGCCATCGTGGGCAAGTACGTGGACCTGAAGGAGAGCTACAAGAGCCTGTCCGAGGCCCTGGTCCACGGCGGGCTCGGCAACGAGTGCCGGGTGGAGCTGGAGTACGTGGACTCCGAGGCCATCGAGACCGACGGCATCCCCGAGGTGCTTGGCCAGGTGGACGGCATCCTGGTGCCGGGCGGGTTCGGCCAGCGGGGCACCGAGGGCAAGATCGCGGCCATCCGGTACGCCCGGGAGAACGGGATCCCGTTCTTCGGCATCTGCCTGGGCATGCAGCTGGCCGTGGTGGAGTTCGCCCGCGACCGGTGCGGCATCGCCGGGGCCGGCTCGTCGGAGTTCGACGAGCGCTGCACCGACCCGGTCATCGACCTGATGCCCGACCAGCGAGGCGTGGTGGAGAAGGGGGGCACCATGCGGCTGGGGGCCTACCCCTGCCGCCTGCAGGAGGGCACCCGGTCCTTCGCGGCCTACGGGGTCAAGGAGATCAGCGAGCGGCACCGCCACCGCTACGAGGTGAACAACGCCTACCGCGACACCCTCCAGGAGCACGGCATGGTGCTGTCGGGCCTGTCGCCGGACGGACGGCTCGTGGAGATGGTGGAGCTGCCCGATCACCCGTGGTTCGTGGGGTGCCAGTTCCACCCGGAGTTCAAGTCCCGGCCCATGGACCCCCACCCCCTGTTCCGGGAGTTCGTGCGGGCCGCGCTGGAGTTCAAGCACGGCCGGAGGGGCGAGGCGTGACCCACGAGGTGCGAATCGGCCCGGTCCGGGTGGGGGGCGGGGCGCCCCTGGCCCTGATCGCAGGCCCCTGTGTGATCGAGTCCGAGGACCTGGCCCTGTCGGTGGCCGAGCACCTGGCCCGGCTGGCCGAACGTCTGGGCCTGGCCGTGGTGTTCAAGAGCTCCTACGACAAGGCCAACCGCACGAGCCTGGAGTCGTTCCGGGGGCCGGGGCTGGACGAAGGGCTGCGGATCCTCGAGCGGGTCCGCGCCGAGACCGGCCTGCCGGTGCTGTCGGACGTGCACGCCCCGGCCGAGGCCCGGGCCGCCGGGGAGGTGCTGGACTGCCTGCAGATCCCGGCCTTCCTGTGCCGCCAGACCGACCTGCTCGTGGCGGCCGGGGCCACCGGCCGGCCCGTGAACATCAAGAAGGGCCAGTTCCTGGCCCCCGAGGACATGGCCCCGGCCGCTGAGAAGGCCCTGTCGGCCGGGGCTGCGGGGGTGCTGCTGACGGAGCGGGGCACCTCGTTCGGGTACCGGTACCTGGTGGTGGACTTCCAGGGGCTGGGGCGGATGCGGGCCATCGGGTGGCCGGTGGTGTTCGACGCCACCCACAGCGTGCAGCAGCCCGGCGCCCTGGGCGGGTGCTCGGGAGGCGACCGGGCGGCCGTGCCCGCCCTGGCCCGGGCGGCCGCGGCCGTGGGGGTGGACGCCCTGTTCCTGGAGGTCCACCCCGACCCGGACCACGCCTTGTGCGACGGGCCCAACTCGGTGGCCCTGGCGGACCTGGAGGCCCTGATGGGCACGGTGCTGGCCCTGGACCGGGTGCGAAGGGGAGGGACGCCGTGAGCCTGCTGGCCACCGCCCGCAGGGTTCTGGAGATCGAGGCCGGCGCGATCGCCCGGCTGGCCCGGGACCTGGGGGCCGAGTTCGACGCGGCCGTGGAACTGCTGGAGGGGTGCCGCGGCAAGGTGGTCCTGACCGGCATGGGCAAGAGCGGCATCGTGTGCCGCAAGATCGCGGCCACCCTGGCCTCCACGGGCACGCCGGCGTTCTTCCTGCATCCGGCCGAGGGGGTGCACGGCGACCTGGGCATCCTGGCCCGGGGCGACGTGGTGGTGGCCGTGTCCAACTCGGGCGAGACCGAGGAGCTGGTGGAGATCCTGCCGGTGATCCGGCGCCTGGAGCTGGGGCTGGTGGCCATCACCGGCAACCGCCGATCCACCCTGGCCCGGCGGGCCGACGTGGTGCTCCACGTGCCGGTGGAGGAGGAGGCCTGCCCCCTGAACCTGGCGCCCATGGCCTCCACCACGGCCACCCTGGCCCTGGGCGACGCCCTGGCCGCGGCCCTGATGGAGCGAAAGGGGTTTACGGCCGAGGACTTCGCCCGGTTCCATCCGGCCGGGTCCCTGGGAAGGCAGCTGGTTTTGCAGGTGGACGACCTGATGCACGACGGCGAGGCCGTGCCCCGGGTGGCCGCGGCCGAGGCCATGCCCGAGGTGCTCCTGGAGATGACCTCGAAGCGCCTGGGCCTGGCCGGGGTGTTCGACCCGGAGGGGCGGCTGGTGGGGGTGATCACCGACGGAGACCTGCGCCGGGGCCTGGAGCAGGGCCCCGAGTTCCTGGAGAAGCGGGCCGGGGAGGTGATGACCCCCGACCCCAAGCGGGTGGCCCGGGGGACCCTGGCCGTGGAGGCCCTGCGCACCATGGAGCGGTTCGCGATCACGGCCCTGTTCGTCACGGAGCCGGACGACCCCGATCGGGTGTGCGGGGTGGTGCACATCCACGACCTGGTGAAGGCAGGGCTGCGATGACGCTGACGGAACGGCTGGCCCGGGTGGAGCTGCTGCTCCTCGACGTGGATGGGGTGCTCACCGACGGCCGGGTGGTGATCGACGACCAGGGGGTGGAGACCAAGGCCTTCGACGTGACCGACGGCCACGGGCTGAAGCTGCTGCAGCGGGCCGGGGTGGAGGTGGGGTTCGTGACCGGCCGCCGCAGCCGGGTGGTGGAGCACCGGGCCCGGGAGTTGGGGGTGACCGAGGTGCACCAGCGGGTGCGCAACAAGCTCGAGGTGGTCCGCGAGATCCTGGGCCGCCGGTGCCTCGCGCCCGACCGGGTGGCCTACGTGGGCGACGACCTGGTGGACCTTCCGGTGATCACCCAGGTGGGGGTGGGGATCACCGTGGCCGACGCGCCGGAGTACGTGCGGGAGCGGGCCCTCTGGGTGACCTCGCGGCCGGGCGGCCGCGGGGCGGTGCGGGAGGTGTGCGAGGCCATCCTGCGGGCCCGGGGCGCCTGGGCCGAGGTCACCCGCAAGTACTTCCACCCCGAGCCCCTGGTGCCGTGAAGGCCGGCTGGGTCACGGCCGCGCTCGTGGTGGGGGCGGTGGCGGGTTGGATGCTCCTGCAGCGGCCGGCCGCTCCGCCGCCCGAGCCCGCGAGGGACCCGCGCACCGTGTCCGAGGGGGAGGGGATCGAGGTGGTCGGACAGGAGCCCGGCGGCCGGGTGTGGACCCTCCGGGCCGACCGGGCCCAGGGTGTGGAGGAGGAGGCCTCGGGCGAGCTCATGGGGGTGACCGCCGAGATCCGGGATCCGGGCCAGGGCCCGGTGCGGATCGAGAGCGGCCGGGCCCGGGTGGAAGAGGGCCGGACCGTGACCTTCACCGGCGGGGTGGTGATCCGGTGGGCGGGCTACGAGGTGCGGGGCGCCTCGGGCCGGTACGAGCGGGACCGGGGTCGGGTGGTGTCGCCGGGCCGGGTGGTCTGGACGGGGCCGGGGCTCCGGGTGGAGGGGCAGGGGCTCATCGTGGAGCTGGAACCCCGGGTCGCGCGTCTCTCCGGAGGGGTGAGGGCCCGGGTGGGAGGACGAGGACCGTGATCCTTCGTGTCGCAACGGCGCTCATCCCATTGACCCGGCGGATGGACGGGCACTGTCGCCCCCTGCCCGGGAGGGCAAGGGACCTGCCGGAGAGCCGGGCGCGGCCCCTTAGCTCGCCGCGCAGCGCCTCTGACGCTCGGACCGCGAAATGGTTCGGACTCCACGGGGTTGTCAGGAAACCAGCTCTTCGGCTTCGTGCCTGCGCGGCGAATCCCAATGCCCGGCTTCGCGCCCGGCCGGAGGCAAGTCCCTTGCCCCGCCCCTTGAGGTGGCGCGCCCATCTTGTCGCCGGGTTCATGACGGTGCTGGCCGCGGCCGCCGGAGCGGCCCAGGCGCCGCTGGGAACCTGGGCCCAGGGCAAGGAGCCCCTCCAGGTGGACGCCCAGTCCCTGGAGGTGCGCGGCGAGGAGGCCCGGGTGGTGTTCTCGGGCCAGGTTCGGGCCCGGCAGGGCGACCTGACCCTGGAGGCGGATCGCCTGGAGGTGACCCTGGACCCGGAGACCCGGGAGCTCCGAAGCGCCTACGCCGAGGGCAACGTCCGGATCCGGCGGGGGGACGTGCTGGCCACGGGCCGCACGGCCCGGTACGACGCCGCCCGGGGCGTGGTGGTGCTGGAGGGCGACCCCAAGGTGTGGCGGGGCAAGAACCTGGTGGCGGGCGACCGGATCACCCTGTTCCTCGCCGAGGACCGGTCCGTGGTGGAGGGGGCCCGGGCGGTGATCTACCCCCAGGGGGAGGAGCGTTGACCGGCCCCCGCCGCCTGGAGGCCCGGGGCCTCGTGAAGCGCTACCGGGGCCACGAGGTGGTCCGGGGCATCCAGCTGGCCGTGGAGCGGGGCGAGGTGGTGGGGCTGCTGGGTCCCAACGGCGCCGGCAAGACCACCACGTTCTACATGATCGTGGGCCTGGTGCGGCCCGACGAGGGCACGGTGTGGCTCGACGACCGGGAGATCACCGCCCTTCCCATGTACCGTCGGGCCCGGCTGGGGGTCGGCTACCTGCCCCAGGAGGCCAGCGTGTTCCGGGGCCTGACGGTGCGCGACAACGTGTTCGGGGTGCTGGAGGCCCGGGGGGTGCCCCGGGCCGAGGCCGAGGAGCGCACCGAGGCGGTGCTCGAGGCCCTGTCGATCCGGCACCTGGAGGACCGCAAGGCCCACCTGCTGTCGGGGGGCGAGCGCCGCAGGGTGGAGATCGCCCGGGCCCTGGCCACGAACCCGGCGTTCATGTTGCTGGACGAGCCGTTCGCCGGCATCGATCCCATTGCCATCGCCGAGATCCGGGACCGGATATTGCAATTGAAAGCCTGGGGCATCGGTGTCATACTCACGGACCACAACGTCCGCGAAACCCTGGGCGTGTGCGACCGGGCGTACGTGGTGAACCGCGGAGAGCTCCTGGTGCACGGGACGCCCGACGAGGTGGCCCGGGACCCCCGGGCCCGATCCGTTTATCTGGGGGAGGACTTCGAGCTGGGGGCCGGGGGCCGACGCCCGGAGGAACCGCCGGTGGGCAACGAGTGAGCGGGCGACGCCTCGGTGCGGTCTCCACGGTCCTCTCTCCGGAAACGGTCTGGCCTCGCCGCCCAGCCCATCCGCGCAAGAAGGTGATATGGCCCTCGAGTTACGGCAGAACCTGAACCAGCAGTTGCGCCTGACCCAGGAGCTGGTGATGACCCCCCAGCTCCAGCAGGCGATCAAGCTTCTTCAGCTCTCCCGGCTCGAGTTGATGGAGCGGGTCCGCGAGGAGATCGAGGAGAACCCGCTCCTGGAGGAGGTCCGGGAGGACGGGGCCTCCGAGGAGACGGCCCAGCCCGAGGCCGAGACCCCGACCCCCGAGCCGGCCGACGGGGGGGAGGATCCGGAACCGGAGGAGGCGGCCCCGGCGGAGCCGGAGATCGACTGGGAACAGTTCATCGCCCACTACGACGTCAACCCAACCCCCGACGCGCCCATCGACTTCCCCGAAGACCGGCCGTCCTACGAGAACTACCTCACCCCCGAGACCACCCTGCAGGACCACCTCTTGTGGCAGCTGCGCCTGAGCCCCATCGAACGGGACGATCGCACCGTGGCCGAGCTGATCATCGGCAACGTGGACGAGGACGGGTACCTCCGGGCCACGGTGGAGGAGATCGCCGAGGTGGCGGACACGACCCCGGAGCACGTGGAGCGGGTGCTGGCGGCGGTGCAGGAGTTCGATCCCCTGGGGGTGGCCTCCCGCAGCCTGGAGGAGTGCCTGCTGCGGCAGGTGCGGGAGCTCGAACTGGACCCCCTGGTGGAGCGGGTGGTCCAGGAGGGAATGAAGGAGCTCGAGAACAAGAACTACAAGAGGCTGGCCGCCCGCCTGGGGGTCGAGTTCGAGGACGTGGTGGACGCGGCCCGGCAGATCTCTCAGCTCGAGCCCCGGCCCGGCCGGAACTTCGCCTCCACCGGCGTGGACTACGTGGTGCCCGACGTGTACGTGGTGAAGGAGGGAGACGAGTACGTGGTGCGCCTCAACGACGAGGGGGTGCCGCGGCTCCGGATCTCCCGCTACTACCAGCGGCTCCTGAAGGACGACCGGCCGGAGAGCCAGGAGGCCCGGGGGTATATCCAGGAGCGGATGCAGGCCGCGGTGTGGCTGATCAAGAGCATCCACCAGCGCCAACAGACCCTGTACAAGGTGGCCTCGTCCATCGTGAAGTTCCAGCGGGAGTTCCTGGACAAGGGGGTGAACTACCTGCGGCCGTTGATCCTGCGGGACGTGGCCGACGACATCGGCATGCACGAGTCGACCGTGAGCCGGATCACGACCCAGAAGTACATGCACACCCCCCAGGGCACCTTCGAGCTGAAGTTCTTCTTCTCGAGCGGCATCCAGAGCCGCGACGGCGAGGACCTGGCCAGCCGGAGCGTGAAGGCGCGGATCCGCGAGCTGATCAGCAAGGAGGACCCCCAAAAGCCCCTGAGCGACCTGGAGATCGCGCGGCAGCTGGCCCAGCGGTGGGGCCTGAAGATCGCCCGCCGGACGGTGAGCAAGTACCGGGAGAGCATGGGCATCCTGCCGTCGTCGTCGAGAAAGAGGTACTTCTGATACCCCGTCGCCATCCATCGGATACGCATCCCGCGGCTGGGCAGGGTGCCAATCGCTTCGAGTGCAACTTGGTATGGGCCTCGGGCTTGGCCGAAATTGACACCTTCGGGGGCCTTTGTTAGGCTCCCGCGCTTGCCTTTCGCGACCCCTGTAGGAGGATCCGAATGAACCTCAATATCACGTTTCGCCATGCGGAACCGTCCGACGCGCTGAAGCAGTACGCCACCGAGAAGGTCCAGCGGCTCCACAAGTACTTCGACGGCATCGTGGACGGCCACGTGGTCCTCACGGCCGAGAAGATCCGGCACCTGGCCGAGGTGACGCTCCACGCCAACGGCACCCGCATCCACGCCAAGGAGGAGAGCACCGACTTCTACAGCGCCGTGGACAACGTGGTGGACAAGCTGGAGCGCCAGCTCAAGCGCTACAAAGAGAAGCTCAAGAGGCACAAGCCGATCCGGGCCCGGGAGGCGCGGGCCATCCAGGAGCAGGTGCTCGCGTTCGTGCCGGCCGAAGGGGAAGAGGAGGGGGAGGAGCCGACCAGCCCGCGGGTGATCCAGACGGAGCACTACACCAGCCAGCCCCTGAGCGTGGAGGACGCGGTCATGGAGATGGACCTCACGGACCGCGCGTTCCTCGTGTTCACGGACGAGGACGGCCAAGTCAAGGTGCTCTACCGGCGAGACGACGGCAACTACGGCCTGATCGAGCCGGCCTGATCCGGGCCGGAGACGGGTGGACACGGGGGGCCCAGTCGGGAGGCGGTTCGAATGAATTTGCTCGAGTTTCTGCCCAGGGAGCGCATCCTCCCCCACCTGAAGGCGCGGGACAAGGAAGGCGTGCTGGCCGAGCTGGTGGAGGTGCTGGTGGCGGAGCACAAGGTGCGCGACGGGCGCCAGGCCGTCCAGGTGCTGCTGGACCGGGAGAGGCTGGGCAGCACCGGGATCGGCGAGGGCATCGCCATCCCCCACGGCAAGCTGCGGGACCTGGACGAGCTGGTGGCGGTGTTCGGCCGCAGCCCCGAGGGGGTTGAGTTCGACAGCATGGACGGAGCCCCGGTCCACCTGTTCTTCCTGCTGATGGCCCCGGAGAACTCGGCCAGCACCCACCTGAAGGCCCTCGCCCGCATCTCCCGGCTCCTCAAGGACCGGTCCTTCCGCGAAGAGCTCCTCCAGGCGGATTCCCAGGAGGAGCTCTACGAGATCATCGCCCGTGAGGACGAGAAGTACTGAGGGGATCCAGCCCTCCCTCACGGTGTCCGACCTTCTGGCCGACGCCGCGGGCTACCGGCTCGACCTGGAGCTTCTGGCCGGGGCCGGGGGCGTGGAGCGGGAGATCCGCGTGCCCCGGATCCAAAAACCGGGCCTTGCGCTTGCCGGCTACGTGGCGCAGATCCGGTCCCACCGCGTGCAGATCCTCGGGGAGACCGAACTGGCGTACCTGGCCACCCTCGACCCGGCCACGGCCCGGGCCAACGTGGCCCAGGTGTTCGAGGCCGGGGCGGCGTGCTTCGTGGTCACCAAGGGCCTGGAGCCGCCGGAGTACGTGGCCGGCCACGCCGACCGGACCCGCACCCCCTTGCTCCGCACCGGCCTGCGCAGCTCGGTGTTCATCGACCGGATCGACCGGTTCCTGGCCGACCGGCTGGCGCCCCGCGTCCGGATCCACGGCGTCCTGATCGACGTCATGGAGGTGGGGATCCTGCTCAAGGGCGAGAGCGGCATCGGCAAGAGCGAGTGCGCCCTGGACCTGGTGCGGCGAGGTCACCGGCTGGTGGCGGACGACGTGGTGGAGATCCGCAGGTACGCCCCCTTCCGGCTGGTCGGCACCGGGCTCGATCTGATCCGGTACCACATCGAGATCCGGGGCATCGGCATCCTGGACATCCGCGAGCTGTTCGGCATCACCTCGGTGCGCGACGAGAAGGATGTGGAGCTGGTGGTCGAGCTCGTGCCGTGGCGCGAAGGCGAGGTCTACGAGCGGCTCGGGCTGGAGGAGCGGACCCAGCCGATCCTGGGAGTGGACGTGCCGTACCTGCGGATCCCGGTGGCGCCGGGCCGGAGCATCGCCTCGGTGGTGGAGGTGGCCGCCCGGAATCATCTGCTCCGGCGCATGGGGCAGCATTCCGCCATTCGGCTGGCCGAGCGCCTGGACGCGGCCCTTCGGGAGGAGCCGTGAACCGGGTGCGCCTGGTCGTGGTCACGGGGCTGTCGGGTTCCGGCAAGTCCTCGGCCCTCCGGGCCCTGGAGGACCTGGGCTTTTTCTGCGTGGACAACCTGCCTGCGCGGCTTTTGGTGCGGTTCCTGGAGCTCAGCGTCCTGGCCGGGGGCGAGATCCACAAGGTGGCCGTCGGCATGGACCTGCGGGAGCCCCACTTCCTGGAGGACTACCGCCAGGCGTTCCAGGAGGCCGAGCGTCTGGGGATCCGCACCGAGGTGCTCTACCTGGAGGCGACCGACGAGGTGTTGGTGCGCCGGTTCAGCGAGACCCGGCGGCGCCACCCCCTGGCCCGGGACGGGTCGCTGGCCGAGGGCATCGCGCAGGAGCGCCACCTGTTCGAGGAGATCAAGGGCGCGGCCGACCGGGTGATCGACACCTCGGGCATGAACGTGCACGACCTGAAGCGGGCGGTGTGGAGCTACTTCCGGGCCGGCCCGGAGGACCGCACCCTCCAGGTGAACCTCCTGAGCTTCGGGTACCGGTACGGCATCCCCCACGAGGCGGACATCCTGCTGGACGTGCGGTTCCTGCCGAACCCCTACTTCGTGCCGGCCCTGAAGGGCCGCACGGGCCGGGAGGCGGCCGTGCAGGATCACGTGCTCTCCTCGGAGCAGGCCCAGGAGTTCCTCCGGCGGTTCCTGGACCTGCTGGGGTACCTGGTGCCCCTGTACGAGCAGGAGGGGAAGACCTCGCTGACCGTGGCCATCGGGTGCACGGGGGGCAAGCACCGATCGGTGAGCCTGGTGGAGGAGATCGGCCGGCGGCTCCGGGCAGAGGGCCGGGCCGTGCGGGTCCTCCACCGGGACGTGGAGCGTTGAGGAGCTTCTAGAAACTAGAGACTAGAGACTAGAGACTGGAAACCGAGAGCCCTTCGCTCACATGGTGAGTCCCGGATAGGGGCCGCGTCCGGCGCTCCAGCAGGCCCCATGCCGCCCGAGCTTTGGCGGTGGCTCCGGAGCCGCCCGGCCGCCCAGCTGCCTAGCGGGCCGAAGGCCCCAAACCGACGACCAACGACTAACGACCAACGACCGATGACACAGAGAAGATGATCGGGATCGTGGTGGTGGCCCATCAGGATCTGGCCGAGGCCCTGGTGAGGGCGGCGGAGGGAATCGCCGGCCCGCTGCCCGGGGTGTATCCGGTGGCGTTGAGCTACCAGGACCCGGCCGACGCCGCCCGGCGGCGGCTCGAGAAGGTCGTGCGCCGGGCGGACACGGGCGAGGGCGTTCTGGTGCTCACGGACATGTTCGGCGGAACTCCCACCAACCTGAGCCTTCCGTTCCTGGAGCCCGGCCGGGTCGAGGTGCTCACCGGCGTCAACCTGCCGGTGCTCCTGAAGGCCCACTCGGCCCGGGCCGACACCGACGTGGCCGGCCTGGCCCGGCAGCTTCGCGAATACGGCCTGCGCAGCTTTGTGCTGGCCAGCGAGCTGTGGAACGCGCGCCCCGGAGAGGGGGCGCGATGAGCGTGCTGCTCGCCCGGGTGGACAACCGCCTGGTGCACGGCCAGGTGCTCGAGGCCTGGGTGCCGTACCTGGAAGCCGACCTGATCGTGGTGGTGGGCGGTGAGGAGAGCCGGGACCCGTTTCGACGAAGCCTGTTCCAGGCGCTGAGCACCCCCCAGGTGAAGGTGGAGGTGGTGGCTCCGGAGGAGGCACCGACTCTGGTGGAGCGGGAGGGGGCCCACCGGATCCTTCTGCTGTTTCCGGACGTGGACGCCGCCTGGAAGGCGTTCCGAGCGGGGCTTCGGTTCGAGCGGCTGAACCTGGGCAACGTCCACCCCCGGCAGGGCGGGCACCGGGTCAGCCGGACGGTGTACCTGACCACCGAGGACGAGGAAGAGCTGCGGGACCTGCGGGCCCGTGGGGTGCGGCTCGAGGTGCGGGCGCTGCCCACGGATGCGAGCCCCGACCCGGACGCGTTCCTCGGCCCGGGAGGCTGCGGCCGGTGATCCAGGACTGGCTGCTCCTGGCCCTGGTGGGGGGGGTGGCGTTCCTGGACCGCACGGCCGCGGTCCAGTCCATGGTGTCGCGCCCCCTGGTCACGGGGGCGGTGGCCGGGTGGATCCTGGGAAGACCCGAGGCGGGCCTGCTGGTGGGCGCCCTGCTGGAGTTCTTCTGGCTGTACGAGTTGCCGGTGGGCGCGGCCGTGCCGCCGGACGAGGCCGGGGCCGGCCTGGCGGCCGCGGTGGTGGCCGCCTCGATGCCCGACGCCGCGGACCTGTGGGCCCGGCTGGGGGCCGGCGGGATGGCCGGTCTGGCGGCCGGCCACGTGGGCGGCCGGGTGGACGTGGCGGTGCGGCGCTGGAACCGCGACCTGGCGGCGCGGGCTCGGGAGGCCCTGGCGGCCGGCAAGGAGCCCGGCCTGGGCAGGCTGGTGCTCGTGGGGGGAGCCAGGTTCTGGGCCGCGGGCACCGCTTCGGGGCTGGCCCTCGTGGGGGCCGGGCTGTGGCTGGGCCCCCGGGTGCCGGAGCCGACGTTCCGCGGGCTGGGGCTCCTGGGCATGACGTTGGTGGTGCTGGCCGCGTCGGTGTGCCTGGGGCGGCTGGCCACCCGCAGGGCCAAGGGGTGGTTCCTGGCGGGGGCGCTGGTCGGGGCGGGGGCGGGGAAAGGGGCCTGGCCGTGGCGGGGGTAGGCCGGGGCGCCCTGGCCCGATGCTACGTGCGCTCCCTGGCCCTGCAGGCCGCGTGGAGTTTCGACGCCATGCAGTCCGTGGGGTTCGCCTTCGTGTTGGAACCGGCCCTGCGGCGGATCCACGGCACCGGCGTCCCCTTGCGCCGGGCCCTCGAGCGGCACCTGGAGTTCTTCAACACCCACCCGTTCCTGGCATCGGCCGTGGTCGGCGCCGTGGTGCGGATGGAGGAGGAAGGGGTTCCCGCCGAGGACATTCGGCGGTTCAAGAACGCCCTGATGGGCCCCTGCGGGGCCCTGGGTGACAGCTTCTTCTGGGCCGGGGCGAAACCGGCCCTGGTGGCCGCGGCCGCGGCGCTGGCCTGGATCGGGGCGGGGTGGGCGCCCTGGGCGTTCCTGGTTGCGTTCGCAACCCTGGGGCTGGTCACGCGGGCCGTGTGGCTGGTGCGGGGGTACCGGCTGGGCCCGGCCGTGGCCGAGGCCCTGGCCCAGGCCGGGTTCCTGGGCAAGGCCCAGCGGCTCAAGGACGCCACGGCCGCCCTGACCGGCTTGGTCCTGGCCGCGGCCGTGGGGCGGGCCCTGGGGGCGCAAGGGGCGGCGCGGTGGTTGTGGATCGCCGCGGCGGTGTCGGTGTCCATGGTTCTTGCCGAGGGGGTTCGCCGGGGGCTGCGGCCGGAGTGGGCGGCCGTGGTCCTCGGGACCGCTTGTCTCGGGCTGGGGATGTGGTGGTGAGAGAGGACGACGTGGTGGAGCGGAGGTTCGAGATCGTCAACACCCTGGGCCTGCACGCCCGTGCGGCCGCGGCCCTGGTGCAGACCGCGCAGAAGTTCCGCTCACACATCGAGGTGGAGAAGGACGGCACCGTGGTGAACGGCAAGAGCATCATGGGCCTCCTCATGCTGGCCGCGGCGCGGGGCAGCCACATCGTGGTGCGCGCCCAGGGCGACGACGCGGCCGAGGCCGTGGACGAACTGGGCGAGCTGATCCGCAACGGGTTCTGGGAAGGCGAGGGATCTGGGTGAAGATCATTCGGCAGAAGGCTCGGCTCCGGGGCATCGCTGTGAGCCCCGGCATCGTGATCGGGAAGGCCTACTTGGTGGACCGCCGCAAGGTCCACCCCCCCGAGAAGCTCATCGATCCCTCCGAGGTGGAAGCGGAGGTGGCCCGGTTCCGTCGGGCCCTCGAGGACACGAAGGCCCAGCTGCAGGAGATCAAGGCCCACTACGAGTCCGGTGGCCTGGGGGAGCACTCCTACCTGGTGGACGTGCACCTGCTGATGCTCCAGGATCGGATGATCGCCGGCGAGACCGAGCGCCGGATCCGCGAGAACCTGGAGAGCGCGGACTGGGCCCTGTGGCAGGTGCTCGAAGGCATCAAGGCGTCGTTCGATGGGATGGACGACGAGTACTTCCGGGACCGCCGCACCGATCTGGAGCACCTGGGCGACCGGGTGCTGCGAACCCTGTCGGGCCGGCGGCACGAGCGGATCTCCGACATCCAGGGCGACGTGGTGGTGGTGGCCCACGACCTGTCGCCCATGGACACCGCCCAGATGGACGTCTCCCGGATCCGGGGGTTCGTGACGGACCTGGGCGGCCGCACGTCCCACACCGCGATCCTGGCCCGCAGCCTGAACATCCCCGCGGTGGTGGGGCTGGAGACCGTGACCGACGTGGCCAACGGCGGCGACACCATCGTCGTGGACGGCCTCACCGGCGACGTGGTCCTGAACCCCACCCCCGAGGAGCTGGAGGCCTATCGCCGGAAGAAGGCCCGGTACGAGGCCCTGCAGCGGGAACTGGAGTCGCTGGCCGTGCTGCCGGCGGTCACCCGCGACGGCCACAAGGTGAAGGTGGGGGCCAACATCGAGCTGCTGGAGGAGATGCGCTCCCTGCGGCGGTACGGGGCCGAGGGGATCGGCCTGTACCGCACCGAGTTCCTCTACATGAACCGGCCCGCCCCGCCGGACGAGGAGGAGCAGTACGAGACCTACCGCCGGGTGGTCGAGGCGGTCAGGCCGTTTTCGGTGACGATCCGGACGCTGGACATCGGGGGGGACAAGATGGTCCAGGCGGTGCCCATCGAGGAGGAGGGCAACCCCGCCCTGGGCCTGCGATCCATCCGGCTGTGCCTGAAGGAGAAGGACCTGTTCCGCACCCAGCTGCGGGCGATCCTCCGGGCCAGCGCCCACGGCACGATCCGGATCATGTTCCCCATGATCTCCGGCGTGGGGGAGCTGCAGGCCGCGCTGGCGGTGCTCGAGGAGGCCCGGAAGGAGCTGGACGCCCGAGGCCAGCCCTACGACCCCAACGTGGCCGTGGGCGCGATGATCGAGGTGCCCTCGGCCGCGGTCACCGCGGACCTGATGGCCCCCCTGGTGGACTTCTTCTCCATCGGCACGAACGACCTGATCCAGTACGCCCTGGCCATCGACCGGGTGAACGAGCACGTGGCCTACCTGTACGAGCCCCTGCACCCGGCGGTGCTGCGGATGATCCGGGCCACCTGCGAGGCCGGCGCCAACGAGGGGATCCCGGTGGCCGTGTGCGGCGAGATGGCGGGTGACGAGATCTACACCCTGGTTCTCCTGGGGCTCGGCGTGCAGGAGCTGTCCATGCACACCCTGTCGATCCCCCGGGTGAAACGGATCATCCACCACACCACCCTGGCCGAGGCCCGGGACCTGGCCGCCAAGGCACTGGAGCTGCGGACCGCGAGCGAGGTGCACGAGTTCGTGGAGGAGTACATGCGGTCCCACTACCCGTGGTTGGTGGATCCCCTGGAGTGGGCCGGGGACGCCTGAGCGGGCCCCCTAGAGACTAGAAACTAGAGACTAGAAACTAGATTTTCGAGCCACGCCCGGCGCTCCACCAGGCCCCTAGCCCTCCGGGGGCGGTGAGGTGGCGCCAAAGGGGCGTGGCCGTGCTCAGAACGCTGGGAGATCACGGAGGTTTCTAAGCCGCCCGGCCGCCTAGCGGGCCGAAGGCCCCGAAATAGAAGCGAGAACGGACCTCGGCCGGTGCGTCCGGCCGTCACGCCACGAAAAAGGAGTAATCCCATGGGCATGACCGACTATCTGTTCACATCCGAGAGCGTGACCGAGGGCCACCCGGACAAGGTGGCGGACCAGATCTCCGACGCGGTGCTGGACGCGCTGATCGCGGAGGATCCGCGCAGCCGGGTGGCGTGCGAGACGCTGGTGACCACGGGCATGGCGATCATCGCGGGCGAGATCACCACCGAGGCGTACGCGCACATGCCGGACATCGTGCGCCGCACGATCAAGGAGATCGGGTACACGGACCCGGCCCTGGGGTTCGACTGGGAGACCTGCGCGGTGCTGACCTCGATCGACAAGCAGAGCCCGGACATCGCGATGGGGGTGGACGAGAAGGAGGACCGGGAGCAGGGCGCGGGGGACCAGGGGCTGATGTTCGGGTACGCGACGAACGAGACCCAGGAGCTGATGCCGATGCCGATCGTGTTCGCGCACCGGCTGACGCGGCGGCTGGCGGAGGTGCGAAAGAAGGGGGTGGTGGACTTCCTTCGGCCGGACGGGAAGAGCCAGGTGACGGTCCGGTACGTGGACTCGAAGCCGGTGAGCGTGGACGCGATCGTGGTGAGCACGCAGCACTCGCCGGAGGTGACGCAGGCGCAGGTACGCGAAGCGGTGCTGGAGGAGGTGGTGAAGCCGGTGATCCCGGAGCACCTGCTCACGCAGAACACGCGCTACTACATCAACCCGACGGGCCGGTTCGTGATCGGGGGTCCGATGGGGGACTGCGGGCTGACGGGCCGGAAGATCATCGTGGACACCTACGGGGGGCAGGGGAGCCACGGGGGTGGGGCGTTTTCGGGGAAGGACCCGTCGAAGGTGGACCGGTCGGCGTCGTACATGGCGCGCTACATCGCGAAGAACGTGGTGGCGGCGGGGCTGGCGGACAAGTGCGAGGTGCAGATCTCGTACGCGATCGGGGTGGCGGAGCCGGTGTCGATCATGGTGGACACGTTCGGGACGTGGAAGGTGGAGCCGGATCGGATCGCGCGGCTGGTGCGGGAGGTGTTTCCGTTGAAGCCGAAGCAGATCATCGAGCACCTGGACCTGCTGCGGCCGATCTACAAGAAGACGGCGGCCTACGGCCATTTCGGCCGCAACGAGCCGGAGTTCACCTGGGAGCGCACGGACAAGGCGGACGAGCTGCGCCGGGCGGCGGGAATTTAGGGGCCGTGAATGGTGAATGGTGAATCGTGAATCGTTGGTCGTGGGTCGTTCGTCGTTGAACTTCAACGACCCACGACCGGCGACCTACGACGAACGGGTTTTCCGCTTTCTAGCCTATCCACACAAAGGAGCTTTCGTTGAAAGGTGACATCAAGGATCCGAATCTGAGGGAGTTGGGGGTCAAGAGGATCTTGTGGGCGGACCGGCAGATGCCGGTGCTCCGGAAGATCCGGGAGCGGTTCGAGAAGGAGCGGCCGCTCGAGGGCCGGCGGATGAGCGCGTGTCTGCACGTGACCACCGAGACGGCGAACCTGGCCCGGACGCTGAAGGCGGGGGGGGCGGACCTGGTGCTGTGCGCGTCGAACCCGCTGTCGACCCAGGACGACGTGGCGGCGGCCCTGACGCTGGAGTTTGGGATACCGACCTACGCGGTCCGCGGCGAGGACCGGGACACGTACTACGCGCACATCCGGGCGGCGGTGGAGCACCGGCCGGACGTGACCATGGACGACGGGGCGGACCTGGTGAGCGTGATCCACAGCGACTACCCGGAGCTGCACGACCAGGTGGTGGCGAGCATGGAGGAGACCACCACGGGGGTGATCCGGCTGCGGGCGATGGAGAAGGACGGGGCCTTGAAGTTCCCGGTGGTGGCGGTGAACGACGCGGACTGCAAGCACCTGTTCGACAACCGCTACGGCACGGGGCAGTCGACGATCGACGGGATCCTGCGGGCGACGAACGTGCTGTTGGCGGGCAAGGTGTTCGTGGTGGCGGGGTACGGGTGGTGCGGCCGGGGGGTGGCGAACCGGGCCCGGGGCCTGGGGGCGCGGGTGGTGGTGACCGAGGTGGAGCCGCTGCGGGCGCTCGAGGCGGTGATGGACGGGTTCGAGGTGATGCCGATGGCCGAGGCGGCGAAGGTGGGGGACCTGTTCTGCACGCTCACCGGCGACATCCACGTGCTGCGGCGCGAGCACTTCGAGGTGATGAAGGACGGGGCGCTGGTGGCGAACTCGGGTCACTTCAACGTGGAGATCGACATTCCGGCGTTGGAGGGGCTGGCGGAGCGGGTGGAGAAGGGGGTGCGGCCGAACGTGGACGGGTACGTGCTGGCGGACGGCCGGCGGATCTTCGTGCTGGGTGAGGGGCGGCTGATCAACCTGGCGGCGGCGGAGGGGCACCCGGCGAGCGTGATGGACATGAGCTTCGCGGTGCAGGCGCTCACCACGGAGTGGGCGATCCGGAACGCGGGCAAGCTGGAGGCGAAGGTGTACGGGGTGCCGCAGGAGATCGACGCGTGGGTGGCCCGGCTGAAGCTCGAGACCATGGGCGTGGCCATCGACACCCTGACCGAGGAGCAGGAGAAGTACCTGAGCTCCTGGGAGATGGGGACGTAGAGAGGCAGAGGCTAGAAACTAGAGACTAGAGAAATTCCGGGTATCCCGGCCGGTTGGGCGGGCGGGCGCTCCAGCAGACCCCATGCCCCCGGACCGTGAGGTGGAGGCGAAGAGATACGGTGATTCCTAGAACGTGTGGGAATTCGGGGGGGTTCAAGCCTCTTAGCCTCCTAGCCTCCTAGCTTTCCAGCCTGAAAGGAGAACCGCTGTGTCTCAGGTGATCCAGATCGATCCGCCGGCCTCGGGTTCGCCCATCGAGAAGGGTTCCGATGGGCGGCTCAGGGTGCCCCACGATCCGATCATCCCGTTCATCGAGGGAGACGGAACCGGCCCGGACATCTGGCGGGCCGCCCGCCGGGTGTTTGACCGGGCCGTGGAGCTGGCGTACGGCGGCGACCGCCGGGTGCACTGGTACGAGGTGTTCGCCGGCGAGAAGGCCTTCGACCGGTTCGGCGAGTGGCTTCCCGAGGCCACGCTCGAGGCGATCAAGCGCTACCGGGTGGCCATCAAGGGCCCCCTGACCACGCCGGTGGGCGGGGGGATCCGCAGCCTGAACGTGGCCCTGCGCCAGGAGCTCGACCTGTACGCCTGCGTGAGGCCGGTGCGCTACATCCACGGGGTGCCGTCGCCCATGCGCGAGCCCGAGAAGGTGGACGTGGTCATCTTCCGGGAGAACACCGAGGACGTCTACGCCGGCATCGAGGCGCCGGCCGGCAGCCCCGAGGCCCGGGAGCTCATCGAGTTTCTGATGATCAAGTGGAACCGCCGCATCCCGGACGATGCCGGCGTCGGCATCAAGCCGATTAGCCGGGAGCGGACCCGGCGGCTGGTGCGCATGGCCATCCGGTACGCCCTGGCGAACAACCACGACTCGGTGACCCTGGTCCACAAGGGCAACATCATGAAGTTCACCGAGGGCGCCTTCAAGGAGTGGGGGTACGAGGTGGCCCGGGAGGAGTTCGGCGACGTCACGATCACCGAGGAGGACCTCTGGCAGAAGTACGAAGGGGTCCATCCCACGGGCAAGATCGTGATGAAGGACCGGATCGCCGACGCCATGTTCCAGCAGCTGCTCCTGCGGCCCGACGAGTACTCGGTGCTGGCCATGCCGAACCTGAACGGCGACTACATGTCCGACGCGGCCGCCGCCCAGGTCGGGGGGCTGGGCATGGCGCCCGGGGCCAACATCGGCGACGAGTACGCCGTGTTCGAGGCCACCCACGGCACCGCGCCCAAGTACGCAGGCCAGGACAAGGTGAACCCGAGCTCGGTGATCCTGTCGGGCGTGATGATGTTCGACCACCTGGGATGGCACCGGGTGGGCGCGCTGATCCGGTCCGGCATCGAGAGGGCCGTGGCCCACAAGCAGGTCACCTACGATCTGGAGCGGCAGATGGAAGGGGCCACCTGCCTGAAGTGCTCCGAGTTCGCCGAGGCGATCTGCCGCTTCATGGAGCAGGAGGCCTGACGCGGGCCGCCGGGGGCATGGGGCCTGCGGCTCTTGGTCCCTGAAACCCATGACCGCGGAGTACCGGCGTGCCATTGGTGGGCCCCCTGACCGACGACCTTAGACCGTGGACCGTCGACCGAAGTTAGTGGGAAGGAGACCACCCATGCAGACCCGACCGATCTACCTGGTGGATGCGTTCACGCGGGTGGCCCTCCGGGGGAACCCGGCCGGCGTGATGCCCCACGCCCGGGGCCTGGACGAGGAGCAGATGCTGGCGATCGCCCGGGAGGTGAACGCCTCGGAGACCGCGTTCGTCCTGCCGAGCCGGGAGGCGGACTTCCGGATCCGGTTCTTCACCCCGGCCCAGGAGGTGCCCTCGTGCGGGCACGCCCTCGTGGCCGCCCTGACGGTGCTCGAGGACCTGGGCGAGATTCGGGTCACGGGGGAGTTTGCTCGGGTCCAGATCGAGACCGGCGTGGGGGTGCTGCCGGCAGACCTGGTGCGGACCCCCGAGGGGATCCGGGTGGACCTGACCCAGGACGCCCCGGCGTTCCGGCCCTGCACGGTGGCCGAGGATCGGGTGCTGGAGGCCTTGGGCGCGGACGAGGATGACCTGCGCACCGACCTGCCGTTGGAGCTCGCGTACACCGGGCTGTGGCACCTGATGGTGCCCCTGACGACCACCGAGGCCCTGGACGGGCTGCTCCCGGACTTCCGGGCGCTGGCGGCCCTGAGCGAGGAGCTGGGGGTACTGACGGTGCACGTGTTCGTGGAAGGGGAAAACGGGTACCACTGCCGGGACTTCAGCCCCGCGGCCGGCATCGACGAGGATCCGGTGACCGGTACCGCTTCGGGCGCGCTGGGCGCGTACCTGGTGCGCCATCGTGCGGCGGCTCCCGCAACGCCCCTGCGGGTGGTCCAGGGCGAGGCCTGCGCCCGGCCCGGGGAGGTGCGGGTGGTGGTCCAGGGCACCCCGGGCCGCCCCGAGCGGGTGGTGGTGGGCGGACACGCGGTGGTGAGCCTGCGCGGACACCTGCGACTGGGCGACCTGGGGTGAGGGAACGGCCGGTCCGGTTTCCCGGCCGGGGCGTGGAGCTGGAAGGCCGGCTGTTCCTGCCGGCCGCCGGCCGCGTGCCAGGCCTGGTGCTGTGCCACCCCCATCCCCTCTACGGCGGGTCCATGGACGTGCCCGTGATCGCGGCCCTGGCCCGGGCCGCCGGGGAGCGGGGGTTCGCCACCCTGCGGTTCAATTTCCGGGGGGTGGGCGACAGCACCGGGGCCCACGGCGGAGGCGACGCCGAGGTGGACGACGTGGCGGCAGCCGTCGCCTTCCTGGCCTCCCGGCGCGGAGTGGACCCGGACCGGATGGCCCTGGTGGGGTACTCGTTCGGGGCGTGGGTGGGAGGGCGGGCCGCCGCACAGATCCCGGCGATCCAGGCGGTGGTGGCTGTGGCGCCGCCGCTGGCGAGGATGGCCTTGGATGCGTGGCGCAACATTCGGCGGCCCAAGCTGATCGTCGTGGGCGACCGGGACGAGTACTGCCCTCTGGATCTTCTGGAGTCCTGGTTCCAGGGGCTCCCTGCCCCCAAGGAGCGAGCGGTCCTGGAAGGGGCCGACCACTTCCTGTGGGGCCGCGAGGACGAGGTGGCCCGCCGGGCGGCCGGGTTCCTGGCCGTGGCGTTGCAGGACCCCGGCGGGGAAGGGTAGCCGCAGAAAACGGAGCGGGCTCAGGTCAGCAGCTCGGGCGCGGTTCCGGCCGCCGCCGGCCGGCGGGCCCGGGCGGCCTGCACCAGCTCCCGGGCCACCAGTATCTTCTGGACCTCGTTGGTGCCTTCATAGATCTGGGTGATCTTTACGTCCCGGAACGCCCGTTCCGCCCGGTTTCCCGCGATGCACCCGGGTCCGCCGAGCATCTGCAGGGCCCGCTCGCACGCCCACATGGCCGTGTCGGTGGCCACCAGCTTGCACATGGCCGACTGGGCCGTGTAGTCCTCGCGGCCGGCGTCGATCATGCGGGAGGTCCGCTCCACCAGGGCGCTGGCCGCCTCGATCCGCGCCGCCACCTCCGCCAGGGTGAACCGGAACGCCTGCTTGTCGATCAGGGGCTCGCCCATGACCTTGCGCTGGCAGGCGAACTGCATGGCGGTGTCCAGGGCCCCCCTGGCCAGCCCCACGGCCTGGGCCCCGATCCAGGGCCGGGAGATGTTCAGGGTGTCCATGGCCAGCACGTAACCCTCGTTCTTACCGCCGATCCGGTCGGCCTCGTCCACGGCCACGTCGTCGAAGTGGATCGAGGCCGTGGGGATCCCCCGCATCCCCAGCAGGCGGTTTGCGGGGCCCACCCGCACCCCTTCCCGGTCGGCGTCGACCAGGTAGGCGGCCACGTGCTTGAGCCCAGGCTCCCGGAAGTTGGTGAACACGACGTAGGCGTGGGCCCTTCCGGCGTTGGTGATCAGGTACTTGACGCCGGTGAGCCGGTGGGCGCCGTCCCGCTGGACCACCTCGGTGCGCATGTTGTAGGCGTCGGAGCCGGACGGCGGCTCGGTGAGCGCGAACCCCACCAGGGCGCCCGACCGGGTGACCCGGGTGAGCACCTCGTCGCGCCGCGGGAACTCGGGCCGCAGCAGGATGGGAAGGAGGCCCACCGCCTGCACGATGAGGAGCAACGACAGCGCCCCCGAGTGGCGGGCCACCTCCTCCACGACCGCTGCGAACTGAAGGTGGGTGAGGCCCAGCCCCCCCAGATCGGGGGGCACCTGGGCCGCCATGAGGCCCGCCTCCTGATAGGCCCTGAGCACGTCCTCGGGGAACTCGGCCGTCCGGTCCACCTCCGGTGCCCGGCGGGCCACCAGCTCCAGAACCTCCCCGAACCGGTCCCGAACCCACGCGCGAGTTCCGTCCATTGCCGCACCTCCTCGTAATGCGTTCACCCGGCGCCCCGGATCGACCCTCCTTTCCGCCCGGCCCACGCCTCCAACCGGTCCAGGGCCTCGTCCAGCGTGTCGTCGCGCTTGCAAAAACAGAAACGGACGAGATGGCGGCCGAGGGCGGGGTCGGAGAAGAAGCTCGACCCCGGCACCACCGCCACCCCGGCCTCCCTCACCAGCTCCAGGGCGAACGCCGTGTCGTCCCCGGCGCCGAACCCCCGAATGTCGGCCATGACGTAGTAGGCTCCCTCGGGCGGGTAGCACCGGAACCCCAGCGCCTCGAGCCGGGGGACGAACCGGTCCCTCTTGGCCTGGTACGACGCGCTGAGGCGCTCGTAGTACGAGGGGGGAAGAGCCAGGGCCACCGCCCCGGCCTCTTGGAGGGGAGCGGCCGCACCCACCGTGAGGAAGTCGTGGACCTTGCGGATGCCGGCCGTGAGGTGGGCCGGAGCGATGGCGTACCCGACCCGCCATCCGGTCACGGAGTAGGTCTTGCTCAGCCCGCTGATCGTGATCGTGCGCTGCCGCATGCCGGGAAGGGTGGCCATGGCCGTGTGAGTGCGGCCGTCGAACACGATGTGCTCGTAGATCTCGTCGGTCACGGCCACCACGTCGTGGCGGACGCACAGCTCGGCGATCGCCTCGAGCTCCTCCCGGGTGAACACCTTGCCCGTGGGGTTCTGGGGGGTGTTGAGCACCAGGGCGCGGGTCCTGGGGGTGAACGCCCGGGCCAGCTCGTCCGGGTCAAACCCCCACCGCCTCTGCCTGCCCTCCTCGAGGGGCCGCAGCGGCACGTACCGCGGAACCGCCCCGCACAGCACCGCATCCGGGCCGTAGTTCTCGTAGAACGGCTCGAACACGATCACCTCGTCCCCCGGATCCACCACCGCAAGCAGGCTCGCGATCATGGCCTCGGTGGATCCGCAGGTCACCGTGATCTCGGTCTCGGGATCCACCTCGATCCCCAGGAACCGACGGGTCTTCTCGGCCAGGGCGTCCCGGAACCCCTTGGCCCCCCACGTGATCGCGTACTGGTTCACGTCGGCCTGCAGGGCCCGGCAGGCCGCGTCTTTGAGCTCTTGGGGGCAGGGGAAGTCGGGGAACCCCTGGGCCAGGTTTACGGCCCCGTGGGCCATGGCGTGGCGCGTCATCTCCCGGATCACCGACTCGGTGAACGACCGGGCCTTTTCGGAAAGAGGCATCCCTGTCTCCGTGGGAACGTTAGGCCGTGCGGACGTTGGGACGCTGGGACGTTCGGACGGGAAGAGCGAAACATCCCAACGTCTGCGGGTTCTAGCCCGCATTATTCATGAAGCCTTCTGCTGCAACCGCCGATTGCACGCCATCTCGGGGCGTGCTCGCGCCTCGGGGCTCGACGTACCGTCCAGTACGCCTGCGCCCCTCGGCGCTGCGCTTGCCCCGATCTGACGCACACTCGACGGTTTCGCGACGAACGCTCATGAATAATGCGGGCTAGCGTCCTGGCGTCCGCATCTGCGCATCTCAGTGTTTGAAGCACCTCTGGCCGGTGAACACCATCGTGGCGCCGGCCTCGTTCACCGCCTCGATCACCTCCCAGTCCCGGTTGGCCCCGCCCGGCTGACACACGGCGGTGACCCCCTCCCGGAGCCCCACGTCCACCCCGTCGCGAAACGGGAAGAACGCGTCGCTGATCATGGCGGACCCGATGAGCCCTCCCTTGGCCTTCCGGGTCTCTGCCCGGATCTCCTCCAGGGCCGCGGGGTCGGCCTGCCCCCGCTCCACCCGGAGCTCCAGCTCCTTCAGGGGCAGACCGTGGCGGTCGTAGCACAGGGCGTCCGCATACTTGGTGTAGGCCTTGAACACGGCGATCTCGGCCACCCCGACCCGGTCCTGCTCGCCCGTGCCGATGCCCACCGTGCACCGGTCCTTCACGTACAGCACCGAGTTGGAGGTGACCCCCTGCTCCACGCACCACCCGAAGAACAGGTCATCGAGCTCCTCGGCCGTGGGGACCCGGACGACCCGAACCTCGCGGCCGTCCCGTTGGGCCACGGCGGGCTGGAAGTCCGAGGGGCTCTGCACCGCGTTCAAGGGGGACTGCTGCACGATCAGGCCGCCGTCGATCAGGCTCTTGAAGTCCACGAACCGGCGGTCCCGGTACTCGGCCAGGCGGTCCATGCGGGGCACCGCGAGGATCCGCAGATCCTTGCGGCGCCGCAGCACCTCGACCGCCCCCTCTTCATAGTCGGGCGCGGCCACCACCTCCAGGTACTGCTCCACCACGGCCTCGGCCGTGGCCCGGTCCAACGGGCGGTTCAGCACCACCGCGCCGCCGAAGGCGGCGATCCGGTCGGCCCGGAACGCCCGGCGGAAGGCGGTCTCCAGGTCGTCGGCCTCGGCCGCCCCGCAGGGGTTGTTGTGCTTGAGGATCACCGCGGTGGGCCGGCCCATCAGGTAGCGCAGGATGTTCAGGCCGTTGTCCACGTCGGTGAGGTTGATCTTCCCGGGGTGCTTGCCGGCCTGGATCATGTGCTCCTCGGCCAGGGCCGACACCAGCCCCCACCCCGGCTCGATGAGCCGGCACTCCCCGAGGGCGAGGTTCCCCCCCACCAGCTCGTACAGCGCCGCTTCTTGCCCGGGGTTCTCGCCGTACCGGAGGCCCTTCTCCACCACCTGGCCGGAGGCGTCGGGGAGCTTCCAGGAGCGCTTCCGGTACACCAGGGTCTGGTCGCCGAAGGTGATGGTCAACCGGTCCGGGAAGTGGTCGTCCATCACGGTGCGGTAGATCTTCTTGATGTCGGCCATGGGATTCCTCCGAAGGACGGGCCTTCGGCCCGCTGGGCTGGAAGGCCAAAAGGCTAGAAGGCTGGAAAGCTGGAACCGTTTGCGTCGCCGAGCCCGGCCCGGCGCTCGCTGCGATTAGTACCACAAGCCGCGGCGGGCGGAAAACCCGAGGAGCGTTTGACACCCGGAGCGCTCCGCCCCTATAAGGGCCTCCCTGTCGCACCCATGTCCCCGAAGCCTTGGGGCGGCACGGGAGCCGTCCCGACCGACGACCGAAGTTGATTGGACGCTAGGACGTTGGGACGTTAGGACGTTGGATGGTCCGGGGGGCATGGGGTCTGCTGGAGAGCCGCGCGCGGCCGGAAGCAGACCCCATGCCCGCCTCCGGCAATGGCCCCGGGCCAGCGCAAGTTACCCTTCTCCGTCTGTAGGGTCGCGCAGCGGCCGAAAGGGGCTTCCCAGCCCTCCATCGGGCCGAAAGCCCAAGGTTTTGCCCATGCACGAGACCGGCATCGCCATGGAAGTGCTTCGCCTGGCCCGGGAGACCGCGGAGAGGGAAGGGGCCCGACGGATCGTCCGGCTGAAGGTGGTCGTGGGCCGGTGGTCGGGCGTGGAGCCCGAGACGCTTCGGTTCGCCCTCGAGACCCTGCGGGAGGGCGAGATGCTGGGTGCCGCCGCCGTCGAGATCGAGGTGCGGGAGGCCGAGTTCGAGTGCAGCGGCTGCGGAACCCGGTTCGGCGCGTGCGGGTACTTCGACCCCTGCCCCCGGTGCGGGCAGGAAGGGGCCGAGCTGGTGGCCGGGGACGAACTCCTGTTGGCGGAGTTGGACGTGGAGGACCCATGACCGAACTTCAGGTGGAACAGAAGGTTTTGGCCCGTAATGATGCGCTCGCCATGGCGAATCGACAGATGTTCCGCGACGCGGGGGTCCGGCGGGCGATCAATCTGATCTCGAGCCCGGGCACCGGCAAGACCACCCTGCTCGTGGCCACCCTGACCCGGCTGGCCGGCCGGATCCGGGTTGGGGTGATCGAGGGGGACGTGCAGACCGAGAACGATGCGGTGCGGGTGGCCGCCACGGGGGTGCCCGTGGAGGCCGTGGTCACGGGCGGGGCCTGCCACCTGGACGCGGCCATGGTGCGCCGGGCGTTCGCCGCCCTTCGGCAGCGCCACCCGGATCCCTTGGATCTGCTGGTGATCGAGAACGTGGGGAACCTGGTGTGCCCGGCCTCCTACGACCTGGGCGAGGACGACAAGGTGGCCCTGGTCAGCGTGACCGAGGGCGAGGACAAGCCGGTCAAGTACCCGGCCCTGTTCCACGCGGCCTCGGTGGTGGTGGTCACCAAGGCCGACCTGCTGCCCCACCTGGAGTTCGACCTGGACCTGCTGGTTCGCAACGCCAGGTCCGTGAACCCCCGGCTTCGGGTGTTCGTGGTGTCGGCCCGAACCGGGCAGGGGATGGACGAGTGGGTCCGCTTCCTGGAAGACGGGGAAGGGTGCTAGACTCGGATCCGTGAGACGAGATCGGCCGGCATGAGAGGGCACCGGCCGGGTCCTAGCGCAGCCACCCGCAGGGAGGAGGTCCTCCATCCCGCAGGTCCAAGGAAACCTCACCGGTCTCAAACCCAGTCAGATCCGGGCGCTGGAGAGGTTGTACCGGCGACGGATCCCCGACGAGGATCTGATCACCGCCGAGCTGGTCGCCCGGATGACCCACCTGAGCCGGGAGACCGGCCGGCAGGTGGGGGTGCTGGTGGACCGTAAGGGCACTGTGCTCCACGTGGTCGTGGGGGACGAGGCGGGCATCCTGATTCCGGACCTGTCCCGCCACGGCCTGGGCAGGGGAAAGCTCCGGGGGGTCCGGTGCGTTCACACCCACCTGCGCGGGGAGCCCCTGAACGACGACGACCTGGCCGACCTGACGCTGCTGAGGCTCGACGTCATGGCCGCGGTCGAGGTCACGGCGGAGGGCCGGCCCGGCGCGGTGCGCCTGGCCCACCTCCTGCCCCCCAACCCTCGGGGAGACACCCACCGCGTCTTGCCGCCGGTGGATTTCTACGCCCTGTCCCTGCGGTTCGGGGAGTTCATCCGCGCCCTCGAGGAGGAGATCGCCAGCCAGCAGACCCGGGGGGTGGACCTGCGCAGGGCCACGGACCGGGCCATCCTGATCCACGTCTCCACCCTGCCCCGGCACGAGGTGGAGGACCGGATGAGGGAGCTCACGGACCTGTGCCGGACCGCCGGGGTCGAGCCCCTGGAGACCGTGGTCCAGCGGCCCCGCCGGATCAACCCCCGGTACCTCCTGGGCGAGGGGCGGCTGCGGGACGTGGTGGCGTCGGCCCTGCAGAAGGGGGCGGACCTCCTCGTGTTCGATCAGGAGCTGTCGCCGGCCCAGGCCCAGGCCATCGCGGAGTTGGCCGACATCCGGGTGATCGACCGCACCCAGCTCATCCTCGACATCTTTGCCCGGCGGGCCCACACCCCCGACGGCAAGGTGCAGGTGGAGCTGGCCCAACTGCGGTACATCCTGCCGCGGCTCCGGGGCAAGGGGCTGGCCATGAGCCGGCTCACCGGCGGGATCGGCGGCAGGGGCCCCGGCGAGACAAAGCTGGAGGTGGACCGCCGCCGGGTGCGCGACCGGATCGCGCATCTGGAGAGGCGCCTCGAGGCCCTGGCCCGCGGCCGGACCCAGCGCAGGCGCAAAAGGGTGCGGGCGGGCGTGCCCATCGTGAGCATCGTGGGGTACACCAACGCGGGCAAGAGCACCCTGCTCAACGCCCTGACCCGTTCCCGGGTGTTGACCGAGGACCTGTTGTTTGCCACCCTCGACACCGCGACCCGCCGGCTCCGGTTCCCCCGGGAGCGCGAGGTGATCATCACCGACACCGTGGGGTTCCTGCGGGACCTGCCCGAGGGGTTGGTGGGGGCCTTCCGGGCGACCCTGGAAGAGCTGGAGGACGCGGACCTGCTGCTGCACGTGGTCGATGCCGCCAACCCGGGGTTCGAGGAGCAGATCCGGGCGGTGGAGCGGTTGCTGCGCGACCTGGGCCTGGGCGACAAGCCCGTGCTGCGGGTATTCAACAAGGCCGACCTCCTGGCCCCTGGGGTGGCCGAGCGGCTGGCGGCCCATTGGGAGGGGGTGGCGGTCAGCGCCCGTCGGCCCGACACCCTTGCGCCGCTTCTGGACCGGTTGGAGGAGCGGTTCTGGAGGCCCGAGCCTTCCCTCGTCTCAAGCCCAAGCCCCAAACGGCCGAACCGAAACCGAAGTGGGCACGGTTGACGAAGGGAGTGCGGCCATGGGGCGTAGCCGGTGGCCCGTCGCGGCGTGGGTGGCGGGCGGACTCGGGGTGGCGGGGGCCGGGTTGGCGTGGGCTGGGTTCGGCCCGGCGGGGGTCGGGTTGGCGGTGGCCGGCCTCGCGGCGGGGCTGATTCCCGGGCGGGGGGCGACCCCACCCGGCAGCCTGGCGGAGCTGCTGGATCTGGCGGAGGCCGACCCGGAGGGTCCGTCGGCCCCCTTGGCGGACGAGCTGCAGGAGCGGTTCCGGCGGCTGGACACCCACGGGGACGCGATCCGGGACGTGGTGCGCAAGCTCCAGGAGCACGCGACCCTCCTGGGGTGGGTCATCGACACCCTCGGCGAGTCGGTGCGAGGGTCCCGGGACGGGCTTCGCACCATGGGCGAGGCCGGGGAGCGGGTCTGGGAGCGGGCCGAGCGGGTGCGCGAGGCCAGCAGCCAGGGCCTGGCGTTCATGGACACCCTGTCCCAGAGCACGGAGGAGCTCTTCTCCGGCGCCGAGACCCTGAACCGGTCGGTGGAGGAGGCCACGGCCTCCATCGCCCAGATCTACGGGGCGCTCCGGGAGATCCACGGCAACGTGGACCGGGTGAGCGAGGCCAGCGACCGGACCACCGCGTTCGTGGCCCAGGTGGGGCGGGCCATGGGTGAGATCCGGCGGCGGATCGACCGCAGCCTGGCCCTGTTCCAGGACGTGGAGAGCTCGGCCCGGGGAGGAAAGGACGCCGTTCGGCGGGTGGGCGAAGGGATCGATCGGATCCGGGGGGCCTCAGAGAACCTGGGCCGGGCGGTGCAGGCCCTGGGCGAGCAGAGCCGGGAGATCGAGGGCATCCTGGCCGTGATCACCGAGGTGGCCGAGGAGACCGGCCTGCTGTCGCTGAACGCGGCGATCCTGGCGGCCCAGGCCGGGGAGAAAGGGGCCGCCTTCGCGGTGGTGGCGGACCAGATCCGCAGCCTGGCCCGCCGGACCCGGGAGAACGCGGCCCAGATCGGGGAGCTGATCCGGGGGGTGCAGGCCAACATCTCCGAGGCCAACCGGGGTCTGGCCGAGAGCCTCGAGGCGGTGGAGGAGGGCAGGGGGCTCGGCGCCAAGGCGGGGGAGGAGATCGAGCAGATCGAGCGGGCGGTCACCGCAGCCGTGGAGGAGGCCCGGGGGATCGCCGGTGCGGCCCAGACCCAGGACGAGCAGGCCCGGGCCATGGTGAGCGCGGCGGACGAGGTGAACGCAAGCCTCCATAAGGTGGCCGAGAACCTGGACCAGGGGATGCAGGAGATGGACCGGGTCCAGGCCCTGAACCAGACCCTGGCGGCGTTGAGCCAGTCCCTGCGGGCCGCGGCCGACAGCCACCGGGACACCGGGCGGGAGACCGCGGAGCTCATGGCGAGCTTCGCCCGCGAGGTGGAGGAGATCGGCAGCCTGCTCGAGGATCAGCGTCGGGCCGCGGCCGCCCTGGAAGGGCACCTGAACGCGGTGGCCGAGTCCGGGGAGAGCGCGTCCGACAGCCTGCTGGGGTTCCACGACATCGTGCGCACCCTGGTGGCCGAGGCCGACGGGTTGCGGGCCGACACGGCCCGGGACGGCGGAGCCAAGCCGACGGAGGAGGAACCGGATGGGTGAGGAAGGCCGGAGGGTTTCCGAGACCCGCGTGGAGGTGGCCGAGATGATGCTGCCCCAACACGCGAACCTGGCCGGCAACGTGCACGGCGGCATGATCATGAAGATGATCGACGACGCGGCCGGCGTGGTGGCGTTCCGCCACTGCCGGGGCAACGCGGTCACCGCCTCCATCGACCGGCTCGACTTCCACGCGCCCGTGTACGTGGGCAACCTGGTGGTGCTGAAGGCTTCCATGAACTACGTGGGGCGGACCAGCATGGAGGTGGGGGTGCGGGTGGAGGCCGAGGACCCCAAGACCGGGGTGGTTCGCCACACGGCTTCGGCCTATCTCACCTTCGTCGCCCTGGACGAGCACGGCAAACCCCGGCCCGTGCCCCCCCTGGTGCTGGAGACCGACGAGGACCGCCGGCGCTGGGAGGCGGCCCTCCACCGCCGCGAGGAGCGCATGCGCACCCGCTCGATCCTGAAGGCCGAGGGTCTGTCTCGGCAGAGATCCTGAGGGCGCCCGCGCGGATCAGTTGAACCCGAACCGGCCGGTGACCAGCAGGTGGGCCAGGGCGAACAACACCGCCGAGGCCAGGGCCACGGCCGCGGCCAGGTGGAGCAGGGTTCGGACCAGGGCCCAGTCCCAGGTCAGCGTCTCCCGGTGACGGAACACGTCCAGGCCGGCCACGCCCAGGGCCAGTCCCGTGCACACCGGCACCCCGAGGCCCCATCCCCCCGCGCGCCAACTCCCGATCAACACCAGGGCCCCTACGATCCAGAACCCCACGGAAAGGACGGTTTTCCCCATGGCTGCGGTTTCCCTTCGGAACTCTGCGACGGAACTGTGGAACGTTCTGTCCCCCGGTGGGCTGGCCACCGGCATCGGCAGCTTGCCCCACACCGATCCGGACGTCGCCGTGGCAGCGGTGTGGCGTCGGCTTCGGGAGCTGCCCTTCTGGCCCCAGTTGCCCCGCCGGAGCCCCCAGGAGGGCATGGTGCCCCAGTACGTCGAGGGGTTCCCCGCGGACGCCCACCTGCGGATCCCGGGCCCCGACCGGGCGGCCGCGGCCCTGGAGCGGTTCTACGAGAAGGTCCTCGGGGGAGACCTGGAGGCGTTCGCTCTGGGTGCCGACCGGGCACCGGGATTCTATGCCCTGGAGCGGCTCCTCGTCCAGGAGCGGCCGACCGATCTGCGGTGCGTGAAGGCCCACGTCACCGGCCCGGTCACCATGGCCACCTCGCTCAAGGACCCTGAGGGGCGCGAGGTGATCCACGACGAGGGGTTTCGGGAGGCCGTGGCCCAGCTCGTCTCGCTGAAGGCGCTGTGGCAGGTGCGGCGGCTCAAGGGGGTCGGGGCGCCGGTGATCGTGTTCCTCGACGAGCCGGTCATGGAGGTGTTCGGATCGGCCTACTCGAGCCTGACCCGCGAGATGGTGCTGGACCTGTGGCGGCCCACCCTCGAGGCCCTGGCCGGGGAACCGGCGTGGGTGGGGGTGCACTGTTGCGGAAACACCGACTGGGGCCTGCTGTTCGAAAGCGGAGTCCACATCGTCAACTTCGACGCCTACCACTACCTGGACAAGATGCTCCTGTACCCCCGGGAGGCCCAGGGGTTTTTGGAGCGGGGCGGGGTGATCGCGTGGGGAATCGTGCCCACCTCGGAGGAGGCCCGGTGGGTGGGGGCGCCGGACCTGGTCCGGCGGCTCGTGGGAGCCATGGAACGGTTCGCCCGCGCCGGGGTGGATCCGTCCCTGCTGCGGAGGGGATGTCTCCTCACCCCGTCGTGCGGCATGGGCGGCCTGGACGAAGGCTTGGCCGAGGCGATTCTGGATCTGCTGGTAGAGGTGTCCCAGCGATTTCGGGCCGGCTCCGGCTAGGAAACCTCGTCAGGCCCTGTGCGGGACCATCTAGAGACTAGAAACTGGAGACTGGAAACTAGAGAAAATCTTGGGGGGCTCGGCCTGTTAGGCGGGCGGGCTCTCCAGCAGACCCCATGCCCCACCGAGACGGTGAGGTGACGCCAAGGATGCGGGGCCGTGCTTGAAACGATCTGAAATCAGGGAGGTTTTTAGGCGTCCTAGCGTCCCAGCCTCCCAGCGTCCTAGCGGAAGTCACCCCTTGTTGGCGGGCTCGGTGTGCCGGCAGGTCTCCACGGGCAGACCGCTGCCGCACGGGCAGGGCGTGGTGGCGGGCAGCCTCCGGCGGCTCTGGAAGTCCACCGGGATCAGGGCGGCCGGCACCGTCGATGCGGTCGGAGAGGGCAGGGGCAGGTCGTCCTCGGGGGGCCAGGCGTCGGCCGCGTCGAGGAGCCGGCGGATCACCCGATACCGGCGGGCCAGGATGTCGACCGACACGCCCCAGTGCCGGGCCACCTCCCGGCGGCGGACCGAATGCCCGAGCATCCGGTGGCAGGCCCAGGCGAGCCCCGCGGCCCATCCGTCGTCCAACCGGCGGGGCCGGCTGCCGGCCGCGGCCACCTCGGCCCACACCCCTTCCACCAGGAGGACCTCCAGGTGGGTCGCCCCGTGGCTCCGGAGCCAGGCGCGCAGCCGCCGCAGCACCTGCCTCTCCTCCGGGGTCAAGCCCCGCCTCTGGGCCCGGATCTCCGGCAGGAGGGCCCGCACCTGCTGGCGCTCCACGGCCTCGCCGGCCCGGCCCTCCCGCACCACCCGGAGGGCCTCGGCCACGTCCGCGTCGTCCGGGGTCAGGGCCATGGCGGCCTCCAGGTGGAACTCGGCCTCCTCCCACCGGGCCTCGCCGGCCAGGATCAGCCCCAGGTCCACGTGGCCCGGGGGGTAGTGGGGGTGGAGCTCCGTGGCCCGCTCCAACAGCTGCCGGCCCCGGGCGCGCTCTCCGCGCTGGTACAACACCCAGCCCAGGGCGCACAGGCAGCCCGGATGGTCCGGCGCCCGTTCCAGCGCGGCCTCCAGCTGGGCGCGGGCCTCGTCCCAACGGGAGTCCCGCAGGAGGGCGTCGGCGAGGAGGAGCCGGGCGGCCACGTGGTCCGGGTCGATCTCCACAACCTCGGCCAGAAGGGGCACCGCTTCGGACGGGGCCCCGGTCTCCACCAGGGCCAGCCCCCGGTGGAACCCGAGGAAGAACCGATCCTCCGGGTCCGGGGAGGTCCCCTGGATCTCCCGGATCCGGTCGATCAGGGCGAGCACCCCGGCCCAGTCCTCCTGGACGGCGCGGCGCTCGACCAAACGGTACAACAAGCGGACGTCGGGCATCCCAACCTCTCGAGCGGGGCGAGACAAGGCTCCCGGGCTCGGCTCCTTCCCGGGCGGGGCGGACTATAGCAGGGCGCCGGGGGCGATTCCAGGGTATACTCGGGACCGGCCGACACTCCGGCGGGCTAGAGACTAGAGAAGTTTTGGGGGCCTCGGCCCGTTACGATTAGCCCGGCGACTATAGAGGCGCGCAGGTGGCCGCAGGGGCGTGGGGCCCGCTTCCGGCCGGGCGCGAGTGCGGCATCCGATCGCCGCGTCTTCTCATGCCCCTTGCGCGTCGATCCAGGCCCCGATAGCGGAACCCTTGGGATCCGGAGGCGATCCGGGCGTTCGGAGGGCGCGGCGAGCCAAGTACCCGCACTCGGCTCTCCAGCAGACCCCCGAGCTTTGGCGCGGCTCGAGAGCCGCTCGGCCGCTCGGTTGCCCAGCGGGCCGAAGGCCCCAGACCGACGACCGTGGACCGACGACCGAAGTTACATGGCAGGAGGTGAAGCGATGGAACCCAGGACGCACCTGGCGATCCACCCCGATTGGGTGGGCGAGGTGGTGGAGCTGGCGGAAGGGGAGTGCCGGGCCCGGCTCGCGACCCGGCCCGAGATGGCCGCGGACGACCGGGGCCTCGTCCACGGCGGGTTCACCTTCGGCCTGGCCGACTATGCGGTCATGATGGCGGTGAACCACCCGAACGTGGTCCTGGGAGCGGCCGAGGTCCGGTTCACGGCGCCCGTGCGGGTAGGCGAGGTCATGGAGGCCCGTGCCCGGGTGGTGGAGGCCGGCGGCAAGAGGCGCAAGGTCCGGGTGGAGATCGAGGCGGCCGGCCGGCGGGTGCTCGAGGGGACCCTGACGGCGTTCGTGCTCGATCGCCACGTGCTCGAAGGAGGCTAGGGGATTGCGGGAACTGGTGGGCATCGCCGTGTTCCTGGCCCTGGGGCTGGCGGTCTCACAGCGCTGGCTCGGCCGGGTGCGGGCCGGGCGGTTCGGGCGGTTCTTCTACCTGACCGGAGCGGAGTTCCTGGTGTTGGGCCTGCTGTTGAGCCCCCGCATCACCGGCGTGCTCGACCGGGCCACGCTGCAGGGGCTCGAGCCGTTCGTGGGCCTGGGCCTGGGGTACCTGGGGTTCGTGTTCGGTCTGCAGTTCGAGGCGGCCGACCTGCGCCGGCTGCCGGGCCGCATGTTCGCGGCCAGCGCGGCCCTCAACGGGGTGGTGCTCGCCACGCTGTTCGGCTCGTTGGGGTGGGTGCTGGCCCGCGGGGGTGACGCGTCGGTTCCCCTGGCCCTGGCCCTGGCCGCCTCGGGCCTGGGAACCTCCACCGCGTTCCTGTTCCTGGTGGACCGCCATACCTCCCTGGGCCGGAACCCCACGTTTCGGTTCCTGCGGTTCTGCTCGGCCTTCGACGACCTGTGGGGGGTGGTGCTGTTCGGGGCGGCCCTGTGCTGGTTCGTGCCCGGCGGGTGGATCCGGCTGGCCCAGACCCTGGGGTTCGCCCTGGCGTCCTCCGTGATCCTGCTGGGGGCCATGGGGGTGGCCCGCACCCGGGAGGCCGAGCTTCCGGTGCTGGCTGGCACGGTGTTGTTCACCGGCGGGCTGTCGGCCTACGCCGGGCTGTCGCCGGTGCTGGTCAATGCGGTGGCGGGGTGCATCGTGGCCAACGCGCATCCTGGGGCCCGGGCGGCCCACGACCGCCTGCTGCGGGTCGAGAAGCCGATCTACTTTCTAATGCTCCTGGTGGCCGGGGCCTGGTGGGGGCTGCTGGGCGGGGGGGCGTGGCTGGTCACCGCCGTGTACGTGGCGGCCCGGTTCGCGGGCAAAATCGCAGGAGGCGCCGCCGCCGGCTGGGTGCTGAACCCCCGCGGAGGGGTGCGGTCCCTGGGCTGGGGCGTGCTCGCCCAGAGCGAGATGAGCGTGGCCCTGATGGTCAACCTGATGCTGCTGTTCCCCTCCCATGGGGTCAGCGATGGCGCCGCGGCCGTGCTCACCGGGGTGATCGTCAACGACCTGGTGAGCTCGGCCTACTACGGCTGGGCGTACCGGAAGGCGTGAGCCGTGGCCGAGACCGCTTCCGCCCGTGGATGGTCCGGCCTGTGGCTGCGGCTCGCGTTCGCCGCCGGCCTCGCCGGGATCATGGCCCTGGTGGACCGGATCCCCCTGGGGGAGGCCCGGTTCGAGCCCGCCCTGCTGTCCGCCAACTACGGGTTCCTGCTCCTCGAGGCGTACCTCCTGGGGGAGGTGTTCGCCCGGCTGCGCCTGCCCCGCATCAGCGGCTACATCATGGCCGGGGTGCTGAGCGGACCCCACGCTCTGGGGCTCATCGACTCCGACTGGGCCCACCGCATGAAGGCCATCGACGACCTGGCCCTGACCTTCATCGCCCTGACCGCCGGGGGGGAGCTGCGGCTGTCCACCCTGCGGGCCCGGTTCCGGGCGATCGCCGGCATCGCGGCCGGCATGGTGCTGCTCGTCGTTCCCGGCCTGGCCGGGCTCACCTACCTGGCCCGGCCTTGGCTGCCGTTTCAGTTGGACCTGAGCGGCCCGGGCGTCTGGGTCGTGGGGGCCCTGATCGGGGTGATCGGCATCGCCCGGTCCCCCACCTCGGCCATCGCCATCATCCGGGACTGCCGGGCCGCGGGCCCGTTCACCGATACGGTGTTCGGGGTCACGGTGCTGATGGACAGCGTGGTGATCCTCCTCTTCGCCCTGGCCGCGTCGGTGGGGGGCTCGGTGCTCACCGGCGCCGGCATGGACGCCGCGTTCCTGGCCGCGGTGGCCGGCCAGCTGGCCGCGTCGGTGGTGGCCGGGTTCGTGCTGGGCGGGGCCCTGGCGCTCTACATCCGTCGGCTGCGGGGGTACCTGCCGGTGGTGCTGATGATGACGGGGCTTCTGGTGTCGGAGTTCTCGCGCTGGCTGGCCCAGTGGTTCGAGGCCGAGTACGGCACCGCGGTGCACCTGGAGCCCCTGCTCATCGCCACCGCGGCCGGGTTCGCGGTCCAGAACTTCACCCGCGAGGGCGAGGCGCTGGCCGAGGGGCTGCGGGCGGTGGCGCTCCCGATCTTCATCGTGTTCTTCTCCACCGCCGGGGTCCACCTGAACCTGCCGGTGCTGGGGTCGGTGTGGCACCTGGCCCTGGTGTTCGTGGCGGCCCGGATGACCCTGCTGGTGGCCGCGGGGTGGATCGGGTCCACGGTGGCGGGACAGGGCAGGGCGTTTCGCCGCTACAGCGGCATGGCGTTTTTCACCCAGGCCGGGGTCAGCCTGGGACTGGCCAGCGATCTTGCCCGCCGGTTCCCCGAGTGGGGACCCAGCGTGGCCGTGTTCCTCGTGGCCTGCATCACGCTGAACGAGCTGGTGGGGCCGATCGGGTTCAAGGCGGCCCTCGATCGGGCGGGCGAGTCGGGAAAGGGGAGCTGATGGTCACCGTGGGTCTGGAGCGGTTCTGCCGGGATCCCCGCCCTTGGGTCCGCCCCGGGCAGCGGGTGGGGCTTCTTCTGAACGCCGCCAGCGTGGACCGGGAGTTCCGGTGGGCCCGGGACCGGGTGGCCAGCACCCCCGGGGTCCGGCTCGAGGCCCTGTTCGGCCCCCAGCACGGGGTGAGGGCCGACGTCCAGGACAACATGGTCGAGACCCCCCACGGCGTGGACCCGACGCTGGGCATCCCGGTGTGGTCCCTGTACGCCGACCGGCGGGCCCCGGACCCCGCGTGGTTGCAGGGGCTGGACGTGATGCTGGTGGACCTGTGGGACGTGGGGTGCCGGGTGTACACGTTCGCCTGGACCCTTCGGCTGACGCTGGAGGTCTGCGGCCGGGCCGGGGTCAAGGTGGTGGTGCTCGACCGGCCCAACCCCCTGGGCCGGGCCGTCGAGGGAAACCTGCTCCGGCCCCAATGGCGCTCGTTCGTGGGGATGGAGCCGATTCCCATGCGCCACGGCCTCACCCTGGGCGAGCTGGCCCGATGGATGTGCCGGCCCGGGGGCGTGGCGTGTGAGCTGGAGGTGGTGGAGCTGGAGGGGTGGGACGGCGGCCTGTGGCCGGCAACCGGCCGGCGCTGGGTCATGCCCTCGCCCAACATGCCCGCGTTCGACACGGCCCTGGTGTACCCCGGAACGGTGCTCCTCGAGGGCACCAACGCATCCGAGGGCCGGGGCACCACCCGGCCGTTCGAGATCGTGGGCGGGCCGTGGCTCCGCGGCGACGAGCTGGCCCGGGCCCTGGCCCGGTACGACCTGCCGGGGGTCGTGTTCCGGCCGGTGGGGTTCGAGCCCACCTTTCAGAAATGGGCGGGCCGGCCCTGCGGCGGGGTCCACCTGCACGTGACCGACCCCCAGGCGTTTCGGCCGTACCGAACCGGGCTGGCCGTCCTGTCGGCTCTATGGCGGCTGGCGTCCGACCAGGGGTTTGGGTGGCGGCCTCCGCCTTACGAGTACGAGACCGAGCGTCTGCCCATCCATCTCCTCCTGGGCGACGACGCCGTGCGCCGGGCCGTGGAGGACGGTGCCGATCCCCGGGATCTGGAGCGCTCCTGGGCGGACGACCTCGCAGGCTGGTGGGAGCAGACTCGCCCGTTTCGTTTGTACGGGTGAGCCGGGGCAGGGGCCCCCTATGCGGCCCGACGGCCGGCCCGGAGCTCCTCGACCCGCCGGCGCACCGCGTGGCGCCGGCGGGGCTTCAGGTTCTCCCGGTCCGCCCAGTACTGGAACGCCGGACCGATCTCGGGCGAGCCCATCTCCCGCCACCATTTGAGGAACGAGTCGGCGAGGATGTAGGGGACCGCCTGGTCTCGGTTCATGGTCTCCCTCCCCAAATCGAGCAGAAATCAAACGCGGGTCGAAGTGTAGCAAAAGAGGTCGGGCGTGTTCAACCAGATAAAACACGTTGTTCCAGGGGCTTTGAAGGGGCAGAGGTTCCATTTCCTCGGCATCTGCGGGACGGCCATGGCCTCGGTGGCCGTGGAGCTCCACAGGCTGGGGGCCGAGGTCTCCGGCTCGGACCAGGGCGTGTACCCTCCCATGTCCACCGTGCTGGCCCGGGCGGGGATTCCCGTGGCCGATCGGTTTGATCCGGCCAACCTGGACCCGGCCCCGGACTGGGTGGTGGTGGGCAACGCCGTGAGCCGGGGGAACCCCGAGCTGGAGGCCGTGCTGGACCGGGGGCTGGCCCGGTGCTCCCTCCCGGAACTCGTGGAATGGGCGTTCCTGCCCGGCCGCCGGTGCCTGGTGGTGGCCGGCACCCACGGCAAGACCACCACCTCGGCCCTGTGCGCCTGGGTGCTCGAGCAGGCGGGCACGCAGCCGTCGTGGCTGGTGGGCGGGGTGCCCCGGGGCCTGGAGGGCGGGTTCCGGGTGGGGGAGGGGGAGTGGTTCGTGCTGGAGGGGGATGAGTACGACACGGCCTTCTTCGACAAACGGCCCAAGTTCGTGCACTACCGGCCGTGGGTTCTGGTGCTCAACAACCTGGAGTACGACCACGCCGACATCTACCCGGACATGGATCGCCTCCGCCGAGCCTTCGAGCAGGGGGTGAGGATCGTACCCCGATCCGGGGCCGTGGTGGCCAACGCCGACGATCCGGAGGTCATGTCCCTGGCGGCGGCTGCCCCCTGCCGGGTGGTCACGTACTCGGCCGGGGGGAACCCCGCGGACTGGACCGCCCGGCCCGGCCCGGGCACCACGGTCGAGGTGGAGGGGCCGGACGGCGTGGCGATGCGGCTCGAGCACTCGCTGGTGGGATCCCACCAGCCCTGGAACCTCCTGGCCGCCGCGGCCAGCCTGGCCCTTGCAGGCGTCTCGCCCGAGGTGTTTTGTCGGGCCGTGTCGACGTTTCCGGGGGTGCGCCGCCGGGCCGAGCTCCGGGGCGAGGCCCAGGGGGTGAGCGTGTACGACGACTTCGCCCATCACCCCACGGCGATCCGGACTACCCTCGAGGGGTTTCGGGATCGGTTCCCGGACCGGCGGATCTGGGCGGTGGTGGAGCCTCGCTCGAACACCATGCGCCGGCGGGTGTTCCAGGAGGCGCTCGTGGGCTGCTTCCACGCCACCGACCGGGTGTGCCTGCGGTCGGTTCCCGACCCCAAAAAGGTGCCCCGGGACGAACGGCTCGACGTGGAGCGCCTGGCCCGCGACCTGCGCCGCCGCGGGGTCGAGGCCCGGTGGTTCTCCGACGCCTCCGGCATCGTGGCCCACGTGGCGGAGCGGGCCGAGCCGGGCGACGTGGTGGTGGTCCTCTCCAACGGGGGGTTCGAGGACATCCACGACCGGCTCCTGGCCGCCCTGGAGAAACGGTCATGAGACGGATCGGGGCCGCGGCGGCGGCCCTTTGGCTCGTGGGGGCCTGTGCGGCGCCGGCGCCCCAAAGGGCGGCCTGGGTGGTGCGGGACCGGCTCGCCGATCCCTCCGAGGTCCGCAGGGCGTGCCAGGCCGCACGGCAGCAGGGCCTCGACCGGGTGCTCGTCCAGGTCCGGGGAAGGGGGGACGCCTGGTACCGGAGCCATCTCGCGCCCCGGGCCGAGCCCCTCGCCGGGCGGCCCCCCGGCTACGACCCCCTGGGCCTGGCCCTCGAATCCTGCGAAGGGGTTCCCCTGGCCACCTGGCTGAACGTGTTCTACCTGTGGGGGGCCGACGACCCGCCCCAGGACCCGGCCCATCCGGTGCGGGCCCACCCCGAGTGGATCCTCTCGGACGACCGGGGCCGTCGGGTGGACACCTACTCCCCGCTGGACCGCGCCCTGGGCTGGATCGAGGGCGTGTACGCCGACCCCGCCTCCCAGGGCTACCGGGACCGGTTCGCCCGGATCGTGGAGGAACTGGTGGACGCCTACGCCGTGTCCGAGGTGCACCTGGACTTCATCCGCTACCCAGGCCCCGGCTACGGCCAGACCGGCCCCCTGGGCCGCCGGTTTCGGGAGATCTGGGGGCTCGACCCCCGGTTGCTGCCTCCCGAACTCCGGGACCGACCGGATCTGGCCGCATGGGCCTCCGGGAGCATGCCGGCGGGGGACCGGGTGCTCACCACCCTGGGGCTGCTGTGGGCCGAGGCCCGGGCCCGGGAGGTCACGGCCCTGGTGCGGCGGGTCCGCCGGGTGCTCGCGGCCTCGGCCCCCAAACGCCGGATCGCGCTGTCCGCTGCCGTGTGGCCCGACCCGGGCCCGGCGTACCGGGACAAGGGGCAGGACTGGCGGACCTGGATCGCCGAGGGCCTGGTGGACGCCCTGTACCCCATGGCCTACTTCGGCCCGGTCGAGCGGGTGGCGGCTCAGGTCCGCCGCCTCGTGCCCCTGGCCAGCCCCTGGGGGACCGAGCTGTGGATCGGCCTCGGCGCGTACATCAAGGACCCCGACGAGATCGTCCGGGAGGCCGCGGCGGCCCGCTCGGCCGGCGCGGACCGGTTCTGTCTGTTCGACTGGGGGACCCTCCTGGACCGGCCGGAGGGGCCGGGGCCGTGGGTGAGGGCGTTGACCGTCGGCAGGGGGGGAGGGGGTGAGGGCAGCCGGCCGCCCGCGCCGGCCCCCGGCCTTTTGGCCCCGGGCGGCCGGATCCTGTGGGCTCTGGTGGACCGGGTGACCGGGGGCAGGATCCCCCGGGGGGGCCTCCAGGGGTTGGATCGGCGGTGGGCTGAACTTCAGGTTGCAACTCAGGAAATCATTCCTTCTGTCCTGCAACAACTAGAGAAACAATCCGTCCGGGAACCCCCGTGGGTCGAGCTGGACGGCATCTTCCGGTACATCAGTCCGGACGACCCTCCGGAGCGGGTCCGGGCTCAGGAGGAGGCCGTGCGTGCGGCCTTGGATCGGGTGAGGGCGGGGGAGCCCTTCGAGGCGGTGGCGCAGCAGGTGAGCCAGGGCGGATCGGCGCGGTTCGGCGGCCCCCTCGGCCGCCGTTACCTGTTTCCGGGCACGCCGGGCCGGGATCTGCTCGAACGGGCGTCACCCGGAGAGGTGGCGGGTCCGGTGCGGGTGGGAAACGGGTTCTGGCTCTATCGGGTGCGGGCCCGGGGCGAGGGCGGGCCGGTGCCGTTCGCCCAGGCCCCCTGGCCGGTCCGCCGCGCCGCGTTCCGGGGGGCGCTCAACGACGCATTAAGCGGAGGGGCATGCGGGCGAAGGCCCATCAAGGACTCTTCTTCGCTGCCCCATCGGACCTCTTCCGGGTGGCCCCTGCCGGGGGCGAGCCTCCGGCTCCCTTTTCCAGGTAACGCAGGATCCGGTCGGCGTCCTTGTACCCCGGCACCACCCGACCGTCCGGGAACACCAGGGTGGGGGTGGAGCGGACCCCGATCTTTTTCGCGAGCTGCTCGTTCTTCTCGATCTGGTCCGTCTCGCAGGTGGGGTCCGGAAGGGATTTCCCCGCGAAGCTGTCCTCGAGCATCTGAAGCGACTTGGAGCAGATGATCGCCTCGGCCTTCTTGCGAGCGGTGGGATGGATCTTGAGGGGCAGCATCTTGATGAAGAACGCCACGTCCGGTCGGCGCTTCACCAGCTTCTTCATCTCCGGGTGCAGCTTCTTGCAGAAGGGGCACTCCGGATCGTCGAACACCACGATCCGGATCGGGGCCTTGGGGTCCCCGAGCACCACGGCGTCGTCCAGGGGGATGACCGACGGGTCGATCCGGTTCAGGTCGATGTAGCGCTCGCGGGTCAGGCTGGTCATGGTGCCCAGGTCGATCACGTCGCCCGTGATCACGAACCGCTTGGAGTAGTCGAGGAACACCGGGAGCTTCTGGCCCCGTTTCTCCACGTCCACCTCCCACAGCCCGGGAATCTCGGCCTCCCGAACCGCCAGCACGCCGTCCACCAGCTTGCCCAGCACCGAGCGCGCCTCGTCCACCGAAAGGGTGTGGCAGTCGCTGCATTTGCCCGACCCGCACCCGTCCGACATGAACCCGGCCGCCCCGGGGGGAGCGATCAGAGCGGCCAGGACTCCCATCAGCGTCAACCATCGTACGCGAACCATGTGCAAGACCTCCCGAGCCTCTGGTGGGTTCACGAAAAGGGGAGGCCAAACTCTACCAGCCCGGTCCGCGCAGGAAAAGCTCCCCCGGAGAGCCCTGTCTCATACTTGACATAATATATCTTATCGGACGTTTGGCCACGGAGGGCCCGGGAATCCCCTGGGTTTCTCGGGCTGGGCGGCTGGCGCCCCTCGAGCCGCCGCCGAAAGCTCTCGGGGGCGTCGGGACCACGCCCCGTGTTCGGGTTTGGGGGGGGCGAATCTCAGGCCCGGCTTCGCGTGCAGCCGAAAAAGATAGCCTCCATGCCCCGCACGCGACACCCGGGCCGAGAGACACCCAGAGCCTGCGCCGTGCGGACGGCCCGCCTGGCGGCCTGCCGAAGCCGAGGTCGAGTTGCTGCAGCCGCGATCGCCCGCCATCTCGCGGCGCACCCCCACGCGCCGGGGCCACCGTGCCCGTACCCGGCGGTTTCGGGACGAACCGCACGAATGAGCCGGCGTTGGCCCCGGCTCGAGATGAAAAGCGTGGCGTGCTGCGGGTGGAAACGGCAGCATGGTGCGCAAGAAGATCTACGACAGGAACCTTTTTGCGGTCTTGAGGCCCGCTTCCGGCTGAGGCTGGCCGGGATGGCAAAGTTTGCATAGTTAAACCGGGAAAAAGATCTAAAGTCTTCTTTCCGGGTGCCGATCAGAATCCCGACGCGTCGAACCCTTTTTCCGGGATGGGCCCCATGTACGAAGCATATTGGAATCTTCGGATGCCCCCGTTCGAGAACCGGCCGGACCCGCGCTTCTTCTACGGGTCGAGGGCCCACCACGAGTGCCTGACGCGGCTGCGCTACGCGGTGAACCGGAGAAAGGGGCCGGTTCTCCTCACGGGCCCGGCCGGATCCGGGAAGACCCTCGTGTGTCACCGGTTCCTGGCGTCGTTGCCGAGGGGGGCCTACGACGTGGCCGTGGTGCCGGAGCTTGACCCGGATCCGGAGACGTTCCTGCGGGAGGCGTTGCGGCGGTGGGGCCAGGAGCCGGGCTCGGGCGGAAGGTCCGAACTGGGCGCGCAGATCCGCTCCCATCTCCTGGAGAATCACCGCCGGGGGGTGGAGAGCCTGCTGGTCATGGACGGGGCTCACGCGGTCCAGACGCCGGAAGCGCTGAACGAGATCCGGCTGCTCCTGCCCCCCCGGTTCGGTGGCCGATTTGTGCTGACCCTCGTGTTGGTGGGACGGCCAGAACTCGTTGCCCGGGTCCGGTCGGTCCCGGCGCTGGACCAGCGGATCGGGGTCCCGGTGCGCCTGGGGCCCCTCTCGAGGGAGGAGACGATCCGGTACGTGCTCACCCGGCTCAAGCGCGCCGGGGCCGGGCGGTGCATGTTCCGGCCCCGGGCGCTGGACACCGTGCACCAGCTCTCCGAAGGATTGCCCCGGGAGATCAATACCCTGTGCGACGCGGCGCTGCTCAGGGCGTACCTGGAGCGGGCTCCGTTCGTGGAGGCCCACCACGTGGCGCTCGGGGAGGAGGCGGCGGCCGCCACCTGCGCGTGAGCAACGCGCGCGCCACCCAGCAGGGCCCGATGCTTGCGCGGTCGCCCGGGTCGATGCCACAGTAGCGCCCGGCAACCTCCGGCCGGGGGGCGACGCCCCCTTGCCGTCCCCGACGGAGTGCGAGATGACCGTGCGCTGCCCCACCTGCAAGGCACCGGTTGTCTGGAAGGACAACCCGTACCGCCCCTTCTGCTCCGAACGCTGCCGGCTCACCGATCTGGGCCGGTGGCTCCGCGAGGACTACCGGATCCCGGCCGAGGAGGACGAGTCCGAAACCCCTCCCGATCCCGAGACCCTCCAGTAGCCCGGCCGCCCCTTGCCCCCCCCTGCCCTTCTGGTACTACTTGTCGTGCTCCGGAAATTCCGTGCTGTTCCCAAGGGGTGGGGCTGGGGGCCCCTCCTTCGCTGAACGGCCTCGCAGGGGCCGCCTCGGCGCGGTCCGCTGCGGCGCGTGAGGGCACGCGCCGCGGCCGCTCCCCTGGCGCCGGGCGGCCCAAGCTGCTCGGCCGTCGCGCTTCGTCGGAGCCCCCAGCCCCACCGAAGCAATCCGTATACGTTTTTGCGAAACGGAACACTACTACCCCCCCTGGGTTCCGCTGGGAGGCTGGAACGATGGGAGAGCAGGTCCTGCTGGTCTACGGCAGCCCCCGCCGCGGCGGCAACACCGACCTCCTCCTCGACCGGCTGGCCGCCGCCTTTGAGCACGCCGGCACGCCGGTGGCGCGGTTGCGCTGCGCCGACCTGCGGGTCCGACCGTGCGTCGGGTGCGGAGGATGCGCCGAGACCGGAGAGTGCGTGATCCGCGACGACGACATGCCCGGCGTGTATCGGGCGGTGGACCGGGCCGCGGCGTTGGTGGTGGGCAGCCCGGTCTACTTCCTGGGCCCGCCCGCCCCCCTGAAGGCCGTGATCGACCGGTTCCAGTGCCATTGGGCTCGGGTGAACCTCCTCAACCGGCGGCCCCGGCGCCGCCGTGCCGGTGCCCTGCTGGCCACGGCCGGCAGCCCCTCCCACTCGGTGTTCACCTGCCTCCACCGGATCGTGGACGCCTGGTTCGAGGTCCTCGGGATCGAGGGCGTGGCGAACCTGTTCCTGGAGAACGTGGACGAGCGTGGCAGGGTGGCCGACGACCCCAGGGCGGAAACCGACCTGCCCGCGGTGGCCCACCGCATCCTGGAGCGCCTTACCGCCTGATCCACGCCGGGTTCTCACGGGCTTTTAACCCGGGCCTCATTGCTTCCTCATCCGGTGGCCTTATATTGGGGCCGCCCCGGCCGCGGGCGCCGGCCGCGTCCGGTGCCGTTCCCCGTCCCGTCGGACCTTGCGAGCCCTGAAGGAGGTGATGCGAAATGAATCGTCGGACGTTCGTTTGGGTCGTGCTCGCCCTGTTCCTGAGCCCCCTCCTCGCTCTCCCCCCGACCGCTGCGGCCCGAGGGGCGCCGGAGAGCTTCGCGCCCCTCGTGGAGAAGCTCAAACCCAGCGTGGTCAACATCTCCACCACCAAGGTGGTGAAGACCCGAAGGATGTTCCGCAACCTGCCGCGGTTCGGGCCCAACGACCCGTTCCGCCGGTTCTTCGGCGACGACTTCTTCGACCGGTTCTTTGGGGACCAGCCCCGGGAGTTCAAGACCCAGAGCCTGGGGTCGGGGTTCATCTGGGACCGTGAGGGCTACATCCTGACCAACAACCACGTGGTGGAGAGCGCGGACGAGATCGTCGTCCGGCTCTCGGACGAGCACGAGTTCGAGGCGCGGATCGTCGGGACCGACCCCAAGACGGACCTCGCCGTGATCAAGATCGACCCCGAGGGGGTCGAGCTCCACCCGGTCCGGGTGGGCGACAGCGACAAGATCCGGGTGGGGGATTGGGTGATCGCCATCGGGAACCCCTTCGGGTACGGGCACACCGTCACGGCCGGGATCATCAGCGCGAAACAGCGGGTGATCGGTGCCGGTCCCTACGACAACTTCCTCCAGACCGACGCGGCGATCAACCCGGGCAACTCGGGCGGCCCCCTGTTTGACATGGAGGGCCGGGTGGTGGGCATCAACACCGCCATCGTGGCGGGGGGCACCGGGATCGGCTTCGCCATCCCCGTGAACATGGCCAAGGAGATCGTGCCCCAGCTCAAAGAGCGCGGCAAGGTCACCCGCGGGTGGCTTGGCGTCATGATCCAGGAGGTCACGAAGGACCTGGCCGAGCAGTTCGGTCTGAAGGCCCCCCGGGGCGCGTTGATCTCCGACGTGGTGGAGGACGGCCCCGCGGACAAGGCCGGGCTTCGCCGGGGCGACATCATCGTGGAGTTCGACGGACAGGCCATCGACAAGATGCACCAGCTCCCCCGGATCGTGGCCGAGCACGCCCCGGGTAGCAAGGTGGAGGTGGTGGTCCTGCGCAAGGGCAAGCGCAAAACGTTCGAGGTGACCCTGGGCGAGCTCAAGGAGGAGGAGCTGGCCGGCGAGGCCCGCATCCAGGAGGACCTGGGGCTCACGGTGCAGGAGATCACCCCGGAGCTCCAGAAACACCTCGGCCTGGACACCGACGAGGGCCTGGTGGTGTCGGGGGTGGTCCCGGGCAGCCCCGCGGCCCAGGCGGGCATCCGTCGGGGCGACGTGATCCTCGAGGTCAACCAGCAGGAGGTGCCCGACCTGGACGCCTACCGCAAGGCCCTGGCGGAGTCCAAGGGCAAGGAGAGCGTGCTGTTCCTGATCAAACGGGGCGCCGGCACCTTGTACGTGGTGGTGCCCCTGACCAAGTGACCGGTCGGACGGTAGGATCGCCGGGCGCGGCGGGAGCCGCGCCCGGTTGACAACCCCTTGGGATCCGCTACGGTTCGTGGTGCGGTTCGACGGTTCTTTCTCCCCAGGGAAAGGAGGTCGCCATGATCGCGCTTCGAAGGGGCTTGTGGCTTCTACTGCTCGCCGCCGTCCTCACCACGCCCTCCTGGGCGGCCACCATCCGACCCGGAGAGGTCCGGGTCGTCGAGGGCCGGGTCAGCGCCGTGGACGTGTCGTACCGGACCGTGGTGCTCGAGGTCCCCACGCCCAAGGGAGATCTCACGGTGGGGGTGACCCTGGACGAGGCGGTGAGGCCCCGAATCGACGGCCGGGAGATTCGGCTGTCCGAGGTCGAGATCGGAACCACGGCCCGCCTCAAGTACACCCGGAGGGACGACCGGCTGGTCGGGCTGGACCTGGTCGTACGGCGGTAAGGGGAACGGTTCGCCGGTACGCCCGGGTTCCATGGACGACCTGTTCCGAACGCTCGAGCAGTGGGTGCGGGCGGCGTCCTGGAGCCGGGACCCCGCCGGGGTCCGGAGGATGGTCGCCGGCCTCGCCCCCCTGTTCCGTTCCCTCGGTGCCCGCGTGGATCTGGTCTCCCTCGACCCCTGGAACACCTGGGACGAAGACGGCCGGGCCGTGAGGGTGGCCGTGGGGCCCGCCCTGTGGGCCGTCAAGCGGCCCACGGCCCCTGCCCAGGTCCTGCTCGTGGCCCATGCCGACACTGCCCTCCCCCCGGCCCGCCCCCCCGAGCGCGGCATCCACCGCGGTCGCCCCGCCCTGTGGGGAGTCGGCGCCCTCGACGCCAAGGGCGGCATCGCCGTGGCCTGGGAAGCCCTTCGCCGGTTCGAGTCCGGCGACCTTCCGGAGCCGGCCGTGGGCTGGGGGGTCTGGATCGCCCCCGACGAGGAACTCGGATCCCCTGCCTCGGCTCCACTCCTGGTCTCCCGGGCCGCCCGGTATGAGGCGGCCCTGGTGTTCGAGCCCTCCCACTCGGACGGCGCGCTGGTGTCCGACCGGATGGGGTCGGGCAACTTCACGGTGGTGGTCCACGGCCGCCGGGCCCACGTGGGCCGCAACCCGGACGAGGGCCGAAATGCCGTGCACGCCCTGGCCGCTCTCGTGGTGGAGCTGGAACGGTGGGCCGGAGACACCCCCGGGGTTCGCGTCAACGTGGGGGAGATCCGGGGCGGGGAGGCGGTCAACGTGATCCCGGAGCGCGCGGTGGCCCGGTGGAACGTACGGTGCCGGGACCCGCTGGACGTGCAGCGGTTCACCGAGGGGCTCACCCGAATTCACGCGCGGATCGAGGCACGTTACGGCGTGCGGCTCGAAATCCACGGGGAGTTCGGCCGACCGCCGAGACGCCTCGACGATCGCACCCTGGCCCTGTACGAACGATTGGCGGAATGCGCCGGCCGGTCCGGTCGGCCGCTCCGCTGGGCGCCCAGCGGGGGGGTGTCGGACGCGAACCTGCTGTCGGCCGCAGGGCTTGCGTGCGCCGACGGCCTCGGTCCCCGTGGAGACGGCATGCACACCCCGGAGGAGTGGGTGGACCTGCACAGCCTGGAGGAACGGATCGAGTTGGTGACGGAGTTCTTACGAACCCTGGATGCCGCCCGTCGTCCCGGTGGTCGTTCGGCGGGGGCCGTGCCGTGAGCAGGCTGTCGGCCGACATCTTGCGCACCGACCCGCGGGTACGGGAGGCCCGACGGCTCCTCGCCGGGGCCGTGGGCGACGTGCAGGCCCGGATCACGGGGATCCGGGCCCCCGACCCCGCCCTATCGGTGCAGGCATCCGAAGCGGTGCAACGGTGGGGAGAGCTCCGGGGCGCCCCTCTAGCCCTGCCCTACCTCGGCTCCGGCGTGGGGCGGGGGCCGTTCGTCGAGCTGGCGGACGGAAGCGTGAAGTACGACATGATCGGAGGGATCGGGGTCCACTTCCTGGGCCACGGGCATCCCCTCGTGCTCCAGGCAGGTTTGGACGCTGCCCTGGAGGACATGGCCATGCAGGGCAACCTCCAGCAAACCTCCCTCGCGCTCTCGTTTGCGGAGGAGCTCCTCGGCCTGGCCAACGCCCGGGGGGCCGGGTTGGACCACGTCTTCTTCACCACCAGCGGGGCCATGGCCAACGAGAACGCCTTGAAGCTCGCGTTCCACCGGCACCGGCCGGCCGACCGCATCCTCGCCTTCGAAGGTGGGTTCGCGGGGAGAACCCTGGCTCTGGCCTGGGTCACGGACCGTCCAGCCTACCGCGAAGGGCTGCCCCCCACCGTGGCTGTGGACTACGTTCCGTTCTTCGAGCCCACAGACCCCCGGGGCAGCACCGACAGGGCCCGGGCCGCCCTCCGCGCACACCTGGACCGGTATCCGGGGCGGCACGCGGCCATGGTGTTCGAGCTCGTTCAGGGGGAACGGGGCGGATTCCCCGGGGACGGGGAGTTCTTCCGGGTCCTCATGGCGGAACTGCGGGACAGCGGCGTGGCCGTGATGGTGGACGAGGTCCAGACCTTTGGGAGGACCTTGGCGCCGTTTGCCTTTCAGCACTACGGGCTCGACGACCTGGTGGACCTGGTCACGGTGGGGAAGATGACCCTGGTGTGCGCCACCCTGTTCCGGGAGGCCTACCGTCCCCCCACCGGCCTGCTCAGCCAAACGTTCACTGGGGCCACCGCGTCGTTCCGCGTGGGCCTGGCCGTGCTCCGGGTGCTGAGGGAGTCCGACCTGTTTGGCCCGGACGGCGGCAACGCCCGGGTGCACCTCCGTCTCGCCGAGAGGTTCGAGCAGATGGAGTGTCGGATGCCCGGGGGGATCCGGGGGCCTTACGGAATCGGGGCCATGGTGGCTTTCACCCCGTTCGACGGCTCAGCGACCGCGGCCAGGGCCGTGGTCCGGAGGCTGTTCGAAGCCGGCGTGGTGGCGTTTACGGCCGGCCACGCCCCTTGCCGGGTGCGGTTCCTCGTTCCCACCCCTGTCGTGTCCTACGCCGACCTGGACGCCGTGGCCGACCGGGTGGAGGCGGTGATCGCCCAAGGTCCCCCCGGGGAAGGGGAGGTCCCGCCGTGATGGTGTTTCGGCCGGTCCGGAAGGAAGACCTGGACCGTGTCGTGGAGCTCGTTGTCGGCTCCGGGCACGGTCTCACGAGCCTCCCCAAGGACCCCGAACTCCTGGCCGAACGGGTGTGGGAGGGTGCCGAGGTGTTCGGTCGCGAGGTCCGCAGGCCGGGGGGGGAGTCGTATCTGTTCGTACTGGAGGACCGTCGGACGGGAGCCCTGGCCGGGACCGCGGGCATTGTCGCCAAGGTGGGGGGGTTCGAGCCGTTCTACACCTACCGGATCGAGACCCACGAGCTGCGGTCCGAGGTGCTGGGCATCCGGCGCCGGATTCGGTGCCTGCACCCGGTTCGGGAGCACAGCGGCCCCTGCGAGATCGGCAGCCTGTACCTGGCGCCCTCCCACCGCCGGCACGGCAATGGCCGGCTCCTGTCCCTGGGCCGGTTCCTGTACATGGCGTGCCAGCCCCATCGGTTCGAACGGGAGGTGATCGCCGAGATGCGCGGCGTGGTGGACGACCGGGGACGGTGCCCGTTCTGGGAGGCCATCGGCCGCCACTTCTTCGGCCTCGACTTCCCCAAGGCCGATTACCTGAGCGTACGGGACAAGCGGATTATCTCGGAACTGATGCCCGCCCATCCGATCTACGTGCCCCTCCTTCCCGAGGAGGCCCAACGGGTCATCGGGCGGGTGCATCCGGAAACGGAACCGGCCCTTGCCCTGCTGCGCCAGGAGGGGTTTCGCCCGCTGGGCTTCGTGGACATCTTCGACGGCGGCCCCTTGGTGGGCTGCCCGCGGGACCAGATTCGGACCGTGCGCGAAACCCGGGTGCTTCCTGCCTCCTCCGGCGATCCGGGTCCGGCCGGGGTGCCTCACCTCGTGGCGCCCTACCCTTCCGGCGTCCCCGTGGTGCTGGCCCTCTTCCCCCGGGATGCCCCCGAGGCCCTGCTTCCGCCCGAGGGGTTCGGGGTCCTCCGGATTCCCCCCGGCGCGCCGGTGGCCTGCGCCCCGTTGCGACCGGCTCCGGCCGGCGCGTGATGGGCGGACCTTCCATGGGCGGACGGGGGGATCGCGTCGACCGCCCCACCCGGGGGAAGGACCCGGCGGGGGGCGCCGCGGACCCGGCCGCGGTGGAACTCCAACTGGACGGCCTGGTCGGGCCCACCCACCACTACGGCGGGCTGGCGTACGGCAACCTGGCCTCCATGGACCACCAGGGGGCCCCTTCCGATCCGCGGGCCGCGGCTCTGGAGGGGATCGGGAAGATGGAACGTGTGGCCGGGTTGGGAGTGCCCCAGGCCGTCCTCCCCCCCCACGAACGGCCGGACGTTCCGACCCTGCGTCGGCTGGGGTTCACCGGAACCGACGAGCAGGTGCTGGCGCGCTGTCTGCGGGACGCCCCGGATCTTCTGGCGGCCGTGTCGAGCGCGTCGAGCATGTGGGCGGCCAACGCGGCCACGGTGAGCCCGTCGGCCGACACGGCGGACGGCCGGGTTCACATCACCCCGGCCAACCTCGTCTCCCACTTCCACCGATCGTTGGAAGCGGCGTTCACCCACCGGCTGCTGCGCCGGATCTTTTCCGACCCCGACCGGTTCGTGGTTCACCCCCCGCTTCCGCCGAACCCGGCCATGGCGGACGAGGGAGCCGCGAACCACATGCGGCTGGCCCCCGGCCACGGCGCCCCCGGCATCGAGGTGTTCGTGTACGGCCGCCGGGCGTTGCGGGTGGAGGGCCGGGAGCCCACCCGGTTTCCGGCCCGTCACAGCCGCGAGGCCTCGGAGGCCCTGATTCGGTCCCACGGACTCCCGGCGGAGCGGGTGGTGCTGGTCCGCCAGGACCCGAAGGCCGTGGACGCGGGGGTGTTCCACAACGACGTGGCGGCCGTGGGCAACGAGGACTTCCTGCTCGTCCACTCCGAGGCCTGGGCCGACCGGGCCGCGGCGCGCCGCCTCGCCCGGCGGTTCGAGGCGGCGTTCGGCACCCCCCTGCACCTCGAGGTGGTCTCCGAAAAACGCCTTCCGCTCTCCCGGGCCGTGGCCACCTACCTGTTCAACAGCCAGGTCCTCACCCTGCCCGAAGGAGGGATGGCCGTGGTGGCGCCCACGGAGTGCCGCCGCGACGCCGTGGCCCGGGAGATCCTGACCGAACTGGTGGAGCGGCCCGGCCCGATCCGCGCGGTACACTACGTCCACGTACGCCAGAGCATGCGAAACGGCGGGGGACCGGCGTGCCTGCGGCTGCGGGTGGTACTGACCCCGATCGAGCGGGCGGCCGTGCACCCCGGCGTGATGCTGACCCCCGAGCGGGCGGTCGCGCTGCGCGGGTGGGTGAACCGCCACTACCGCGATCGGCTGGTGTTTCAGGATCTGGCCGACCCCCAACTGCTCCGGGAGACCCGCACGGCCCTGGACGAGCTCACCCGCCTTCTCGGGCTCGGTTCCGTCTACCCGTTCCAGACGGAACCCGGCCCGTAGCGCCCCATCCCGAACCGGAACAACGAGAAGTCGAACCGCACCGGGTCGGCCGGATCGTACGCGGCCAGGCTGTGGGTGATCTCCACCGCGGTCTTCCAGTCGTTGCTCTTGCGGGCCGTGAACCCCAAGGCCCGCCCCACGCGGGCCACGTGGGCGTCGAGGGGGACCACCAGCCGGGCCGGATCCACCCGGCCGTGCCAGTACCCGGGGTCCAGGGCGTCGCGCCGCACCACCCACCGCAGGAACAGGCACATCCGCTTCGCCGCCCCCCCGGTCGCCGGGGAGGCCAGCAGGTGGCGCACCGGGTGGCGGGGGGGCAGCCGGGGCTCCCGAAGGAGAGGACGGGGGTCGCCGCCGAGAACGGCCTGCGAGAACCGTGACAGGGCCGTCTTGAGATCGTCGCCGGGATCCGACCTTTCGAACAGGTCCGCGAGGGTCCCCCACCGCTCCAGGGCCTGGGCCACCAGGTGAAGCAGCACGGCCACGTCGCCCCCCTTGTGGAACCGGTACGCGAACCCCCCCAGCCGCTCCTGCCACTCGCGGGGCGCAACGCGGCCCAGGGCCTCCCTGGGCCGGTCCCCCAGGTGGCCGAAGATCTCCCCCAGGGCCTCCAGGATCTTCTCGACCCGCCCGTACGCAAACGCGGCCGCCACCAGGGCGGCCACCTCGCCGTCCCGGGGATCCGCCCATCCGCGGGCGAACACGAGCGGATCGGGCCAAAGGAACTCGGGGCGGTGGTGCGCGGCGTAGAGCCGTTCGAGCTCCGAGCGGGCCGGTCTCGCCACGGCCCCTGCGATGACTGGCACACCGCTTGAAAGAAGAACCGGAGGACGGGTTCGGCGGGATCCGCTTTCCTCGCTCCGGCCCGGCGTCGGGGAACCCTCGGGGTTGACCGGGGGAAAACCTTTGCTACGTTTGGGAAACGATTTTCCCACCTGGAGGCCTTTCGATTCCGTTCGGTTGGCCCGTCCGACTTCGAGGGGGACGGGCGGTTCGTTTCCACAGAAAGGGGGCGTCATGTGGCTTCGGCGGATTGCGACTCTGGTGACGGTCCTCATGGTCGCGGCGGGGGCTGCCGCGGCGGACATTCCCCGCTCGGCCCGTTTGGTCAAGGAGGCGGGCAACCAGTTCCTCGCGGCCAAACGCTACGCGGACGCGATCGACTGCTACCTGCAGGCCCTGGAGATCGTGCCGGAGTACCCAGAGGCCCACTACAACCTGGGGGTGGCTTTCCTCAAGGGGTTTCGGGCCTTTCGTCTGGCCCGCCATCACTTCGAGAGATATCTCGACCTGGAACCCCTTGCCCCGGATCGCGAAGCGGTCGAGGCCCTCGTGGCCACCCTGGCCAGGAAGGAGTCGCCGTTGCCCGGCGAACCCGGCCAGGTGGTGGCCGTGGTGGGCGGGCGGCTGCTCGTGAGCGGAGGGGGGTGGGTGCGCAAAGGGGACGAGATCGAGATCCGGGAGCAGACGGGGACCCCCTGCGCCCGGGTGCTCGCGGACTACGTGTACCCCGACTGCGTCCTGACCCAACGAATTCTGGACGACGACACCCTCCAACGGATCCAGCCCGGGTTGGTCGCGGTGAACCGCTGAGGTGCCCCCCGGCCGACAACGCGCCTCCCCTCGACACCCCTCGCCTCGGGCCGAGGGGTGTTTTTCGCGGCGCCTTGGGCTACAATGCGGCCTCTTCTCTGGAGGGAGGCCTTCCCATGAACCGCCGCTACGTGCATGTGCTGTTCGTCCTGGTGTGTGCGGGGGTGCTGTTCGTGTTGTTCCGGGCCCCGCCGGTCTCCACGCCGCGGCTCCCGCCCGACGCGACCCATGCCAACCGCAAGGCCTACGAGGCCTGCCCCTCGTGCCACGGCCGGGACTCCGAGACCGCCATGCCCGAGGACCACCTCTCTCCGGCGGGCCCGGTGCGACCCGACCACCTGAAGTGCTACTTCTGCCACAAGCCCACGGAGACCTGAGCCCCCGGCCGCGGGCGGCTCACCGGCGGCCCCGGCCGCGCTTCTTGCCCAGGTCCAGCACCTCGCGCCGCCCCACCGGCACCCACCGGTCGCCCCCCTGCTCCCGCTCGAACTCGACCCGCAGCACCCCGTCGGAGCCCGGCTTCCACGGCTGGGCGTAGAGCTCCGGCACGGTCAGGGCGCGGCGGAAGAACAGGCGGTACGGCAGGTCCACGGCGATCCGGCCCTCCCCTGCCGCGTCCGCGCACCCCGGCTCGCCGTACACCCGGTACGTCTGCCCCGGCCCCTTGTGGCACGCGTGGGCGGCCAGGTCGAAGAACACGGTCTCCTCGACCCCCAGGGGGGCGTCGGCCGACGAGGCGCGAACGGCCTGGCCCTCGGCGTTCAGGCGGTCGCGGTAGGCCCGCGCCGATTCCAGAAGACCCGGCGGGCACGGCGCGGCCCCCGACGGCAGGGGCGAAACCCACACCCAGAGCCCGACCGCCGCGACCAACCCTCTGACGAAGCGGCTGGCCGGCCTCATCCCACCCCTCCCAGCCCGTAACGGTCCCGGACCCGGTGGCTCAGCTCCCTGAGCAGATCGTAACAGGCCTCCACCGTGTGTTCCCGGTCGGGGTTCACCAGCGCGCAGGTGGCCGGGAGCAACAGGCTTCGCGGCAGGAGCTTCTCGCGGGTCAGGCCGGTCGGCTCCAGGGCGTCCCACAGCCGCTCCAGGTGGTCCAGCAGCTCGGTGAGGTCGGTGGCCCGGTAGTCGTCGTAGTTCGCCGGCACGATTCCCCACCCGATCACCCCCCCGCCCTCCAGGAACCTCCGGAGGCTCGGGGCGTAGTTCACGAACCGATCCCCGCTGCCGAAGGCGTTGAAGCTCAGGACGTCCATGGAGGTGTTCAGCAGGAAGTCCCAGTCCGGGTTTCCGCACAGATGCACCCCCCTCTTTCCCTGGATCGAGGAGAAAAAAGTGTCCAGGTCCTGGCGTGCCGCGGTGTCGGTGTACCCCGCCAGGGCCGAGAACAGGAACTCCAGCCCCGGCTCGTCCACGAACATGAACGCGTTGGGGTTCCTGGCGCGGAGCTCGTCGCCCATGGTGTTCACCTTCCGCGCGAGGAAGTCGATCAGAAGCCCCCGGACCTCGTCGTCGTAGATCAGGGGCCGGTCGTTCTCGTCCTTGACGCTGAAACCGAAGGAGATCGGGCCCTCCATCTGCCCCCGGATGGCCGGCCGATCCGAGAGGTCCAGGGACAGAAAGCGGTGGTACACCGCCGAGTACCTCTCGGACAGGCGGTACAGGTCCGGATCCTCCATGCGCTCCAGGAACGCCGGCAGCTCCTCGTAGAACCGCTCGGTGGAGAAGTCGATCCGTTGGTTCTTCTCGTCGATCCGCACCCCCGGAAAGTTCTCCGAGACCTGTACGTACATGTCCTCGTAGTACGACAGACGCGGCAACTGGGGCCAGAACGGGATGTCGAGGCTCAGGGCCAGCTCCAGGGCCCGGTCCACGTCGGTGTGGGGCAGGATGCCCATGGCGGTGGTGAGGCAGTTTCCGGGTATGCTCACGGTTTCCTCCTGCGTCTGCGTCCGGCTGACGCGCTCCATCATACCCGATCGACACCCCGCCGCCATTGATCCAGGTCACACCGGGGCCCGGGCGACGTTGCCGGCATCGCCCCCAGGGGGTAGGCTCCAGCGAGGGGGGCAAGCTCGGTTTCGCGCCCGTGGATCGACGCACGGACTACCGGCCCGTGCCACCGGCCGGGCGCTTGCGGCCTCGGGGGAGAGGGGGCGGGAGACGCGGACAGGATGTCTCAGTTGGTGGGATGTGCATGGCCGGACGGGGTGGTGCTGGCGGCCGACCGACGGGTGGTGATGGAGCGCGAGGAGGGGCCGCGGATCCACTCCCTCCGAAAGCTCTACCCCTTGGGCGCCCAGGCGGCGATCGCCACGGCCGGCGCGGCCGTGGGCATCGCCCTGAGCCGGACCCTGTCCCGGGTGCTCCAACGTCGGAGCGCGGCCGAGTTCGAGGAGATCGAGCCCTACGTCGTACAGGTGTTCCGCAGGGAGTACGAGGCGTTCGTGCGCCAGGGGCGGCAATGGTTCCAAGACCACCCCGAGGCCCACCGCCGCTCCTACCTGCTGCTGGCAGGACGGGACTCGGCGGGGCTGTGCCGGCTGGCGTTCTACGCGTCCGAAGACCACGGGAGCCCCCACCAGGGGGTGCGGGTCGGAGGGGTTGTCACCGCGCCCCGCCGGATCGGGCTCGAGACCCGCCTGCACCGGGAGCTCCAGGAGCCGGCCCGGGACCGCCTCGTGGAGGCGGTGATCCAGGGGATGCGCCGGATCCGCGAGCGGGACGACGCCGTGGCCGGCCCGTTCGACCTGGCGGTGCTCGACCGCTCGGGGTTCGTGTTCTGGTCCTCGGACTGATACCAAGTCGCGTTCAAAGCGGTTGACCCCCTGCCCAGAGGGGGACCTGGCGGAGAGCCGGGCGCGGCCCCTTGGCTCGCCGTGCAGCGCCTCCGGCGTCTGGACTGCGAAATGGTACGGACTCCACCGGGTTGCCAAGGAGCCAGATCCCCTGCCCCGTGCCTGCGCGGCGAATCTCAATGCTCGGCTTCGCGCCCGGCCGGCGGCAGGCCCCTTGCCCCGCCCCGGAAGAGTCTCGGTCTGAGCCCAAGTCGGCACGAGTCCTGGCCATAAAAAAACGGGCCGCGCGGCCCGCAGGAGAGGAGATGAACCGAGGGACGCATCAGGCCCGCGCTCCCCGGCTCGCGGGGTAACCTGGCCCCGTGGCCGGCATCGCCGCCCACTCCTCCCCGACCGGGCTCTCCTTCCGGCAGGCGGGGCACAGGGAGGCCCTGTCGTCCTCCCACATCGCCCTTCCCACGAGCACCACGTCCTCGGTGCAGGTCGAACACAGCACGGCATCCCGGGGCAACCCGAAGTACATCCGTCCCCGGGCCTCGATCTCGGCCGCATGGTCCGACAGGGGTGCGGCGATACCGCTTGCGACTGCGCCACAGGCGAAACAGGTTGCGTTCATGGCACACATCCTCCCTTGGTGGTCTCGGCCGGTGCCGGAGGTATTGCGAACGAGAAGGACTATAGGTTCGGGGAAGCGGGATTTCAACCGACCTCGGTGCGAAGTATCCCATCGGGTCTTTGCTTTATCCGTACGGAGGCCGTGGTGCACAACCGTTTTTGTGCTCATTTCCGGTAACGACCGGATATACGAACGAACCGATCCGGTATTTCCCCTTCCCGCCACCTTGCCGAGGTGGACGGCGCGTGGCTAAAGAACACCTCAACCCCACATCCACCACAGGCGGAGGGAGCGAGATGTGTAACCACGCGTACGGGCTCGAGATCATCCGCTGCCAAGAGTGCGGAGCCCACGTGGCGTCCCAGTGTGGCGAGTGCGGATACGAGGCTCGCTACGACGAGCACGCGCCGGGCTGCCCCCTGGCCCTTTCGCAGGCCCCTCCCACCGAGGGCTCGGACCCGTCGGATGCGGTCCGGAACCGGGTGTGATACCGAGTTGTTTTCAAAGCGACCGGCCCCTTGCCCCGCCCCACGAGAATTCTCGGTTTGAACGCAACGCGGTATGAGCCGCGGGGGTCGATGGGAGACCACACAAGGAGGGAAGAACCATGGCCCGACTGGAACTCTCGGAGGAGGAGGTGCGCACCCTCGTCCAGGTGCTGGACTACGCGCTCTCCGAGCTGCGCATGGAGATCGCCGACACGGACCGGAAGGACTTTCGCGAGGGGCTCAAGGCCGAGAAGCAGACCCTCAGCGCGATCCTCGAGCGGCTGAGGGGAGCGGAGTCCGGCCCGGCCGCGGCCTGAAGAAAAGGCCCCCTCCCCCAAGACGGGCAGCCGGTGTTTCGTGCCGACCGGTTCAGGACGACGGGTTCCGGGAAACCCCCTTCGGCCCTGGGGGGGGCACAACGGGGAGAGTAAGTTTCCCTGAACCGGGTAGCTGCGGCGGGGCATGGGTTTCATTCTGCCCCCTGAAATCCATGCCCCCGAGCTTTGGCGTGGTTCGAGAGCCGCCTGGCCGCCTAGCGGGCCGAAGGCCCCAGACCGGCGACCGTTGACCGTAGACCGACGACCGAAGTTACATGGAAGCCGGGGGGCTCTTGAACAGGCTGGGATCCAGGTGGTACCGGCGCAGCAGCCGGTAGAACTCCGTCCGATTTCGGCCCGCGATCCGCGCCGCCCGGGTGACGTTCCCTCCGGTCATCTGGAGCACCCGCACCAGGTACTCCAGCTCGAAGCGTCTCCGGGCCTCCGCCAGGGTGGGGACGGCCTCCCCGGGCTCCCGAAGCGCCTCGCGCACCAGATCGGCCGGGATGAGGGAGCCCGGGGTCAGGGTGAAGGCGTGCTCCACCACGTTGGCGAGCTGGCGAACGTTTCCCGGCCAGGGTGCCTGTAGCAGCAGCTCCATGGCATCGGGAGCGAACCCCCCCACCCGCCGGCCGGAGCGCTCGGCCAGGCGGGCCAGGAAGTGCTCGGCCAGCAGGGGGATGTCCTCCCGTCGCTCGGACAGCGGGGGGATCTCCAGGCGCACCACGTGAATCCGGTAGTACAGGTCCTCCCGGAACCTCCCCTCCCGAACCGCCTCTTCGAGGTTGCGGTGGGTGGCCGCGATCACCCGCACGTCCACGGGAACCGTGCGGGAGGCTCCCACCGGGCGGATCTCGCGGTCCTGGAGCACCCGCAGCAGCTTCACCTGCAGGCTGAGGGGCATGTCCCCGATCTCGTCGAGCAGCAGCGTCCCCCCTTGGGCCGACCGAAACAGCCCCGGGCGCTCCTCGGTGGCTCCGGTGAACGCCCCCCGGATGTGCCCGAACAGCTCCGACTCCAGGAGGGGCTCGGGGATGGCCCCGCAGTTGATCGCCACGAACGGCCCCTTGCTCCGGGGGCTGGCCCGGTGGATCGCCCGGGCGAGCAGCTCCTTGCCGGTGCCGCTCTCGCCCCAGATCAAGACCGCGGCGTCCCCTTGGGCCGCCAGATGGGCCCGTCGCAGAACCTCCTCCATGGCCGGGCTTCGGGTCACGATGCCCGCCCTCCACCGCAGGTCCCTGGTGGTTCCCTCCCCCGGAGCCAGCGCGAGGGCCCGCCGCACCTCCGCCAGGAGCTCCTTCCCGTCGAACGGTTTGGTCATGAACCCGAACACGCCGCGGCGGGTGGCCTCCACCGCCTCGGGGATCGACCCGTGGGCGGTCAGGATGATCACCGGCAGGGAGGGCCGGCGCTCCCGGATGGCCTCGTACAGCCCCATCCCGTCCATCCCCTCCATGCGCAGATCGGTGATCACCAGGTCCGGCTGGGCGGTGGCCAGGACCGCCAGGGCCTGCTCTCCGCTCTCGGCCGTCACCACGCGGAACCCGGCCGATCGAAGCCGCAGGGACAGGAGCCGCAGCAGGTCCTTGTCGTCGTCCACCACGAGGATCTGTTCGGAAACCGGCCGGCTCACGGCGTCCTCGGGTTTCGAAACTCCATGATGCGTTCGATCACCTTGAGCTCCTCGATCTGTCGCTGCAGGGCCCGGTTCTCCTCCTGTTGGCGCTCCAGCCGTTCCCGGGTGCGAGCGAGGTCCTTGCGGGCGCGCTCCGCCTCCTTCTCGGCCCGGCTCAGGCGTCTGCGGCACGCGGGGTCCGGCCCCGCCGGGGGAGAAGCCGGGCGGGGCGGGGGCCTGTCGCGTACCACCCGGAGCAGGAGTTCCTCCAGGGGGGGCCGCCCCCTGGGCTCGGCACTCGGGGGGAACAGCCGGTCGAGATCCGCGGCCCGCTTCGGCGAAGGGGGCAACACCGCGGCCAGGGCCAGCACCCGGATCCTCGCCTCCGGGCTGCCCGTCACCCAGGCCTCCTCCACCGACGCGCCCCAGGCCCTCTCCGCGTCGCCGCGGGAGAGGGCCAGCACCTCCGCCACCGCGGACAGGGGATCGGGCCGCCGGGACGGCTCGGGCCGTTCGTTCATCACCCGCACCCGCCGGCTCTCCGGCCCCCGAACCGGCGCCCAGGAGCAGGCGGAAACCCCCAGTAGGGCCAGGCACGCCAGGATGCGGGCGCCGGCCCGGGGCCGGGCCGGCCCGCCGGTTCGCCGGGGATGTGCCGGGATCATGTGGGCCGGTCCTCGTCCGCGGGCAGCACCACCCGAAAGCCGGCGCCCCCCAGGTCCGAGTCGCACAGCTCCACCCGGCCGCCGTGGGCCTGTGCGTACTCCCGCACGATCGCCAGCCCGAGACCGCTGCCCTTCACCGGCCCCCTGCCCTTCGCCCGTCCTTGGTAAAACGCCTCGAACACCCGCTCGCGCTCCCCCGGGTCCACGCCGGGACCCGAGTCCATCACCTCCAGCACGGCGTGGTCCCCCTCCCTGCGCACCCGAACCCGAACCCGCCCCCCGTCCGGGGTGAACTTGACCGCATTGGAAACCAGGTTCTCCACCAGGGACCGCAGCCGGCGGCGGGGGCCGCGCACCCGCACCGTCTCGCCCCTGAGGTCCACCGTCAGCCCGCGGGACAGGCTCGCCGGCTGGATGTCGTCGAGCACGTCGCGGACCAGGGACGCCAGGTCCAAGGCCTCGCCGGGCTCCCGGGCGTCCCGGGGCTCGCCCATGCTGAACGCGAGCAGGTTCTCGATCTGGCGCTGCAGCTGCAGGCTGTTCTCCCGGACGATCCGGGCCACCTCCTCCTGTTCGGGAGCCAAATCCCCCGCCACCCCGCCCAACAGAAGGTCCGCGCCCTCCCGGATCGCGGTCAGGGGCGTCTTCAGGTCGTGGGACAGGTGGGCGAGGAACCGGGTCTTCTCGGACTCCAGCTCCTGGAGGCGACACCGCATCCAGTCCAGGCGTTCCCCCAGGGCCACGAGGTCGCGGGGGCCCCGGATCTCCACCCGGTTCTCGAACCGTCCCTGGCCCAGCCGCACGATCTCCTGCTCCAGGGAGCGGACCGGCCGCGCCAACACGTGGGCGAACAAGGCGGCGATCCCCAGCGTCAGCGGCACGCCCGCCGCCGCCAGCCACGCCAGACGGCCCCGCAGCCGGCCCGCCTCCCGACGCATCCGGCGCGCCCGCTCCTGGACCATCCGGTGCAGGGTCTCTCCGAGCCGCCGCGCAAGGGCATGGGCCTCCCCGAACCGCGCCAGCGCCCCTCCGAGCTCGCCCGGCAGCAGGGGACCGGCCACCAGGCGGGAGAACACCACCGACTCGATCCGCCGGATCCGCTCCACCCGTGGGCGATCCTCGGCGCGGCCCAGCTCTCGCTCGAGCCGGCCGAGGATGTCCGCCAGCTCCTCCCGTCGGGAGCGGTAGTCCTCCAGGAGCTCCCGGTCGCCCAACACCACCAGCTGGCGGGCCTTTCGCTCCAAGGTCAGGAGCTTGTCCGCCAGCTGCCGGCTCCAAACGCCTTGCACGGAGCTCTGCTCCAGGCTTCGCGCGGCCACCCGCGCCAGGTGGTCCGCCCACCACCCCGCCCCCACCAGGCCCACGCCCAACGGGATGGTGACGAGCAACAGCCCGGTCCATGCCAGGGTCAGGAACGAAACGGGCCAGCGGCCCGACCGGGAAGATCCGGGCGAACGGTCCATGGGCCCAGTGTACCAGGCCGTAGAGCACTCGGCGAAACCCCCGCGCCCGGTTCTTGGAGGCTCCATCAGGCCCCCGCGCGGCCGAGCAACGGGGAAGCCCCCTTCGGCCGCTGCGCGACCCGACAACGGAGAAGGGTAACGTGCGTTGGTCCGGGGCCATTGCCGTCGGCGGGCATGGGGTTCAGGAACCGGAATTTAGCGGACAGGAGACAGGAAATCCCCAAAAAAAGCAGTTTGGGTTCCCGGGGGGACCCTCTCGGGGCACCGAAGAGCCTTCTCCCTCTCCACCGACTTCTGAATTCTGGCCCCTGAAACCCATGCCCCCCGAGGTCTTGGAGTCGCGGCTCGGGAGCCGCCAGGGCGCCTAGCCGCCTGGCCGAATCCAGGAGCCCTCCCCCCCGGGGCCCCCTCCGAACAGCTCCCAAACCGTGTCCTCGGTCAGGGCGACCGGTCTGTCGGGCCGGAGCAGGTCGTCCACCAGCTCCTTCTTCCGGGCCTGGAGCTCGAGGATCTTCTCCTCCACGGTTCCGCGGACCACCAGCCGATAGGCGAACACCTTGCGCGTCTGGCCGATGCGGTGGACCCGATCGGTGGCCTGCTCCTCCACCGCCGGATTCCACCACGGGTCGAACAGGATCACGTAGTCGGCGCCGGTGAGGTTCAAACCGGCCCCTCCGGCCTTCAGGCTGATCAGGAACGCCCGCACGGACTCGTCTTCCTGGAACCGCCGCACCTTCTCCTCGCGCCGGCGGGTCCGGCCGTCGAGGTACAGGTGCTCCACCCCAGCCTCCCGAAACCAGCCGCGCAGCCGCGACAGGACCTGGGTGAACTGGCTGAACACCAAGACCCTGTGCCCCTCCTCGAGGATTTCGGTCACAACATCCTGGAATCGATCAAACTTTGCGGAAGGGATCCCCTCTCCGACCCCGCCGGGCAGGAGCTCGGGCAGGCAACAGGCCTGGCGGAGCCGCAGGAGGGCCTCGAGCACCGAGAACCGGGCCTGCTCGAGCCCCCTGCGGCGGATGTCGTCGAGGACGCGCCGCCGGCTCGCGTCGAGCAGGCTGCGGTAGAACGCCTCCTGCACCGGATCCATGTCGCACCACACCACCGACTCCACCTTCGGTGGCAGCTCGGGTTCCACCTGCTCTTTGAGCCGGCGGAGCACGAACGGCGCGATGCGGCGTCGGAGCGTCTCCGAGGCCCGGGGGTCTCCCTCCACCACCGGCTGGACGAACCGCCGGACAAAGGCCCGCTGGCTTCCCAGAAGGCCGGGGTTCAGAAACTGGAACAGGCTCCAGATCTCGCCCAGATGGTTCTCCAGCGGGGTGCCCGTGAGGGCGGCCCGCTTCTTCGCCCGCAGGGCCCGGGCAGCCCGGGCCGTCTGGGTGTCCGGGTTCTTCACGGCCTGGGCCTCGTCCAGGATCACCCAGTTCCACTCCACCTGCTCCAGCATGGCCCGGTCCCGCCGCAGCAGCGCGTAACTCGTGATCACGAGGTCCGCGTCGAGCAGGTCTTGCGGGGTCTGGGCCCGGTCGGCGCCGTGGTGGCGCAGCACCCGCAAGCCCGGGAGGAAGCGGCGCGCCTCGGCCTCCCAGTTGGGGACCACCGAGGTCGGCGCCACCACCAGGTTCGGACCGGGGCGGCCGCGACCCACGTCCACTGCCACGGCCGCCAGGGCTTGGACGGTCTTCCCCAAACCCATGTCATCCGCCAGGGCCGCACCGCAGCCCATCTCACCCAGGGTGACCAGCCAGCGCACCCCCTGGGCCTGGTACGGTCGCAACCGGACCCGGAGCCCCGGCACCTCGGGCGGTGGCGCCTTGGACGCCGCGTCCAACGCCTGGAGCACCCGGGCCCAACCGCCCCGACCCTCCCACTCCACGTCAGCGGCCGCCTCGGCCACCTCGTCCAGCACCGGCCCCATGTGGATGGGAAGCCGGCCCCGACCGCCTCGCAGGCGCAGGTCCTCCAGGCCCCGCAGCCCCCTCTCCCGGAGGGCCTCCGCGATGCGTCCGTAGGAACCGTCGTCCAGCCGCACGAACCGGGCCCCGCTTCGCAGCGCCTCCACCAGCCGCTCCAGGGACACGCCGTGCCCCTCGGTCCCGGCGTCCGCCTCCACCTCGAGCCAGTCCACGCCGGACCGGACCCTCACCCGGAGCACCACCGGCTTGGCCCGAACCCGCCAACGCACCAGGCTCTCCGCCCCCAGCACCTCCCAGCCCTCTCCCAGCCGGAGCACCCCATCGGTCATGAAGGCGAGGGCCGCCTCCCCCTCCGCGCTGAACAGGCCCGGCTCCACCGGCCGCAGGCCGGCCTGGTCCAGATCGCGGGTGAAGGAGAACTCCGCGTCCATGTCCCTGCGGACGAACACCCGCTGAGCTCCCACGGCGACCCGGGGCATCGGATCCGGGTTCGAGGCTGCGATCTCCACGTCGCCGTACCGGAACCCGAGCCGGCCCCAGAGGCGGCCGTCCGTCTCCTCGAGATACAGCCGGGGCCTGGGCCGTTCGTCCAGCACCAGGCGGCGGGACCGCAACCCGTCGAGGTCCACGGGGATGCCCCGGTCCTCCAGATCCGTGGCGACGGCACCTACCAGGGACGGAATGTCGTCCTCACCCAACGCGACCCCGTCGTCCAGCAACCGGGTCAGGGCGGCTCCCCCCTGCACCCCGGCCACGGGCCGCAGTAGCCCCTCCCCCAGCACCCACGGCGGGCCGTCCCCCAGCACGAGCACGGAACCCTCCTCCCACCCCTCCAGCCCGGCCCGCAGACGAATGCCGGCGCCCGCCCCCTCGGTTCGTAGCCGAACCCGCACCGGCCGGTCGTCGATCCGCAGGGGTGACCGGGACCTCTGGTCGTACACCCGACCGGCCCGGGCCAGGCTGCGAAGCAGCGGGTCCACGTCCGCAGCGCCCACCCGCACGCCCGGCCCGGCCCGCTCGGCCCCGGCCGCCAGCAACCCCTGCACGCGACGCAGCACCTCCCGGTCCCCCGGGCCGCCCGCCTCTGCGGCAGCCTCGCCGAGCCGCTCCCACCGCACCACCCGGCCCGGTCCCAGATCCCCGAACCTCACCCGATGGAGACGCCAGTGCACGGCCAGGCCGGTGCCCCCCTGGCCCGGCACCGGCTCGATCCAGTGCACCAGGGCCCGGTCCACGGCGTCGGAGCGTTTCGTTCCGAGCAGATCCTCGATCCAGTCACGCCAGGTCCCCGGGGGGGCTCCCGGCTCTCGGGGCCGGGCGGCCCAACTCTGGGCGAGCAGGAGCAGGTGCACGCACGGCCACGCCCCCGAGCCGCAGGGGCAGTCCCCTTCCACCCGGGTCGGTGTGACCCGGAGGACGACCTCCACCGGCGCGTCGCCAGCCACGGTCACCAGCCCCTTGGCCTGGGCCTCGTCCGGCCCCCAGTGCTCCCGGAACCCTTCCACCCGCCCCCCCACGCCGCGGGCGGACCCGGCTCTGCGCTTGAGGGTCCCGAGGATCCGGGACGGATCGATCCAACGTTCGGTCATCGTTCAGGGTGCCCCATTCGTTTCCCTCGAGTTCGGCGCCTGCACGGCCGCGGCCGACCGGTTTGCTCGAAAGGCGGAACCCTCTATGCTAGAAGACGCGGGGGCGCGACACAACGCACGCACCGCGCGATCTCGGCGGCCGACGCCGCGTTTCCCCTTCGGCTCCCGTGGAGGCCCATGATCCAGGGATCGCTGCTTGCCCTTTCGTTGGGGGTGCTGAGCCTGGCGCTGCTCCTGAACGGGTGCGGACGATGGGTGGACAGCTGGGTGTACCAGCCCCGCTCCGCCTCGGCGGCCACGCCCGCGTCCCGGGGGGTGGACTACGAGGACCTGACCCTGGAGGCGGCGGACGGCGTGCGTCTGCACGCCTGGTGGATCCCCGGCAAGCGCGACGGGCCGGCCATCGTCTTCCTGCACGGAAACGCCGGAAGCCTGTCCGACCGGGTGGACCTGATCCAGCGGTTCGCCGAGCGGCTGGGGCTGCCGATGCTCTCCCTGGAGTACCGGGGGTACGGCACCAGCTCGGGGCGCCCCTCCCAGCCCGGGCTGGTGGAGGACGCCGGCTGTGCGCTCCGGGAGGCCCGCAGCCGGGTGCGGGGACCCGTGGTCTTCTTCGGCCGCAGCCTCGGAGCCGCCGTGGCCCTCCACGCCGCCCTGCGGTATCCGCCGGACGGGCTGGTGCTGGAGGGGACCTTCACCCGGGTCGAGGAGCTGGCCCGGCTCCACTACCCGGTTCTGTCCTGGCCGTTTCGCCGCCGGCTGGCCGGCATGTGGGACAATCTGGCCGCGGCCGCCCGCCAAACGGTGCCCGCCCTGTTCCTGCACGGGGACAAGGACCGCGTGGTGCCCATCGGCATGGCGTGGCGGGTGTACGATCGTTACGCAGGCCCCAAGACCTTTCGCACGGTAGTCGGGGCCGGCCACGACGACCCCGCCTTCGTGGGGGGAGATGCTTACTGGGAGGCCTGGGAGGGTTTCCTTGATCTCCTCTCCGGCGCCGGCGCCGAAAAGACGGCGGGGCTCAAGGAATTCCGGCCCCGGGTCGATCCGGAGGGGGAGATGAAGCCGCCCGACACGGACACCACGCACATCCGCAAGGGGGAACGACCTTGAGAGCGCTGGTGGTCGACGACTCGTCCACGATCCGCGACATCGTGGGCACGGTCCTGAACCGGTCCTTCGGCCTAGAGATCGTCGAGGCCTCCAACTCCGCCGAGGCCCTGCGGCAGCCCGGCCCGTTCGATCTGGTGGTGACCGACCTCGTGATGCCGGAAGAGCACGGCTTCTCCCTGATCCGGGAGCTGCGGCGCCGGCACGAGACCCGCACCGTTCCCATCCTGGTGATCTCCGTGGAGGTCCACCCGGACGTCCCGGAGCACGCCGTGCAGGCGGGGGCCGATCGATTCCTCGGAAAGCCGTTCCGGCTCGATCAACTGACGGCCGTGGTTCGGGAGATGCTGGATCTGCCCCCCGAGGCTGGACAACCCCCTGCGCCGCGATAGGCTCCCCTGGGCAGCCCCCGCCGGTGCCCCGGCCGTCCGGATCGCCCCTCGTGCCCTTGGGAGAGCCTCTCAGGCCCCTGCGGGGCCCGACAACGGGGAAGGGTAACCCTCGTTGGTCCGGGGCCATTGCCGGCGGCGGGGCATGGAGCCTGCTTCCGGCCGGGCGCGAGTGCAGCATCCGATCGCCGCGCCTTCGCATGCCGTTGTCTGAGCAGTCTGCCCGGGCGGAGACAGCGGATGGCCCTGGAGTTCGACAAAACTACAGATGTTCGGGGGGCGCGGCGAGCCAAGGAGCCGCGCCCGGCGCTCCAGCAGGCCCCATGCCCCCCGGACCGTGCAGTCGAGGCGAAGAGGCATGGTGATTCCTAGAAGGTGTGGGAATCCGAGAGGTTTTCAAGCCTCCTAGCCTCCCAGCCTCCTAGCGTCCTAGCGGAAGTTACTGGGAGACAGCATGTCCGAGTGGCCGCGCCGTTTCCGCCGGTTCCTTCTGGCCACAGGCCTGGTCTGCCTGCTGGCGGGCACCGCGGCCCCGGCCGTGGAAACCTGCGGCCTGGCGTGCCTGGAGGCGCGGTTGGCCGAGCTGCGGGGCAAGGTCGTGCTCGTGGACTTTTGGGCCAGCTGGTGTCCCCCGTGCCGGTGGGAGATCCCCGAACTCTCCCGGCTCCAGAAGGAGCTGGGCCCCCTGGGGTTCCAGGTGCTCGGCGTCAGCCTGGACGCCCGGCCCGAGCCCCTGGAGCGGTTTCTCCGCAAGAACCCCGTGCCTTACCCCGTGGTTCGCGGAACCGCGGAGGTGAAGAGCCGCTACCGGGTCGTGGCCCTGCCCACCACCGTCGTGATCGACCGCAGCGGCCGGGTGGTCAGCCGCCGGGAGGGGTTCGTGGAGGGGGAGGTGCTGGAGGCGGAGATTCGCAAGTGGCTGGGGCCGAAACGACCGACCTCCGGGCCGTGAGATTTTTCCGGAGCGTGTTTTTTCCCTTGACCCCGGCGCCCGGGGTCTGTATAAACGGCGGCCTTTTCCACGAACTCGGCACTCCCGCCGCACGCAGTGGGGGTGGAAGGATTCAAGATGAAGCCGGAAGACGTGACCCTGTACAGCGGCGGAGCCCGCGGCGCCGAGGCAGCCTTCGGCGAGACCGCCGCCAAGCACGGCGTGGCCGAGGTGAACTTCACCTTCGAAGGCCACCACATCCAGCGCACCGAGAGCACCCGGAGCCTCTCGGCGAACGAACTGGCCAAGGGCGACGTGAGCATGGTCGAGGTGGCCAAGCGCCTGGGCCGCGACTACTCGACCCGTCCTTGGATGCGCCAGATCCTCCAGAGCATCTGGCACCAGGTGAACAACGGCTACCAGGTGTTCGTCGTCGGAACCATCCAGAACGACGGCACGGTCAAGGGCGGCACCGGGTGGGCCGCCGAGCTCGCCAAGATGTGGAACCGCCCGCTCCACGTGTTCGACCAGGAGCGGGGCCACTGGTTCACCTGGCGTAACGACACCTGGATCGAGGACGAGCCGGTGATCGCCCACAAGACCGTGTGCGGCACGGGCACTCGCAACCTGAACGACGCCGGCCGCAAGGCCATCGAGGATCTGTTCGCCCGCTCCTTCGCACGGTAGAGACCCTGACCTCCCTTCCCCTCCCTTGACGAAGCGGCCCGGGCCACCATTTGGCCCGGGCCGCTTTTTTGACACATCCCCACGGGCTGCTACCCTCGCTTCGATTCCTCATCCCCCACCCGCCGAGAGATTCCATCATGAGCGTGGACGCCCTGCAGGAAGCCCTCAGGTCCCTCATCCCCCTGGCCACCACTTACGGGATCCAAGTCATCGGGGCCGTGTTCATACTCCTCGTGGGGAAGGTGGTCGCCGGCGCCACGGACAACCTCACCCAAAGGGCGTTGCGGCGGGCCAAGGTGGATCCCGCGCTCGTGGGATTCGTTGGCAACCTGGTGCGCTACGGAGTGCTCACGTTCGCGGTGATCGCGGCCCTGGCCAAATTCGGCATCCAAACCACCTCGTTCATTACCGTGCTCGGTGCCGCTGGGCTGGCCGTAGGGCTGGCGCTTCAGGGAAGCCTGTCGAACTTCGCGGCCGGCGTTCTGATACTCTTGTTTCGTCCGTTCACCCTCGGTGATCTGGTGGAGACCGGCGGGGTAACGGGGGTGGTCCAGCATATCGGCATTCTGACGACCACCTTGACCACTCCGGACAACAAACGAATCATTGTGCCCAACAGTCAGGTAATGGGTGGCACGATCGTCAACTACACGGCGAACGATGTGCGCAGGGTGGATTTGGTGGCCTCGATCGGGTACGCAGACGACATGGCGAAAGCCAAGGAGGTACTGGAGGCCATGCTGACTGAGCACCCCATGGTGCTCGAGGATCCAGCCCCCATGGTGGCGGTCGGGGAGTTGGCGGACTCGTCCGTGAACCTGGTGGTGCGGCCCTGGGTGAAAACGAGCGAGTACTGGGACGCGTACTTCGACCTCACCCGTAAGATCAAGGAGACCCTGGACCGCGAAGGCATCTCCATCCCGTTCCCCCAGCGGGACGTGCATCTTTACCGAGCGGGCTGACGAGCATCTGTCGAGCCCCCCTTGGCGTGGCGTCGTCCCACGCCGTGCCAAGGGGGGCGACGCCCTCAACCCGTCTGGCCGTACTGGGCCCGCAGGGTCTTCTTGTCGATCTTGCCCACGCTGGTCTTGGCGATGGCGTCCACGAACACGACCCGTTCGGGCACGGCGTAGCGGGAGATCACGCCCTTGTCGGCGTACCCCTTCAGGAACTCCTGGATCTCGGCCGCCCCGAGCTTTTCCTCGTACCCGGGCTTCGGCACCACCAGGGCCAGGGGCCGCTCGCCCCATTTGGGGTCGGGCACCCCGATCACGGCGCACTCGCTCACCCCGTCGACCTTGGAGATCAGGTCCTCGATGTCCAGGGACGAGATCCACTCCCCGCCCGACTTGATCACGTCCTTGATGCGATCGGTGATCTTCACGTAGCCGTCGGGGCCCTGCACGGCCACGTCGCCGGTGTGGAGATAACCGCCCCGCCACAGGTTCTCCGAGTTCGCCGGGTCCTTCAGGTAGCCCTGGGTCAGCCACGGGGCCCGTACCACGATCTCGCCGGCGCTCGCCCCGTCCCGGGGCAGCTCGTTCATCTCCTCGTCCACGATCTTCAGGTCCACGAGCGGGATCGGCCGGCCGGTCTTGCACCGGATCGCGGCCTGCTCCTCGGGGGGCAGCTCCAGGGCGTCCCGGTCCAACTGGGCCAGGGTGAGCACCGGGCAGGTCTCGCTCATGCCGTAGCCGGTGTAAAGGTCGATTCCCCGGGCCAAGGCCGCCCGGCACAGCCCCTGGGGCAGGGCGGATCCGCCGATGATCACCTTCCACCCCGACAGGTCCACCTTCTCGGCCGCAGGGCTCGAAAGGAGCATGTGGAGGATGGTGGGCACGCAGTGGCTGAACGTCACGCCCTCGGTCTGGATGAGCCCGATCAGCACGTCCGGGGCGTACCGGCCCGGATACACCTGCTTGACCCCCAGCACCAGCGCCACGTAGGGGATGCCCCAGGCGTGGACGTGGAACATGGGGGTGATGGGCATGTACACGTCGTCCCGGTGGAACCGCCCCTGCACCGGGGGGCTCGCGAGCGCCGCCGTGACCGCCAGGGTGTGCAGCACCAGTTGGCGGTGGCTGAAGTACACCCCCTTGGGCAGGCCCGTGGTGCCGGTGGTGTAGAACGTGGTGGCCCGGGTGTTCTCGTCCAGGTCCGGGAACTCGTAGCCGGGGTCGGCGCCGGCCACCATCTCCTCGTACTCGGCCGCGAACTCCACCGGGCTCTCGGGCCGGGATCCGTCGTCGGTCAGCAGCACAAGCTTCACGGGCCGCTCGATCCGGTCCCGGACGGCCTCGATCACCGGCACGAAGTCCGTGTGCACCAGGATGACATCGTCTTCGGCGTGGTTGATCGTGTAGAGGACCTGCTCGGGCGACAGCCGCACGTTCACGGTGTGGAGCACCGCGCCCATCATGGGCACCGCGTAAAAGCACTCCAGGTACCGGTGGCTGTCCCAGTCCATCACGGCCACGGTGTCCCCCGGCTTCACCCCCAGGCCGGCCAGCGCCGAGGCCAGCCGGCCCACCCGTTCCCGGAGCTCTCGGTAGGTCATCCGCCGCACGTCCCGGTACACGATCTCCTGGTCCGGGGTGTTCACGAGGGGGGCGTGCCAGAGGTGCTTGATCAGCAACGGGTAGTCGTAGGCCGAGGGGGTACGGGCAACGGTGAGATCGCTCATGGTTCGTGCCTCCTTGGGAAACGGGATCCGATGGGACGTTTGAACGTTGGGACGTTAGGACGTTGGGACGCTTCGCGCCCGGCAGGAGGCAGGTCCCTTGACCCGCCCCCCGACGAACGGACCTAGGACCTCTCAGCCTTCCGGCCTTTTCCCCACTAGCGCCACGGCGTGGGCCGAGATCCCCTCCCCGCGGCCCTCGAACCCGAGGCCCTCGGTGGTGGTGGCCTTCACCGTGACCCCGCCCTCGGCAAGGCCCAGGGCCCGGGACAGGGTCGCCTCCATCTCGGCCACGTACCCGGCCACCTTGGGTCGCTGGGCCACCAGGGTGGCGTCCACCCGCTGGACCACATACCCCCGGGCCGAGGCCATCTGGGCGATGCGCGAGAGCAGCTCGAGGCTCGACGCCCCTTTCCACCGGGGATCGGTGTCGGGAAAGTGCCGCCCCAGGTCCCCCAGGCCGCAGGCCCCGAGCACCGCGTCCCCCACGGCGTGGGCCAGCACGTCCGCGTCGGAATGGCCCAGGAGCCCCTTGTCGAACGGGATCGTCACGCCCCCCAGCACGAGCGGCCGCCCCTCCACCAGGCGGTGCACGTCGTATCCGTGGCCGATCCCCAGGGGAGCCGCACCCTTCGTCGCCAGGGCCTGCGCCATCTCCAGATCCTCCGGCACCGTGATCTTCAGGTTTCGGCGGTCTCCCACCACGATCCGCGGCCTCCGGCCCAGGGCCTCGACCGCGCCCGCCTCGTCGGTGGGGGGAAGGCCCCGTTCCACGGCCCGGGCCAGCGCCTCCACCAGGAGCCCCAGGGGAAACGCCTGGGGGGTCTGGGCCCGCCACAGCCCGTCGCGGTCCACGGTTGCGGCGACCCGGCCGCTCCCGTCGGCACGCTTCACGGTGTCCCCCATGGGCACGGCCAACAGGGCCCCGTCCGGCGAGGCGGCAGAGGCCAGCTCGTCGAATCGCTCCACCGGCGGAAACGGCCGGGCCGCGTCGTGCACGAGCACCACGTCCCCGGGCCGGGCCCCCATGGCCTCGAGCCCGCGCACCCCCGCGAGCACGCTCTCGGCCCGCTCGGCGCCCCCCGCCACGACCCGAACCGGCACGGACAGGTGGGCCTCGTCCACCAGATCCCGGGCCCGGTCCAGGCTGTCGGCCGGGGCTGCCACGCACAGCCCCGCGAACCCGGGCCACCGGCCCAGCGCACGCAGAGTGTGCACCAACACCGGCGCCCCGGCCAGCGCCAGGAACTGTTTGGGAACGCCCGAACCCATGCGGCGGCCGCTGCCCCCGGCCGCCACCACCCCCCACGCGCTCACGCCCTGCGCCTCCACACCCTGCGGCGCTTCCCGCCCTCGGCCTCGGGCTCCACCCCCTCGGGCCGCGCGAAGATCATCCGGCCGGCCGAGGTCTGGAGCACCGAGGTCACCACGGCCTTGACCGGCTGGCCGATCAGCCCGCTCCCCTGCTCCACCACCACCATGGTGCCGTCCTCGAGGTACCCCACCCCCTGCCCCGGCTCCTTGCCCTCCTTCTGGAGGGTGACCTGCACCGCCTCGCCGGGCAGGACCACCGGCCGCAGAGCGTTCGCGAGCTCGTTGATGTTTAGGACCCGAACCCCCTGAAGCTCCGCAACTTTCGAGAGGTTGAAGTCGTTCGTGATGAGGGTGGCCCCGCTCGCCTTGGCCAGGGACACGAGCTTGGAGTCGACCGCCTTGACCTTGGGGAAGTCCTGGTCCGTGATCCGGACCTCCACCCCCTCCATGGCCTGCAGCCGCTCCAGGATGCTCAAACCCCTCCGGCCCCGGGCCCGCTTCAGGGGGTCTGTGGAGTCCGCGATCCCCTGCACCTCGTTCAGGATGAACTGGGGCACCACCAGGGGCCCCCCGATGAACCCCAGATCCACCATGTCGGCCACCCGGCCGTCGATGATGGCCGAGGTGTCGAGGATTTTGGGGGCGATGCTCGCCGCCACCCCCGGCTTGCCGGGGGCCGCGCGAAACGCCCGCACGCCCCGGGCCCCGGCGGCCCCTCCCAGGTAGGCCAGGCACGCGCCCAGCGGCACGAGCAAAACCGGATCGTCCACCCCGAGGCCCGCCCGCAGGGCCGCCAGGGCCACCAGCCCCAAGAACACCCCGGCGCCGCCCCCGAACACCACCGCGGGCGGCGCCCGGCGCACCCACCGCTCGGCCCCCCAGGCGGCCAGGAACACCCCCAGCCCCCCTCCCAAGCCGGCCCACCGCCCGGCCTGCCCCGGAAGGAAAGCGGGGCCCGCGAGGGCCCCGGCCGCCAGGCAGATCCCGAGCAGGATCGCCCGCACCCAGATCCCAGCCACCCCTACCCCTCCGGCTTCGCCGACACGTCCGAGAAGGCGGAGAGGATCCGGGCCTCGGCCCGCTGGGGCGGCTCGCCGCTGGCCACGGCGATCTCCTGGGCCAGCAGCTCCATGGCCGTGTTGAGCATGCGCTTCTCTCCGTACGAAAGGCTCTTGCCGGCCCGCAGCAGGTACAGGTCGCGCAGGACCTTGGCGATCTCCAGCGCGGAGCCGGTGCGGATCTTCTCGCTGTAGGCGCGGAACCGGCGGTTCCAGGTCTGGCCGTCGCTCACCCGGTTGCGCTCCCGGAGCACGTGGAACACCCGGTCGATCTCCTCCCCTCCCATGACCTCCCGCAGCCCCACCTCCTCGCTCTTGGCCACCGGCACGATGATGGTCATCCCCTTGTCGAGGATCCTCAGGACGTACACATCCATCCGGTTGCCCATCATCTCTCGGGACTCGATGGCCACCACCTCGCCCACGCCGTGCCCCGGGTACACCACCTTGTCGCCGATCCGGAACATCACCCTGCCTCCTTCCGCGACCCGCGAGGCCGCAGCACCCTGGGAAGTATCTCTCCCCGGTCTCCTCCGGTGCCGATGGACGCCGGAGGGGCCGGTATATTACGCTTCACAGCCGGTTCCCCCCTCGAACCCTATCCGCGGGAGACACGGACATGGACTCCGAGATCTTCTTCGCCGACCTTCGGACCCGCCACCGCCGCACCCTGTTCGACAAGATCGAGGATCTGCTGCGGCGGGCCGGCATCGAACGGTGCGTGCGCACCGGGGACCTGGTGGCCGTCAAGCTCCATTTCGGTGAGCGGGGCAACGCCTCGTTCCTGCGGCCGGTGTTCGTCCGGCGCGTGGTGGACCTGCTCAAGGAGCTGGGGGCCAAACCGTTCCTGACCGACACCAACACCCTGTACCGGGGAAGCCGCACCGACGCGGTGAGCCACCTGGAGACCGCCGTGCTTCACGGGTTCTCCTACGCCACGGTCGTGGCCCCGGTCGTCATCGCGGGGGGGCTCCGGGGGAACACCGGCCTGAAGATCCCCGTTTCGGGCAAGCACTTCCGCGAAGCCTCGGTGGCCGCCGAGATCGTGCACGCCGACGCGTTGGTGGTGTTGACCCACTTCAAGGGGCACGACGTCGCGGGGTTCGGCGGGGCCATCAAGAATCTCGGCATGGGGTGCGCCACCCGCGAGGGCAAGCTGGCCCAGCACTCGGACGTCTCGCCTAAGGTCAAGGCGAAACGGTGCGTCGCCTGTGGAGAGTGCGTCAAGTGGTGCGCTCACGCCGCCATCACCGTCGACGAGAAGGCCCGGATCCATCCCGACCGATGCGTCGGCTGCGGGGAATGCATCCTCACCTGCCCCACGGGCGCGATCCAGATCCGGTGGACCGAGGGCCCGCTCACCATGCAGGAGAAGATGGCCGAGTACGCATTGGCCGCGCTCCACGGGAAACAGGACCGAGCCGTGTTCCTGAACTTCCTGACCCAGGTCAGCCCGGCGTGTGACTGCCACGGCCACAACGACGCCGCCATCGTGCCCGACGTCGGGCTCACCGCCGGCCGCGACCCGGTGGCCATCGACCAGGCCTCGGTCGATCTCGTCAATGCCTGCCCCGGCCGGGAGGACTCGGCCCTCCGGTCCAACCGCGAGCCCGGGGGGGACAAGTTCCGGGGGGTGTACCCCCAGATCGACTGGTCCGTCCAACTCGCCCACGCCGAGCGGATCGGCCTGGGGACCCGGGGGTACCGTCTCACGAGGCTCGATTCCTGACCGGGGCCGGAGCCGTACCCTCGGCGCCGTGCAGCGTCCGGATCCGGCCCGTGTGACCGGCCCACAGGGTCAGGAGCATGGCGAGCGCGAGCGCCAGGACGAGGGCTACGAGCCAGAAGGTGGGTCGCACGGCTTCTCCCCGGAAAGGTTTCTATTTATACCACATCTCGGGTCAAACCGGAAAGGCGCAGCACGGTTTCGTCAAACGCCGTTACGCGCACCTTCCAGGCGTATCGCGAGAACCCTTCCCGTAACACCCGGGGATCCAATGGGTTTTCCGTCCCCAGACACAGGGCCCGCAGCCGGTGGTGCAGGTCGGCCTGGTCCTGCCACAGACACCGCTCCCGCAACGGCTCCGGCACCACCTCGGGATAGGCCAGGCGGGCGGGCACCAGGGGGTGGGCGCCGGCGTAGGCCGCCTCGACCACGCTGAGGCCGAAGTTCTCCTGCCGCGCGGTGCTCACCACCACCTGGCACCGGGCCAACAACCCGGTGTACTCCCGCCGGTCCTCCACGTACCCCCAGTGCACGATCCGGTCGGCCAGGCGCTCCCTGGCCCGCGCGAACACGGCCGGGACCCGCCCGAACCGCTCTCCCGCCACCGCCACCCGGAACGGAACCCCCTCGTCCGCTAAGGACGTCAGGACCCCGAAGAACACCTCGGGGGCCTTGTCGTGCTCCCACCGATGGTTCCACAGGATGGTGAGCGGGCCGGGCGGCCGCGGGAAGGGAGCCGGCACGTCCGCCAGATCCACGCCGGGCCACAGCACCTCGGACTTCTGCGCGATCGCGTCCACGGCCCACCGGGGCTCCGCGTCCGGCATGCGTCGCACGAGCGCCGACAGCCCCGTCAGGAAGGCGTCCCGCTGAAACGCCGAGTTGAACAGCACCCGATCCGCGGCCAGGGCGCTGGCCAGGTTCGTGAAGGCGTACTGGAGGTCCCGTTCCGGCGGATCCTCCCCGGGCCGGGCGGGATACGCCACCTGGTTCTCGTGGAAGTACACGGCCGTGGGGATCCTGCGGGGCAGCAGGGCCCGCAGGTGGGCCACGTCCATGAGCGACGTGGCCCACACCACGTCCCACTCCCCCGCCCCTGCCGACAGGCGGCGAGCCACCTCGAAGGCCGCCCCGCGCATCCGCCATTTCCAGAACCGCGGCGGCAGGGTGAACGCCCGGATCTCGTGTCGGGTGTGACGAATCCAGCCCTCGGCCACGGCCCGATGGCTCCCCCCGAAAAACGGCTCGATCAACGCGACCCGAACTGCGGACCCCATGCGCACCACCTCTGCGGGAACGGCGTCTCGGTATCCCCTCCCGGCACCGCCGCGAACCGCGCCGGAAGGGTGCCCTTCCCTATATCTTCTGTGGTTTCTGCAAGAATTCCAAATAGTTTTCGTAGAGTTGAAATTCGACCCTGGACTTTTGCCCAAAACCCAGTTTACTTGGGTTGACATTGAGGGCTCATTCATCTAGCATCCCGCCCCCGAATGAATGTTCATTCAGGAGAAGGCCCATGACCCTACCCCAGATGATCCGCGAACGCCACGACCGGTGGACCCACAACCGCTGCTTCCTGGTGAAGCGGGGGGGCGCATACCAAGAGGTCACGTGGGGCGAATACTACACCTTCGCCACCCGCGTCGCCCGGGCCCTGGCCGGCCGGGGCATCCAGACCGGTGACCGGGTGGCCATCCTGAGCCACAGCCGGTACGAGTGGGCCGTGGCCGACACCGGCATCTTGACGGCCGGGGCGGTATGCGTGCCCCTGTACCCCTCCCTCACCCGGCCCGAGGTCAAGAAGCTGCTCGAGCGAAGCGGCACCCGCGTGCTGTTCGTGTCGGACGCCGAGCAGGTGGAGAAGTGCCTCCCCCTCCTCGACCAGGTGGAAGGGCTGGAGCTCCTGGTGGTGTTCGAGCCCGAAGCGATCCAGGGGATCGACCGGTCCGACGTGGTGTCCCTGGAGGCCCTGGCCGCCCGGGGCGACGACGTGGACGCCTCGGTGGTGGACGAGCGCCTGGCCGCCCTGAAGCCGGACGACGTGGCCACCGTCATCTTCACCTCGGGCACCACGGGCGAGCCCAAGGGGGTGATGCTCACCCACCGGAACATCACGGCCAACGTCGAGGCCTCGCTCGCCGAGTTCGACATCGGCCCCAACGACGTGCACCTGGCCCACCTTCCCCTGGCCCACATCCTGGAACGCATGGCCGGGTACTACCTCATGCTCTACACCGGCGCCACCATCGGCTACGCCGAGAGCATCCAGACCGTGGCCGACAACTTCGGCGAGGTCCGGCCCACGGTGGCGGTGAGCGTGCCGCGCATCTTCGAGAAGGTGTACGCGGGCGTGCAGACCAAGGCGGCCGAGGCCCCGGGCCCGGTGCGGCTGCTCACCTTCTGGGCCCTCAAGGTGGCCCGCGAGGCCGGGGAGGTCATGGCCCGGAAGCAGCCCCTTCCCCTGGGGCTCAAGCTCAAATACGTGGTCGCCGACCGGATCGTGTTCTGGAAGATCCGCCACCGGCTGGGGGGGCGGATGCGGTTTTTCATCTCGGGCGGCGCCCCGCTCTCCCCCGAGTTGGCCAAGGCGTTCCTGGCCATGGGCATCCGGATCTACGAGGGGTACGGGCTCACCGAGACCTCCCCGGTGATCGCCGTGAACACCCCGAAGCGTTGGAAGATCGGCACCGTGGGGCCCGTGCTCTCGAACCTGGAGGTCCGGATCGCGGACGACGGCGAGATCCTTGTGAAGGGGCCCAGCGTGTTCCCGGGGTACTTCCAGGACGAGGAGAAGACCCGCGAGGTGTTCACCGCCGACGGGTTCTTCATGACCGGCGACATCGGCGAGCTGGACCGAGAGGGGTTCCTGCGGATCACCGACCGCAAGAAGGACCTGATCGTCACGGCCGGCGGCAAGAACGTGGCGCCCCAGAAGGTCGAGAACATCCTGAAGATGAGCAAGTACATCTCGGAGGTGATGCTCTACGGAGACAAGAAAAAGTTCATCTCGGCCCTGGTGGTGCCCGATTTCGAGTGGCTCAAGCGCTACGCCGAGCTGAAGGGTATCTCGTACTCCTCCCTCAGGGACCTGGTCGCCCATCCGCAGGTCCAGGACTTCTACCGGCGCCTGATCCAGGAGACCCAGCACAAGGCCCAGCTGGCCTCGTACGAGTCGGTGAAGAAGTTCGTGCTGCTGGACCACGAGTTCGCCGCCAACCAGGGCGAGGTGACCCCCACCCTGAAGATGCGCCGGAAGATCATCACCGAACACTACAAGAAGGAACTCGAAGCCCTGTACGAGGAGGGTTAGGGGGTGGCCGCTGCGAACCAGCGCAAGGCCGAACGGGAGCGCCAGATCCTGGAGGCCGCGGTCCGGGCCTTCAGTCGGCACGGGTACCACCAGTGCACCGTGGCCCAGGTGGCCCGGGAGGCCGGCGTGGCCGACGGCACGATCTACCTGTACTTCAAGGGCAAGGAGGACCTGCTGGTCTGCGCGTTCCGGCACGTCCTGCAGGGCATCCTCGAGGAGCTGGACCAGGACCTGGCCTCCCTCGGCGACCCCCTCGAAAAGATCCGCTGCCTGGTGGAACGTCACCTGGAGGTGATGGAGCGGGACCCGGAGCTGGCCGCGTTCCTCCAGCTCCAACTGCGCCAGCCCGATGCGTCGATCCGCCAGGCCATCGCCGGCCCCCTGCGGGCCTACGCCCGGAAGATCGAAGAGGTCCTGGACGAGGCCAAGTCGGCGGGCCTGGTGCGCACCGACATCCCCACCCGGGTGATGCGCCGGGCCCTGTTCGGCACCATCGACGAGACGGTGTCGGCCTGGGTCCTCAACCCCCGGCGGGGGCCCCTCAAGCCCAAGGCCGATCCGATCATCGACCTGATCCTGAACGGCATCCGCGCACCCTCTCGCTCCGAATGAACCGTTCCATCCGGGCGAGGGGCTTGTTTTCCGACGACCCCGTCGAAAGGAGGTAGTTGCCATGCCCCCAATCCGTAAGGCTGCCGTGCTCGGTGCCGGCGTGATGGGAAGCGCCATCGCGGCCCACCTGGCCAACGCCGGCATCCCCACCCTGCTCCTGGACATCGTGCCCAAGGAGCTCACCGACGACGAGAAGAAGAAGGGCCTGACCCTGGACTCCCCCGAGGTGCGAAACCGGTTCGCGCGCAAGGGCCTGGAGAACGCCCTCAAGGCCAAGCCGGCCGCGTTCGCCCACAGGTCCCTCGGCCGGCTCGTGACCCCGGGCAACTTCGAGGACGACCTCGACAAGCTCGCGGACGTGGACTGGGTGGTGGAGGCCGTGGTCGAACGGCTCGACATCAAGGTCTCCCTGTTCGAGCGGGTGGCCCCCCACCTCAAAGAGGGGGCCCTGCTCACCACCAACACCTCGGGGCTCTCGGTGAACGCCATGGCCGAGGCGCTCCCCGAGGCCCTGCGGCCGCGGTTCTTCGGGACCCATTTCTTCAACCCCCCCCGGTACATGCACCTGCTCGAGCTGATTCCCGCCCAGACCACGGACGCGGGGCTCTTGCGGGAGTTCGCGGCCTTCGCCGAGAAGCGCCTCGGCAAGGGGGTGGTGTTCGCCAAGGACACCCCCAACTTCATCGCCAACCGCATCGGGATCTTCTCGATGCTCTACACCCTGCGGGCCATGGAGAAGCACGGCCTCACCGTGGAGCAGGTGGACGCCCTGACCGGCACGGCCCTGGCCCGGCCCAAGTCGGCCACGTTCCGCACGGCCGACCTGGTGGGGCTCGACGTGCTCGCCCACGTGGCCCGCACCCAGTACGAGGGCGCGCCCGACGACGAGCGCCGCGAGGTGTTCGAGATCCCGGCCTGGCTCGGCAGCATGATCGAGAAGGGCCTGCTGGGCATGAAGGCCAAGGCCGGCTTCTACAAGCGGGTCAAGGAGGACGGCAAAAAGACCATCCTGGTCATCGACCCCGCCACCCTGGAGTACCGGCCCAAGGAAAAGGCGAACTTCCCGGTGCTCGCCGAGGTCAAGAACATCGAGGAGCCCGGGGCCCGGGTGGCCCGGCTGGTGTTCGACAAGGGCCCGGCCGGCACGTTCGCCTGGGACGTCACGGCCGAGACGCTCCTGTACGCGGCCCGGCGGATCCCCGACGTGGCCGACGACGTCGCGAGCGTGGACCGGGCCATGCGCTGGGGGTTCGGCTGGGAGATCGGCCCGTTCGAGATCTGGGACGCCCTGGGCGTGAAGAAGACCGTGGAGCGGATGCAGGCCGAGGGCCGTGACGTGCCCGAGGGCATCGTGGCCCTGGCCCGGTCCGACACCCCGAGCTTCTACGTGCGCGAGGGCCTGGACGTGAAGGTCTGGGACCCCGTGCGCAAGGCCCACGTGCCCCTGGAGGCCCGGCCGCGGGTGGTGATTCTGGCCGACCTCAAGCGCATCGAGCGGGAGTGGTATCGCAACCCCGAGGCCAGCCTGATCGACCTGGGCGACGGCGTGGCCTGCCTGGAGTTCCACTCCAAGATGAACGCCATCGGCGGCGGCATCATGCAGGCGATCCACAAGGCCATGGCCGAGGCCGGCACCCGGTTCGACGCGCTGGTGGTGGGCAACCAGGGCGAGAACTTCTCGGTGGGCGCCAACCTGATGATGCTCCTGTTCGAGGCCCTGGAGGGCAACCTGCCCGAGATCGACGCCATGGTGCGCGCCTTCCAGAACGCCACCATGGCCCTCAAATACGCGCCGGTGCCCGTGGTGGCCGCCCCGTTCGGCCGCGTGCTGGGCGGCGGGGCCGAGGTGGTGCTCCACAGCCACCGGGTCCAGGCCAGCCTCGAGACCTACATGGGGCTCGTGGAGGTGGGCGTGGGCCTGCTGCCCGCGGGCGGTGGCACCAAGGAGCTGCTCCTGCGCTGGATGAGCCGGTACCCCGAGGGCACCGGCGCCGACCCCATGCCGTTCGTGCGCAAGGCGTTCGAGGCCATCGGCATGGCTAAGGTCAGCCTGAGCGCCCGGGAGGCGTTTGACCTGGGGTTCCTGCGCCAGGGCGACCGGATCACCCTGAACCGGGAGCACCTGATCCACGACGCCAAGCGGGCCGCCCTGGACCTGCTGGAGACCGGGTGGCAGCCCCTGACCCGGCCCGAGACCGTGAAGGTGCTCGGCCGGGACGGCCTGGCGAACATCCGGTCCATGCTCCACAACATGAAGAGCGGCCGGTTCATCACCGAGTACGACGCCGTGGTGGGCGAGAAGGTGGGCTGGGTGCTGTGCGGCGGCGAGGTGGACGCCGGCACCGAGGTCACCGAGGACTACCTGCTCGAGCTGGAGCGGCGCGGCTTCGTGGAGCTGTGCGCCCAGCGCAAGACCCTGGAGCGGATCCAGCACATCCTGAAGACCGGAAAGCCCCTGCGGAACTGAACAAGGCTGGAAGGCTAGAAAGCTGGAAGGCTCCGGACTGTTTGAACCAGAGATCTAGTTTCTAGTCTCTAGCCTCTAGTTTCTAGAAGGAGATCATCCATGCGTGAGGCAGTGATCGTTTCGAGCGTGCGCACGCCGGTGGGCAAGGCCTTCAAGGGGGCCCTGTCCACCGTGCGGCCCGACGACCTGGCGGCCGTGGCCATCAAGGGGGCCCTGGAGCGGGTGCCCGCCCTGGACCCGGCCGAGATCGACGACGTGATCCTGGGGTGCGCGTTCCCCGAGGCCGAGCAGGGGCTCAACGTGGCCCGCTTGGCCCTGCTGTTGGCGGGGCTTCCCGACACCGTGCCGGGGCAGACCGTGAACCGGTTCTGCTCCTCCGGCCTCCAGACCATCGCCATGGCGGCCCAGGCCGTGATGACCGGCATGGCCGAGGTGGTCCTGGCCGGCGGGGTGGAGAGCATGACCCGGGTCCCCATGACCGGCAACAAGATCATGGTGAACCCCGACCTGGTGCAGAGCGTGCCCGACTCGTACCTGAACATGGGGCTCACGGCCGAGAACGTGGCCGAGCGCTACGGCATCAGCCGCGAGGACCAGGACGCCTTCGCCCTGGCCAGCCACCAGAAGGCCCTGGCGGCCCAGGATGCCGGTCGGTTCGACGAGGAACTGGTGCCCGTGCCGGTGACCCGGTACCGGCCCGGCAGGAACGGAAAGCCCGAGGAGACCTCGTTCGTCCACGCCAAGGACGAGGGCCCCCGCCGCAACACCTCCCTGGAGGGGCTGGCCAAGCTGAAGCCGGTGTTCCGCCAGGGCGGGTCGGTCACGGCCGGCAACTCGAGCCAGATGTCGGACGGCGCGGCCATCTCGGTGGTGATGAGCGCCGACAAGGCCCAGGCCCTGGGCCTGGAGCCCCTGGCCCGGTTCGTGTCGTTCGGCGTGGGCGGCGTGGACCCGGCGGTCATGGGCATCGGGCCGGTGGTGGCCATTCCCAAGGCCCTGAAGGTGGCCGGCCTCGGGCTCAAGGACATCGACCTGGTGGAGCTCAACGAGGCCTTCGCCAGCCAGAGCCTGTACGTGGTGCGGGAGCTCGGGATCGACCCGGAGATCGTCAACGTGAACGGCGGGGCCATCGCCCTGGGCCACCCCCTGGGGTGCACCGGGGCGAAGCTCACGGCCACCCTGCTCCACGAGATGAAGCGGCGCAAGGCCCGGTACGGCATCGTGAGCATGTGCATCGGAGGCGGCATGGGCGCCGCCGGCATCTTCGAGAATCTCCAGCGTTAGCCAGCCGATCGAGAGGGAGGATTCGACCATGAGCGAGAACTACGTCAAGGGCGGCAGCTTCCTGGTCCGCGAGACCACCCCGGAGGAGGTGTTCACCCCCGAGGACTTCACCTCGGAGCAGCTCCAGTTCGCCAAGACGGCGCGGGATTTCATCGACAACGAGGTGATCCCCCGCAACGACGAGATCGAGGAGAAGAAGCCCGGGGTGGTGCCCGAGCTCCTGCGCAAGGCGGGCGAGCTGGGCCTGCTGATGGCCGACGTGCCCGAGGAGTACGGCGGGCTGGGCCTCGACAAGGCCTCCAGCGCGCTCGTGACCGAGAACATGTCGGGCCAGGGCTCGTTCTCCGTGGCGTTCGGGGCCCATGTGGGCATCGGCACCCTGCCCCTGGTGTACTACGGAACCGAGGAGCTCAAGAAGAAGTACCTGCCCGGCCTGGCGGACGGGTCCCTGGTGGGGTGCTACTGCCTCACCGAGCCCACGGCCGGGTCCGACGCCCTGTCCATCCGGACCAAGGCGGTGCTCAGTGAGGACGGCAAGCACTACATCCTGAACGGCACCAAGCAGTTCATCACCAACGGCGGGTTCGCCGACGTGTTCACCGTGTTCGCCAAGATCGACGGCGAGCAGTTCACCGGGTTCGTGCTCGACAAGGACACCCCGGGCCTCAAGATCGGGCCCGAAGAGCACAAGATGGGAATCCACGGCTCCTCCACCACCACGGTGATCTTCGAGGACGCCAAGGTGCCGGTGGAGAACGTGATCGGCGAGATCGGCAAGGGCCACAAGATCGCCTTCAACATCCTGAACATCGGGCGGTTCAAGCTGGGCGCCGGCGCCGTGGGCAGCTCCAAGCGGTCCCTGGAGCACGCCCTGGCCTACGCCCTGGAGCGCAAGCAGTTCGGCCGGCGTCTGGCCGAGTTCGGGGCCATCCGGGAGAAGCTGGCCGAGATGTACGCCCGCACCTACGCGGCCGAGTCCACGGTGTACCGGACCGTGGGCCTGATCGACCAGCTCCTGTCCCTGAGCGGCGGGGGCCACGACGAGGCCGCCCTCCAGGCCATCGAGGAGTACAGCGTCGAGTGTGCCATCGTGAAGGTGTTCGGCTCCGAGGTGCTGGACTACGTGGTGGACCAGACCGTGCAGACCTACGGCGGCTACGGCTACTGTGCCGAGTACCCGGCCGAGCGGTTCTACCGGGACAGCCGGATCAACCGGATCTTCGAGGGCACCAACGAGATCAACCGGCTCCTGGTTCCGGGCATGCTGCTGCGGAAGGCCATGAAGGGCGAGGTGCCCCTGTTCCAGGCGGCCCAGGCCCTGCAGGAAGAGCTGATGGGCATCCCCAGCCTGGACATGGACGCGGACCTGGGCCTGCTGGACGCCGAGAAGCGGCTCGTGGCCAACCTCAAGAAGATCTGCCTGTTCGTGGCCGGCGTGGCGGCCCAGAAGTTCGGCAAGGGGCTGGCCGAGCAGCAGAACGTGCTGCTGCGGATCGCCGACCTGGCGATCCAGGCCTACGCGGCCGAGTCCACCGTGCTGCGGGTGCTCAAGGATGCGGCCACGCGCGGCGAGGACAAGCTGGCCCTGCCGATCGCCGCGGCCCGGATCGTGTGCGAGGAGGCCGTGACCACGGCCGAGGCCACGGCCCGGGAGGCCCTGGCCGGCATCGAGGAAGGCGACACCCTGATGACCATGCTGGCGGCCCTTCGCCGGCTGGTGCGCCGCACCCCCGCCAACCTGGTGGCCGCCCGGGAGACCATCGCCACCAAACTGGTGGAGATGGAGCGCGTGATCTGGTAAACCCTCACGACGGAGGGGCCGGACCCAATCCGGCTCCTCCCCTTTTTTTGCTGGATTCTGGCCTCAAACATCGTTTACAAGACACAAAGGCCCGTTCACCACTCTTACACAAAGGAGGGTTCCATGAGACGAACGGTCCGGTTGCTCGCCCTGCCCGTTGCCGCGGCCCTGGCGCTCGCGGCCTGCGGCTCCCCGCCCGACGACAACGTCGCGCCAAAGCCCGCGCCCACTCCGACCACCTCGGCGGGCACCCCGAAGGTCACCGCCCTGTACGACCCGACCCAAGAGATCATGCCCCTCCCGAACGACCTGGTCTGGCTGGCCGATGGGGACCCGGAGGTGGAGCTCAGCCTCGACGCCGACGCCGACCCGGCCCTGGTTCAGCTGGCCCAGGTGATCGAGGCCCTCGGGATCCAGGGGCTCTCGCCCAACATGTTCCTCACCATTCCGGTGTCGGGGGCCGTGGACGAGTCCACCCTGCAGCTGTACGTGTTCCGCTTGGATGCCCAGGAAGCCCCCCGCACCCAGGCGGACTTCACGGCGGTGGAGGAGGACGGCGTTCTCAAGCTGGTGCCGAAAACCCCGTTCTCCGCGGGCGGGTACTACGCGGTGGCGATCAAGACCGGGCTCCTCGACGAGAACGGGTTCCCGGTGGAGCCCAGCCCGGTGATGAACGCCCTGAAGAGCCAGGAGTCCCTGGTTGGAACCGCGTTCGAACGGCTCGAGGACCTGCGGGCCGGGTTCGACGCCCAACTGTTCCCGGCCCTGGAGGGCAACTTCAGATGGAGCCGGGGGGACGTGCTCCTGCTCTGGACCTTCCACACCGCGGACTCCACCCTGACACTGGCGGACGAGGCCTCGATCACTGCGGCTTTGAGCGCCGGCCAACCCGACGCGCTGAAACTCCCCTACGACCAGTTCGGGGATACCGTGGCCACGTTCAAAGGTGCGAGCACCCTCTGGCCGGACCTCGCCAACGACCTCCAGTGGAAACAGCCCGGGGAGGAGGTGACCTACGGATCCACGCCGGTCGCCCTGCCGCCGTCTGTCGTATGGGAGGGCGCAGGCCTCACGGGGCTGGTTCCCAACGATGCGCTGGGATCCGTGTACTTCGGGAAGTTCAGCTCGCCGGTCCTGAGCACGCTGACCGCGGAAACACCGACCGGGACCGACGTCCCCTTCGTTCTTCTCACTCCCTCGGCTGCTTCCTGCGGCTCCGGCCCCTACACCACGGTGCTGTTCCAGCACGGCCTGGGCCGGAGCAAAGAAGACGCCTTCGCCCTGGCCAACTCCCTGGCGAAGGCGTGTCTCGCCACCTTTGCGATCGACGCGCCGTTCCACGGTGACCGTGAGGTAGTGGACGAGGACACGGGAGAGGCGGTGGAGTTCTTCAGCGCAAACCTCCTGGCCGACCGGGCCAACGTGTACCAGGCCGCCATCGACCTGTGGGAGGCCATGGACGTGATCCAATCTCCAGACGGTGTGGACCTCGACGGCGACGGTGACGCCGACCTCACCTCGCCCCGGTTCGTGGCCCACTCCCTGGGCTCGATCATCGGCTCGGTGTTCCTGAACGCCGACGACCGCCCCGAGAAGATCCTCCTTTCCAGCCCGTCAGCCGGCCTGGCCAACGTGCTGGACTCCAGCTCCCTGCCGGACCTCCAGGCCCTGGTCGGGAGCCTTGGGTTCACCAAGGGCACCACCGAGTACTACGTGTTCCTGAACATCGTCCAGTGGCTCATGGACCCGGTGGACGGGGCCTACATGGGCATCGGACAGAGCAACGGCACCGACAAGCTGCTGGCCGTGTTCGCCTACGACGACCCGGTGGTCACCGACGTGGCCAGCCGCGCGTTCCTCGGCGGCATCGGGATCGACGAAATCACCGAGGTGGATCCGGCGTCGATCGACGCGGAGGCGATCGCCGGCGGGGACTTCGCCACCATGCCAGCGCCGGTCGCCGGTGCCTACCAGTACGGCGTTTCCGGCAAACCCATCGTCCACAGCTTCCTGCTGAGCCCGGCCACCGTGGACACCGAAACAGGCGAGCGGATCCCCTACTATCCGGACACCCTCTACGACGACGCCCTGCAGATGAACGCCACCTCCGGCGCCCAAGCCCAGGGGGCGTTCTTCCTGGCGCCGTCCGGCGACTGAGGCACCGAAGCCTGATCCTTATCCCTTTCAGGAGGTAGAGACGATGAGACGCAACTGGACGACTTGGGTTGCCGGGCTCGCGGTGCTGGGGCTTTCGTCCCCCGCCTTCCCGGCGGGGTTCCACATCCGCGAGCAGGGCGCCAAAGCCATGGGTATGGCCAACGCCTTCGTGGCCCAGGCCGACGACCCCTCGGCCATCTTCTACAACCCGGCCGGCCTTGCCTTCCAAACAGGCAGCCAGATGAGCCTGGGTGTGACCATCATCCAGGTGCCCGAGACCGAGTTCGAGGGAAAGACCTGGCTGGGTGAAAAGAACGTGAGCGGGTCGGAGTTCTCGGGCAAGCAGAGCGCCCGGCCCGACATCTTCTTCCCCCCGAACATCTACGCCACCACCCGGCTCAAGTCGGCGCCGGTGGCCTTCGGGATCGGTATCAACTCCTTGTACCCCTTGGCGAAACGTTGGGACACCACCAGCCCCTTCCGGGACGACGTCAAGGAGGTGGCGATCAAGCCCATCAACGTGAACCCCACGGTGGCGTTCCAGTGGAAGAACCTCGGCATCGCGTTCGGGGTGGACTATACCTACGCCACGCTGTGGCTGGAGAACGCGCCGTACACCACGGTGTTCGACGGCGCCGGCAACCCCGTCAACCTGAACGTGGGCGACCTGGAGGTCGAGGGCACGGGTGACGGCTGGGGCTTCAACTTCGGTCTGCTGTGGAAGCCGTCGGAGACCTGGTCCTTCGGGGTTTCGTACCGCAGCCGCATCAAGATCGAGGTGGACGACGGCGACGCCGACCTCATGGTGAGCCAGAAGGCCCAGGACGTGCTGGGGCTCCCGAGCCACGTGAACACCGACGGGTCCACGGACATCACCCTCCCGGACACCTGGAGCTTTGCGGTGGCCTGGCGGCCGACGAAGAAGCTCACCTTCGAGTTCGACGTGGACCGGTTCGGGTGGAGCTCGTACGACGAGCTGGCCCTGGACTTCGAGGACGAGACCGTCCTCCACGACGAGACCCTGCCCAAGGACTGGGAGAACACCTGGACCTTCCGGTTCGGGGCCCAGTACGCGGTGAACGACAACCTGGACCTGCGGGCCGGCTACGCCTACGACAACACCCCGGTGCCGGACGACACCCTGGGGCCCGACCTCCCCGACTCGGACCGCCACAACGTCACCCTCGGTCTGGGATGGCACAACGAGCACGGGGCGCTCGACCTGGCGTACATGGCCGTGCTGTTCAAGGACCGCAGCGTGTCCAACGACCACCAGGACGGCGAGTACAAGAGCGAGGCCCACCTGTTCGCGGCGAACGTGAGCTTCTGGTTCTGATCCCGTTCCTGGCACTCCGAAGCACGAAGGCCCGCCCCGGACGGTTCCCGGGGCGGGCCTTTTCTTCGAAGCCTTTGCGGGCCGGCAATTCCCCCGGATCTCACGGCATCAGCCGCAACGCCGTCTCCCGGATGAGATCGGCCATCGCCAGCCGCTCGAGCCATTCATCGGGGATGCCCGATGCCCCGTAATAGGCCCCGGCGATCTGACCGTACACGGCCGCGGTGGTGTCCGCGTCGTTCCCGAGGTTCACCGCCAACAGGCACCCCTCCCGGAAGTTCCCGGACCGGTGGAACGCCCATAAAGCCGCCTCCAACGATGCCACCACGTACCCGGTGCCCCGGATCTCCGGAGGGTCTTTGACCTTGAACGATCCGGCGGCGATCGCGTCGATCTCCGGGCACAGGGGATCGGCCTCCCAAAGCCCCTCCACCGGCGCGTACCGGGGGGAGAGCAACGTCTCCTTGCCCACCCCGCCGAGCGCGCCCACCAGGAGCCCGCCGAAGTAACGGCACGCGTCCACGCAGGTGCGCGCCCCGTGGGTGGTGCGCGAGCTCTCCCCGCACAGCCGGACCGCCCGGGCCGGGTCGTCCGCGAACCGCATCGCCACCGGCGCCAGCCGCATGAGCGACCCGTTCCCGGCGGACCGGGGATCGGTCGAGCCCGAAAACGGCTCCCGGGTCTCTTTGAACCGCGCCAGGGCCGCACGTACGGTGTTGCCGATGTCGAAGCACCGGCCCGTGCTGGAGAGGTGCCCCTCCCGCCACCACCGCACGTAGCGGCGCATCTGGTCCGCCGGTTCGAACTCGCCGGTCTCCAACAGGCTCTCGGCCAGGCACAGGGCCATGCTGGTGTCGTCGGTCCACTGCCCGGGCTCTAGACCGAACGGCCCGCCCCCGGTCATGTCCGTCACCGGCGGGAACGTGCCGGGCGGGCGAAACTCCACCGCCGTGCCCACCGCGTCGCCCACGGCCAGGCCCAGCAAACACCCGGCGAACCGGTCCTCACGGGAGGGCGTCACCGCCCGATCCTCCAGGAGCCGACCCGCTCGAACTGGGGGCAGGTCTGGGGCGAATCGCCGGCGAACGGCATCCCCTGGGCCACCCGCTCCTGGACGATTTGCGCCAGGGCCCGCCTGGGCGCCTCCACAGGGTCGTCGGTACCCAGAAGGCGCGGGGCGTGCCGCACCAGAAAGCACCCCACCACCACCCCGGTGCGGCCCCGGCCGCCGAGGCAGTGGACGTACAAAGGGCTTCCGGCCGCCATCCGTTCGTCCATCGCGTCCAGGATCCGCACCATGGTCTCCGGGGACGGCGCTTCCCCGTCCGGGATCGGGAACGACAGCCGCTCCACGGTCTCGCCGGCCTCCCCGGCCACCTCCCGGAGCACCCCCTCGTACGGCACCAGCGGACCGAAACTCCGGGTGATCTCCCCCGGCTCGGTCAGATCTACAAACGCCCGGATCCCCTGCCCCACCAGCCACCGGAGCTTCTCCCGCGCCTGTCCGGGGTCCGGCGACCCGGGGTACAGGCCGGCCGCCACCTGGCCGGGCACGAGCCAGTAGAACGGAAGCACGGTCACCCGGAGAGCAGGTCGTCCAGGAGGGCGGCCCCGGTCATCCTCCGCTCCTCCCCGCAACGCTCGCACAGCGGGCCTTCCGGCTCCCTTTCGCCGCAGGAGACCACCGCCTCCAGGAAATCCAGGGGAGACTCAGGCCCGGCGTCCTCGAAGATCGGGGTCCCGCATCGTTTACAGGTCTCCATTCCACCCTCCACCTTCCATGTAACTTCGGTCGTTGGTCGTCAGTCGTTGGTCGTCGGTCTGGGGCCTTCGGCCCGCTGGGCGGCTGGGCTGCTAGGCCGCTAGGCGGCCGGGTGGCTCTCGAGCCGCCCCCAACCTCCGGGTACCGATCCGTCGTCTCCGTCATCCGCTGCGTCGGCGGGACGCCCGCGCCATACGGGCCCTTCCGGGACCACGGGTCTCCTCTTCCCCTGCCGGCTCCCGGCTGAAGACGGCCATGTGAACGACCCGGCCGTCCACATGGAGCGCTCCCCCGGCCAGGCTCGGGGCCGCCACCCGGAGGTCTTCCCCCAAACCGATCGCCGGGAACCGCTCCACCGGGGCCCTCGCCACCGTTTGCAGGAACGCGCCCACGGCTTCGGCAGGGGCTTCCGTGCGCTCGTCTTCCTCCTCGAACCGGTCGATCGCGTCGACCGCATAGCTCGAGACGATCTTCGGCCACAGCTTCCGCAGGGTAACGGCCGAGTCGAACAGGTCCAGGCCCGCCACCTGCCCGCCGATGGCGAACACCGCGCCCGCCTGGCCCTCTGCAGCGGGCAGCGCCCGCTGGTACGACTCCACCCTGCGTCGGTGCTTCTCGTAGATCTCGTCCATCGCCAGGGTGGGGGAAACCGCCCCCATTCTCCGGGCCCTGGAGGAGATCTCCTCCCACACCTGATCCTGGTCCGCCTCGCGGCTGCCCCTGCTCCTCAGGGACTCGGAGACCTGGGCCGCCTTCGCGGCTCGGGCCCGGGCAAAATGCGCGTGCCGTGCCGTTTGGAACTCCGGCGAGCGGTAGCTCCACCTGCCCTGTTCCACGCACGTGACGGGCACCACCACGGTCTGTTTCGCCCCCACCATGATGGAGACGTTCAGGGTGCGGTTCTGCTTCGCGCCCACCAGCTCCTCCCCGTCCAGGAGCAGGATCCGGTGCTCGCTCTCGTTGACGAACCTGAGCTCGGGCACGCTGCCGTCCTCCGACACCTCGGTGACCCGTGCGTGGCCGCCTTCAAGGGCCTCGTCGAGCGTCAAATAGTCGGGCGGCCCCCCGTTGCCGCCCATCAGGGGAAAGACCCAGAGGTTCTCGTGGCCCGCCGGCCCTCCCAGAGACACCGCTCCCAACGCGCTGGCGATTGCGTCCATGGTCTCCCTCCTTTCGAGCCCGGCCCAAAGGCCGCACCCAAGAATCCCTGTCTCGGTCCCGGAAATCGGCCAACGAGCCAACATCGGCTCGCGAGAGGGAGATCATACCTCCGAAGGCGGTCAGATCCTGTCCGGGGTCGGGGCGACGTGCCCGGAAAACGCGAAGGCCCGCCCCGGGTCATTGCCGGGGCAGGCCTTGTCTCGAACGGGTGGGGCGGGGACTTATGCCCCTTCCCGCACCGTCCCCTCGTTCAGGATGGCGAGATAGCGGTCGTAGGCGAACAGCCGGTTGCGGCGCCGGCCCGTCAGCTCGCGAGCCACGCCCAGATCCATCAGCAGATCCATGGCCGACGAGACGGCCGGGAACGACAGGCCGGTCCGTTCGCAGGCGGCCGGCAGCGACAGGATGGGGCGGGCCTTGAGCGCCTCGTGCACCCGCAGCGCCGAACCCGCCCGGCGTCCGGTCGTTTCGATCCGTGCGCGATCGTCCCCGAAGAGCGCCTCCAGGCGTCGGGCGGTCTCCACCGCCCCCTCCGCCGTGACGCGCACGCCTTCCAGAAAGAACGCGAGCCACGCCTCCCAGTCCCCGTCGCGCCGTGCACGCTCCAGCAGCTCGTAGTACTCGGCTCGATGCTCCTTGAGATAGAGGCTCAAGTACAGCAGGGGCTCCCGCAACAACCCCCTGGAGCAGAGAAGAAAGGTGATGATCAACCGCCCCAGCCGCCCGTTGCCGTCGAGGAACGGGTGGATGGTCTCGAACTGCACGTGCGCCAGCCCCGCCCGTACCAGCACCGGAAGCCCGTCGTCCTCGGCGTGGAGGAACCGCTCGAGCGCCCCCATGCAGTCGGGCACGGCCGTGGGAGGCGGCGGAACGAAGACGGCGTTGCCCGGCCGGGTGCCGCCGATCCAGTTCTGGGAACGCCGAAACTCGCCGGGGGCCTTGGTGCTCCCCCGCCCGCGCGACAGCAGCACCCCGTGGATCTCGCGGATCAACCGGTTCGAGAGCGGAAAGCCCCCGCGCAGCCGCGTCAAACCATGGTCGAGCGCGGCCACGTAGTTCGACACCTCCACCACGTCGTCGATGGCGACGCCGGGGGCCTCCTCCAACTCGAAGAGGAGCAGGTCCGACAGGGAGGACTGCGTCCCCTCGATCTGCGAGGAGAGCACGGCTTCCTTGCGGACATACGCGTAGAGGAACAGCGACGTATCCGGCAGCAGGGTCGAAACGCCGTCGAGCCGCCCCAGGGCCAGGCTCGCCCGCTCCAGGGCCGCCTGGAGGGGCCCCCTGAAGTCCAACGGCGGGTCCGGCGGCAGCGGGTGCGGCACGAACGCCCGAACGGGCTCGCCCCCAACGGTCGTGACCGTGTAGCGGCCGGTGGGTCCTCGTTTCATCGTAGGGTCGCAGCCTTTGCTGAAGAACGTTGAATAGGCGGATCGGATATTAACATTTATCGCGCTAAGCTTTAATAGTCCCGCGAGAACTCGCCTGGGGCAAAACGCAGTCCGAAGAGGCAGTGGAGATCACCGCCCGATCTCCCACGACCACACCATCCGGAACTGGGCCTCGCTCTGGGGGGAGTCGCCGGCAAAGGGCATGCCGAAGGCCCTCCGGCGCTCCACGATCGCCCGGAGCGCCCGCTCCGGCGCCTCGGCCGCGATCGCCTCGTCGTACGGCACGAGGGACCCGAACCGGGTGATCTCCCCGAGCTCGGTCGGGTCCACGAACGCCCCGATCCCCTTCCCCGCGAGCCAGCGCACCTTCTCCAGGGCCGTACCCGGCTCCGGCGAACCCGGGTACGGCCCCGCGGCGATCTGGTCGGCGACAAGCCAGTACAACGGTTGCATCGTCCCTCCCGCGTTCGCCCCCCGTTCGTGAACGGTTCGACCTCCCCTCAGCCGCCGCCCTCCCCCAACGGCAACCCGACTGCCCTGCAAAAGGCCCGAACCACCCGGAGCAGGGGCCCGTCCAGCCGACCGAGCGCCTCGTCCCTGATTTGGGGCGGAACCCCGCCGTAGAACGCCGCGGCCACGGCCTGGGCCCCCTTGATCCCCTCCGGGTGGTTGTGGGTCACCTCGGCGCTGCGGCGGGCCTCCCGCAGGACCGTCTCCAACGTGTCGGATGCCCAGGCCACCGGCGACACCCGCATGGCCGACCCGTTTCCCAGGCTCCCGTAGGGCTCGTCCCGGTTCGACCCTGCCCACCGCCGAAACCCGGGCCCGAACCCCCGGTCCGGATACCGGCGGTACCACTCCCGGTACTTCGCGCCATAGTCGGCCCCCGTCAGGATCGCGTCGGCCGTGGCCACCGTGAGCACCGTGTCGTCGGTGAACCGCGAGCGAGCGCCCGCGTCGAACAGGGGCCAGTCAGTCTCCGCCGTGATGTTGTGCCGCTCGTACGACGCCCCGATGATGTCCCCCGCGATCGCGCCGATCATACCACGCCTCCGACTGTCTCTCCCCCGGCCGAGCCTGCCCGAAACGGAAACGTCGCTCCAAACCCGGCTCCCCGTCATCGTGCATCTCCCCCCGAACCCCGCCTCGGAAGCGCCCATTGCCCACGCCCTCTCGTATGCCATATTATCCAGAAATGGCATAGCTGCGAGCCTGGCCAAGGAGGTAGGTCATGGGACAAGAAGCACGGGTGACCATCGCGAAGAACGGACGGCTCGTCCTTCCCGCGGCGCTCCGTAGGGCGATCGGTCTCGCGAACGGCGGCGACGCCTTGCTCCGGGTGCGGGAGGGCCGCATCGAGATCGAGCCGCTCCGCGCGGCGGTCGAGCGCGCGCGAAACGTGGCGAGCCGCTACGCGGGCGGCCGGAATCTGGTGGACGAACTCCTTCGGGAGCGCCGCGGGGAGGCCGAGCGTGAATAGCGTTCGCGCGGCGGGAACGTCGTGGGTGCTCGACGCCTCGACCGTGCTGGCCCTCCTTCAGGAGGAACCGGGAGCCAACCGCGTGCTCGACGTGCTCCCCCGCGCCGCCATCTCCACCGTAAATCTCTCGGAGGTCGTCGGGAAGCTCCTCGACGTGGGCATGCCAGAGGTCGAGATTTCCCACGTGGTCGGGGCCCTCGGGCTTGAGACCGTTCCCTTCGGCGACGAGACCGCCTGGCGGGCGGCCGACCTGAAACTGAAAACCCGGGGCCTCGGGCTCTCCCTGGGCGACCGGGCGTGCCTCGCCACCGGGCTCGTGCTGGGCCGACCCGTGCTCACCGCCGACCGGGCATGGACAAAACTCGAACTGCCGATCCGGATCGAGTGCGTCCGGTGAAACCCCGGCCGCTGCGAATAGGCGCCACGTGGTAAGGGATGGTAAGGGCTAACGCTGACAGGGTTTTCGTCGCCTGCACTTGAGCGGGCACGACGTCCCGGAGACCCCGAGGATCGAATTGATGGCGAAGGGGTGAGAACAACTTTAAAACCTGTCAGCGTCCCCTCCCCCGCTCAAGAAGTTCCGCTTATTCTCGATGGGGATGAGGGCGCACTTGGCGCCGTTATCCATGGCCACCTGCAGGGGCTCCATCAGCGAGCGCACGGGTTTGATGTTGCCCTGGATGCTCAGGCCCCCGAGGACCAGGAGCCCCGGCTGGGCCGAGGCTTTGCGCAGCACCGAGTAGGCGGCCACGAAGAAGGCCACACCGATTCCTGTCATGAGTCTGTCATGGCTCGCAGGGACGCCTCGTTTTGAATGGGCACCCCCACCTTGACAGTCAGGCCGGGAACCAGCGCCGGAGCACATCGCACAGCCGCCCGAAAGCGGCGTCCTGGCAGCCCCGCAGGGTGACCTTTTCGGCCAGCTCCCGGTAGAGAGCCGAAGACCGGGGGATGCGCTTTTCCCGCAATGCGTCTTCCACGGTCGCCTTCGGGTCCTCCGGCTTTGCGCGGTCCTCAGGCCATAGACCCCGGGTCTTCAGCCACTCACGCAGCGGCGGCCGGGCCCCTGCCCAGCCCAACACCCGCTCCACGTGGGGCGACCGGCTCCACACCCACGCTTCGATCTCGGGCTCGACCACCACCACCTCGGCGCGGTCGGCAATGCCCAGGGCGGCGAACTGCTCGCGCACGGCCCGTTCGGTATCCGCGGCGCTGGGGTGGGGGTTCCCTTCCCACGCCTGATCGAACACCAAGAGGCCCCGCGAGGGAGTGTCCCCCAGGAGTCCGCGCAAGAACTCCGGCCCGTCCCGGTAGCAGCCGGGGTCTCGCAAGGGGTGAACGTGGACCTCGACCGAAAACTCCCTGAGACCGATGGACCGCCTGCGTTCGCCCACCAACGTCGAGATCACGGCCTCGATGTTCTTGTCGGCCACCACGCAAACGAGGTCCGGGTTCATCCCAGCACCCCCGCGGCGAACAGGCTCGAGAGATCGAGCGCACCCTTCCACTGCGTGAGCCTGGGGTGGTCGCGCCCCGCGACGATGTCGGTGGCCCCCTCCTGCGTGCGGCCGAAGCACAGCAGATCGTCGAGCCGCGCCATCCCCAGGACGACCGGGGAGTGGGTGGCCAAAAACACCTGGGCGCCATAGACCGAGGAAAGCGCCTGGAACACCGTCTCGACCGCCCTCGGGTGGATGCCGTTCTCGGGCTCCTCGATCAGCAGGATGCCGCCCTCCACGTCGGGCGTGTATGCGAGTAGCGTCAGGGCGAGGGTGCGCAGGGTGCCGTCCGAAACGATCCATGACGGTGCATCGAGCCCGTTTCGGTAACGGACCACGAGGTAACGGTGCCGATCCTCCTCCCTCTCGGCCGTGGAGACCGATTCGATGTCGGGCAGCGCTTCCCGCAGGTGCGCCACCCACCGCTTCAACCGGTCCGGGTGCCGCTTTTCCAGACGTGCTACCACGTACGGAAGGTTGGACCCATCGGAGAGGTACCCGGCCTGGCGCGTGGGCGGCGAGGGACGGCGCATGGCCTCGGCCGCCAGGGCCAGCCGTTGAACACCGGTCTGTAGAACGTCGCGGAGCCACAGCGCCACCGGGAAACGCTCTCGGTCCTCGGGCAGGCTGGCCAAGGCCGTCTTCTGGGTGGAGAGCGCGAACGGCGCGTTCCATCCCGTGGTCTCGGAGATGAAGTACGCCTGGCCCGCGTCGCCCCGCGTCACGACCTTTTTCCAGCCTTTCGGCGACCTTTTCCTGGGCAGGCGCACGATGTGTTCCGGCGCCTCCCGCAACCCGGGGAACAGGATCGGTTGGGGCGGGGCCCTGTTCGTCGCAGCCCCCTCCTGCCCGGTTTCAGCGATCAACCATAGGTTCTCCGCGCCGATCCGGGGCTCGCCGGCCACCTCGATGCGCATTTCGTAACGCACCCGACCGTATGCACCGCCCTTTGCCGTCTGCAGGTCGGGCGGAATCGCCAGTTCGACGGCCAACTCGAAGGCATCGCCACTGCGCAGCCACGTGAGATGGCGCGGATCCGGCGCGCGCATCATGATCTCGAGCCGGCTGTCGCCCCGGATCGCCGTGTCGAGGTCGGTGCGGACCAGATCCCCCAGCAACCCGATCACGTCGAGAAAGGTGGACTTCCCGCTCGCGTTGGGCCCGACCAGAAGCTGGAACGGCCGCACGGCCTGGCGGATGTACCGAAGGCTCCGGTAGCGGAGCGCTTCGATTTTGGTCACCCCCACTGCTGCCGAACGAGAATTCCCTTCTCGCATCACATCACCTCCAGACAGTGCGCGGCAGCTTCCACCATTCGCGTCGCCCACCGCACCGCGCGCCAGCCACGACCACCGGCTGCGATGCATGAGCTTAGCTTTGTTGATGGGTGCCGGTGCCCGCATCACCGGAGCACCGCTTCCCTTCCCATCCCCTCGCGCCGTCCATGGTCGCAGGAAAGCTCCGCTTTAGACGGACGTCTTCAACTCCGGTGGAATTCTACAGAGAGTTGTCCACTCCCCTGGCCGTGGCGATTTATCATCTCTCGCTCATATTATTGCCGCCGCGCCATCGGTAGCGTGTTCCCCTTTTTTCCCCAGTCCTTTCCACTTCATCGTGTTCCGCCAGTTGGCGGGCGAGGGGTAGCCACTGAGAGGAGGTGATACCTAAGGCGTTCGTGATCTCGGCGCGGGAGCGCGGGCCGGGGTGGGCGCGCAGGTAGTCCAGCGCGGCCTCGAGCAGGGCATTGGGGCTGGCTCGCCGCGGGGCCGGCCGCTCCAGATCCCTCACGATCGCATCACCTGTCACCCCCCCCGGGATGTTCTCGTCCGCCGGTCCCGAGGACTCAATGATTTGTTGAAGCATTGATTCAATGTAGGCGTCTCTGTCGTCGATCTGAAACAGGATATGCCGCTCTGTCATGGCTCGTTTATCGACACCCCATTGCCTTTCCATCTCATGCGACCGTGTGTTCGAGATGATGAAGGACTCCAACACTACGCTAGGATCCCCCATTCTCCTTTCGATCTCCTTGATAGTTTTGTAAAATTCGATCTTTGGGTCGTTTTTGGGCACATTGCGGATGCCCTTCGGGTCCACAAAGACCACATGCTGGCGGGAGCCAGCCAAGATCCAAAGGATGAAGTCGGGGTAGAAATTCCCCGCTTCAAAAAAGCCAACGCCGCACCCTTTGCTCAGGTTACGAAGCAGATAGAGCTCCCTGCCTTCTAAAATCGGCGGTTTGCCGTCGCAGAACGCCTTCAGGTCCTCGACGAAGCGCCGTTCTCCTTTATTGAGCGGCACCGGTGAGATCTCCACGGCCCCTCCCTCGGCATAGAGGAGAGGCTGGTACAGGTGCCGATCGAAGAAAATGGCCTTGAGGCCCCGGAACTCCCATGGCCTGAGGTCACCGGCCTCAATCGCGGCCTTGAGCTCCTCCAATTTGGCCACGATTTCTGCCTGGGATTCCTCGATCAGGATGTGGTAGCCGTACGCCGGCGCATCTTCCTTGACGACGAAGAAGTTCGGGTCGTCTTCGGTGAGATCCCGGTACTCGAGATGCGGCAACTCCCATTCCCGCTTGCGGAAGGTGTAGTAGCGCTCGGTGTATTTTCGCAGCAGGGCGAGTGCGATCTCGTGCCAGCGGTGGAGCTTTTCCACCAAATCGAAGGTTTCCACCGAATCGAAGGCAAGCTCGGCCTCGGGGATGAGGAGGCGGTACCAGCTCGTATCCAGTAAGAGTGCCCGGATGCCGTCCAGGGTCAGGTTCAGGTTGTACCAGCCGCGCTCGGCTTTGAAACGCTCCAGCTCGAAGTACAGGCGCTCAATGTCCAGGAGGGCGACGTGGCGCGGTGAGAGCTGCGCTTCCTGCAGCGTGCCCTCGGCATCACCGCCTGAGACGCCCTCTGACTTCATCGCCCGGATCTTGGGGTGCCAATTGACCACCACGGGATTCGTGCGGAGCCACTCGGTGCCCGGATCGACTGCAGGGTCGGGCGGCCGTACCGATGGGATCGGCCCCAGTTTTCGGAAGGCGTCCCCAAACTCGGTGCTGACGCCATGAATCTTTTTTTTGAGGCGAATGGTCTTGAGCGGCCGCTTGCCCAGGTTCTTGATGATTGGGAGCAGTATTTTGATTCGCTCCTGGTTGGCAGAAACCCCTTCCTCCTTGAGGAAGTCACGGAACTGGGCCATGTAGTCAGCACGGATGCCGAAGATGGAGAGCGTCTCCAGGGTCTCGATGTGCCTGGGGCGCTCGAGCCCTTCGGGCAGAGTGGCGCGGCTACTGCGCTTGAGGCTCATCCCAACGCCTTTGAGGCGCACCCCGCGGCCAAAAAGCTGGATAATCTGGGCGCCCTCGCCGCGGCCGACGTTCATGAGGCCCATGGTCGAGACACGCCAGCTCGACCAACCTTCGGTGAACTTCTTCGAGCCGATCAGGACGTTGATCGTCGAATCTGGCCGATCGAGCTCGTGGAAGAGTGAGCCGGCGAACTCACGTTCGGTGGTGCTGATCCCCTTCTGCTCGCAGATCTTGATCAGCTTGTTGTCGTCCCCGACGTTGATCACACCGAACGGGTCGTTGTCGCCGAGGCGCAGGGCGATCTCGCCGGTGGCTCCTTTCAGGTTTTCCACGTGCAGCGCGCCGCCGCCCGGCGCGTTGAAAAGCAAGGCCAGCGTCTCGTCGAACACCTGCTGCGGCGTGAGTCCGCTGGTGTTGAGGTAAGTGAAGTGGCCCGAGAAGAGGTTACGGCTGGAGGCCGTGACCAGCCCCTGGCTCAGCACCTTCTCGATGCGGCGGATGCTGCCGGCTCGATCCCGAACGTAGCCATCCAGAAACCGCAGGATCTCCACGATGTCCGACGCGTCGCGAGTCGCAAGCGTGGCCGTGACACTGCCGCCCACGAAAATCCAGAGCGGCTTCTCGATGTTGAAGGGCCGAAGCGCCGTCTCTTGGTCCCGGTAAAGCCGTTGCTGCTGGTAGAAGGCGAGGAGGCAGGCGGTCAAATACGTCTGCATCCATTCGCTGTCACTGTCGTCCTCCAGGTTGAGGATCTGGTAGTCCTTGCCGAAGCCGTCGCCGTAGAACCAGCGGTAGGAGTAGTCGAACAGAACACTTTTGGCGTAGAGGTGCCCCAGTTCCTGGTTGCCCTTCACCGCCTGTCCGAAGGTGGCCGAGTATTCGAAGGAAAAGCCCCTCTCGCACAGCGCGTTCCGGGCCTTCATCCACGCCCCTTCCCGTCCGGAAGAGGCCCCCCGATGTCCCTCATCCACCAGCACCAGGTTGTTGCCCTCGAACGCCTCGATAGCCACCGTTTTCTCGCCCATCTCCTCCTTGAGCTTGGTGACTTCGAGGATCTCGACTGCGTGGCCGGCGAAGAGTCCGCGGCCGTTTTTGTTGAAGATCTCGGCCTGAATGCCGGACTTCTCGAACTCCCGCAGATGCTGTTGCGAAAGCCCCTCGTTGGGCGTCAGCAGGATGATGCGGTTGAGCTCCCGAGCCCGGCCGTGCGTCTCCAGGTACCGGCGGTACTGGAGGATGTGGGCGTGCATGAGCAGGGTTTTGCCGCTGCCGGTGGCCATCCAGAAGGCGAGCTTATTGAGCTGGCCTCGGGCGTCGCCGCCGGGGTCGAACGGCGCGATCCGATCCGGCTCGTCCACGTCCTTGTTGAACGCCTCAAGGTGTGCATTCAAGGCCGCGAGCAGCTCCCCCGGATCCTGAAAATAGCTATCGAGATAGATCTCGGTGAACAGCAGGGCCAGGTACTGGAAATACTTCCACACGATCGGCGGCTCGCCGCGGGTAGTGCGCCGCTCGTTGAGCTTCTGGGTCACCGAGACGATCGCCTGGTCGTAGCGGAGCAGCACCTCGTCGGACAACTCGGGGCGCTTCTCCTGCGGCAGGTGCAGGCAGAGGGCGCGGTGGAAGCGGTGGATGTTGTTCTCGTCCAGCCCCTCCAGGCTCTCATCGCGCAGGTGCTCGGCGAGCTGATCGAACCGCTCCACGCCGAAAAGCCCGAGCAGCCACCGGTTCAGCAACAGCTTCCGATTGAAGGGGAGTTGGGGCCTGCGGTTCCGGCGTCGGCGTGGTCGGCTCATGCCGCCGGCCTCCCGGCCTTCTCGGTCACGGCCGCGCACCCGAACCGTTTGTCGATCACTTCTAGGTCCGAAGTGATCGGCAAGCAAGATTGACAATCACCGGTGATCATCAAAGCACGCTCCTCCCCTCGGCGATGTTGATCAGGGCAGGAAAGGCCAGGATCGCAGGCCGCCGGCCCCGGCCTTGGGCGATCTCTTCGATCACACCCTCTTTTCGCAACACTCCCAGAAAACGTCTGGCTGTGGGCTCCGGAATCCTCGCCGCCACCACGAAATCCGTACTCCGGAAAATCGGTCGCTCGAAGATCCAGTCGAGGGCATGGATCGCATACTGAGACCGGGTCAGCCTAGGAATCCGGCGCTTCATCTCCTCGTAGAGCCGCAGGATCGCCTCGGCCTTGGCCAGGTTGTCCTCGGCCTGAACCCGTGCCGCTTCGAGGAAGAAGCGGCACCATCCGGTCCAGTCATCGTCCCGGGAGACCGCGAGCAAGGCGTCATAGTAGGCATCCCGCCGCGCCTCGAAGTACGCGCTGATGTAGAACCTCGGCTTCCGGATCAGCCCCCGCTGCCACAGGAAAAGGGGAATCAGCATGCGGCCGATCCGGCCGTTTCCGTCGAGGAACGGGTGCAACGCCTCGAACTCTGCGTGAAGGATCGCGAGCTGCACCAGCCGGTCCGGCGCGTCCTCGTGGGCATAGCGCTCCCAGGCGCCCATGGCCTCCGGCAGCTTGGCCGCGTCTATGGGGACGAATCGGGCCTCCTCCACGGTGCAGCCCGGCGGCCCGATCCAGTTGGGCACCCGGCGGTATTCGCCAGGGGACCGCTCCTGTCCCCGCACCCCCGACAAAAGCACCCGATGTGCCTCGCGGATCACCCGCTGGGAAAGGGGCAGTGTTTGAAGAAGGCGTTCGGCCTCCCGCATGGCAGCGCGATAGTTGAGGATCTCGCGGATATCTTCCCGGCGCTCCGGAGAGACCGGCTCCTTTCCGGCTTCGTACTCCAGCACCTCGCCCATGGTGGCCTGGGTCCCCTCGATGCGCGAGGAAAGCACCGCTTCCTCGGTGGTGAGGGGCGAAAGCAGGACGTCCGGGTTGGGAATCGCTGCCAGCATGCCGTCGTACCGGGCCACCGCCGCCGCGGCCGGCCCGAGAAGCGGGATCAGCCGGGGCCAGTCCAGACTCTTGGGCGGGAAGCGGCCCTCGTGGTAACGAACCGCCGCCATCACGCCCCCTCCATCTCGAACATCCGACGGTGGAAGTCCTCTTCGATCAGGCGGACCTTCCAGGTGTCGTCGGGCGCCTTGAGGTTCTCCAGGTTGTTGGTGCCGTTGACGTAGATCAGGTCGAACTCGCTGTCCTTGCTGGAGTAGCCCTGCTTCTGGAACCACGCGTCAAGGACCAGGTTGTCCTGCTCCACGCCCTCGGGGTCCTCGCCCCCGGGCCGGTTGCGCCAGATGACGAGCGTCTTGCGGCCGTCGCGGGTCTCCCCTTCCACGGTGCGGAACCACCAGGGGCCCTCCGGATCCTCCCGGAGTCGCCCATCCAGCAGCAGGCGGCGCGGAGCGCCCTCGGGCAGATCGGGGTCGGGGTCGCGCTTGAACGCGGCACTAAACCTTCGGGGCGCACTGATGTGACGAACGGTGAGACCGATCAGCCAGTTGAAGGTCTCGATGAGGTCCACGCAGACCTCCCGCGACTCGTCCGAGCCGGGGCGTTTGACCTTGAGCTTGTACCGGGTCGGGTCGGTGAAAGCGCGGATATTGAGGAGCGAGGCGCTGCCGCGCGTCTCCACGTCGAGCATGTAGCGCAGCAGGTACTGCTCGTAAAACCCGTCCGCACCCTGGACCTCGGGCCGGCTGAACAGCTCCTCCTGGACCTTCGAGCGGCGGATCTCCAGGTTGTTGAGCGTGTCCTCGTAGGACTCGAGGCGCAGCACCTTGAAGATGCGCGGGCTGCGATCGGCCTCCTCGGCAGTGGCCAACCGCTTGGGCTTGCCGTTCTTCCATTCCGGGGTGAAGGTGACCTTCTTCAGGCGCGGCAGCAGTACCGTGTCGAAGTAATCCCCCATTTCGACGAGGATGAACTTGCGCCGCCCGCCGTCCTCGCGGTTCAGGTTGATGACCGCGTGGCCGGTGGTGCCGGAGCCTGCGAAGAAGTCGAGGACTACTGATCCAGTTGCAGTGATAAAGCTAAAAAAATTCGAGAGCAGCTCGACAGGCTTCGGGTTCCTGAAAATTTCTCTCGAGCCAAAAAGGGCTTCAATCGAATTTGCTGCGACCCTACTATCAAGTTCTACCACAGCCTTTAGACCACCAGTATAGTCTCGAAGGTATTCCTTGATTTGAACGATTTGTGTTTCGTCTTCGCCGAAAATAATTTTGCCGCTAGCGAGTAGACGCTCCATAGTTTCCTTGGGAAAGCGGTAGCCCCTAGCAGGTTGTACACATGGTTTGCCAGTCTTAGGATGGATGACGTCATATCGGTACCCCTCTTTGCCTGGGTTGTGAACCTTTCTTCCTCCGGTGTACGGTCCTTCCTCGTCAACTCGATCGTAATGTGTCAATGGAGCTAGCACGTCACGGTTGTTTCTCACGAACTCTCTAAAACGCATTTGAACTTCTTTCAGCGTCTTGCATGTATCTCGGAGGCGCTTCCACTCATCAAGCATCAATTGTTTTGCGTCGACAACAGAGCTGCGCCAAACTGGTGGTGTTGCCCCAATCTCCTTGGCATACCACACGACATATTCGTGTTCCGTAGCGATCCGAGTAGGATTGTTGTCTGTAGCCCCCTTCCAAACGACGTTGGCAATATGGTTTGCAGAACCAAACTGCTCATCCATCAGCAATCTAAGGCGCGGTTGTTCCGTATCATCGATGCTTGATAAAAGCACTGCGTCTAAAGTCATGCAGTTGCGTGCCACCGTCAAGCGATCACTCAGCATCTCAAGCCAACAGGAATGTTGGTAATTATCCCGATAGGGAAACCCGTCCTTCCCTGTGTTGTATGGTGGATCAATATAAACACATTTCACCTCTTCCCGATACCGCTTCTGCATCAACGTCAGCGCCTGGAAATTCTCGCTATGAAAAAGCACCCCATCGGTCTGCTCATCCACATCGCCGATGGCCTCCAGCAGCCGCGCGGTGAAGTCGGCGTCGAAGTGCCGCGTGTCCACCATCAGGGTCGGGTAGGCTTGTAAGAACGCCGTGGTGAGAGGGGTGCTGTACCCAGGTGTGACAAGGTCACCCTCGATCTCGTCGATGGCGTGCAGCCGCACCCACTCGTCGCGCTGGGCGTCGTTCCCGGCAATCTCTGCTAGCAGAGCTTCCCGCGCGGCCTCGTCGTCGATCTTGAGGATCGTGCCGATACTCACGCACCAGAAAGTCTCGGTAACGAACTTCTTCTTGAGCCACAGCTTCTTCTGGAAATCCTCGATCTGGGTGAGGAAGTCGATGATCTTACGGGCGATTTTGCGGATGACCCTGATCTTGGAGAGGTACTGTTCGACCCTTGGCGCAGTCTCGTTCTCGATGTCGTCGAGGTGCATGACCTCGTTCTTGATGTAGAAGTCGAGCTCGCGCCGCAGGAACCCGCCCAGATCCTTGTGGATGAAGTAGTCAAAGGTGTTGCGGGCGGTGTAGCGGTTCAGGTGAGCGCGCAGGCGGGAATAGTCGGCCCGGCTGCCGTCGCTCTTGACGTGTGGCTGGCGCAGGGCCTCGATCCATGGGGCGAACGCCGCATCCTGCACGGCGAGGATCCGCTGCTCGGCAAAGGCGAGCAGGTCCTTCTGGGCCGGGGGCTTCTTCTTGCCCTCTCGCTCCCCCTCTGGCCAGTCGGTGAGCGTGGCGGGCCGGTACTCGAACCGGATCACCAGTTCCTTGCCTTCCGTCCCGTCCTCCTCGGCCATGAAGTCCTCGGCAGTCAGCACGAAGACCCGCTTGTTGGCCTCTTTGACGTTGCCGTGTTCGCCCTCGGCGGCGTCCACCAGCCGGAAGTGGACGCGCATGGGGTTCTTCTCATCGTCGGGCTGTAGGCGGAAGGCGTAGTCACGGAGGTACTCGCTGGTCTTGATGTAGTACTGGTCGTGGTTGGCCCAGTAGAGCTTGACCTCTTCGCCCTCATAGGGGATGGCGTAAACGCCTTCCTTATACACGCGACGCGAGATGAAGTCGCCCTCGTGGTAGTAGCGGCGGAAGAAGCGGTAGAGGTGGTCGTAAACCTCGGCTTCGAGGGCATCGATGTCCACGGCCTGCTCTTCGAGACGAGCACGAAGCTCTTTCACCTTCTGGGTGCTTTCTGGATCGACGCCCAGATTCTTCGCTTGCTCGATCGCCTGAGCCAGCTCCTTCTCGATCGCCGCCTTGTCCGCCGGCCGGTAGGTGGCAAATTCCGCCTTCACCTGCGGCAGCAGATCCCGCTCGAGGAACCGCGAGACCTCGGCGCTCTTGGCGTGCATGATGCGGTAGATGCCGAAGTCGAGGTCTGGCTGATCGAGCTGGAACAGCTCCTTCAGAAGCGCCACCAGCTTGTCGAATCGTTGGCTCATCCCGGTCTCTTCCTCCCGGTCAATGGATACTTCTTGGTTCCTACTCAACCCGCCACCGGATCGTGAACAGGCGTTCGAGTTCCTGCTTCTGCGCCAGTCGCTTCTCCAGTTGGTCGATGAGACGGTCGCGCTTTTCCATGATCTCGTCCTCGACCCGAAAGATCTCCTGGCGCTGGCGGCGCTGTTGCCGCTCAAGCCGGCGCATCCGCTCCTGGATGGCGTGCTGCTCTTCGAGCGTGGTCGCCTGCCGGGCCTCGCGGCGGAGCGCCTTGATCTGTTCCTTCGTGTCCCTGAGCGCCTTTTCGGCGGCGAGGATCATATCATCGGCCCAGCGTTCGAGCTTCTCACGGGCCTCGTGGAAGTGGCGGTTGTTCTCTTCGAGCGATCGGCTGAGGGTGGCGGCGGCGTGGCGCTCGATCTCCGCAGCCAGCCGTTGTTCCACCGCCGCAGGGATCTGGGTATTGCCATCAATGCGGCCAGACAACCCGAAGAGCTTCTCCATGGTCTCCTGGTCGAGCGCCCGGCCGTCGTCGTCGAACCCAGAGAACAGCAGATACTCCTCGCGCTCGTAGGATTCAATCACAAGTCGGGCGAGGGTGAGGTAGCCGCTTCGGCCGCGCAGCGCTTCCACGGCCAGCACCCGCGTCGGATGGCCGGTGATGTCGAAGACGACGGTCGCCGGAGGGGTCGGCAGGGCCTTGGCGGCATCGAGGACGTACTCGCCGAGTGGGTGCGAGAGCCTGTAGAGGAAGGCATCGTGCCCGTCGCCCACATCGCCCTCGTCGCGCTGCGCGGTCTTGGAGATCAGATGGTAGCGGCCGGGGCGAATGTCCTCGCGGGGCGGGCGGTGGAGTTCGAAGGTGAGCGCCGCGTCCTCGAACCGCGCGCGGTCGGCGAGCATGTACCGCGTGAGCGCCCAGAAACGCTTGCCCACACGGTCGAGCTGGGCCTGGGCGTCGGCCAGCCGGAGGCGCAGGCGCTCGTGCACGTCCTCGTCGAAGTGTTCGAACAGGGTCCGGCGCGCCTCGTCGAGCCGCGTGCGGATCTGCTCGTCGAGCTCGGCCTGTAGCTGCTCGAAGGCCACGTCGATCTCTTCGGGTGTGCGGCACTCCTGGTAGATGGCGAGAATGCGCTTTTCGAAGTCAACCCCCGACTCGATGGTGCCGAGCACCTCGTCCGAGGCTCCGAAAATACCGCTGAAGAGCTGGAACTTCTGCTCCAGGAGCTCGAGCACCCGCCGGTCGGCTTCGTTACGCTCATTCAGGAAATTGATCACCACCACGTCGTGCTTCTGCCCGTACCGGTGGCAGCGGCCGATGCGCTGCTCGATGCGTTGAGGGTTCCAAGGCAGGTCGTAGTTGACCACCAGGGAGCAGAACTGGAGGTTTACCCCCTCGGCGCCGGCCTCGGTGGCGATCATGATCGTCGCCTCGTCGCGGAAGTGTTCGATGAGCGCCGTGCGGATGTCCACCGGGCGCGATCCGGTGACGCGGCCCGTGCCGGCGTTGCGCTCGCGCCAGCGCTCGTAGATGGCCGTGGCCTCCGGCCCCCTGTTGGTGCCGTTGAACAGCACTACCTGGCCCCGGTAGCCGTTCTCCTCCAGAAAGGTCCTGAGGTATTCCTGGGTGCGGCGCGACTCGGTGAACACCAGGGCCTTGCGCCGGGCGCCGATAGCGCTCATCTGTTCGAAGCCGATCTCCAACGCCTTGAGCAGGGCCCTGGCCTTGGTATCCGTGCCGACGCTGCGCGCCCAGGCGGCGAGACGTTTGAGCTCGTCGATCTCGGCCTGGAGCTGGCGCCGGTCGATCCCTACCGGTCCGTGCCCGGCGTCCTCTGTGGTGTTCCCGTTCTCGGCGAGGATCTCGTCGAGCAGCTCGTCCTCTATTTCCTCGCCCTCGATCAGAGACTGCGCCAGCTCGGGGTCGTCGCGCACGCGCTCGTCACGCAGCGTCTCCAGCCGTGCGGCCAGCGTCTCCAGCGTTGCCGCTATGGCCAGCGGCGAAGAGGCCAGGAGTTTTCGCAGGATGAGCGCCGTCAGATGGCGCTGGCGCGCAGGCAGCGCGTAGCTCTCTGGGCGCCGCAGAAAGGCAGAAACGGCCTCGTAGAGAGCGTGCTCCTCGTCCGTGGGGCGGAACGGGCGGGTGATGGCTCTCCGCTCTGTGTAGCGGATGTACTCCGTCACATGATTGCGCAGGGTGCGTTTGCAGAAGTTCCGCAGACGCTCGCGCAGCTCGTTCAGGTTGGCACCGGCGCTCGCGTACTGGGCACGAAACGAGCTCACATCCCCAAACAGATGCTCGTCGATGAGCGACGCCAGTCCGTAGAGTTCGAGGAGCGAGTTCTGCAGCGGTGTGGCCGTGAGCAGAAGCTTTCGGCACCTCTCCGTCGCCCAGCGGATCCCTTGGCCCACTTTGTTGCTGGGCCGGTAGGCGTTGCGCAACTTGTGGGCCTCGTCAATGACGACGAGATCCCAGGCGATCGACTTCAGCTCCTCGCGCAGTCGATAGGCGTAGTGAAAGGAGAGGATGAGGACAGCCTTTTCCGCCAGTGGCGAGCGCCCTTGCCTGAGTGCTTCGCGGTGCGACCGCGCATCGAGAACGAACGTTGGGAGGTGGAGTTTCTCTTCGAGTTCCAGCGCCCACTGTTTGCGGAGCGAGGCCGGGCATAACACCAACAACCGCCGCTTGCGCTCGGCCCAGAGTTGGCAGAGGACGATTCCGGCCTCGATCGTCTTACCGAGCCCTACCTCGTCGGCAAGCACCACCCCCTTGGACAGCGGCGACTCCAACGCGAAGAGAGCCGCCTCGATCTGGTGGGGATTCAGATCCACAGCGGCATCGAAAAGCGACATGGTCAGCCGGTCCAGCCCACCCGCCGCACGACGGGTAAGATCGTGAGCGAAGTATGCGGCTTGGTGAGGCGTGATCGTCAGTTGGTGCTGCATCCGTAAGACCCCGGACGAGGAGAACAGAATCGCTCTTTGGTCAGCGTTGGGCTCGAGTTTGATCCTGACCGAACATCGTCAACATCCGGGAAATGCCCCTGAAAACGGCGTCGTGGCGGAGTTCCTCGTGCCTCGTGCCCCCCTCCTCGAAGTCCTCGCGAGCCAATCAAGAACCTCTCGCACATTTTCCCTGCTCCAATCCCATCAAAAACGGCCACCCCGGCGAAGTTCGGTCTCTTCGCCCTAGGTGGCCGTTTCGAGTGTCACGGTGCCGACCGTGTTCATACGATCCCCCTCCGTGGAAACAACGGTTCGGGATGGTAGCCCACCCGGGGCTGGCGAGGCAACGCCGGAGCCTCCGAAGCCCGCTGAGGGTACCACGGAAAGCGGTCAGATCCTGTCCGGGGTCGGGACGTTAGGTCCGAGAAACACGAAGGCCCGCCCCGGGTCGTTGCCGGGGCGGGCCCTCTTCTGGAACTGGTGGAGGCGGCGGGAATCGAACCCGCGTCCGAAGACCATCCGCTCGGAGCCTCTACGTGCGTAGTCCGTGTTCTGGGTTTAGCGGCCACGGGCTCCCACGGACAGGATTCCGGGACCGCGAGCCCCTGTTAAGGTTTCGCCCCGGCGCCAAGGGGCAAAGCGCCGGAACTAGCCTGCTTCGCTGACACCCGCTTCCGTCCAGCAGGCGGGGCGGGGCGGGCGTCGCGGCCTACTTAGGCCGCGAGGGCCAACTCGTAGTTGTCGGCAGTTGTGTGTTTGCCGGTTGTTTTACGAGGCCAACCGGCGACCTCGGCACGCAGCATCCGGCTTCAGTGTCCCCGTCGAACCCAGATCGCCCCCAGGATTCGTTGCGATCAGGGGGTTCCCGACGGGGCGGGAACCGGTGGAAGCGCGTTCAGTATGGGCCCCGGGGGCGTCGGGGTCAAGCTTCGGCTTCATGCTTCGGGCTCCCTGGCGCGCACCAGGAGGTGGGCGCCCTCCCCTGCCTTGGGGAACGGGATGAGGGCCCAGCGCCCCCGGAGTCGCTGCCCCCCGAGCCGAACGGCCCAGTGCCCGCCCGGCCCGCCCTCGACCGTTTCGTAGGCTCCCCGGTCCCAGATGGCCACGGTTCCGGCCCCGTAGTGCCCCTCGGGGATCTCGCCCTCGAAGTCGATGTACCCGAGGGCGTGATCCGGGGTGCGCACCGCGAGCCTCCGCTCGCCCGGCCGCAGGGGCACGCCCTTGGGCACGGCGAAGCTCACCAGCACCCCCTCGTGCTCCAGGCGCAGGTCCCAGTGGAGGCGGCGGGCGTGGTGCTCGTGGACGACGAACCGGGGCATGGCAGGGGCACGTTGGGACGTTGGGACGCTTGGGCGGCGGGGTGACAAGAGAAGCACGGTTCTTCTGCCGGTTTCAAGGGGGATGTTCGGCTGGGCCGGGCTTCCGGTGGGGCACCGGGCTCTCCGGTGGGCTCAGGGCCCCACGACGGAGAACGGGCCCGGGGATCGCCCGGGCCCGGGAGGGGCGGGGAGGGTGGTTTCGGGGGGCTACTCGACTTTGACAAACGGGCGCAGCGCTTCGAGCTTCTTCTCGCCGATGCCTCTGACCCGGATCAGGTCGTCCACCGATCGGAAGGGGCCGTTCTGCTCCCGGTAGTCCACGATGGCCCGGGCCGTGACCTCGCCCACTCCCTTGAGTCCCATGAACTGCTCTACGGTCGCCGTGTTCAGATCGATGCGCTCCGTCGCCGCCTGCTGGGTGCCCGCCTCCTGGGCCGCGGTCGCTGCCACCGGAACCGTGGCGAGCGAAATCGCGACGCCGAGCACCGCCGCTCTCAGGGCGCGACTCGACATTTCGTCTCCTCCTGGTGATCGGCCTCCCCTGCCCGCCTCCGGCGGCCACCCTAGCACCGGCCCCACTGCCGTCAAGGGAGGAAACCCCGTACGGCAATTCTGACCGGTTACATCTTTTTTTCTGGACACCGGCGGTCCGGGTGATATCTTATGGCCGCGCCGCCCCTTGGGGGGCCCGTTGTTCCACCCACCCATTCGATCAGGAGGAAAGACCATGAGCGCGATCGGAGACCTGTACAAGCAAGCCGACTGGAAGGCCGAGAAGCACGTGCCCGTGATCGAGTGCCCCGACACGGTGGCGGCCGACGAGGCCTTCGAGGTCAAGGTGTGCGTGGGCAAGGAGATCGCCCACCCGAACACCACCGAGCACCATATCCGGTGGATCCGGCTCTACTTCCTGCCCGAGGGGGGGAAGGCCCCGTTCGAGGTGGCGAACCTGGAGTTCACGGCCCACGGGGAGTCGGCCGAGGGCGCAAACGCCGGCCCGGCCTACACCCACCACCAGGCGAGCGCGTTCCTGAAGCTCAAAACCTCGGGCAGGCTGATCGCCACCAGCTACTGCAACATCCACGGGTTGTGGGAGAGCGCCAAGGACGTCCGGGTCGGCTGATCCCGACTTCCCGCGGCCGGGGCGACGCACACCTGCCCCGGCCGCGGCTTTGCCGGTTCACGGAGTCAGGGTCACGTAGTAGGCGACCCGGCCCCGCTGGACGACCAGCACCACGGTCTCCCTCTGGCTGGCCGCCAGCACGGCCTCCCGGAACGAGGACGCGCTGTCCACCCGCTGGTCGTTGACCTGGCGCAGCACATCGCCCGGCTCGATGCCGGCCCGCGCCGCAGCCGAGCGGGGCGTCACCCGCACGATCACCATTCCCCGATCGGTGAACAGGCCGTACTTCCTGGCCAGGGCGCGGGAGTTGGGGGTCACCTCCAGGCCCAGCCACTCCTTGGCCAGGTACTCCACGTATTCGTCCGGGATCTCGCGAGTGGCGACGGTGTGCTCCTCTTCCTTGCCCCGCCGGAGCACCCGGAGCCGGATCCGGTTGCCCGCCGTGTACCCCGCCAAGCGCTGGAAGAACGTCTCCCGGTCCTCCACCGGCCGGCCGCCCATGGCCACGATCACGTCGCCCCGCTCCAGGCCGGCCTGGGCCGCCGGGCTGTCCTCGAACACCCGGGTGATCACCACGCCCTTTTTCACGCCGAAGTACCGGGCCAGGTCCGGGTTCAGGTCCTGGACGTGGATGCCCAGCCACGCCCGGTGCACCGTGCCGTAGGTCAGCAGGCTCTCCACGATGCGCCGGGCCTTGTCGATGGGGATCGCGAACCCGATCCCCTGGGCCTTCTGGTAGATGGCCGTGTTGATGCCCACCAGCTCGCCCAGGATGTTGAGCAGCGGGCCGCCGGAGTTGCCCGGGTTGATCGAGGCGTCGGTCTGGATGAAGTCGGTGTACACCCGGTCGTTGTCGCCCCGGATCGTGCGGTTCACGGCGCTGACCACCCCGGTGGTCACGGTGTGGGACAGGCCGAAGGGGTTGCCGATGGCGATCACGGTCTCGCCGATCATCAGGTCGCCCGAGGTGCCCATCTCCAGGTAAGGCAGCTTCCCCTCGGCCTTCACCCGCAGCACCGCCAGGTCCGTCTGGCCGTCGGCCCCCACCAGCTCGGCCTCGTACGTCTCGCCGTTGACCCGGGTCACGGTGATGCGGGTGGCGTTGGCGATCACGTGCTCGTTGGTCAGGATGGTGCCGTCCGGCCGGATGATCACCCCCGAGCCGAGGCTGCGGGCCCGGCGGGCGGTCTCGGGCAGCTCGCCGAAGAAGTCGCGGAAGAACTCCTCGAAGAAGGGGTTCAGGCCCACGAACGGGCTCTCGCGGCTCACGATCTCGGTGGAGATGTTCACCACCGCCGGGCTGGCCTTGCGCACCGCCCGCACCACCGGCGTCTCGCGGGGGTTGCCGGCCGCGGCGTTCCCGCCGGCCAGCAGGGTCAGGACGGCGGCCAGGATCGCCACCACCCCGATCCGGGCGGGCCGCCCCCTTCCGAGGGCCGAGGCCCCCCGGAGGGCCCGGGGGGGACCGGGGCAGCCATCCGATCCGTCTTCGGCAGAAAGGGTCCGCAGGAAGAACCAGCCCGTTGTCGCCACCGCCATGCTCCTTTGTTCCTCGTGTCGCGGCCGTTCGCTCCGACGGCCCCCTACCCTACCCCACTCCTCCGCCCCGCGAAAAGACGACCCGGCCGGCTTCGGCTGGGGGGTTGTTGCATCCGACCGGCGGTTTTTCGTACTGTTAGCCGTTCTCCTCGAGCCACCCCCCACGCGGGGCGGAAAGGGTCGGTCCGATGCGGTTGTTCCTTTGCCAGATGAACGCCACCGTCGGGGACATCGACGGCAACGCCCGGAAGGTGCGCGACGGCATCGAGCACGCCAAGCGACTGGGGGCCGACCTGGCCGTGTTCCCCGAGGGGGCCCTGGTGGGCTACCCGGCAGAAGACCTCCTGTTCAAACCCTCGTTCGTCGCCCAGAACCTCCAGGCCCTCGAGGACCTGGCCGAGGCCACCCGGGGCATCACCGCGGTGGTGGGGTTCGTCCACCGGGACGACGACCTGTACAACGCCGCGGCCGTCCTGCACAACGGCGAGGTCCGGGCCGTGGTGAAGAAGTGCATCCTGCCCAACTACGGGGTGTTCGACGAGCACCGGTACTTCCAGCGGGGCGACCACACGGTGGTGTTCCGGCTGGACGGATGCGTGTTCGGGGTGACCATCTGCGAGGACATCTGGTACCCCGCCGGCCCGGCCCGCACCCAGGCCCTGGCCGGGGGCGCCCAGCTCCTGGTGAACATCTCGGCCTCCCCCTACCACGCGGGCAAGGTGGAGTACCGGGAGACCATGCTCTCGACCCGGGCCTCGGACAACGCGGCCGTGCTGGCCTTCTGCAACCTGGTGGGGGGCCAGGACGAGCTGGTGTTCGACGGCAACTCCCTGGTCTTCTCCCCCCGGGGCCAGCCCATCGCCCGGGGGCTCCCCTTCGAGGAGGACTACCTGGTGGTGGACCTGGACCCGGCCGAGGTGCTCCACCAGCGGCTCCGGGACCCCCGCCGCCGGGTGGCCGTGCGCAGGGAGACGCCGGCCGTACCCCTGGCCGGCGTCCTGGACCTGCCGCCCGTGGCCCACCGGGACGGCCCTCCCCTGCCCCGACGCACCGTGGAGCCCCCCGGCCCCGAGGAGGAGGTGTACCGGGCCCTGGTGCTGGGGTGCCGGGACTACGTGGAGAAGAACGGGTTCTCCAGGGTGGTGCTGGGGCTGAGCGGGGGCATCGACTCGGCCCTGACCGCCTCGATCGCGGTGGACGCTCTCGGCGCCGACCGGGTCACCGGCGTGACCATGCCCTCGCCCCACTCGAGCCGGGGCAGCGTGGAGGACAGCCGAGCCCTGGCCGAGAACCTGGGGATCGCGTTCCTCGAGATCCCGATCGGCCGGGTGTACGAGGGGTTCCTCGAGACCCTGGCGGAGCCGTTCGCGGGCCGGGACCCCGACGTGGCCGAAGAGAACATCCAGGCCCGCATCCGGGGCACCCTGCTCATGGCGCTGTCGAACAAGTTCGGGTGGCTGGTGCTGAGCACCGGCAACAAGAGCGAGACCTCGGTGGGGTACTGCACCTTGTACGGGGACATGGCCGGCGGGTTCGCGGTGCTGAAGGACGTGACCAAGACCTGGGTGTACCGGCTGGCCCGGTGGAGAAACGCCGAGGCCCGGCGCCCCTGGATCCCCGAGGAGATCCTGGTCAAGGAGCCCAGCGCCGAGCTCCGGCCCGGCCAGAAGGACACGGACACCCTGCCCCCCTACGACCTCCTCGACCCGATCCTGCAGGGGTACGTGGAGGACGACCGGCCCGTGGAGGGGCTGGAGGCCGAGTTCGGGCCCGAGGTGGTGCGGCAGGTGGTGGCCATGGTGGACCGCAACGAGTACAAGCGCCGCCAGGCTCCGCCCGGCGTGAAGATCACGCCCCGGGCCTTCGGGAAGGACCGCCGGTTTCCCATCACCAACGGGTTCCGGCCCTGGTCCCACCCGGCCGGCGGCAAGGCCGGGAGGTAGCGGGGGCATGGGGCGTCCGCAGCGAGGGAAGCGCGTTCGCCCCGGGTGGGAGAAGACCGCCCGGTACTTCTACTACCGGTGCGTGAGGATCCACGGCCGCCCCAGGGAGGTGGCCCTGGGCATGGCCATCGGGCTGTTCGTGGGGTTCACCCCCACCATGGGGGTGCAGATGATCATCGCGGTGGCCTTGGCCGCCGTGCTCGGCCAGAACAAGCTGGCCGCCGCCCTGGGGGCGTGGATCACGAACCCCCTGACGGCCCCGCCCATCTACTCCATGACCTACGCCCTGGGGGCCTGGCTCCTGGGGATGCCCCTGCGGCCGCCCGAGGGGTTCTGGCGGGCCTTCACCCACCTCAGCGACCTGACCCATCACATCTTCGCGCCCCTGTGGCTCGGAGGCCTGGTGCTCGGGGTGCCCGCGGCCGCGCTCGGCTGGTGGCTCACGTACGAGGCGGTGATCGCCTACCGCCTGAAGATTCGGCACCGCAAGGCGAACCGGATGCACAAGTGGAAGTGGAGCCCACAGCACGGGTGGCACCGGGTCTCCCTGGCCCGGCCCGAGCCGTCGTCGGACTCCGGCGGCCCTCGTCCTCCCCCCGAGGAGCCGGCCGCCGGCACCGGAGGCAAGCATGGATGACCGCGAGCGGGCGGCCGAGATCGATCGGATCCTCCGGGCCCGGTACCCGGAGACCACGGCGTTGCGGTTTCGCGACCCGTTCACCCTGCTGGTGGCGGCGATCCTGGCGGCCCAGTGCACCGACGAGCGGGTGAACCGGGTCACCGAGACCCTGTTCGACCGGTTCCCCACCCCCGAGGCGTTCGCCCGGGCAGACCTGGCGGAGATCGAGCAGGCGGTCCGGCCGACCGGGTACTACCGTCAGAAGGCCCGCACCCTGCAGACCTGCTGCCGGGAGCTGGTGGAACGGTTCGGGGGCCGGGTGCCCGAAAGCGTGGAGCAGATGGTCACCCTGCCGGGCGTGGGCCGGAAGACCGCGAACCTGGTGCTGGGTAACAGCCTGGGGATTCCTGGGGTGTTCGTGGACACCCACGTGAAAAGGGTGTCGGCCCGCCTGGGTCTCACCCGCCACACCGATCCCGACCGGATCGAGGCCGACCTGGAGCGGCTCGTCCCCCCGGAGCGGCGGGTGGCGTTCTCGAACCTCCTGACCCACCTGGGCCGCGAGATCTGCAAGGCCCGCAAACCGAGGTGCGAGGCATGTCCCGTGGAGTCGCTGTGTCCGAGGATGGGGGTGGGGCCGTGACGACCGGAACCCCCTTGCGCGTGGCCGTGGTGGGCATGGGCGCGCTGGGGTCCGTGTTCGCCGCGGTGTACGAGGAGGCCGGGTTTCGGGTGGTGGGGGTGGAGCGGGACCCCGAGCGGCTTCGCCGGCTCCGGGACCCGAGCTTGGGTGTGCGGTTTCCCGACGGCACCCTGCGCCCGTACCCCGAGGTCACGGGATACCCCCTGGGAGAGCCCGGCGCGTTCGACCTGATCCACGTCTCGGTCAAGGGGTACGACACGGCCCGGGCGGCCGAGGACCTGGCGCCCCTGGTCGGGGAGGACTCGGTGGTCCTGTCGGTGCAGAACGGCCTGGGCAACCTCGAGGCCCTGGCCGCCCGGTGGGGGGCCGACCGGGTGCTGGGAGGCATCACGGCCCACAGCGCCGAGACGCTGCCCGACGGAACCGTACGCTACCGCGGAGGCCGGGGGCCCCTGCTCGCCGTGGGCCCGTTTGGCCCGCCCCGGCCTTGCGTGCTCACCGTCACCCAGACCCTGAAGGCCGCACTGGGAGGCTGCGGATACCACGTGGAGCCGGTGGACGACGTGGAGCCCGTGCGGTGGAAGAAGTTCATCGCCAACGTGGCCACCAACCCCGTGGCCGCCCTCACGGGCCGCACCGGCCGGCAGATGCTCGCCAGCCCATCCCTGTGCCGGCTGATCGACCTGCTGGCCGAGGAGGCCGCCGCCGTGGCCCGGGCGCGGGGCCTGAGGTTCTCCGAACTGGACGACCCCGGCGGGTTCAGCCGCTGGGCCCTGGAGGGCGTCGGCGACAACCGGATCTCGATGCTCCAGGACGTGGAGGCCCGAAGGCCCACCGAGATCGGAACCCTCAACGAGGCGCTGGTGGCCGAGGGCGAGCGGCTGGGGCTGCCCTGCCCGGCCCACCGGGCCGTGGCCCTTCTGGTCCGGGCCCTGGAGGAGGCCTTCGGGCCCGCCCACCCCGAACGGGTGCCCGATTGTGGACCGAACGGGTATCTTTCGGACCCAACCGGGTAAAACGACGTCTTCCCCCCTGGGCCGTTTCGCGGCCCGCGGCTATATTGCGGACTCGCTCGTATCGCTTTTTCCTGGAAAGGAGCGCGTCGATGAGTCCGCAAGCCCAGCCCGTTTCGCACGCCACCACGTCTCCACGGAAGGACCCCGCGGTCTCGGCGAGCCCCATGGCTCTGTACCTCCGGGACATCCGCAAGACCCGGCTCCTCACCCCCCAGGAGGAGATCGAGCTGGCGCTTCGCATCGAGAAGGGGGACGAGGCCGCCCGGCGGCGCATGATCGAGTCGAACCTGAGGCTGGTCGTCAAGATCGCCAAGCGTTACGTCAACCGGGGCCTGCCATTCCTGGACCTGATCGAGGAGGGGAACGTGGGCCTGATCAAGGCGGTGGAACGGTTCAAGGCCTCGAAGGGGTGCCGGTTCTCCACCTACGCCACCTGGTGGATCCGCCAGTCCATCGAGCGGGCCCTGACGAACCAGGTGCGCACGATTCGGCTGCCGGTCCACGTGTCCGACGACCTGGACCGTTTGAGACGGGTGACCGAGCACCTCACCCGAAGCCTACGGCGGCCCCCCACCGAGGAGGAGCTGGCCGCGGAGACCGGGTTCAAGCCCGAGTACGTGGACCGTTTGCTCAAGATCCAGCGGCGGGTGCTCAGCATGGACCAGGCGTTGGACGTGGACGGCGACTTCACCCTCCAGGACAAGCTGGAGGACCCCCACGCCCCGAACCCCACGGACAACCTGCTGCGCGAGAAGGTGACCCGGCTGGTTCGGTCGAAGATCTCGGTGCTCACCGAGCGGGAGAAGAAGATCCTGGTGCTTCGGTTCGGCCTGGACGGAGGTGAGCCCATGACCCTGGAGCGGATCGGCAGGATCTTCGGGGTCACCCGGGAGCGGATCCGCCAGATCCAGGTGGAGGCCCTGGCGAAGCTCCGGCAAGCCATCGAGGCCGACGGCGCCGGGTTCCACGACCTGGCTTGAACCGGCCGGGGCGTGTTGGGGCGAGGAGCCCTTGCCGGGGGCTCCTTTCTCCGTACCTTCTCGGGCTTTCGGCCCGCTGGGACGCCAGGAGGCTGGGCAACTCTCGAACCGAGCCCGGGCTCACGGTTTTCGACCGACGACCGACCACCGGCGACCGAGGTTGAAAAGGTTTCCCTTGACACCGGGGAGCGAGGTCCGTATAAAAGGCGCCTTCGTTCCCCGGTAGCTCAATCGGCAGAGCGGGTGGCTGTTAACCACTAGGTTGGCGGTTCGAGTCCGTCCCGGGGAGCCAGAAAGTCCCCCGCCGTCCCTGGCGGTTTGAACGGTTTGCGAAGACCCCGTCGGGATGCCCCCGGCGGGGTCTTCGTGACTGGGGACCGGAGGAGCCGATGGCAACCCATCGCATCGCCGACGGACTGTTCCTGGTGGACCTGGACCTGACGGAACCCGAGGGGTTTCGGCGGTTCCTGAGTGCCTGGGTGATCCGGGACGGCCCGGCCGCCGTGGTGGTGGACCCCGGCCCGGCAGCGACCCTGTCCGCGCTCCTGGCCGGCCTCGACGAGCTGGGGGTCACCCGGGTCGAGGCCGTGCTCCTCACCCACGTCCACATCGACCACGCCGGCGGCACCGGCCTGCTCCTCGAGCGCCACCCCTGCGCGAGGGTGGTGTGCCATCCCCGGGCCGTTGCCCATCTGGTGGACCCCTCGGCCCTGTGGGAGGGGTCCCGCAAGGTCCTGGGGGCCCTGGCCGAGGCCTACGGCCCGATCGCGCCGGTGCCGCCGGAGCGGGTGGGGTTCTGCCCGACCCTCCAGGCGGCCGGCTGCGAAGTCGCGGCCTTTCCCACGCCGGGGCACGCCCCCCACCACCTGGCGTTCCGGGCCGGGGCGTGGTTCTTCGCGGGCGAGCTCGGCGGGGTGCGGTACCCCCTGCCCGCCGGGGACTACTGGCGGCCCGCCACGCCCCCGCCGTTTCGGCACGACGTGTTCCGGGAGTCGCTGGAGGCCGTGAAGGGCCGGGCGGGCGGCCTGTGTTGCCTGGGGCACTACGGCGCCGTGGACGACGCCGAGGGGGTGTTGGCCCAGGCCTCGGAGCAGCTCGACCTGTGGGTCGCGGCGGTCCGGCGCCACCGCCGCACGAGCGGCGACGAGTTCGAAGATGCGGTGCTGGCGGATCTGCGGGCCGAGGACCCCCGGTTCGGACGGTTCCCCGACCTGCCGGCCGACGTGCGCAACCGCGAGCGCTACTTCCTCTCGAACACCCTCAAGGGCCTGCGCGGCTGGGTGGAGAAGGAAGGCTGATCCGTTCCGGTTCGGAAAACCGCAAAGGGCGGAGCCCGGAGGCTCCGCCCTTTGCGGTTTGTCCCTGGGGACGGCCTACTCGACGAAGTTGAACACCTGATCGAGCTCCTCGTCCGGCACCGAGAACACCGTGTTGTGGGGCGGCAGCGGCTCCCGGTACATCCAGTCCGGCAGCCGGTCGTCCGCGTTGGTGAACCCCGCCGCCTGGTTCCACTTGCGCTCGATCGTGAGCACCGTCTTGCCCAGCTCGGTCACGTCGTCCGGACCCAGGCTCGTGCCGTAGAACGCGTTGATCATCTCGTAGACCGCCTCGAACGCCTCCGGCTTGTCCATCACCGCAAACGCCACGAACAGGCACAGCCCCGTGGAGTCGATCGCTGCCGTGGCGATCTGCAGGTTCCGGCTCAGCTCCACCTGCCCCTCCGGCTTCAGCGGGTCCACATACCCGCCCACCTTCAGGATGTTCGTCGCGATCGCGTAGCCCGCCGTGTGGTCCGCCCCCATCGTGGAGGTCGCGTAGGTCACCCCGATCCCCTGGATCGCCCGCGGCTCGTACGCCGGCATGGCCTGACCCTTCACCACCGGCACGTGCGCCACCCCAAAGCACTGGCCCGTCACCTTGGCCCCACACCCCAGGATCCGCCCCAAGGGCGTGCCCCGACCCACCTCCTTCATCAGCTCGATCGCCGCGTTCGCGTCCCCGAACTTCGCCAGCCCCGCCTCCATCGCCACGGCCAGGGTCGCCCCCATCTCGATCGTGTCCAGACCGATGTCGTCCGACAAACGGTCCATCTCCGCGATCGCGTCCAGGTCGTCGATGCAGCAGTCCGTCCCGAAGCTCCAGATCGTCTCGTACTCCGGCCCCTTGGTCTTGTAGTTGCCGTCCTTGTCCATGTAGATCCGAGAGCACTGGATCACGCACCCCGAGTGGCACCCGTGCGCGATCTTCCCACCCCGCTCCAGGATCACGTCGTGCTGGGCCTCCCCCGAGATCTTCGATGCCCCCTCGAACCGCCCCTCCCGGAAGTTGCGGGTCGGAAGCCCCCCGGCCTCGTTGATGATGTTCTGCAGCACGTTCGTCCCGTACGTGGGAAGCCCCTCACCCGTGACCGGGTGCTCCTTCAGGGCTTTGGCGAACTTCTTCGACGCCTCCCGAAACGCCTCCTTGTCCCCGGGCTGGCGCATCTGGGTCTCGGAGTCGTCCAGGAACACCGCCTTGAGCCCCTTTGACCCCATCACTGCGCCCAGGCCGCCCCGGCCCGCGTGGCGGGTCGGCCGCAGCTCCCGGTCCGTGCACGCCACCGACGCCGCCGTCAGCCCCATCTCCCCGGCCGTGCCGATGGTGATGAACCCCACCTTCTTCTCCCCGTACCTCTCCACCAGCCTGGTCACGGTGTCGTAGTTGCCCAGCCCCTTGAGCTCCGGGCTCTCCACCAGCCTCACCGAGTCCTTGCGCACCTCCAGGGTGTAGCGCTTGTCCGGGTCCGCCGGCTGGTCCTCGATGACCAGCGCCCGGATGCCCAGGCGAGCCAGGATCTGCCCGGCCTGGCCCCCCGCGTTCGACTCCTTGATGGTGCCGGTCAGCGGGCTCTTCGCCCCCACCGACAGCCGGCCCGAGATCGGCGCGGCCGACCCGCCCAGGAGCCCCGGCGCAAACACCAGTTTGTTCGCCGGCCCCAGGGCCGTGCAGGTGGGCGGCACCTCCTCGGCCACGATCGCCGAGGTCATGGCCCGCCCCCCGAACAGCTTCCACTTCTCCGGTACCGGCTCCTCCTTGATCTCCAGGGTCCGCATGTTCACCCGCACGATCCGGTCGCTCATGGTGTCCTCCTTCCGAAAGAACGATTCCCGTCAACGGCCAAACACCATACCGAATGTTTCGCGAAAGTAAAGAGCTTCCCAGCAACTTCGGTCGTTGGTCGCCGGTCTGGGGCCTTCGGCCCGCTAGGCAGCTAGGCGGCCAGGCGGCCAGGCGGCTCCCGAGCCACCACCAGGCCCGCCGGGGGCATGAGATCTGTTAGAGAGCCGCGTGCGGCCGTATCAGGGACCAGAATTCAGAAGACAGTGGACAGGAGAACCGCCGAAGAGGTTTTCCCCCGTCTTCTGTCCACCGACTCCTGATTCCTGAAATGCAGACCCCACGCCCCGCCGGTACGGCGAGGCGTGGGGCGGTGCACGGTCCTTTCTTGCGAGGGGGTCGCTCACACGCCCCGGTGCACGACCAGGTCCGGGTGCTCCTCCTTCAGCTCGCTCTCCAGGGGGAGGGTGTCCCCCTCCACCCGCAGGATCAGCTCCCGCCGCCCCTCGGGCACGTCCTGGTAGGTGGTCAGGATGGAACGGATCTTCAGGCCGTGGGCCCGCACCTTGTCCGCCACCACCCGGATCGACCCGGGCTCGTCGGGGATGGTCATCTGGAGCCGCACCGTGTCCGTGCGGGCCCCGGTGACCTGGATCAGGGCCTCGAACACGTCCTCGTGGGCCAGAATGCCCACCAGGGCTCCGCCGTCGTCCACCACGGGCAGGCAGCCGATCTTGTTGTCGTGCAGCAGCAGCGCGGCCTTCTCGATGGTGTCGTCGGGGCCCACCCGGAGCGGGTCGCGCCGCATGGCCTCGGATACCTTGGCCCGGCTCAGGGCGTAGTGCAGCTCGTACACGTCCAGGGTGGTGGCCCGGCTGGGCATGTACTCCTTGAGGTCCCGGTCGCTCACGATGCCGACCAACCGGTCGCCGTCCATCACCGGCAGGTGTCGGATCTTGTGCTCCTTCATCAGGTGAATCGCCTCGGACACCGGATCGTCCTTCCCCACGGTGACGGGACTCGGGCTCATCCATTTGCGCACGACCATGGACCTTCTCCTTTCGTTCTGGGTTGATGGGATCGAGTACACGTAGCCGGCTCTCCTATCGGCCCGGCCGGCCCGGCCCATGAGGGTGGGGTTTGCTTTTCCCAAACCGGGGTCGGCCCTTGCCCTTGCCTCGGGCCGCCGGAGACCCGTACACTGTGGGGCCTTCCGTTTTTCTTGCGATCCCCCGTGCTTCCCCCTTTTCGGGCTTTTTCGAGGGTGTACGCCATGACCGATCCGCGCGCCGAGCTCGGCACCTACGATCCCCACTCGTTCGAGGAGAAGTGGTACCGGTGGTGGGAGCAGGAGAAACTGTTCCACGCCGACCCCTTCTCGTCCAGGCCCCACTTCTCCATCGTGATCCCCCCGCCCAACGTGACCGGCAGCCTCCACATGGGTCACGCCCTCAACAACACCCTGCAGGACGTGCTCGTGCGGTACAAGCGGATGGACGGGTACGAGGCCCTGTGGGTGCCCGGCACCGACCACGCGGGCATCGCCACCCAGAACGTGGTCGAGCGGATGTTGGCGGCCGAGGGCAAGACCCGCCAGGACCTGGGCCGCGAGGCGTTCGTCCAGAGGGTGTGGAGGTGGCGGGAGGAGTCGGGCGGCACGATCCTCCGGCAGCTGAAGCGCCTGGGGGCGTCGTGCGACTGGGACCGGGAACGGTTCACCATGGACGAAGGCCTCTCCCGGGCCGTCCGGGAGGTGTTCTGCCGGCTGTACGAGCAGGGCCTGATCTACCGGGGGGACTACATCATCAACTGGTGCCCTCGGTGCCACACCGCCCTGTCCGACCTGGAGGTGGAGCACGAGGACGAGGCCGGCCGTCTGTGGCACATCCGGTACCCGGCCCGGGACGGCTCGTCCGGGGTGGTGGTGGCCACGACCCGGCCCGAGACCATGCTGGGCGACACCGCCGTGGCCGTGCACCCCGACGACCCCCGGTACCGCGACCTGGTCGGGGAGACCCTGATCCTGCCCCTGGTGGGGCGGGAGATCCCGGTCATCGCGGACCCGGCGGTGGACCCCGAGTTCGGCACGGGCGCCGTGAAGGTGACCCCGGCCCACGACCCCAACGACTTCGCCATGGGCGAGCGCCACGGGCTCGACCGGGTGCAGGTGATCGGCGAGGACGGCACCATGACCGCCCAGGCGGGGGGCTACGCCGGCCTGGACCGGTACGAGTGCCGCAAGCGCCTGGTGCAGGATCTGGAGGCCCAGGGGTTCCTGGTCAAGGTGGACGAGCACCGCCACGCCGTGGGCCACTGCTACCGGTGCCGCACCGTGATCGAGCCCCTGGTCTCGCGCCAGTGGTTCGTGAAGATCCAGCCCCTGGCCCAGAAGGCCATCGACGCGGTGCGCCAGGGCCGCACCCGCATCGTGCCGCCCCAGTGGGAGAAGACCTACTTCCACTGGATGGAGAACATCCGGGACTGGTGCATCTCGCGACAGATCTGGTGGGGCCACCGTATCCCCGCGTTCACCTGCCGGGGCTGCGGCGAGCTCACGGTGGCGCGCACCGACCCGGACCGGTGCCCCGCCTGCGGGTCCGCCGACCTGGTCCAGGAGGAGGACGTGCTGGACACCTGGTTCTCCTCGGCCCTGTGGCCGTTCTCCACCCTGGGCTGGCCCGAGGAGACCCCGGAGCTCAAGAAGTTCTACCCCACCAGCGTGCTCGTGACCGGGTTCGACATCCTCTTTTTCTGGGTGGCCCGGATGATGATGATGGGGCTGTGGTTCCGGGACGAGGTGCCGTTCCGGGACGTGTACATCCACGCCCTGGTCCGGGACGAGAAGGGCCAGAAGATGTCCAAGTCCCGGGGCAACGTGATCGATCCCCTCGAGGTGATCGACCGGTTCGGGGCCGACCCGTTCCGGTTCACGCTGGTGGCGTTCGCGGCCCAGGGTCGGGACATCCGGCTGTCCGTGGACCGGATCGAGGGGTACCAGCGGTTCGCCAACAAGGTGTGGAACGCGGTGCGGTTCACCCTGATGAACCTGGGGGACTTCGATCCGGCCGCCCCCGAGGTGCCGTTCGCCGATCGCCCCCCCCAGGACCGGTGGATCCTGACCCGCCTGCGGGAGGCCGTGGCCGAGGTGCGCGGGCACCTGGACGCCTACGAGTTCGACAAGGCCGCCGGCAGCGTGTACCAGTTCCTGTGGCACGAGCTGTGCGACTGGTATATCGAGATGGCCAAGGGCCCCCTGTACGCCGACGACGCCCCCAGGGCCCGGCTCGCCACCCAGCAGACCCTGGTCCGGGCCTTTGACGCGGTGCTGCGGCTCCTGCATCCGTTCATGCCGTTCCTCACCGAGGAGCTGTGGCAGCGGCTGCCGTGGCCGGCGTTCCTGGGCGAGCGGCCCCGCAGCGTGGTGGTGGCGCCGTTCCCCCGGCCCGACGACCTGCCGGAGGACGCGGCGGCCCGAGAGCGGATGGAACGGGTCAAGGCCGTGGTGTCGGCCATCCGCAACATCCGGGGTGAGATGAACGTCCCGCCTTCCCGCAAGGTCGAGGCGTGGATCCGGGGCGAGGCCGCGGCCCGAGAGGTGGTGCTGGCCGAGAGCCGTACCGTGGCCGCCCTGGCCGGGCTCGAGAGGCTCGCCGCGCTCCCGGACGACGCCCCCAGGCCCGCCCAGTCCGCGGCCGCCGTGGTGGCCGGGCTGGAGATCTACGTGCCCCTGGCCGGGGTGGTGGACCTGGCGGCCGAGGCGAAGCGGTTGGAGAAGGAGATCGGCCGGGTGGAGGCGGACCTGACCCGCGTGGAGAAGAAGCTCGCCAACCCCAACTTCACCGGCAAGGCCCCGGCCGAGGTGGTGGAGAAGGAACGGGCCAAGGCGGCCGAGCTGTCCGAGAAGCTCTCCAAGCTCCGGGCGAACCTGGCCACGGTGCGGAGCGCCGCATGACCGGGTTCCCGGCGGCGGCCGCCGATCGGGTCCTTCGGGCCGCCCTCGAGGAGGACATCGGCCCCGGCGATGTGACCACCCGGGCGGTGGTGCCCCCCGGAACCCGGGTGGAGGCCCGGCTCCTGGCCAAGCAGGAGCTGGTGCTGGCCGGGCTGCCCGGGTTCGTCCGAGCGTTCGAGCTGGTGGGCCGAGGGGTGACCTGGACCCTGCGGGCGGCCGACGGCGACCGCGTGGGCCCCGGCACGGTGGTGGCCGTGGCCCACGGCGACGCCCGCGTGCTGCTCACGGCCGAGCGCACGGCCCTGAACCTGCTGCAAAGGCTCTCCGGCATCGCCACCCAGGCCTCCGAGTGGGTGCGGGAGCTCGAAGGCACCGGGGCCCGGCTCGTGGACACCCGAAAGACCACGCCGGGTCTGCGGGCCCTGGAGAAGTACGCCGTGCGGGTGGGCGGCGCGGCCAATCACCGCTTCGGGCTGTTCGACGGAATCCTGATCAAGGACAACCACATCCGAGCGGCCGGCGGGGTCGCCGCGGCCGTGGCCGCGGCCCGGCGCAACGCCCCCCACACCCTGAAGGTGGAGGTGGAGGTCACCACCCTGGCCGAGCTGGACCAGGCGTTGGGCGCCGGAGCCGACGCCGTGCTCCTGGACAACATGGACCTGGACACCCTGAGCCGGGCCGTGGAGCGGGCAGCTGGAAGGGCCGTGCTGGAGGCCTCGGGCGGGGTGACCCGGGACCGGCTCCGGGCCATCGCCCAGACCGGGGTGGACCTGATCTCGGCCGGCGCCCTCACCCACTCCGCGCCGGCGGCGGACATGTCCCTCCTTTTTCAGGAGGTGGAGAATGGAACAAGAGGCTAAGGTCCATGAACGGGCGTTCGAGCCGGGAACCGTTCTGTTCGAGGAAGGAGACGCCTCCCGCGATCTCTACGTGCTGCTCTCCGGTGCTGTCCGCGTGACCCGTGCCGGCTGGGAAGTGGCCGAGATCTCGGAGCCGGGCGCGTACTTCGGGGAGATGTCCTCGCTTTTGGGCGAACCGAGGAGCGCCACGGTCACAGCCCTTTCCGAGGTCCGGGTCCTGGTGGTTCCCCCGGAAAGGCTGGAGGATTTCTTCGGCACCACCCCCCAACTGGCCCTGCGGATGGCCCGGGAGCTGGCACGTCGCCTGGCCGACACCACCCAGCTCCTGGTAGAGCGCTAACCCTCCTCCGCCAGCCCCTGCCACTCCAGCAGCACCTCGACCACGTCGGGGTCGAGCTTCCTTTGAGCTGCGTCCTGCCGGAGGATGCGGACGACTCGCTCCGGGGGAAGGGGGGGTTTGTACGGCCGGTCGGCCGCGGTCAGCGCCTCGAACACGTCCACCGCCGCCAGGATCCGGGCGGCCATGGGCAGGTCTTCCGCCGTTCGCCCCTCCGGGTATCCGGTTCCGTCCAATCGCTCGTGGTGGGCCGAGGCGATCTCCGGCACCCGGGAGAGGTGGGGCGGAAAAGGAATCTGCCCGAGCATCCGGGCGGTCCAGACCACGTGCTCGCGCATCTGCTCCATCTCTTCCGGGGTCAGGCTTCCCCGGCTGCGCGCCAAGGTCTCCAACTCCTCGGGGGCGAGGACTCGTTCCTCCGGCCCCAGCACCCCGTAGGCCTCCGAGGCGATCCGTTTCAGTCTACGCTCTTGCTCCGGCCCCATGGGGGGACCGGGGCGATTCGCCGCCTCGACGAACGCCCAATCTTCCCGCATCGCGTCCAGCCGACGGGCGTTCTCCGCTGGATCGTCGCCCGAACGGATCCGTTCGAGCAACACGGCCTCCACCCGCCGGAACCTCTCGCGGATCACCTCGATCCGGTCGAAGAACCCCTGTAGACGGTTGGCCTTGTCCATCACGTACACCGGGGTGGTGACCTTTCCGATGTCGTGGAGCCACCCCGCCAGACGGATCTCCTCCAGCTCCTCCTCCCCGAACCGAACGCCTGCCAAGGGTCCCTTCTCACACCGGTGGATCGCCTGGGCCAGCCCCACGTTGAGCTCGGCCACCCGCTGTACGTGGTTCCCCGTGTACCGGGATTTGGCGTCGATCGCCACCCCAAGGGCCCGCACCAGGCCCTCCAGGGTTGCTCGCAGGTCCTCCACCAGCCGGGCGTTGCGGAGGGCTGCCGCCGCACCCGACGCGAAGGCCTCCACTAGCTCCACGTCCTCGTCACGGAACGGCCCCGGCTGACCGGTTTCCGCTTGTCGGGCGTTGAGAAGCTGCAGCACCCCGATGACCCTTCCCCCCGGCTCGGTCAACGGCACCACCAGCATGGACCGGGAGCGGTAGCCGGTCTGGGCGTCGTACCGGCGCGGCCCTTGGAAGTCGAACTCGTCCGAGCGGTACACGTCGGCCACGTGGACCGTCTTTCCGTGGAGCGCCGCGTACCCGGAGACGTTCCCCGGCTCGACCGCCACCGTCCCCAGTCGATCCTCCGCCTGGGCGGCCCGCAGCCGCAGCCCCAGCGTATCGTTGTGGATCACCCGGGGATGAAGCCGATCCCCTTCCCGGGTGTACACCGTGCCTGCGTCGGCCCCCGTCAGCTCCCGGGCGCACGCCAGAATCCGATCGAGCAGCACCTCCAGGTCCCGTTCGACCGACAGGGCCGTCGTCACCTCGATCAGGCGCCGCAACCGGGCGTGTTCGTCCGCCACCATCGCCCTAGTTCCGGTACGATGCCGCCAGAAAGGCGGTGATCGACGTCTCGGTCACGTCTTGGATGTCCGTGGAGCCGCCCACCAACTGCGCCTCCCCTTTTCCCCTGGCATAGATCACCCCGAACGTGAGAGACGCTCCCCGGCGGAATCGGGTCAGGCTCAGGGACGCACCGTACCGGTCCACGTGCTCCATCTGGTCCGTTCCGCCGTCCCGTACGTCCGGGGTATTGGCCCGGTCCGAGAACACTCCGGCCCGAACCGCCCAGGCCGGACTCCAGTAGTACTCAACGCCGACCGCCCCGTTCCAGGTCACCCGCCGATCTCCGAACGCCGGATCCCGGGTCGCCGAGTCGTACACGGCGTCCGCCGAGACCAGCCAGTTTTGGTTGGGGAACACCGCCACGCCGAACCGTACCTCGTACGGGTAGCGTCGGTGGTCGCCCGCGTCCAGCACCTCCTCGAACACCTCATTCGTGTCGTGGGGCTTCAGGGTCACCTGCGACCTGGCGTCGGAGTGAAGGACCCAGGTGCGCGCCACGGTGAAGCCCAGCGCCACCCGGTCCGTGGGCGACACCATGATCCCCACCAGGGGCCTCACCCCCCACTCGTCCACGTCCAGGTACCGGCTGCTCAGCTGGAACCGCCCATCGCTCAGCTCCACCATCTGGCTTAGGATGAACTCCGTGGTTCGTCGGTGGGCATAGAGCGTGAGGCCCACCGATACCTGTGGGCCCAGCGCCAGGCCGTACGAGGGGCCGAATAGGTACAGGGTATCCTGCTCGTTGAAGTTGATCCGGTGCCGATCCACCGTCACTCCGGGAATCGAGGACGGCAGGTTCTCGAACACCTGGTCCTGGTCCGTGCTCACCGAGTCCGGAACCGCGTAGGAGAATCCCAGCACCCCGTGGCCCAGGGGGTGGGTCAGCCCGAAGTAGTTCGGTAACAGGGAGGAGGAGGTCCGCTCCCACCCCTGCCCCCCCAGCACCCGGCCGTCGTACTCGTCCCGGACCAGGCGATAGGCGTTCATGCTGGCGGACAGCGACGTTTCCCGGGCGAAAGAGATCCCGGCAGGGTTATAGAACATGCCGGACGCGTCGTCCGACACCGCGGTGTATGCCCCGGCCATGCCCGCGGCCCGCTCTCCGACCAACACATTCACGTAGTGATTCGCATCGGCCCAGGCCAGGGGCGCTGTGACCAAGAGCGCCGCGAGGCACCCGAGCACCCTACGGAGAAGCGTGTACATTTCTCGCAAACCTGCCGCTGCCGCGGTGACCGTGTCCACCACACCCACTCTCCTCAATCAGGCCCCTCAGCCACGCGAGGCGTTCGGCGGTGGGGGGATGGGTCGGGGACTTGGCTCCCCGGGTTTCCGCCACCCGTTCCAGGAAACGCCCCAGCCCCTCCGCCTCGTACCCCGCGGCCAACGCCAAGGTCACCGCGAAACGATCGGCCTCCAACTCCTCCTCTACCCGGTATCCCCGGTTGAAGAGCCGTTCCATCACGGTGTCGGTGGCCTCACGCAGCCCCACCTCTCCTGCGCTCGCCCCGCCTCCCACCAGCCGCAGGAGGCTCGTCCACAGGCCCTGGGACCTTCCGGCGAGCCTCAGGTCCTTTACGACGTGCCCGGCCACCACGTGCCCGATCTCGTGTGCAAGGACCCCCGCGAGCTCTGCTTCGTCGCGCATCACCCAGAGGGCCTCCCGGGTCACCATGACGTACCCCCCCGGGGTCGAGTAGGCGTTCACCCCCCGCGCGTCGATCACCGCGAACCGAAACACCAGGTCCCCCCGGGGGGCTGCCAGCGCCAGGCTCTGACCCACCAAGTCCACGTACCGTTGGAGCCCGGGGTCCTCCACGAGGGGATATCGTCTCAGGATCCGGCCCACCACCTCACGCCCGACCCGAACCTCCACGGCCACGTCCTCTGCGGTCGGGGCGTCCACGATCTGGGCGCAGGCCCTCTGCCGGCAGTCGGCGGGCCCCGCGGCGGCCCCGCCGCTCCACACCGTGGCCAGGAGGATCACCAGGGCGAGCAGCCCGCTCCTCATTCGGCGCCACCCTCCATGAGCTCTCGCTGGAACGCTTCCACCTCCTCGGGCGCTGCCATCTGGCGCTCCCACTCCTCCACGGCCCGGTAGTCCGGGGCTCCCGCGCTGTCCAGCCGTTCCCTGGCCCCCGCCCCCCGCACTCCGCGCGTGGCACCCGCGCCCACCACGGCCGAGGCCCGCCGCCTCGCCCCGGGCACCCACTTCCCACCGCCCTCGACCGGCTCCACCGGCCGCCCCGAGGGCGGCTGCGGACCCAACACCATCCTGGGGACCCAACCCTTGACCTCTGACGCTCGCACCCGGACCCAGCGGCCGCCCTCTTCCAGCACCTCCACGGCCGCTCCCCGTTCCAGCCGTCCCACCACCTCGGATCCGAAACGGGGTGCCGCCCAGAGGTTCACCTTCCGGCTCTGCACGTACCGCGGGCCGGCGGCCCACGCCACCAGCACGACCCCCATCACCCCCAACGCCACCGAGCCCAGCTTCCTGAACATCGCCTCACCTCCAAAGCTCACGGTATCGGGTTCCGGATCGGCCGGCGGCCGGAATTGCTCAAGTGCCCAAGGTTATTTTTCGAGCAGGGTGTACACGCCGTCCCAGCCCGGACCGGGTGGGGACCGCCGGTACGCGCGGCACCGCTCCAGGAACAGATCGGCCACCGGGTCCCCGGCGAGCGCCCGGTAGTGCGCCTCGGCCTTGTCCCACTCTTGGTTCGAGTATGCTTCGAACGCCGCCTCGAAAACTCGGGCGGTGTCGGCCGCGTCCTCCGCTTCTTCCGAGACCAGGGGTCGATAGAGCAACACCGGCTGGTGTTTTCCCTTCACCCGAACCCGGTCGACGACAGCACACACCCGATCCAGCCCCAGCCTGGCGCGGGTGTCCTCGGTGAACAGAAGGGGACACCCGTACACTTTGGTCAGCCCCTCGAGCCGGGACGCCAGGTTCACGGCGTCCCCGATGGCCGTGTAGTCCAGGCGTCGCTCCGAACCCACGTTCCCGAGCACGGCCGTACCCGTATGGATGCCCACGCCGATCCGGACCGGCGGAAGCCCCTGTGCCGTGAGCCTAGGGTTCAGGTCCTCGAGCCGCGCCAACATCTCGAGGCCACACGTCACCGCCGACTCGGCGTGGTCCTCACACCGAAGAGGAGCCCCCCAGAAGCACATGATGGCATCCCCGATGAACTTGTCGATGGTGCCCCTGTGCTCGAAGATCACGTCCGCCATGGCCCCGAGATAGAGGTTGAGCAGTCGCACCACGCTCTGGGGGTCCAGGCTCTCCGACAGGCTGGTGAACCCCCGGATGTCGGAGAAGAGGATGGTAAGCTCTTCTTTGCGGCCGGCTCCCGGGGATGCCCGTTCGGAGAACTCGTCCACCACCGCATCGAGGACGGCCGGCGAGACGTACTGGGCGAACATCCGGCGGACCCGCCGCCTGCGCCGGTCCTCGGTGACCGCCCGGTGCGCCAGCCCTCCCAGAGCACCGAGAAACACTCCCCCCAGCGGAGCGGCCACCGGCAGCACCAGGCCCTGACCGAACGCCCACGCCCCCACCGCACCGTAGGCCAGCCCCCCCAGACCCGGCGCCACCGCGGCCCAGAAGGGGCTGGGGGCCCACAGGGCCCACGAGCACACGCCGAGCGTCCCCAGCACGAGGAGAAGGGGAGCGACCCAGGACGGAGCCTCGCGCAGGAACTCGCCCTCCACGAGGTTGCCGGCGAGGGAGGCGTGAAGGAACACCCCAGGGGTCAGACGAGAGAGGGGCGAGGCCTTCAGGTCCTCCAACCCTGCGGCGCTCGCCCCGATAAAGACGATCCGGCCTTGGAACTCGGCCGGATCCACCAAGAGCCGTTCTTCGCCCCTCCGAAGCTGCTCCACCGACGCCAGGATACCCCCAACAGAATAGGCGTTCACCACGCCGTAGGGCCGCAGCAGGCACTGCCCCGCCATGTCGACCGGGATCGGTGCATCCCCGACCACGGGCACGCCCCGGATCATCTCGACCGTCCCCACGGCGGCCGTGCCCAGCCCTGGGTAGGCCCATCCTCCCCACACCCGGTAGACGGGGACGCGGCGGTACACGCCGTCCGCATCCGGTTCGAGGTCCACCGCCCCCACCCCGGCGGCGCCCCCCCACAGGGGCGGCAGGGGGAGGTAGGCCGTGGTCGCCCCCGGCTTGGGTGCGCCGGCCGGCACCGGCCCCAGGGAGAAGCGCTCCCGGAAGCCAGGAGGCGGCTCCCGGACTTCGACCGGTCCCGTTCCCTCGTCAGGGGTCTCGGTCACGAACTGGGCCGCATGCACCACGGGCCCCGCAGCGGTCGCTTCGGCCAACGCCCGGTCGTCCGCCCGGTCCTCCGGAGCGGCTCCCTGGGCCTCGGTGAACAGGATGTCCCAGACGACCCTGCGTGCGCCCCCCAGGAACAGGAACTCCGTCACGTCGGCCCATACCCGGCGAGGCCAAGGCCAACGTCCCACCCGGCTGTCCATGAACCCGAGGGAGGCCTCGTCCACCAGGACTACCGCCACCTCCTCCGGCAGGCGGGCGTCCTTCCGGGTCCACCTCATTCTCAGGTCCAGGGTCCACCCCTCGGCTCGAACGAAGGCGCCGAGCCCCCACATCCCGACCCCGGCCCCCGACAACAACAGCCCCACCCCCAGACCGGCGAGCAACTGGCGCCTCCGGCGCCTGCGGTTTCCCATGCGGACCTCACCAATCCTTGCCCCGTTCGTACCCCCTTCGTGACCCCCGAGCCCGGCTCCCGCCGGGTGGCCCGTGGGCCCAAGGAGGGCCCTCCTTCTTCAACGGAACGCAAGGCGTGAGGCTTGAGCCCCTGTCAGGGTTTGAGTCTTTCCAGCGCCGTTTCGTAGGCCGCCAGCACGGGGTCGCTGAACAGCACGAACCGCACCTCTTCCAGCGGGCTTCCCTCCTCCAGGTGGGCGATCACCGCTTCCAGGGCCACCCGGGCCGCCTCTTCGAGGGGGTATCCGTAGGCTCCCGTCGAAATGGAGGGAAACGCCACGCTCCGGCAGCCAAGCTCCTCCGCCCTCTTCAGACTCTCTACGTAGGCGCTGCTGAGCACCTCCGGCTCCCCCCGGGCTCCGCCCTTCCAGACCGGGCCGACGGTGTGGATCACGTGGCGGGCCGGAAGGTTCCCGGCCGTGGTGACCACCGCCCCCCCGGGCTCCAGCCGGCCGATCTTCTTGACGATCTTCTTGCACTCGTCGAGAATGGCCGGCCCGCCGGCCCGGTGGATGGCGCCGTCCACCCCGCCCCCGCCCATGAGGGACGGGTTCGCCGCGTTGACCACGGCGTCCACCGCCTGCCGGGTGATGTCGCCCCGGACGAGCACGAGCCTCGTGTTCCCGATCTGCCGCTCCATGGTGCACCTCCTCGTCGAGTGGGTTGTGGGGCAAGAGACCAACGACCGATCTTCGTAAGTTCGGGCCTCCGGCCCGCTGGGAGGCTGGGACGCTAGGATGCTGGGAGGCTAAAGTGTCTGCGCCAGCACCTCACACCCCGGGGGGCATGGGGTCTGCCGGAGAGCCGGGTGCGGCTCCTATGCTCGCCGCGCAGTGCCTCCGGCGTCCGGACCGCGAAATGGTACCCATTGCATGCAGCTGTGATGAAACCAGTTCCGGTGTTTCGTGCCTGCGCGGCGAATCTCAACGCTTGGCTTCGCGCCCGGCCGGAGGCAGACTCCATGCCCCGCACGCAACGCTCGGACCGAGACTTGCGCAAAGTCCGTACCCCGCAAACAGGCCACCCCGTGGCCTATCGGAGCTTGCGGATGTCCGACCCTGAACCGATCTTCACCGAGGTCCCGTGGGACCCGGACGTGCAGGCGTTCCTGGACCAGCTCGTCCGGGTGCGGCCCGACCTGTACGTGGATCCCATGCTGAGCGAGCCCTGGTCCTGCGATCCGGCCCGGTGCCGGCCCCGGCTGGGCCCGAACCTGTGCTGCAAGGTGGAGCGGCGGTGCCGGCACTTCGACGGGAAGGGATGCCGGATCCACGACACGAAACCGTTCGCCTGCGCCCTGTTCCCCCTGGACCTGGTGGTCGTCCGAGGCATCCGGGTCGTGACCACGGTGAAAAACCTGGATTTCTTCCGGCTGGGGTGGTGCCGGTTCGACCGGGACATGCTCCGGTGCTTCCCGGGCCAGTCTACCGAGGCCCCGACGATGATCTCGGCCCAGGAAACCGTGCTCCGCCGGGTGTTCACGGCCTCCGAGCGGGCCCTCATGCTCCGCGCCCTGGGGGACGATACGAGAGTCTTGGCCCGAGCCGGGTCCCTCTGACGCTTCCGTGGAGCCCCATGGCCCAGACCGACTCCCTGCTGAAACGACGATTTCCGGCTGTGACCGCGGCCGTGTTCCTCGTTCTCTTCTGCGGTCTGTTGGCCGTGGAGTGGCTGTTCTTCCGGCGCGAGGCGGTGCGCCATGCGGAGGAGACCGCCCAGACCATGACGGAGTTCCTGCGGCGGGAGCTCGAGAACACCTTCCCCCTCCCCACCATCCTCGAAGGCCTGGGCGACCCGGAACTCTACGAATACTTCGACCACCTGATCCGGGACAAGCTGGCCCTGCTGGGCCTGCTGCGGGCCCGGATCTACTCGCCGGACGGCACGGTGCTCTACGCCACGGACGCCCGGTTGGTGGGCCGCCGGATCGCTGATCACGAGGAGGTCGCCCGCGCAAGCCAGGGCCACACCGTGTCCGAGGTGATCTCGCAGGCCCGGTTCCGTTCGCGCTACGGCCTGCCCGCCCCCACGGAGTACATCGAGTCCTACATCCCCCTGGAGGAACGGGACGACCAGGACCGCCACTACGTGTTCGAGGCCTACCAGGACTTCGTGCCGGTGGCCGCCGGGTACGTGCGCGCGTTCCTCTTGACGGGGTTCTCCACGGCGGTGCTGCTCGCAGCGGCCATGGTGGTGCTGTGGCGCCTCCACCGGCGGGCCCAGGAGCTCGAGCACACCGTGCACGCGCTGGAGCAGTTTCTGCCGATCTGCGCCAGTTGCAAGAAGATCCGGGTGGAGGAGGAGGGCAGGCCCCAGGAGTGGGTCAGCGTGGAGCAGTACTTCGAGGAGCGCCAGAGCGTGGCGTTCAGCCACGGCCTGTGCGACGAGTGTCTGCACAAGCTCTACCCGGACCTCGCCGACGGCATCTTGAACAAGGAGGGCTAAGGCCCCCCTTTCCCTACCTCCGCCGGCCCGGCCGGCGCGATTTCCGGGTCGGGGCGCTCCTTCGCTCCGCCACGGCCAGGTAGCCCGTCACCTCGTCCCGGTCGTGGTACAGGTGGCGCAGGCGCAACGTGTACCCCTTGCCCGCCCGCCCCATCTCCCGGTCCACGATGGCCCGGCACCGCTGCACCGCCTCGAACCGCCGGCCGCCCGGCAGCTTCCAGTTGAACAGGAGCCACCGGGCCCGGCCCTGGGCGGCCCACAGCCCCACCAGCCGGGCCACCCGCTCGCCCGGTTTGACCATGTCGCACACCATCCAGTCCACGGGTTTGTCGGGTCGGAACCGGAACCCGTCGGCCTGCACGTGGTCCACGAGCCCGGTCTCCAGGACCTGCGGGGCCAGCCGGGCGTTGTCCACCGCCGTGACCAACAGGCCCCGGCGCGCGAACTGCCAGGACCACCCCCCCGGCGCCGCGCCCAGGTCCACCACCCGGCGGCCGGGCTTCAGGGCCTTCTGCCGCTCGTGCTCCGTCAGGAGCACGTGAAGGGCCTCCTCCACCTTCCGGGCCGACCGGCTCGGCGCGCCGGGCGGCACCATGAGACGGGCGATGCCCCCCGGCCACGACGACGAGTTCCTCGGGTCGGACACCCCGACCCAGAAGCGCCCCTCCGGCGCGAGGGCCACGTGGAGCCGCGGGGCATGGCGGTGCCGGGCCGACAGCCATCCCCTGGCCTCCAGCTCCGGCCGAAGGCGCCGGGCCAGAGTCTCGCACCGGGGCCACAGCCGCCGGCCGGCCTCGGAGTCCGGCGCCTCCACCACCAGGTCGCGGGCCCGGGGCCTTCCCCCGGCCCTGCGCGCCGTCTCCTCGAGGGCCGCGATCACCTCGCCGGGCTCCGGAGGGCCCGCCCCCTCCCCCAGGACCCGGAACCACTGGCGGGCGAACACGAAGGTGAAGGGACGGATCGAAGCGGCCAGGTCCCGCACCGCTTCTGGTGCGGGAACGTCGAGCAGCACCCAGCCGGCGCCGTCGGGCGCGTGCGGCCGCACGGACGCGCCGGCCCACCGCACGATCTCCGCGGCCAGGTCGTTTTCGAACCCGGGCCGGCAAAACCAAACGAGGCGATCCCTTGGGGTGATCATGGCGGCGCAGGGTACGGGGCCGTGGCCGAGACGTCAAGCCGCCGGGGGTTGTCTTTGCCCGGGCCTCTGGTAGGTTGGGCTCCACGACCCCTTGCCCCGGGGGAAGGGAGGTGAGCCGTGGCCGCCCTGTTTCGGCCTGCCCTATCGACCAACGAGGTGTGGGAACGGTGGGAGGGTTCCGCGGTCGTCCGGATGTCCCGCCGGTTCGGGCAGTGGGCCCGCCGGGTCTCCAAACGAGCCGGGTGCCGGTCGTGCGGGAGGTGTTGCGAGCTGTTCGGGGCCAACCTCACGGCCACCCCGGAGGACGTGGCCCGATGGGCCCGGGAGGGCCGCTCCGAGCTGCTGGCCCGGGTCAGTCCCCTGGGTCGCCTGTGGATCGATCCGGCCACGGGAGCGCGCCTGTCCCGGTGCCCCTATCTGGTGCGGATCGCACCGGGCCGGGCCCGGTGCCGCATCCACGCCACCAAACCCCGGATGTGCCGGGACTATCCCACCTTGGCCCACGGCAAGCGGTGCGTGGCGAACCGGCTGTTTCCCCTGAACCACTGACGGCGATCGGGGGTTGGAGCCACAGATGCACACAGATTGGCACAGATCGGGGGCCTCCCAGACCGTTTGTCCGCCCGTCTGCGGCCCAAACGGCTTCCTCATTTCCCCCGCGGGTTCTTGCCTTCCCGGAAGATCCGGAGCCACTCCTCCACCTCCTCCTCCGCCGGCTCCGGCTTCTCCGGCTCGGCACCCCCCGGCCTCGGGGGCCGGATCCGCGCCCAGAACGCCTCCGCGGCCTCCACCCGACCCCCCAGGCCGCGCACGCACACGGCCAGTCCTCGGTCCGAGGTGACCACCAGGACCGAGCGGGGGTTGGACTTCCGCAGCAACCGCAGGATTTCGTCGTCGGCCGTTCGGGCGCACGGGGCGTAGACCACGCCGAGCGCCCCCACCCGGCCCGAGTGCGCGCCGCCGGCCCGGTCGCCGTCGAAGACCACGGTCACGGGCTCCCGCCGGGAGGAGGCCCACGCCGCGAGCCGCTCGATCACGCGTCGGCGCCCTTCCTCCTCGCGGCTCAGGGGCATGCGAAGCCCCCGACCGATCAGGTTGTGCCCATCCACAAGGATCACCGTGCGGCCTCCGGCAGGAATCTTCCCTCCTGCGCTCCGTATAGCAGCAGCCTCCCCCCGCGGTCCAGCCCACGCGCCCCACCACCAAAAACGCCCGCCGGGGCGGGACCCGGCGGGCGTGGAGCCCAGGGGCAGGGGTCTGCCGGCTCATCCGCCGGCTTCGCAGGCCCGCTCCTCCGGCGGAAACAGCGGCGCCCGCAGGGGGTAGCCCGAGCCTTCGAGAACTACTTGGCGGGCCAACTTGCGCTCCGTGTTGAACACGATCGGCGCCAGCAGGTTGGCCGTGGCCCCCTCGATGCCCTCGGACAGGTTCACCACCACAGCCACGGCGGCCTGGTCCGGGTCGGTGATCCGGAGGTCCCGAAGCTCGGCCTCCTTGGCCTCGATCCGGTAGTCCGGGAAAAACGGCCGCGGGTCCGTGATCAGGAAGCACACCTCCGGATGGTCCACCGACTGCAGCCACTGGAACGGAACCTCGGGATCCGGGTCCAGCACCACGAACCGCAGGTCGTCCGGGAACCCGAGCATGGGTTGCGTGAACGTCACGATCTGGGCTTCGTCGATCTCCACGGGGCCAAAGGCGGGGGTACGGATCTCCACGGCGGTCACCTCCTCGCGCGCTGTACCGCGCTCAGGTCAGATAGTCGAGAATCGAGATGTTGAACAGTCGGGCGCCGGCGGCCAGCGCCGTCTGGTAGGCCTGCTCCTCGCTGGTGAGGCGCATCACGGTCTCGGGCACGTCGACCCCCTCCACCGCGGCCTGAACCTCCTCGGCCGCCGCGTTGAACGCCTCCAGGCGGTTCTTGGCCAGCTCCAGGTTCCGGCTCCGGGCGCCCACCAGGCCCCGCTGGGTCACCAGGTCGTGCAGGCCCCGATCCATGCGGTCGAGGAGCCCGGCCACCTGCTCGGGGTCTTCGGAGCGAAGCGCGGCCTCCAGGTCGCTGAGGAGCCCGAACACGTTTCGGGTTCCGTCCGACAGGCCCAGGGCCTCGGCACCGGAGACCGTGATCTCACCGCCCTTCTCCGAGTCCGCGATCCGGATCGACCAGGTGCCGTCGTCGTTGGCCCGGGCCTCCAGGTTCACCGTGACGCCGTTGGCGTCCTCGTAGTCCCGGATGGCCGAATCCACCGCGGCGGCCAGGTCGGTCGCGCTCGCGTAGGTCCCGTCCAGGGTCACCTCCACGTCATACGTGCCGTCCGAGACCGTGAAGGTCAGCGGTGCGCCTCCGAAGTCCAGGGGGTACGACACGTCGTCCCGGCTCCGGGCCTCGGTCTCCCGGAACGCGATGTCCCCCGGCAGGTTCACGGCCACGCTCTGGCCGTTGCCCATGTTCACCCGCAGCCGCTCGGAGTTCCCCTGGTACCGGACCGCTCCCCCTTCGCTCTGGAACGGGGCCTTCTCGCCGGCCGTTCCGTTGAACAGGTACTTGTCCTCGTGGCGGCCCTGGGCGATCTGCAGCAACCCCTCGCGGATCCCGGCCACCTCGTCGGCCAGGGCGGCGTAGCTGCCCGAAAGGGGGGCGCTCGCGATGTTCGCCCCCTCCACGGCGATGGACTTGGCCCGTACCAGGTGGTTGTAGGCCTGCTCCAGGGCCGACTCGGTGGACCGGTGCACGGCCTGGGCCTCGTCGATGTTCCGGACGTACTGCCGGTTCCGGGCCACCACCTCCTGGAGCCGCACCAGCCGGCTGGCCCCGGCCGGGTCGTCGGCCGGCCGGGTCATGCGCTTTCCCGACCCGATCTGGCGGTTGAGCCGGTCGAGGTTTCCCAGACGCCTCTGGAGGTCCTGCACCCAGGTCTGCTGGAGGCTCTTGTGGGTTACGCGCATGGCTCAGTGCTCCTACCGGCCGGCCAACCCGACACGGTTGATCAAGGTGTCGATCAGGCTGTCCATCACGTTCACGAACCGCGCCGCCGCCTCGAAGCCGCGCTGGTACTGGAGGAGCTGGACCATCTCCTCGTCCACGTTCACCCCCGACACCGCCTCGCGCTGGGACTCCAGCTGGGTCAGCACGGCCTGGCTCGCCCGATCGAACACCCGGGCGTCCCGCGCCGTGGCCCCCAGGTCCTGGACGATCCGGCCCAGATACCCCGCCGGGGTCTCGCCCACGTCCTCGAACAGGTTCTGGGCGGCCAGGTCCGCGATGCGGCGTGCGGTCTCGCCGTCCCCCGCCGCGCTTCCCAACCCCGCCGCGATCCGGTCGGTGTCGGCCGCCACCTTGGGGTCGAGCCCCAACCGGGCGTCCGGTGCATACACCGTGAAGGTGCCCCCGGAGAACGGGGCACCCCCGAAGAACACCTCGGCCGTGCCCCCGGGCAGGAACCCCAGGTCCACCCCGCCGACCAGGGTCACGCCCGCGTCCCGCGCCAGATCCACGTCCTGGGCTGGCCCTCCGTCGAGGCTGACGCTGCCCGTGGTCAGCAGCCCGTCGCTGCGCTCCCCCACCGAGTAGATACCGGCCTCCACCGTCGCCTCGAAGTCCACCCCGTCCGCGGTCCACGACGCCGTCCCGCCCGAGGTGCTCACCTCCACCACCTCGCCGATCCGCTCGTCGCCGCGGTACAGCGCGACCGACACGGTGGAGTCGGTCGCGGCGGTGACCCGAACGTGGTAGTCCAGGCCGATGACGGCCTCGCCCTGGTAGGTCCCGCCGGTGGGCCGAAGGGCGATCCCGGAGTCCGCCGTGCCGGTGCCCCGGTCGGCGGTCGAGAACAGGCTCGCCGGGTCCGTGGGCACGCTCACGTCCATCCGGTGGGTGCCGGGCTCCAGGCCGGTGCCCGCCGTCACCTTCGACACCCCCGTGCTGGGCGCGGCCTCCACCCGGGTCGTGCCGCCGTCCCACACGAACAGGTTGCGGCCCGGGTTGCCGTCGCGGTCGGTTCCCCCCCGGTGCAGGGCGTTGACGCGGTCCGTCACCGTGGCCATCCACCGGGACAGCTCCTCCTGGAGGCCCGGGATCACCTGGTCACGAAGCTCCAGGTAGGCGCCGATCTCGCCTCCGGCGGGCGCGATCGGCGCCGAGCCCACGTGAAACGACGCCAGCCGCCCGCTGTCGTCCCGTTGAGCCTGGATCTCGAAGCCCTCGGTCTCGTACACCAGGTACGGCCCCCCTCCGGCCACCCGAAGGTTCAGGTAGGAGCCGTCGGTCTCCACCTCCACCCCCAGCTTGCCGCTGATCTCCCGGATCACCCCGTCGCGCTGATCCCTGAGGTCGTTGGCCTGGTGGCCGGAGGCCTCGGCCTTGGCCACGGCCGCGTTCAGGTCCCGCAGCTCCTGGATGGCGGTGTTCACGTCGGCCAACGCCTCGTCCACGGCCTCGTCGAACCGGTCCCCGAGCTCCGCCAGCCCGGACACCTTCTGGTTGTACACGGTGGCCAGGTTCTGGGCCCGGTCGAGCACCTGGGCCCGCAGGGCCAGGTCCTGGGGACGGGCCGCCAGGGCGTCGAAGCTGCTCCACAGCTCCGTCAGCGCCGCGTTGAGCCCCGACTCGGAAGGCTCGTCCAGCACGGACTGGACCTCGTCGAGGCCTTGGGCCAGCACCCGGTCGTGCCCGCGCCCCACCGTGGCCCGGGCGATCTGCCGCTCCAGGTACGAGACCTGCACCCGCTGGACGTCCCTCGCGTCGACCCCGGAGCCGATGCTCCCCTGGGAGGTGATCGTGGGCATTCCCGGCGCCATCTGGACCCGTTGGCGCGAGTACCCCTCGGTGTTCACGTTGGCCAGGTTGTGGCCCGTGACGTCCAGGGCGGTCTGGTGGGCCAGCATGGCCGAGCGCCCGATGTTCAGACCGTAGAAGATGTTGGCCATGGGCTGCCTTCCCCGTTACGCCTGGCACACGGTCCGGCAGGGCACGGACGGGCCGCCGGGCCCGTACCCGGCGCCGGTGGCCGTGCGCACCAGATGCTCGGTCACGGTCAGCCCGAACCGGGCCGCGAGCCCCAGGGCCGCGAGCCCGGAGCGGACCCCGTCGATCGCGGCGGCCACCCGCCGAGCCGCGTCCGCCACCCCGGAATCCGGGTGGGCCTCGGGCCCACCGGGCCGGGGGGTCGCCGTCTGGCGGGCCGACCGCGCCCAACGGGCCGCCGCAGCCTGGCGCAGCCGGGCCGCGCGTTCCAGGCGGCGGGCGGCATCGGCCCCGCGCCGGATCGCCTCTTCCAACCGCCGGGGGTCGTGCACCGCGGCCAGGGCCTCGTCCACGACCCCGGCCAGCGCACGGGCCGCGTCGGCCTCGCGCTCCAACGCGCTCACCAGGTCCGCGCGCGCCCGCACCTGAGCCTGGCTCACCGCACCGCCCCTGCGGTCAGCATCCAGTGCTCGCGGATCATCCGGGGGACCACGTCCGACCCGGCCACCCGGTACTCCCCGCGCTCCATCTGGCCCACGATCTCGTCCACCAGCTCCTGCCGGATCTCGGGGGCCGCCAGCGCCAGGCCCCGGGCCCGCTGGATCTCGCGCCCCCGGTCCGAGATGCTGACCTGGTCCGAGGGGTCCACCGAGCTCGGCGTCGCGTCCTCGGCCTGCCGTTTGCGAACCGGCACCGCCGGCGCCCCCAGCCCGCCGATGCCACGGGTGTAACGGCCACGGATCTTCATGGTTCTCCTTGCGGGATGCCTTGGTCCGCGGCGCCCGGCGACCGACCGCGTCGGCCCCGACGGGGCTCAGGCCGAGCGGTCGAGCCGCTGCCCGCGCCACATCCCCTCGACGGACCGGCCGGCTGCGCCGGCCCTGGGACTCCGGGCGCGCACCGCGTCCACGTGGGCGGACGCGCCCCTGCTCTCCTGATCGACCCCGTCCCGGCTTTTCTTTACGCCTTCCAACTGACGCATCATGGCCCGCCAGAGCCCCAACCCCTCGCCCTGGGTGGCCAGCTCGGCCCACTGCTCGTCGAGCAGGGCGTAGGCGGTCTCCTTGGCGAAACCCGTTGCCCCGTCGGACGACTCCGGCACCATGGCCTTCCTCATGGACCGGAAGACCAGCAGCGCGAACTCCTTCTCCAGCGCCCGGCACGCCCCCTCCAGGTCCTTGGGCAGGGGCTCGTTGCCCACTGCGGCCACGGCCGTGCCCAGCCCCATCGGCCCCGTCACGGCACCCACCATCACAGGATCTCCAGCTCGGCTTCCAGGGCCCCGGCCGCCTTCAGGGCCTGGAAGATGGCCACCAGATCCCGGGGGCTCACCCCGAGGGCGTTCAGGGCCTGGACCAGGCCGGCCAGGGTCTCCCCCGGCTCGAGCAGCATCACCCGGGCCTCCTCCTCGGTCACGGTCACCTCGGCGCCGGTGCGGGCCACGGTCTGCCCCGCCGAGAGCGCTTCGGGCTGACTGACCTCCAGGTACGGCGTGATCTGCACCGTGAGGTTTCCGTGGCTCAGCGCGACCGGCCGGATCCGGACGTCCTGGCCCATCACCACCGTGCCCGTGCGCTCGTCCACCACCACCCGGGCCACGGCGTCGGGCTCCACCGCCACCGCCTCCAACCGGGCCAGGAACCCCACGGGATCGTCCGCCTGGGAGTCCGGCACCGCCACGCGGATCCGCCCCGCGTCCAGTGCCCGGGCCGAGCCGGCCCCGAACGCCTCGTTCACCGCCCCCGCCAGGCGGGCCGCGGTGGTGAAGTCCGGTTGGCGCAGCACCAGGTCCACGTAGCCTCGGTTGAGATCGGGCAGGGGCGCGTCCCGCTCCAGGACCGCTCCGCTGGGGATCCGGCCCACCGTGGGGTGGTTCTGCTGGACCCCTCCGCCCGCGGCGCTGGCCCCGAACCCCCCGATGGACAAGGGCCCCTGGGCCACGGCGTACACGTCGCCGTTGGGCGCCCGAAGCGGGGTGAGCAGCAGCGTGCCGCCCTGCAGGCTCTTGGCGTCCCCCACCGACGACACCGTCACGTCCAGCCGCTGCCCGGCCCGGGCGAAGGGGGGCAGGTCGGCCGTCACGATCACGGCGGCCACGTTCTTCAACTTGATGTCGTCGGGGGACACGGACAGGCCGAGCCGCTCCAGCAGGTTCGCCGTGGACTGGGTGGTGAACGCCACGCCGGTCTTGTCGCCCGTGCCGTTCAATCCCACCACCAGGCCGTACCCGATCAGCTGGTTCCTCCGGACCCCGTCCACCTTGGCGATGTCCTTGACCCGCACCGCCGCGCCCGAGCCGGCCGGGGCCAACCCCATCAGCCCCACCACGATCGCCGCCAGCACACGTCTCATCGTCCAACCTCCCGGCCGGCCCATCAGAACGGCCACACGGCGTCGAGGACCCGGTACATCCACCCCGGCCGCTGCTGGCTCGCCAGCAGGCCCTTGCCGCCGTACAGGATCTGGGCGTCGGCCAGGGCGATCGAGCTCACGGTGTTCTCGGCCGAGATGTCCTTGGGACGCACGATGCCCCGCACGTACAGATACTGGGTGTCCCGGTTCACCTGCACCTGCCGCCGCCCCTCGATCACGAGGTTGCCGTCCTCGAGCACGTCCACCACCCGGGCGGTGACCCTCATCCGGAGCACGTCCTTCTGCTTCGTGGAGCCGGTGCCCTGGAAGCTGTTCTCGGTGGTGGCCCCCACGCTGGGCCGAAACCCCCCGGAGCGGTACAGGTCGGGCAGCCCGTAGTGGGGCGGCATGCCCAGAAAGTTCGTGACCCCGGCCGACACGTCGGTCTTCCGGCTCAGGTCGGTGGAGGACTCCCGCTTGGCCTCGGCCGTTTCCACCACGATCACGGTGACCAGATCCCCCACCGCGAACGCCCGGTGGTCCCGGTACACCCGGGTCAGCGGAGCCTGGTCGCTCCACAGGCTGGTCGGCTGGCCGGGGTGCCTCGCCGACGAGGCCGAGCGGTTCAAAGGGGTGGGGGGCGGCCACGGCGGCTCCTCCAGGTACGGGCGGGAACACCCGGCCGCGGCAACCAGCACCGCTCCCAACACGAGCGTGAAGCCTCTCATCCCTCACCTCCCCAGCGCCGTGGCCACTTCCACGAGCCCCCCGCCCCGGACGATGCCGGCCACGGTCCGGCCGCTTCCCAGGTTCTCCACCTGCACCACCTCGCCGATGCCGGCGCTGCCCAGGGCCTTCCCCAGGGTGCTCGCGGTCACGCCTCCCACCCGGGCCACCAGCCGGACCACGTCTCCCCGGCTCACCACCGGCACGGCCTCCAGGTCCTGCCGCCGCAGGGCCGTGCCGGCCCGCAGGCTCCGCCGCAGGCGCTTCCCCACGACCTGTTGGGGGTCGGACAGGGTCGACGCCCCGGATCGGGCGGTGCGTACCTCCACGTCGTCCAGGCCGAGCACCTCGCCCCGGCGGGCGTCCCGCACGAGCACCACGGCCGGCCGGCCCCGGAACACCTCGACCCGCACCCAGCCGGTGGCGGCCCTGGTCCCCTTCACCCACACGTCCACCGGTACCGTGAAGGTCGAGGGCAGGCCCCCTTCCGGGAGCCGCGGCCGCAGCTCCCGGTCGCCCCGGGCCACCGGCCCGGGGAGCCCCACCGACAGCACCCGCACCTCCTCGTCCGGGCCCACCCGGGAGCGCACGGCCGCCCTCACCGCCTCCACCAGGGCCTCGCGCCCCACCCGGGCTCCGGGCCGCTCCACCACCACCCGGTCCGGAAGAGCCAACCGGTCCGCGGCCCCCACGGCCCGGGCCCGCTGGCGGATCCACGCCGCCTCGAGGGTCCGGGTGCGTCCGGGCCTCGGGGCCGGCCCCAACCGGACCGCGGCCCAGCCCGCGGGCGCCCCCGGCACCAGGTCCGCCAGGGTGACCGTGTCCGTGTCGACCTCCACCCGCGGCGGCACCCGCACGGCGGCTCCGGACGGGGCCGCGGCGAGCAGAAGAAGCGTGAGGCCGAGGGTCAGGGCGCGCATCGCACTACCTCTTCACGTTGTTCGACATCTGCAGCATCTCATCGGCGGCCTGGATCGCCTTGGAGCTCACCTCGTAGGCCCGCTGGCCGGCGATCAGGTTCACCATCTCCTCCACCACGCTCACGTTGCTCATCTCCAGAAACCCCTGGTTGAGGCTTCCCAGGCCCAGGGTGCCGGGGGTGCCGGTGATGGGGTCCCCGGAGGCGGGGGTGGCCACGTACATCGAGTGCCCCATGGATTTGAGCCCCCCGGGGTTGGAGAACCGGGCCAACTCCAGGGTCACGCCCAGGTCCTCCACCTGGCCGGTGTCGCCGTTGAGGATCGACACCGACCCGTCGCTGCCCACCGTGATCTCCACGGCGTTGGGCGGGATCGTGATCTCGGGGTACACGATCCACCCCTCGCTGGTGCACAGCCGGCCCTGGGAGTCGAGCTTGAACGAGCCGGAGCGGGTGTAGGCCGTGCCCCCGTTGGGCAGGGTCACCTGGAAGAACCCGTCCCCCTCGATCAGTAGATCCAGGGGGTTGCCGGTCTCCCGGAAGTCGCCCTGGGAGAACAGCTTCTCCGTGGTCACCACCCGGGCCCCCAGGCCCACCTCCATACCCACCGGGTACTGGGCCCCCGCGCTCGAAACCGAGCCCGGGGTGAGGAGGGTCTGGTACAAGAGGTCCTGGAAGTCCACCCGGCTCCGCTTGAAGCCGGTGGTGTTCACGTTGGCCAGGTTGTTGGCGATCACGTCCACGTTCATCTGCTGGCAGTTCATTCCGGCTGCCGCGGTCCACAGGGCTCGGATCATGCCTCAACCTCCTGTCGGGATCTACGCCACCCGTCCGATGCGGCGCACCGCCTCACCGGTGACGTCTTCCATCACGGTCTGCACCACCTTCTGGTACGCCTCGAACGCCCGGACCGACTCGATCATGCGGGTCATCTGCTCGACCTGCTGCACGTTCGACTCCTCCAGGGCTCCCTGGATCACCTGGGCCTCCGCAGCGACCGCCTTCACCGCGCCGGTGGAGACGAACAGGTTTCCCCCGAGCCGCAGGAGCCCCCGGTAGCCCGGGAACGCCTCGAGGCGCAGCCGGTCCACCTGCTTGCCGCCGGCCCAAACTCGGCCCATTTCGTCCACCTCGACGTCCGCGTCGGGGGGGATCACCACGGGCCCGTTCTCCCCGAGAAGGGGGTAGCCGGAGCCGTTTCGCACCGTTCCGTCGGGTCCCCGGTAGAACCGACCGTCCCGGGTGTACACGAGACCGTTTGGACCCTGGAGCACGAACAACCCCTCCCCGGACAGGGCCAGGTCCAGGGGCCGGTTCGTGGGCCGCACCGGGCCCGGGGCCGGGTTCACGAACTCGCCCGCGTAGTCGGTCTGGACGTCCAGGGGCAGGTCCCCCCCTGTGGCCGGCAGTGCGGCCCGGAGCTCTCCGGCGCCTTTGTAGCCGGGAACCTGGCCGTAGTAGAGGTTGCGCGCGGCCAGGTCGAGGCGCCGGCTCTCCACGAGCATGCCGCTGGTCGCTGTGTACAGGGCTCGGATCATCGGGCTCCTCCTTCGGCCGGCCTGGAAAGCAAGGCCGGTGCCAGCTCCGAAACACTTCAAATACCGGCAGGTTACGTGGTTGCCCCCCTCCCCCGGGGGGAACGGAACGGACCCTGGGGGGCACCGCGGGGCCCCGGGGCTCCACGGGGGTCCGGTCTGCGGGCACTTGACCTTCCGGCCCGGCGTGGCACCCTTTCCGGCCGAGCGGTTCTTTGACCCAGGTCAAGGAACACGACGTTTCCCACCCGTACAGTAGGCGATACTTGTGAATCCTCGCACACAGCGAGGCGAACCCATCCCACGGGAGGAGGAACCATGGGAAGAAAGGTCCGGAAGTACCTACTGGGGCTCGTTGGCGTTTCCCTGGCGCTTGCGGGGACGGCGTGGGCGGCTCAGCTCAGCGCCGAGACCAAGGAGTGCGTGGAGTGCCACAAGGAGCAGATGCCCGGCCTCGTGACCCAGTGGGAGACGAGCTCCCACTGGAACTCAGGGGTGGGGTGCTACGAGTGTCACCGGGCCGAGCCGGGTGAACCGGACGCCATGGACCACAACGGGTGGACCGTGGCCATCATCGTGTCGCCCAAGGACTGCGGTCGGTGCCACTCCAAGGAGGCGGCCGAGCAGGAGGCCAGCCACCACGCCGAGGCCGGCAACATCCTCAACTCCAAGGACGCCCTGCTGGGCCAGACCGTCGCGGGGGAGCCCGCCGTGGCCGTGGGATGCCGGCAGTGCCACGGCTCCATCGTCCAGACCAACCCCGACGGCACCCTGAGCCAGTCCACCTGGCCCAACACGGGCATCGGCCGGGTCAACCCCGACGGCTCCAAGGGCACCTGCAGCGCCTGCCACACCCGCCACCGGTTCAGCAAGGCCCAGGCCCGGAAGCCGGACGTGTGCGGCAAGTGCCACCTGGGCCCCGACCACCCACAGAAGGAGGTCTACGAGGAGTCCAAGCACGGCATCCTGTTCCGCGCCTTTGAGGACGAGCTGAACATGGACAACCCCAAGTGGGTGGCGGGCGAGGACTACTTCGACGCCCCCACCTGCGCCACCTGCCACATGAGCGCCACCCCCAACCAGCCGGTGACCCACGACGTGGGGGCGCGGCTGAGCTGGAACCTGCGGGCCCCGGTCTCCACGCGCACCAAGGACTGGGAAAAGAAGCTCGCCAACATGAAGGACGTGTGCACCGCCTGCCACGGCGCCCAGTTCGTGGACGGGTTCTACAAGCAGTTCGACGACTTCGTGGACCTGTACAACACCAAGTTCGCGATCCCGGCCAAGGAGATCCGCTCGCTGCTGATCCAGGAGGGCGTGATCACCAAGGCCAACTTCGACGACCAGATCGACTGGATGTACTGGACCCTCTGGCACCACGCGGGCCGCAGGGGGCGCCACGGCGCAGCCATGTCCGGCCCGGACTACGCCTTCTGGAACGGGATCTACGACGTGGCCAAGATCTTCTACACGGAGTTCCTCCCCGAGGCGAAGCGGGCGTGTGAGAAGGCCGGGAAGCCGGAGCTGTACCAGCGGATCCTGTCCAAGTACATCGAGAACGACCCCCGCCACGAGTGGTACGTGAAGGGGTTCGACCCCAAGCGGGTCGAGGCGATCCGCAAGTACTATCAGGAGAGATACAACCAAAAGGTCGAGTGATCCCCGAACGAAACGCGGGGCCCTTGCAGGGCCCCGCGTTTCGTTCGGCCTCTCCGCCCTCCCCTCAGGCCCGGCCCGGCCGGGCCGCGGGGAACGCCTCCGGCGAGGGGGCGGGGGGGTGAGCCTCTCGGCACTCCCGGCATGTGTCGCATTCCCCCCGGGCCGCGCTCGGTGCCGGCAACAGGGGGCAGTCGTGGCTCGTGCACGCCCGGCACCGGCGCACCCTGCCGTTGTCGCAGCCCCACAGGGCATAGCACCGGCGGCACAGGAGGAGCCGACTCATTCCCCGTCCCTTCCGGTTCCACCGGGATCCGCGGCCCAATTCCGAACGGCGGCTGCGCCGACCACCAGGGCCGCCCCCAGGAGCAGCATGGCCTGGCTGGCGCTCAACGCCAGCGGCTGCTCCGCCAGCACCATCGCCACCCCGCCGAGCGCCCCCACTCCCATGAGCATCCGTGTCATTGGAACCCTCCGTCTCGCCTCCCTCTCCGGCATGGGTAACCCGTTTCCCACACCTGACTCCTGCATCCTTCGTGCCAGCTTAAAAAGGCCGAAAAAGGGAACTTCGGACGCCTTTGCGGGGCGATGTGGGCAATCTTTTTCCACTCCTCGGTTCCCCTTTTCCCAGGAACTTCCGCAAGGGCACCCGGAAGCTTGAAAACTTCCCGGATTTCCGTGCGTTCCAGGCATCAGCACGCCTCTTTGCCTCCACCTCATGGTCCGGGGGGCATCGGGTCTGCTGGAGAGCCCCCTGCGGCCGGAACGGGGCCCGTACCCTGCCGCCGGCATGGGCCTTGGGGCCCGGCGGAGAGCAGGTTCTCGTTTTGCAATTCGGGGAAGATCCAGTATCCTTCTTCTGCTTCCGCCCGTGGCGTCACCCCGTTTCCGGATCAAACCCCTTTTCACCCAGGAGCCTCCCGGATGACCACGGAACCCAGCGCAAAGTTCGTCCGCCGGGCGTTCGTCCGGACCGCGCTTCGCCGGACGATCGGGATCGGCCTGCTCATCGGTCTCGTCTACGGCCTGGTGGCGTTGGTGTACGCGAGCCGCACCATCTACAAGGTCAAGCTCAACTATGCCGTGGTCCTCGAGAAGCTGGGGGGGCAACGCCAGGCGATCACCGAGGTGGGGTGGCACTTCCGGCTGCCGTACTTCACCCGCATCGAGCAGGAGGTGCCGCTGATGAACCAGCAGATGCACCTCGGCGGGCAGGCGGAGCCGATGCGGATCATCTCGAAGGAGAACGTGGCCCTGTGGACCTCGGGGGTCATGACCTACCGGATCCGCGATCTCCACCAGTGGGCCATCGAGAACCTGGACGCCCACCGGCTGCTCCAGGCCGACTACGACGGGATCGTGAAGGACATCCTCCAGGCCCAGGAGGTCGACCGCCTGGTGAGCGGCCGGGAACGGATCAAGGAGGAGATCTACCGGGCCCTGAAGAGCCGGCCGGTGAACGAGGGGGGCCCGACCCTGGAGCAGAAGTACGGGATCGAGGTGGTGAGCTTCGTGCTCAAGGAGACCCGGTTCGGCGACAAGCTGGTGGCCGCCACCGAGGAGAAGAAGCGCCGCGAGCTGATCGCCGAGGCCGAGAACTACGCGGCCGACCAGGAGGCCAGCCGGATCCGCAAGCTCTACCGGGCCTACACCGAGAGCATCCGGGAGCTCCAGCGCACCGTGGGGCGGCCCGACGGCTCCACTGACGTGGCCTTGCTGAACTTTCTGGCCCAGCAGAAGTGGGCCACGGCGTACGAGAAGAACCCCGGGGGCCGCAGCACCGTGGTCATCCAGAACACCGAGGTGCCCCCCGCCCTGACCCTGCCCCAGGCCCAGGAGCCGTGAGATGGCCCGCCGCCTGACCCGCCAGGTCCGCACGGTCCGGCTCCCCGAGGCCCGGATCCGGGAGATCGAGGACCTGGTCGCCTCGTGGCCCCAGGAGACCAAAGCGTTCATGCGGGCCCGGCTCCACCAGTACAAGCCCCCCACCGGTCTGGTGAACGGGACCATCGAAGGGCTGCTCTCCCTGTTCTTTCCGCAGCCCCCCCGCACGTTCCGCACCCTCAAGGACCCCGCCATCCTCACCGACTGGCAGCGCCGGTTCGAGCTGTCCGGGGAGACCAACCCGCGTCAGGCCTGGAACCGGATCCTCGAGAAGGAGGTGAGCGCCAACGACTACGAGTACCTGCTGTGGCTGCTGGACCGGGAGCTGTCGGACGTGTTCGTGCCGGAGCCGGTGCGCCGTCTGTTCGAGAAGCTCTACCGGGCGTTCATCCGCAAGGAGTACATGAACGACCCCGCGGTGCCCAAGGCCCCGATCGTGCTGGTGGTGGGCCCCAGCGGCAGCGGCAAGTCCGCCACCGTGACCCAGGCCATCGAAGAGGTGATCTTCCGCAACGAGGTGCGGCCCGAGGTGGACCTGAAGCTCAAGAAGGAGGAGCGGCTCCGGGACGAGCCGTTCTGGAGGACCCTGGAGGCGGTGGACCCCACCCTGGCCCTCGAGATCGCCCGGCGGCGCAAGCTTCGGTTCTACCGCACCCTGGCCCGGACGCCGGTGGTTCGGCGGGTGTTCCAGAAGCGCATCGGCCGGCACCTGGCCGAGCTGGAAGAGCAGGGGGTCTGGGTGGACTACAGCGTGGTCACGCCCAACGACTACCAGACCGCCCTGGCCGGGGAGCCCGGCAACTTCTTCCGCAAGGCCATGGGCGACCCCCGGCGCACCTCGATCCGCCACGTGGAGGAGGCCCACGCGGCCTTTGGCCGGGCCGACGGCCGCGGCTCGGCCGTGGAGAGTCAGCAGCAGACCCTGGTGGACACGGCCAACATCGTGTTGGACGAGATCATCCAGGGCCGGCGGGACTGCCTGCTGGTGGCCACCACGGACCAGCCCGAGAGAATCGACGCGGCCATCTACCGGCGGTTCGTGGAGAAGGGCCGGATCGTGGACGTGTCCGAGTTCTGGAAGGACCCGGAGAACCTCCGGGAGGTGATCCGACTGGAGCTCCGGAGAAACGACATCCCGGTGGAGCCTGCCCCGGGCGCGGCCGGCGGCCGGGAGCTCACCCCCTCGGACCTGGCCGCCGCGGTCGACCGGCTGGGCCCCCTGTTCGCGGAACGGGCGCTGAAGCTCACCCCGGCGTACGTGCGCAAGCTGGTCCACTCGGTGATCGAGATCAAGGGGGACTTCCGGCCCGAGTACCTGGACGACGCCATGCTGATGCGCACCGCGTTCGAGGCCGTGGCCCGCAACGCGTACGGGGACCTGTACAAACGGGTCGTGGACCGCATGGACCGCCGGGTCGGCTGGGACGAGTACGTGGGCGAGATCAAGAACCTGTTCTCCGAGATGGCCAACAACTGCCTCTACTACGGGGCGGCCGAGGAGAAGGGGGTGGTGCTCAGCGGCCCCCCGGGCAGCGGCAAGACCTTCCTGGTGCGGGCGTGGCTCAGCGAGAACCGCGACGTGCACGACATCTCGGTACGCCCCACCGACCTGATGGACCCGTCCAACCCCATCGACGGCACCGTACAGAACCTCGAGCGGGTGTACGACATCGCCAAGATGATCGCCCCCACCGTGGTGTTCTTCGACGAGGCCGACGCCGTGGCCCCCCGCCGCAGCCCCTCGGGCGGCAGCCCCCAGGACAAGGTCACCAACAAGTTTCTAAACATCATCGACGGCGAGGTGCCCCTGAACCGCGTGTTCACCGTGCTCACCACGAACCGGCTCGACATCCTGGACCCGGCCCTGGTCCGGTCCAAACGCCTCAAGGCCCTGGAGATCAGCGGCCACCTGCGCAAGGCCGACATCGTCGGCATCCTCGAGCGCAGGCTCGACGGCGTGCCCCTGGCGCCGGGCATCGACACGACCGCGATCTTCGAGGCCGCCTCCCAGGTCTCCCAGACCCCGGCCGACTTCGCGGCGTTCGTGGAAAAGGCCGCCGGCCTGCGCAAGACCGAGTACGAGGTGATCCTCCGGCTCCGGGCCCTGGTGGAGGCGCCTGACGAGGCCAAGGAGAACTTCGTCAAGTTCAACCTGAAGACCCTGGCCGGCATCCTCGAGGCGCTGGACGCGCCTCAGACCCTGCGCTCCGACATCAAGGCCCGGCCCCTGGAGTTCCTCCACCATTACTATGAGCTCCTCCGGCTGGTGGACCCGGTGGACCGACCGGAGGACTACCCCCTGACCCGGGCCCACCTCCAGGCCGCCCGCCAGGAGCTCGGCCGCAGCCCCACGAAGAAGGGCAAGGTTCAGCTCGACGAGTTCCTCGGGGCGGAGCTGAGCCAGGAACCCCAGGTGGGGTTCATCATCGGCGTGGGCGCGAACGACGTGACCGGCATGCTCCTGCCCATCGCCACGAGCCTCATGTACAACTTCGCGCCCGAGAAGGTGCTGGTGACGGGGGCCGTGTCCAGCTCGGCCCCCAACGCGGCCGAGCTGGACATGGCCGTGCAGATGACCCAGCAGTCGGCCAAGGAGGCGTTCACCCTGGTGGAGAACTACCTCCAGAGCCTCACCCCCAAGATCAACGTGCCCCGGGTGCTGGGGGAGTTCCTCGACCGCTACACGATCCACCACCAGCTCCTGTCCGCCTCCTACACGGTGGGCGGGCCCTCGGCCGGCTACGCCCTGGCCCTGAACACCCTCTCGGCCCTGCTGCACCTGCCGGTGGCCAACGATTTCGGGATCACGGGCGCGCCCTGGACCAAGGGGGTCAAGCGGGGCGAGGTGGGAAGCTCCGTGATCATCGGAGGCCACAAGAAAAAAGCTGAGAAGGTGCTTCAATATTTAAGACGCATGTATATGCCCCTCCAGAACTACAGGGACCTCGACATCGACTACCTGATGGCCTACTGGGAGCAGGGCAAGGACATCCTGGGGGTCACCCACTTCGGAGACCTGGTACCCGAGGTCCTGTGGCTGGGGGACGACTACCACGAGACCCTGGAACGCCTGATCCGCATGCGGGTAGCGTACAAGCTCCGCAAGTACCGGGGCGAACGACCCCCGGCCGACATGAAGCAGCAGATCCTGGAGGCCAAGGCCGAGTTGAGGGCCGCGGCCGAGGACGAGCTGGTCCGCCGGATCGACGCGATCCGTGCCTACCTCCAGACCCCGGATCGGGATCCCCACCTGTCGCTGGAGGAGATCTTCCGCCATCACCAGAGCCGGCGGCTGTGGGGCCTGGTGGGGTTTCGCAGCCGGTGGCGGCGGCCGAACGGGGTGGGCACGGAGGCGTGACCCGGGCGGCGACCACGTTTCCTCCCGGGCATCCCATCAGGACATCAGGAGGTCATCCATGCCGTTTCAGAGCGCCAACTTCGCCCCCCTGACCCCCATGGACTTCCTCAACCGCAGCCGCGTGGTGTTCCGCAACCGGCCGGCCGTGGTGTACGGGGAGGACACCTGGACCTACGGGGAGTTCGCCAAACGCTGCCGGGCCCTGGCCGGCGCCCTGTGCCGCGCCGGCGTGGAACCGGGGGACCGGGTGGCCGCGCTGCTGCCCAACGTGCCGGCCATGCTCGAGGCCCACTTCGGGGTGCCCATGACCGGCGCCCTGCTCGTGGCCATCAACACCCGCCTCTCCCCGGGCGAGGTCTCGTACATCCTCGAGCACTCCGGCGCCAAGGTGCTCGTGGTGGACACGGAGCTGGCGGCCGGCGTGAGAAAGGCCGTGGAGTCGTTCCCCGGCCTGGTCGTGCACGTCTCCGACCCCGCCGCCGAGGACGGCTGGGTGCCCCCGGGCCCCGGCTACGAGGAGTTTCTGGCCGGAGGGTCCGGCACCGAGGTGACCTTTCGGGTCGAGGACGAGGCCACCCCCATCTCGATCAACTACACCTCGGGCACCACGGGCAACCCCAAGGGCGTCGTGTACTCCCACCGCGGCGCGGCCCTGAACGCGATGGGCGAGATCATCGAGACCGGGCTTTCCACGGCCAGCGTGTACCTGTGGACCCTTCCCATGTTCCACTGCAACGGGTGGTGCTTCCCCTGGGCGGTCACGGCCGTGGGCGCGACCCACGTGTGCCTGCGCCGGTTCGACCCGGCCGAGGCGTACCGGTTGATCGAGCGCTGGGGGGTGACCCACCTGTGCGGGGCCCCCACCGTGCTGCGCATGTTCCTGGCCGCCCGGCCTGCCCCGGACTATCGGTTCGCCCGGCCCGTGCACATCGTCACGGCGGCCGCGCCGCCGAGCCCCACCCTGATCGCCCAGGTGGAGGACATGGGCGCCCGGCTCACCCACGTGTACGGCCTGACCGAGGTGTACGGCCCCCACACGGTGTGCGCCTGGCACCCGGAATGGGACGCCCTGCCCCTGGAGGAGCGGGCCCGGCTCAAGGCCCGGCAGGGGGTGGCCTACACCCACGCCGCCTTCCTGCGGGTGGTGGACGAGAACATGCAAGACGTGCCCGCGGACGGCCAGACCCTGGGGGAGGTGGTCATGCGCGGCAACAACGTGATGCTCGGGTACTACCGCCAGCCCGAGGCCACGGCCCAGGCGTTCCGGGGCGGGTGGTTCCACAGCGGGGACCTGGCCGTGGTGCACCCCGACGGTTACATCGAGCTCAAGGACCGCAAGAAGGACATCATCATTTCGGGCGGGGAGAACATCTCCACCATCGAGGTGGAGAACACCCTGTACAAGCACCCGGCCGTGGCCGAGTGCGCGGTGGTGGGTGTTCCCGACGAGAAGTGGGGCGAGGTGCCCAAGGCGTTCGTAACCCTGAAACCCGGAGCCACCGCCACGGCCGAGGAGCTGCGGGCCTTCTGTCGGGAGCGGCTGGCCCACTTCAAGTGCCCCAAGCACTTCGAGTTCTGCGAGCTGCCCAAGACCAGCACCGGTAAGATCCGCAAGAACGTGCTGCGCCAGCAGGAGTGGTCCGACGCCGCGGCCCGGATCCGCGGCTGAGCCCCTCCCCGCCCCCGGCAGGCCCCGGCGCATCCACCGAGGATGCGCCGTTTTTTCCGGCCCCCCTCCCCCGTCTGCGCGGCGGGTCCCAAGGCCCGGCTTCGCACCCGGCTCTCCGGCAGGGCCCCTTGCCCCGCCCTCAAGGGCTCTCGGTTTCGGCGCAGCTCGGCACCAAACCCGGCGAGGGCGACTTGCGTTCCCCCCTTTCGGCCTTACCTTTGTGGCCGCGTACGAACTCGCAGAAGACCAACCGGCCCGATCGGGGCCGAGAAGGAGAAGGAGACCATGGACCTGAACCGACTGACCCAGAAGTCCCAGGAGGCCCTTGCCGAGGCCCAGAAGATCGCCATGAAGCGCGGCCACGTGGAGGTGGACGGGGAGCACCTGCTCCTCGCCCTGGTGGACCAGGCCGACGGCCTGATTCCCCGACTGCTGGAGCGGCTCGACGTGGTGGTGGCCGACTTCCGCGCCAAGGTGATCCGGGCCCTGGACACGCGGCCCCAGGTGTCCGGCCCGGGGGTCGAAGGCGGAAAGATCTACGTGACCCAGCGTCTGAACCGGCTCCTGGTTCGGGCCGAGGAGGAGGCGAAGCGGCTCAAGGACGAGTACGTGTCGGTGGAGCACCTGGTGCTCGCCATGATCCGCGAGGGTACCGAGACCGAGGCCGGCCGGATCTTTGCGGAGTACGGCGTCACGGCCGAGCGGTTCATGGAGGCCCTGGTGGCCGTGCGGGGCCACCAGCGGGTCACCAGCCCCACGCCCGAGGCCACCTACGAGGCGCTGGAGCGCTACGGCCGGGACCTGGTCAAGGAGGCGCAGATGGGCCGGCTCGACCCCGTGATCGGCCGGGACGCCGAGATCCGGCGGGTGATCCGGATCCTCTCGCGCAAGACCAAGAACAACCCGGTGCTGATCGGTGAGCCCGGCGTGGGCAAGACCGCCATCGTGGAGGGCCTGGCCCAGCGGATCGTCCGGGGCGACGTGCCCGAGGGGCTCAAGGACAAGACCGTGTACGCCCTGGACATGGGGGCCCTGGTGGCCGGGGCCAAGTACCGGGGCGAGTTCGAGGAGCGGCTGAAGGCGGTGCTCCAGGAGATCAAGGAGAGCGAGGGCCGCATCATCCTGTTCATCGACGAGCTCCACACCATCGTGGGCGCGGGCAAGGCCGAGGGCGCCATCGACGCCGGCAACATGCTCAAGCCCATGCTCGCCCGGGGGGAGCTGCGCTGCATCGGCGCGACCACCCTGGACGAGTACCGCCAGTACATCGAGAAGGACCCGGCGCTCGAGCGCCGGTTCCAGCCGGTGCTGGTGGAGGAGCCCACGGTGGAGGACTCGATCTCGATCCTCCGGGGGCTCAAGGAGCGCTACGAGGTCCACCACGGCGTGCGCATCCAGGACAACGCCCTGGTGGCCGCCGCCGTGCTGAGCCACCGCTACATCACGGACCGGTTCCTGCCCGACAAGGCCATCGACCTGGTGGACGAGGCCTGCGCCATGATCCGCACGGAGATCGACTCCATGCCGGCCGAGCTGGACGAGGTGACCCGGCGGATCATGCAGCTGGAGATCGAGGAGGCGGCGCTGAAGAAGGAGAAGGACGCGGCGAGCCGGGAGCGGCTAGAGCAGCTCCGGAAGGAGCTGGCCGACCTGCGGGCCCGGGCGGACGCCATGCGGGCCCAGTGGGACAACGAGAAGGAGGCCATCAAGGCCGTGCAGGGCCTGCGCGAGGAGATCGAGGGGGTGCGCCAGGAGATCTCGGTGGCCGAGCGCAACTACGACCTAGAGAAGGCGGCCGAGCTCAAGCACGGTCGGCTGCCCGAGCTGGAGCGCCGGCTCCGGGAGAAGGAGGCCGAGCTCAACCGGCTGGGCGGCACGCGGCTCCTGCGGGAGGAGGTGACCGAGGAGGAGATCGCCGAGATCGTGTCCCGCTGGACCGGGATCCCGGTGTCCCGGCTGATGGAGGGCGAGCGGGAGAAGCTGCTCCGGCTCGATGAGGTGCTCCACCGTCGGGTGGTGGGCCAGGACGAGGCCGTGCAGCTCGTGGCCGACGCGGTGCTCCGGGCCCGCTCCGGGATCAAGGACCCCCGGAGGCCGATCGGGTCGTTCATCTTCCTCGGCCCCACCGGCGTGGGCAAGACCGAGCTGGCCAAGACCCTGGCCGAGGCCCTGTTCGACACCGAGGAGAACCTGATCCGGATCGACATGAGCGAGTACATGGAGAAGCACGCGGTGAGCCGCCTGATCGGAGCCCCGCCGGGGTACGTGGGGTTCGAGGAGGGCGGACAGCTCACCGAGGCGGTGCGACGCAAGCCCTACTCGGTGATCCTGTTCGACGAGATCGAGAAGGCCCATCACGACGTGTTCAACGTGCTGCTCCAGATCCTGGACGACGGCCGGCTCACCGACTCCCACGGCCGCACGGTGGACTTCCGCAACACGGTGATCATCATGACCTCTAACATCGGCTCCCACCACCTGCTCGAGGGGGTCACCGACCGGGGCGAGATCCGGGAGTCGGCCCGGGAGGCCGTGATGCGGGAGCTCCGGGCCCACTTCCGGCCGGAGTTCCTGAACCGGGTGGACGAGATCGTGCTGTTCAAGCCCCTGACCCTGGAGGAGATCGAGCGGATCGTGGACCTGCTGACCCAGGACCTGGTGCGGCGGCTCCAGGACCGGAGGATCCGGTTCGTGCTGACCGAGGAGGCCCGCAAGCTCATCGCCCGGGCCGGGTACGACCCGGTCTACGGCGCGCGCCCCCTCAAGCGCTACCTCCAGCGGCAGCTCGAGACCCGCATCGCCCGCTCCCTCATCGCGGGCGAGGTGCGCGACGGCGCCACCGTCACGGTGGACGCCGAGGACGGCGAGCTCCGGCTCCGGTGGGAGAACCCCTCCGGTGCCGAAGAGAGCCCACCCGACGAGCCCGAGGTGTACGAGGCCGAGGTGGTGAACTGATCGGCTTGCTACAACGCCCCAGCGGGGCCCAGGGGGGCTTTTTGCAACCGGAATCCCGCGGCCGCTTCCCTTCGAGGGGGGCGGCCGCGGTTCGGTTCGGCGGCCGGGCTGGCGCGAACCGCCCGTTGCGGTACCCTCTCCCCCTCACCCTTTCCCCAGAGGCGCCGATGACCCAGCGGCCCAACCGGCTCATTCGCGAGAAGAGCCCCTACCTCCTGCAGCACGCCTACAACCCCGTGGACTGGTACCCCTGGGGCGAGGAGGCGTTCGCCCGGGCCCGGGCGGAGAACCGCATCGTGTTCCTGTCGATCGGGTACGCCACCTGCCACTGGTGCCACGTGATGGAGCGGGAGAGCTTCGAGGACCCGGGGGTGGCCGCGGTCCTGAACACCCTCACCGTGCCGGTCAAGGTGGACCGGGAGGAGCGTCCCGACGTGGACCAGGTGTACATGGCGGCGTGCCAGGCCCTCACCGGCACCGGGGGCTGGCCCCTGACCCTGCTGCTGACCCCGGAGCGGGAGCCGTTCTTCGCGGGCACCTACCTGCCCAAGGAGAGCCGCCACGGCCGGGTGGGGGTGGTCGAGCTGGTGCGCCGCGCCGCGGCCCTGTGGCGGCAGGACCCGGACCGGGTGCGGTCCTCGGCCCGCCAGATCGTGGCGCGGCTTCGAGAGATCGGGGAGGCCCCGCCAGGCCCGTTCTCCGGCCGGCTCCTGGAGGCGGCCACCGAGATCTTCGCCCAGGAGTTTGACCCGGCCCGGGGCGGGTTCGGGGCGGCCCCCAAGTTCCCCACCCCCCACAGCCTGGTGTTCCTGCTGCGCAGGTTCCGTCGAACCGGCGACGAGCACGCCCGCCGCATGGCCGAGATCACCCTCGAGGCCATGCGGCGGGGCGGCATCTACGACCACCTGGGGTTCGGGTTCCATCGCTACGCCACCGACGCCGACTGGAGGCTGCCCCACTTCGAGAAGATGCTCTACGACCAGGCCGGGCTCGTCTCGGCCTATCTGGAGGGCTGGCAGGCGACGGGGAATCACGGGTTCGCCCGCACGGCCCGGGAGATTCTCACCTACTGCCTGCGGGACCTGCGCGGGCCTGAGGGCGGGTTCCACTCGGCCGAGGACGCCGACTCCCAGGGGAAGGAGGGTGCGTTCTACGTGTGGACCCGGGCCGAGATCATGGAGGTGCTGGGCGAGGACCGGGGGGAGCGGTTCTGCCGGGTGTACGGCGTGACGGCCGAGGGGAACTTCCGGGACGAGGCCACGGGCGAGCGCACCGGTGCCAACGTGCTGTACCTCGGCCGGCCCGTGGAGGAGTGGGTCCGGGAGTGGGGCGTGGAGGCCTCGGAGCTAGAGGCCGGTCTGGGGGAGGACCGCAAGCTCTTGCTGGCCCGCCGGAGCCTCCGGCCCCGCCCCGCCAAGGACGACAAGGTGCTCACCGGGTGGAACGGGCTCATGATCTCGGCCCTAGCCCGGGCGGCCTGGGTGCTGGGGGACGGGGGGTACGCCCGGGCGGCGGTGGACACGGCCCGGTTCGTCATGGGCCGGCTCCGGGCGGACGGCCGCCTGCTGCGGCGCTACCGGCAGGGCCAGGCCGGGGTGGACGCCGTGGCCGAGGACTACGCGTTCCTGTGCCGGGGTCTGCTGGACCTCTATGCGGCCACGTTCGATCCGGCGTGGATCGCGGCGGCCCTGGACCTGGCCGAGCGCCTCGTGGAACGGTTCTGGGACGCCGACGCCGGGGGGCTGTTCGACGTCCCCCCGGACGGGGACGCCCTGCCGTGGCGTCCCAAGGAGGTGTACGACGGCGCCGTCCCTTCGGCCAACAGCGCGGCGCTCGAGGCGTTCGCCCGGCTGGGGCTCCTGATCGCGGATCCGGCCTGGACCCGGCGGGCCAGGGACCTGGCCGAGGCCCTGGCGGGCCGCGTGCACCGGTACCCTGCCGCGTTCACGGCCTACCTGACCGGGGCCGCCCACCTGCTGGAGCCCACCCGCGAGGTGGTGATCGTGGGCCCGCCCGGCCGCGACGACACCCGGGCGCTGGTGGAGGCCGTGCGGTCCGAGTACACCCCCGAGACCGCGGTTCTGCTCGCCGCGCCCGACGGCTCTCTGGCTGGAATCGCGCCGTTCACCAGCTCCATGAAGACCGTAGGCGGCCGGGCGGCCGCCTACGTGTGCCAGAACTTCGCGTGTGAGGCCCCCCTCACCGACCCGGATGACCTGGCCGCCGCGCTGACCCGGCCGCCCCCCCTGGGGTGACCGCTCGGGTCACACGTAGCACTCGTCCCGGGCCAGGGGCACCAGCACCACCGGAGTGGGGGCGAGCTCGGCCACCCGGTGGGACGCGCTCCCGACCCACATCTCCCGGATGCCGTGGCGCCCCTTCGTGCCCATCACGATCAGGGTGCTGTGGTAGTCCTGGGCCGCCTGGAGCACGGCCTCGGCCGTATGTCCGGCCAGCAGGTGGGGATCGGCCTCCAGGCCCAGCCCACGCAGGTCCTGGCAGATCGCCTCCATGCGCTCCTTGGCCTCGGCCTCGGCCTCGGCGATCGCCTCGGGGGGGCTCCGCCGGAAGTCCCGTTCGGTGATCACGTGCACCACGTCCACGGCCTTGGCCGCCGGGGCCAGGGCCCGCACGAACCCCAGGGCCCGCTCGCTGTCGGCGGAGAAGTCCGTGGCCAGAAGCACCCGCTCGAACACGTTGGCACCGGGCAGGTCGCAGGCCCCCTCGCCCGTGTGCTTGCACACGAGCACCGGCATGGCCGATCGCCGCAGGACCGCCATGGTGGTGCCACCTAGGTACACGGTGTCGGCCACATGGGCATGCTGCCGGCCGGCCACCACCAGGTCCACCTCCTCCTCGCAGCCCAGCTCCAGGATCTTGCCCTCGGGCGAGCCCACCTCGATCCGGTGCCGGGCCCGGATCCCCTCCTCGGCCAGGCGTTTCTCCCAGTCCTCGAACCGGATCCGGGCCTCCTCCCGGAGCTGGTCCGCGAGCTTCTTGTCGAAGCCCCGGAACAGGTTGTAGGCCACCTCGTCCCGATCGATCACGAACAGGAGGATCACCTCCTCCAGGCCGGCGGCCTTGAGGGGAAGCAGCCGCTCCAGGCACCGGAACGACAGATCCTCGAACTTGGTGGGGAACAGCACCTTGCGAATCGCGTCCATGGCTACCTCCCCTCACCGGAAGAAGACGAGGGTCACGAGAACGAAGGTGGGCACCAGGAAGACCAGGGAGTACTTGAGAATATACCCGAAGAAACTGGGCATCTCCACGCCGGCCTCCTCGGCGATGGACCGCACCATGAAGTTGGGCGCGTTTCCGATGTACGTGTTCGCTCCCATGAACACGGCGCCCGCCGCCACGGCCTCGAGGTAGACCTGCTGGTGCTGGATCAGGTTCAGGATGGCCTGACGCTCCGGCACCCCCGGGAAGAAGTTGCCCAGGGCCGTGTTCAGGAACACCAGGTAGGTGGGCGCATTGTCCAGGAAGCTGGACAGCCCGCCGGTGACCCAGAAGTAGTGGAGCGGCTCCTTGACCGCCTCGATCAGGAAGGCCATGTGGCCCTGGGTGCCGGCCTTCAGGATCTCGAGCACCGGGATCATGGTCACGAAGATGCCGGCGAACAGGTAGGCCACCTCCACGATGGGGAACCAGGTGAACTCGTTGCGCTCCCGGATCGCCCGCCTGGTGGTCCGCAGGGAAAGGATCCCCATCGCCACCAGCAGCACGTCCCGGCCCACACCCGCCACGGACAGGGTCACCCCCAACAGATTGACCGTTCCCAGGCGGGTGTGGAGCACCCCGCTCAGCAGCACCCCCGCCACCACGCCGGCGAGGAACAGCAGGTTGTGCCCTCCCTCGATCCGGAGCTTCGACCCGTCCGGGGCCGGGGGCCGGCCCTCCTCCTTGCGGTAGTAGTACCAGTCCATGAGGAAGAATACGGTCAGCAGCACCGCGGACACCAGCAGCATCGGCGGCAGGATCTTGAAGGTCCAGAAGAACGGCACCCCGTGGAGGAACCCCAGGAACAGGGGTGGATCCCCCAGAGGGGTCAGGGCGCCGCCCACGTTGCACACCAGGAAGATGAAGAACACCACCTGGTAGGTGCGGCGCTTGCGCCAGGTGTTGGCCCGCAGGAACGGCCGGATCAGGAGCATGGCCGCGCCCGTGGTGCCCACCCACGAGGCGATGGCCGTTCCGACCACCAGCAGCAGCAGGTTGACCAGGGGGGTGCCCGCGAGGCTGCCGGTGACCAGGATGCCGCCGGCCACCGTGTACAGGGACCACAGCAGGATGATGAACGGCACGTAGTCGGCCAGGTAGATCTCGATGATCTGGTGCAGCGCCTCGCCCCGGTACGCGACCAGGAACGGCACCGCCAGGGCCAAGGCCCAGAAGGCCGAGACCTTGCCGAAGTGGTGGTGCCAGAACCGGGGCGCCAACAGGGGAAACAGGGCGATGGAGAGCAGGATGCCCACGAACGGAATTCCCCAGTACAGGGCGAGCTCGCTCCCGAGCCCGGCCCCTCCCTCCCCTCCGCCGGAGGCCCACGCCGTGGTGGCGAACAGGGTTCCCAGGGCGATCGCCGCCAGAAGGCGGCCCAGAGGGCGTTTGTCCATTTCTCGCTCCTCCCGGAAAAAGCGGGATGCCGGCCGTGGAACGGTTCGGCCCCGGCCGCTCAAACTTGAGCCTTTTCGGATCCGAACGAAGGCCCTGCGGGGCCGCGGGCCATACCAAGTTGCATGCAACCAGGCGGAGGAACAGGCGTTATCGCCCCCTGCTCGGCGGGGCCGGGGACCCGTCGGAAACCGCGGGTCCCTGGCCCCGCCCCCGGATGCGTATCCGTTGGATGGCAACTTGGTGTCAGAACAGCGCGTCCACGAACGCCTGGGCGTCGAAGGGGCGCAGGTCCTCGACCCCTTCGCCGATGCCGATGTACCGGATGGGGATCTTGAGGTCGTCGCAGATGGCCACGATCACGCCGCCCCGGGCCGTGCCGTCCAGCTTGGTCAGGGCGATGGCGTCCACCCCCACGGCCTCGTGGAACAGCCGCGCCTGGCTCACGGCGTTCTGGCCGGTGGTGGCGTCCAGGACCAGCAGCACCTCGTGGGGCGCGCCGGGCAGGGCCTTGCCGATCACCCGCCGGACCTTCTTGAGCTCCTCCATCAGGTTGCGCTTGGTGTGGAGCCGGCCCGCCGTGTCCACGATGACCACGTCCGCATCCCGGGCCTTGCCGGCCTCCACCGCGTCGAACGCCACCGCGGCCGGGTCGGACCCCTGCTGGTGCCGCACCACCTGGGCCCCGATCCGGTTCCCCCAGATCTCGAGCTGTTCGATGGCCGCCGCCCGAAACGTGTCGCCGGCGGCCAGGATCACCCGCTTGCCCTCCCGGCGAAACCGGGCCCCGATCTTGCCGATGGTGGTGGTCTTGCCCACGCCGTTCACGCCCACCACCATGATCACCCAGGGCCGCACCCCCTCCGGCGCCGGTCGGGCCTCCTCCGCCACCAGGATCTCCCGGATGGCCGCCTTCAGGTGCTCGCGCAGGGCCTCGGGCCGCACCAACTCCTTGCGGCTCACCTTCTCCCGGATCTCGTCCACCAGGTGCATGACCGTGGCCACGCCCAGATCCGCGGTGACCAGGGCCTCCTCCAGCTCGTCCAGGGTCTCGGCGTCGATCTCCTTCTTGCCGAACAGCACCCGGTCCACCTTCTTGGCCAGGCCCTGGCGGGTCTTGGCCAGCCCCTGGCGGAGCCGGGCTAGGAACCCGGCCCGGGCCGGGGAGTCCTCACCAGACCCCTCCTCAGCCTCCCCCTCCCTCTCCTCTTCCGGCACGGGCTCGGGCGGGGCGTCGGCAGGCTCCGGGGGGGGCGCCTCCCCGACCTCCTCGGGCTCGGGCAACGGCTCCTCTTCAGGCGACGGCTCCTGGTCCGCGGGCGGCTCGGGTGCGGGGGCGTCGGCCTCCTCTCCGGATGTCGGCTCCTCGTCCGGCTCCGACGGCGGCTCCGGGGGCTCGACCGCCTCGCCCCCTCCCCGCCGGAACAACCGGCCGAACAGCCCCCGCTTCTTCGGGATTTCCTCGCTCACAGCTCCTCCCTCGTGGTCGGCTAGAAGGCTAAAAAGCTAGAAAGCTGGAAAGCTGGAAAACCCCCTTGATCTCCAAGCGTTCCAGACATAACGCCGCCCCTTTGGCGTCACCCCCCGGTCTCCAGGGGCATGGTCCGGCCTCGAATTTCTAGTGTACCGTTTCGCAAAAACGTATGCGGATTGCAGCGGTGGGGCTGGGGGCTCCGACGAAGCGCGACGGCCGAGCAGCTCGGGCCGCCCGGCGCCAGGGGAGCGGCCGCGGCGCGTGCTCTCACGCGCCGCAGCGGACCGCGCCGAGGTGGCCCCTGCGAGGCCGTTCAGCGAAGGAGGGGCCCCCAGCCCCACCCCTTGGAACACCACGAAATTTCTGAGACGCGGCACCGGTAGGCCGTCTCACGGCCTGTCGGGGTTCCCACCGAGATCCTCCCAGAACCGCGAGTAAGACACCGCCACGGCATCGGCCCGGGTCACCTCGGCCCCGCCCGGGATGGCCAGAGACAGCACCCCCAGGGCCATGGCGAGCCGGTGGTCGCCGTGGCTGTCGAACACGGCCGGCCGCAAGGCGGCCGGCCCCCGGATCCGGAACCCGTCCTCGAACGCCTCCACCTCCACCCCGGCCTTGCGAAGCTCCCCCGCCAGGGTTCCGATCCGGTCGGACTCCTTGTGCCGCAGCTCCCCCGCGCCGGTCACCTCGGTCACCCCCCCGGCCGCGGCCGCCACCGCGGCCAGCACCGGGAACTCGTCGATGGCGGCCGGCACCTCGGCGGGGTCCACCCGGGTCCCTCGCAGGGCCCGGTGCTCCACGGTCACGTCCCCCACGGGCTCGCCCCCGGAGGTGCCGGTGGGCCGCAGCTCCACGGCCGCCCCCATCCTCCGGAGGATCCGGAAGAACCCGGTGCGGGTCGGGTTCAGGCACACCCCCCGCACCGTGACCCGCGAGCCGGGCACCAGACAGGCCGCGGCAGCCCAAAACGCCGCGGCCGACGGGTCGCCCGGCACCTCCATGTCGAGCGGCGCCAGCGGCACGCGTCCCCTCACCCCCACTCTGCCGTCCTCCCGGACGATCCCGGCGCCCATGGCCTCGAGCATCCGCTCGGTGTGGTCCCGGGACGGGGCCGGCTCCTCCACCCAGGTGGTTCCCCGGCAGTGGAGCCCGGCCAGGAGCACGGCGCTCTTCACCTGGGCGCTGGCCACGGGCAGCCTCCAGGTCAGGGCCCGCAGGCTCCCGCCCCGGATCACCAGGGGCGCCAGGCGGTCCTCCCGGCGGCCCAGGGCCAGGGCCCCCATCTCCCGCAGGGGGTCCAGGACCCGGGCCATGGGCCGCTGGCGCAGGCTGGCGTCGCCGGTGAGCACCGACAGGAACCCGTGGCCGGCCAGCACGCCCGCGAGCAGCCGCATGGTGGTTCCGGAGTTCCCGCAGTCCAGCACGTCGTCGGGCTCCCGGAGCCCCCCCAGACCCCGGCCCTCCACCACGACCGTGTCCCCCTCGTCCCACATCGCCACGCCCAGGCGCTCCAGCGCGGCCCGGGTGGACGCCACGTCGGCCCCGGCCTGCAGGCCCCGGATCCGGGACGTTCCCTCGGCCAGGGCCGCGAACATCAATGCCCGATGGGAGACGGATTTGTCCCCCGGCACCCGAAGCTCCCGCCGGAACGGGCCGGAGCCCGCCACCCTCACACGGTCCAAAGCCGGCTCCTCCCTTCCTTCGCCCCGTGGAACAGGGCCTCCAGGGCCTCGGCGTCCCCGGTCTCGAGCCGCTTTCGCACCGCGGCCAGCTCCTCCTCGAACTCCCCCAGGACCCGGCCCAGGGCCTCGCGGTTCTCCATGCAGATGTCCCGCCACAGGGCCGGGGGGCTCCCCACCACCCGGGTCCAGTCCCGCAGCGACGGCCCCGCCAGGTTCAGCTCCTGGTCCCCGAGCTTCTCGAGCACCGCCCAGGTCAGGGTGTACGCGAGCAGGTGGGGCAGGTGGCTCACCCACGCGAACACCCGGTCGTGGGCCTCCGGCGACATCCGGACCACCCGGGCCCCTAGCGCTCTCCACAGCGACTCCACCCGCTCCACGGCCTCGGCCGGGGTGGGGGGCAGGGGGGTCAACACGCACGGCCGAGCGTCGAACAGCCTCGGGTCGGCCGCCTCGACCCCCGAGCGCTCCGTGCCGGCCACCGGATGTGCCCCCACGAACTCCACCCCGGCCGGCAGCACCCGGGCCGCCTCGGCCACGATGGAGGCCTTGGTGCTGCCCACGTCGGTGACGACCTGGCCCGGGGACACGGCCGGGGCGATCTCGGCCAGCAGGCGGCGCACCGCGGTCACCGGGGCCGCCAGCACCACCAGGTCGGCCCCGGCCACGGCCTCGGCCGCCGAGCCCACCGCCTCGTCCACCCACCCGCGCTCCCGGCCCATGCCCAGGGCCGCCGTGCGCCGATCCCACGCCCGCACCCGGTAGGGCACGCCGTGGGCCTTGATCGCCGCGGCCAGGCTTCCTCCGATCTGCCCGAGGCCCACGATCCCCACCGTGGGACCGGTCATCGCTCCCCTCCCCCGAGCTCCCGGCCCACGGCCCGGCACACGTTGGCCACGGCCTCCACCAGCCGGGCGAACCGCTCGGGCTTCAGGCTCTGGTTGCCGTCGCACAGGGCCGCATCGGGCCGGGCGTGGACCTCGATCATCAGCCCGTCGGCCCCGGCCGCCACGGCCGCCCGGCTCAGCGGCTCCACCAGCTCCCAACTGCCGGCGGCGTGGCTGGGGTCCACCAACACGGGGAGGTGGGTCTGGCTCTTCAGCACCGGCACGGCGGACAGGTCCAGGGTGCTGCGGGTGGCGGTCTCGAAGGTCCGGATGCCCCGTTCGCACAGCAGGATCCGCTGGTTGCCCTGGGCGGCCACGTACTCCGCGCTCATCAGCCACTCGGTGATCGTGGCCGACATGCCCCGTTTGATGAGGATGGGCTTGGTGAGGTTTCCCACCTCCTTGAGGAGCCGGAAGTTCTGCATGTTGCGCGCCCCGATCTGCACCACGTCGGCGTACCGGGCCACGAGCACCGTGTCCCGGGGGTCCATGAGCTCGGTCACCACCGGCAACCCCGTGGCCTCCCGGGCCTCGGCCAGCATCTCCAGCCCCTTCTCGCCCAGCCCCTGGAACGCGTAGGGGCTGGTGCGGGGCTTGTAGGCCCCGCCCCGCAGGCAGGTGGCGCCGGCCTCCTGGATGGCGTGGGCGGTCTCCAGCAGCAGCTGCCGGTCCTCGATGGAGCACGGCCCGGCGATGATCTGCACGGGCCCGGGGCCGAAGGCGATCCCGCCCACCTCCACCTCGGAGTCGGCCGGGTGGAACTCGCGGCTCACCAGCTTGTAGGGTTTCAGGATCGGGATCACCCTCTCCACGCCCGGCATGGACTCCAGGGGCAGGTCCCGCAGCACCGCCTCGTCACCGATGGCCCCCACCAGGGTGCGCTGCACGCCCCGGGACTCGTGCACGGCCAACCCCAGGGCCCGGAGGGTCTCGACCAGCTGCCGCCGGTCCTCTTCCTTGTGGTCGGGTTTGAGAACGATGATCATGGTCTTGCGATCCCCTCGGCCATCACGGCCTGGAAAGCGGCTTCGAACCGGTCCAACTCCTCGGGCAGCCCCACGGTGACCCGCAGCCATTCGGGCATGCCGAAGCCCCGGATCGAGCGCACGATGACCCCGTGATCGAGCAGGCGGCGGTACACGCCGTCGCCGTCGCCCACCTTCACCGCCACGAAGTTCGCCTGGCTGGGCACGTGCTCGAGGCCCATTCGGCCGAACAGCCGGTGCAGGCGCTCCCGGCCCCGCCGGTTCACCTGCCGGCTGCGTCTCAGGTGCTCCCCGTCCGCCAGGGCGGCCAGGGCCGCGGCCTGGGCCACCCCGTTGGCGTTGAACGGCAGCCGCAGGCGGTTCAGGTAGTCCACCAGCCCCGGCGGGCCCACGGCGTAGCCGATCCGCAGCAGGGCCAGCCCGTAGGCCTTGGAGAACGTGCGCACCACCACCAGGGGGCGGCTCGGGTCCACGTACCTGGGGCCCTGCGGAAAGTCAGGGGCGTCCGCGTACTCGGCGTAGGCCTCGTCCAGAATCACGGCCACGGACGAAGGCACCCGCTCCAGGAACCGCTCCCACTCGCCCGCACCGAACGCCGTGCCCGTGGGGTTGTTCGGGTTGCCCAGGATCACCAGCGAGGTGTCCGGACGGACGGCCGCGGCCACGGCGCCCAGGTCGACCCGGTGGTCCTGCAACGGCACCCACACCACTTCCCCCCCCTGGGCCCGCACCGTCAGCTCGTAGATGCTGAACGAGGGGCTCGCCAGCACCACCGACCGGCCCGGCCGCACCACGAGCCGCACCACCATCTCGATCACCTCGGAGCTGCCGTTGCCCAGCACGAGGTTCTCGGGGCCCACGCCCCAGCGCCGGGCCAGCGCCTCCTTGAGGGCACGGCCGTACCCGTCCGGGTACCGGTGGGCCGCCTCCAGCGCGGATCGGGCCGCTTCCACGGCCCGGGGCGAGGGGCCCAGGGGGTTCTCGTTGCTCGCCAGCTTGACGATGTGGGCGAGCCCCTTCTCCCGGGCCAGGTCCTCGAGGGGCTTGCCGGGCACGTACGGGGATAGGTCGTGGACGAACGGACTTACCAGCTGGCGGAAGCGGTCGGTCATGGTGGCACGGGTGTGGAGGTCCCTCGGACATCGCGGAAGCCGGCCCGGGCCGGCGGGAGGCTCCTGTATAGCCGAACCCGCGGCCGCCCGTCCAGAGCCGACCGCGGGTTGGTACCGGGATTTCGAACGCACGGGATCGAAAAGCTGGCCGCGCCGGACGCCGGGAACCGCCTACTGGGCCCGGGGCAGGCTCCCCTGGGGGTAGGAGCCCAGCACCCGCAGGAACCGGCAGCGGGAGCGCAGCTCCTCCAGGGCGGCCCGGACGCCGGGCTCGGTGAGGTGACCCTCGCAGTCGGTGAAGAACACGTACTGCCAGGCCTCGTCGGGCATGGGACGGGACTCGATCTTGGTCAGGTTCACGCCGTGCTCGAAGAACGGCTGGAGCATCCGGTACAGGGCCCCCACCTCGTCCCGGACCGCGAACACCACCGAGGTCTTGTCGCGGCCGCTGGGATCGGGAATCTCGGGGCCGATCACCAGGAACCGGGTGAAGTTGTTGGGGTTGTCCTCGATGCGCGACTCCACCACCCGCAGGCCGTAGGCCTGGGCCGCCACCTCGGCCGCGATCGCGGCCGCCCCCGGGTCCTCGGACGCGATCTTGGCCGCCTGGGCGGTGCTCGCCGCGTCGAACACCGGCACCTCGGCCAGGTGGGTCTCCAGCCATCCCCGGCACTGGGCCACGGCATGGGGGTGGGAGTAGATCCGCTCCACGTCGCCCAGCCGGCCGCTGCGGTTGAGCAGGTGGTGGGTCACCCGCAGGTACACCTCGGCCACGATCTTCAGCTCGGACCGGAGGAACATGTCCAGGGTGTGGCTCACCACCCCCTCGGTGGTGTTCTCCACCGGGATCACCCCGTAGGCCACCTTGCCCTTCTCCACCCGCTCGAACACCTCGCCGATGGTGCGGGCGGGCTCCAGCCGCGCCGACTCCCCGAACCTCCGCAGGGCGGCCTGGTGGGTGAAGGTGGCCGGCGGCCCCAGGTACGCCACGCTCATGGGCGCCTCGAGGGCCAGGGAGGCCGAGATGATCTCCCGCCACACGGCCCGGACCGCCGCGTTGGGGAACGGGCCGGGGTTGGCCTGCTCGAGCCGGCGCAGCAGGTCCTCCTCCCGGCCGGGGGCGTAGAACCGGGCGCCGGCCTCCCGTTTGATCTCGCCCACCCGGCGGGCCAGCCCTGCCCTTTCGTTCAGGAGCTCGAGGATTCGGCGGTCCAGGTCGTCGATGGCGGCCCGCAGCTCCGCCAACCGTTGCTTCACGTCGTCCATGGCGCGTCCTGCCTCGGGTCTTCGGGCCGGCCTCCGCCCCTGCCGGCCGCCTGTTCCAGGGCCTGGATCTCGTCGGGGGTGAGGTGGCGCCAGCGGCCCTCCGGAAGGTCCCCCGCCCGGATCGGGCCGAACGCCACCCGCTCCAGGTCCACCACCCGCCCCCCCAGGGCCTGGACCATGCGTCGCACCTGGCGCTTGCGTCCGCCGTGGAGCGCCAGGGAGAACCGCACCATCCCACCGGACCGGTCCACCTCCCACACCCGCACCGCGGCCGCAGGCCCGTCGTCCAGCCGAACCCCGGAGACCAGCCGTCGGGGATCGAACCTCCCCCGGGCGCTCACCCGATACACCTTCTCCACGCCCCGGCTGGGGTGGAGAAGGCGGTGGGCCAGCCCGCCGTCGTTGGTGAACAGGAGGACCCCCCGGGTGTCCCGATCGAGCCGCCCCACGGGCATCACCCGTTCCGACAGGCCGGCCAACAGGTCCATGACCGTGGCCCCGGCGTGGGGGTCCTGCACCGTGGTCACGTAGCCCGGGGGTTTCCGGAGGACCACCACCACCCTGGGCGGGGGGGGCGGCAGGGGTCGGCCGTCCACCTCGATCACCTGGGCCTCGGGGTCCACCCGGGTTCCGAGCCGGGTCACCACCCGGCCGTCCACCCGCACCCGGCCCTGCTCGATCCACCGTTCGGCCTGGCGCCGGCTCGCCACGCCGCGGGCGGCCAACACCTTCTGGAGCCGCTCCCCGGGCATCTCAGGCCGCTCCCGGGGGATCGCCGGGCTCCTCCTCCTGCGCCAGGAGCTCCTCGATCTCCTGAAGACTGGGCAGGTCGGCCAGGGAGGCCAGGCCGAACACCTCCAGGAACTTCCGGGTGGTGCCGTACAGGAGGGGCCGGCCGGGCACGTCCTTCTTGCCCACGATCCGCACGAGCCCTTTTTCCGCCAGCGACTTGAGCACCCCGCCGCAGTCCACCCCCCGCACCTCCTCCACCTCGGCCCGGGTCACCGGCTGGCGGTACGCCACGATGGCCAACGTCTCCAGGGCCGCCCGGCTGAACCGCACCGGCCTGGGCACCTCGAGCCGGGCCAGGAACGGGGCGAACTCCGGCCGGGTGCGAAGCTGGTACCCGCCGGCCACCTCCCGCACCTCCACGGCCCGGCCGGCCAGGGCCCGCTCCAGGCTCGCCAGGGCCCCCAGCACGGCCTCCCGGTCCGCGCCCTCCGGGCCGAACAGCTCCACCAGCCGGACCAGGGGCACCGGCTCCGGCGAGGCGAACAGAACCGCCTCCACCGCCCGGGCAAGGGTCTCCGGGTCCATCCTCACGACTCCTCCATCGGCACCGCGAACAGCCGGATCTCCCCGAACGGGGTCACCTGCATCACCCGCAGGGCCCGCAGCCGTACCAGCTCCAGAACCGCCAGGAACGTGGTCACCAGGCGGGTGCGGCTGGTCCGCGGCGGGAACAGGTCCTGGAACGCAAGGCCGGCCCCGGCCGGCGCCGCCTCGAACAGCTCCAGGATCTCCTGCATGGCCTCCTGGATCGAGATCCGCTCCCGGGCCACGTCCTCCACGAACGTCTCGGGCGCCTCCTCCAGCACGTCCCGGAAGGCCAGGAGCAGCCGGAACAGGTCCGCCTCGATGGGCGCGTCGGGGTGCTCCACCTCGTCCAGGTCGGGCGCCCGGAACGAGCGGGCGAACACCTCCCGGCCCAGCACGGGGCGGTCCGCCAGCCGCTCGGCCGCCGCCCGCATCCGCTCGTACTCCAGCAGCCGACGCACCAGCTCGGCCCGGGGGTCCTCCCCCTCTTCCTCGTCCTCCTGGGGCTTGGGCAGGAGCATCCGGGACTTGATCTCGGCCAGGGTGGCGGCCATCACCAGGAACTCGCTGGCCACGTCCAGGTCGAGCACCCGCATGGTGTCCAGCACCGCCAGGTACTCTTCCAGGATCCGGGCGATGGGGATGTCGTAGATGTCGTAGCGGTGCTTGCGGATCAGGTGCAGCAGGAGATCCAGGGGGCCCTCGAACCCCTCGAGCCGCACCCGGTATCCGGCCTGGTCGCCGACCAGGATCGCGCCGCCCTCGTCGTGCTCCATCCCCTCTCCTCGCCGGCGAAGCGACACCGGCCGTCGGTCGCCGGTCTACGGTCGAAAGCTCGCCCCGACACCGGAGCCGGGGAGCATGGGATCTCCAGGATCAAGGGCCGGAGAACCGAGTCCAGTGGACGGGTCGTGACCCCAACACGTCGCGTTGGGGGCAACGTCTTTGCCCTTTCTCCGGCTTCTTCCAACTGGCTTCCGACCCGGCGGTCAAAGCCCCGGGGGCATGGGGTCTGCCGGAGAGCCGGGCGCGGCCTCAAGATTCTAGAAACCTTGAGGGGCAAAACTCGCTGCAAATGCGTCAAGTTTTTTCGTGGAGGCGCAGTTCCCTTGCTCCGGCTCCCCATGCCTCGACGGTCTGAGGCGGAGCCTCGCTAGTTTCTAGTCTCTAGCCCGGCGGCGAGCACCGGCCCCTGGTCGGGCACCACCGCGTCCTCGGCGCCGGCGCACCTTGCGCCCGGCCACACCACGCAGCTCCGGAGCCGGGCCCCCGCCTCGATCCGGGCCCCGGCGCCCACCACCGTCCCCGGACCGATCCGCACCCCCTCGGCGATCCGGGCTTCCCGGCCCCGGTACCACGGGCCCGCCGGCCCGTCGACCACCTCACCCGGCGCGGCCGGCAGCCGTCCCAGATCCAGCAGCCTCCGGTGGGCCGTCAGGTACCGGCCCGGGGTGCCCAGATCGCTCCAGAACGCCCCCTGCTCCAGCTCGAACCCGTACACCGGCGCCCCACACCCCACGAGTCGTTGATGGACGTCGGCGTTGATGCAGCAGGGACCGTCCGGCACCTCGGCCAGGATCTCCGGCTCCAGCAGGTGGAGTCCCGTGAACTCGCAGGGCCGGCCGGCCCTCTCACCCGGCGCACGGGCGCCGAGGAACCGCACGATGCGGCCGTCGGGGGCCAGCTCAAGGGGGGCCGAACGCCCCGGGGCCACCGGGGCCACCGACAGGGTGGCCAGGGCCCCGCGCTGGCGGTGGAACCGTGCCAGGGCCCGCAGGTCGATCTCTTGGTAGGTGTCGGCGTTGGCCAAGAAGAAGGGCCCCCCGGCCAGGGCGTCCTTCCACGGCACCAGCGCCCCGCCAGTGCCCAGGATCCGCGCCTCCCGGCTCCACGCGAGCTCCAGGCCCTGCGGCACCCAGGGCTCCAGGCGGCCCTGCAGCATCTCGGGCAGATGGTGAAGGTTCACCACGGCCCGGCCCACCCCTGCCGACGCCAGGAGGTCCAGCACCCGAGCGGCCAGGGGCACGTCGAACAGCGGCCAGACCGGCTTGGGCACGACCCGGCTCAGGGGCCTCAGGCGGGTGCCCAGGCCCGCGGCCAGCAGGAACGCCTGGGCCACGCCGGCCGGTCCCATCGGTCAGGCCCCCTCCCACTCCCGCAGCACCCGCTCCAGCTCGGTCGGGCTCCTCACCTTGCGGTGCCGCGCCCCGCTCACTCCCCGCACCCGGGCCTCGCACTCCGGCCAGGAGCCGTGGAACGCGACCTCCCCGTCCACCCGGCTCACGTAGCACGGGAACGAGCGTCCCGACTCCGCCGCCCCGATCCACTCCCCCGAGCCGTCCCGCAGATCCGGGGTCTCGCCCCGAGCGAAGGCCGTGGCCAGCTCGTCGCAGCGCTCGTTGAACGCATGGCCCCGGTGTCCCCGCACGTGCTCCCAGGTGACCCGGCGGCCCGAGCCCCAGGCCAGCCGGTCCAGCTCCTCCCACAGGTCCCGGTTCAGCACGGGCTGACCGTCGGCCTTGCGCCAGCCCCGGCGTTTCCAGCCGTGGATCCAGCTGGAGATCCCGTCGTACACGTACCGGGAGTCCGTGACCACGTGGACCCGCGCCCCGGAGGCCGTACGGCGCAACCCCTCGATCACCGCGGTGAGCTCCATCCGGTTGTTGGTGGTGGCCGGGTCCCGCCCGCCGATCTCCCATACCCGCCCGCCAGGCTCCACGAGCACCGCGGCCCATCCCCCCGGACCCGGGTTCCCCAGGCAGGCCCCGTCGGTATAGATCTGGATTCGCTGCTCGTCGGCCACGCGTCCCTCCGGGTGGTTTGACAGGGTGAGCCCCCAGCCCCTACGCTTGGCGGCCGCGACGAAGTGTAACAGCTCGGCCCCCCCGCTGCCCAGTTCGACGGCCGGAGGTTTCCATGGCGTTCGGATGGTTCGGGAAGAGACGCAGCTCGCTGGAACAGCTCGTGGAGAAGGGCCGGAAGCTGGCCCGTCAGGGCCGCTGGGGCGAGGCCCTGGCCTATCTGGAGGACGCGGCCGGCCGGCCCGACGCGCCACCGGAGCTCGGGGATGAGATCCGGGCCTGCCGCGCCCGCCTGGCCGAGATCAACCTGGAGGAGGCCCGGGAGTGCCTCGCGGCCTCGGACCCCGGCCGGGCCCGGGAGCACCTGGCCCTGGCCCGGAAGTACGCCGCAGGAGACCCCGGCCTGGCGGCCCGGATCGAGGCGTGCGAGGCCGAGCTGAGCCCGCCCGAGCCGCAGCCGAGGGGCCCGGCCCGGCCCGTGTTCGCCCCCTCGTGCGGCTGCGACGCCCCGTGCGAGCCCGAGCCCCCCACCGAGGAGGAGGCAGCCCCGGCCGACACCGACCTGTTCGAGTTCTACCTGGAGGCCGTGGACCCGGCCGAGCGGGCGGTGCTCACCGGTCTGGGCGAGGCGTTCCGGGCGGGGTTCGTGGCCTTGCAACAGGGGGATCTGGACGAAGCCGGCCGCCGGCTCGGCGAGGCGGCAGCCGAGCACCCCGGCGCCGCGGGTCCGGCCTACGCCCTAGGCGTGCTCCACAGCCTTCGGGGCGAGTGGGCAGAGGCCGAGGCCCGGTTCAAGGAGGCCCTGGCCGCGGCCCCCGACCTGGCCGCGGCCGTCCATCACTGGGCCGACACCCTGCGGGAGGCCGGCCAGACCGAACGGGCCGTGCGCCTCCTCGAACGGTGGGTGGAGGACCACCCCGAAGACGGCCCCTCGTGGGTTCGGCTGGCGGCGCTGCGGCTCGACGGCGGAGACCCGGAGGCGGCCCTCGCGGCCCTGGACCCGGCCGCACAGTCCTTCTCCGAGCCGCCCCCCGAGGTGGGGCTGCTTCGGGCCCGCACCCTGGAGGCCCTCGGCCGCACCGACGACGCCGTGACCGAGCTCCAGGGCGTGCTGGCCCGGCGGCCCGACCTGGTGGAGGCCCTCGTCCCGCTCGGCCGGATCCTGCTCGCTCGGGGCGGAGTCCATGCGGAGCGGGCCGCAGAGGTGTTCAAACACTGTGTCCGGATCGACCCCGGCCGGGGCTGGTGGTACCTGCTCCGGGTCGCCGAGGCCTATGCGGCCCGGGGCTGGGCCGCCGAGGCTCGGGAGATCCTCGACCATGCGGCCGCCCGGCTGCCGGAAGACGAGGAGGCCCGGGAGGAGTGGGACCGGGTGGCCGGCTCCCTAACGAACTAGGGGCAGCCCGACCCGGACCCACCCGGACACCCCCTCGGTGTAGTTGCCCACCCAGGCGTACCCGCGCGAATCCAAGAACCTCGCCACCGCCGCGCTCCGGGCCCCGCTGGCGCACACGACCACGATCTTCCGGTCGCCCGGGATCTCGGCGAGGCGGCGGGGCACCTCGTTCATGGGGATCAGCACGGCCCCCGGCATGTGGCCCCTGCGGAACTCCCCGGGCGTGCGCGCGTCCAGGAGGAACACCCCCTCTCCCTCCGAGACAACGCGCCTACTTTGTCGCCGGGTATAGCGATCAGGGTGGGGAGGCGGCGGTCAGCTCCGGGGCACGACGCAGATGAACCGCAGCCCCTGCTCGTCCGAGGCCAGGAACCGGTGGAGCGCGCCGGGCGGCACGTACACCACGTCGCCCGGCCCCAGGGGCGTGGAGCGCCCCTCCTCCAGCAGGGTCCCGTGCCCCTCCAGCACGAACACCTCGTGCTCGAAGTCGTGGGTGTGGTAGGGGGTGTGGCCGCCGGGGTCCACGTCGAACACCCGCATCACGAAGTTGGGTGCGCCCTGGCCCTCACCGATCACGATCCGCATCCGCACCCCTTGGGCCCCCTCCATCCGGACCGGGGTCGCCTCGATCTCCTCCAGGTTTCCCACCTTCATCGGTTCCTCCTCTCGGGTTCGGCGCCGCCCCTGCGTCGGCCGGAGATGGTTGCGCAGCGGGGGCGGACCCGGCCCGTTCCCGGACCTGTTGCGCCTCCTCGGTCTTCCCCTGGGCCTCCAGGGCCTCGGCCAGCCCCAGGTACGCCTCCCGGCACGCGGGGTCGGCCTCCACGGCCCGCCGGAACACGGCCTCGGCGTTGGGGTAGAACTTCCGGGCGAGCAGCAGTTTGCCCATGCGCACGTACCGCAGGGCCCGGGGGTTCGACCCTGCCGCGGGCTCCTCGGTCCTTTTGGCCGCCTCCGGCTCCTCTGGATTCTCGGACTTCTCTGGCTTCTCGACCGCCTCGGACCTCTCGGTCTTCTCTGGCTCCCTCTTCTCCGGGGTTGCGACCGGCGCGGGTCCCTCCTGTTTCTCCGGCTGCCGAACGGGTGTCGGCCACCGGGCCTCGACCTTCTCGGGAGCGCTTCGGCCCTGCTCCTTCCCCAGCACCTCCAGGGCCCGGGCGAGCCCCTGCCGGGCCCTGGGGTAGTCGGGATCCTCCTCCAGGGCCTGCCGGAACACCTTCACGGCCCGGGCGGCCATGCGGCGCTTGAGGAGGATCTCCCCCATGCGGGTGTACCGCTCGGCCATCCCCTTGGGCCGGTAGACCGGCTGGGCCTCGGCCGGCGCCGCCTCCGGCTTGGTCAGCACGCCCAGGAGCTCCAGCACCCGATCCTTGAACCCGTCCCGGGTCATGTCGGAGTATCCCTCCAGCAGGGCCCGGATCGTGCCCTCGGCATCGCACAGCAGCAGGGACGGCACGGCGATCACTCCGTAGCGGTTGAACACGGACAGGTCCGTGTCCACCACCACGGAAAAGGTCAGCCCCCGTTCGGCGGCCCACCGGGCGATCGCCTCCATCTCGCCGGGATCCCGCTCCTGGTGCTCCACGTTCACGGCGATCACCTGCAGCCCCCGATCGGCGTAGCGCTCGTACAGGTTCTGGAAGTCCCGCAGGGCCTCCTCGCTGCGTGGGCTCCACATGGCCCAGAACACCACCACCGTCGCCTTGGAGCCCAGCGCCTCCCTGAGGTGCACGGTCTCCCCGGCCGGGGTGGTCAGCCGGAAGTCCTTGACCTCCTGCCCCTCCCGCGTGCGTTTGAAGGCCCACGCCGCCATCGGCATCAGGAACAACAGGGCCAGAACCCCCCAGGAAACCCGTCGCATCGCGCCCATACCTCCCTGCGGCCTCGGTTCGCCCCCTCGGTTGCATCCTGGAAATCGCTCTGCGATACTACTCGACAGCCGCCAGCGCTTACAAATCCAGCGATCCCAAGGCAGACGAATGAGCGACGTCCGCACCGCCGGCGATGACCGTCTGGTCATCGCCGGTCGCACCTTTCGGTCCCGACTCCTGATGGGCACCGGCAAGTTCCCGAACCCCCGGACCATGGCCCAGGCCCTGGCCGCCTCGGGCGCAGAGATCGTGACCGTGGCCCTCCGGCGGGTGGACCTGAGCCGACCCCAGGAGGACATCCTGGCCCACATCGACCGGGACCGGTACCTGCTGCTGCCGAACACCTCGGGCGCCCGAAACGCCGACGAGGCCGTGCGCCTGGCCCGGCTGGCCCGGGCCGCGGGTCTGTCGGACTGGGTGAAGCTCGAGGTGACCCCCGATCCCCGCTACCTGTTGCCCGACCCGGTGGAGACCCTGCGGGCGGCCGAGGTGCTGGTCGGAGAGGGGTTCACGGTGCTGCCGTACATCGGCGCGGACCCGGTCCTGGCGAAACGCCTGGAGGAACTGGGCACCGCCACGGTGATGCCCTTGGGCTCCCCCATCGGATCCGGCCGCGGGCTCCTGACCCGGGAGTCCGTGGGGATCATCATCGAGCAGGCCACCGTGCCGGTGGTGGTGGACGCCGGGCTGGGGGTTCCGTCCCACGCTGCCGAGGCCATGGAGCTGGGCGCCGACGCCGTGCTCGTGAACACGGCCGTGGCCGTGGCCCGGGATCCGGTGGCCATGGCCGCGGCCTTCCGAAAAGGGGTGGAAGCAGGCCGGGAGGCGTTCCTGGCCGGCAGGGCTCCGGTGTCGCGGCAGGCCCGGCCGTCGAGCCCTCTGACCGGCTTCCTGCGGGACGAGCCATGACCTTCGAGGAGTTCTGGCGCCGCAGCGAGGTGGCAGGTCTGGTGGCCCAGGCGAACCGGGCCACTCCGGAGCAGGTGGAGGCGGCCCTGGGCCGGCGGGTCGTGGACCTGGAGGGGTTTCTGGCGCTGATCTCCCCGGCGGCCGCCGCCTTCCTGGAGCCCATGGCCCGTCAGGCCCAGTCCCTCACCCGAGAGCGGTTCGGCCGGGTCGTCCAGCTCTATGCTCCGCTGTACGTCTCCAACGACTGCGTCAACGCCTGCGTCTACTGCGGGTTCAACCGCCACAACCCCATCCGGCGCACCACCCTGAGCCTGGACGACGCCGAGGCCGAGGCCCGGGTGCTGTGGGAGCAGGGGTTCCGCAACCTGCTGATCGTGTCGTCCGAGAACCCGGCTGCGGTGCCGGTGTCCTACTTCGAGGCCCTGGCCCGGCGCCTGGGGGCCCGGTTCCCGAGCCTCTCGGTCGAGATCTACCCGTTGGACGAAGACGGATACCGGCGGCTGGCCCGGGCAGGGGTGGACGGGGTCACCGTGTTCCAGGAGACCTACGACCCGGACCGGTATCGGCAGGTCCATCCGGCCGGCCGAAAGGCCGATTACTCCTGGCGGCTCGCCACTCCGGAGCGTGCGGCCCGGGCCGGGATGCGCCGGGTGGGGCTCGGCGCCCTCCTGGGGCTGGGGCCATGGCGGCTCGAAGCGGTGGGGTTGGCCCTGCACGCCCTGTGGCTCGAGCGACGGTTCTGGCAGACGCAGGTCACCATCTCGTTCCCCCGGCTCCGGCCCGCGCCGGGGGGGTACACCCCGCCCCACCCCGTGTCCGACCGGGAACTGGTGCAGCTCATGTGCGCCCTGCGGCTTCTTCTGCCGGACGTGGGGCTCGTGTTGTCGACCCGCGAGAGCCCGGAGCTGCGGGACGGCCTGTCCCGGATCTGCGTGACCCACACCAGCGCGGGATCCCGGACCGAGCCGGGAGGGTATACGCGGCCCGGCGAAGCGGACGTGCAGTTCCAGGTGGAGGATCAGCGCCCCCCTGCCGAGGTGGCCGCCCGGCTCCTGGAGCTCGGCGTGGAGCCGGTATGGAAGGACTGGGACGCGGCCCTGCACGACACCGCCCCGTGACGACCCGAGCCCCCCAGGCCTCGCCGGGCCGGGCAACGGGGAAGGAAAGCTGTCGTCGGTCCGAGGCCTTTGCGCCGGGGGGCATGGGGCCTGCTTCCGGCCGCGCGCGAAGCCGGGCATCGAGATTCGCCGCGCAGGCACGGGGCACCAACGGTGGTTTCATGGCAGTCCGGCCGGGGACCGAACGGTTTCACGGTGCGAGCGCCGGAGGCGCTGCGCGGCGAGCCAAGGAGCCGCGCGCGGCTCTCCAGCAGACCCCATGCCCCCCGGACCATGAGGTGGAGGCGAAGAGGCATGGTAATGCCTAGAACGTGTGGGAATCCGGGAGGTTTTCAAGCCTCCCAGCGTCCCAGCCTCCTAGCGTCCTAGCGGAAGTTACATGGAAGGAGTGTTGCCGTGACGGTGGTGGTCAACGGGGAGCCCCGGCCGGTAGACGCCGGGACCACGCTGGGCGCCCTCTTGGTCTCTCTGGGGGTGCGGCCCGCCACGGTGGTGGTGGAGCGCAACGGGGAGGTGGTGCCCCGAGACGCCTTCGACCGGACCGTGTTGGCCGAAGGAGACCGGCTGGAGGTGGTCCGGTTCGTGGGGGGCGGATGAGTTCCACGGCCGAGTCCCGGGCCCGGGCGGTCCGGGCGATGTTCTCCGCCATCGCCCCCACCTACGATCTTCTGAACCGGATCCTGAGCCTCGGGGTGGACGTGGGCTGGCGCCGCCAGATGGTCCGGCGCCTGCCCCCCGGATGCCGGCGGGTGCTGGACCTGGCCTGTGGAACCGGCGACGTGGCCCTGGAGATCGCCCGGCAGAGGCCGGCCGCCCGGGTGTTCGGGGCCGACTTCGCCCTGCCGATGCTGCGGGCCGGTACCCCCAAGCTGCGGCGCCGCGGCGCCGGGCGGATCCTCCTGCAGAACGCCTCGGCCGAGGACCTTCCCTACCGGGACGACACCTTTGACGCGGCCACCATGGCGTTCGGCATCCGCAACGTGGTCCGCCGGGAGCGGGCCCTGGCCGAGCTCCACCGGGTGCTGCGCCCCGGCGGCCGCCTGCTGATCCTGGACTTCTCGATTCCCCGGTCCTCGGGCCTCGCGGCCCTGTACCGGGTGTACTTCCACCGGGTGCTGCCGTTCGTGGGCGGGGTGATCTCCGGCAACTTCGAGGCCTACCGTTACCTGCCGCGCAGCGTGGAGGGGTTCCCCCCCCGCCACCGGTTCGCCGCCATGATGGCCCGGGCCGGGTTCGAACGGCCCCGGTATCGGGACCTCACGTTCGGCATCGCGACCCTGTACGAGGCCGAGAAGCCCGCCCTCCCCCTCACTGCCCCGGCTCCAGGCCGCACTCCCGGATCTTGTACAGAAGGGTCTTGTAGCTGATGTCGAGCAGCTGGGCCGCCTTCCGGCGGTTCCAGTTGGTCTGGCGCAGCACCGCCGCGATCATGCGCCGCTCGGCCTGCATCGCGGCCTTGCGCGCGATCTCCTTGAGGGAGATCACCTCGTCGGTCCCGTCGAGGTCGATCCGGTCCAGCGGGTCCTCCGGTACCAGCGGCTCGGGCGAAGGGGTGGCCGGGGTGACGTTCTTGGAACGGAAGTCGCTGAACAGGAACCGCTCGTCGTTGAGGATCACCAGCCGCTTGACCAGGTTCTCCAGCTCCCGCACGTTGCCGGGCCAGTCGTAGGACAGGAAGTACGCCATCAGGGGATCGGAGATCTCGGACGGCCCCCGGCCGTACTTCTCCACGTACTTGTGCAGGAAGTACCGGGTCAGCAGGGGGATGTCCTCCCTGCGCTCCCGCAGGGGGGGGATCCGCACGTTGACCACGTTGAGACGGTAGTACAGGTCCTCCCGGAACTCCTTGTTCTCCACGGCTTGGCGCAGATCCCGGTTCGTCGCGCACACGATCCGCACGTCGACCCGCACCGGCTCGTTCCCCCCCACCCGGCAGAACTCCCGGTCCTGAAGGACCTGCAGCAGCTTCGCCTGGAGCGGGAGGCTCATCTCCCCGATCTCGTCCAGGAAGATGGTGCCGCCGTCCGCGTACTCGAACCGCCCCACCTTGCGCTTCTGGGCCCCGGTGAACGCCCCCTTCTCGTACCCGAACAGCTCGCTCTCCAGGAGATCCGGCGGCAGGGCCGCGCAGTTCACCTTCACCCAGCGGCCCCGCCGGCGGGAGGACTTGGTGTGGAGCCGGCGCGCGGCCAGCTCCTTGCCCACCCCGCTCTCCCCCTCGATCAGCACCGTCACGTCGGTGTCGGCGATGGAGTCGAGCAGGTCCTTCATGCCCTGCAGGGACTGGCTCACCCCCACGATCGGGTCCAGCTGCTCCTGCTCGGCCAGCTGGTTGCGCAGCTCCCGGATCTCCTGGACCAGCCGCCGCCGCTCCAGCGCCTTCTCCAGGGCCAGGTTCAGCTCGTCGGCCTCGAACGACTTGTCGATGTAGTCGTACGCGCCGGAGCGCATGGCCTCCACCACCGTGGCGGTGCGGCCCACCCCCGAGAGCATGATCACCGGCAGCTCGGGGTCCCGGTCCCTCAGGTGACGCAGGGTCGCCAGGCCGTCCATTCCGGGCATCATCACGTCGAGCACGACCACGTCGGGCCGCAGGCCGTTGTTCAGCCGGGCCAGGGCCGCCTCGCCGGTTTCCGCGGTGACGACCCGATACCCCTGCAGGGACAGCAGGCTGTCCAGATACGCCAAGATTCCCGGATCGTCGTCCACCACCAGAACCGTGTGACGATCGTCCATCGCCGACTCCCCTCGCCCCTGTCCAGGGGCGGACGTCCCCCACGGAGAAAAGGCCCTTCGCGGTGCACGCGGGATACTCTGCTCCGAGTGCGAGATCCTAGCCGCCGCGCCCGGCTCGTCAAGGGGGGTTCCCCCTCCCGGGCCCGGTTCAGCAGATACGCGGCAGCAGCTCCCCCGCCGGCTCGTCCACCAGCCGGGTTCCCCCCAGCACGGTTCGGGCCAACACCCTGGCCGGTCCTTCCCTCACCTCCCCCACCACGGCCGCCCGGCGGCCGAGGGGGTGGGCCCGGAGGGCCTCCAGGGCCCGCTGGGCGTCCGTGCCGGCCACGAACGCCAGCGCGCATCCCTCGTTGGCCACCTCCAGCGGATCGTACCCCAGCAGATCGCAGGCGGTCCGGACCGCCGGAGCCACGGGCACGCGCGCCTCGTCGATCACGATCTCCACGCACGAGGCCGACGCGATCTCGTTGAGCGCACCGGCCACCCCGCCCCGGGTGGGATCCCTGAGCACGTGCACCTCCACGCCGCTGGCAAGCAGCGCCGACACCAGCCCGTTCAACGGGGCCACGTCGCTCTCGATCTCCGCCTCGAACCCGATCCCCTCCCGGCGGGACAATACCGCGATCCCGTGGCGTCCGACGTCGCCGGTCAGCACGACCGCATCGCCCGGCCGGGCCGCCGACCCGCTGAGGACCGGCGCCTCGGGCAGGGCCCCGATGCCGGCCGTGTTGACCACCGGGTCCCCGAACGGCACCACCTTGGTGTCGCCGGCCACGATCCGCACGCCGGCCTGCCGGGCCCGGCTGGCCATCCGGGCCACGATCTCCTCGAGATCCCGCAGGGGAAACCCCTCGGGCAGCACGAACCCCGCGGTCAGGTACAGGGGACGGGCGCCCACCATGGCCAGGTCGTTCACGGTACCGCACACCGCCAGGTCTCCCAGGTTCCCGCCCGGAAACCGCCAGGGCTGCACCACGAACGAGTCCGTGGTCACCGCCAGCCGGCCGGCCGGCACCTCGACCCGCGCGGCGTCGTCCGAGCCCCCACCCCCCGCATCGCCCAGGCCGGCCAGGAACACGTCCCGGATCAGCTCGCGCATCTCCCGGCCCCCGCCGCCGTGGGCCCGGGTCACCACCGGCTCAGCCATCAGCCCGCCCTCGGTAGCGATAGTGGGCGCCGCAGGCGCCCTCGGAGCTCACCATGCACGCCCCCACCGGCTGCTGGGGCGTGCAGGCCCGGGCGAACAGGGGACACTCCGCCGGCTCGATCCGGCCCCGCAGCACCTCCGCGCACCGGCACCCCGCGGGTTCCCGGCCCTCGAACCGCACCCCCTGCAGGAACCTCCTCCGGGCGTCCCAGGGCGCGAAGGCGGGCCGCAGGTCGTACCCGCTCCCGTCGATCTCCCCCAGCCCCCGCCACCGGGCGGGAGCCCTCTGGAACACCCGCTCCAACGCCTCTTGGGCCGCGCGGTTTCCCTCGGCCGACACCGCCCGGGGGTAGGCGTTCTCGACCCGGGCCTCCCCCCGCTGCACCTGGCCGAGCAGGCATAGCACCCCGGCCAGCACGTCCTCGGGCTCGAACCCCGCTACGCAGCAAGGAACACCGTACCTTTCGGCAAGCGGTTCGTAGGCTTTAGCCCCCAGCACCATGCTGGCGTGTCCCGGGCACAGGAAGGCCCCGATCCGCACCTCGGGATCCTGGAGCAGGGCCTCCATGGCCGGGAGGATCGCCTTGTGGGCCGAGAGCACCGAGAAGTTCCGAACCCCCTCCTGCCGGGCCCGCAGCAGGGCGGCGGCCACGGTGGGAGCCGTGGTCTCGAACCCCAGGCCCAGGAGAACCACCTCCCGGTCCGGGTTCCGCTCGGCCAGGGCCAGCGCGTCCAGCGCCGAGTACACCACCCGCACGTCCGCCCCCTGGGACCGGGCCCGATCCAGGGAGCCGCGGGTGCCTGGCACCCGCACGGCGTCGCCGTAGGTGGCCAGGATCACCCCGGCCTCCCGGACCAGGTGGAGGGCCTGGTCGAACAGGTCCACCGGGGTCACGCACACCGGGCACCCCGGGCCCGACAGCAGCCGCACCCCCTCCGGCAGCAGGCCCCGGAGCCCCATCCGGGCCGCCGCCACCGTGTGGGTGCCGCACACCTCCATGATGGCCACGGAGGGACCGCGGTAGGCCCGCAGCCGTTCCACGAACCCAGAGACAAGTTCGGGCCCTGACGGGCCCGTGTCACGAAGGAGATTCATCCAGTACCTGCCGAAACAACTCCCGGGTCTGCCGGGCCTCGTCCGGGTCGACCCGGTGCAGGGCGAAGCCGGCGTGGACGATCACGAAATCGCCGAGCTCCACCTCGGGCAGCAGGGCCGTGGAGACGACCCTACGGACCCCGCCGAAGTCCACCTCGGCGGTTCCGTCACCCGCCAATCGCACGATCTCACCCGGCACCGCTACGCACATGCCCGCCCCCCGAACCGGAAGGCCTTCACGAATCGATCCTCTCCTTGAGCTCCTTGCCGACCTTGAAGTAGGGAAGCCGCTTCGGCGGCACCTGGATCCGTTCCCCCGTCTTGGGGTTGCGCCCCACGTACGCCCCGTACTTCTTCACGCAGAAGCTGCCGAACCCCCGGATCTCGATCCGGTCCTCCCGGAGGATCGCCTCCTCCATGGCCGTGAAGAAGGCCTCCACGGCCGCCCGGGCCTCCTTCAGGGGCATGTCGCCCCGGTCGGACAGTGCCTTGATCAGGTCGGATTTGTTCATCGCTCGAACGCCTCCCGGCGAGGTCCCCGCACCAACGCCCTCTCCTTCACCAACCGGCCCCTCGTCTCCCCCGGGCCGGACCCGGGGATACCCGCGGATTCCTCGGGCCGCCCCGGGCCCCTGCACGAACGTGGTGCCCCCGGCAGGGCTCGAACCTGCGACTCCAGGATTAGGAATCCTGTGCTCTATCCGACTGAGCTACGGGGGCGTGTCCGAAAGCACGCCGATGCTAGATGCCCGTCCCTTGAAAGTCAAGGTGTTCAAAAGTCTACCGAAATCCCCTCGGAACCTTGACCCGGAAACCCGGGCCGCGTATATGAGCCGGTCCCCCTCATCAGGAGAGACCCCCATGGTGGATCTGCACACCCACAGCACCGCCTCGGACGGCACCTGGCCCCCCGGCCGCATCGTGGAGGAGGCCGTCCGGGTCGGCCTTCGGGCCGTGGGGCTCACGGACCACGACTCGGTGGACGGCAACGCCGAGCTGGTCGATGCCGGCCGAGCCCTGGGGGTCGCCGTGGTCCCCGGCGTGGAGATCTCCACCCGGTGGAACGGCGTCACCTTCCATCTCCTCGGCTACGGCATCGATCCCCGCATCCCAGAGGTGAAGGCCGCCTTCGACCGGCTGGCCCGCAGCCGCGAGGCACGGGCGCCGAGAATGATCGCCCGGCTCCGGGACCTGGGGATCCCGATCACGCTGGAGGAGGTTCGCGCCGAGGCCGGCGCCGCCCTGGTGGGGCGGCCCCACGTGGCCCGGGTGTTGGTCCGCAAAGGGGTGGTGAGGGACGTGCAGCAGGCATTCGACCGCCTGCTGGGCCGGGGCAGGCCGGCCTACGTGGACAAGGACCGCCTCGACCCGGCCGAGGCGTGCCGGACGATCCGGCGGGCCGGGGGCGTGGCGGTCCTCGCCCACCCCGGGCTGATCGAGGAGGACGCCCCGGGCCTTCTTCGCCCCCTCCTGGATCACCTGGTGGAGCTCGGCCTGGAAGGGATCGAGGCCTACTACAGCCGGCACACCCGGGAGCAGCAGGAACGATACCGCTCCCTCGCCGCCCGACGGGACCTGCTGGTCACCGGCGGAAGCGACTTCCACGAGCCCGGCTCCGACGGCCCGGCCCTGGGCACGGGCTACGGCTCCCTACACGTGCCGGATGCCTGTTTCGAGGCCCTGGCGCGCCGGCTCGAAGACCGCCGGCCGGAGCTCGGCCCGGTCCTCAAACCCGGGCTATAGGGCAATACTGTTCACTTTAAGATACGAACGTGTTCGCAAATGGGCTGCAGTCGCATGGGCGAGACCGTTTGGCGATGCCGAGTCGGATACGGGGTCATCTTCCGCTTCACCGCTCGCGGGTTGCGTCGACCACGACTGGACACCACTCGCTCTTCCAAAATCTCCTCCAGCACCTGCGCATGGAACGCCGCCCTGTGCTCAGGGGGGAGTGGCGACGAAAGCGGGCAGTCTCCGACGCACCACCCGCACCGTGTGAACGAAGGAAAGTTCGTCAGGATCCACATCGCCCTTGCGGGCGGCTTCATGCATGAGTCCTCGTATCGCAAAATGCGCCATCAGGAACCCAAAGAACTCCTGTCGGACGAGCTCCGGGGTCTTGCTCCGGAGCACAATCCGAGCCCCTCGGAGGTGCGTTTTCAACTCGTCGAGTGCAGTCTCGATCTCCCAGCGTTCCTGGTACAGGGCGGCCAACTCCTCTGCCGGGGCATCTTCAGGGTCGAGGATCGTGGTCACCAACCGGTACACGTCCTCTGCGCCTGGGACTCCGTCCAGTGTGTACTCGATCACCCGGACCATGACACCGCCCCGATCCTTTTGGCGAGCATAGGCGTTGGGATAGATCTTGCTCAGATAGGAACCATCGGACAGACGACGGATGCACGGCAGGCGTGCGCTTGCCTTCACTCGCCACAGCAGATCGGCTCCGGTTGCGCAGGCCTGGGTCCACAAGGGCCAGGAGAAGAAACACCGATCGGCCAGACACAGCATCCCGGGCCGCAAGGACTCCACCACGTGCCGAGCCAACGCGACCTCGCTCGTGTGGTATCCACCCATGCGGGAGCCGAACAGCACGTGGGTTCCGTTCTCCACCAAGGAGACGAACCGGATCTGCGGATAGGCGCTCCGTCCCCGGGCGGCCTTGGGGCGTCCGAAGGCTTGTTCGTTCTCCTGAGTATCGGCCACATCCAAGGTGCTGCCGTCCAGGCTGACCAGCCGCCAGCGCCGGTACCACGCCCCTCGGGTGGCCGTTTCGGCGATCGGCCGGACGAGTTCGTTGTGCAGCCGTTCGATCGGTTCCGCCCCCAGACGGGACCGCGCTTGGGAGATGGCCGATTTTCCGGCAACGCGAACGCGTTCACGGGGCCCCATGAGCCACTGGAGACCTTCGAGCAAACAGCGGAGCACCTCTCGTGTGGACACGCTCATGTACAACGCCAGTGCGATCACATAGTAGACCACGACATGGGCAGGTAAGGCGCGCTGTCGCTGGCTCGCCTTGCCTGTGGCTTGCAGCACCTCGTGCACCTTGGGCAGGGGGAACGTTTTTGCGATGACCCCCAGCGTGATGTAATCCGTGATCCGCGTGCCTTCGGGAAGCCCTGCTGGAGTTCGAGCCATCCTTCACCTCGCTTTCCATGAGTAAGGAAGACGAGAGAAGAATAGCACGAAGGCACACTAAGTGAACAGTATTGGGCTATAGGGTGTCTTCCAGGAGGAAGGTCACCCGCATGGTGACCCGATACTCCTGGATCGCCTCGTCCTTCACGCTGGCCCGCCACTCGGTGACGTGGAACCCCGTGATGTTCCGCAGCGTCTTGGCCGCCCGTTCGAACCCCTTGCGGATGGCGTCGTCGAAGCTCACCGGCGATGCCGCCACCAGTTCGGTAACCCGAGCCACTGCCATGATCGTCCTCCTTTGGGTGTGGTTGTCGACCCAACCGGCCGGGGAGGCCTCCTCAGGCCCCTGCGGGGTCGGGCAACGGAGAAGGTATTGAACCGGCAACGAAGTAGGCGCACTCACTCCCCTGTCCGGGGGCCCTTATACAAGGGGTCTGCTGGAGCGCCGCGTGCGGCTCCTTGGCTCGCCGCGCAGCGCCTCCAACGTTCGCACCGTGAAATCGTTCGTGCTGACCGGTCTGTCATGAAACCATCGCTGATGCCCCGTGCCTGCGCGGCGGATCTCATGCTCGGCTTCGCGCGCGGCCGGAAGCAGGCCCCATGCCCCCGGGCTTTGGCGCGGTTCGAGCGCTGCCTGGCCCCCTAGCTGCCTAGCGGGCCGAAGGCCCCGACCAACGACCAACAACCGAGGTCAGTACCGGAGGGCCGCCGCCACCCCCCCGGCCGCCTCCAGCCCCTCGTGGCCGTCCAGGAACGCGATCTGCCCGTCGCTCGCCAGGACCCTGCGCACCCACTCCTCCCCCAGATCCACGGCCTCCACCGGTCGCTCGCACCGGGGGCATCCCAGGGGCACCCGCTCCCCCAGCTCGCCGCAGCTCGCACACGCCCAGCCGGGCCGCCGGAACCCCTTGAGCAGGAACAGCTCGTGCACCCGGCCGTCCCGCACGGCCGTGCACACCGCGACGGTTCCCAGCGCCCGGCCGCCGTCCCGGTCCAGCACCCTCTGGAGCCGGCCGGCGGCCTCTCGGTCCCGGGCCCGGGCCAACGCCGCCAGGCTTCGTTCCACGACCTCGGCCGAACCGGCGTGGGGGTCCACCCGTAGCCGCGCCGCGAGGCGCTCCTGGATCCGGCGGGGCACCTCCCGCTCGAACGCGGCCACGATCTCGTCCGGTCCGGCCACGACCACCCGGCACCCGCCCCTCTCGTCCACCCAGGCGGTCATGCGGTCCGCGAGCCGCCGCAGGTTCCGGTGGAGGTGGTCCTCCACGTGCCGCTGATACCGGGCTTGGCTCCAGCCGCCCTGCTCGTGGCGGCCCGGGAACTCCTCGTCCTCGAACCGCCAGGTCCGCACCACCCCCCCCAGGTGAAACTCGTAGAGGCTGCCCCCCTCCGATCCCACGTGGGCCAGGATCCCCCGCTGGCCCTCCCACAGGTTCTCCACCGCCTGTTTCAGGAACGGCCGGTCCGCGCACTGCACCTCGTCCCGGAACGGGATGTAGCTGCGGACGATCCGGTACACCCCCAACCCCGAGCACGCGAACACGGCCACGCCGTTGTACTCCTCGTCCCACTCCCGGGCCACCAGCCCCTTCACGTAGTGCTCGATCTTCTCCCGGTCCGCCTCCACGCCGGCACCGGCCTCGGCCGGCTCCGACCCCAGGCACTCGCGCAGCCTGGACTTCACGAAGATCCGCACCCGTTCGCGCTCCCTCTCGGAGTTCCAGCGGGTGTTCAGGTACACGGTGAAGAAGGGATGTTCCGTGCGTGCGAGACGGGCGAGACGACGGATTTCCCGATCCAGGTCCATGGCACCCTCCCGGCGTTGGGTCGAACGGGGGAACGGCGTGGAATCCGAGCCTAGCCCGGTTGGCCGCCCTGTCAAGACACGGGTTGCGAACCGGCCGGTCCGGTGCCACAATCGCCTGCACACGCCGTCCCGGGAGGTTCCAGGTGCTTCGGATCAGGGTCAACGAGCGGTCGGTGGAGGTGCCCGAGGGCTCGCGGGTGGGCGACCTGCGTGACCGGTTCAGACCCGGGGCGGACGTGTTGGTGCGAAACGGGTTCCCGGCCCGGGCCGAGGAGCCGGTGCGGCCGGGGGACGAGATCGTCCTGATCCGTAGGGGCGAGGTCCCCTCAGCCGAGGAGATGGAGGCCCTGCTGGTGGCCCGCCACACCCCCGGCGTCCACGACCGGGTGAAGCGCGCCTGCGTGGGCATCGCCGGGTTGGGAGGCCTGGGAAGCCAGGTCGCCGTGGCCCTGGCGCGCACTGGGTTCGGCCGGCTGGTGCTGGCCGACTTCGACGTGGTCGAACCCAGCAACCTCAACCGGCAGCAGTACTTCGTGGACCAGATCGGCCTGCCCAAGGTGGAGGCCCTGGCCCACAACCTGCGCCGGATCAACCCTTACGTGGATCTGGAGCTCCGGCCGGTTCGGCTGACCCCGGCCAACGTGCCGGAGGTGTTCCGGGGCTGCCAGGTGGTGGTCGAGGCCTTCGATCGAGCCGACCAGAAGGCCATGTTGGTCGAGACCGTGCTGGCCCGGATGCCGGGCACCTGGATCGTGGCGGCCTCGGGGCTCGCAGGGTACGGCCCCAGCGACGCGATCCGCACCCACCGGGTGGCCCACCGCCTGTTCGTGGTGGGGGACCTGGAGTCCGAGGCCCGCCCCGGGGTGGGGCTCATGGCCCCACGGGTGGGGGTGGCGGCCCATGCCCAGGCGAACCTGGTCCTGCGTCTGGTGCTCGGAGAGGAGAAGGCGTCGGGTGGGAACCACGCGTCCCTATGACATCGCGGTGGTCGGGGGGGGGATCGTGGGCGCCGCGGCGGCCCGGGACGCGGTGCTGCGGGGGCTGCGGGTGGTGCTCCTCGAGCGGGGGGACTGGGCCTCGGGCACCACGGGCCGGGCTGCGGGCCTGATCCACAGCGGACTCCGGTTCGCCCGGGACCGGAAGTTCCACCTGGCACTGGAATGCCTCCGGGAACGGGAGATCCTCCACCGGATCGTGCCCCACCTCATCCGTCCCCTGCCGGTGATCGTGCCGGCCTATCGCGGGGGCTCCCTGACGCTGCGGCGGATCCGCTGGGGGTTTCGGTTCTACGACTGGCTCAGCATGGGGTCGGCCGACCCCGTCTGCCAGATCCTGTCCGAGCGCGAGGCGCTGCGTCGGGCGCCCGTGCTGGACGGCAAAGGCCTCCTGGGGGCGGGGCTGTTCTACGACTTCCACTGCGCCCTTCCGTCCCGGTTGGTTCTCGAGCACGTGCTCTCGGCCCGGGAACGGGGCGCGGACTGCCGGAACTACCACGAGGTGGAGCGGATTCGGCCGGGCCAGGGCTCGTTCCGCCTGGAGGTGCGCGAGGTCCAGACCGGCCGCCGGCACGTGCTGGAGGCCCGGGCGGTGATCAACGCGGCCGGCGCGTGGGCCGACGAGCTAGGGCGCCGGGCCGGCCCGGGCTGGGCGGCCCGGATCCGGATCCTGCAGGGGGCCCATCTGTGGATCGACGCGGATCTGGACACCGCCCTTTGGTGCGAGTCGTTCCCGCCGTGCTTCGCCGTACCCCGGGACGGCCACGTGGTGGCCGGGTGGCACCTGCGCGACCTCTCCGACCCGGCCCAGGCCGCCCATCCCGACGTGGAGGGGCTGAGGGAGTGGGTGGGCCTGGCCCGGACGCGCATGCCGGGCCTGGCCCGGGACCGTTCCCAGCTGCTCCTGGCCGAGGCCGGCGCCTGGGCCGTACCCCGGGGGCAACAGGACCGGGCCGGGGATCTGCCCTGCCGGTTCGAGGTGATCCCCTCGGGCGGGCCTCCGGGGTTCGTCACCCTGGCAGGCGGGAACCTGACCCTGTTTCGCCGGCTGGCGGAATACGGCGTGGATGCGGCCTGCCGGCACCTGGGCACCGCGGTCCCGGGAACCACGGACCGGACCCCCCTCGTCGGCGGCGGATTCGGTGACCAGGTCGTGTATCGGGAGAACCTGGTCGAGTGCACGGAGAACCTGCCCCACATCCCCCGGGAGGTGGTGGACCACCTGGTGAGCCTGTACGGCCGGAAGGCGTGCGACGTGATCGAGCTGGGCCTCGCCCGCGAGGATCTGCGCGAGCGTCTCGGCCCCGGATGCGACGACCGGAAGGCCCAGGTGGTCTACGCCGTACGTCAGGAAGGGGCCCGGCACCTGGACGACGTGCTGCTGCGACGGCTGGGCACGGGCCTGCGGCCCGACCGGGGGCTGGGGGTGGCCGAGGCGGCCTCCCGGCTCATGGCGCGGGAGCTGGGGTGGGACGAGCCCCGCCGCCGTCAGGAGCAGGAGCGGTTCGAGGAGCTGGTCTGGGCCCAGATCCGAACGGCCCAGGAGGTGTGGCGGTGAGCGGCCGGGATCCGGTGGCCGAGCTGACCGGCCTGCTCCGAAAAGCCCGGCGTCCCGTGGCCCTCACGGGCGCCGGCGTGTCCGCGGAGAGCGGGGTGCCCACGTTCCGGGGGCCGGACGGGCTGTGGAGGCGCCACCGGCCCGAGGACCTGGCCACGCCCGAGGCGTTCGCCCGCGACCCCGCCCTGGTGTGGGAGTGGTACAACTGGCGCAGGGAACGGATCGCCCCGGCCCGGCCCAACCCGGCCCATCGGTGGCTCGCCGCCTACGAACGGGCCAACCCCGGGTTCCTGCTGATCACCCAAAACGTGGACGGGCTGCACCGTCTGGCGGGAAGCCGCCGGCTGGTCGAGGTGCACGGCAACCTCTGGGTGCTCCGCTGCACCCGTTGCGGCCGGGAGGGCGAGGACCGGCGGGTGCCGTTGCCCGTGCCGCCCCGGTGCCCCGAGTGCGGCGGGCTGCTGAGGCCCGGGGTCGTGTGGTTTGGAGAGCCCCTGCCCGCCGAGGCCCTGACCCGGAGCACGGAGGCGGTGCAGGAGGCGGATCTCCTCCTCGTGATCGGCACCTCGGCCGTGGTCCAGCCGGTGGCCTCGTTTCCCCTGCTGGCCCGAGGGGCGGTGGTGGTCGAGATCAACCCGGCGGCCACCCCCCTCACCCCGTCCTTGGACCTGAGCGTACGTTCCGCCGCGGGGGCCCTGTTCCGACGGATTCCCCTGCCGGGGCCGCCCCCCGCGGGGAGCGGATCCCCTTCCCCCTCGCACCCCGGAGGAACCCCATGAAGAAGGTCTGGATCGACGACGAGTGCATCGCCTGCGGAACCTGTGTGGACATCTGCCCCGAGGTGTTCGAGCTCGAGGGCGACGTGGCCACGGTGCGCGCCGACGCCGACCTCTCCCTGGACGACCGGATCACGGAGGCGGCAGAGACGTGTCCGGTCGAGGCGATTCACTGCGAGTCCTGACCGTCCCGCCCCCCCGGGCGGGGCCCGGCCCTCCGGGCCTCCAGCCAGTAGATCCCGTAGATCCCGGCCAGGACCGCGAGCAGCACGACGAACAGGGCGTCGAGGCCCATGGCGTCCCTCCGGCGCGTGGGGTTCCGAGCGGTTGGATGCATCTCACCCCAGATCGGTTTCCAGCGCCTTGACCGGGGTCAAGGATCACGAGCCTGCCGCCGCCCCCTCGGCCAGCAGGGCGTGGATCTCCCCCTCCGACAGCCCCGCCTCGGTCAGCACCTCCCGGGTGTGCTCCCCCAGGCCGGGCGGCGGCCTGCGGACCGACCCGGGGGTGGCGGAGAGCCGGACCGGGAACCCCAGGGCCCGCAGGACCCCCCACCCCGGGATCTCGACGGGCCGAACCAGCTCCCTCTCCCGCCAGTGGGGATCGTCGGCCAGCTCGTCCACCTCCAGCACCGGGGAGGTGCAGCAGTCCACGGGCTCGAGCTCCCGAACCCACTCGTCCCGGGTACGGCTGCGGAACAGCGAGCGCAGCTCGTCGAAGATCCGGTCCCGCTCCTCCCCGCCTGCGAACTGGGCCCGGATCCACTCGGGCCGGCCGATGTGGCGACAGAACCGCTCCCAGAACTGGGGCTCCAGGGCCGCCAGCACCACGAAACGGCCGTCCGCCGTCTCGTACACCGCGTAACATGGGTATCCGCCCCCGAGATGGAGTTCCCGTTCCGGCGTGCCCACCTCCAGGTGGGCCCACCGGTAGGTGAGCCAGGTGGCCACACCGTCCACCATGGCGGCATCCACGACCTGCCCCCGGCCGGTGCGTTGCCGGGCCACCAGGGCCAGCAGGATCCCGATGCACGCGTTGAGCGCCCCGCCCCCCACGTCCCCGATCTGGAAGTGGGGCAGCACGGGCCGGCCCTGGGCGTCCCGGTTGAGCGCCAGGGCGCCCGCCACCCCCAGGTAGTTGGCGTCGTGGCCGGCCCGCTGGGCGTAGGGGCCGGACCGGCCGTATCCGGTGACCGCGCAGTAGATCAGCCGGGGGTTGCGCCCCAGGAGCTCGTCCGGCCCCAGGCCGAGCCGCTCCATGGCCCCGGGCCGGAACGACTCCACCACCACGTCGGCCGTGTCCACCAGGCGCAGCAGGGCGTCCCGGCCCCGGGGGTGCTTCAGGTCCAGGGCCACGCTTCGCTTGTTGCGGTTCAGGTTCAGGAAGAACAGGCTCTCGCCCCGCACCATGGGAGCGAATCCCCGCATGTAGTCGCCCCGGCCCGGCTGCTCCACCTTGATTACGTCCGCGCCGAAGTCCGCCAGGAGCTGGGTGGCGAACGGCCCCGGGAACAGGCGCGACAGGTCCAGCACCCGGATTCCTTCCAACGCTCCGTCCATCGGACACCTCCTCGGTTCCTGGACAATCGGGAAATCCGGGGTAGGGTAACGGCTTTCGAGGTATCGAGAAAAGCGGGCGGGTTGCCAATGATGACCGTATCGGTTAGACTTTGGTTCGTCGATCCTCCCAAGAAGGAGACAACTCGCCATGTGCCAGAGCTATCGCAAACCCTGTGCCTGCGGACAACGCACGGCCGAGCTGTTTTTCGGCCACATGATCCTCGACGAGGCGGCCGTGCGCGCCGTGTACTGCCCCGAGTGCGCGGCCACGGTGGAGCCGGACCCGGTGGCCGCGGTCGAGGACAACGGTTGGATCCTGGAGCTCGACATGGACGTCCTGCGGGCCTACGCCCCCCGGATGGACATGACCCCCGACGAGGTCACCGCCGAGAAGGTGTTCGACGGCGACTTCGTGACCTGGGTGGGCTTCAGCCCGGAGGACAACATCCAACGGGCGCGGGAGCGCCGGGAGATCGAGCAGCGCTACGCCGGGGACCCGAAGGCCCACTTCGAGGCCCTGAAGAAATGGGCCCTGGAGCGGGAGCAGAGGTTCTACGCCGAGGGGTGGCGCAAGGCCCAGCGGAAGAAGGCCGCCTACGGCTGACCCGGGGGCTGACCCTCCTGGAGCTCGTGCTGGTCCTGGTGATCCTCGCCGTGGCCGGGGCCGTGGCCATGCCCTACTATCTTGCCTCGCTGCCGAACCGGCGCGCCGCCGCCGCCACCCGCCAGGTGTTGACCGACCTTCGGCGGGCCCGGACCCTGGCGGTGGAGTCGGGGGAGCCGGTCTACGTCGTGTTCGAGGTGGGCACCTCGGTCTATCGAATCGTCCGCGAGGCCGACGGCGTGGCAGGGCCCACCCCCGGCGACCAGACGGACCGGGAGGTGGCCGTGACGGACCAGTTTCCGGGCGTGGTCCTGGGGTCCACCGTGGTGGCGGACCCGGTCACGTTCCAGAACGACGTGGCCGTGTTCCGGCCCCGCGGCACCTCCAACGGCGGCAGCGTGGTCCTCCGGGTGCCCGGCCGGGCGACCCCGGAGCGCAAGGTCGCCGTGCTGTCCACGACCGGGCGGGTGCGGGCGTACACCTGGAACCCGGGAACCGGGAGGTGGGAATGAGCCGGAGGGGGTTCACCCTGGTGGAGCTGCTGGTGGCCCTGGCACTGTTCGCCCTGGGGGTGGCCGCGCTGCTCCCCATGGCGGTGGCCAACCTGAGGGCGGTGGACGTGGCCGGCGTGCGCACCCAGGCCGTGGCCCTGGCCCAGGAGAAGGCCGAGGAGCTGCGCACGGTTCCCTTCGACGACCTGTCCCTTCGGGTGCCCGGCTCCGACGCCCCGGCGGCGGGGTTCACCCGGGAGTGGGAGTTCGCCGCGGTCCCCGCCCTGCCCGGCGACGCAGGGGACCTGAGGCGGATCGTGGTGAGGGTGAGCTGGGACCTCCCCGGCCGGGGCTCGGGCGGGGTCGCCCTGCCCCTGGCCCGCAGCCGGTACTGAGGGGAGCCTTCGGCCCGCTAGTGTCCCGTTCCCCAAGAAAGCATATCGATTGCAGCGGTGGGGCTGGGGGAATGCACGAACTTGCGGAGCAGGACACTAGGCGGCCGGGGGGCTCCCCAGCACCAGCATGGCGTCCCCGTAGGAGTAGAACCGGTACCCCGAGCGCACCGCGTGGCGGTACGCGGAGAGGATGCGGTCCGTGCCCCCGAACGCGCACACCAACACCAGCAGGGTCGAGCGGGGCAGGTGGAAGTTGGTCACCAGGCCCGACACCACCCGGAACCCGTGGCCCGGCCGGATGAACAGATCGGTCCACCCCACATCGGGTTCCACCCGGCCGGAGCGGCCCACGTGCTCGAGCACCCGGGTCACGGTGGTGCCCACCGCCACGACCCGGCCGCCCCGCTCCAGCGTCCGGTTCACCGCCCGGGCCGTGTCCGCCGGCACCTCGAACCACTCCCGGTGCATGCGGTGCTCGTCCAGATCCTCGACCCGCACCGGGAGGAACGTCCCCAACCCCACGTGCAACGTCACGCTGGCCCGACCCACCCCCCTTCGTTCCAGCGCCTCCAGCACCCGGGGGGTGAAGTGGAGCCCGGCGGTGGGGGCGGCCGCCGATCCCGCCCGATCGGGCCGAGCGAAAACGGTCTGGTACCACGACCGGTCCCGCCCGTCCGGAGCCTCCCGCCGGATGTAGGGGGGCAGGGGCATCCGCCCCACCCGATCGAGCCACGCCTCGACCGCTTCGGGCGCCTCGATCCGGACCCGGTAACGCCCCTCCCCCAGCGGCTCGAGCACCCGCACCCCGCCGTCCGCCACCTCGATCCGTACCCCGGCCCGCACCGGCTTGGACGCCCGCACCAGGGCCTCCCACTCCCCGGCCGCCAGCCGGGTCAGCAGAAGCACCTCGGCCCGGCCGCCCGTGGGCTTGCGGCCCAACAGCCGGGCCGGCAGGACCCGCGTGTCGTTCACCACCAGCAGGTCCCCCGGCTCCAGGTGGTCGGGCAGGTCCCGAAACCGCGCGTCCTCGAACGCCCCCGTCGGCCGCACCACCAGCAGGCGCGAGGCGTCCCGCGGGTCCACCGGAAACTGGGCGATGCAATCGGGGGGCAGTTCGTAGGTGAAGTCCCCGATCCTCACGGCCCCGAGCCCACCGGCGCCAGATAACGGAACAGCTGGCTCGTGGGGGACAGGAGCAGCACGTCGCCCTTCTTGATCCCCTTCCGGTAGATCTCGAGGCTGCGCATGAAGTCGTAGAACTCCGGGTCCTGGCCGAACGCCTCGGCGAAGATCCGGGTGGCCTCGGCGTCTCCCTCGCCCCGGATCTCCTGGGCCTTGCGGTATGCCTCGGCCAGCAGGATCGCCTTCTCCTTGTCGGCCTGGGATCGCACCTCCCGCGCCGCCTCCTCGCCCTCGGCCCGGTACCGGTGGGCCTGGCGCTTGCGCTCGGCCTGCATCCGGGCGTACACGGCCTTCTCGTTGGCCGGGGGCAGGTCCGCGCGCTTGATCCGGACGTCGACCACGGCGATGCCGAACTCCGCGGCCGCCTCCCGGGTGCGCTCGGTCACCTCGGCCATGATCTCGGAGCGCTTCTCGGCCACGATCTCGAGCAGGGTGTACTTGCCCAGCTGCTCGCGCACCTGGGAGTAGATGATGTCGTCCAGTCGGGACTGGGCCCCGCGCTCGTCCCGCACGGTCTGGTAGAACTTGAGCGGATCCACGATCTGCCACCGGGCGTAGTTGTCCACCTTGAGGTTCTTCTTGTCCTTGCTGATCACCTCGCGGGCCTCGGCGTCGTACTCCAACTGGCGGGCGTCGTACACCACCACGCTCTCCACCAGCGGGATGCGCACGTGCAGCCCCGGCGACCGGGGCCCGCCCACCGGCTTTCCGAGCCGGAGCACGATGGCCACCTCGGTCTGGTCCACGGTGAACAGCACGGTGCCCCAGGCGAGCGCACCGAGCGCGAACAGGATTCCGAGAATTCGGAGGATGCGTCCCATCTCAGTTCTTCTCCCCGGTGTTGAGGGGGCTCAGGGGCAGCAGGGGCAGCACCCCGGAGGCGCCCTGGGGCTCCAGCAGCACCAGCTTGGCGTTGGCCAGGATGTCGCGCATGGCGTCCAGGTACAGCCGCTTGCGGGTCACCTCCCGCGCCCGGCGGTACTCCTTCAACAGGGCCAGGAACCGGGCCGCGTCCCCCTGGGCCCGCTTGATCTGGGTCTCCCGGTAGGCCTGGGCCTCGTTGACGATCTTCTTGGCCTCGCCCCGGGCCTTGGGCAGCACGTCGTTCGCGTAGGCCTCGGCCTCATTCCGGAGCCGCTCCCGGTCCTCCCGGGCGCTGGCCACGTCACGGAACGCGTCGATCACCTGGGACGGCGGGTACACGTCCTGGAGCTTCACATACTCCACGGACACGCCGGTCTTATAGGAGTCCAGGATCCGCTGGAGGGTGTCGCGGGCCTCCAGCTGGATCTTGTCCTTCTGCTCGGTGAGCACGTCGTCCACGGTGTGCCGGCCCACCACCTCACGCATGGTCGCCTCGGCCGCGTCCCGCACCGCGCCCTCGGGATCGCGCACGTTGAACAGGAACTCCACGGGGTCGCGCACCCGGTACTGGACGATGAACTCGGTGGACACGATGTTCTCGTCTCCCGTGAGCATGAGCGCCTCGGCTGGCACCTTCTGGTACCGGGCCGGGGGGCCCACCGCGACGGTCCGGAACCCCACCTCGACCCTGCGCACCTTGGTGACCTTGGGTCGGAGCACCGACTCGATGGGGTACGGCAGGCGCCAGTGGGGCCCCGGCCCCACGGTGTAGGAGTACCGGCCGAACCGCTTCACCACGCCCACCTCGTCGGGGTTCACGATGTAGAACCCCGTGGCCGCCCATCCCAGCAGCACCACGGCGGCGGCCACCGTGGCCAGCCCTCCTCCGAACCACCCCCCGAACCGTTCCCGCAGCTCCGCCACGATCTCTCCGGGGCTCTTGGGGTTGCCCATGTCGTCTTGCCAGTCCATCGTTTTCTCCTCTCTGCCGAACCCGGCCCTCACGGCTTCCGGACACCTTACCCGGTTCGGCCGGTTCGTCAAACCCGAATGGGCCGCGGCGGCTCACTCCGCCAGGAGTCGCGCCACGGCCTTCAGATCCGCCCACGCCTGGCGCTTGAACCTCGGCCGGCGCAGCAGGAACGCCGGATGGTAGGTGGGCACCACGGTCCACGGCCCAACGGGCTGTGCCTTGCCCCGCAGCTCCGAGATCGAGCCCGTGACTCCCAGCAGGGCCCGGGCCGCATGGGCCCCGAGGGCGCAGATCACCCGGGGCCGGATCGCCTCGATCTGGGCCCACAGGAAGGCCACGCAGGTCTCCACCTCGTCCGCCAGGGGATCGCGGTTGTCCGGGGGCCGACACTTGAGCACGTTGGCGATGTACACCCGCCCCCGGTCCAGGCCCAGGGCCGCGAGCATCCGGTCCAGGAGTTGGCCGGCCCGTCCGACGAACGGCTCGCCCCGCAGGTCCTCCTGGAACCCCGGGGCCTCCCCCACGAACACGACCCGGGCACGCTCGTCCCCCACCCCGAACACGATCCGGGTCCGGGTCTGCCACAGCCGGCACCGGCGACACTCCCCCAGCTCCCGCCGGACCGCGGCCAGATCCGACGCGGCGGGCCGGGAGGAGGCGGGCGCCCCGGCCACCAGCCAGGCTCCCGAGTTCACGGCGAACCGAAGGGTTTCGAGGAGTTCCGGGTCCAGGGAGGGTCGGTGGGTTCGCAAGGGCACAAGATTCCGGCAAGGGGTTGATGGGCGGCGGGGCCCCGACCGGTTGCATTCTAGGGTTGGCCGTGCGTACCCTGCAAGGCGATGGCCGCTTGGGGTCCCGGTTCCGCATCCGAGGAGATCATGCCCACCCGGGTTCGTTCGCTGCTTTGGCGGTTCGGTCCGCCGGTGCTGTACATGGCCGTGGTGTTCGGCCTGTCCAACTCGTCGCGCCCCCCCCTGCCCCGTTTCCTGTGGGCGCTGGGCGACAAGCCCCTGCACGCCTTGGAGTACGTGCCCATGGGCTACCTGTGGGCCCGGGCGTTGGGGGTGCGCGGCCGGCGGGGCCTCGCGTGGGGGTTCCTGGCCGCGGCCGCGTTCGGCGCGACCGACGAGGTCCACCAGTGGTTCGTGCCCCGTCGCCAGCCCAGCTGGCTCGATTGGGTGGCGGACCTGGTGGGGGCGTCGGTGGGGGTGGGCCTGTGGGCCGCCGTGCGGAGCCGGCTGCCGGCGGGAAGGGGCGGGCCGCCCCGCGCCCGGACCCCGGCCCCCTGGCCGGCGGCAAAGACCGCGGCCGAGCCCCCTTCCGAATGCTGCTGACTCCGCCCCACCAGGGCCCATCGCGCATTGCGGCAATCCTAGTTGAAGGGCTTACTAAGGCCTACGAAGGTATTGCCGGACGCGGGTGGGGGACTGGCTCCGGCCGGGCGCGAGTGCGGCACCCTTTTCGCCGCGCCTTCGCATGCCGTTGTCAGCCCGGTAGGCCGGGGCGCCGGTGGCGGAAGTTCCTGAACTTACAAAGCGATCCAAGCCGGGTGAGGGCGCGGCGACGTAAGGGGCCGCGCCCGGCTCTCCACCAGCCCCCCACCCGCTGGTTCCCTTGTGAAGGCCGGGGATCTGACAATAGTTCCGTTGGCATTAGTATCAACCCGGCGACAAAATAGGCGTGCTTCCCTTGCCCCTCCCACGGGCGGAGGGGGAGCGTCTATCTGGACGCCGGCGACACCCGGGCGCCGACTCGACGACGGAGGGTACGGACCGTGCGCATCCTGGTGGTGGAAGACGAAGAGAAGGTGGCCTCGTTCATCCGCAAGGGCCTCGAGGAGGAGCGCTACGCCGTGGACGTGGCCCTGGACGGGGAGGAGGGGCTCGAGCTCGCCGAGCTCAACCCCTACGATCTGATCGTGCTCGACCTGATGCTGCCGGGGCTCGACGGCTTCCGGTTCATCCAGCGGCTCCGGGCCCAGGGGGTGCACACCCCGATCCTGGTGCTCACCGCCCGGGACTCGGTGGGCGACAAGGTCAAGGGGCTCGACCTGGGGGCCGACGACTACCTGACCAAGCCGTTCGCGTTCGCCGAGCTCCTCGCCCGGATCCGGGCCCTGCTGAGGCGGGGCGCGCCCCAGGCGCCGCCGGTGCTCCAGGTGGCCGACCTCACCCTGGACCCGGCGGCCCGCCGGGTGACCCGGGCCGGGAAGCCCATCGAGCTCACGGCCAAGGAGTTCGCCCTGCTCGAGTACTTCATGCGCCACGCCGGCCGGGTTCTGACCCGGACCATGATCCTCGAGCACGTGTGGGACCAGTCGTTCGACTCGTACACCAACGTGGTGGACGTGTACGTGAACTACCTGCGCAAGAAGGTGGACCAGGGGTTCGAGCCCCGGCTGATCCACACGGTGCGGGGCGTGGGCTACGTGCTCCGGGAGGAACCGTGAGCCCCCAGACCCTTCGGGGCCGCCTCACCCTGTGGTACGGAGCGCTGCTCACCGCCGTGCTCCTCCTGTTCGGGGTCGGGTTCTACGCGGCCCTGGCCCGGAACCTGTACCGAGGGGTGGACCAGAAGCTCCTGGCCCTGGCCGAGGTGGTGGCGGAGTCGAGCGTCCGCAACTTCCTGAGGCCCGGCTACACCAACTTCGCACGCCTCCTCGAGGAGTTCTTCGGGGTTCCGGCCGCGGGCCAGTTCATCCAGGTGCTCGATCCCTCGGGCAAGGTGGGGGCCCGCAGCCAGAACCTGATCCTGCGCAACCTACCGGTCTCCCGCGAGGCCCTGCGGCGGGCGGTCCACGGTCAGCGGGTATTCGAGACCGTGCCCGACCCCCACGCCCCGCTGCGGGTGCTGACCTACCCGATCATCGTCCGCGGCCGGGTGCGCAACGTGGTCCAGGTGGCCACCAGCCTGGAGTCGGTGGTCACGACCCTGCGCCAGGTGCTCCTGGCCCTGGCGGTGGGCATTCCCCTGACCCTCTTCCTGGTCCTGTGGGGCGGGTGGTTCCTGGCGGGTCGGGCCCTGCGCCCCCTGGACGGGCTGGTGGCGGCCCTGCGCCGCCTCGACGCCGACCGCCTGGCCGCTCGGCTGCCGGAGGACGAGGGCACCGAGGAGGTGCGGGAGCTGGCCCGGAGCATCAACGGGCTGCTGCGCCGGCTGGCCGACGCGTTCCGGCGGGTGAGGGAGTTCACGGCCGACGCGAGCCACGAGCTGCGCACCCCCCTCACGGTGCTGCGCGGCGAGGCCGAGGTAGCCCTGCGCCACCCGCGCACGGCCGAGGAGTACCAGCAGGTGCTCGCCTCCAGCCTGGAGGAGATCCACCGCATGGGCCGGATCGTGGAGGATCTGCTCCTCCTGGCCAAGGGGGACCTGGGCGAAGCGCCGGTGGAGAAGGTGCCGCTTCGGCTGGAGGAGGTGCTGGGCGAGCTGGCCGGCCGGGCCGCGGTGCTGGCCGAGGCCAAGGGGCTGGAGTTCACCTGGGCCGGGGGCCCTCCCATCCGGGTCGAGGCGGACCCCCTGCGGCTCCGGCAGCTGGTCTGGAACCTGCTGGACAACGCCGTGAAGTACACGCCCGAGGGCGGAAAGGTGTTCCTGAGCCACGCCCGGTCGGGGCCGGGTTGGGCCCGGATCACCGTGAAGGACACCGGCATCGGCATCCCTCCGGAGCACCAGGCCAAGATCTTCGAACGGTTCTACCGGGTCGACAAGCACCGGTCCCGGGCCCAGGGGGGCAGCGGCCTGGGGCTCGCCATCTGCCGCTGGATCGCCGAGGTCCACGGGGGGCGCATCGAGGTACGCAGCCAGCCCGGCCGGGGCAGCTCGTTCATCGTTCACCTGCCCGAAGCGCCGGACCCCGCTGCGTGACCCCCGGCGGGGCCGGGCCCCCGAGGCCCCGACTGGGACTCATAACCAAGTTGTCATCCATCGGATACGCATCCGGGGGCGGGGCAAGGGACCTGCCTACGGCCGGGCGCGAATCCGGGCATTGAGATTCGCCGTGCAGGCACGGAGCTGGGGAGCTGGATTCATGGCAACACGTCGGAATCCATACCATTTCGCAGTCCAGACACCGGAGGCGCTGCACGGCGAGCTAAGGAGCCGCGCCCGGCTCTCCGACAGGTCCCTTGCCCCTCTGGGCAGGCGCCGATGGCCCTGAATGCAACTTGGTATCAGCCGCCTTCTCCCCGTCCAGCCGGTACAGGAATGCCAGGATCTCGGCCACGGCCCGGTACGTCTCGGGGGGGATCTCCTCGCCGGGATCCAGCCGCGACAGGATCTCGGCAAGGGCGGGGTCGTGCCGGATCGGAATGCCGGCCTGCCGCGCCACCTCCAGGATCCGCTCCGCCACCCTTCCCCGGCCCGATGCCGTGACCCGGGGCGCCCGGTCGGTTCCCGGCCGGTAGGCGAGGCTCGCGGCCTTGGGCCGGCCCTTCACGCCCGAACCTCCAGGACCGAAGGGCCCTCCACCGCGGGCGGCCGCAGGGCCTCCACCGCCAGGCCCACGAGCCGCACCCCGGCGTCCCGGGTCAGGGCGCGACGCAGCCCATCCAACCGTGCCCGCACCAGGGGCAGCACCTCGGCCCGGGCTGCCAGGCCCAGCCGTACGCCCTCGGGGGACCAGGCCGCCCGGACCTCCACCGGGCCCAGGTTGGGCAGGTCCAGGCGGATCCTCAGGGCCCGATACCGTCGCCCCGGCCCCCCGCGGCCGCCCCGCTCGGGCTCCAGGGCGATCTCGCCGTGCACGGCGCCGCCCGGCCAGGGCAGCACCAGGGGAATCACCGGCCCGCCCGTGAGCGCGCCCCGGGCCTGGTGGGCCTCCACGTGGCGAACCAGGCCCTCCAGGGCCTCGCGCACCGGCCCGTCGCCGAGCCTCCCCAGCAGACGGCCCGCCAGGGTCTTCAGGTCCTCGGGCACCTCCCCCCGGGCCAGGGCCGACTCGTGGAACACCCCGCTCTCCCGCACCCATCGGGCCAGGTCCGAGGCCAAGGCCCGGGGCTCGGGGGACAGCCGGAGCAGCCGGGCCAGGGGGGCCAGGTCCGGGTCGGACCGGGCGGCCTCCAGCAGCCGCACCACCGCCCGGGCCAGGGCCTGGCGGGGGGGCACGGCCAGGCGTGCCGCATCCGCCTCCGGAGGCTCCAGGAGCCGCAGCACCACGGGCGGCCCCTCGACCTCCACCCGGGCCTGGAACCGCGCGCCCTGGGGCAGCTCCGCCGGAAACCGCGCGTCCAGCACCCACCGGCCCACCGCCACCCTGCCCGAGCCCGGCTCGGCCGACTCGAGGATCTGGGCCTCGACCACGGTCCCGGCCGCCAGCCGCACCCCTTCCGCCGCCCCCGGCGCGGCGGCCGGCGGCGCGGCGCCCGGCCCTACGGCTCCAACTTGAGACACAGCTCCACCCGGAACGGCCCCCCGTCGGTGTCGAAGGGGATCTCGATGCAGGGGATCCCCCGGGGCCTCGACACGGTGTGGTTCCGACCGACCACCACGGTGGGGATGGAGATCTTCAGGTCGTAGCCCTGCTCGGCCAGCACCCGCTTGGCCCCGCCGGCCACGATGTTGGCCAGCTCGCCCACGGCGTCGCGCACCTGGGCGTTCGTCTCCTGCACCGGTTCCCCGAGGAACCGGCCCACCACGTAGAACGCCGCGGGCTCCCGAAAGCTCAGGGCCACGTACCCCTGCACCTGGCCGCTGAGGCCCACGAGGCCCGAGATGTCGAACGAGGGCTCCCCGGCTCCCTTGAGCCGGGGGGCCCCCCGCCGGGCCTCGACCCCGGCCATGGTGCGCAGCACGTCCACGGTGGCATGCAAGAACGGATTCACGATCTCGGCTTTCACGGTTCGAACTCCCGGAGCTCCTCCGACTCGTCGGTGCCGAGGAGCTTGTGCAGGTTCAACAGGATGAGCAACCGGTCCTCCAGCTTGACCACCCCCTCGATGTACTGCCGATCCACGCCTCCCACGATGGGCGGTGGGGGCTCCACCAGGTTCGACGGCACCCGCAGCACCTCGTCCACCGCGTCCACGATGAACCCCACGACCTTGTCGGTCAGCTCCACCACCACGATCCGGGTGCTGCGGTCCCGCTCCCGGGCCGGCAGGCCGAAGCGCTTGCGCAGGTCCACCACCGGGATCACCCGGCCCCGCAGGTTCACGACCCCTTCCACGAACTCGGGGGCGTGGGGCACCCGGGTGACCTCCATCATCCGGTTGATCTCCCGGACGTCCAGGATGGCCACGCCGAACTCCTCCTCCCCGATGTGGAAGGTGACGAGCTGCAGGATCTCCTGGTCCGAGCTGTTCGCGTTGTCAGACATGGCTCCTCCACCCGAACGGGGAAACCTCGGATTCGTTCTCCGTCTCTTCCGGCAACCGGTACACCACCACCCCACCCCGGTGCAACGGGGGCGGGGCCTCCGGCACGCTCAGCAACGACTCCGAACGCCCCACCACCAGCACCCCACCCGGCCGCAAGCTGGCCACCAGTCGTCCCACGACCCGGCGCTTGGCTTCCAGGTCGAAGTAGATCAGGACGTTGCGGCAGAACACCGCATGGAACCGGCCCGGGGGGCTCCACGGCTCGGGCCCGGCCAGGTTGATCCGCTGGAACCGCACCATGGACCGGACCGAGGCGTCCAGGTGGAACCGGCCCCCCTCGGTCCGGAAGTACCGCTGCCGGTAGTACGCGGGCGTGTTCCGCAGGGCGAACTCGGTGTACACCCCCTGCCGGGCCTCACCCAGGACGCGGGTGCTCACGTCGCTCGCCAGGATCTCCACCCCCTCGTGCCAACCCCGCTCCCGCAGGAGCATGCCCAGGGTGTAGGGCTCGCACCCGGTGGAGCAGGCCGCGCTCCAGACCCGGACCTCCCCCCTTTCCCGCCACCGGGGCCAGAACTCGTCCAACAACAGCCGGAAGTGCTCCGGCTCCCGGAAAAAGAAGGTCTCGTTGACCGTCAGCAGATCCACGAGCCGCTCGAACTCCTCCGGATCGATGCCGAACGCCAGCCGCTCCAGGTACGAGTCCACGTCACCGTGCCCGGCCTCCATCGCCCGTCGCTCCACCCGCTTGCGGAACAGGTGGGCCTGGCCGCCCTCGAACACCAGGCCGCACCGGCGGTACAGCTCTTGGGCCAGGGGCCCGAATCGGGGGTCTTGCCATAGCCGACTCAACCCCGCCTCCCGCCGGCCCGAAACGCGTGGGGCCGGATCCCCGTGCGGCCCATCAGGATGTAGAAGTCCTTGCGGGCCTTCCCCGCCAGCCGCGCCGCCCGGGCCACGTTGCCCCGCGTCACCAGCAGCAGACGGGCCACGTAGTCCCGCTCGAACCTGCGCTTGGCCTCGCCGAAGGGAAGGATCCCCGGCCGATCCGCCCGGGCCCGGGTGGCCGGGGCCGGGGGCCACGGCTCGCCCGGCTCCGGCGGGAAACTGCCCAGCAGCAGCAGTTCCAGCTCCCGCACGTTCCCTGGCCAGGGGTACAGGGCCGCCTCCTCCAGGAAGGCGGGGCTCAGCCCCGGGAACTCCCGGCCCGGGGCGTGCCGGGCCACCAGGGCCCGGGCCAGGGCGGGCAGGTCCTCGAGGCGCTCCCGCAAGGGGGGAACGACCAGGGGAAACCCGCCGATCAGATAGTACAGATCCGCCCGGAACCGGCCCTCCTCCACCCGGCTCTCCAGGTCCGTGCGGGCCGTGAACACCCACCGCCAGGGCCCCTCGTCCCCCCAAGTCTCCACCCACCCCAGGATCCGGGCCTGGGCCGATGCCGGCGCCTCGTCGATGCCGGCCACCACCAGGGTGCCTCCACGCCCCTCCCGCTCGAGCCCGGCCAGGGAGGCCTCGTCCCTCCCGTTGGCCCAGCGGAGCTCCCCCCCGTGCCCCGAGAGCTCGTGGAGGACCCGGGCGGCCAGCTTCTTGCCGGTGCCGGTCTCTCCGTACAGCAGCACCGGCAGGCGGGTGCGGGCCACCCGGGCCAGAGCCCGGCGCAGGGCCTCGACCGCGGCGCTGGTGCCCACGATGCTCGGCGCGGTCCGGTCGTCTCCCATGGGGACCTCCGTGTCCCGTGGCCCGCGGCGGGCGGGTCAGGCTGCGGCCCGGGGCGGCGCGGTCTTGCCCGCCAAGTCCAGGACCTGGTTCACGTCGAGGATCAGCGTCACCCGGCCGTCACCCAGGATCGTGGCCCCCGCCACCGCAGGGGTGTCCGACAGGTATCCCCCCAGACTCTTGATCACCACCTCCTGCTCCCCCAGGAGGCCGCCCACCACCACCCCCACCCGTTTCTCGGCGAGCCCGATCACCACCACGTACTCCCGGGCCGACCGCTCGTGGGGGGGTACGGCCAACAGCCGGTCCAGGTACACGAGGGGCACCACCTGATCCCGCAGCCGGAGCACGGGCACCCCGTCCAGGGGCTTCACCTGCCCCGGCTCGACCCGCACGGTCTCCAACACGCTCACCAGGGGGATCGCGTAGACCTCGGGGCCGCACCGGACGAGGAGGGCCTGGATGATGGCCAGGGTCAGGGGGATCCTGAGCTCCACCTTCGTGCCCCGCCCGGGCTCCGAGTCGATCTCGATCAGGCCGTTGAGCTGCTGGATGTTCGTGCGCACCACGTCCATGCCCACCCCCCGGCCGCTCACGTTCGACACCTTCTCCGCCGTGGAGAAGCCCGGGGCGAACACCAGGTTGAACGCCTCCTTCGGCGACAGCGCGGCCGCGTCCTGGGCGCTCAGGAGACCCTTCTCCACGGCCTTGGCCTTCAGCCGCTCCGGGTCCATGCCCCGCCCGTCGTCGGCCACCTCCACCACGATGTGGTTCCCCTCGTGGCGGGCCGACAGCCGGATCACCCCGTCCCGGGGCTTTCTGGCCCGCTCCCGTTCCTCGGGGGGCTCCACCCCGTGGTCCGCGGCGTTGCGGATCAGGTGGACCAGCGGGTCCCCGATCACCTCCACCACCGACTTGTCCAGCTCGGTGCCCTCGCCCTCCACCTCCAGGCGAAGCCCCTTGCCCAGGTTGCGCGCGAGATCGCGCACCATCCGGGGAAACTTCCGGAACACCTTGCCGATCGGCACCAACCGCGTCTTCATGACCGCCAGCTGGAGGTCCGAGGCCACCAGGTCCACCTGGGCCGAGGTCTCGCCCAGGGCCTCGACCAGGTCCTCCCCCGGCCACCGCTCCTCCGCCTCGGCCCGCAGCCGGGCCAGGCGGTTCTTCGCCAGCACCAGCTCCCCCACCAGGTTCATCAGGGTGTCCAGGCGTCCCACGTCCACCCGCACGGTCTGTTCGGGGGCCGGCCGCTGCATCTGCCTTTGCCGCGCCAGGCCCCGCTCGACCACCTCGGGGGGAACCGCCTTCTGCTCCACCAGCACCTGGCCCAGGGGCTTGCCGTCCTTCTGGCTCTGCAGGGCCTTCTCCACCGCCTCCGCTGGAACCCCCTCCTGCTCCACCAGGATCTCCCCCAGCCGCTTGGGGCGGCCGCTCTCCACGGCCTCGGTCAGGGCCCCCAGCACGTCGTCCACGGCCGGGCCGGGCCGGCCGGCCTGGGCCGCCTCCAGGAGCCTGCGGAGCCGGTCCACGGCCTCGAGCACCACGTCCATGACCTCGCCCGAGGCCACCATCTCACCCCGGCGCAGCTTGTTGAACACGTCCTCGACCCGGTGGGTCACCCGGCTGATGGCGTCGAACCCGAGGAACGAGCTGGACCCCTTCAGGGTGTGGGCCGCCCGGAAGATCTTGTTGAGCAGCTCCGCGTCGTCCGGCGACTCCTCCAGGGCCACCAAGTCCTGCTCCAGCTCCTCCATCAGCTCCCAGGCCTCGACGAAGAACTCCTGCACCACCTCGTCGTCCGAAGCGAGCCCGTCGGCGGGGGGGTCCGGAGGGGCTTCCGGCGAGGGGGCCGGCTCCGTCTCGCTCGGGGCCGGCTCTTCCCCCCGGGCGGCCGCCTCGAGGGCCTCCAGGGCGGGCCCCGGGTCGGTGCGGGTCCGCCCGTCCGCCTCCAACTCGTTGAGCAGGGCCGCGATCACGTCGTGGGCCCGGAGCAGGCCGGCGGCCAGGGCCGGGGTGAACGGCCGCTCCCCCCGCTTCACCGGCCCCAGGGCGGTCTCGGCGGCATGGGTGACCGCCTCCACGGTCCGGAACCCCATCAGTCCCGCCCCCCCTTTGATCACGTGCATCTGCCGGTACAGGTCGGCCCGCAGCTCGGGGTCGTCGTCCCCCCGCTCGATGGCGAGCAGGATCCCGGAGGCGCGCTCCAGGCACTCCCGGGCGTCGGCCAGATAGTCCGGCAGGAGCTCGGCCACCTCCGGGGACACTCGGTCGGGTTCCATGGACACCTCCCTGGACAGACCCTACGGAACGGCCGGCTTCAAGTAGCCCATCGCCCCGGGGAAATGGACCAGCTTGAACTCGTCGGTAATGCCGTGGAGCGACTCGCTGTGGCCCACGAACAGATACCCGCCCGGATCCAGGGCCCGGTAGAAGTGGGCCACGAACTTGCGTTTGGCCGGCTTGTCGAAGTAGATGAGCGCGTTGCGGCAAAAGATCGTCTGGAACCCCCTCATGCGGCCCATGCGCAGGTCGTCCGCGAAGTTGAGCAGGCCGAACTCCACCAGGCTGCGCACCTCCTCCTTCACGCGGAAACGGTCCGGCCCCAACACGTCGAAGTACTTCTGCGCGTAGTACGCCGGGGTACCCCGGAACGAGTACCGGGTGTACTCCGCGCCCCGGGCCTTCTGGATCACGGAGTGGGCGATGTCCGTTCCGTAGATGCGCACGTTCCACCCCCCCAGGTCGGGCCCCAGGGCCTCGAGGATCAGCATGGCCAGGGTGTAGGGCTCCTCCCCCGAGGAGCACGCCGCGCTCCACAGCCGCAGGCTCCGGCGGCCGCGCCTCTTCAGGTCCTCCATCAGCTGGGGCAGCACCTGGCGCTGGAACGCCTCCAGCTGGGCCCGGTGCCGGAAGAAGGAGGTCTCGTGGGTGGTGACCGCGTCGAGCAGGTTCATGAGGGCCGACCGGCCCCGGGTGGGGGAGCGCAGCAGGCTCAGGTACTGGGCCACGGTCTCGGCCCCGGCCTGCTCCATGCACCGGGCCAACCGGTTCTCGAGCAGGTATTTCTTGTTCTCGGCGAAGTACAGCCCGCTGCGCTCGTACAGGAAGTCCCGGATCGCCCGGAACTCCTCGGCCGACAAGCTCACGACGCCCTGGCGCAGGTTGGCGGAGCCGCTCACGGCTCCCTCCCCAGCTTCGCCAGGGCCCGGGCCATCTCGACCTCCTGGTCCAGCTGCAGCGTGAACCGGGCCAGGTCCAGGACCCTCAGGTGGGGCTGCCGCTCCACCAGAACGGCCCAGGCGGGGTCGTCGGCGAAGCACACCGCCACCCGGTCGCCCCCGAACCCGATCTGCTTGACCTTGGCGAAGAGGTCGGCCAGGTGCACCACGGCCGCCACCCCGTGCTCGTCCCCGGCCTCGCCGGGCTCGTGGTGGTAGCGGATGGCACCGCGCAGCGGGGCCGGGAACCCCCAGCGCTCGGCGATCCACCCCCCCAACTCCGCGTGGTGGGTGCCGAACACCTCCGGCTCCACCTCCCACAGAGAGACCTGACGCCGCGCCGCCAGGTCCAGGCACCGGCCGAACTCCTCCGGGAAGTGGTGCCCCAGCAGGATCTTGCCCACGTCGTGGAGCAGGCCGGCCGCGTACTCGGTGCCCGACACCGGCAGCCTGAGCAGCCGGGTCATGGTCTCCGCGATCAGGGCCACGCCGGCCGAGTGCTCCCAGAACCGGTCCCACCGGAAGGTCTCGCCGCCGTAGGCCCCCGAGAAGTCCCGGATCAGGGACAGCGACAGGGCGATGTTGCGAACCTGGGTCATGCCCAGGAGGGCCACCGCCCGCTCCACCGAGGCCACCTCCCCCCGGAGTCCGTAGAACGGGGAGTTGGCCAGCCTCAGAACCTTGGCGGCGAGCGACGGATCGTTCTCCACCGCTGCCGCCACCTTTCCGAAGTCCGCCGAGGGGTCCCCGGCCAGGCGCATGACCTCGGCCGCCACCGCACCGATGGTGGGGAGCTCGCCGGACCGCTTGATCACCTCCACCACCCGTTCCAAGCTCACGGCACCGCCTCCCGGATCGCGGGCGCGATGCGGTCGATGGGAAGCACCGCATCGGCCACGCCCGCCTCCACCACGGCCCGGGGCATCCCGTACACCACGCAGGTCTCGGGGCTCTGGGCCACCACGCTCCCGCCCCGGGCCTTGATCGCTGCCGCGCCCCGGGCCCCGTCCGACCCCATGCCGGTCAGGACCACCGCCAGGGCGTCCGACACCGGGATCTCGGCCACCGACCGGAAGGTGACGTCCACGCTGGGCCGGTGCAGGGTGTCCGCCGGCCGTTCGGTGACCTGGAGAACCAGCCCCCGGCCGTCCCGGTGGACCACCACGTGCCGCCCCCCGGGCGCCACGAAGGCCCGGCCGGCCTCCAGCCGGTCTCCGCTCTCGGCCTCCTTCACCGCCAGGGGGCCCATGGCGTCCAGCCGCTTCGCGAACGCCTTCGTGAACGCCTTGGGCATGTGCTGCACCACCAGGACCGGCGCCCCAAACCCCTCCGGAAGCCCCGAGAACACCTTCTGGAGCGCGGGGGGCCCGCCGGTGGACGCGCCGATCGCCACCAACCGGGCCGGCCCCAGCCGCGCCGGGCGGCGGGACTCGGAGGTCGGGGCCGGCTTCGGGGGCGCGCCGCGGCGGGCCACCGCCTTGACCTTCTGGCACAGGGTCTGCCGGATCTTCACCACCTCGAGGGGGTTGGAGCCGATGTTCTTGGGCACGTAGTCCACGGCGCCCATGTCCAGCGCCCTCAGGGTCACCTCGGCGCCCTCCTCGGTCACGCTGGACACCATGATCACCGGCCTCGGCGAGGTCTCCATGATCCGCGCCAGGGCCTCGAGGCCGTCCATCCGGGGCATCTCCACGTCGAGGGTCACGAGATCCGGGTCCAGCTCCTGCACCTTCTCCAGGGCCTCGTACCCGTCCCGGGCGCTGCCCACCACCCGGATCTCGGGATCGTCCTCGAGCAGCCTCGACAGGGCCTTGCGCATGAACGCCGAGTCGTCCACCACCAACACCCGGATCACGTCCGCTCCTTTCGACCGCGGTTGCCTCGGGGCCGGCTCCCGCCCCGGGGCCGTTCGGCATACCCATCGGCACCGGCCGAAAAGAACTTGACCCGTTTTGGGGGACACCGGAAACCGTCCTTCTGGCGTGGCCACGGGGCGCCGGGAGCGTTGCCGGCGGTGGGGCATGGGGCCTGCTTCCGGCGGGCCGAAGACTAGAAACTAGAGACTGGAGACCACGGGGATCTCGGCCCCTTTAGGCGGGCGGGCGCTCCACCAGGTCCCTTCCTCCCCGAGACCGTGAGATGACGACAAAGAGGCGGGGCCATACTTGGAACACTTTGGAATCAAGTAGGTTTTTATGCGTCCTAGCGTCCTAGCGGAAGCTACATGGAAGCGAACAGGAGACAGGAAATCCCGAAAAGCAGTTTGGGTTCCCGGGAGGATCCTCTCGGGGGGCCGAAGAGCCTTCTCCCTGTCCACCGACTTCTGAATTCTGGCCCCTGAAACCCATGCCCCCCGAGCTTGGCGCGGTTCGTGAGCCGTCCAGCCGCCTGGTCGCCCAGCGGGCCGAAGGCCTCAGACCGGCGACCGTTGACCGTAGACCGACGACCGAAGTTCCATGGAAGCCGCCCGGCGGCCGTCAGGCTCCGGAGGTGGGAGGGGGCTGCGTGGGTGCTTCGCCGGGGATCCGCCCGGTCAGGCGGTAGACGTGCGCGAGGATCTCGGCCACGGCCTGGAACAGGTCTGCCGGCACCCGATCGCCCGGCTCGGTCTGGCGGTACAGGGCCCGGGCCACCGGGGGATCCTCCACCACGGGCACCCGGTGCTCCCGGGCCAGCTCGAGGATCTTCTCGGCCACCCGGTCCGCGCCCTTGGCGGTCACCTGGGGCGCGTCCATCTCCTCCGGCACGTAGCGAAGGGCCACGGCAAAGTGGGTGGGGTTGGTGATCACCACGTCGGACCGGGGCACCTCGGCCATCATCCGGCGCCGGGCCATCTCGCGCTGCAGGGTGCGGATGCGGCTCCGGACCAGTGGGTCGCCCTCGGTCTCCTTGTACTCGTCCTTGATCTCCTGCTTGGTCATCCGGATCTTCTTCTCGAACTGCCACCGCTGGAACGCATAGTCGAGCAACGCGATCGCCACGTACACGAGCAGCACGTTGCGCAGGATGGGGAAGGCCACCTTGGCCAGCAGGAACTCCAGGAGGGTGCGGGGAGGAACCCCGGCCAGGGCCGGAAACTCCCACAGCCGGTCCCGCAGGGCGAGATAGGCGGCCCACCCCACGGCCACCACCTTGAGCAGGCTCTTGGCCAGGTCGACCACCTTGGCCCACTGGAACAGATTGCCGAACCCCGAGATCGGGTTGATGCGGTCCGGATTGGGCTCGATCGCCTTGAACGACACCAGGAACCCCACCTGGACCACGTTGCCCGCAACGCCCCCCACCAGCGCGGCCAGGAACACGGGCGCCAGCCCGCTGAGCAGGGCCCGGAACACCCGCAGCGCCAGGGCGGCCGCCGCATCCGGCCGGAGATCGAGGCCGCCCCCCTGGCGGATCACGTCCAGGGTCAGCCCTGCCAGCTCCCGGTACAGGTGGCCCGCGCCCAGCCACACGCCGAGCACCCCCGCCCCCAGCACGAACGCGGTGAGCACCTCGGGGCTGCGGGCGACCTGGCCCTCCTCCCGGGCCTCTCTGCGGCGTTTCGGGGTTGCGGCTTCGGTTCGTTCCTGATCGTCCGCGGCCACGGGCTACCCCCAGATCCTCCCGAGCGCCTCGAGCGCCCGGAAGCTGTCCTGCAGCGCCCACAGGAACGCCCGGCCCCAGTGCCGCAGGGACAGCCCCAGCACCGTGAACCCCACCAGGATCTGCAGGGGAAACCCCAGGATGAGCATGTTCATCTGGGGAACCGCCCGGGCGAACACCCCCAGGATCACGTGGGCCGCGAACAGGGCGGCGATCACGGGCGCGGCCAGGGTCACCCCCAGCCGGAACACGTCGCCCGACAGACGTACCAGCACCTCCATCACCGCTGGCGAGTCCCACCACCCTCCGGGCGGCACGGTCGCCAGGCTCGACACGAACGCCTCCACCAACATCCGGTCGCCCCCCACCGACAGGAACAGGAGCAGGGCCAGGACGAACTCCAACTGGCTGACCACCGAGATCTGGGTCTCGAACTGGGGGTCCATGACGCTGACGATCCCCAACCCCATCTGGAACCCCACCAGCTGGCCCCCGAACTGCACGGCCGCGAACACCAGGCGGGCCACGAACCCGGCCAGCAGCCCCACCACCACCTCGCGCCCGGCCAGGGCCGCCACGCCCGCCGCCGTGGGGGGCACCGCCACGGCCGGGGCGAGCCCCAGCCCGGCGAGCCCCACGCTCAACCCCAGGACCGCGGCGGCCTTGACCTGAACCGGCACGAACGGGCTCGAGAACACCGGCGCGAACGAGAACAACGACGCGGTGCGAAGCAGGACCAACAGGAAGCCGAAAAACTGGACGTCGGTGATCCCCAGCATGGGCGGACGGCCGCCTACCCCGCGAACCGGTGGAAGCTCAGGAACAGCTCGGTGGCGTAACCCAGCATGAGATTCATGGCCCAGGGGAGCATCAGCAGGAACACGACCACGATGGCCAGGAACTTCGGCACGAAGGTGAGGGTCTGCTCCTGGATCTGGGTGACCGCCTGCAGGAGGCTGATGATCACCCCCACCACCAGCGACACCAACAACAGCGGGCCCGACAGCATCAGGGTGATCTCCACTGCCCTTCGGGCCAGGGCCAGCACGTCGTCCGGGGTCATCCCAGTATGCTCCTCGCCAGGCTCCCCACCACCAGGTTCCACCCGTCCACTAGGACGAAGAAGATGATCTTGAACGGCAGGCTCACCATCATCGGCGGCAGCATGAACATGCCCATGCTCATGAGCACGCTGGCCACCACCAGATCGATCACCACGAACGGGATGTACAGGAGGAACCCGATCGTGAACGCGGTTCGCAGCTCGCTGATCACGAAGGCCGGCACCAGCGCCGCGAACGGCACCTCCTCGGGGCTGCGGGGGCGGGGCCCCTGACCCAGGCGGACGAACAGGGCGATGTCCTTCTCACGCGTGTGCTCCAGCAGGAACCGCCGGACCGGGGGCTCGGCCCGTTCCAGCGCCTCGGCCTGGGGGATCCGACCGTCCAGGTACGGCCGCAGGGCCCCCGTGTACACCTGGTTCCAGGTGGGGGTCATCACGAAGAACGTCAGGAACAGGGCGAGCCCCACGAGGACCTGGTTCGGCGGCATGGCCTGGGTGCCCAGGGCGTTGCGCAGGAACGACAGGACCACGATGATCCGGGTGAACGAGGTGAGCAGGATGAGGATCGCCGGCGCCAGGGTGAGCACCGTCAGGAGGAACACGATCTGGAGGGTGAGGCTGACGTCCTGGGGCCCCGTGGCCCGGTCGATGCCGAACCGCAGGGCCGGCAGCACCGCCTCTTGGGCGTGGGCGGCGCCTGCCCAGACCACGAGCGCGGCGGCGGCCGCCAGCCGTCTCACGTGGGGTCACCCGGCCGCGGCCGGCGCCGCAGGGCGGCCAGCCGCTCCTCAGGGGTGGGCCCGCCCGCCTCCGGGGCGGGTTCGGGGACCGGGCTCCCCTCGGACTCCAGGTCCACCTGCTTCCGGAGCTCCGCTTCGAACGGGCTCTCCAGGAAGCCGTACCGCTCGTTGAGCCGTTTGAGCGCGTCCGCGTCCCGGATCTCGGCGATGGGGCGCACCCCCTCGGGCCCCTGGGCCAGCAGCCACACGAGCCCGCCCGCCTCCACCAGCAGCAGCCCCTGCCGGGGGCCCAGGGGCCGGGTCGCGAGGATCCGGATCCCCCCCGAAGCCCTCCCCAGGCCGGGGCGCCGGGCCAGGACCATCCGCGCCACCCAGACCGCTCCGCCGATCAGGGCCAGAACCAGGAATAGCCCCGACAGGATCTGGAGCCACGCCCCTCCCGGCCGGCTCGGCTGGGGCTCCGGCCGGTCCAGGTACTCGGCCAGGTAACCGCGGCCGGCCTCCCGGGCCGGGGGCTCGGCCGCCGGGGGAGGCGGTGCCGGCTCCTCCCGCACCTGCGCCGGCGGGGCCGCGGGCCGGGGCTCGGCCGCGGCCGGCGCCTCCGGGGCGGGCCCCTGGGGCTCCCGGGCCGGGGGCGCCTTCACGGGCCGCAGGCTCCGGGCCACCACCCACCCGTCCCGCCCTTCGTAGCGAACGCGCACCCATTCCCCCCGGGTCTCCAGGGTCTCCACCCGCGCCCCCCGCTCCAGCCGGTCCACCTTGCGGCCGTCGGGCGCGGAGCGCACGTTCACGTACCCGTACTCCCACTGCACCACGGCCTGGCCTGCAGCGGCCGGGCCCGCCAGGAGGGCCAGGGCCGCCACCCACAGGAGCACCCGCCTCACCGCTCTCCCCCCACGATCTTGGTGAGCCGCGCCCAGAGCCGGTCCTTGATGATGATCACCTCCGCCCGCGCGAAGATCTCGCCGTCCAGGCTCAGGTCCATGGGCTCGCCCGAGAGCTTCTGGGTCACCACCAGGGCACCCTCCTCCAGGGCCAGCACGTCCCGGATCCGCATCCGGGCCCGTCCCACCTCCACGTTTAACCGGAGCGGGACGTCTCGCAACAGTCCCCAGTCCCGTTGATACCGGGCCGCCTCTTCGTCGGTGTTGACCTTGGAGCGGGGCATGGGCCTCCCTACTGCACCACGAACTCACTGAAGTACACCTCCACCACTTTGCCCGTCCCCAGGAACGAGTTCAAGCGGTGGAGGATCTCGTTGCGGAGCTTCTCCTTGTCGGCCACGGTCACGAGGTCGGCCGAGGTCTTGCTCGACAGCAGGGTCAACAGCGCATCCCGAACCTTAGGACGCAGGGTGTCCAGCTCCGCGCTCACGGCCTCGCCGTCCAGCTCCAGCTCCATGACCACCTTCAGGAACCGGGGCCGGCCCGGATCCGCCAGGTTCACGAGGAACGGATCCAGGGGGTAGATCGGCCCCAGCGTCACCTTCGGCTGGGGCGGCTCGGGAGCCTTCTCCGCCTCTTCCGGGGGCGGCGCCGCGAAAAAGGTCTTGTAGGCGAAAAAGCCGCCCCCCGCAAGACCCAGCAGCAGCACCAGGCCGCCCACGATGAAGATCAGCTTCTTCTTGTTCATGGCGCCCTTTCCAGCGACTTCGGCTAGGGGGTTAGGAGGCTCGGAGGCCAGGAGACTAGAAAGCTCGAAAACCTCTTTGATATCCAAGCGTTCTCGACACAACCGGCCTCAGCGCCACCACCTCACGCTCCGGGGGCATAGGTTTCAAGGGCCAGACTTCAGCTCCAGTAGACCGCGAGGCGGCCTGTTTGCGAAGAAACAACTCGAACCGATCCCCGCACGGTTTCGGCGGTGGGGCATGGGGTCCGCTTCCGGCCGCGCGCGAAGCCGGGCATGAGATTCGCCGCGCAGGCACGGGGCACCAACAGTGGTTGCATGGCAGTCCGGCCGGGGACCGAACGGTTTCACGGTGCGAGCGTTGGAGGCGCTGGGCGGCGAGCTAAGGAGCCGCACGCGGCTCTCCAGCAGCCTTTCCCCTGTTGCCCTGCCCCTCAGGGGCCTGAAGGCCCTTTCCTTTACCACGGCGTCCGGAACCAAACAAGAAGAGAGGGGGCGGGTGGTCCCCGCCCCCTCTCTGATCGCCCGATGTTGCGGAAACTTTACCGTTACCGCTTCAATGCAAGGAGGTCCTGGAGCATCTCGTCGCTGGTGGTGATGATCCGGGAGTTGGCCTGGAAACCCCTCTGGGTCACGATCATGTCGGTGAACTCCCGGGTCAGGTCCACGTTGGACATCTCGAGGAACCCGGAGGCCACCGTGCCGGCCCCCCCGCTGCCCGGCATCACCGGCGGAAACCCGGAGCCCGAGGTCGGCGACTCGGCGAACTTCCCGCCCCCCATCGCGAGCAACCCCTGGGGGTTGGGCACGAGCCCCAGGGCCACCCGGGCGATCTCCTCGGTGGTGCCGTTCTCGAAGATCCCGATGATCGCGCCGTCCCGGCTCACGGTCAGGTTCTCCAGGGCGGCCCCCCCCGGGGCGGTGGTGGTCAGGGTGAAGTAGTCCCCCTCGTTCGGCCCGCTGCCCCCTTGGAGGTACCGGTCGATGGTGGCCTGGGCCGGCGAGGTGCCCCCTCCGCTGGCCTCCACCATGTCCCGGGCCTGGGGATGGTTGTTGATGGCGTCCACCACGTCCTGCTCGGTGCTCGTCACGCGGCCGAGGTTGTCCGTGCCCAGGCTCACCGTGATCTTGGTTCCGCTGACGCTCACCCCCAGGCTGCGGTTGGGGCCCTCGTTCACGAACTCCACGTGGATGTCGTTCCCTCCGGCGCCGTACTCCACGGCCGTCAGCACGATGGCGGTGCCGTCGCCGTTGCTGTCGAGCGACAGGCTGGCCTTCGCCGGCGTTCCCCCGTTCACCACGAAGGTGCCCAGGTCCGGATCCGTGAAGGTCTCCCCCACCCGCACCGTTCCCTGCACCCCGCTGCGGGCCCCCGTGACCGTGAACTCACCGGTGGTGGCGTCCGTGCACTCGATCCGCCACTCGTCCGTCACGGTGGTGGGGAAGGTGGTGACCGGCCCGAGGGAAGCATCCCCCAGGTTGGGGCCGTTCACCGCGGGGGTGGCGCTGGCGAGCACGTTGGTGATCTGGCCGTCCCCGCGGCGGTCGAGGTTGATGAACCCGAGTACGTCCCGCTCCGGGTCCACCACCCCGTTCTGGTCGCTGTCGATCCACCCGAACACCCGGTCGCCGGTGTTCGTCACCAGGTTGAACTCGTCGTCCACCTGGAACGCGCCGGCCCGGCTGTAGAAGTAGTTGTCCCCCTGCCCCACGATGAAGAACCCTTGGCCCTCGATGGCCAGGTCCAGGTTGTTCCCGGTGGACTGGAGCGCCCCCTGGCTCATATTCTTGTCGATGGCCGCCACGGTCATGCCCAGCCCGATCTGGACGGGGTTGCGCCCGCCCAGCGCGTTCGAAGCCTCTCGGGCCCCCTGGAGGGTCTGGCTCAACGCCTCCATGAACGTGGTCCGGCTCCCCTTGAACCCCGGGGTGTTCACGTTGGCGATGTTGTTCCCGATGACGTCCATGGCCTCCTGGTGGTTCCGGAGGCCCGCAATGCCGGAGTAGAAGGAGCGAAGCATGGGTCCACCTCCTGTGTGTGAGGATCCAAACGGTCATCCGCCGGCCACGTGCACCACGTCGGCCAGCGGCACCTCCTGCCCGTCGTCCAGGCCCAGTAACACGGCCCCGTCGTCCGCGAACTCGATCGCGGTCACCCGCCCCGTGACCACGGTGTCGCCCCCCTCCCCGGAGATCGAGGCGGTCACCGTGCGGCCCAGATACGCCGCCGCGGTGGCCCGCCGCAGCACCTCGCCCCCCTGGACCGCCGCCTCGGCCCTTCGGTTCAGGTTGACCAGCTGCTCCACGGTGGAGAACTGGGCGGTCTCGGCCAGGAACTCCTCGCTGCCCGTGGGACTCAAGGGGTCCTGGTACTTCAGCTGGGACACGAACAGCTTCAGGAAGTCCTGGAAGTCCGCGATGGGTTGGGCGTTTCGGCCGGTTTCGATGTCGGCCGGCGCGACGCCGGCCGGGCCCGATACGACGGAAATGTCCATGACACAACCTCCGAAAGCACTTTAGATTCTCGCCTCGAACCCCCAAGGCATCCAGGCCGTTCCTGCGGCAACCTCATCCTCGGCTGGCTCGAGCGCGGCCGGCCGCCGGTGCCGGCGGCGGGGTCCGGGGTCCCCCCCCTCGCCCCGCCCCTGCCCGTGATCCAACTCCACGGTCACGTGGACCAGCGGCACCTGGCGGGCCTCGGCCGCCGCACGCAGGGCCGGAAGCTCGGCCGCGAGGAGCTGGTGCGCCTGGGGGGTCTCCACCCGGATCTGCGCCGACAACCCGGCACCCTCTCGCACCACCTCCACGTGAATCCGCCCCAGATGCTCGGGCTCCAGCTGGACCGTGACCCGTTCACCGCCCCGGTGCACCGCCAGCCGCACGGCCTGGGCCGCCTGCTCCACCGGCCGGCCGGCGTGGGGACGCGACGCCTCGGGCGAGCCGGAGGCCGAGGCCGGGCCCCGGTTCGGGGGGCTCGCCGCCGAGTGGGGCGCGGGAGACCCCGCCCCGGCCCCTTTGGCGTCCTCGCCGGCCCCGGGGCGCTCCCCCCCCTCCCTGGCCGTGGGGCGGTCGGCAGGGGACGACGCCGCCAGGGCTCCGCCGAACCTGGGCGACGGGCCTCGGGCCTCGGCCGGCCGATCCCCCGGTGAGGCCGGTTCCGGTGCCCGCGCGCCCTGCTCCGGCCCGATGGGACCGCCCTCACCCGGGCGAAGCCCCCGATCCCCCTGGCGCCCGCCGCCCCTTCGTGCCCAGAACCCCCACAGCCGTTCGGCCCGGGTGCGGTCGCCGATCCGCCTCGCCTCGGGCGGGCCCTCCGGGCCCTGCTCGGACGTGGCGCCGGCCCCCTCGGGGGCCGGCCGTCCCTTCTCCCCGGTCGGCGGCCGGCCCGTTCCCGCGGTCTGCGCAGGGTCCGGGACCAGGAGGACGGTCGCCGCCGGTGCGACCGGCTCCCCGAGCCCCGTCCCCTTTTCCGAGGCCGGCTCCCGGGGGGCGGGAGGCGGGGAGTCCTCCTCCCCCGGCTCCTCCGGTTCGATGCCCACGGCCTCGGCCGGAACCGTGACCACGACCCAGGCCGCCGTCTGCCCGGGCCCTTCCGTTTCGCCCTCTTCCGGGGGCACGCCCGTCGCGTCCGCGGCGGGGCCGTCGGCCGGGGGCTCGGCGCCGGGTACCCCCTGACCCGGGTCCACGCGGACCGGGCCGGGCGACACGGCACCGGCCAGGCTCTGCGCCAGGGCGGCCCAGAACGCGTCGACCCCCTGGGGGGGATCCCCGGCCCCCGGCTTCCCGTCGGCCACCGGCAACGAACTCACGGCCACCTGTGCGACTTCCATGGGCACTCCTTTGCCGTCTCGGGTGGGTGCTCGTCCGGAAGGGGGGCGTCGTTTCCCCTCATCCGGCCGCAGGGGTGCGGGCGTCCGGGCTCGGGTCGCCGAGGGAGACGGGGAAGGATCCGCCCCGGAGGGGCGGAAAAGGGGGGGAGGGCTAGCGCGAGGGGGCGGAGGGGGAGGGAGCGCGTCCCTCCTCGAGGCGGCGGGTCAACTCCCGGACCCGGTCCTTGTTCATGAGGTCGAAGATCTTCCCCACGGCCCGGCCGGGCAGGCGCTCCAGGATCGCCACCGCCATGTCGTCCCCCAGGCCCTCCAGGGCCTGGGCAGCCTCCCGGGGTTTCATGGCCCCGTACACCTTGGCGATCTGGTCGAGCCGGGCGTCCTCCGCCTTCTGCCGGCGGACGATGGCCTGCTCGACCTCCCGTTTCAGGGCCTCGAGCCGTTCCGCCTCGTCGGCCAGGGCCTGACGGGCGGCCTCGATCGCCCTGCGGAGCGCCTCCAGGGACTCCTCCTGCTGCGCGAGCTCCCGGCGACGCTCCTCGATTCGCCGATCCAGCTCCTGCAAGAGGCGGGCCTTCGCTTGGAGGGTCTGGGGGGATTCCTGTTCCTTCGCGGGATTCTGCGGCTGGGCGGGGGCGGGGGCGGCCGGTGCCAGGGTCAAACCCAGGACCAGGGGGGCCAAAAACCGGACCTCACGGGCCATGGCGTTCCTCCTCGCCGGTCGAGCGGCGGCTGAGGGCGATCTCGTCCAGGATCCGGGTCTCCCTGCGACGCTCGGCCTCGCGCCACCGGGTCTCCTCCCGCTCCCGGAGCTTCTCCAACGCCTCCCGGGCCTGATGGGCCTCGAGCAGCGCCTGGTGGGTCTCCCGAACCCGGGCCTCGGCGGCCCGCACCTCCGTGGCGGCCGCCTCCACCCGGCGCCGGAGTCCGGCCACGTGGCTCGCGTGGAGGTACAGGTCCTCCGCGGTGAGCTCCCCGCCCCGCTTCAGGTCGTCGAGCCGCTCGTGGGCCCGGCCCAGCTCCGCCCGCGCCCGCTCCAGGGCCGCCACGGCCCGGGCCCTCGCACGCCGCGCCTCGGCGTGGCGGCGCTCGGCCTCCTCCTCCTCGCTGCGCCGCACCGACAGCACCTTCTCCAGGCGGAACCGAAACGCCATGCTACGTCACCTCGGGGAACATCTCGGCCAGGCGGTCCACCGCCTGCTCCAGGGTCCACGACTCCTCGATGCCCTGGGTCAGGAACTCCCGCATGGCCTCGCGCTTCTCCAGGGCCTCGTCCACGAGCGGGTTCGAGCCCTCCCGGTAGGCCCCGATGTTGATCAGGTCCTCGGCCTCCCGGTACGCCGCCAGCAGGCTCTTCATGCGGGCCGCGGCCCGGCGGTGCCGGGGGGACGCCACCTCCATCATCAACCGGCTGGCCGAGGTCAGCACGTCGATGGGCGGGTAGTGGTTGCGGGCCGCCAGGTCCCGCGACAGCACCACGTGGCCGTCCAGGATCGAGCGCACCGTGTCCGCCACCGGGTCGTTCATGTCGTCCCCCTCCACCAGAACCGTGTACAGCCCGGTGATCGAGCCCTTTCCCCCCTCCCCCATCCCGGCCCGCTCCATCAGCCGGGGCAGGGCCGCGAACACGCTGGGCGTGTATCCTTTGGTGGTGGGGGGCTCTCCGATGGCCAGCCCCACCTCCCGCAGAGCCATGGCGAACCGGGTCACCGAGTCCATCAGCAGCAGCACGTCCATCCCCTGATCCCGGAAGTACTCGGCCACCGTGGTGGCCACCAGGGCCCCCCGGGCCTTGACCAGGGGGGACTTCTCCGAGGTGCTCACCACCACCACCGACCGGCGGAGTCCCTCCTCCCCCAGGTCCCGCTCGATGAACTCCCGCACCTCCCGGCCCCGCTCGCCGATCAGGGCGATCACGTTCACGTCGGCCGAGGTGTTGCGGGCGATGATGCCGAGCGTGACGCTCTTTCCCACCCCGCTCCCGGCGAAGATGCCCATGCGCTGGCCCTTGCCCAGGGTGAGGAGCCCGTCGATCGCCTTGATCCCGGTGGACAGGGGATCTTGGATCCGGGCCCGGGCGATGGGGTTGATGTCGCGGCCGTACAAGGGGTACTTCCGGCGGCAGCGGGCCGGTCCCTTTCCGTCGATGGGGTTTCCGGTGCCGTCGATGACCCGGCCGAGGAGCTCCTCCCCGACCTGGCACAGGCTCTGGGTGCGGGTGGCCACCACCCGGCTTCCCGGCTGGATGCCCCGCATCTCGCCGTAGGGCATCAGCAGGATCCGTCCCTCCCGGAACCCCACCACCTCGCACGGGATCGCCCGGTCCCGCTCGAGCCCCCCCTGTTCCGGGTACACGAGGCAGATGTCCCCCACCGGGGCCGCCGGGCCGGAGGCCTCCACCACCATGCCCACCACCTGCAGCACCTTGCCGTAGGGCCGCAGCAGGTCCGCCTCGCGGACCGCCTCGATCTCGGCCGCGAAGTCCAACCCCATCAGGCGCCCCGCAGCACGCGGACCAGCTCTTCGAGCTGGGTGTCCAGCCGGGCGTCGATCTCCGCCGTGGGCGTCTGGACCCGGCACCCTCCCCGGCCCACCGACGGGTCCTCCACCACGGTGAGCTGGCGGATCCCGTCCACGGCCTCCAGCAGGGTCGGTTTGGCCTCCACCACCGCCTCCAGGTCGGTGGGGTGCACGCGCACCGTGACCTGCTCCCGGTCGGCCAGGGCCTGGAGGGCCCGCCCCACCACGTGCACCACGGTCCCTTCACACTGTTCGGAGAGCGGCCCCAGCATCTTTCGCACCAGCTCCAGAACCAGCTCCAGCACCTGGGCCCGAGCCTCCTCGTACAGCCGGGGTTTCCACCCGGCCAGCTCCCTCAGCAGGGCCTCCAGGGCCTCGGCCCGCTCGGCCGCCTCGGCCCGGGCCTCCTCCCGGCCCTGCCGGATCCCCTCCTCCCGGGCGGCGGCCCGGATCCTGCCGGCCTCCTCCCGGGCCCGCAGCAGGATCTGCTCGGCCTCCTCCCGGGCCCGCGCCAGGGGATCCGGGGGGGCCGCCCCGTCGGCGGGCGCCCGGGGGTCGGCCGATCCCTCGCTGCCCCGCGGTTCGTCGGCGCGATCTTCGAAGGCCTGGGGCTCGAACCGACGCACCCCGTCCCCCCGGGCGGCCTGCGGCCCCTCGGCGCCGACGGAATCGGCCTCCAGGTCGGCCCATCGAAACGGTCGAATCGGGGGGGAGGACTTTTCGCCCATGGGGACCGGTCCCTTGTCTTCGTGTGGGGGGGGCCGACCCGATCGGGCCGGAGCGGCGGGTTGCCGCAGGGGGTGCGGCTCAGATGTACTCGTCCTCATCGCCCCCGGCGAGCACGACCACCCCTTCCTCTTCGAGTTGGCGCACGATCTCGGTGATCGTGGACTGGGCCTCGGTGACCTCGCTCACCCGGACCGGCCCCAGGAAGGACATCTCCTCCTTGAGGGTCTCCACGGCCCGGGAGCTCATGTTCCGGAAGAACTTCTCCCGGAGCTCGGGGCTCGCGCCCTTCAGGGCCACCACCAGGGCGTTCTTGTCGACCCGCTTCAGGATCTCCTGGATCGCCTTGTCGGGCAGGTACTGGATGTCGTCGAACACGAACATGAGCTGCCGGATGTGGGCGGCGAGCTCGGGGTTCTCCTGCTCCATGCGGTCCAGGATGTTCTTGGACTCGGTGCGGCCCATCCGATTCAGGATCTCGGCCACGGTCTTCACCCCCTGGACCTCGATGGACGAGCCGGCCATGGAGGCGATCTTCTTGTCCAGGATCTCCGAGACCTTCTTCACCACCTCGGGGCTGATCTCCTCCAGGCTCGCCATCCTCCGGGCCACCTCCACCTGCAGCTCGCTCGGCAGGCTCGAGATGGCGTGGGCGGCCTTGGCCGCGTCCAGGTGCGACAGGATGAACGCGATGGTCTGGGGGTGTTCCTTCTGGATGATCTTACTGAGCAGCCGGGGGTCCGCCTTGCGCAGGTTCTGGAACCCGGGGCCCTGGTCCAGATACTTCACCAGCCGGTCCAGGATCTCTCGGCACCTCTCGGGGGGCAGGCTCTTGCGCAGGATCTTCTTGGCGAACTCCACCCCCCCCTGGAGCACGTAGGATCGGGCCAGGGCCAGGGTGTGGAACTCCTCGATCACCGCCTCGGCCTCTTCCGGGCTGGCCTTCTCGAGCACGGCCACCTCCCGGGTGATCTCCTGGATCTCTTCGTCCCGCAGGTGCGGGAACAGGGCCTCCGAGGCCTCCTCCCCCAGGGCCACCAGGAGGATCGCCGCCTTGCGGAGCCCCGGGATCTCTTGGACGTCCTGTGCCAACGCTCAGTCCTCCGTCAGCCAGCTTCGGATCAGCTGGGCCGCCACATCGGGCTCCCGTCGGATCATCTCCAACAGGCGCTGTTTCAGCAGCTCGCGGCGCACCGTTTCCGTCGGGGCCTCCTCCTCGATACGAACCTCCTCCTCGGCCTCCTCTTCGAGCCGCTTCTCCATCTCGGCCACGGTGAGCGGCTCGGTGATCTCGGGGGCCTCGGGCGCGCGGGTGAGCCACCGCACCAACGGCTTGAGCACCCCGAACACCACCAGCACGGCCAGCACGAGGATCAGTCCGTAGCGCACGTACGGAAGGAGCTCGGGCGAGGTCCACCACGGGCCGGCCCGGGCCACCTCCACCTCCCCCGGCTGGAACGGGATGCTGGTCACCTCGACCGCGTCCCCCCGCTGGGGGTCAGCCCCGACCGCCTTCTCCACCAGCGCCTTGAGCCGGGCCAGCTCCTCGTCCGACCGGGGCACGAACTCCCGCCCGTTCTCCCCCTCCCGGTACGTGCCGTCCACGGCCACCGCCACCGACAGACGCTTCAGGGTGCCGGGCCCCTTCTCCATCCGGGTGACCCGCTTGGAGACCTCGTAGTTGACCGTCTCGGTCTCCCGGCTCGACCCGCCCCCCTTGCCCCCCGCCTGCGCCGTGGGCCCCTGCCCCACGTTGGACGCCACCCCCGGCACCCCGGCCGGGCCGGTCGGGCCCGTGGTGGTCTCGCTCACCCGCTCCTCGCTCCGGACCGCCACGCCCTCGGGATCGTAGGTCTCGGCCGTCTCCTCCACCCGGGAGAAGTCAAACTCGGCCGCCACCTGGACCACCGCGCTGCCCGCGCCCATCACCCGCTCCAGCAGGTCCCGGACCCGGCGCTCCATGTCCTTTTCGAACGCCCGCTTGTACTCCAGCTGGCTGGCGGCCAGGAACCCGGGCTCGTCGCCCTCCTGCCGGTACAGCACGTTGCCCCGGGTGTCCACCACGGTGACCCGCTCGGGCGACAGCCCCTCCACGCTCGACGACACCAGGTACACCACGCCGCGCACCTGCTTGGCGGTGAGGGCCCGGCCGGGAGCCAGCTGGAGCACCACCGACGCCGAAGCCGGCTCCTTCTCGGTCTCGAACAGCTTCTTCTCGGGCAGCACCAGGTGGACCCGGGCCCCCTGCACCCCCTCCATGTGCCGGATGGTGCGCGTCAGCTCTCCCTCCAGCGCCCGGGCGTAGTTGACCCGCTGGGCGAAGTCGGTCATGCCGAAGCTCGACCGATCGAAGATCTCGTACCCCACCAGCCCCCCCTGGGGGATCCCCTCGCCGGCCAACTGGAGCCGGATCTCGTACACCCGGTCCGCGGGCACGAACACGGCCGTGCCCCCCGACTCGAGACGGTAGGGGACTCCCTCGGCCTTCAGCTTCTCCACGACCTGGTAGGCGTCTTCGGGGGTGAGGCGGCTGAACAGGAGGGTGTACTCGGGCGTACCGGCCCACAGCATCAAGGCTGCGAGGCCGGCCAGGAGGGCAGCGGTCACCCCCACCAGGGTGAGCCGCTGGGTTGCGGTGAGCCTGCCCCACAGCTCCCGCGCTTGGGCCAGGCCGGCGTCCCAAAAGGCCATGGACTAGGCTCTCATCCGGATTCCTGGGTTCGGTTCGGCTTTCTCTCCCTTAGTTTCCGGGTTCTGCGGCCGAATTTCCAGTGGCAATTGCGCGCCCGTGGCCGGTCACACCTGCATCCGCATGATCTCCTGGTACGCGTCCAGGATTTTCTGGCGCACCTCCATCATGAGCTTGAACGCCACGTCGGCCTTTTCCACGGCCACCATGGCCTCCTGGATGTCGCCCTCGCCCTGGGCGGCCCGGGTCACGGCCGCGTCCGCCTCCTGCTGGAGGGTGTCGACCTTCTCCAGGCTCTCGGCCAGGAACTCGCCGAAGTCCTTGGCCGGCTTGGCTCCGGTCGCGGCCTTGGACTCGGCGGCCTGGGGCATGCCGACCCCTGCGATCTCCTTCACCATGGCCATCTCCCTTCCGGGCCGTTCGTCAGATCTCCAGGGCCCGCAACAGCATGTTCTTGGTGGCCTCGATCGCGGTGACGTTCGCCTCGTACGACCGGGCCGCGCTCAGCAGGTTCACCATCTCCACCGGCACCTCCACGTTGGGGTAGGCCACGAACCCCTGGGCGTCGGCGTCGGGGTGGCCCGGCTCGTAACGCAGCCGCGGCGGGCTCTGGTCCACCGCCACGTCCACCACCCGAACCCCCCGCACGGCCCCGGCCAACACGTCGTCGAAGGTTCCGGCCACCGGGGTGGCCTCGAACACCACGTCCCGCCGCCGGTACGGCCCCCCCTCGGGGGTGCGGGTGGTCTCGGCGTTGGCCAGGTTCGACGCCACGGCCTCCATGCGGGCCCTCTGGGCCGCCAGGGCCGAGGCGGACACGTCCATCACCCGGAACCATCCGTTCATGGCGTCGGCCTCCCTGTGATCGCTTCCTTGAGCTTGCGGAACCGGCTGCCGAGCATCCGCGTCAGGAACTGGTACTCGATCTGGTTCTGCGCGATCTTCGCCATCTCCCGGTCGATGTCCACGTCGTTTCCGTCCCGCCGGGGCGTCCCCCTCGCCGCCACCACCGTCTGCCGGCCGGAAGCCCGGGCGCCGCCGAGATGGCGCGGATGGGTGGTGGCCAGCCGCAGCCCGTGGCGGGCCATGGCCCGGTCGAACCGCACGTCCAGGGCCCGGTATCCCGGCGTGTCCGCGTTGGCCACGTTGGCGGCCAGCATCGCCTGCCTGCGCTGACGGTAGCGCAGCTCCTCCACCAGCGGCCCCACCACCCCGTCCATCGCCCGAAGAAAACCCACCTCGTCTCCTCCGCGTCGCTCGATTCCTCCGATGCCCGCGGGCTCGAAGCCCTGCAAGGACGGGGCCACCGACCCCCTTCCGGCCGGAAGCCGGTTCCGAGCCCCCGAAACGCGCCCCCTGCGCACCGCGCCCGCCACGCCCACGGGTCCGGTTTCTCCCCCCGGAGGGTTCAGCCCTCTCCCCCCGGCTCCGCCCCCTCCACCCCGTAGGCCCGGAGCTTGGCCCGCAGGGTCTTCACATTGATGCCCAGGGCCCGGGCCGTGGCCTTCTTGTTGTGGCCGTGCTGGGCGTACGCGGCGAGGATGATCTTCCGCTCCATCTCGTCCAGGGTGCCGTCGACCCGGATCCCGCCGTCCGGTCGGACCGCGGCCTCCTCCAGGAACAGGTGCTCCGGCCCCACCGGCCCACCCCGGCAGATCACGGCCGCCCGCTCCACCGCGTTCTGCAGCTCCCGTACGTTGCCCGGCCAGTCGTGGGCCAGCAGGGCCTTCTCCGCGGCCGCCGTGAGGGTGGCCTCCTCCAACCCGTACGCCCGGCAGGCGGCGGCCAGGAAATGTCTGGCCAGGGGCAGGATGTCCCGACGACGGCTCCGCAGGGGCGGCACCTGGATCGGGATCACCTGGAGCCGGTAGTACAGGTCCTCCCGGAACCGGCCCCGGCGCACCTCCTCGGGCAGGTCCCGGTTGGTGGTGGCCACCACCCGCAGCTCCAAAGGGATCGTCTTGCGCCCCCCCACCCGCTCCACCTCCCGCTCCTGGAGCACCCGCAGGAGCTTGGCCTGGAGCGCCGGCTCCATCTCGCTCACCTCGTCCAGCAGCAGGGTCCCGCCCTGGGCCTGCTCGAACCGGCCGGGCCGGGCCTCGGTGGCCCCGGTGAACGCGCCCTTCTCGTGGCCGAACAGCTCGCTCTCCATGAGGTTGGCCGGGATCGCGGCGCAGTTCACCCCCACGAACGGCCCCTCGGCCCACGGGGAGAGCTCGTGGATCCTGCGGGCCACCACCTCCTTCCCCGTGCCGCTCTCGCCGGTGATCAGCACGGTGGCCCGGGTGGCTGCGGCCGCCTCCACCAGGCTCAGCACCCGCTCCATGGCCGGATCCTCGGCCACGAACGGCGTCCGGGGCCTGCCCCGCCTGGGGGCCGCCGGCCGCCCCAGCACCGCCGACACCTTGGCCAGCAGCACGTCTGGGCCGAACGGCTTCTGCAGGAAGTCCACCGCACCCCGCTTCATGCTCTCCACGGCCGCGTCCACGGAGCCGTGGGCCGTGATCACCAGCGCCGGGGTGTGGGGCGCGGCCGCGCTCATCCGCTCCAGCAGCTCGATCCCCCCCACCCGGGGCATGCGCAAATCCGTCACCACCAGATCGAACCCCTGGCGCCGCAGCAGATCCAGCGCCTCCTGCCCGTCCGCGGCCAGGGTGCACCGGTACCCGGCCTTGCGCAGGGTGAGCTCCAGGGCCAGGCGCATGTCCGGATCGTCATCCACCACCAGTAGATGTCTCGCGTCGCTCACCGAGGAGTCTCCGTTCGGAGGCTAGGAAGCTGGAAAGCTGGGAGGCAAAAAACCTCTTCGCTCCCCGAATACTCCAGGCACAAGCCCGCCCCTGGGCCCCCGTCTCATGGTTCGGGGGGCGTGGCTCCCGGCCGTTCCGCCGGGAACGACAGGGTGAACCGGGCCCCTCCCCAGGGGGAGCCGTCCACCGCCACCCAGCCGCCGTGGGCCGCCACGATCCGCTGCACGATGGCGAGCCCCAGCCCCACCCCCCGGGCCCGGGTGGTGTAGAACGGGTCGAAGATCCGCTCCCGCTCCGCCTCCGGCACGCCCGGCCCGTCGTCCCACACGGCCACCCGGACCGCCGGGGGCTCCTCGGAGTCCACCGGAGCGCACTCCACCCGTACCCGCCCCCCCGAGTCCACGGCCTGGGCCGCGTTCAGGAGCACGTTCAGCAGGGCCTGGCGGACCAGATCCGGGTCCGCCAGGACCGGCGCCGGCCGGAGGTCCTCCTCCAGGCGCGCGCCCTTGGCCCGGATCGCCGACCGGGCGTAGAGGGCCGCCTCGGCGACCACCTCCCTCAGGTCCACCGTCTGGCACCGCGGCTCCACCTGCCGCGCGAAGAGAAGCAGGTTCCCCGTGATCCGGGAGAGGTTCTGGAGTCCCTTGAGCACCTGGCCGGCCAGGTCCTCGTGGGCCGTGCCCCGCAGCTCCTCCACCAGGTGGTGGGCGAACAGCTCCAGGCTGCCCAGGGGGTTCCGGATCTCGTGGGCGATGCCGGCGGCCATCTGGCCCATGGCCACCAGCCGTCGGTTCCGCTCCTCCTGCTCCTCGAGCCGACGCAGGCGGGTCACGTCTTGGAACACCACCACCCGCCCCAGCACCTCCCCGGCCTCCCCGCGGAACGGCGACACCCGAAGCCCCAGCAGCACCCGGCGACCGTCGCTCCGGTGCAGGGTGACGACCGGCCGGGACACCGCCTCCAGGGCGTCGAGATCGGCCTCGGCCGGCTCCTCGAACCGGAACACGTGGGAGAACGGCTTCCCCACGGCCTCCGGCCCGAACCCCGTGATCTCCTGGGCGGCCCGGTTCAGGGTCGAGATCCGGCCCTCGGGGTCCACGGCCACCACCCCGCTGGGCACGCTCTCCAGCAGGTGCTCCAGGTAGTTGGTGAGACGGGCCCTCTCCGCCAGGGAGCGGTCCAGCTCCCGGTCCTTCGCCTCCAGCCGCCTGCGGAGCTCCCGCACCTCGTCCTGGAGCCTGGCGTACGACCCCTGGAGCCGCTCGGTGGCCTCCTGGAACCGCAGCATCGCTTCCCGGAGCTCCTCCGGCACCGCGGTCACGGCTTCCCCTCCCGGGTCAGAAGCGCTTCGGCCCCGGCCAGCGCCCGGGCCGCCCCGGACGCCACCGGGTCCTCGGTCTCGGCCAGGTCGACCCACGCGGCCCGGGCCCCGGAGCCGTCCCCGGTCCGCAGGGCCGACACCGACCGGAACAGCCGGTCCACCGGCTCGCCCCCCTTCGCCGGCAGCAGGCTCAGGGCCTCGCCGTACCGGCCCAGGGCGAAGGCCAACCGCCCCCCCGCCACCGGGCTCGGGGCGGGCAGGTCGCGCCCCCCCTCGGCCGCCAACTTCTGCCACAGCTCCCGGCGGGCCTTCCAGGCCCGGAACAGATCCTGGGTTCGGGCCTCGCCCCGCCCCACCCGGTCCATTTCGATCCGCACCGCGTAGCGGGCGGCGTCGTCCGGGGCCCGGGCCAAGGCCCGCCGGAACGCTTCCAGGGCTCCGGACCGATCCCCCTCGTCCGCCCGCACCCGGGCCAGGGCCAGCTGGGCCCGCCAGTCCCGCGGCCGCTCCGCGGCCCAACGGGCCACCGCGTCCGGGTCCCCCTCGCGGGCCCGGAGGCGCAGGGCCGCCGCCTCGGCCCGCCGGGCGGGCACGGCCCGGCTTCCCATGGCCTTGACCTCGCCGTAGAGCTCCAGCGCCCGATCCCACGCCCCCAACGCCTCGGCCGCCCGGGCCGCCTCCCAGACCAGGGCGCCGAGGTCCCGGGTGGCCACCCACCCGGCGGACCCGCGAAACCGCTCGAACAGCAGCAGTCCGGCCGCCGGATCCCCGTCCCGGACCAGCTCCGCCACCCGGGCCTCCAGCAACGACACGAACGCCTCGTAGGCCCGGCCGGACTCGGGGCTCTCGGGGTAGTCCCGGAACACCCGCTCCAGGAACCCCAGGGCTGCTTGGGCATCCCCATCGGACCGGGCCAGCTCGGCCAACCCCTCCAGAGCCCGCTGGGCCGCCAGGGGGTCCCGTCCCCCGGCCAGATCCTCCAACACCGGCCGCGGCCGGTAGAACCACCGGTACGCGGGGTACGGTTCGGTCAGCTCCACCCGCTCGGCGAACCGAACCCCCAGCAGGGCCAGCCGAAGCCGGGCCTCCCGGGCCGCCTCGGCCGGGGCCGGGCCGTCCAGCAGGCGGGCGTAGGCGGCCGCCGCCCGCTCCACCCGCCCTTCCTTGGTCCACAGGGCCCCCACGGCCAGGAGCGCCTCCGCCCCATCGGCCGTGCCGGGGTGTAGGCGGGCCACCGCCTCCAGGACGTCCGCCGCGGCATCCACGTCACCCGCCGCCTCGAACGCCTCGGCCATCGCCCGGGCCGTCTCGGTCCGGACCCGCCACCCGTCCGGGTCGAGCCTGCGGGCCTGCCGGAACCGCTCCACGGCCTCGGCCTCGGCTCCCGCCCGCCACAGGCTCTCCCCCCACAGGTACAGCCCCACCACCCGGCCGGGCGCCCGGGGGTACGCACGGACCCAGGCCCTCCAGGCCGCGACCGCCTCGGGGATCCGGCCCGCCTCCAGCGCCAGGGCGGCCCGGTCGAACCGCAGGGCCCGCTGCCACGGCTCGCGACTGCCGGGGACCGCCTGCTCGTAGGACACGGCCGCCGCCTCCGGAAACCCCTGGATTCGTTGCACGTTCCCCAACTGAAACCAGCACCACGCGGTCTGCTCGGCGTCCAGCTCCTCCTTCACGAGAGTCCGGTACACCCGCTCCGCCTGCCACAGGGTGTCGCGTCCGGCCAGGTACAGGGCGTCGGCCCACAGCCCCCGCAACTGCGCCGGAGCCCCGGCTGCCGCGGCCGCCTTCCCCACCACCCGGGCCACCCGCGCCGGATCCTCCGCCAGGGTGCGGCCCGCCTCGGCCCACAGGGCCTCCCGGCCCGGGGGCGGGCCGGCTCGCAGGAACGGGCTCCAGCCCGGTTCCACCCGGGCGAGCACCACCGCCCGGCTCGGCACGGCCGCCCCCAGCACGGCCGAGACGGCCAAGACCAGGGCGAACCCACCGCGGCCCGGCCAGAGCCGCCCGGCGATCATCGCGCCCCCCCGGCCGCGAGCCGCTGCCAGAACCGGGTCACCCCGCCCGCCGCGCCCCCGTCTCGTCCCAGCAGCCTGTCGGCCAGGGCCGCCACGCACCGGGACGCGGGGCACCGCGGGTACGCCGTCACGAACGCCACCTGGCGCAGGGCGGCCCGTCGCACGTGGTCGTCGTGGACCACGAACCCGGCCCAGCCCACCCTCCGGCCCAGGAACCGCTGGACCACCCGGTCGAGCCGGTCGTGGATCGCCCGGGCCGACGCCTCGTCGGCCACGCCGTTCACCACCACGGCCACCCGGGCGTCTGGATCCCGGCTCCACAGCACCTTGATCAACCCGTAGGCGTCGGTGAGCGCCGTGGGCTCGGCGTTGGTCACCACCCACACCTCCCCTGCCGCCGCGCACAGGTCCACCACGTTTCGGCCGATGCCGGCCGCCGTGTCGATCAGAAAGAACTCCGCGCCCGCGGCCAGGCGGCCCGCCTCGTGCACCAGCCTCGCCCGTTGGGCCGGGTCCAGGTCGGCCATCTCCCCCACCCCCGAGGCCCCGGGAATGACCCGAAACCCCGGCACCACCTCCACCGGGATCTCCTCGGCCGGGGCCTCGCCCCGCAGCAGGTGCCCCAGGTTCCGGGAGGGGTTCAGGTTCAGCAGGATGTCCAGGTTGGCCAGCCCGAAGTCCGCGTCCAGCACGGTGACCGAACGGCCTCGGCCCGACAGCGACACGGCCAGGTTGGCCACCAGGCTCGTCTTCCCGACCCCCCCCTTTCCGCTGGTCACGGCCAGGACCCGGGCGCCGTCCGTGGGGGCGGGGCCGGCCCGCTCGGTGGCCATCTGCCGGAGCCGTTGCGCCTGGTCCCTCACGACGCCCCCTCCAGCCCCCGCACCAGGTACGCCGCCACGCCCGCGGGCGTGGCCTCCTCGATGTCATCGGGCACGTTCTGGCCCGTGGTCAGGTAACTCAGGGGCAGCCGGGAGACCAGCGGCAGCCCCAGGAGCGGCCCGTGGCAGTCGGTCTCGTCCAGCTTGGTGAGCAGGAGCCGGGCCGGCTCGAGCAGCGCGTAGTGGCGCAGGATCCGCTCCAGGTCCCGGCCCCGGGTCGTCACCGCCAACACCAGGTACACCTCGGTCTCCACGCCGGGCGGAAGGAGCTCCAGCAGCTCGACAAGGCTCTCCTCGTCCCGGGGGCTCTGGCCCGCGGTGTCCACGAGCACCAGATCCCGGTCCGAAAATCCCTCGACCGCGTCCAAGAACGACCCCCGGTCCAGGGCCACCCGCAGCGGCACGCCCATGATGTTGGCGTAGGTCTTGAGCTGCTCCACCGCCGCGATCCGAAAGGTGTCCACGGTCAGCAGGCCCACCCGGCGGCCGTCCTGCAGGGCGAACCGGGCCGCCAGCTTGGCCACGGTGGTGGTCTTGCCCACCCCGGTGGGGCCCACGAACACCGCCACCCGGGGCCGGCCGTCGCCGGGACGCAACGGGCCCGACACCCGCACCGTGCGGGACACCAGCTCCCGGAACGCGGCCACCTCGCGGCCGGCCGCCACCGCGCCCTGGTCCACCTTTTGCTGGAGGAACCCCAGCACCCGTGCCGCCAGGGCCGGGTCCACGTCGATCGCCTCCAGGTGGTCGTGGAGCCGGCGCAGCCCCGGGGCCAGGCGCAGCCGCTCGAACCGGGCCGTCTCCTCCAGCAACCGCTCCACCTTGGCCACCAGGCCCCGCACCTCGGAGGCCACCCCGTCCACGGGCGTGCGGCGGGGCCGACGGGCCAGGAGGTCGAGCTCCTCCCTGAGGCTGTCGATGTCGGCCTGGAGGGCCAGGATCGCCCCCGAGTCGGCACCGCCCGGGCGGGCGGGCTCCGGTCGGGGGGAGGCGGCGCGGCCCAGCGCGCCGGGCGGCGCGGCCTTGCGCGCCAGGCCGTCCAGGTCTGCCGCGGCCGTCACCTCGAGGATCGGGCGGCCCAGCAGGCCGAACACCCCCTTGCCCGGCTTGACCTGCCGGGTCGACAGGATCACGGCGTCCGGCCCGAGCTCCTCCTTGATCTTGCGGAGGGCCTCGGCCATGTCCACGGCCTGGAACTTCCTAACTTTCAAGGCTCACCATCCGGATCGTTCGGATCGGGCCCTCCACCTCGTTGTGGCTCAGCACCACCAGGCTCGGCAGCACCCGCTCGGTGAGCTTCCGCAGCGGCAGCCTCAGGGCCGGCGAGGTCAGCACCACCGGCACCAGGTTCTCCAGGGTGGCGGCCTCGGCCGCCCGGCCCAGCGCCGTGAGCACCTGCTGGGCCACCGACGGCTCCAGGGACAGGAACGACCCGTGCTCGGTCCTCTGCACCGCCGCGAGCAGGGTCTCCTCGAGGCGGTGGTCCAGGGCGATGACCGGGAGCTTTCCGTCGGCGTCCTGGTACTGCTTGGTGATGGCCCGCCGCAGGGCAGCACGGACGTACTCGGTGAGGGGCTCTGGGTTCTTCGTGACCGGCGCGTAGTCGGCCAGGGTCTCGAGGATGGTGCGCAGGTCGCGGATACTCACCCGCTCCCGCAGCAGGTTCTGGAGCACCTTCTGCACCACGCCCAGCGGCAGCAGCCCGGGCACCAGCTCCTCCACCAGGGCCGGGGCCTGCTCCTTGACCACGTTCAACAGGTTCTGGGTCTCCTGGCGCCCCAGCAGCTCGTGGGCGTTCTGCTTGATGATCTCGGTCAGGTGGGTGGCGATGACGGTGGAGTGGTCCACCACCGTGTATCCCTTGATCTGGGCCTCCTCCCGCAGCTCATCCCGGATCCACAGGGCGTCGAGCCCGAAGGCCGGCTCCTTGGTGGGGATGCCGTCGAGCCCCTCTTCCCCCAGCCCCGGATTCATGGCCAGGAGGTACCCCTCCTTCAGCTCCGCCCGGGCGACCTCGATCCCCTTGATCAGGATCATGTACTCCCCCGGCCGCAGCTGGAGGTTGTCGCGGATGCGGATCGGGGGCACCACGATGCCCGCTTCCAGGGCGATCTGCCGACGGATCGACCGGATCCGCTCCAGCAGGTCCCCCCCCTGGGCCGCGTCCACCAGGTGCAGCAGGCCGTACCCCACCTCCAGCTCCAGCACGTCCACCTGGAGCAGGGGGGTCACGTCCTCCGGGCCGGGCGGGGCCGCCGGCACCTTCTCCGCCTCCTGGCGCGCCGCCTCCTCCTTCCGACGGGCCTCGGCCCCGCGCACCCTCTTCAGGCTGTAGGCCGTGCCCCCCAGCACCGCGGCCAACACCGCGAACGGGAAGAACGGCAGCCCGGGCACCACCCCCAGCACCAGCAGCACCCCGCCCGCCACGCCCAGGGCCTCGGGCACCTGCCCCAACTGCCGGGGAAGGACCTCGCCCAGGTTCGACTGGCTCCCGGCCCGGGTCACCAGGATGCCCGCGGCCGTGGAGATGATCAGGGCCGGCATCTGGCTCACCAGCCCGTCGCCCACGGTCATGGTGGTGTAGGTGCGCACCGCCCGGTCCAGGGGGATGCCCAGCTGGAGCACCCCGATCACCAACCCGCCCAGGATGTTGATGCCCGTGATCACCAGGCCCGCGATGGCGTCGCCCCGCACGAACTTGCTCGCGCCGTCCATGGCGCCGTAGAAGTCCGCCTCCCGGGCGATCTCCTCCCGACGGTTCCGGGCCTCGGTCTCGTCGATCAGGCCCGCGTTCAGGTCGGCGTCGATCGCCATCTGCTTGCCCGGCATCGAGTCCAGGGTGAACCGGGCGCTCACCTCCGCGATCCGGGTCGCCCCCTTCGTGATCACCACGAAGTTGATCACCACCAGGATCAGGAAGATGACGATCCCCACCACGAAGTTCCCGCCCACCACGAACGACCCGAACGCCGCGATGATCCTGCCGGCGCCCTCGATCCCCTTGTCCCCCTGGGTCAGGATCAGACGGGTCGACGAGATGTTCAGGGCGAGCCGGAACAGCGTGGTGATCAGCAGCACGCTGGGGAACAGCGAGAAGTCCAGCGGCCGTTCCGTGTACATGGCGAGGAGGAAGATCAGGACCGAGAAGCTGATGTTGAGGGCCAGCAGGAGGTCCAGGACGGCCCTCGGCAGGGGGAGGATCATGAGGAAGACGATGCTCATGACCCCGCCCGCCACCAGCACGCCGCTGTGGCGGTTCAGCAAGCCGGGTACCGACAGGGTGGCTCCTCGGTCCATGGGTCGCGGGGTGCGCCTCCGAAGGCGGGGGGAGGGATCCGCTCACGGCGGCTCGAATGTACCACACACACCGGGCGGATGGCAGACCCCGGCGGCTCCCGGCCGGTCTACTCCCGGCCGGGAAGGAAGCTCACCTCCACCCAGAACGTCTCCCCGTCCACCTCGAACGGCACCACCAGGCACGGCCCCTGCCCCTTGTGCTCGATGGTGTGGTTCTTTCCCACCACGATCGTGGGGATGGCGATGCGGAACTGGTAACCCTCCTTCGTCAGCTCGGCCTTGGCCCCGCCGGCGATCATGTTGGCGATCTCGCCCACGGCGTCCCGCACCTCGTCGTCCAGGCCCCGGGCCTCCTCGCCGACCATCGCCTCGTACACCTTGAGGGCCAGGCTCTCCGGGAAGGTCACGGCCACCGACCCCACGGCCTCGCCGGCCAACCCGATCACGCCGCTGATGTCGCCGGCCGCCACGTGGTCGGTTTTCACGAACGGTTTTCCCCGTTCGGGCTTCATCCCGGCCATGACCTCCAGGGCCTGCACCGTGGCCGCGATGAACGGATTGATGTACTCCACGTTGTACATGGGAGATCCTCGAGATCAGGCCGCCAGCACCCGTTCGATCTTCTCTTTCAACGTGTCCGGGGTGAACGGCTTCACGATGTAGTCCGTGACCCCCGCCTTGATCGCCTCCAGGATCTCCTTCTTGGCGGCCTCGGTGGTCACCATGATGATGGGGATCTCCTTGTACTGGGGATTGGACCGCAGGGCCTTGACGAAGGTCAACCCATCCATCTCCGGCATGTTCCAGTCGGTCAGCACCAGCCCCACACCCGCCATCTTCGCCAAAGCGTCCACACCGTGCTCTGCCTCGACCACGTCCGTGTAACCGAGGCGGTTCAGGGTGTTCTTGATGATGCGCCGCATGGTCGAGGAGTCGTCAACCGTGAGGATCTTCACCGTCCAAACCTCCTATCCGGAAACGGGGTGTGCGCGGGTTGATCCTACTCATCGGCGCCCTGGATCGAAACTTTAGGTCCCCGCGCCCCCGCCCCCGGATTGTGCCCAAGGGCCGGTTCCGGTACATTCTCCGGCCTTCGACACCGCCCGGCCCCACGGCACCCGGCCCTTCGGCCTCGGCCCGGAGTGACCCCACGGAACGGGTCGGCCGAGGGGTTTCCCGCTCCCCAGGCCGGCACGTATACTCGCCGGGCCGGCCCGAATCAGCCCCGGAGGCGGCCATGCGGCTCTCGATCGTGCTGCCCGTCTACAACGAGGAGGAGAACCTCCCCCTGCTGGCCGCGGAGCTCCAGGAGGTGGTCGCCGGCCTGGTCCCCCCGTGGCAGGTGGAGTGCGTGTTCGTGGACGACGGATCCACCGACCGCAGCCGCGAGCGGATGCTCGAGATCCGGGACCGCTACCCGTCCCTGGGGGTGCGCGTGGTGGCCCTGGACCGGAACTGGGGCCTCACGGCCGCCATGGACGCCGGGTTCCGGGCGGCCCGGGGCGAGGTGGTGGTCACCCTCGACACCGACCTCCAGAACGACCCCCGCGACATCCCGCGCCTGTTGGAGCACCTGGACCGGGCCGACGTGGTGGTGGGGGTGCGCGCCCGGCGCAGGGACCCGTTCGTGAAGAGGGTGAGCTCGCGCATCGCCAACGCCGTCCGCAACCGGGTGACCCACGACGACATCGTGGACACGGGCTGCTCCCTCAAGGTGTACCGCAGCGAGTACCTGGCCCGGCTGAAACTGTTCAACGGGCTTCACCGGTTCCTGCCCACCCTCCTCAAGATGGAGGGGGCCCGGGTCGTGCAGGTGCCCGTGAACCACCGGCCCCGGCGCTACGGCGAAGCCAAGTACCACCTTTGGAACCGGCTCGTGGGCCCGCTGATGGACCTGTTCGCGGTACGTTGGATGCAGAAGCGCCACCTGGGTTACCGTTGGGAGGAGATCCGGTGACCTGGGACCCGTGGCTCGTGGTCGGCTTCGGGGCCCAGGCCCTGTTCTCGGGCCGGATGCTGGTGCAGTGGATCGTCACCGAGCGCAAGCGGCGCTCCACCGTGCCCAAGGCGTTCTGGTACCTGTCGCTGGGGGGCAGCGTGCTCCTGCTCGCCTACGCGATCCACCGCCGCGACCCCGTGTTCATCCTGGGCCAGGCGTTCGGGTCGGTGGTGTACGTGCGAAACCTCATGCTGTGGAAGGACGACCCCCCGGATGCCCAGAGCGCGTGACCTCGGAGCGTTCGTCCTGGCCGCGGTCGCCCTGTGGGTGGGCCTGGGTTCCTACGGACTGGTCGAGCCGTCCGACGCCCGGTACGCCGAGATCGCCCGGGAGATGTGGGCGTCGGGGGACTGGCTGTTCCCCCGGCTCCTCGGGATCCACCACTTCCACAAGCCCCCCCTCGTCTACTGGATCACCTCCCTGGGCTACGCCGCCCTGGGGCCCACCGAGTGGGGCGCCCGGGCCGGCCAGGGCGTGCTCGCGGCGGCCCTGGTCCTGGTGCTGTGGCGGTTCGCCCGCCGGCACCTGGGCGAGGGCGCCGCGCCCTGGGCCGTGGCGCTGGCGGCCACCACCCCGGCGGTGGTGGGGGCCGAGCGCATGCTCACCACCGACCTGCTGCTGTGCCTGTGCCAGACCCTGGTGATCACCAGCGCCTACGACGTCTGGAGCGGAAAGGGACGCACGCCGGCCCGGATCGTCCTGTACCTCTCCCTGGGCCTGGCGTTCCTCACCAAGGGACCGGTGGGTTGGATCGTCCCCCTGCTCGTGCTCGGCCCGTTCCTGGCGTTCCACCGGGGGCGAGGGGGCCGCAGCCGGCCCTGGGGCGTCTCCTGGGGCGTCCCCTTGGCCCTGGCCGTAGCCTTGCCCTGGTTCGCCTACGTGGTGGCCGCCACTCCGGGGCTGCTCGACTACTTCCTGGGCGGCCAGATCGCGAGCCGGCTCCGGAGCGGCGGCATGGGGCACCCCCATCCCTGGCACTACTACCTCCTCGTGTTCCCCGCCCTGGGCCTCCCTTGGATCCTGCTCGCGCCGGCCGGCCGCCGGGCCGCGGCCCGCCGCTCCCCGCCCCTTGCGGCGCTCCTGGTCCTGTGGGCCCTGGTGCCCCCGGCGTTCTTCAGCCTGCCGGCGACGAAGCTCCCCCTGTACGTGCTGGCCGCCTACCCGGCCGTGTGTCTCCTGGGGGCCGCGGCCCTGGCCGGCGCCCCCGGCGAGACCCGGACGCCGCTGCGCTGGTGCGGGGGGGTCACCCTGGCGCTGGCGGGCGCGGCGCTCGTGGTTGGCCTGGGCGTGGTGCCCCTGCGGGGGGGCGACCTGGCCGGCGTTCCCCCCGGCCGCGTCGGCGAGCTGTTCCTTCCCCTGGCCGCCGTCCTCGGCCTGGCCGGGGCCGGGGCCCTGGCCTGGACCGCTCGGACCGGAGCGCGGCCGGGGGCGGCCGCGGCCTGCCTGGCCGCGGCCCTGGCCGCCACCACCGCCTGGGCGTTCTCCCGGGGTGACGCCCTGCCCCTGCGCACGGCCCGCCCCGCGGGCCGGGCCGCCCAGTCCCTTTGGGAGCCCGGCACGGTGCTGGCCGAGTACCGGGACCTGTCCGCCGGGTTCGCCTTCTACACGGGACGGCTGCCCGTGCTCGGGGGGATCGGCCGGGAGCTGGCCTTCGAGGGCCCCGCCGCAAAGAGGCGGGTGCTGGACCGGAAGGCGTTCCTTGAGCTCTGGAGCGGCCCCCGGCGGGTGCTGGCCCTGACCCGGCCCAAACACCTGCCGGAGCTCCCCGGGGCCAAGGAGCTCGCAAGAGGGGGCGGATACGTCCTGGTGGAGAACCGGTGATGCGGCTGCTGCACGCGGCGGTGCTGTGGATCGTGGCCACGGTGGGGAGGCTCGGGTACCCGGGCATCGTGGCCCTGATGTTCCTGGAGAGCTCGTTCTTCCCCTTCCCCAGCGAGGTGGTGATCCCCCCGGCCGGATACCTGGCCAGCCGCGGCGAGATGAGCCTCGTCTGGGTGATCGTGGCGGGGATCCTGGGAAGCCTGCTCGGGGCCCTGTTCAACTACGGCCTGGCGGTGTGGTTGGGCCGGCCGTTCCTGCACCGGTACGGCCGGTACGTGGGGCTGACCCCCCGGGCCCTGGAGAGGGTCGAGGGGTTCTTCCGGCGTCACGGCGAGATCAGCACCTTTGTGGGGCGGCTGGTGCCCGGGGTGCGCCAGTACATCTCGTTTCCGGCGGGGCTCGCCCGGATGCGGCTGGTGCCGTTCTGCCTGTACACCTGCCTGGGCGCCGGCGCGTGGGTGGTGGTGCTGGCCGCGATCGGCTACTTCGTGGGGAACAACCAGGACCTGGTGGCGGCCTACTCCCGCCGGGCGTTCTGGTACCTGGCCCCGGCCCTGGCCCTGTTGTGCGGGGTGTACGCGTGGCGCCACCGCCGCCGGGCCGGGGCCCCTCCCGAATGAGGGCCTGCCGTGAGCCGCCCGCCCTGCCTGCGCTGCCGCCACTTCTACGTGACCTGGGACCCCCGCGCGCCCCGGGGATGTCGGGCCCTGGGGTTCAAAACCCGGTCCGTGCCCGGCGACGAGGTGCGCCGGATCTCGGGCCGGGACTGCCTGTTCTTCGAGGAGAAGCACCCCCGGCGAAGGGGATGAGCCGGTGCTACGCCCCCTTCACGAGGGGCAGGCACGCCCGGAACTCCTCCGTGCCGGCCCGTTCCAGCAGCTCGTACAGGGCCGACTCCCAGCAGGTGACCACGCCCCCGGCCGCCTCGATCCGCCGCAGGGCCAGATCCCGGTGCAGGGGGTCGCGTGAGGCCACGGCGTCGGCCGCCACGTGCACCCCGTAGTCGGCCTGCAGGGCCTGGAGCGCGGTCTGGGCCACGCAGATGTGGGCCTCGATCCCCACCAGGAGCAGGGTCCCGCGGCCCGTGGCGCGAAGGGCCGGGGAAAACGCGTCGCATCCGAAACACCCGAAATCGAGTTTCCGGATCGGCTCGATCCCGGGCAGGGCCTCGACCACCCGCGGGTCCGTGGGCCCGAGCTTCTCCTGCTCGGTCCACAGGATCGGCAGGTCCAGCACCCGGGCGGCCCGCACGAGCCGCACCGCCCGGTCCACCACGGCCTCGGCACCGGGGATGTGCGACAGGAGACGGCTCTGCAGGTCCACCACCACCAGCACCGTGTCGGCGCGCTCCAGCAGGGGGGGCGTCATCGGGAATCCTCCGGAGGGGTCAGCGGCGGAACAGGGTCCTCACCCCGGACCCCGCGGCCGGGGGCGAGGGGCACACCGTCACCGTAAGCGGCGGGGACGGCCTGCGGGCCTCGATCTCCGCCAGCCAGGTGCGGGCCAAGCATTCCAGGGCCCGGGTCATGGGGCGCGGCACGTGCAGGATCAGCCTCTCCCCCTCGCGGGTGGCCTCGAGGAAACACCCCCAGACCCAGGGGTAGGCCAACGCCCGGTCCACGAACTCCGCGATCACGCGGCGCAGGTCGGGGGCCAGGTCCCCCGTGCGGCCCAGGAGCACCGGTCCGGCGTCCCGACCCATGCGGGACACCGGCAGGCCTCTGCGGCGGTGCGCTGCGCGCTGCCGCGCCTTTCGAAGGCGGTGGAAGGAGCTGGTTCGGTCCATGGCCTCCAGGCTACCGCGATCCGCCGCCTGCGCAAGCGCCCCCTCGGCCTCCGGCTCCTCGGGTCTGTCCGTCATCCGGTCCATATCTCCTGCACCCCTTTGATCACGAACTGGATCGCCAGCGAGACGAGCAGCAGCCCCATCAACCGGGTCACCAACCGCTCGCCGGTGGCCCCCATCCACCGCGACAGCGGCTCCGCCAGGCGGAACGCCGCGTACACCAGGACGGCGTTGGCCGCCACCGCCGCCCACACCATGGCCGTCTCCATGGGCCCGTGGCCGGCGTCGGTTAGCATCAGCACGGCCGAGATCGCCCCCGGTCCGGCCAGCATGGGGATGGCCAGGGGGATCAGGGAGACGTCCTCCTTCTCCCGGGCCGCGGCCTCCTCCTCGTCGGTGCGCTTCATGCGGTTGTCCCGGGCCTCGAGCATGTCGAACCCCACCTTCAGCAGGATCAGGCCCCCCGTGACCCGGAACGCGGCCAGGGTCACCCCGAACAGGCCGAAGATGAACCGGCCTGCCAGGGAGAAGAACAGGAGCACGGCCACCATGTACACCGTGGCCCGCAGGGCCACCCCCCGTCGGGCCGGGGCCGGCAGGTCGGCCGTCAGGGCCAGGAACACCGGGGTGTTGCCCACCGGGTCCAGGATGGCGAACAGGGTGACGAACGCCTGGAGAAACGTGGATGACACCGAACCCTCCGGCAAGGCAGTCGGGGACCGCCTTTCCTACCCCAACCGGGGGCGTTTCGCAACCCCTGCCCCCCCTGGCCCGCCGCGAGGGGGCAGGTTGCCCGGGGGCCGGCCCACGCCGTATGCTTCCCAGTAACTTCGGTCGTCGGTCGTCAGTCGTTGGTCGTCGGTCGGGGGCCTTCGGCCCGCTAGGCGGCCGGGCCGCTTCCCCGAACCGCCGCCGGCGATGGCCCCGGACCAACGAACGTTACCCTTCTCCGTTGTAGGGCCCCCCAGGGCCGAAGGGGCTTCCATGTAACTTCGGTCTACGGTCGTCGGTCGAATCTCACAGGCCGAGGTTCCAAAGATTTTTCTAGTTTCTAGTCTCTAGTCTCTAGACGGCCCCGTAGGGGCCTGAGGGGGCTTCCCAGTCTCTTCAGCCTAAATCCGGAAAGGAGCGACCCATGATGCTGCCGGTGGAAGAGGCGTTGGAGACGTTTCGCGGCATGTTCCAGGACGCCGGCGAGCCGCCGGAGGCGTTCGACACCTTCGCCCGCCTGTACCGGCGGTACCGGTCCGGCGAGACCGGCACCGTGCGCTGGCCCGAGATCGCGCCGGCGGGAGCCGAAAGGATGGTTCCCCAGGAGCAGCTGGACACCCCCGAACTCCGCCGGCAGGGGGAGGACCGGTGGTCCCAGCTCGCCTGGATCGTGCTGAACGGCGGGCTCGGCACCTCCATGCGCATGGACCGGGCCAAGAGCCTGGTGCCGGTCAAGCAGGGGCGGACCTTCCTGGACCTCCTGGTGGACCACGTTCTCCGGATGCGCAAGCGCACCGGCGCCGACCTTCCCGTGGTGTTCATGAACTCCTTCGCCACCCGCGACGACACCCTGCGGGCCCTGCCCCTGGACGACCTGCGGGTGCGGGGGCTGCCGGTGGACTTCGTGCAGCACCGGTTTCCCCGGATCCGGGTGGACGACGGCGGACCGCTGGCCGGAGCGGACCACAAGGAGGCCTGGGCGCCGCCGGGCCACGGCAACCTGTATGCCGCCCTGGCCGGATCGGGCCTGCTGGAGAGGTTGCTCGCGGCTGGGATCCGCTGGGCCTTCGTATCCAATGCGGACAACCTCGGGGCCAGCCCCCACCCCGCCCTCCTGGGGCTCATGGCCCGGGACGGGCTCGCGTTCGCCCTGGAGGTGACCCCCAAGACCCCGGCCGACGTCAAGGGCGGCACCCTGGTCGTGCGGCGGGGCCGCCTGGAACTGCTGGAGATCGCCCAGGTGCCCGCGGAGCACGTGGACGAGTTCCAGGACACCGACCGGTTCCCGGTGTTCAACACGAACAACCTCTGGCTCGACCTGCACGCCGTGCGCGACCGGCTGAGGGAGGGCGGCTTGGACCTTCCCCTGATCGTCAACCGGAAGGAGGTGGGGGGCGTGGGCGTGGTCCAACTGGAGACCGCCATGGGCGCGGCCATCGGAGCGTTCGACCGGTCGGTGGGGGTGGTGGTGGGCCGCCGGCGGTTCGCCCCGGTCAAGACCACGGACGACCTGCTGGTCCGGCGCAGCGACGCCTACGTCCTGGGAGAGGAGAGCCCCCTGGTGCCCAATCCGGCCCGGGACCCGGGCCTCGGCCCCCCCGTGGTTCGGCTGGACCCCCGCTACTACCGATCGGTGGCCGACCTGGACCTGCGCATCCCCGCCCCCCCCAGTTTGGTCCGGGCCCGGTGGTTCGAGGTGCGGGGCGACGTGCGGTTCGGCAGGGGGGTGGTGGTGGAGGGGCGGGTGGTGGTGGCCCACGACGGGCCAGACCCCCTCACGGTTCCGGACGGAACGGTGCTACGGGGCTGAGTCGGTCACCATCTTTCGCAGGCAGGCCACCACCTCCGGGTCGAACGCTTCGGCCTCCAGCCGCGACACCGCCTCGCCGATGGGCACGGCCTCCCGGTAGGGCCGGGGGGAGGTCAGCCCCACGAACGCCTCGGCCACGGCCACGATCTTGGCGGCCGGGGGGATCTGATCTCCTTTGCGCCCCATGTAGCCCGAGCCGTCCTCCCGCTCGTGATGGTACACGATGGCGTCCCGGTCCAGGCCCTTCATCCCCAGGCCCTCGAGGAACCGCCAACCCAGCAGCGGATGCTCGGCCAGGTCCCTTCGCTCGCGGGGGCCGAACGCCCGGGCCTCGGCCAGGCGGTGCACCCGAAAGCTCGCCTCCCCCAGGTCGTGGAACCGGGCGCTCGTCACGACGCGCTCCACGGCCTCTTCGTCCCATCCCAGGGCGCGCGCCAGCCGCCCGGCCCACTGGGCCACGGTCAGGGAATGGCCCCCCATTCCGGGGATCATGTCCTCCACCATGTCCACCAGGTAAGCCAGCGACTCCCTCAGGAACCCCTGCCGATCCGACGAGAACCGCCGGCAGGACCGGAGCACCTGGGCGATCCGGTCGGCCACCGGAAGGAACCGCTCCAGGTCGTCGCGGGTGAACACCCCACCGTCCGACCGGTTGCTGAAGTGGACCACCCCCTCCAGATCTCCCTCGGCGACCAGGGGCACGCTGAGGAACGAGTCGCTCCGGTAGCCCCCCACCCGGTTCACCGGCAGTTCCTCGATGGCCGTGTCGTCGGGAACCAGCAGGGGACGCCGGTGCCGGGCCACCCATCCCGACACGCTCTCCGAGTCCATGGGGACCCGGGTGGTCCGGATCACCTGATCCCTCCCCTCGAACCCGAACGCCTCCTGGACCACCAGGTGCCCGTCGTCCCGCTCCATCAGGGAGACCCGGTCCGCCGGCACCACCTCCCGGCACAGCCGGGCGATCCACGCCAAGAGCACCCCCGGCTCCCCGGGCCGGCCCACCAGGCTCTGGGCCGCCAGGCGGTCCAGCAGGCGGTCGCCGGCGTCCTCCTCCGGACGGGGCGGTGCGTAGTACCGTCGGCCGGACATGCCCCGGGCCGCCTCCAGGGACTCCAGGGCCCGGTTCCACAGGACCTCGGCGGTGTCCCCGTGGTCGGGCAGCACGGCCGCCCCCATGTGGGGGTTGACCCGGATGCCACCGCCCGGCACGAGGTCGGGGATCAGCGGGGCCGCCAGGGCGTCGAACAGGCGGCGCGCCAACACGGCCACGTGGTCCGGGCCGGCGCCGGGCAGGATGACGGCGAGCCGCTCCCGCTCGATGCGGGCCAGGGTGTCGCTCTGGCGCCGGGTCTCATCCACCCGGCGCACCACCGCCTGAAGCAGGGCGTCGGCCACGGCCGGCCCCTGCCGGATCCGAACCTCGGGGATCTGGTCGATCTCCATCAGCAGCAGGGCCATCGGGGTCTGGGACCGGTTCGCCCGGGCCACCTCGCCCCGGAAGTGCTGGTCGAAGTACCGCCGGGTGAACGCCCCCGTGAGCCGGTCCACGAAAGCCAGCTCCTTGGCCCGGTCCCCGGTGGCCAGATCCTCGAGCACCGGCTCGAAGCTCAGGGCCAGGAGCCGCAGGATCCGCGCCTCGTCCTCGCAGAACTCGTTCCCCTGCCCGCGCAGGAGCACCAGAAGCCCCCAGCTCCTCCCGGATCCGCCGATGGGCACCGCCACGAGGCCCGTGGCCCCGAACGGCTCCAGGAGCTCCCAGGCGGCCCGGGCCGCCCGCCCCTCGTCCAGCAGCACCGGCTGCGTCCTCCGGCCCGCCAGGGCTTCGACCAGCCGCCGGAAGCTCTCCTCCCGCTGGACCGCCAGCCCCCGCGCCTGATGCACCGTGCCCCCTCCTTCCGGCCCTCCGTCCCACACCACCGCTGCCCCGTCCGCCGGTACCAGCGGGTCGGCCAGGTCCACCAGCAGCCCGAACGCGTCCTCCAGCGACACCGCGCTTCGGGCGGCCCACTGGGCCTGGAATAGGAGGTTGACCTTCTCGGGGGCCTCGGTGACCCACGGGCCCGATACCTCCAGCGGCACCGAGACGAAACACGGGGCGGGGATCTCCACGGGCATGTCGAGGCGTTCCTTTCGCATCCAGCAGCGAGGCGCAGCGCGGGTTTGCCGGATTCCATGCAAGAGTCTTGCCCCACGCCTCTTCCCAACCCGGATTCCAATAAAACGGCCGGTTCCGCGAAAAACGGAGCCGGCCGGCGCCGAGCACGGCGTGGCAAAAACAGCCCAATTGTGGAAACCTTTTTCCCACTTGCCCCTCCATTCCCTCAGCCCCCCGGCCGACCACGTGACTCGAACCGATCCCCGCACGGTTTCGGCGGTGGGGCATGGGGTCCGCTTCCGGCCGCGCGCGAAGCCGGGCATGAGATTCGCCGCGCAGGCACGGGGCACCAACGGTGGTTTCATGGCGGTCCGGCCGGGGACCGAACGGTTTCACGGTGCGAGCGTTGGAGGCGCTGCCACTCCTTCGGGGGGCCCTCACTCCTCGGTCGCCCGGCCCTCCTCGTCTCCGGATCCGGCGATCAACCGGTCCACCTCGGCGCCGGTCAACTCCTCCCGCTCCAGCAGGGCCGCCGCCACCCGGTCCAGGGCCTCGCGGTGGGCCTTCAGCAGCTCCGCCGCCTGGGCCTCGCAGTCCCGCACGAGGGTCTCGATCTCCTGGTCGATGATCCAGCCCATCTGCTCCGAATAGGACTTCTCCTGGGCCAGCTTCTTGCCGAGGAACACGTGTTCCTCGCCCCGGCTGAACGTCACCGGCCCCACCCGGTCGCTCATCCCCCACTGGCACACCATCTTCTCGGCCAGATCGGTGGACTGTTTCAGGTCGTTCTGTGCCCCGGTGGACAGGTCGTCGAACACCAGCAGCTCCGCCGCCCGCCCGCCCATGTTCACCGTGATCTTTCCCAGCAGATACGACTTGGGGTAGTAGTGCCGATCCGCCTCGGGCACGATCTGGGTCACCCCCAGGGCCGCCCCCCGGGGCACGATGGTCACCTTGTGCACCGGGTCCATGCCGGGGAGAAGCCGGGCCACCACCGCGTGGCCGGCCTCGTGGTACGCCGTGATCCGGCGCTCGTTCTCATCGGTGAGACCCGGCCGCTCCAGGCCCATCAGGACCTTGTCCTTGGCCTGCTCGAAGTGGGCCTTGGTCACCAGGTCGCTTCGCTCCCGCGCCGCGAACAGCGCCGCCTCGTTGCACAGGTTTTCCAGGTCGGCCCCGCTCATCCCCGGGGTGGACCGGGCCATCATGTCCAGGTCCACGTCCGGGGCCAGGGGCATCGAGCGGGTGTGGATCCGAAGGATCGCGGCCCGCTCCTCCAGGGTGGGCAGATCGATCACCACGTGCCGATCGAAACGGCCCGGCCGCAGCAGGGCGGGGTCCAACACGTCCGGCCGGTTCGTGGCCGCGATCACGATCACCCGCTCGTGGCCCTCGAACCCGTCCATCTCCCCCAGGAGCTGGTTCAGGGTCTGCTCGCGCTCGTCGTGCCCGCCACCCAGGCCCGTGCCCCGCGACCGGCCCACCGCGTCGATCTCGTCGATGAAGATGATGCTGGGGGCCTTGGCCCGGGCCTTCTCGAACAGGTCCCGCACCCGCGCGGCCCCCACCCCCACGAACATCTCGATGAACTCCGAGGCGCTGGTCGAGAAGAACGGCACCCCGGCCTCCCCAGCCACCGCCCGGGCCATCAGGGTCTTGCCCGTGCCCGGCGGCCCCATGAGCAGGATCCCCTTGGGCACCCGGCCGCCCACCCGCTGGAACCGCTCGGGGTCGCCCAGGTAGTCCACGATCTCCGCCAGCTCCCTCTTGGGGTTCTCCATGCCGGCTACGTCCTTGAACGTGACCTTCGGCACATTGGCCTCGTACACCTTGGCCTTGACCTGGCCGAAGCTGCCGAACGGGCCGAACCGGGCGTTCTGGGCCCTGCGCATGGTCCACACCCAGAACCCCAGCAGCAGCAGCCAGGGGAGGCTGTTCACCAGGAACATCCACCACATGTTCTCCTGGCCCCGGCGCCTCACCTGCAGCTCGACCCCTTTCTCCTCCAGCAACGGCAGGAGCTCCCGGTCGTCCAGGGGGGGCAGACTGGTCCGAATGGTCTGCACCTGCTGTCCCGCCTTGCCCACCGCCACCGCCCGGTACAGGGTGGCGGTGACGTCCTGATCGGTGAGCACCACACGCTGCACGTTGCCGTCGCGCAGCTCCTTCTTGAACGTGGAATACGACACACTGGGGGAGGGACCGGTGGGCGTGCGGGAGAGGTTCTCCACCATCACGCTCATCAACAGGAGAAGAAGCAGGAGCCCCAGGGCCCGCTGCCAGGGGAATCGTTCCATCTCGGGTGCTGATCCTTTCTCGACGAAGGGGAGTTCCCCGGCTCGGACGCCGCCGGGGACGCAGGGAACCAAGCAACTTCGGTTTTTGGTCGTCAGTCGTTGGTCGCCGGTCGGGGGACTTCGGCCCGCTTGAAGGCTGGAAAGCCAGGAGGCTAGGAAGCTTGAAGGCTGAAAAACCTCCCGGATTCCCCCACGTCCTTAGGAATCACCATGCCCCGGGCCTTCACCTCCCGGTTTGGGGAGAAGTTACCCTTCCCTGTTGCAGGGCCCCGAAGGGGCCTGGTAGAGCCCCCATCCAACGGTCTGACCCCTAGTTTCTAGTCTCTAGTTTCCAGTCTCTAGACGGCCCCGTGAAGGGCCCAGCCCGAAAAGTAAGCTATCGGAAAGGCAGGAAGGGGTCAAACGAGGGCGGCTCCGAGCTCACGCCCCGGTGGCGGCGCCGACCACCCGCAGGGCCTGGTCCTCAAGCCGGCGGATCTCGTCCCGGTACCGGGCCGCCCGCTCGAACTCCAGCTCGGCCGCGGCCTCGTGCATCTTCTTTCGGAGCTCCTCGATCCGGGCCTCCAGCTCTGCGGCGTCCCGATAGGGGAACTCCTCCTCGGCCGCCGCCGGCACGGTGACGTAGTCCATCTCGTACACCGAGGAGAGCACGTCGTCGATTCGCCTCACCACCGACTCGGGCGTGATGCCGTGGGCCTCGTTGTAGGCCAGCTGGGCCGCCCGGCGGCGCCGGCTCTCGGCGATGGCCCGGGCCATGGAGCCCGTGATCCGGTCGGCGTAGAAGATCACCCGGCCGTTCACGTTCCGCGCCGCCCGACCCGCGGTCTGGATCAGGCTGGTCTCGCTGCGCAGGAACCCCTCCTTGTCCGCGTCGAGCACCGCCACCAGGCTCACCTCGGGCAGGTCCAGGCCCTCCCGCAGCAGGTTGACCCCGATCAGCACGTCGTGCTCCCCCTGCCGCAGATTCCGGATGATCCGCACCCGCTCCAGGGTGTCGATGTCCGAGTGCAGGTACACCGTCTTCACCCCCGCTTCGGCGTAGTACCGGGTGAGGTCCTCTGCCATCCGCTTGGTCAGGGTGGTCACCAGCACCCGCTCGCCCCGGGCCACGGTGCGGCGGATCTCCTCGAGCAGGTCGTCCACCTGGGTTTCGGCCGGCTTGACCACGATCTCGGGGTCCACGAGCCCGGTGGGCCGCACGATCTGCTCCACCACCCGGCCGCCGGCCTTCTCCAGCTCGTACCGGCCGGGCGTGGCGGAGACGTAGATCGCCTGGTTCACCCGGGCCTCGAACTCGTCGAACCGTAGGGGCCGGTTGTCCAGGGCCGACGGCAGCCGGAATCCGTACTCCACCAGGGTCTCCTTGCGGGACCGGTCGCCCCGGTACATGCCCGCGATCTGGGGGATCGTGACGTGGCTCTCGTCCACGACCAGCAGAAAGTCGTCGGGAAAGTAGTCGATGAGGGTGGGCGGGGGTTCCCCGGGGCTTCGGCCCGTCAGGTGGCGGGAGTAGTTCTCGATGCCGGTGCAGTACCCCATCTCCTGGAGCATCTCGATGTCGAACAGGGTGCGCTGCTCCAGCCGCTGGGCCTCCAGGAGTTTGCCTTGGGCCCGCAGCTCCCGCAGCCGCTCACCCAACTCCTGCTGGATCGAGCGGATCGCCCGATCCAGCACGTGCCGCGGGGTCACGTAGTGGCTGGCGGGGGGGATCAGGACGTGCCGGAGCCGGCCGATCCTCCGGCCCCGCAGGGGATCCACCAGGTGGATCGCCTCGATCTCGTCGCCGAAGAACTCCACCCGGATCGCGTGCTCGTCCTCGTACGCGGGGAACACCTCCACCACGTCTCCCCGGACCCGGAAGGTGCCCCGGTGGAAGTCCACGTCGTTCCGCTGGTATTGGAGGTCCACCAGCTTGCGGAGCACCCGGTCCCGGTCCGCCTCGACCCCTTCCTCCAGGTACAGCACCATCTCCTGGTAGGTCTCGGGGTCGCCCAGGCCGTAGATGCACGACACGCTCGCCACGATCAGCACGTCCCGCCGGGTGAGCAGCGCGTGGGTTGCTGCGTGGCGCAGCCGGTCGATCCGGTCGTTGATGGACGAGTCCTTCTCGATGTAGAGGTCCTGCTCGGGGAGGTAGGCCTCGGGCTGGTAGTAATCGTAGTAGCTGACGAAGTACTCGACCGCGTTATGCGGAAACAGCGCCTTGAACTCGGCGTAGAGCTGGGCCGCCAGGGTCTTGTTGGGGGCGATCACCAGGGTGGGCCGGTTCACCCGGGCCACCACGTTGGCAATGGTGAAGGTCTTGCCCGAGCCGGTGACCCCCAGGAGCACCTGGTGGCGCAGCCCTTCCTCGACCCCCCGGGCGAGTTCGTCGATCGCCCGGGGCTGGTCCCCCCGGGGCTCGAACTCGGTGACGAGGCGAAACTCGGACATGGGTTCTCGGGGCGGCCCCCCCTACCTCACCTTCCAACGGGTCCCGCCGGGGCCGTCCTCGAGCACCACGCCGCGCTCGGCCAGCTCGTCCCGGATGCGGTCGGCCGTGGCCCAGTCCCGGGCCTTGCGGGCGGCGGCCCGCTCGGCGATCTTGCGTTCGACCCACTCCGGGTCGATGCCGAGGGTCGCCGCCCCCCCCTTCCGCCGGGCCTCCCGGTAGGCCACGGGGTCGTCCTGGAGGATGCCCAGCACGGCCCCCAACTTGCGCAGGCTCTCGGCCGCGTACCGCACCACCGCCAGGTGGTGGGACTGGGGATCGAACCCCTCGTGGAGGAACGCCCCCACCTCCCGGGCGCACCGGTGGATGTGCCCCAGGGCCTCGGCCGTGTTGAAGTCGTCGTTCATGGCGTGCTCGAACTGGTAGAACAGCCCCAGCACGGCCTCGTGCACGGCCCGGCTGCCGTTGCCCAGCTCCGACACCGGCACCTGGGCCGGCACGTCCCGGCCCCGCAGCACCCCGTCCGCCCGCTCCAGCAACCCGTAGAGCCGGTCCAGCCCGGCGGCCGCATCGTGGAGCGCCTGGTCGGTATAGTCCACCGGGCTCCGGTAGTGATGGCCCAGCAGGAACACCCGCAGCACCTCGGGGTGGACCTGCTTCAGGACCTCGTGAATCGTGAAGAAGTTGCCCAGGCTCTTGGACATCTTCTCCTGGTTCACGTTCACGAACCCGTTGTGGAGCCAGTACCGCACGAACGGCCGGCCCGTGAGCGCCTCGGCCTGGGCCACCTCGTTCTCGTGGTGGGGGAACACCAGGTCCTTGCCGCCGCCGTGCACGTCCACCGTCTCGCCCAGGTACTTCTGGCTCATCACCGAGCACTCGATGTGCCAGCCGGGCCGACCCGGGCCCCAGGGGCTGGGCCACGACGGCTCGCCGGGCTTGGCCGCCTTCCACAAGGCGAAGTCCAGGGGGTTCCGTTTGCGGGGATCCACCTCCACCCGGGCCCCGGCCACCAGGTCCTCGAGGGAGCGCTTCGACAGCCGGCCGTAGGCCGGGTAGCTGTCCACCGAGAAGTACACGTCCCCTTCCACCTCGTACGCGTGGCCCTTGGCGATCAGCCCCTCAATGTGGGCGATCATGTCCTCCACGTGCTCGGTGGCCCGGGGCTCGTGGGTGGGCCGCTCCACGCCCAGCGCGTCCATGTCCTCGTAGAACGCCTGGATGTAGCGCTCGGCGATCTCCGAGGCCGGCACCCCCTCCTCGTTGGCCCGGCGGATGATCTTGTCGTCCACGTCCGTGAAGTTGCGCACGTAGGTGACGTCGAACGAGCTGTACCGGAGGTACCGGTAGATCACGTCGAACACCACGGCGCAGCGGGCGTGACCGATGTGGCACCGGTCGTACACGGTCACCCCGCACACGTACATGCCGACCCGGCCCGGCACCAGCGGCTCGAACGGCTCCTTGCGGCCGGAGAGCGTGTTGAACACCTTCATACCCATGCTCGGAGCGTTCCTCCCAATGACTTCGGTCGTCAGTCGTTAGTCGTCGGTCGAAAACTCGCCTCGACATCGGAGTCGAGGGGCAAGGGGCCTGGTGGAGCGCCGGGCGTGGCTCCTACAGCCGCGGCATCCGGTGCTCAGCCGATGCTTGCTTCCCCAGGCCCCCTGAAAACGTTCTCGTAGATCGATCCGCCACCGAACCTTTGCAACCCGGGCTGGGCGCCGGATGCAGCGTAAGTCGGATGCTGCACTCACGCACGGCCGGAACCAGGCCCCTTGCCCCTCGGCGGCAACGTCCCGGACCAACGAACGTTTGGGCCTTCGGCCCGCTGGAAGGCTCGGAAGCCAGGAGGCTGGGAGGCCAAAAGGCTAACAACCTCTTTCCTCTCCGCTGGTTGCCTCTAGCCTCCGGTTTCCAGTCTCTAGTGTCCCGTTGCGCAAGAAAGCATATCGGTTGCGGCGGTGGGGCTGGGGGCTCCGACGAAGCGCGATGGCCGAGCAGGCCGGGCCGCCCGGCGCAGGGGAGCGGCCGCGGCGCGTGCCCTCACGCGCCGCAGCGGGCCGAGCCGAGGCGGCCCCTGCGAGGCCGTTCAGCGAAGGAGGGGTCCCCAGCCCCACCGCCCCGGGGAATGCACGAACTTGCGGAGCATGACACTAGCCTCTGGTTTCCAGCCTCTGCCCGCCCCCCGGAGGCTGAACGTACGGACCCTAGCAGACCCCCGCCCCCCCGGGCAAGATCAACCGGCCAGCAGCAGCAGGCCCGCCTGCACCCCTCCCACCGCAGCCCCCAGCACCCCGCCCCACCAGGTGATGGCCCGCAGCTCCCGCCGGGCCACCTGCAGGATGACCCGCTCGACCTCGGCCGGAGAGAACGCCTGGATCTGGCGTTCCACCAGCCCCCTCACGTCCACGATCGACAGCACCGCGGGCACCTGCTCGGCGATCACCGGCATGACCCGCTGGAACGCCACCCCCACCAGGTCCCGCACCACCTCCCGGGGCGGAGGCGGGATCCGGCCGCTGGCCAAGGCCTGCTCCACGGCCCGGCGGATCCGGGGGGCCTCCCGCTCGGCCAGCCGCTCCAGCCCGCCGTCCCGGGCCCAGCCCACGAACGACTCGACCCAACGTTGCGGCGCGGTCGGATCCGCCACGGCCACGGCCCGCCCCAGCGGCTCCGCGTACCACCGGTCGAGCTCGCGCTCCACCCACCCCACCAGGGCCTCGGCCGTGTCGGGCCGTCGCAGCCGGCCGGCCGCCCAGGCGGACACCTGGTCGAACAGGCGGTCCAGGGCCTCGGCCGGCACCTCGGCCAGGATCTCGCCCGGGGTGCGCCCCAGGAACCCGTCCACGGCCTCCAGGATCCCCTCCCGGATCCTCTCCCGGTGCTCCTCCTGGCGCACCAGCTCCCGGAGCCGGAACAGGTTCGCGTCGACCAGCTCGTCCGCCTCCCGGAAGATCCGGTCCCGGGCCAGGAGCGCGGCGTGGCGGATCGCGTTCTTGACCAGCCCCCCCCTCAGCTCGGCCAGGTACCCCACGATGCCCGCCCGGACCGCGGCCTTGATCCGGTCCACGTTGGCCGGCGACAGCACCGCCTCCTCGAAGCGGTGGAGCAGGGGGTCCACCAGGGGCTCCACGGCCGCCCGCATCGCCCCCCGCACCTCGGGCGGCAGCAGCTCGCCCACCGGCCGCTCCACGCCGGCCAGCCGCACGGCGAATCGGCTCACGGCCTGCCGCACCCGGGCCTCCAGGCCGGGCGAGGCCAGCAGCTCCGCAGCCTTGCCGGCCGCGAACCGCCGCAGGAGCCCCTGCTCCCCGGGCAGCAGGTCCGCCGGCGAGCGTTCGAGCAGGCTCCCCAGCACCGCGCCCACCGCCCGGCGCCCCTCCGGCCCCGAGAGCCACGCGGCCAGGCCGGCCGCCCCTTCCCGCACCGCCCCCTCCACCGCCCGCGCCAGGGCCCGGCGCGGCTCGGGGCGCGTGATCCACGCCCCCTCCCCCGGCGCCAGGTACCGGACCGCCAGGTCCGTGGCCAGGGCCTCGAGGGCCTGACGCACCTCGGGCCCTGCCAACCGCTCGGCCACCCGGTCCTCCCGCAGGAGCTCGGTGGTCACCACCTCGGCCACGGTCCGGGCGATGTCCTGCTTGCGGCGGGGGATCATGCCCTGGAACCGCAGGCCCAGCACCCGCTTCTCGTCGTACGGCCTGAACAGCATCCGGATCGCCAGGGCGTTGGTGGCGTATCCGATGGCGAACCCGAACACCGGCGCGGCCAGCGCCGTCCAAAGCTGCGCGGTCACGGGAGACCTCCCTTCCGGGGGCCGGCACGTCTTGACACGGTCCCGGCCCTACCCTACCCTCGCCGCACTCATCCCATCCCAGGCAACCTGCCGAGGTCGGACCAGCACGGGGGGCCCCATGCTACACCCGCCCGGACCCGAGGACTACTGCCTCTCCCGACTGCCCCGCCGCCGGGAGCCCGCCCCGACGGCCGCATCCCGGCCCAGCCGCCGGCAGTTTCTGGTGCAGGCCTGCGCCGGCGCCTCTTACCTGGCCCTGTGCCTCCTGCTGCCACGGCCCGCGCCGGCGGCCCAGCCCCAGGAGCAGCCTCCTTCCCTGGTCGTCGTGGACCTGAAGCGGTGCGTCGGCTGCCGCATCTGCGAGGTGGAGTGCGCCCGCAAGAACTACAAGACCTACAATCCCCGCCACGCCAACCTCCAGGTGATCCACCTGGTGCCGCCGGTGAGCGTGCCCAACCACTGCTACCTGTGCAAGGACGCCCCGTGCATCGCGGAGTGCCCCGTGGTGGTGGACGCGGCCGCCGGCACCCGGGCGCTGTACCACGACCCCAAGGTCAAGGGGCTCAAGCTCGACAACGTGGCGTGCACGGGGTGCTGGAAGTGCGTGGACGTGTGCCAGCGGGAACGCAGCGGCATCCTGCGGCGCAACGAGGCATCGAAACGCCCCGAGGGGTTCTGCACCCTGTGCGACGGCGACCCCTCCTGCGTCAAGTTCTGCCCCAACGGGGCGATGGCGCGGGTGCCGATCACCTTCGACGGCCGGTACCTGGCCCGCAACCCGTACCTCCTCGGCGAGGAGCTGGCGCGGCTGTGGTACCGGTGAGGGGGCGAGGAGGCTGGGAGGCGCCGGAGCCATCTTCAGGAGCCAAAATTTCGGGGACAGGAGCCAGAAAAAGGGTAAAGACACTGTGGCCAAAGCGACGTCGTGGGACCACGACCCGTCCACTGACGTCTGTCCTCTGACCCCTGATCCCCATACCCCCGAGCTTTGGCGCGATTCGAGAGCCGCCCGGCCGCCTAGCTGCCTAGCCGCCCAGCGGGCCGAAGGCCCCCAACCGACGACCAACGACTGACGACCAACGACCGAAGTCACATGGAAGCTTACGCAGGAACCGTTCTCGACGTGGATCTGACCCGGCGCGAGGTGCGCACCCGGCGGCTGGACCCGGACCTCGTCGCCCGCTACCTCGGCGGCAGGGGCCTGGCGGTCCGGCTCGTCTGGGACGCGGTGCCGGCCCGAGCGGACCCGCTGGGGCCCGAGAACGTGGTGGTGCTGGCGGCCGGCCCTCTCACGGGGTTCCCCGTGCCGGGGGCGTCGCGCACCAGCGTGGTGACCAAGAGCCCGGCCACCGCTCCGCGCAACGGCGTGGCCGGCGCGGCCACCCTGGCCATCGGCCAGATGCCGGGCCATCTGGCCACGGAGCTTCGCTACGCCGGGTTCGACGCCGTGATCCTGAGGGGTCGGGCCCCCGAGCCGGTCAGCCTGGTGATCCGGGACGGCGAGGCCCACCTGCGGCCGTCGCTGGACCTCTGGGGCAAGGAGATCCCCGAGGCCGAGGCGATGCTGCGCCACGAGCTGCCCCGCGAGCCGTACCAGGTGGCGGCCATCGGCCCGGCCGGGGAGAGGCTCGTTCCCCTGGCCTCGGTCGTGCACAGCCACCCCTACGGGGCCCACGGCGGCCGGGGCGGCATCGGGGCCGTGTGGGGGAGCAAGAACCTCAAGGCCATCGCGGTGCGGGGCACCCTGACCCCGTTCGACGCGGCGCGGCCCCAGGCCCTGGACGAGCTGACGCCGGGGCTCACCAAGAACCTCCGGGGGTGGAACCGGTTCGAGACCTGGCGGCGGTACGGAACCGCCTGCCTGCTGGAGGCCGGAAACGACGCCGGGTTCCTGGCGGTGCGGAACTTCCGGGAGGGGTGGACCCCGGCGGCCCCCCGGGTGGGGGCGGTCCGGGCCGAGGCGGTCTTCTGGACCCGCAGCGAGGCCTGCTTCTACTGCCCGCTCCACTGCCGCAAGGTGGCCCGGATCCGGGATCGGGACGGGCGGGGGCTGGCCGTGGCCGGCCCGGAGCTGGAGACCGCGGCCATGCTGGGGACCAACCTGGGGCTCGACGACCTGGAGGCCGTGCTCCGCCTGAAGGACCGGTGCGACCGCCTGGGGCTCGACCCCTCCAGCACCGGCAACCTCCTTGGATTCCTGGCCGAGGCCGCCGACAAGGGCGTGGTCACCCCCTCGCAGCTGGCCGGGGTCGAGCCCCGGTGGGGGGACCCCGAGGGGTTCCTGGCCCTGGTGGACCTGCTGGCCGGGGCAGACGAGGGCGTGGTCTGGGCCGCCCGGGGCGTGCGGGCGGCCAGCCGGGAGCTGGGGCCCGACACGGCCCCGTGGGCTATGGAGGTGAAGGGGCTCGAGATGGACACCTACAACCCGCCGGGCCTGCCCCTGCTGGCGGTCTCGTTCGGCACCTCGCCGGTGGGGGCCGCCCACGAGTTCGGCCACACCCCTCGGGTCCAGGACGAGCGGGCCGTGTCCGACTCGCTGGGGCTGTGCCGGTTCCACCTCTACGCCAACCCCCTGTCCGTGCAGGCCCAGGCCCTGGCCGCGGTCACCGGGGTGGACCGGTCCCCGGACGACCTGCGCCGCATCGGGGCGCGGATCTGGAACCTCGAGCGGGCCTTCGCCGTGCGCGAGGGGTTCGGCCCGGAGGACGACCGGCTTCCGGAGCGGTGTCGGTCCGAGCCGTTCCGGACCGGCCCGCGGGCCGGCGCCGTGCTCGACGCGCAGCAGGAGGCCCGGATGCTGGCCGAGTACTACGAACGGCGGGGCTGGACCCGGTCCGGAGGGGTTCCCACCGCCGAGACCCTGGGCGGGCTGGGCCTGGGGGACGTGGCCCGGGCCCTGGCGGGGTGAGCCGTGCGCGTGAGGGCTCGCTGGTTGGCCGTGGCCGTGGGCCTGTGGGGGCTGGTGCTGGCCGCCCTCGGGCGGACCGGGACGGGCACCTGCCCCCTGGGGGTGTGCGCCGCCTGCGGGGCCTGCTTCCCCTCGCCCCGCATCGAGCAACCCCAACAGGGGGACCGGGTTGCGTAACCGCGCCTGGCCCCTGCGGGTGGCCGTCCAGGCCGCCTCGGTGCTCTGGGCCGCCTGGATCGCCCTCAACGCGGCCTACCTCGTGGCGTTGGCGGACCAGACCCGCACCCCCCCTCCCACGCTGTCGGCCCTGGCCGGTCTGTTCCCGTTCGGCCCCGAGGCCGGCAGCCTGAGCATCGAGGACTACTGCCCGTTCGGCCCCTTGGAGGGGGTGGTGCGGGCCGCCCAGGGCCTGGCCGCGGGCCGGGGGGTCTCGTTCGTGGGGCCGGTGACCCTGCGCAACCTGGGGGTGCTGTTCGCCGTGGCGGCGCTGGTGCTGCTGACGAAGAAGACCTTCTGCTCCTGGCTGTGCCCCTTCGGCGCCGTGTTCGAGGCCCTGGGTTGGGTCGGCCGGCGGCTCGGGGTCCGCCAGGTCCGGCTGCCCGGCCGGTGGGATCGGCGTCTCCGGCGGCTGCGTTACGCCGTGCTGGCGGTGCTCGTGGGGCTCACCGGGTGGGCGGGGTACCTGGTGTTCAAGGAGGTGGACCCCTTCTTCGCCCTGTACACGGTGGGGAGCGCCGCGGCCCCGGTCGGGGGATACGCCGTGCTGGCCGTGCTGGCGGCCGGGGCGCTGGTGGTGCCCGGGGCCTGGTGCCACTACCTCTGCCCCCTGGGCGCGGCCCTGGACCCGATCTCCCGGCTCGGGCGCATCCGCATCACCCGGGCCGACCCGGCCTGCACCCGGTGCAACCGGTGCTCCCGGGCCTGCCCCCAGCGCATTCCCGTTGCCCGCCGGCAGCGGGTCACCGACGCCCTGTGCACCAACTGCCTGCGCTGCCTCGACGCATGCGACCGGGGCGCCCTGGAGCTGCGGCTGGAGGTCCGGACGTGAGGGTCGACCGCCGGTGGTTCGCCTGGCTGGTGGTGGCCGGGTTCGTGCTGGGGGTGTGGGGGTTCCGGGCCCTGGGGGTGTGGAGGCCCCGCACCCGACGGCTCCCCCCTGCCGAACGCCTGGCCCCTGCCCCGCCGGCCCCGGGGGAGTCCGGATCCTTCCCGATGTAGCCCCGATGGGGATCGACCCGGGGCAGCCTTGCCCCGGGTCCCATACCGAACTGCGTTCCAACCGAGAGCCCTCGGGGAGCGGGGCAAGGGGGGCCAACGGCTTTGAACGCAACCTGGTAGAAGGCCCCATCAGGCCCCTGCGGGGCCCTACAACGGGAAGGGTAACGTTCCCTGATGCGGGGAGCAGAGCCGGCGGCGGGGCATGGCTTTCAGGAACCGGAATTCAGCGGACAGGAGACAGGAAATCCTGGGTTCCCGGGGGGATCCTCTCGGGGCACCGAAAAGCCTTCTCCCTGTCCACCCACTTCTGAATTCTGGCCCCTGAAACCCATGCCCCACCGAGCGTTTGGCGACGGTTCGGGGAAGCGGCCCGGCCGCCTAGCAGCCTAGCCGCCCAGCGGGCCGAAGGCCCTCGACCGACGACCAACGACTAACGACCAACGACCGAAGTTACAAACAAACCCGGGAGCCTGCGGCCGGCGGGCCGCGCGACTCCCGGGTCGGATCCGGTGGGCAGTTTTGCGTCATGCCCAGGACCGACTAGGGCAGCCCTCGCTGCAGTGGGCCACGCGGGGCACCATGAACCGCTTCATCGTCATTGCGCTCACCTCCCTTCGTGTGAGGATGATGGGATGCAAGCCAGAGTAGAGCCGGCACCCCGGGCTGTCAAGGAACCCCCGGTGGTCACCCTGACCACGGACTTCGGCGGCCGGGACCCGTTCGTGGGCATCATGAAGGGGGTGATTCTCGGGATCTGCCCCCGGGCCCGGCTGGTCGACCTGGTACACGAGCTGCCGCCCCAGGACGTGCTGGCCGGATGCCTCGCGCTGGAGGCGGCCGCGCCCTACTTCCCACCGGGCACGGTGCACCTGGCCGTGGTGGACCCGGGGGTGGGCACGGACCGGCCGGCCGTGGCCGTGGCCACGAAGGCCGCCTGGTTCGTGGCCCCGGACAACGGCCTGCTGTCGTTCCTGGACCCCGCGGAGATCCGGGAGGTGCGCCGGATCGAGAACCCCGCCCTGTGGCTCCATCCGGTCAGCTCCACCTTCCACGGCCGGGACGTGTTCGCGCCGGTGGCGGCCCACCTGGCCGCAGGGGCCGACCCCGGCCTCGTCGGGCCCCGGGCCGACTCGATTCACCGGCTGCCCTTCCCCCAACCCCGCCCCACCCCCGAGGGTGTGGAGGGCCAGGTCCTCGCCTTCGACCGGTTCGGCAACGCCGTCACGAACCTCCGACAGGGCCACGGCCCGGGCCGTAGGGTCCGGGTGGCCGGCCGGGAGATCCCGGTGGTCCGGACCTACGCCGAGGTGGACCCGGGAGAGGCCCTGGCCCTCTGGGGCTCCAGCGATCGCCTGGAGATCGGCGTTCGCGAGGGCAGCGCCCGAGAGGTGCTGGGGCTCACCCGGGGCACGCCGGTCCTCCTCGTCCCTTGATCGACCCGGCGGGTCCGGGTATAAGTAAAGCTCCTTTTCTGCGCCATTTCGCGCCGTTGCACCCGTGTTCCGCCACACCGAAACGAGGGAGGTCAAAACCGCCATGGCACAGGAGACGACCGCGTTCGCCCGGCTCCCCGGCGACGACACCCTGCCCCAACGGGTCCGACAGATGTGGGTGGCCCTCCAGGCCGAACTCCTCCGGGCCGGCGCCTACTGGGAGGAGAGCCTCGCGATCCTGCGGGAGATGGTCAGCCACCGCCGTGCGTTTCCCTCGGCGGCCGAGGCCCTGGCCTGGTACCGGCAGTCCGCCTACCACCCGCCCCTCTGACCCGGACGGGTCAGGAAGCGTTCTGCTTCGCGACGAGAGATTACGAGTGATCCCGGGGATGACCCCGGCGACAAAACGGGCGCGGGGGATTTGTCGCGGCCAGGAGGCCGCTCCCACAGAAGGTGAGCGCGGAGGCGACGCCCTCGCGACTCAGGGGGCGGGAGGGCCTCCACCTCGCGACCTGGGCCGAAGACCCCAGACCGACGACCGTAGACCGGTAGACCGAAGTTACTGATCCCCAGGAGCAGATGCGATGCCCCTTTCGTTGTCCCAGACCGTTCCCGTGGCCGACCCCCGAACCCTGGCGCTGGTGCGCACCCGGTTCGTGCGGGCGGTGTATCAGTGGATGGCCGGGGGCCTCGTGCTCACCGCGGCGAGCGCCCTGCTGGTGGTCCGGAGCCCGGCCCTCATGGGGGCCCTGGTGCTGAACCGGGGGGCGTTCCTGTTCCTGATCCTGGCGGAGCTGGGGCTGGTGGTGGCCCTGTCCGGTTGGATCGGCCGCATGAGCGTCACCGCGGCGAGCTGGGCGTTTCTGGGTTACTCGGTCCTGAACGGGGTCACCCTGTCGGTGATCTTTCTTGTGTACACCGGCACGAGCATCGTGTTGACCCTGGGGGTGGCCGCGGCCACGTTCGGGGCCGCGGCCCTCTACGGCACCGTGACCCGCCGGGATCTCACCAGCGCGGGATCGTTCGCGTTCATGGGGCTGGTGGGGGTGCTGGTGGCCAGCATCGCCAACTGGTTCCTCCGGAGCCCGGCCTTGGACTGGGCCCTGAGCTACATGGGGGTGCTGGTGTTCACCGTGCTCGCCGCCTACGACGCCCAGAAGGTCCAGCGGATCGGGGTGGCGGCCGCGGCGGGCGGCGAGGCGGCCCTGTCGCGCCAGGCCATCCTGGGCGCCCTGGCCCTCTACCTGGACTTCGTGAACCTGTTCTTGTTCCTCCTGAGGATCTTCGGCCGCGGCCGGGACTAGCCCAACCCACCGAGCCGGAGCGAACACCGGACTGCGGGGGCCCACCCTTGGTCGTGAGGACCGGGCCCCTTTCGTTTTTTCCGCCTATCCCCTAAGGACGAAAGGAGACACCCATGTCCCAGCGGAGACGGATGACCATCGACGGGAACGAGGCCGCCGCCTCGGTGGCCCACCGGCTGAGCGAGGTGATCGCGATCTACCCGATCACCCCCTCCTCGCCCATGGGCGAGTTCGCGGACGAGTGGTCTGCCGTGGGCAAGAAGAACATCTGGGGCACCGTGCCCCACGTGGTGGAGATGCAGAGCGAGGGCGGCGCGGCCGGCGCGGTCCACGGCGCCCTGCAGGCCGGCGCCCTGACCACCACGTTCACGGCGAGCCAGGGGCTGCTGCTGATGATCCCCAACATGTACAAGATCGCGGGGGAGCTCACCAGCTACACCATGCACGTCTCCGCCCGCACGGTGGCGGCCCAGGCCCTGTCCATCTTCGGCGACCACTCGGACGTGATGGCCTGCCGCCAGACCGGGTTTGCCCTGCTCGCGTCCAACGGGGTCCAGGAGGCCCACGACCTGGCCGCCATCGCCCACGCGGCCGGGCTCAAGGCCCGGGTCCCGTTCCTCCACTTCTTCGACGGGTTCCGCACCTCCCACGAGGTGGCCAAGATCGAGGAGCTCACCGACGACGACCTGCGCTCCCTGGTGGACGAGGACGCCGTGCGGGCCCACCGGGAGCGGGCCCTGTCGCCCGACCGGCCCAAGATCCGGGGCACGGCCCAGAACCCCGACGTGTTCTTCCAGGCCCGGGAGGCGTGCAACCCCTACTACCTGGCCTGCCCCGGCATCGTGGCCGAGGTGATGGAGCAGTTCGCCCGGCTCACCGGCCGGCGGTACCGGCTGTTCGACTACGTGGGCCATCCCGAGGCCGAGCGGGTCATCGTGATGATGGGCTCGGGCGCCGACGTGGCCCACGAGACCGTGGAGCACCTGGTGGCCCGGGGCGAGAAGGTGGGCCTGGTCAAGGTGCGGCTGTACCGGCCGTTCAGCCTGGAGCACTTCGCGGCCGCCCTGCCCGCCACGGTGCGGGGCATCGCGGTGCTCGACCGGACCAAGGAGGCCGGGGCGGTGGGCGAGCCCCTGTACACCGACGTGGTGGCGGCCCTGGACGAGGCCGAGGCCACCGGCGCCGCGCCCTACGCCGACCGGCCCCGGGTGGTGGGAGGCCGGTACGGCCTGTCCTCCAAGGACTTCACGCCCGCCATGGTCAAGGCGGTGTTCGACAACCTGGCGGCCGACCGGCCCAAGAACCACTTCACCGTGGGCATCCACGACGACGTGACCCACACCTCCCTGGAGTTCGACCCCGGGTTCGACATCGAGCCCGAGGACGTGGTGCGGGCCGTGTTCTGGGGCCTGGGGGCCGACGGAACCGTGGGCGCCAACAAGAACTCCATCAAGATCATCGGTGAGGAGACGGACAACTACGCCCAGGGCTACTTCGTGTACGACTCGAAGAAGTCCGGGGGCGTCACGGTGTCCCACCTGCGGTTCGGCCCCCGGCACATCCGGTCGGCCTACCAGATCCGCCGGGCCAGCTTCGTGGCCTGCCACCAGTTCACCTTCGTGGACAAGTACGACGTGCTCGAGTTCGCGGCGCCCGGGGCCGTGTTCCTGCTGAACTCGCCCTACGGCCCGGACGAGGTGTGGGAGCACCTGCCCCGGGAGATGCAGGAGCAGATCCTGGAGAAGAAGCTCCGGTTCTACGTGATCGACGCCTACGAGGTGGCCAAGCACACCGGCATGGGCGTGCGGATCAACACCATCATGCAGACCTGCTTCTTCGCCATCTCGGGCGTGCTGCCCCGGGAAGAGGCCATCGCCAAGATCAAGGGCGCCATCCAGAAGACCTACGGCAAGAAGGGCGAGGAGATCGTCCAGAAGAACTTCCGGGCCGTGGACGAGACCCTGGCCAACCTCCACGAGGTCGAGGTGCCCGACGCGGTCACGGCCACCCGCACCCGCCCGCCCATCGTGCCCGACGAGGCCCCCGAGTTCGTGAAGCGGGTGGAGGCGCCCATGATGGCCCTGAAGGGCGACCAGATTCCGGTGAGCCTGCTGCCGGTGGACGGCACCTTCCCCACGGGCACCACCCAGTGGGAGAAGCGCAACATCGCCCTGGAGATCCCGGTGTGGGACCCGGACACCTGCATCCAGTGCACCAAGTGCTCGTTCGTGTGCCCCCACGCCACGATCCGGCCCAAGATCTACGATCCCGCGGTCCTCGAGGGCGCGCCGGCCGCGTTCAAGTCGGCCGACGCCAAGGGCAAGGACTGGGCCGGCAAGAAGTTCACCATCCAGGTGGCCCCGGAGGACTGCACCGGCTGCGGCCTGTGCGTCCAGACCTGCCCGGCCAAGAACAAGGCCGACCCCAAGCGAAAGGCCATCAACCTGGAGCCCCAGCTGCCCCTGCGGGACCAGGAGCGGGAGAACTGGGCGTTCTTCCTGTCGATCCCGGACCTGGACCCGACGACCCTCAAGACCGACGTGAAGGGCAGCCAACTGCGGCGGCCCCTGTTCGAGTTCTCGGGGTGCTGCGCCGGGTGCGGCGAGACCCCCTACGTGAAGCTGATGACCCAGCTGTTCGGGGACCGGATGCTGATCGCCAACGCCACCGGCTGCTCCTCGATCTACGGGGGCAACCTGCCCACCACCCCTTACACCACCAACGACCAGGGGCTGGGGCCCACCTGGTCCAACTCCCTGTTCGAGGACAACGCGGAGTTCGGCCTGGGCATGCGGCTGGCCATCGACAAGCAGAGGGAGATGGCCGAGGAGCTCTTGCGGGCCCTGGCGCCCCGGATCGGCGACGACCTGGTGAGCGCCCTGCTCACGGCCGACCAGTCGTCGGAGGCGGGCATCCGGGAGCAGCGCGAGCGGGTGGCCGCCCTCAAGGAGAAGCTCGCGGGCCTGGGCGACGATCCGCAGGCCCGCTGGCTGGCGTCGCTGGCCGACTACCTGGTGCGCAAGAGCGTGTGGATCCTGGGCGGCGACGGCTGGGCCTACGACATCGGCTACGGCGGCCTGGACCACGTGCTGTCCATGGGCCGGGACGTCAACATCCTCGTGATGGACACCGAGGTGTACTCGAACACCGGCGGCCAGATGTCCAAGGCCACCCCCATGGGGGCGGCCGCCAAGTTCGCCGCGGCCGGAAAGTCCAAGCCCAAGAAGGACCTGGGGCTCATGGCCATGGCCTACGGCGACGTGTACGTGGCCCGGGTGGCGTTCGGCGCCAAGGACCAGCACACCGTGAAGGCGTTCGCCGAGGCGGAGTCCTACCCCGGCACCTCCCTGATCATCGCCTACAGCCACTGCATCGCCCACGGCTACGACCTGCGCTACGGGTGCGAGCAGCAGAAGCGGGCGGTGGAGTCGGGCCACTGGCCCCTGTACCGGTTCGATCCTCGGCGGCGGAACGAGGGGCTCAACCCGTTCCAGCTCGACTCGAACCCGCCCAAGATCCGGCTGGAGGAGTACGTGTACCAGGAGACCCGGTACCGGATGCTCCAGCAGATGGATCCCGACCGGGCCAAGGCCCTTCTGCGGTCGGCCGAGGAGGAGGTGCGGCGCCACTACGCCCTGTACGAGCAGCTGGCCCACCTCAAAATGGGCCCGGCCCACAAGGACGCCTAGCGTCGAGGTTCCGGGTTCGCGGCACCGAAAGGCCCGTCGGTTGACGGGCCTTTTTTTTCGGTTACGGTGGTGCCGTGCCGATGGCCGAACCGGTCCCCCTTTGTCCGAACGATGGAGGCTGCCATGGACCTGAGCACGACCTACCTGGGGCTCTCCCTCTCCCACCCGGTGATCCCTGGCGCGTCGTCCTTGACCGAGGGTCCGGACCGGGTCCGGAGGCTCGAGGACGCGGGTGCGCCCGCCGTGGTCCTGCCGAGCCTGTTCGAGGAGGAGATCGAGCACGAGCGGCTCCGCCGGATCCGGGACGTGGAACGGCCGTCGGAGTCGTTCGCCGAGGCCCTGAGCTACTTCCCCCGGGCCGGATCCGAGGGCCCGGACGCGTACCTGGAGCGCCTCCGAAAGATCAAGGAGGCCGTCGCGATCCCGGTGATCGCCTCGCTGAACGGCGCATCCCCCGGCACCTGGGTGGAGTACGCGCGGCAGATCCAGGAGGCCGGGGCCGACGCCCTGGAGCTCAACGTGTACTTCCTGGCGGCCGACCCCGGCGTGGGGCCGGCCGAGGTGGACGACCGGGTGGTCGAGGTGGTGGGCTCGGTGGTGCGGGTCGTGTCCCTGCCCGTGGCGGTGAAGCTCTCCCCGTTCTTCTCGTCGCTGCCCCACCTGGTTCGGCGCCTGGGCCAGACCGGGGCCCGGGCCGTGGTGCTGTTCAACCGGTTCTACCAGCCCGACATCGACCCCGAGGCCCTCGAGGTGGTCCCGCGCCTGCGCCGGTCCACCCCTGCCGAGCTGGGGCTCCGGCTCCGGTGGACCGCCCTGCTGGCCCACAGGGTGCCCGCCGAGCTCGCCGTGACCGGCGGGGTCCACGGGCCCGAGGACGCGGCCAAGGCGATCCTGGCCGGGGCCCGAACGGTTCAGATGGTCTCGGCGCTCCTCGAGCACGGACCCGACCACCTCGGAGCCGTGGTCCGGGGCCTCACCGAGTGGATGGAGCGCAAGGGGTACGAGAACCTGGACCAGGTCCGGGGCCTGCTGGCCTCGGACGGCTCGTCCGACCCGGCCGGCCTGGTGCGGGCCAACTACGCCCGGGTGCTGCGATGCGGGGTCTGATACCAAGTTGCCGTCAACCTGAGACGTATCGGCCGGCGTTTTCGGGGCGACCGGTCCGGAGCGTTACGGCCGAGCCGCTCGAAGCCGCTCGGCGAAGGGGAGCGGCCGTGGCGCGTGCCCTCACGCGCCGTAGCGGACCGAGCCGCAGCGGCTTCGGCGAGGCCGTCTCACCAGCGGAGGAACGGTCGCCCCGAAAGCGCTCTTCTCGAATGCAAGTGGGAATGATCCGGCTCACGGCCCTGGCGGCGCTCATGCTGATTCCCCTGACCGCGGCGGCCGAGGTGCTGTGGGTCGAGGACTTCGAGGGGGGCCTGGGCAGGGGCTGGGAGGAAAAGCGGTTCTCCGGGCAGACCTTGTACGAGGTGGTCACCGAGCCGGACGGCAACCGGGCCCTGCGGGCCGAGAGCCGGGGGGCGGCCTCCGGCCTGGTGTTCGAGATCCGGTTCGACCCCTGCCGCTACCCGATCCTCTCCTGGCGCTGGAAGGTGGACCGGGTGGTGGAGGCGAGCGACCCGAGCCGCAAGCAGGGCGACGACTACGCCGCCCGGGTGTACGTGGTGTTCCCCCACTGGTTTCCCCCCAAGACGAAGAGCCTCAACTACATCTGGGGCACCCGTCTGCCCCCGGAGACCGCGGTGCCCAACCCGTTCTTCTCCAACGCGGTCATGATCGCGGCCGAGTCCGGTCCCGACCGGGTGGGCCGGTGGGTGGAGGAGCGGCGGAACCTGGTGGAGGACTACCGTCGCGCCTTCGGCCGCGACCCCCCAAAGGCCGGGGCCGTGGCGGTCATGACCGACACCGACCAGACCGGAGAGTCCGTCACGGCCTGGTACGACGACCTCCGCATCGAGTCCCTGGAGGCCCCGGCCTGCTCGCAGTAGACACGGGACCCCGGCATCGGGTACCGTCTCGGGCCGTTTCCGACGACCGACACCCCCATCCCATCGAGCCGCCCAGCCGTGTCCCGCCCCATCGCCCGCTTGTCCCGGTCCCTGTCCTCCCGGCTCCTGTCCGCCTCCCTGCGGGGATGCGAGATCCCGTGGATCCGGGCCCTGGCCGAGCGGTACGGCCTGAACCGGACCCGCTACCGCAGGCAGGAGGCGGTCGAGGCCGTGGTGGAGGCCGTGACGGCCCACTACGCCGAGCACCGGTTCGAAGCGGCCCTGGCGGCCCGGCAGGCCCGGGTGTACCAGAAGGTGTACTTCCGGCACCGGCTGCGCCGCCTGGGCCCCTCCGATCCTCGCGCCGCCAAGTACCGGCGCCGGGTGGCCGAGCTCGGCGGCCTGGGCGACTCGATGGCGATCATCCGCCACCTCGCCCGGTACTACGCCGAGGACATGGTGGCCGAGCTCAACCCAGCCTTCTTCCTGCTGTTTCGGGCCGTGGCCCGACGGATCTTCCCCCACTTCGTGAGGAGCATCCGGGTGCTCGAGGAGCGCGATGGGGTGCTCGACCGGGTGCGACGGGCCGTGGAGCACGGCCCCGTGTTCCTCCTGCCCAACCACGTGTCCAACGCCGACCACGTGCCCTTGTGCTTCGCCCTGAACGCGGCCGGCATCCCCCAGCCCCGGATCGCAGCCGGGGCCAACCTGTTCCGGGGGGTGTCCACGGTGGTGCTCCCGGCCATGAACGCTTACAAGATCCGGCGGGAGCAGATCGGGGCAGAGAAACGGTGGCCCCACACCGTGCGCTGGTTCCAGAACCCGGTGTACCGAAGGGTCCACACCGCCTACCTGCGGTTCGGGTGGGACCGCAACGAGCCGTTCCTGTTCTACCTGGAGGGCACCCGCTCCCGGGACGGCCGGCTCGGCAAGCCCAAGCGGGGCATCGTGGCCGACATCCTGGGGTACCTGGAGCACACCGGCCGCCGGGCCTGGGCCGTGCCGATCTCGCTGTCCTACACCCTGGTGCCCGAGGACGAGGAGATCGAGGCGGCCCGCAGGGGGGCCGAGATCTCCCGGCAGGACCTGGTGAGCCAGCTGACCCGGCTGGACCGCCGGTACCGACAGCTCGGCGACCCCCCGATCCACCTGCGGTTCTCCGAGCCCCTGGAGCTCGTTCCGGGCGAGCCCGCCGACCGGGTGGCGGCCCGGATCCTCGAACGCATCGCGGCGGGGATCGTGCCGGCGTCCACCTCGCTCCTGGCCCGCGCCGTGCTGAGGGTGGCCCGCCGGGAGGGCGGAACCTCCTGGTTTCGGCCGGAGGAGGCCGAGGCCGCATTTCGGGCCGGCTCGGAAGCGGAGCGGTGGGACGAGTTCGGGGACGCCCTGGACCTGTTCCAGCGCAGGGGGTTCGTGGACCCCGCCCCGGCCCGCTCCCGGTACGTCGTGCGAAACGAGCCCCTGCTCGTTCAGTACGCCAACCGGATCGCGCACCTGCCAGAATCGTTAGGACGGTAGGACGTTGGGACGTTGGGACGAGGGGGGGTAGCAACGCCGTGCGCCGCCTCCCCGTCACCCGTCCTGTCGCCGGGTCAAGGCCCTGCCGGCACGAACCGCACGGCGTCGGCCGAGGCCTGGCCGTTCTCGCCCGAGAGCTCCACCCACTCGCTGCCGTCGGCCCGGAACTCGAACGTGCCCAGCAGGTTCCACCGCCCCCCGTCCCGGCGCTGGTTCACGAGCGTCTCGAACTCGCCGCCGGCGTGGCGCACCCGCACCGGCACCCGTGGGCTCCGGCCCTGGCTGGCGGTCCACCACAGGTATACCCGGTAGGGGCCCGGCGCCGGCAGGTCCGGGGTCCACCGAAACCGGTCCCGGGACAGCCCGAGGCAGTACAGGCTGTCTCCCTGGTACCCCCCGGCGATCCTGGACGGCCGCCACAACCCCACGGTCTGAGCGGCCGCGGCGTCCTCGTCGAGAACCAGCTCGACGGCCGGTGAGGGCGCGTCCGCCGGGGGCGGCGGATCCACCCGCACCGTGACCCGGGCCTCCGCCGTGCCCCCCCGACCGTCGCCCGCCGTGTACGAGAACGCGTCGTTCCCCGCAAAACCCGGGTCGGGGGTGTACTCCACCACACCGTCGGCCCCCACCTCGGCCCGGCCGTGGGCGGCCGGGCCGACCGCCACCACGGTCAACGGGTCCCCGTCCGGGTCGGTGTCGTTCGCCAGGACCCGGATCCCCACGGTCTCGCCGCTTCGGGCCACCGCCTCGTCGTCCCGCGGCTGGGGCGACCGGTTCGCCGCGGCAGGGGGATCGGCGGGCTCCCCGGTCGCCGGCACGAACCGCACGGCGTCGGCCGAGGCCTGGCCGTTCTCGCCCGAGAGCTCCACCCACTCGCTGCCGTCGGCCCGGAACTCGAACGTGCCCAGCAGGTTCCACCGCCCCCCGTCCCGGCGCTGGTTCACGAGCGTCTCGGACTCGCCGCCGGCGTGGCGCACCCGCACCGGCACCCGCATGCTCCGCCCCCTGCCCTCGGCCCACCACAGGAACACCCGGTAGCGGCCGGCGGCCGGAAGCCGGGGCGTCCACCGGTACCGCTCCCCCCGGTACCCCACGCAGTACAGGCTTCCGCTCCCGTATCCGCCGGGCATCGCCGAGGGCCGCCAGAGCCCCACGAACGAGGTGCCCGCGCCGCCGTCGTCCACCACGACCTCGCCCCCGGCCGGCGGGCCCGGCACGGGCGTCGGGACCGGGTCGGAAGCCGGCTCGTCCCCCCCGGAGCACACCGGGTCGAACGGCTCACTGGCCCCCAGCGGCGTGGCAAAGTCCACGGTCCAGTACACCCCGTACGGCCCGCCCCGCGCCACCCCCACCCCCACGTCGCGGTAGGGCCCGAGGATGTTCGCCCGGTGCCCCGGGGAGGCCATCCAGGCGTTCACCACCGCGGACGGCGAACGGTAGCCGGCCGCGATGTTCTCGGCGCCCGCCCTCAACCCGTAGCCCCCGGTGCGGATCCTCTGCCAGAACACGGAACCGTCCGATCCGGTGTGGCTGAAAAACCCGTTTGCGGCCATGTCCCGGCTGTGGCCGCGGGCCGCACCGGTCAGCCGGACCTCTGCCTGGAGCGGACCCAGCCCCGCGGCCTGCCGGGCCTCGTTGATCAACCGTACCACCTCGGCCTCGTCCGCCGTGGGGCAGGCCCCGGACGCCGCCGCGGCCCACACCGCCACCAGGCACCATGCCCCCAACCACCGCACCCACCGCGCCATCGCAGACTCCTCCTCAGCTCTCGGACCGGGTTCGATCCGCCCATCGGATGCAAGCCCGGGGCCGCGCCGGAACCCGTGCCCGCAGGGGCCCGCGCCGGGGGTCCGGCCCCCTGCCCGGCACGAAACCGATACCCGGTCCCCCCTTGGGGAACCCGGGACGAAACCGGCGGCCGCCGGACCGCGCCGGTACCGGGCGAGAGGGGTGTGAGCCCTCAATCGGGAAAGACGTTGGGACGCTGGGACGTGGGGACGTTGGGACGGTCGCCCCAACGATTCACGATTCACGATTCACGATTCACGATTCACGATTCACGATTCACGATTCACGATTTACGATTTACGATTTACGATTCACGGCAGTTCCCACGACGAACGGCCGTTTCGCCTCCCAGCCTTCTGGCGGGCCGAGGCCCGAGGTCACCGGGGAGGCGGCCCGGGGGTTCCGCCCGGGCGGGGGCGTGGCTATATTGAGAAAGTGGGGACGTTCCCCCGCGGTCCGTTTTCTCCCTCCTTTCCGGGCCGCGGGTTGGCGACCTCGGGCTCTCCTCCTGGCCCGGGGCGTCTTTTTTGGATCAGAGCTCCCCCATGCGGGCCGCGGCCGCCTGGCCCTCGGTCATCCGATCGGCGTACCGGGGGTCGGTGCAGGGCTTGGCCCGCCCCACCAGCACGTCCTGGTCGATCACCTGGCTGTTGTCCGGCAGGCCGGCACGGGCCCAGTCGAACACGTAGGGGTCGCCCTTGCGGGAGCGCAGGCCGGTGGCGTAGCTCACCGCGACCATGCGGTGGGTGACCACCCGCCCCTCGTGCAGACCCGGGTACCTTCCCCGCAGGAACCCCAGCAGGGCCCGCAGCGCCTCGTACTGGGCGGGCCGGATGCCGCCGCCCTCTGGCCGGCCGGGGCTGGTGTCGGCGTACACCTCCACGTTGATCGCGTTGAAGTCCACCTCGTACCGCCCCTCCCACAGGCTCTGGCCGCACCCGAACGCCCGGTAGCGGTCGGGCACGATCTCGTAGACCGTGCCGTCGGGGCCCACCAGGTAGTTGGTCAGTCGCTTGCGCCGGATGTAGGAAGCCACGTTGGGGAAAGGCGCGCCCCGGTGCTCGGTGGTGTGGATCACCACCAGGTCGGGCTTGCGGGGTTTGAGCTGGCGCCGCCACGCCCGACCGCGGAGTCGGCGGCGGAGCGCCGTGGGAAAATCGTCCGGCTTGGGGGTCCGCTGGAGGCCCGAGACCCTCGTCACGCGGTACTTCTTGGAGAGCCGCAGGGGCGGGGCCGGCTCCCCGGGGCGCCCCTTCAGCAGACTCCGGGGCACCAGGATCCGGGCTCCCCGGGGCAGGCGCCGGGGGTCGGTGATGCCGTTGAGCCGCTGCAGGTTGCGCACCGCCACGGCCGGCCCGCCCTCGGTGGTGTCCACCCGGCGGCGGACCAGCCGCCACAGGGTGGGGGTGTCGGGCCCGAGCCGCAGCGGCTCGAGCCGGGGGTCGGCCAGCAGCGGCGACAGCAGCGCCCGGGGCACGAACACCCGGGTGCCCGGGACCAGGCGGGGCGCCACCTTCTTGAGAACGCCCGCGGTCTCGGCCTGGCCGGTCAGGTCCAGGGCCAGCCGCGCGTGGGTGTCGCCGGGCAGCACGGTCAGGCCCACCATGGGCAGGTCGGCCGGGGAGGACGGGGTCTCGCACACCCCGGCCTCGGCCCGCAGCCGCTGCCGGATCGCCTCCAGGCTCTCCGCCCTGGCCACGGCCGCGCCCGCGAGGCACGCCACCACCGCCGCCGCAACCCACCTCCTCATTCGGGCTCCTCCTCCGCGGGCCTCCACAGCACCCGGCCCAGGCCCGGCTCGTCCTCCCCGTCGTGGATGCGCTCCGGCGGCCGCCCCTCCCACCGGTTGCGGCGCGCGTCCACCTCGGCCGGCCCGCTCAGGTGGATCGCGTCCCGGCCGGCCCGACCGAACCGGTTCCCCCGCAGCACGACCCGGGCCCGGTCCACCCCCACCAGGTCCAGGCCGGCCCCCTCCAGCACCGCCCCCTCGACCCGGGCCTCCACCCGGGAGAACGAGAGCGCGTCCTGGGCCACGTTCCGGATCTCGCAGCCCCGCACCCGCACCACCCCATCCGGGTCCTTGAACCGGGCCCCGTCCCGGGCGGCCTCGAACCGGCAGTCCTCGACCACCACCCGGCCTTCCTTGGCCAGGAAGTTCCCCAACGCCTGCCCGACCATCCGGTTGCCCCGGAACTCCAGCTCGGCCCGAAACGCGTGGACCCCGAACCAGTTCTCCCCGAACCAGCTCCCGATCACCCGCACCCGCGAGTCCCGGAACCGCAGCGCCTGCTTGTTGCGCCAGAACGCGCTGGACCGGATCTCGGCCTCCGGGCTCTCCTGGAACTGGACGGCACGCAGGTTGTCGGTGAACAGGCACGAGTCCACGGTCATGGCCGAGAAGTGGGCGTGCAGGGCCTGCACCCCGTGGCGGAACACCGTGAACCGGAACCGGTTGTCCGGGTCCTCGGACGCCACCAGGCTCACCTTGTCCCAGTCCCCCGGCCGGGGCTCGGCCTCGGCCGACTCGAACACCACCGGCGCGGCCAGGGTGCCCAGGCTGCGGATGCCCCCGAGCACCAGGAGCTCCCCCTCCCCCAGACCGTCGCCGTTGGTGTCGATGCGCCGGAACCGCACGTGGGTGCCCGGGGCCAGGGTCAGCACGGCCTCGGGCACCACCGTGACCCGCCCGGCCACCACCACCTCGCCCCGCCAGGTCTCGTCGCGGGCCACGGTGTACTCCCCCACGTACTCCACCCGAGGGCCCCGGGCCGGGGGCACCGGCACCAGCGCCGCCTCCGGCTCCGCCGGCGGCACCCGCAGCCGGTCCGCGTCGTCCGCCGCGACCTCGACCGGCCCGCCGACCACCTGCCCCCCCGCCTCCAGCACGCCCACCCCCTCGACCCGGATCCGGGTGCCGGCCGCCTCGATCCGGGACCCCGGGCCGGCCACCAGGCCGAACTCCCCGCCCTCGATCTCCACGGCCTCCAGCACGGCCCGGGCCCCTACGGCCAGCAACCCCTCCTGGGCGTTGCGGATCCGGACGCCGCGCAGGCGCACCCGGCCGCCCGGCGCCGCGACCAGGCCGCCCCACCCCTCCCCGTCGAACACCACCGGCGCGTCGGGCGTGCCCTCGACCACGAGCCGCCCCTCCACGGCCAGCTCGGTGCCCGGGTGCCAGAACACCGGGTCGGTCTTGGTGCTCAGGGCCTCGGCGAACCGCACGCGCGTGCCCGACCGGATCACCAACTCGGACCCAGGGGGCACCCACACGTCGGCCGTCACCTCGACCGTGCCCGACCACTCGGTCCGGCCCGCCACCACCCCCTCCACCCCGGCCCGGGCCGCCGAGGCGGCCAGGCCGGCTAGGGCGACGAGGACGAAGCGCAGTCGGCGCACGTGCCGCGGTACAGCACCATGGGAGTGACCTCGGCGAACCGGCCGCGGACGGTGGCGGGCACCGGCACCGGGTCTCCGGTTTCTGGGAACACGTCTTCGATGCGCTGGCACCGCCGGCACACCGCGTGGTGGTGGGGCCGCATCTCCGGGTCGTAGTGCCGTCGGCCGCCGGTCAGGTACACGGACCGGACCGCTTCGATCTTTTCCAGGGTCTCGAGGGTGTTGTAGACGGTGGCCAGGGAGATGGCGGGGAACGAACGGGTCACCGCCCGATGGATCTGCTCCGCCGAAGGGTGGGATGAGTTTCCCTCCAGGCACCGGATCACCGCCAGCCGCTGCGGCGTGACCTTCAATCCCGTTTCCTTCAGCCTCCGGACGACGTCCTCCAGATACCTTCCACCGGCCATGCGGCCCCCTTTCTGGAAACAAAAACAAACACAACGAATCAACACGGCGACAAAACAGGCGCGTCACCACGGAGGGAGGGGCGAGGGACCTGCCTCCGGCCGGGCGCGAAGCCGGGTGTGAGATTCGCCGCGCAGGCACAGGAGAAGCGAGCTGGTTTCATGCCAGCTTGGTGCAACCCGGACCATTTCGCGGTCCGAGCGCCAGGAGCGCTGCGCGGCGATCCAAGGGGCCGCACCCGGCCCTCCGGCAGGTCCCTCGCCCCTCCGAACAGCGGGCGGCAGCTCCTGTTTAACCCTAACGGCCGTCGCCGCCCCCCACATAGTGCAATCCGCACCGGCGCGTCAAGGCGGGCCGGCCGGATCCCGGCGGACCAGGGCCCGGAACCGGGCCAGCGCCTCGGGCTCGGCCCGGGTGCCCCGGGCCGCCACCCACTCCCGGAAGGCCTGGTCGGCCGAGGCGACCCGCTCCTCGTGGCCGGCCAGCACCCCCTTCCACCGGTCCACGAACCCGTTCAGGGCCGTGGCCAGGGCCACCCCCTGGTCGGTGGCCCGCAGGTGGATCCGGCCGGGCAGGATGCCCCGCTCGACGAACCCGGCGACCCGCTGCAGCCGGAACAGGGGGCCGGCCACCTTGTGCGAGGCCAGGACGCCCAGGATCAGCAGGCCCACCGCCCCGACCAGCAGCACCGACACGGCGCAGAACACCACGGCCGGCCCGATCATGGGCAGCAGGGATCGCAGGGTGTGGTGGGCCTCTCCGTACTCCGGGCCCAGGGGCCGGTCCAGCACCCACCGCAGCACCCACAGCCCCAGGGCCGAGGCCGCCAGGGACACCAGGGCCGCCTGGATCACGAACCCGACCGAGTGGGACCGCTCGACCGTTGGGGGGTGGGACGCCATGGCGCTCTCTCCGGTGTTGGACGTCACATCTTGGGGTGGCACGACTTGCACAACGGGGCGAACCCGTCCCGGGGGTCCTCCGGCCGGATCCGCAGGAAGTAGGTGAGGTACCGGTTCGCCGTCCCCTCCACGGGCCGCTGTCGGGCGTACAGCTTCCGGGGCGACAGCCGGGGGGCGTGGGGGTTGTGGCAGGTGCCGCAGGTCATGAGCTCGTCGCGCTCCCCCTCGGTGAGCTGGAGCGGGAGCTCCTCGGGCAGGTCCCGCAGCCCCAGCTCCCGGTACGGGTCCACGCCCACGGGGTGGGACCGGCCGATCTCCCCGTCGGGGTGGCACCCCTTGCAGATCTGGTCCACCGGCCGCACGAAGATGTGGGGATCGAGCAGCCAGTCCTCCCCGTCCCGCTCCATGCGGTGGCACCCCCCGCAGGCCGACTCCGTGTCCATGTAGGCGTGGGGGTTCCCGGGCGGCGGGGTCCGGGCCGGTGCGCCCAGCCCCCAGGCCGCCACCGCAAGGAGCGCCAGGATCCAGCCCCCCCGGCGCCGCCTCATCGCACCCCCTCGTCCACCCGCACCCGGCCCAGGCGCCGGTGGAGCCGGCCCAGGGCGGAGCGCACCGCCTCGGGGTCGGGCTCGGCCGCGTCCAGCTCGGCCGCCAGCGCCCCCCACGCGGCCCCCATCTCCCGCTCCCACGCCTCCAGGGTCTGGGCGCCCCGCTCGAACCCCTCGGCCAGCAGTCGGATCTCCCGGTCCCCCAGACGGGGCGGCGGCGTCCCCGGCCGCCCGGCCCGCTCCTCCAGCCACGCCGCCACGGCCGACAGGTCCCGGCGCAGGCGGCGGAACCACAGCACGCCCCAGAGCCCCAGGAACACCAGGGCCCCGGCCCCGCCCACGGCCGCCGCGTCCAGGGTGGCCGGCCCCACCAGCTCCCAGGTGCTCACCACCCGGCTGTGGGGACGGTAGGACTCGAACCGAAGGGCCTCGGCCGCCTCGCGGTACACGTGGACGCCGGCCACGGCCAGGAACAGCAGCAGCGCGGCCACGGGTGCCAGGCTCCACCGGAGCTGGAACCCCTGCCTGACCAGGAACGTACGGCGGCGGAACGGAACTCGTTGGCTCATCGCACCCCCTCCCCGGGGCGTGTGGGACCTGGGGGTCTGTTTCGGCAGCCGGCCCCCCGCACTTGAACGGCTTGCATCGCCCCGGCAAACGGGTACACTGGCTTTTCACAAGCGGACGAACTCAGGCCTCGGGTCCCCACCACAGAAAGGAAGGCACCATGCTCGACCGACTGCTCGACGAACTGCGCAGCGAGGACAAACTGCAGATCCAGAAGGGGCTGGAGGGTCTGTCGGAGCTCTTTCCCCAGCTGGAGGGCCCCTCGTTCGAGGAGGCGGTCCAGGCGGTGTCGGCCCTGTTCTACATCGACCCCATGGATCATCCCGAACTGATCCCCGTGCTGGAGCAGGCCGAGGAGGTGCTGGCCGAGCAACGCACCCGGATCATCCCGGTGCTCCTGGAGATGCTGGCCGAGTCCGACCTGAAGACCCACTTCCACCTGGCGGCCGTGCTGGGCCGCATGGGGTACGCGGCCGTGGACCCGCTGCTCCAGGCCTACCGCACGGCCGAGCGGGACGACGACCGGGTGTTCCTGCTGTACGCCTTCGGCAAGATCCGGGACCCCGAGGTGGTGCGGGCCCTGCCCGTGCTGTTCGAGGCCATGGAGGACCCCAACCCCGAGGTTCGCGACACCGCGTCTCGGGCGGTGGGCAAGATCTGCGAGTACGTGAAGCCCGACCGGGTGGACCAGACGCTGCGCAAGGAGATGTTCGACCGGCTCATGGCCCGGCTGTCGGACCGGTACGCCGGGGTGCGCAGCAAGGCGGTGCGGAGCCTGGGGAAGATGGCCCGGTTCGGCTACCTGGAGCCCGAGCAGAAGGAGCAGCTCGCCTCCATGCTGGCCCGGATCCTCGGCGAGGACGACGCCGAGAACTGGGACGTGGCCTACGTGGTCCGGGCCGAGGCCGCCAAGGCCAAGCAGTTCGTGGGCTAGGGGCCCTCACGGCCCCTTCCCCAGCACCCGCCAGCCCGAGGGGGTCTGTTCCACGCGGTACCCCTCGCCCTTGAGGTAGGCGGCCATCTCGAGCAGGGCCCGGTTCCGGCGGGTCTCGCCGTCCACGATCCGGGCCACGGCCGGGGCCACCCGGTCGTGGCCCGGCGCCTCCTGCCGCAGCCAGGTGAACGCGGCCCAGGCCGTGCGAAGCCCCTTGGACCGGGCCAGCAGGTCGGCCACGGCATCCGCCACCCCCTCCCGGCCCCGCGCCGCCTCCAGGGCCTGCAGCACCAGGAACTCCGGGGCGCCGGGGTCCTGCAGCAGGTCGGCCAGATCCTCGTCCCCCAGCCGGTCCCAGGCCCTCAGCGCCCCCAGGGCGGCCGCCCGCTCCGCCGGGGAGCCCCGGCGCAGGGCGGTCCGCACCGCGGCCACCAGCTCGGGCCGCAGGTCCCTGACCCCCAAACGGCCCAGGTTCCGCAGGGCCTGGGCGCGTACGCCCGGGTCCCCGAAGCCGAGCGCGGCCTCCAGGTAGTACAGGTGGGTGGGGCGGGTCCAGCGTTCCACCGCGGCCAGGGCCTCGCGCCGGACCCCGGGGTCGGGGTCCTCGGCCGCGCGTTTCAGAACGGTCCGCTCCAGGGGCCGTTCCCCCAGCTCCCCCACCACCCGCACGGCCGCCCGGCGCACCCGGGGCGACGGATCCTCCAGGCTCCGGGCCAGCAGGAGCCGGGCCTCGGACTCCAGCGGCCCCGACCACAGCCGGCCCAGGGCCAGCAGCGCCCGGGCCCGCGCCGCGGGCGCGAGGGTGCCGTCCCCCATCAGGTCGGCCAGCGCCGCCGGGTCTTGGGCCACGGCCTCGACCCGGGCGGCCGCGGCAGCAGCCCCCTGGACCTGGGCTCGGGTCCCCGGCCCGGCGAGCGTCAGGACGGCCGCGACGGCCACGGCGCAGGCTCGGCTCCCCATGGTCACATGCTCGGGAAGAACACGAACGGATAGGTGACCGTGACCGGACGGTCCGCCACGGCCGGAAGGGTCCAACGGCGGATCCGGGCGAGCAGGGCCTTCTCCAGCTCGGGATCCCCCAGGGTGGATTCCACCACCTCCAGGGCCTGGATCCTGCCGTCCGGCCCCACGGTCATGCGCACCGTGAACTTGCCCTCCAGGTCGGGGTTGCGGCGCAGGGCCCGGTTGTACAGGTACCGCAGCCCACCCAGGTAGGCGCCCACGGCCCGGTGGAGCTCGGCCAGCACCTCGCGCATCGTGACCTCGTCCCACCCCTCCTCCTGGGGCGCCTCCACGGCCTCCTCGGCCGGGCCCTCCAGCTCCACCGGTTCCGGGGCCGCCGCCACCCGGCTCGCGGCCTCGTCCACCCCGGTGGCCACCGCGGGCCCGCCCGAGCCCCCGCCCCCGCCGCCCCCCGCGGGCGGGGTGGCCTCGAGCCCCTGGACCTTCTCCAGCACCCGGTCCAGGTCCGCGGCCGCTCCGCCGCCCTGGAGCACCGAGGCCCGGCGGCGGGACACCGAGGCCCGGCCCCGGCCACTCAGAAGCCCCAGGAGGCCCTTGTTGGCCACCCTCTTGCGGATCTGCTCGCGGCTGGGTCCGGCGGGCCGCTCCGCCGGGCCGGCCGGCTTCTCCCCGGCCGGGGGCCCGGCCGCGGGGGCCGGCGGAGTCTGCTGGGGCGCCTCCTCGGCCGGGGCTTGCGCCCGGGGCTCGGGCTCGGGTTGCGGTTTCGGCTCGCGTTCCGGCTCCGGCTTGGGCTGGGGCGCGGGTTCGGCGGGCTCCTTCTTCGCCTCGGTCGCGGGCGCCCTCCGGGCCTCCTCGGCCCGGCGTTGGGCCAGGAGCTCCTGCTGGATCCGGGTGCGTTCCTGGGGGGCCTCGTAGATCAGCTTCGCGAACCGCCGGCTCACCGCCTCGGGCTTGGGGGCGGGGGGCACGGGCACCGTGCCCAGGCGCAGGCACAGGAGGGCCAGCACGCCGTACAGGGCCCACGAGAACAGGGCGAACGGCCACTCCTCCCGGCTCAGCAGCCCGCGGCGGAACCGGCGGGGCACCCCGCCCAACCGGACCACCGGCTCCAGCAGGGGCGGAGGCCCGAACGAGAACTCGATGCGGAGGCCCCGGGCCTCCACCGTGCCCTCCATGGCCGGGGTCAGGCCGAACCACCGGCGGCGGCGCCCCCCCTGCAGGAGCCCCAGGGCCTCCAGGTCCTCCACGGCCAGCACCGACCGGCCCGTACGGATCTCGCCGGTCATGCCGGGCCGTACCACCAGCCGCGGGCCCGGCAGGAACAGGTCTTCCCAACGGTCCACCCCCGGCACGGGGTATGCGAACTCGATCCCCACGCTGGGCCCCCACCGGACCCGGCCGGTGGGGGCGACCACCTGCCCCACCCGGCGGTCGCCCCGCCAGAACCGCACCCACAGCACCCGACGGGCGGCGGGGGCACCCGGCTTCGGCTTGGCCAGCCCCATCTACTCCTCCTGAAACACGGCCAGCGACTGGTTCACGTACCCGGCCTGGCCCGCGGTGTAGATGACCTTCTTGAGCAGCCGGAACGGGATCTCCCGGTCGCCCTGGAGCACGATCTCACCGGTGAACACCACCGACGGGTTCTTCGCCGCGACCTCCTTGACCCTCGCGGCCCGCTCCTCCAGGGCCCGCAGCAGCGGGGGGATCGCCATGTCGTCCGAGGCCAGATAGGGCGTCACGTCCTCCACCAGCAGCTCGCCGTCCAGGTACAGGGCCCGGTCGTTGAACCCCACGCTCACGGCCCGGGCCACCTCGAGGGTGGCCGTGGAGGTGGGCAGCCGGATCGCTTCGGCGATGTTGATCAGGTGGCCCTCGGTGGAGTAGCTCTTCAGGAGGAACACCAACAGGATCGTGAACACGTCGATCATCGACGTGATCTGCAGGGTCATCTCCCGGGGCCTGCGCCGGAAGTGCTTCTTGCGCTTGGTGGGCGAGAACGGCACGGCTCACTCCTCGACCGGGGCCTGGACCCGGTCGGCCAGGGACACGTCGGGGAAGTGGGGCCGGGCCCGGTCCATGGCGTGCACGACGTCCTCGTAGCGCACCGCGTCCTCCACCAGCAGCACCAGGGCCTCCTGGCCGGGGAACGACCTCTTCACCCGGGCCAGGGCCGCGGCCAGGGCCTCGAAGTCGTACCCCCCCTCGGCCGTCAGGGGCACCCGCTCCAGCGTCTCGTCCCCCGACGCCACCACGAACCCCTCGTCGGTCATGGCCACCGTGACCGACCGGGCCAGCTCCTCGGGGGTCGGCTCCTCCAGGTACCGGACCTCGTCGGCGCTGGGCAGGCTCATGGAGATGGCGGCCACCTTCTGGAACACCGCGGTCTGGAGCAGCATGGGCACGAGCACCACGAGCAGGCTCATCACCGGGATCAGCTTGAGCTCCACGTCCGCGTGCACCCGGTGGCGCCGCTTGCTGGGCCGCAGGCCGGGCATCCGCTACCCCTCCCTCCGGGAGGTGGTCAGCAGGTTGATCAGCTTCACCGAGTACTCGTCGATCTCGTCCACGATCTTCGCCGCCTTCGACTGGAGGAACGCGTAGAACACCATGCACGGGATCGCCACCAGCAGGCCGTAGGCCGTGGTGTTCATCGCCATGGAGATGCCCCGGGCCAGCATGGCCGCCTTCTGGGAGGGGTCGGCCCCGGCCACGGCCTGGAACGCCTGCATCAGGCCCAGGATCGTGCCCAGGAGCCCCAGAAGGGTTGCCACGTTCGCGATCATCGACAGGTAGTGGATCCGCTTCTCGATCTTGGGGATCACGGCCAGGGCCTCCTCGTCCACGGCGTTCTGCACCGCCCGCTCCGTTCCCCCGGCGCCGAGGGCGGCCTCGATGCCGGCCCGCAGGATCCGGGGCAGGGGCGCGTCCCCGCACAGGTCGCGGGCCGCCTCCAGATCTCCGGCCTCGATCAGGCGTCTCAGCTCGCCGTAGAACTTCCGGCCGTCCACATTGAACCGCACCAGAAGCCAGTACAGGCGCTCCAGGATCACCGCCACCCCGAACCCCAGGGCGCCGGTGATGGCGTACATGAACACCCCTCCCTCCTGAAACGCCCTGGCCAAACCTTCCCACATGCGCGTACCTCCGGATGATCGGTCGTGTGAACTGCCGTGAATCGTAAACTGCCGTGAATCGTGAATCGTAAATCGTGAATCGTTGGGACGAGCCGCCCAGCCGCCTAGCCGCCTCGCCTCCCAGCCTCCCCCTGCGGGAGCAAGGGCTCCAGGATCTCGGGCCGGAAGTCCCGGGTGCGGGGGCCCAGGTCCAGGGGGGTGGGCCGTCGGGGGATCACGTAGAACACCCCGGGCCGCTCCACCTCGCCCCGGATCTCGACCTCTTTCATCCGGATCTCGGCCGGCGGCTTCGGCCGTTCCGCCGCCGGCACGGCCCCTCCAACACCCAAGAGCGCCAGGGCGACGAGAAGCGCGAGGAATGGCCGGAGGTCGTGAATCGTAAATCGGGAATCGGGAATGGGCCAACTTACGTGAATCGTGAATCGTGAATCGTGAATGGTTGAACGGCCGTAGGTCGTAGATCGCAGGTAGTTCGTGGTAGCAACTGCCGCAGGTCGTTTGTCGTTGGTCGTTCGTTCGGAAGACCCAACGACCAGCGCGCTCCGGCCTGCAATGGACGGCCTTTCCCACCACCTGCTACCAGCGACCTGCGACCCACGCCGACCGGCCCGCCGCGGCGCGGCCCCAGCACATCCACACGTTCCCCCCCGATTCGCACCGGGCGTCCCCGAACCCTTCATCTCTCCCCTGCCCTTCGTTTTGCCGCCTTGCGCCACCGGGCCACGTCCCGGTCGTCCGGGGACAGCTCCAGGTACCGGTCGTACACCTGGATCGCGTCGGCCAGCCGCCCCAGGTACTTCTCGTAGCAGATGCCCAGGTTCTTGAGGGCCGGCAGGTAGCCGGGCCGGACCTCCAGGGCCTTTCGGTACGCCTCGGCCGCCTCCGCATACCTGCCCTGGGACCGAAGGGCCAGGCCCAGGTCGTTCCAGGCCTCGGGCCGTTCGGGCTCCTTCTCGATCGCCTCCCGGAGCACGGCCTCGGCCTCGGCCGCCTCCCCCTGGCCCAGGAGCACCACGGCCAGGTTCACCCGGGCCGCGTACCGCCCCGGATCCAGGCGAAGCGCCTCCTCGTACGCCGAGCGGGCCTCGGCGCCGAGCCCCTGCTCCCTGGCCACGTCCCCCCGCAGGCCCCACGCCTCCGGATCCCGGGGCCACCGTTCCACGGCCGCCTGCGCGGCCTCGGCCGCCCCGGCCAGGTCCCCCCGCAGGAGCCGGGCCCGGCCCAAGGGCACCCACCACCGATCCCCTTCCTCGGCCCCCACCGCCGTCTCCAGCAGCCGGGACGCCTCGTCCACCCGCCCCGCCCGCAGGGCCAGCCACCCGGCCCACCCCGCGGCCACGGCCCCCCGGTCGGCCAGGCCCTGCCAGCTCTCCGCCTCGCGACCCAGCCGGGCCGAGAGCCGGGCGTAGGCCTCCACGGCCCCGGCATCCCCGGGGAGCCGGTCCACCACCCCGGCCCAGGCCTCCCGGGCTCCGGCCAGGTCGCCGGTGGCCTCCCGGGCCCGGGCCTCCAGCCGCCAGGCCTCGGCCAGGTCCGGGTCCAGGGTCCGGGCCCTTTGGGCGGCCTCGATGGCCCTCCCGTACTCGCCCCGCTCGAGCGCGGCCCGGGCCCGGGCCGCCCACTGGGCGGGGCCCAGCCGGGCCGCGGCCTCCCCCAGGGCCGGGGCTTGTTCCGTCGGCGCGGGGGTCGGCGCGGGCCGCGGGCCGGCGCAGGCGGCCAGCAGGCCCGCCACGATCCAGGGCACGAGCCGGGAGGGCCTCATCGCTCCGCCTCCGGCGCCGGGGGCGGGGCCGGCGGGTCCACCGCGGTTACGGCCTGCTCGGGCCTCCGGTACGCCCAGGGCACCAGCGCCTCCAGCCGGGTGAACATCCGCTCCACCCACGGCGTGACCGTCCCGGCCCGTCGGGCGACGGCCACGCCCTTCTGGTAAAACCCCACCGCGCGCTCCTCCAGGGGAAACGCCCGCTCCTCCAGGAGGAAGTCGTACTCCTCCAGCTCCTCCGGGCTCAGCCCCTCGGGCCGCTCCGACTCCAGCAAGGCCTGCTTCATGTGCTCGAACGCCTCCCCGGCCCGGTACAGGGCCTCGGTCACCACGTCGGCGAACGGCACCCCTGCCGCCCGGGTGAGCCAGGCCAGGGCCTCCTCCAGCAGGGCCTCCTTCTCGGCCAGCCGGGCCTCCAGATCGCCCCGCAGCTCCACGGCCCGAAACCGTTCCAGCCGACGGCGGGCCAGGGCCAGGGCGGCCCGGGCCCGGTGGTAGGCGCCGGGGCCCTCGGCCGGGGTCGCCCAGGCGGCCCGATAGGCCGCTTCGGGGTCGCCGCCGCCGGCCTCCAGGGCCTCGGCCCGGCCCACCCACGCCTCGGCCACCCGGGGGTCATCCGGGAACCGGCGTGCGAACTCGGCGTACCGGTCGGCCGCCCGGTCCCACCTCTCGGCCTTGGCCCAGGCCCGGGCCGCCCCGAACAGGGCGTCCGCGGCCTCGGCCGGGTCCGACGAGCCCCGGAACAGGGCCTCGCGGTCCTGGGCCACCCGGACCCAGTCCCCCTGGCCTTCGTGGATGCGGCTGGCCAGCAGCAGGGCGGCGCGGGCGTGGTCCGAGCCCGGGTAGGTCCGGGCCAGGCGCTCGTACAGCTCGGCCGCCTCCCCCTGCCGGCCGGCGTTCCGGAGGTTCTCGGCGGCCCGGTACAGCGCGATGCGCGAGGCCTGGGCCGCCGGGAACTCCTCCACCAGCCGCAGGAAGTGCCGGTTCGCCTCGTCGATCCGGCCCGCGGCCTCGGCCGCCTCCCCCTGCTTGAACACGCTGAACACCACCAACTCCCGGGCCCGGCTGCGCTCGTCCTGATCGGCCGCCGCCTCCAGGGCCTTGCGGGCGGCCGCCTCGGCCTCGGCGTAGCGCTCGAGCCGGAACAGGCACGTGGCGGTCCGGCCCCAGGAGCGGGCGGCCTGGGCGGAGGCGGGGTGGCCGGCCCGGAGCCGCTCGTACACCGCCGCGGCCGCCTCCAGGCGGCCCGCGGCCAGCAGCCGGTCCCCCTGGGCCAGGAGCACCTCCGGGACCCGGGGCGAGGTCGGGTTCCACCGCACGAAGTCCGCGTGGCTCTCGATCCACTCGTCCAGCACGGAGGGATCCTCCTCGACCAGCCGGCCCAGCACCTCGATCCGCCGCAGGGCCGCGTCCTCCCGGCGGTTCCGCCGGTCCTCCCGCTCCGCCACCCGCCGGTAGGCGTCGGCCGCCTCCCGGAACCGCTGGGCCTCCCGGAGGGCGTCGGCGTACCGGTAGGCCATCTCGTAGCCGGCCTCGGAGCCGTCCCCGAACCAGTCCAGGTACGCCCGGTACAGGGCCAGGGCCCGGCCCAGCTCGCCCTGCCCCCGCTGGGCCCGGCCGTGGCGGTACAGGGCGGCCAGCCGAAGCCCCTCCTCCACCATGGCGTCGCGCTCGGCGGCCAGGTCCGTGCCGGCGTGGGCCCGGTCCCAGGCCGACCCCGGCCCGTAGCGCCGCACCCAGCTCTCCCGGCGCGTCATCGCGGCCTCCACGTCCCGCCGGATCCGGTAAGCGGCCAGGATGCCCCGCTCCATCTCCAGGCACAGGGCCGAGGTCGGGTACGCCTCCACCCCGGCCGCGTAGGTGGCCACGGCCTCGTCGTAGCGGCTGGCGTCCAGGAACAGGTCTCCGAGCTTGCGGTACAGGTCCGGGCCCCGGTCGGCCACCTCCGGGTGGTCGGCCAGGTACCGCTCGAGGGCGGGAAGCCCCCCCCACTCGAGCAAGGTCTTGCTGAGCACCTCCAGGGTCTCCCGCCTGAGGTCCTCCCGGCTGGGATCTGCGTCGGCCAGCACCCGGTGGAACGCCTCCACCGCCTCGGGGTACCGCTCCAGGTTGAAGAAGCACCAGCCCAGCTTGTACAGGGCCGCGGCCCGGTAGGCCTCCTTGCCCTCCTCGACCACGGCCCGGTAGTGGGCCGCGGCCTCCTCGAGGCGGCCGTCGTCGAAGGCCACCTCGCCCAGCCGCATGTGGATCTCGTCCCGGTACGGCGTGTCCGGGTCCCGGCGCAGGACCTCGCGGTAGGCCTCGGCGGCCCGACGGACCTCGCCCCGTTCGCCGTACACGTACCCCAGGTTGTAGAAGGCGGTCAGGGCTTGGGGGCTGTCGGGGTACCTCCGCACCAGGCGCTCGTAGTACCCCACGGTGTCCACGTACCGGTCGCGGGGGGGGATGTCGGCCTCGCCCTCGTAGGCCCGGCGCAGGGCCTCGGTCTCCCGCTCGAACGCGAGCTCCGCCAGCCGCAGCAGGATCTCCGGCTTGCGGTCCTCGGGCGTGCCGGGCCGGCGCAGCAGGTCCTCGTACCGGGCGACCAGGTCGTCGCCCGGCTCGGGGGGCGCGGCCCCGCCCCTGCGCAGGGCCTCGAGCCGGGCCCGGGCCTGGCGGGTGGCCTCCGACAGGGTGCGGGCACGGGGTGCGGCCTCCTGCCGGCCGGGGGGAGCCGGCCGCTGCCGCGGAGCCGGAGGGGCACCGGCACAGCCCGAGACGAGGAGCGCGGCCCCCCACAGGAGCGCCCACCGCCTCACGGCCGGCCCTCCCGGAGCAGGTGTAGGGCCTGGGTCTCGTCCAGAGCGTAGAGGTCCGCGCGTCTGCGCCAACGCGAGGCCTCGGCCACCAGGCGCTCCCGCGTCGCCCTGCGCCCCTGGGCCTCGGCCTCGGCGCGCAGGGCCTCGATCTTCCCCCGGACCGCCTCGATCCGCTCCCTCAGCCCCTGCAAGGCCTGCCGGGCCCGGCCCACCCGGGCCGCGGCCTCGTCGAGCGCTTCCCGCACCCCCTCCACCGACGACGCCACCGTGGCGAGCCCCTCCCGTTCCTGGGCGATCCGGGCCGCCAGCTCCCTCTGCCGGGCCGACACCCGCTGGCGAAGCCCCTCCAGGAACGCGGCCCGGGCCCGCGCCAGGCGCTGCCGCACCGCCAGCAGCCGGTCCCGCAGGCCCTGGGCCGCCCCAGGCGAGGCGGCCTCCAGGGCCTCGACCGCGCCGTAGAGCCGGTCCGCCTCCCGGTCGAGCCCCCGGTGCCGGGCCGACAGGGCCGACACCCTGGGCCGGGTCTGCCGGGGGACCAGCACGTCCAGGGGCACCGTGTCCAGGTACGCACCCACCCCCTCGGACATCCGCCCCAGCTCCGCCCCCAGGGCCGCCAGCCCCGCCTCCGCCCGGTCCACCCGGCCGGCCCGCCGGGCCAGGAACCCCTCTCGCACCCCCAGGGCCGCCGACACCGCTTCGAGGCGTGCGGCGAGGGTGTCGAGGCGCCTCGCCACCGGACGGATCCGGTCGAGCTCCCGGCGCCACACGGCCGCCACCTCGGGCCGGTCGGCCCGGGCCTCGAGCGCGGCCGCCGCGGCCCGGGCCCGATCCCTGGCCCTGCCGTACCACCGGGCCGCCTCGGCCGGCACCCCCGCCGCCTCGTAGGCCCGCCCCTCGGCCCAGAGGTACAACGGCTCCCTCCCGGGATCCCGCTCGGCCGCCAGGCCGAACGCGGCCAGGGCCTCGGCCGCGGCCCCCAGCTCCAGGCCGCACCACCCCATCCCCTCCAAGGCTTCCGGGTACCAGGGGCTGTCGGGGCCGATCCGGTCGAACTGGGCCCGAGCCGTGGCCAAGGCCCGTCTGCGGGCCTGGGGGGTCAGGTCCGACAGCCCGGTGGCCACCTGGTAGAGCACCCGGCCCCGGGTCAGCCGGATCCGGTCGGCCAGGGGTGGGGGGGCCGCCTCGATGGCCTTGGCCAACAGCTCGAGCGCCTCGGCGTGGCGGTCCTGCTCGAACCGGATCTGGGCCAGGGTGTGAAGCGCGTAGGGGAGGAACGTCCCCCCGTCCACCCGGGCCAGGGCCTCGGCCGCCTCCTGCTGCCGGCCCAGCATCCGGTAGCTCTGGCCCACCCGGTACCACAGGCCGGCCGGGTCGGTGAGGCGGCCGGGGCGGGCCGCCTCGTAGCTTGCGATCACCCGGTCGTACCGGGCCCGGCCGAACTCCCGCTTCACCAGCTCCTCCAGGGCCGGGCCGGAGAACGCGCCGTCCGACACGGACAGCTCGGCCCACAGCCCGAACGCGGCGGGCCGGAACCCGGCCCGGTCCAGGGCCAGGGCCCGGAAGTACCGCTCGGCCCGGGTCGGCCGGGGGGACCGTGCCAGCAGGTCCACGGCCTCGGCCCCGTCGCCGGTCAGGGCCCGGACCACGCCGGCCTCCCCCCACACCCCGGCCCGCGCGGCCCCGGCACACGCCAGGAGCACGGCGGCCGCCAGGGTCACTCGACCCGCCACTCCACTTCCCCTTCCCCTGCCGCGGCCACCCAGGCCGAGGGCCGGGCTGCCGGCGCCTCCAGGCGGGCCGCATCGCCGGGCTCCCCGCCCGCCGCCCCGATCCACACCTCGTGCTCCCCGGCGGCCACCCACACCCGGGCCACCTCGACCGCGAGCCCCTTCTCCAGCAGCTCCCACTCCTCGGGCAGGAGCCGTCGCACCGCCACCCGGGTGCCGTCCACCCGCACCTCCACGGGCTGGTCCCTCCACGCCGGGTCCGGCTTCTCCACGAACACGAACACCTGGGCCATGCCGGCCCAGACCACCTCCCGGGCCACGGCCTCCAGGTCCTTGCGGATCGCCTCCACCTCCCGGGCGATCTCCTCCAGCCGGGCGTCGTAGTCGTCCACGGGGTCGGCCGCCCGCGCCGCGCCGGCCCCCAGGAGCAGCACCGCAGCAACCGCCACAGCCCAAAACCGTCTCACGGAGCCTCCCGGTCAGTTCGGTCGTCAGTCATCGGTCGTCGGTCCGGGGCCCTCTGCCCACTGGAAACCGCCCGCCTCGCGGCCTACCGGCCACGCTCCCACACCCGCCAGGCCGCCTGCACCGGCCGGAGCGAGAGCTTGCGCACGCCCAGGAACCGGATCGTTCCCTCCAGGGGGTCCCCCGGGTTCTCCACGAGGTACGCCCGCGCCCGGGCGCCCCCGCCACCCAGGTCGCTGAAGCAGGTGACCCACGCGCGCAGGCCGGACGGATCCCGCCATCCGGCCACCGCGGCGGCCGAGCCCCCCACCCCCCCGTCGAACAGCAGCCGAACCCCGTCCACGGCCCCGGGGTCGAACAGGGGGTCCGGCCTCGCCGGCCCCGTGCGCCGCCGGCCGTCGGTCACCCACAGGTCCAGATCGACCGAGGCCCCCTCCCACGAGAGCACCAGGGCCCAGCGGGGCGGCTCGCCCTGGCCGGCCGGCAGCGCCACCCCGGGCCCCCCACGGCGGCGGCCCTCGGCATCGGTGGCCTCCAGCCGAGCCTGCCGGGCGGAGGGGAACAGCAGCACCGGCACGTCCCCGGCGCCCGGGGCCACCGGGTACGGGATGCCCCCGGCCCACACCACCGGATCGCGGGCCCCCTCGGGCACCTCGACCCGAAGCGTGGCCCACCAGTCCTCCTGCGCCTCCACCCGGGCCCTCAGGGCGTCCCACCGGGGTCCGGCCGGTCCCACCCGCCGGGTCCACACCCCGCCCGCAGCGGCCGCGGCCAGGCCGGCCCCCCCCACCGGCACCGGCAGGGTCCATAGGGGCTCGGCCGGCCGGTACCGCCACAGCTGCCCGTCGGCCTCGGCCCAGACCGCCCCCGCGGGCCGCCCCAGGGCCCACACCCGGCCCGCCGGGGCGACGCCCGGCCCCGGCTCGAGCACCGTGACCGGGCCGGGCCGGGCCCGGGCCTCGCCAGGAGGGCTCCACGGGTACACCCGCACCTCCGAGGCCGTCCCCTCCCCTGCCGACGCCACCGCGAAGCGGCGCGGCTCGACCCCCAGCGCCCGGGCCGTCCCCAGGGCCAGGGCCTCGGCCCACATCCGGCCGAGCTCCTGGTTCACCGGCCGCGGGCCGACCGGGTCGGTTCGGCCCACGAACAGCAGCCCCCCACCCGAGGCCAGCGCCGCAGCGGCCCGTTCCAGGAGCTCGGCCGGCGGCTCACCCCCCTGCAGGGCCTGCCCCGCGACCGTGGCCACGGGCCGGGCCGTCGGGGGGGGCGGCTCCACCACCCGAAACGGCTCCGCCCCGGCCCCCGCGGTCCATGCGAGCCACGCCGCCACCGCGACCGCCCACACCCGGCGGCCGCGGCATGGGGCCACGGGAGTCGTTCCGGCTCGAAACGTCTTCTCCATCCTCTTGTCTCTCGGCAGAAACCGTATATCCTGCCTTTGTCCGCCACTCCGAGCCACCACAACCGGCTTTCCCCCCGTGGAACCGAGCCGGACGCACCGGGGCCGATCCCGGAGGTTGTGCCCATGTCGACTCGCCTGCCCGAATGGATCGACGAAGCCCGCCTCTCCCCCCGGTGGAGGGAGGTACGGACCGTGCTCGGCCACGGGCCGGGGGGGGAGAATCTGGGGAAGACCCTCGATCTGTCGGAGGCCGGCGCCGCGATCCGGTTCGAACGCCCCCCGTTTCCGGTACCGGGCCGGCTCTGGCGATTCTCCGTGGTGTTCGAACGCGGGGTGCGCACGCTGGCGGGCCGGGTGGTGTACGTGCGGCCCGACGGCCGGATCGGGGTGCGGTGGGAGGCCCTCTCCAAGGGAGACGCCGCCTTCCTGCGCGGCCGCTACTCCTCCGGGAGCCGGGGGAGGGTCACGTAGAACCGGCTGCCCCCCTCCGGGCCGTCCTCCACCCAGATGCGGCCCCCGTACCCGGTCACGATCCTGTGGACCACGGCCAGGCCCACCCCGCACCCGCCCCCCGGGCCCTTCACGAACAGGTCGAACACCCGCTCCCGGTCCGCCGGGGCCACGCCGCGGCCGTTGTCGGCCACGCACAGCACGTGGAACCCGTTCTCCTCGCCCTCGCCCCGCACCTCCACCCTCGGGGCCACGCCGGGCCGGGCGTAGCGGATGGCGTTCTCGATCAGGTTCCGGAACACCCGGCTCACCTCGGCCGGCCGCCCCCAGACCCGGGGCGGCACCTGGTGGTACCGGATGCGGGCGCCGGAGCGCTCGATCGGGTCCGCCATCTCGGCCTCCACCGCCCGGAACAGCGGTTCCAGGGCCACCGGCCCCAGGGGGCTGCTCTCCCGCCCCAGCGAGCTGTACTCCAGCATGCCCTCCACCAGGTTGCGTAGCCCGTCGGCCGAGCGCCGCAGGATCGCCAGCATCTCCCGCAGGCGCTTCGGATCCTCCTTGCCCAGCCGCTCCGACACCAGCTGCGCGTACCCGAGAACCGCCGTCAGGGGGGTGCGCATGTCGTGGCCGAGCACCCGCAGCAGCTGGTCCACCCGCTCCCGGGTCTCCTGTTCCCGCCGGGCCCGAGGGGTGGCGTTGTGAACCTGGACCAGCACGGCCGGGCCGCCCCGGTGAAGGATCATCTGCATCCCCAGATCCAGCACCAGGGTCCGTCCCCCCCGGCCCCGACCCTCGACCTCGACCCGGGGCAGCACCCGGGGCCGCTCGGCCAGGGAGGCCAGGGCCTCCCGGAACCGCTCCCGGGACCGGGGCATCAGTAGGGTCTCGAACCCCAGCCCCGCCGTCTCCGCCGCGGAGAGGCCGAACAGCTCCCGGAACGAGGGGTTCGCGAACACCACCTCCCCGTCCCGCAGCAGGGCGATCCCGTCCAAAGCCCCCTCCAGGAGCGACTGGTACAGCTCACGCAGCACCTCGGGCGCGTCCGGGCCGCACCAAGCCCGGCTCCACACCGAGGCCCACAAGGCCACCTCCTCGGCCCAGGCCACCGCGTCCGGGCCCGGCCCGGACGGCGCGCGGCTCGCCAACACCAGCATGCCCCGCCGGGCCCCGATGTGCAGGGGAACCGCCAGCTCCCAGCGCTTCCCCTCGCCCCGGAACAGCCGCGACACCGGCAGCTCGGGGGCATCGTTCTCCGGGTCGTGGCGCACCACGCTGCTCCCCTGCTCCACCACGGGAGCCAGGGGGTGGCCGCTCAGGCGGAAGGTGTACCCGGCCATCTCCTCCTCGGGCCGCTCGGCCCAGGACGCGCCCACCCAGTACTCTCCGGGCTCGGTCAGGGGAAGCACGATCGACAGCCGGTAGAACTCGATCCGCTCGGCGCAGGCCCAGGCCAAAACCTCGGCCCCCTCCTCCAGGGTCGAGGCCTCGGCCAACCGCAGCGCCAGCCGCGAAAAGGTGGCTCGATCCTCCGTGGTGGCCATGGGTTCTCCGATGTCAGCGGGACCGCCCCTGGGACGAATCCGCGGTTGAGATCCCAAAGGCGGAAAAGTCTACCCTCTCCCTCCGCACGGGGCTACCTATCGGCACGGGAAACGCGGGGCTTTACGTCACTTGGAAGCAGCGTCAGGCCCCTTGCGGGGCCGGGCGCCGGGGAGGGGTAACGTGCGTTGGTCCGGGGCCGGTGCCGGCGGCGGGGCATGGGTTTCAGGAACCGGAATTCAGCGGACAGGAGACAGGAAATCCCGAAAAGCGGTTTGGGTTCCCGGGGGATCCTCTCGGGGCACCGAAGAGCCTTCTCCCTCTCGTCCGGACCGGGGCATCGACATCCTCCGGCGTTGCCCACCCCCGACATCACGGGCTCGCGATCGATCCATTCTGGTACTCGGCAGGAACGGCGTCAACCGCGCTGCCCCGGTCACACGTCACCGCTAAACTGCCGTGAATCGTTAGGACGGTGGGACGTGCGGACGCTGGGACGGATGGGGCCGTGAATCGTGAATGGTGAATGGTGAATCGCTGGTCGTGAGTCGTTGGGACGTTCCGTCCGCTCGTTCGCACGTCCCAGCGTCCGCACGGCACCCCAACTGCCGTGGGTCGTTGGTCGTGAACCGTGGCAGATGTCGGGCAGTTCTCACCCCTTCAATCCAGGGGCGGAACCTCCTCCAGCGCGATGATCTCGCCCTCCCAGCCCCCTGCGCCGGCCCGCGCCTTCAGCCGGTGGTCTGCCGTCACGAGGGGCACGTTGCGCTTTCGAGCCAAGGCCAGATACGCGCAGTCGTACACGGCATGGCCGAGGCGGATCGCCGTCTCCGCGGCCTCGGCAAGAACCTCGGTGGCGGGGACCAGTAGGGAGAACAGATGGGGCAAAGCATCCACCACCGCCTTCATGTGCTCCGGTGCAGCCTCACCCCGAGCCACCCGCTTCCAAGCGACGTTCGCGACCTCCAGCAGCACCAGATCCGGCGCGATGAGCCCCTCGTGCCGGCCGAGCACCGCCCTGGCGTTGGGGGTCAACGGCTCGTCAAAGAACCACTTGGCCGCGACCGACGCATCCACCACGCAGATCATCGTGAATCCCGATCCTCGCGAATCAGATCCGCGCTGTCCGTGGAGGGACGCGGCGCCATGGCCCGAATCCGGTCCACCAGCCCCAGCCGCTCCTCCGGGCTGAGTTCGCTGGCCCGGGTCAGGATCTCCCGGAGCTCCTGCTCCAGAGCCCTGCCGTGAAGCGCGGCCCGCGCCTTGAGGGCACGGACCACCCGATCGTCGAGGTTGCGCACGATCACCTGAGCCATGGGATCCATCCTGCGAAGCCAAGGGGAATGATATCACCATTGATAGCACAAGATCCGGCACCCGACAAACGCTGGCCGGGCGATGTCGCCCCCTTTCCAAACCCCAGATCTCACGCCACGGCGCAACGACGCCACGGGGCGGGGAACGTTGGGACGTTAGGACGCTAGGACGGATGGGGCCGTGAATGGTGAATGGTGAATCGCTGGTCGTGAGTCGTTGGGACGTTGGGACGTTCCGTTCGCACGTCCGCACGTCCCAGCGTCCACACGGCATCCCAACTGCCGTTGGTCGTTCGTCGGAGGTCGTTCGTGGTGTCAACTGCCCCCGGTCGTTCGTGGTAGCCGACCCACGACCTACGACCTACGACGGACGGCTATTCCGGTGCTTCGGGGCGTTGCGTGAGCCCGAAGTCGGTCACGCTGCGACCTTTTCGATTGCGTCGGGTCAGGGTAGACTACGCCCATGGCCGACCTCCAGTCCCCCCACGATCGGTTCTTCCGGGATCTCTTCGCACGACCGGACGCGGCCCGGGAGTTCGTGCGCCACTACCTCCCGTCGGAAGTCACGGCGGCCCTCGACCTCGACACGGTGACCACCGTGCCCGGCACGTTCGTCGACCCCGATCTGCGCAGCCACCAGGCCGACGCCGTGTTCACCGTGGGCCTCAAGGATGGGGGCGAGGCCTTCGTGTACGTGCTCATCGAGCACAAGAGCTACCCGGACCGGCTCACGGCACTCCAGGTGCTGCGCTACGTCGTCCGGTTGTGGGAGAAAACCTTCCGGGAGACCGGGCAGCCCGGCCTTCCGCCGGTGATCCCGGTGGTCCTGTACCACGGCCGACCCCCCTGGCGGGTACCGGAGCGGCTCTCGGAGCTCCTGAACGCCCCCGAAATCCTGCGCGCGTATCAGCCGGAGCTTCGTTACCTGCTTTGTGACCTGGGCCGGTACGCGGACGAGGAGATCCGTGGGACCGCGATCCTCCAGGCGTCGCTGCTGGTCATGAAGCACATCTTCCACGACGACCTGGGGGAGGCGCTCTCGCGGGCCCTGGGACTCCTGGCAGACCTCTGCCAGTCCCAGACCGGGCTCGAAGCGGTGGAGGTGATGCTCCGGTACGTGGCCACGGCCACCGATCGGGTGGGTCCGGAGGAAATCCGAAACGCCCTCACAGCGGCTCTTGGGCCCGAAGGAGAAGAGATCATGCCGACGCTGGCCGAGAAATGGATCGAAGAGGGGAGGACGAAGGGCCTTCAGCAGGGAGTTCAGGAGGGCCGGCTGGAAGCCGCCCGAGAAAGCGTGCTGGAAGCCCTGGAAGCTCGGTTCGAGCCCGTGCCGGGGGACATCGTGGACCGGGTGCGCCTGGCCGACGACCCGGCAAAGCTCAAGATCCTCCTCCGACAGGCCGTGCGGGTCGAAAACCTCGACGCGTTCCGCGAGGCCCTGCGAATCGTTTTGGGCTGAGGACGCCCTCCGCTGGCACGCTGGGACGCTAGGACGGATGGGGCCGTGAATCGTGAATGGTGAATGGTGAATCGCTGGTCGTGAGTCGTTGGGACGTTGGGACGTTCCGTTCGCACGTCCGCACGTCCAAACGTCCACACGGAATACCGTCCGCTCGTTCGCACGTCCTAGCGTCCACACGTAATACCGTCCGCACGTCATCTGAACTGCCGCAGGTCGTAAATCGCCGGTCGCGTACATTGTACACCTTCAACCACCGACGACGAACAGCCAGCCCTGCCTTTCCGCTTCCTAGCCTCCTAGCGTTCCAGCCTCCCAGCCGACGCGAGGCGTCGCCACCCGTCACGGCCTTTCCCACGACCAACCACGAGCGACCTGGGACGCACGGCCTTCTCATCCCGGCTCCAGCCCTTGTCGTGGCTCAGTTATGGCGCTATCGTTGTGGCATCCAGGAGGCGCACCATGCATCGCACCACGATCATGCTCGACGACGCATTGATTCACCGCGCTCGGCAACGAGCCGAGGCCGAGGGGATTTCTCTCGGCGAACTCATTCGCCGCTCCCTCGCCCGCTTTCTCGAGGAACCTCGGGGGCTCGATCCCTTCTTCGCGGACGACGCCGTCTATGAAGACTCGGGCCCCGCCGACATGGCCGCGGAACACGACCGGTACCTCTACGGTGAAGGGGCATGACCTACGTCGACACGGGCGCCTTCTTCGCCCGCTACGTGGCCCGAGACCAATACCATTCCTCGGCACGCCTCGCCTGGAAAGAACTGGAAACCACCTCCGGCCCTGTATTCACCAGCAACTTCGTCCTCGACGAGCTCTTCACCCTCCTGGCCCGCCGAACCACGTACCGGTTCGCCGCCGACCGGGCCCGAGCCATCCTGTCGTCTGCACGACTGACCATTCTTCGCCCAGGCCCTGAGGAAGAAGAAAAAGCGGTCAGCCTGTTCGAGAAATTCGGCGACCAGGCGGTCAGTTACACCGACTGCATTTCCTTCGTTCTCATGGATCAAGCCAGACTTCGGCGTGCGTTCACCTACGACCGCCACTTCCAACTCGCCGGCTTCGAGATTTGGCCCACGGATCTCCCGCCACGGCGCAACGACGCCACGGGGCGGGGGACGTTAGGACGCTAGGACGTTGGGACGCTAGGACGTTGGGACGGATGGGGCCGTGAATCGTGAATGGTGAATGGTGAATCGCTGGTCGTGAGTCGTTGGGACGTTGGGACGTTCCGTTCGCACGTTCGCACGTCCAAACGTCCACACGGAATACCGTTCGCACGTCCGCACGTCCTAGCGTCCACACGGAATACCGTTCGCACGTCCGCACCTCCCAGCGTCCACACGGCATCCCAACTGCCGTTGGTCGTTCGTCGGAGGTCGTTCGTGGTGGCCGACCCACGACCTGCGACGGACGATCAACCACGAACGGCTATTCCGGTGCGTCGGGGCGTCGCGTGAGCCCGAAGCCGGTCCCGCTGCGGCCTTTTCGAATGCGTCGGGTCAGGGTAGACTACGCCCATGGCCGACCTTCAGACGCCCCATGACCGGTTTTTCCGCGACCTATTCGCCCGGCCCGAGGCTGCCCGGGACTTCGTGCGACACTACCTGCCCACCGAGGTCGTGGAGTGCGTGGATCTGAACACCCTGGAGCCGGTACCCGGCTCGTTCGTGGACCCGGAACTGAGGGAGCACCTGGCCGACGCCGTGTTCTCGGTGAGCCTGAAGGACGGCAGCGACGCCTATGTGTACGTGCTGATCGAGCACAAGAGCCACCCGGACCGATTCGCGGCCTTCCAAGTGCTCAGGTACATCGTACGGCTGTGGGAGCGGGCGCTCAGGGAAACCGGCGTGAACGGGCTGCCCGCGGTGATCCCGGTGGTGCTGTATCATGGTAGATCCGAGTGGAGAGCGCCGCGGGACGTGGGGGATCTGGTGGAGGCGCCGGAGGGGCTCGCAGCCTATCAACCCCGGCTTCGGTACGAGTTGTGCGACCTGGGGCGGTATGGGGACGAAGAGATCCGGGGGGCGGCGATTCTGCAGGCGTCGCTGCTGGTGTTGAAGCACATCTTTCGGGAGGACCTGAGGCAGGCGCTGCCCCGGGCGTTGGGACTGCTGAGGGAGTTGGTGGACACGGCCTCGGGTTTGGAGGCGGTGGAGGTACTGCTACGCTACGTGACGGTGGCGACGGACACGGTGGGCCCGGCCGATCTGGAGCGGGCGGTCACCGAGGCTCTGGGGGCGAAAGGAGAGGAGATCATGCCGACCATCGCCCAGAAGTGGATCGAACAGGGAATGGAGAAGGGGCTCCAGCGGGGACTCCAGCAGGGGCTTCAGCAGGGGTTGATGGAGGGACAGATCAAGGCGGCCCGGGAGGACGTGATCGACGCCTTGGAGGCGCGGTTCGAGCCCGTGCCGGGGGACATCGTGGACCGGGTGCGACTGGCCGACGACCCGGCAAAGCTCAAGATCCTCCTCCGACAGGCCGTGCGGGTCGAAAACCTCGACGCGTTCCGCAAGGCCCTGCGAATCGTTTTGGGCTGAGGACATCCTCCGCTGGCACGCTGGGAGGCGGAAAGGCCGTTCGTCGCAGGTGGTTTGTCGTTGGTCGTGCCGTCCCAACGACTCACGACCAACGACCAGCGGCCTTTCCAACCATTCACGATTTACGATTCACGATTCACGGCCCCATCCGTCCTAACTTCCCAAAGTGCGCGCCTGTCGCCCTCCCCCGTCACCCGTCTGTCCCTTGGACACAGTTGACACCGTGGCATGACCTTGGGGCCACAGGGCGCGATGGGCCGAGAATCCGTTAGTCCCGTGGCGTTTTTCTGGAATGGCCGCATCACGCCTTGAGGGCGTTGTGCAAGAGAGGCACTCTTGAAGCCAGAAGCGATACTCTTCGAGCCTGAAAGCGAACCGGAAGGCCCGGCTACCCCAAAGTGCACGAGTAGATCTAATATGTTGATATTGCCTGGCATTCTTATGACTTCTCCCTGCCTGTAGCGTCTCCCTGGGTCGCCTGGGAACCCACGGTGTCAACTGTGGCTAAAGGGCAGGTCACCCGTCACGAGAATCCCGTTTCGAAGCTTGCCAACGCCGACGCGCCACAGCGACTGTTACTAATACCTACAAAAGTATTGCCAATTCCCTACGCGGCGTATCGGCAACTTGGGGCCAGGAAAAACCCTCGAATCTTGTCTGGCATCCGCTGCAACGAGCGCAGGGCGGAGAGGACCCGAGCCTTCAGGTCCTCCTTCGATTGCATCAACTCCCGGGCCACTCGCCGCTTCACCTGCGACCACACCAGTTCGTCTGGATTGAGTTCCGGCGAGTACGGCGGAAGGAAAAACAGCGTGATCTTCCCGTCCATCTCCTCCAACAACTCCCGAACCCTTTTGGCACGGTGAATCGCATGCCGATCCACGATCAGGAAGATCTTCTGCTCCACCCCGGCGGCCAACCGCCTCAAGAACGTGCAAAACACCTCCGCCGTCACCGTGCCCTCGTGCACCATGAACCGAAACTCACCCCGAGGGCTCACGGCCGAGAGCATGTTCACCGAAAAGCGCTTCCCCGTCGCCTTCACCACCGGCGTGCGCCCCGCCTCCGCCCACGTGTGCCCCTTGTGGTAGTCCGACCGGATCCCAGACTCGTCCGCAAAGAAGATCAGGGCGTTCTCCTTGCGCGCCCGTTTGCGGATCTTCGGGTACTCCTCCTCCCGCCACTTCTCCACCAAGGCCGGGTTCTGCTGGTACGCCCGGTGAAGCGGCCTCTGCGGCGTGAACCCCAAGGCCCGCATCACCCGCCCCACCGAGACTTCGCTCAACCGAACCCCAAACTTCCAGCGGATCAACTCTCGAATCATGCCCAACGTCCACAGGGCAAACGGAAAGCTCATCTGCTGCGGGTTCTTGTCTCGGACCGTGTGGGCGATCCATGCCATCTGCGCCGCCGTCAGCTTCGGAGGCCGCCCCGTCTTGGGCTTGTTTCGAAGCGCCTCCTCGCCCCCGTAATGGAAGCGCTCGATCCAGCGGTAGATCGTCCGCGGATTGATGTCCAGGGTCTTGGCGAGTTGCTCAGGGCTGACCCCTTCGCGTACCTGGCGCACCACCCGGATGCGCAAGGCTTCCTGAGCTTTTTTGTCGAGCGATCGGTTGTCTGTTCTCCGTTTACATTTCATGCGCTCATACTAGCACATCCGGCAATACTTTTGAAGGTCTTAGTAAGAGTAAGACGATGATCCCGATTGGTGCCAACGCCACTGCCGTGTTCCTCCACCCCTCATCTATTCGTGCCCAAGCGCGCAAATACGTTAGTACCAATCCTGTTTCGGGGAGCAAGTCCGACGTGTCCAATGCTACCTCTCCACTTTTTGCCGCATCAAACAGCTCTCTGGCGCTGACCACAGCATATCTGGGATCGGGCACCAACATCCCCAAGAGCTGGTCAAACTTACCGATAACTTCTCTATCAGGCACTCCGTTGCGAACAAAACTGAAGCTGTGCATCATGACAACCGCCGTGCCGACCCCAGCCTCGAGTAGCGATCTCAGAACGTAACGGATCTCGCTAAGAGTGGAGGACTCTAAGTCAACAAAGCCAAGCTTCTCCCATGGGCCCAAGGAGAACTGCACGTAGCTTGTAACTGGCACTTCCAAGATCCCGTTTACGACGACCGGGCGGTTGAAGGTCCCGACACGTTTTTGTGCTGGGCGCCAGAATGGCACAGAGTAGTTGTAGCTGAAATCCATCGGGATCCCGACCGCAGCACAGGCGAGCAAAGTGTCAAGGTTTCCAGCGTAAGCTCCTGCACGGTGCGCCACCGGCCGCCAGTCTCCAACCCAGCCCTGAATCTTTTCAAGCCCCCACTTCAAAACTTTAGTTTGAGTGGTTCGATCTACCTCTCGCATCGACCAAAAACCGAAGGCAGGCTTCGGGTGAGTGTGCAGTTCAAGATCATGCCCACGTCGTACTATAGTCCGACAGGCTTGAGAAAGAACTTCCTCGCCGTAAACTGGTGTCTCATACGGATTCACAAAAAACGTGCCTTTCACTCCATGTCGATCTAAAATATCCATCATCTTTTCAAGCCCAAACCGTTCATCTTCTCCTGGCACTCGCCCAAGTATATCGATCAGGGGATTCCCGACACCTCGACCACTACCCCGTGTCTCCACGTCTATTGTAAACAGAACATACATACGCTCCTGCTCATTCAGCCCAGCCAGACCAGGCGTTACGAAGCCGAAGCAGGCGAAAAAAAATATCAGGATCAGACTAACTGAACGACCACCGGCTAAAGCCGGTGGGTTCTGTTGCGACTGAAAGTCGCTGGTTGCGGCTGAAGCCGCTGTCGTGCGGCTAAAGCCGGCTCAAGCCCGTGCTTCGTCGGACACCTTGAAGTCGTCCTCCGGCGGCACAGTCTGCTGCTCGATATACGCTTTGATCACCTCGTCCGTCACCGTGCCCGACGAAGCACAAAAGTAGCCCCGAGCCCAAATGTGCTGCCCCCAATACCGTTTCCGAAGAGACGGAAACTCTTGCTGCAACATCTTTGACGATCGTCCCTTCACATACTGCATGATCCGAGCCGGCGACAAGCTCGGAGGAGCTGACACAAACAGATGAACATGATCCTTACTTACATAGCCCTTCAGTATCGTGATCTCTCGCGCCATGCATATTTGCCGGATAATATCCCGCGCGCGCTCCGCTATCTCCCCTCTCAGAATCTTGTATCGATATTTCGTCACCCATACAAAGTGATACTTGATGTCATGGACTGTGTGTGCCCCTCTTCGATACTCTGCCATCGCGGACCTCCTTGCTGGTCCGCCAACCCTACAAAGAAAAACCTGCTGAAGCAATTCCGCCTAAAGGCGAAGGATTGTGACCTGGCACTTCGAAATTGAACCATCCACTCTGCTCACGTGTCTCCCCCTTCAGCGTGCGTGCGCCGGCCCGGGCCTTCAGCCGGTGGTCTGCCGTCACGAGGGGCACGTTGCGCTTTCGAGCCAAGGCCAGATGCGCGCAGTCGTACACGGCATGGTCGAGGCGGATCGCCGTCTCCGCGGCTTCGGCAAGAACCTCGGCGGCGGGGACTGTTGCTGATCGCCAATATGGAGCCATTCGAGGATCGCCGTAATCGAGCCACCTCATGATCGCCTAATGGGGCCACCCGATGATCGCCTAATCGAGCCACCCCAGGATCGGGGTAATCGAGCCACCTGATCTGTCTGCCCGAGGGTCTCGGACTTCCATCCACCGGGGTATCCTCCTCGCTCCCCTTTCCCAGGAGCCTCAGAGGAGATCCCCATGGCCAACCGGAGGTTCGAGATGCACCAGTACCGAAACGTCCTCGTTCGCATGCGGCTCGGCGAGTCCAACCGCAAGATCGCCAAGGCCGGCCTCATGGGCCGCGCCAAGGCCTCCGCCTTCCGGAAACTCGCCGCCCAGAACGGCTGGCTCGATCCCGACTCCCCCGTGCCCGACGAGGCCGCCATCGCCCAGGCCCTCGGCTCCACCGGGCGGGCCACCCCGCGGGCCGGGTCCTCCCTCGAGCGCTACCGCGACGAGATCACCCGCTGGATCGAACTCGGCATCCAGGGCACCACCATCCACGAGGCCCTGTGCCGAAAGCACGGCTATACTGGACACTACTCTTCGGTGCGCCGCTTCGTGCGGGGGATCCGTAAGGCCAACCCCCAGGCCACCGTGATGTTGGAGTTCGCCCCCGCAGAGGCCGCCCAGGTCGACTTCGGCAAGGGGCCCACGATCCCCCATCCCCTCACCGGCGAGCTCCAGTCCACCTGGGTCTTCGTGATGACCCTTGCCTGGAGCCGCCATCAGTACGCCGAGGTCGTCCCCGACCAGAAGGTCTCCACCTGGCTCGCCTGCCACCGCCGCGCCTTCGAGTGGTTCGGCGGCGTTCCCGCCCGGATCATCATCGACAACGCCAAGTGCGCCATCGTGCGCGCCTGCTACCACGATCCCGAGGTCCAGCGCTCCTACGCCGAGCTGGCCGAGGGCTACGGGTTCCTCATCGCCCCCTGTCCCGTCCAGGACCCCAAGAAGAAGGGCCGGGTGGAGTCGGGGGTGAAGTACATCAAGCGCTCGTTTCTGCCGCTGCGCGAGTTCCGCGACCGAGTCGACGCCAACCGCCAGCTCCACGAGTGGATCCGCTCCACCGCCGGAAACCGCCTCCACGGCACCACCCACGAGCGGCCCCTCACCCGGTTCGCCGAGGTGGAGCGCCACGTGCTTCGCCCCCTTCCTGACGTGCCCCCCATCATCGGCGTGTGGACCCGCGTGAAGCTCCATGGCAACTGCCACGTCACGTTCGAGAAGGCTTACTACTCCGCCCCCTTTCGCCTCGTGCGCCAGACGCTGTGGCTGCGCGCCACCCCCTCGACCGTGGAGCTCTACCTCGACCACGAGCTCGTCGCCTCCCACCCTCGGCTGGCTCGCCCCGGCGAGCGCTCCACGGTTGCCGATCACCTCCCCCCGGAGGCGGTGGCCTACTGGATGCAAGATCCCCAGTGGTGCCTCAAGAAGGCCCGCTCCCTGGGGCCCGCCACCCACGAGCTCATCGAGCGCCTGTTCGCCCACCGGGTCCTCGACAACCTCCGTGCCGCCCAGGGGGTGATCCGCCTGGCCCAGCGCTTCGGGCCCGAACGCCTGGAGGCCGCCTGCCGCCGCGCCCTTCGCTTCGACGACCCCCGCTACCGCACCGTGAAGACCATCCTCCAAAAAGGCCTCGATCAACAGCCCGAACCGGCCGAGCCCTCCGCGCTTGCCGAGGCCTACACCGGCAAGGGTCGCTTCTGCCGGGATGCCACCCAACTGCGCCTGTGGGATCCACCCCCGGCACCCCAGCGGCCCGGACCCGGCGAACCCCACTGAGGTGCCGCCTCACGGCGGAGCCTGTTCCTCTTCCACCCCTCCACTCAACGGAGACGAACCCATGAACCCCATGCCTCAGCTCGCCCCCTTGCTCAAGCAGCTTCGCCTCTCCGGCATCCTCGACTCCCTCGAGGCCCGAAACCGTCAGGCCGTGGAGCATCAGCTCTCCTACACCGAGTTCCTCTCCCTGCTCATCCAGGACGAGATCGCCCGCCGCGAGCACAAAAAGCTCGCCCTTCGGTTCCGGCGTGCCGGATTCCGCGGCGAGAAGACCATCGAGAACTTCGATTTCGCCTTCAACCCCGGCGTCAACAAGGCCCTCATCCTCGATGTCGCCACCTGCCGCTTCCTCCACGAGAAGGTCTGTGTCCTCATCGTCGGCCCCACCGGCACCGGCAAAAGCCACCTCGCCCAGGCCATCGGCCACTGCGCCATCCGCCAGGGCCACGATGTGCTCTTCACCTCCGCCTCTAAGCTCCTGGGCTCGCTCCATGCCGCCCGGGCCACCGATACCTACGAACGCCGCTTCGCCGCCCTGGCACGGGTCGATCTGCTCATCATCGACGACTTCGGCCTCAAACCCCTGCGCCCACCCCAGGACGAGGACTTCCACGACCTCATGAACGAACGCTACGAGCGCGCCTCCACCATCCTCACCAGCAACCTCGACCTGGGCGAGTGGGGCCAGGCCTTCCCCAACCGCCTGCTGGGGGCCGCCACCATCGACCGGATCCGCCACGGCGCCTACCGGATCGTCCTGGAAGGCCAGAGCTACCGCTCACCCCGCCCCCTGCCGGACGACGCCCCCCGGGAGGCCGTTGCCTCGACGCGTCGGAAGGGGTAGGGTCAACACCGCCGGGACCCTCTGAGGCAGGCCGGTCTGAGTGGCTCCATTACGCCGATCATGACCCGGCTCCATTAGCCCGATCATGAGACCCCCAAACTGGCTCCATTAGGCCGATCATGGGTGGCTCCATTAGGGCGATCCGTGACAGGGACCAGCAGGGAGAACAGATGGGGCAAAGCATCCACCACCGCCTTCATGTGCTCCGGTGGAGCCTCACCCCGAGACACCCGCTTCCAAGCGACGTTCGCAACCTCCAGCAGCACCAGGTCCGGCGCGATGAGCCCCTCGTGCCGACCCAGCACCGCCCTGGCGTTGGGGGTCAACGGCTCGTCAAAGAACCACTTGGCCGCGACCGACGCATCCACCACGCAGATCATCGTGAATCCCGATCCTCGCGAATCAGATCCACGCTGTCCGTGGAGGGACGCGGCGCCATGGCCCGAATCCGGTCCACCAGCCCCAGCCGCTCCTCCGGGCTGAGTTCGCTGGCCCGGGTCAGGATCTCCCGGAGCTCCTGCTCCAGAGCCCTGCCGTGAAGCGCGGCCCGCGCCTTGAGGGCACGGACCACCCGATCGTCGAGGTTGCGCACGATCACCTGAGCCATGGGATCCATCCTGCGAAGCCAAGGGGAATGATATCACCATTGATAGCACAAGATCCGGCACCCGACAAACGCTGGCCGGGCGATGTCGCCCCCCTTCCGAACCCCAGAGCTCACGCCACGGCGCAACGACGCCACGGGGCGGGGAACGTTGGGACGCTAGGACGCTAGGACGGATGGGGCCGTGAATCGTGAATGGTGAATGGTGAATCGCTGGTCGTGAGTCGTTGGGACGTTGGGACGTTCCGTCCGCACGTCCGCACGTCCCACCGTCCACACGGCATCCCGTCCGCACGTCCCAACGTCCGCGCGTCCTCCCGTCACCGCAGTTCACCGTGAAAATCCGTATCCACCTGTGGCCGACGGGCACTCGGCACCTAAGCCCCCACCACCCCCCGAAACACCGCCTCCACGGCCTCCGCCACGTCCTGCCAGGTACGGCCTCGCAGGGCTGCACGAATGGCCGCCGGATCCCAGGGGTGCGCCAACGCCCGCGACAACGCCCCCCGGAACGCTTCGGGGTCTCCGGGCTCCACCAGAAACCCCGTCCGGCCCTCCTCCACCCACTCGGGGATGCCGCCGACCCGCGTGGCCACCACCGGAACCCCGCTCGCCAGCGCCTCTAGCACCACATTGGGGCACCCCTCGGCCCGGCTAGCGAGGCAGAACAGGCTTGCCTCCGCGTACAGTCGGGGCATCTCCTCGTGAGGTACCCGCCCCAGGAACCGGACCCGGGCCTCCAGGCCCAGGCCCCGGGCCAGGGCCTCCAGGTGCGGGCGCTCGGGGCCGTCGCCAGCCACCCACAGCTCGGCCTCGGGCTCGAGGCCGGCGACGGCCCGGATCACCACATCCACCCCCTTGCCAGGCACCAGGTTGCACACGGTGAGCAGGCGGTGGCGGGACCCTCTTGGCCTTTCGCGAGGGGAGAAACGCCCTAGATCCACCCCGTTGGGGATCACATGGACCCGCATCGAGTCTGCCCCCAAGGCCACCATACGGTCCTTGAGCTCCTGGCTCACGGCGATCAGTGCGTCCGCGTGGCGAACCGCCCACCGCACCTTACCCCCGATTCCCCGCAGATCCGGGTACAGGTTCACGTCCGTGCCCCGGGCACTCACCACCACGGGCACGCCCAACCGCCGGCCCAGCTTCACGGCCGCATAGCCGTCCGGATACACGAAGTGGGCGTCGATGAGGTCGAACGGCCCCTCTTCGCGCCACAAGCGCTCCGCGACGCCAACCGCGCCCCGGGCCATGCTGTCGCCCTGGAAGAACCCGCCCACGCCCGGAACCATGAAATACCTGGGGTGGCAGATCCGCCAACCGTTTCGTCGCTCTTCCCGGGGAATGCGGGAGAACACGTCCCATTTTGTTTTCCAGGGAAGCCGGGGGAACAACGGCACCGGCGTCACCACGGCCCACCCCTCGGCATACCTCTCCGCCCATGCCCCCATGCGCCGGGCCACGAACCCGCCGAAATCCGGTTGGACGGCGTTGGGAAAAAGGGAGGTGAACGTGAGGACCCGCAGGCCCCCGTCCCCGGCTGCCGTCATCGCAGAGTGATCTCCGTCACCAAATAGGCAGCCACCTGATCCGGAGGAACGTCCTCGCTACGCCAGCCTTCTGGGGGACGTTCCTGGGGCGGGAAGCCCGGCGGGGGGCGATGCTGCCCATCGTCGGCGTTGCTCGGCGCCACCCGGATCCACTCCATGCCGGGAGCGGAGGGCTCATCCGGATCCCAGGCGATCACCGAGGTGGTGAGCGTGTCGCGCCGGACGGCCCACTTACGTCCCCGGTAACGCACGGTGACTGACGGTCCCAACATCTCGGGCCGAAGACGGTGAACCAAAAAACCTTTCCACTTCCCCCCGGCCGCAACCCCAATCTCCCGATAGCCCGCGGGCTCACCCTTCGCATCCGCCAAGTAGGCCACCCCTAGTCCCCCGTCACCGCCTACCGCCTTTTGCACGGCCGTTGGCGCGCCCACCGAATCGGCCTCACCAAACGCTCGGTTCAGCTCGCTTCGGGAGGTGCCCAAAAAACTCGATATGAACACCCGGTATCTTCGTGCCCGATTCGTGGGGTTGATCAAAACAATGGGGACTCGAACTTCTGCTTCAGAAGAAGGAACCTCGCGAGCCACATAGTCTGGTTCAAATATGGCCGTCGCCTCCTTCCGAACCACGGCCATATTATCTATATCCAAAGGGGTGATATTGCCAACGTTTGCCAATACTCGGAATTGAAGCTGTCGCAAAGAAGAAAAGAAATCCAATTCCCCAGATACCGCTCTGGCCGCGTAAAAATGGTAGTATTCCCTTTGGTGACGGAAAGCACTCGGGGACAACTCCACCCGAACCCAGCGACCTTCTGCTCCAGGCAAGAGTCGCATATTGGCGTACCCGTGCATCATTGAGTCAGTGGTCCCAGACCTACCATTCTTGCCGCCTACCCACCGATCGCCAGGAGCCCAGTGGTACGTCCAAACACCTAATGTATTCTTGCCCACATCAATCAGAGGGCTTCCATTTCTCACTCGGAGAGTGAACGTTAAGCAGTTCAGGGGAAGCTCGCGGTAAAGGGCAGTTCCGTTAACTAGATACCTCCATCGAACGGCGTACTGAAAGAACAAATCACGATGGTCAGAACCAATCAAAAATCTGGCAAATTTCCCACCTACAGGAGACTCTCTCTCCAGAATCATCGCGATCTTTGCGTCTCGTGGCCGAAATCCAGGCTGAACAAAAGAGGAAACAGGGACGCCCTGTTCAAAATCTGCTAGAACTCGGGCGTTTTCGAATGCTGCTTTCGAAAACGAGAGAGTCTCTCCCCCAAAAAACACCGAACAGAACCCGAGCACACACCATGCTGCCAAGCATCCAAATTCTACAACCCATCTCCTTGACGACGCAGGACGTATATGAGCAGAATGCATCCCCTGACATACCCCCATCAACACACATCTCTCCACTTGCTGTTACCCATCCAACCAGCGAAATCCACACGCGACACACAAGCAATCTCTAACAAAGCTGCCACAGCCAAGATAAAGGAAACAATTTACATCCTTACCGCGACCCTCCTTGCCCGTTTGACATCTTTTCTGGCGGCAGAACAAAGAACGATCATTCTAATATGATCCCTGAAACCTGTACGTCTCCGACTGTTGATAGCTGACCACATAGAACAAACCTGCTCCAACCGATACAACAGCCCAAACAGCTGGCATTCTGGTGCTCCGGGCTGAAAGTCCGGGTTCGCGTCGCGAAACGCGGCCTGGAGCGCGAACACCCGTGACCTACTGACTAGAGGATTCCCCAAAGCGAGGTCGGCCAAGCGCATCCAGAACTGCATCGCATCTCTGCCGGCAGGGCCCATAAGGCAGCGCCCGAAATCAATGACAACGATCCGTCTCACCTTCGGGTGGACGAAAATATGATCTGGCCAGAAGTCTCTATGGGTCAGGCTGACGGAATAGTGCCCAGTTAGACGGCATCCCAGCATTTCAGCAACATCCCTCAACCGGCTGAGCACGCCCCTCGTCATCCCGGGCACGCGCCAACCCGAAATCTCGTCGCAAAGTTCCGAAATCCGGGCTAAGATCGGCTCCACGGGAAACTTTGCGGGCTCGTCAGCGCGCGTCCGTCTCTCCAGATGTGTCAACCACCTCCCCACCATCCAAGCCGCTCGAAGTCCTCTTCGAAAACTTTTTTCGTCCGCACCCCGCCCCACAGCATTTCGGAGGAGATTCCCGACCTGGACGCCTTCGACCCACGAGAGAACCACCAATCGACGTCTTTCATCGCAGGCCACGAGTCTTGGGACCGCATATGGTTCAGTTGCCCCCGAGTATTCGGATAGAAGTGTCAGCCCCATCACCTCACGCTCAAACATCCGCTTCGACGCATGACGCTTCACAAAAAAACGCACGGGCTCGCCACGTGCGTCCGTAGCGGCCACCCTCCACGTCGAAGAGGACGGATTCCGCCGTGCCTCCTCAACCTGAGCGTTTTTCACCCCCACCTCGGCCGACAGCCACAACTCCAAGGCCCGCGCCATGTCGTCAAGATGTCGATTTCTGGCAGACAGACTATGCTCTCGCGACGATTCCGAGCACATGAGCCATCCAATATGAAGAGACGCGCGCAATGAATTTGAAAAACGTCTTTTTTATTTTTGGAAATTCCGACACCGCATCAAGCTCTCTACAAATGGAGTGATACGGTTGATCTAAATCAATCACGTGGCTCGGCGTTTTGTAATCTGGGATCAGCCAACGGAACGAGACATCGGAGAATCCGGCCTCCCGCAGAAGCCGGAGATACTGCCTATGGCCATAGGATCTCCTGGTCGTGGTTGGCAACCCCAGCCGTGACCAGCAGTACACGCTTGTCCGATTGCGCTCTGCAAGATACAGTACTCCGCCTGGGCGGATCACCCTCCGGAACTCGGCTAGTATTGCCCGCTCTGCACTCCACCTGCTCATGTCAGGATAAGCCGATGGGAGATAGGGAAGCACCAAATTAAGAATTGCCAAATCGAACGAATGGTCCGGAAACGGCAACCTCATTGCGTCGTCGTGGAGCACCAGGGTCAGTTTCTCCAGCCCTTCCTGTTCTGCGCGTAACGCGGTGAATCGAAGCCGCTCGAGGCAACCGTCTACCCCTACGGTCTCCTTGCAGAGACCAGCCAACGGAATACAAACCCCCCCCAGTCCACATCCGTAATCCAGAACCACGGCATCCATCAGACTAGGTCCCGCGTCCAATATCCCGTTCAGACGATGAGGATGCTCGATGGTTCGGACAAGGCCGGGGTTCACGGCGGTCACGTACGTGGCCACCGCGTCCCTCCAGCCCTCACGCTCCGCCAGCTCGAGCAACTGCTTCATCTGCGGCCGCGTCAACTCCCCGTAGAACTCGTCTCGGTGGCAGAACCACACAATGGCACCTTCGCGCGTCCCGGTGGAACCGCAGCTCGGGCACAAAAGCATCGAGTCCTTTTCATCCATTGGCGTCCGACACGCGGGGCACAAGAACCTCATGTAGTTATATCTCCGTTCTCCACCTACTACCCATAGCCGGCACCTCGGTAGCAGGAGCATAAGACGAGGAAGAAACATCCTCCGTCCGCCACAGCTCCGATGTCAAAACTGTTTCGAGACTCACTGTAAGTCCAACGAGTTGGTAGTACAGGTCGAAGTACGCCATTCCGACGAATGCACCGTTGACCGCGTACCCCACCAACCCGAGGAACGTGGCATCCGCATAGCTCTCGAAGAACGCTAGATCTTTGTTTCCAGCACACACTCTTTTTATCTTGTTTAGTTTCGCCATCGTCGACAGCAGCAGCACCAGGAAAACGGCCAGCCCCGGGAAGCCCAACTCCCCCAGGATCTCGAAATAGATGCTGTGCGAATCGTGATAGTCCTCCGGGTTGGGGGCGTAACGAAAAATCATCTCCCGGGTGAACGCGTTCATCCCGCCTCCGGTGAGAGGGCGGTCTACCGCCAAATTCCATGCTGCATGCCATGCGTTGATCCGCCCCATTGCGGAAGGATCCTCGCGGTACGTCTCCACGGTCTTCATCCGGGTGTACCACTCGGCAGGCACGAACGGAGCTAGAACCAGTGCAGCAGTGACTCCGAGAACAATAAAAAGGCCCTTTCTCTTCACCCGCAGAAACAGGATCGCCCCGACAACCGCCATCGCAAGGGCGGACGCCCTAGACTTAGTGAGGATCACGGTTAACGGAGAAACCCAGAAAAGCAACCACAGCCCCAGCCGCAGCCACGGACGCCGCTCGTTGCGCGCCATCAAGAGGAAAAGGGGCCAGACCATGTTGATCGCGAGCCCGAGACCGTTGTTGCCCTCGAAGAACGAGCCGGGCGGCCCGAACACCCATCCCGTCCCCCCCCGCATTCCCCAGATGGCTCCTTTGAGGGCATAGAACCCGATGCTCAACGCGATCACCCAGTAAAGCCGCCTCAAATCCTCTCGGGTCTTAATGAGACTCACGGCCACGAAAATCATAAGAAGAATCTTGCTATACCGGCTCCAATCCGCCACGAACCCCTGAGGATTCAACGCGGTCAGCCAGCCCACCGACGCAAGGCCCCACAGGAGCCCCATCAGTATGACCTCGCGCGTCACGGGAAGTCGGCGGTCGCCCGAGTAGAACACCCAGCCGGCCATCGTCGCCAGCGCCGTATAGAACGCCACGGGGAGGTTCTGCGCGAATCCCCACGTCAGCCGGTGAGGGTTCAGGTAACCGAACATAGCGTACAGAAGCACCCCCCAAACCGGGCGAAAAAACGCCACGGGAACTCCGGCGAAAAGAACGAGGGCGACAAATGCGTCACGGATGGGCACTGGTACTCCTATGTCGCCACGTGCATCAGGACTTCGGCCATTTGACCGATCAATGTTCTACGCTCAAAACCAGCCAGGTACTCATCGTCACGATGGCAATGGGCCTCGCCGTTCAACAGTCGTTTCAAAACGTTCTTCAGCCCTGCCACGTCGCCCGGCGGCACCACCCACCCGAGCCCCCCTTTCCGGACGATCTCAGCGGCTGCGCCGTCCGCAGCAATGCACAGCACCGGCCTTCGTGCCGCGATGTACTCAAAGAGCTTACCCGGGAGAACCCCAGCCGTCGTTTCCCCCGTATCCACAATCATCAACAGCGCATCGGCTCCCTTCTGCAGGGCCTTGGAACGCTGATAAGGCACCGCCGGGAAAAACCGGAAAGTTTCTCGAACACCATGCCGCTCGACCGTCCTGTTCATGGTCTCCGCGATCTCAGGAGCCACGCCTCCGTAATACTCGAAACGTAGCCGCGACCTGGCCGCGGGGAGCTCGTCGAAAAGTTGCGCTGCCGCCTCGACCACCTCATAACCGCGGCGATTCTTGAACAGCCGTCCCGTGTAAACGACTCTGACCGCTCCGGGTTCGCCGAGCTCCGGCTCGACACCGTCGTACTCCTCAGGGTCGAAGCCGTTGGTAATGGTGAAAAAGCGATCGGCGGGGACGCTGCGAAGCCGGGCACGCAAAACGTCTTCTTTCGGCTTCGAGACGGCGATCACCGCGTCGGCTTGTCCCACCAGGCGCCTTTCCAACCACAACTCAAACCGCTTGCGCCATGGGGGCAGCCACTCCCGCAGCACGTCGCCCGTCCAAAGGTCCCGGTAGTCCACCACCCACGGAAGCCCGGTGCGCCTTTTCACGGCCCATCCGACGAGGAAACCGGAGAAAGGCGGTGCGGTGCTGAAGATCACGTCCGGCCCCCACTCCCGGACAACCTTCAGCGCCTTTCGTACGGCCGGGAAAATCCAGAGGGCCCATCCGTCCGGAACCAGGAGATGGGCGCGGGCGAACAGGTCCCACCGTTTCTTTGCAGCCCCCGCCAACCTTCGAATCTCCCCCTTCGTTGCCCCAGCCTGCGTTCCCCTCGCCTTCTGGCCCTGGGGGCCTTCCGAAGAGATCATCGCCTCCCCGGCATGCGCCTTTCGCTGGGAGATCAGTGCCAGGAGGCTCTCCAATGGCCTTGGGCGGCAGGCACGGTGCACCGGCACCCCGTCAGGGATCTCCCTCAACGTGGCTGGGTCTCGGGGGAACACCGAGGCCTCGTTCACCGTCAGCACCGCCGTCTCCCACCCGAAATCCGGGAGGTGTTGGCACATCTTCAAAGGCCTCAGCCGACCGATCCCGATATACGGTGGGAACTCCGCTGCGACGATCAAGACCCGCATTCATCTATTCCTTTGAGATTCCCTAAGCCTCGGATGCTTTCATACTCGGTCCGTTTTCCCGACCACTTTTTCAGAGCTCCCAAAGGAGGACCTCACGGAATGTCGGGAAAACCGCCGACACACCCCGGAGAACTCGTCTCCTTTATGGGCCCACGAGAATTCCCGGGCTCGTGAGAGACCCGAGTTTGCCATTCTCAATCTCAACTCCGGGTCCAAGAGCAACCGCAGCACCGCCCGCCCCACCTCCTGGGCCGACGCCCCATCGACCAAGAGCCCCGTCTCACCATGCACCACAGCATCCGGCACCCCGCCCGCCCGGCCTCCGATGACCGGCTTTCCGCAGGCATTCGCCTCAAGGAAGACGAGGCCGAACCCCTCGGTGTCGCCGTTGGGGAGGGTCCGGTTGGGCATCACGAACACGTCGCAGGTGCGGTAGTACCTCGGCAGGTCGTCCCACGGGACCAGTCCGGTAAAAACGACCCGGTCGGCCACTCCGTGCTCCCGAGCCAGCTCCTCGAGGCGGGGGCGGTACCCCCCCTTACCCACGATCAAATAGACCACCTTGGGCACCTTCTCTGCGATGGCCGGAAGGGCTTCGATCACCTTGTCGTGGCCTTTGCGCTCCTCGATCCGCGCCACCGTGAGAAGCACCTTTTTGCCTTGAAGGCCGTGGCGCTCGACGATCTCCGGGTCTTTGGGCCCGGGCGTGAACCGTTTCAGATCCACCCCGTTGGTGATCACGTGGATGCGCTCGGCCGGCACGCCGCGCCGGACCAGCTCGTCCCGGGTGAACGAGCTGACCGCCACCACCGCCTCGGCCTGCCTGAGATGGCGGAACGCGTGTCTCCCGTACAACCGGGACGTCGGGCGCGTGGTGACCTCTTCCCCATGGATATAATGAACGATCGCCACCCCCCGTCTGCGGCGTAGCGCCGGACCCAGCCATGACAGGGCGACCAGCTCCCCTAGAACCACAACGTCCGCCCCATGGGCGTCCACCGCCCGGAGGGCTTCCCGAAGGACCCTGCGCCGGAGGGGCAGATCCTCCGTCAGCAACCGCCAGGCTGACTGGAGCGCGTGCCGCGGCGCCGGTTTGACCACGGGACGAAGCAGCTCCACCCGGCGCACAGGAAACGGCTGGGCCCGGTCCGCCTCTCGCCAGCCCTCAACCTCCCGGCCATCCATGTAGTAGCGCCACGGTGCCAGCACAGCCGCGGCATCGCCCAGGTGACGGCAGAGGTTCTCGTACACCACGGCGGACCCGCCGGCGATGGGGGGGAAGTAGCTGGCGATGAAAAGAGCTCTCAAAGCATGCCTCTTTCCATAAAGCGCCTCACCGAGACACAGGGATGCTCGAAACTTCTCGCGTCAACAGGCCAAATCCAATCCTGAACAGCCTATTCACGCACGCCTCAAAAAGAACCGACATGGCAAACAGTAACGCAACATAGACAACTATGAACCACCATACGCCCCAGCCCAGCTTTTGCTCAAAAAACCACTGGGCAACACCTATGAAAGGTCCGTGCAGAAGGAAAAATGCGTAACTTTTCTTACCTAAAAAAGCCAACCCCCTTACCACCGGGCCGCCCACATGTTCCAGCGATATGGCCGCCACGGCGATTACAAAAAACGACAGAACCCCAGGGATGGCAGCTCTAGCGACGCCTAAAGATGTAACTAAGTCTGCTATCGGACGCCCACTGGCAAACTTCATCACCACGAGAAAAACTACCCCCACCACCGCCATCGCCCCTAAGCCGCCCGTGATCAACTTCTCCCCCCGAAGTCTTGTTTTCGCCAAGTAAAGGGTAAGGGCCATCAAGGGGAGAAAGTGGAAAATCACGCCACCCGGGTTGAACCATCCAGGGTTGACGATTCCGCGCCACAGAAGCCTCCAAGCAAAGCTCATCAGCAAACAGGCAGCCAGCACCTTCGACAGACCAAAGCGGTCAAGGGAACCGCTCATCAGCGGGAAGCATAAATAAATTTGCCAGACAGACGTCAAAAACCAAGCAGGAGCTATAATACTCTGTGAATACGAAGAAAACAGGTCCTGCAAAAACAGGCCATGAATAAGCAGATCCGGCCAGGTCGGTATTTTCCCCCAGAGCCCCCACCTGGCCACCACAACAAAACTCAATGCGACATAGTATACTGGCGCTATACGAGTCAACCTAGTCAACAAAAAACTACTATAAGTTCTCCTCCTGCCACTTTTTTCGGACAACGCCAGCGACACAACAGAAACGATGAGAAAAACGAAAACTCCTAGGGACCCCTTGCGGAAGAGGTATCGCACCCAATCATTCTGCGGCGGTTTGGGCACATGAAACAGACAGATCCATACAATACTGATAAGCCGCACCACATCCAGCCAAAGAATCCTTGGCGTAAAAGTCCCCGCTCCGGGTTTAGGGCTCACTCTCATCGCGCCAAAGTCGCCATGCGTTCGGCTACGGTGCGTTCCTCATCTCCGCCATGAGTGCATCGGCGAAAAACTTTGCGGCCCAGTTGGGGTACTGATAGGGGTGGTAGCGTCCGTCGATCGGCCAAGATCCAGGGATTCCGCCCCGGACGTTGGGGTCATCGGTCTCCAGGTCCTGGATCGACATGGTGAACCGGTTCGCCCGGACGGCTGAGTCGAAGAACGCCCTGTCCCCCGTGATCTCATAGAGGCGAATGAAGTTCACCGCCAACTGGCAGTTTCCGGTGCAGCAGGTCCACTCGGCCTTGGGCCGCCACCACCGGCTGTACTGCCCCGCCCACGAGCCGTCGTCCCGCTGCCGCTTCACCAACGCCCGGGCGGCCTTCAGGGCGGCCTCGACGAAACGCTCCTCCCCCAGAAAATCGCCTACTTCGAGGAAACCGCGCATCGCGTAAGCGATGGTGTGGGTGAACGGTTTGGAGTTATCCAGAAGGCAGTTGTTCCTCCACCATCCGTTGCGAAGCTGCTGGCCCAACGCCCACTGGCAGTTTTTCCGGGCCGCCTCGCGGTACCGTTCGTTTCCGGTAACGCGGTACGCATCGATCAGCCCCCAGGCCGTGCGCGTGTTGTACGTGTTCACCGACGTGGCGGTCCGCGTGGAACCAAAACGCCGCCAGCAACCGTCTTCGTCCTGGACGTCGCACAACCAGTCCGCAGCCCTCTCCAGGGCCGTGTGGAACCGTTCTTCCCCCGTCTCCTGGCACGCCCGGGCCCAGCCAAACAGCACCTGGCCCGTGTTGAAAATGGTTGGCCTTGGATCGTCGGCGTGGTCGGCCATGGTCCCGGCCCGCACCGCGCCGCTGTGGAGCTGCACCTCGCACTCCCACCCGGCCATCTCCACCGCCCGGCGTCTCGCGTCGGAGTCGCCGGTCAGTTCGGCGTAGTCGAAAAAGGTTGGGATGATGTAGCCGGTGGTTTCCGGATACGAGGCCGTCCACTCGCCGCGGTTTACGAAATATGCCTGAGCAACTCCCACGTCCTGAGTCGCATCCTGTGCCCGCTTCATCCATTCCACAACGGCTTTCACCGCTGACCCTATCTCCCTATCCCGCATGGGCCCTCCGTATCCGTCTGCGCCCGGCCCGCTCCCATTCGCGAACCACCTCAAGGTAGTGTTCCCGGTACCGCTCGTACACCTGCCCCCAGTCAGGGTAACCGGCCACATATTCCCTGCCCCCCTCCGCGAGGCGGCACCTCAGTCCAGGCGAGGTGAGCAGTTCTTGCAGCCTCGCGAAGAGGGCATCCCCATCCCCCGCTGGGAAAAGCAGCCCGTTCCGTCCCCCATCGACGATCTCGGGGATCCCGCCGGCAGTCGACGCCACCACAGGGCATCCGGCGGCCATGGCTTCCAAGAGAACGTTCGGAAGCCCTTCTCGCCGCGATGGCAGAACCAGCACGTCCGCCTGAAGCATCTCTGCCAAGACCTCCTGGTTGGGAACCTGCCCCCGGAACCTGACCTCCCCGGCGACTCCCAAATCCGCTGCCGTCTCCTCCAGGCTCGTCCTCTCGGGCCCGACTCCGACCAGGGTGAGCGAGCACCTGATTCCACCGGCTCGCAACCGGCCAAAAGCCCGGACGAGCAGGTCCACGCCCTTCACAGGGAGCAGGTCGCCCACGAACAAGATCCGGCTGCCATCCCCGCGTGCCCAACGCCGGGGGGGAGGCGCGGGAAGCGGGGGGCGGCCGTTGCGAATGCACACCACCTTCGGTTCCAGGTGGGGACGGCGGTCAAGGAGGTCCCGCCGCAAGAACTCCGAGACCACGAAAATGCGGCTCGCCCGATCGTTCAGCCGGTCGAGGGGGTTCGGGGCGGAGCCGTTCCCCAAACGCAAGACGTCGCTTCCGTGGTACGTCAGGACCAGCGGGGCATCGGCGCCCCGGAGCACGTCGAACCGCTCCTGCGGAAAATGCACGTGGACGACGCTTCGGCCCTTGACCATGCCCGCCAAAACCCTGCGGGCCCGCAACGTCAGCAGGGCTTCACGAACCCTGCCGAGCGTGGAAGCCCCGTCTCCGGGAGCCGGGATACACACGCGCCGACAGTGCTCGTCTTCCCCCTCCTCGCTTCGCGACCCCACAGGACGGACCAACACGACACGGTCGCCGGCCTTCCGCCCGGCCTCGGCCAGACTGTGGACCACGGTGGAAAGGCCCCCACGCACCGGCCAGGTCACCGGGGAGAACGAAACCACTCCAAGCCCCGCGGGCCTGTTCACGTCCATGCCAGGTCCTCTAACCCAAAGATGCGTTTCAGATACCAGCGGGCAGAGGCCGCGAGCCGTGGGGCCCCCAGATCGAGCAGTCCCACCAAGTGGTGGGGGTCGAGCGGGAACCTCGCCCATGCCGAGGCCAAAGTGAGAAGGCATTCTCTGCGGCGCCCCGCCCGCCACAGCTCGTACCCCACCCGACGCCGGAGCCCCGACATCCGGCGGGCCCGAAACCACCAGCCGGTGCACACCAGGGCCCCGGGCTCGGTGGTCAACACATCGACGACGGCTCTCAGCCGCTGCTGGGCCATGAACACGCGGTCGGAGCTCACCTGGCCCGCATGAAGACGGTACAGGGTCAGGGGCTCGGGGATCCGCCGCACCTTCCCCGAAGCGTCAGGCGCAGCCAGAGGTGGTAGTCTTCTGTGCCCCTCAGGCCTTCCTCGAAACCGCCGCACCGTTCGAACGCCGGGCGCCGCACGAGGGCCGCTGACGCGGCCACCCCGTTCGATCGCAGCAATTCGGCAAAACAGTCCCCGTCGGCGGTGGTCCACATGGGCCACGGCCTGGGATGCGGCGCGCCGGTCTCGTCGATGTACCCCAGGTCGGTGTGAACCAACAACACCACATCTGGCTCCGACGCGGCCTCGATCTGCCGCGTCAGCTTCTGGGGCGTCCAAAGGTCGTCCGCATCCACAAAGGCCAGGAACTCTCCCCTCGCGAGCCCCGCGCCCGTGTTCCGGGCCGCCGCCACGCCCCGGTTTCTGTCGTGCCGGACCACCGTAACCGCTTCCCGAAACGAGTGCAGAACATCCAGCGTCCCGTCGGTGGATCCGTCGTCCACCACGATCACCTCGAGCCGGGGGTAGGTCTGGGCGAGCACGCTCGACAACGTCTCCGCCACATATCGGGCCGCGTTGAAACAGGGAATGACCACCGAAACCAACGGTTCCCGCATCCTGCTCCCTCTCTCAGGCCCGCTGGGCCTGCCAGCGGGCGATGCGCTCGCGCGCCAAGGCGCGCAGGCTCGCCACCTCGGGTGGGCCAAGGGCCACCATCACCCCCACGTACACAACCACCCCCACGGCCACCAGCACCACCAGGCGCGGGAGCCCCATCGGCAGCGAGCCCGTCAGGGCTACCCGCCCCCCCCATACGGCCCCCACCATCACCAGGCTCGCCAGGGTCGATGGCAGCAGGGTTTGCAAAAACCGCCGGTTCGGGAGCCCGATCACGTGGTTGGCGATGGCGTGGCTCAGCCCCGCGTACGCAAAACACCACGCCGCATAGGTCAACGCGACCCCCAGCACGCCCCAGCGGACCCCGACCCAAAACACGAGGACGACCATCGGCGTACCGAACAAATACAGCTTGAACATGAGGTCGGTGCGGCCCTGTGACTGGTAGATGTCCCCCACCGTGGTTCCCACGCATTGCAGGGCGCCGACCACAGCGAGTATTTGGATCAGGGGCACCGCGGGCCCCCACTTCTCGCCGAGGACCACGTGCACGAACTCTGGCGCGACCGAGGCAACCCCCAGCATGACAGGTGTTGTGAGCAGCGCCAAAAACCCTATTACCTGCATATAGGTTTCAGCAGCCTTCTTCTTGTCGTGTTTGAGCTTGGAAAGGGCAGGGAACAGGGGGCGTGTGACCGTACCCGAAAGATATACGATCGGGCGCATCATGATCTGATAAGCCAGATCGTAGTACCCCAGGGCCTGGGCTCCCAGATACCGACCGATCAGCAAATTGTCAGCATTCCTGCCAAAGAACCCTAGAATGTTACTCCCCAAGATATTCGAGCCGTATGAAAACAGCGCTTTGAAGCGGAGTCGATCGAACCACAGCCTGGGCCGGTATCGCGTGATGCGCAAAAGCAGGCCCAACCGAACGCACTGCTGCGTCAGACTCGCGGCCACCAGGCTCCACACACCAAAGCCCTGCCATGCCGCGATAAGCGCGGCCATCTGTCCAGCCCAAGCCCCCGCCAGATCCACGCACCCCAGCGCACGAAAGCGCATGTCGTGGGTGAGCACCGCCGACAACACGCCCGCGGCCGGCCCCACCAGAAAAGCCAGCGCCGCCACCCGGATCACCGGCACAACACGCGGCTCGTTGAAGAACGCTCCGATCATCGGTGCAGCCGCAAAGCTCAGCACGTACAACACCGCCGCCACCCCCAGCGTGGACCAGACAGCCGTATGCACCAACGGTTCGTCCAGTTCGTCGGCATGCACGAGCGCAGGCCCCATCCCGAGGTTTGCAAACAACACCACGAAACCCGTAAACGCCGCAGACATGCCCATCAGACCGTAGTCCTCGGGTGAGAGCAGTCGCGCCACGATCACGCTGACCACAACCTGGGTCGCCTGGCTCAGCCACCGCGACGCCGCGGTCCAAGCCGCGCCCTTCGCAATCTCGCGAAGCAGGCTCATTGCTGGGCGCTCGCCTCTTCTGCGGCCGCGGGTTTATCGGAGGTCCCGTTTCCAGAGCCTTCGCCCTGAAGAGATTCGATGATTTTCTCCAATTTCTCACAGCGCTTCGGGCTGAATTTCTTCTTTCGCAAGAACGTCAAGGTCGCACGGGCGTCATCGATTTTTCCAAGGGCTACCTCGATCAGTGCCCGGTTGTAGGTGAGTTGCAAATCTTGAGGATTCAGGCTCTCGGCTCTCTTCGCCGCCTTCAGAGCCTCCCTGTACTGCCCCGCACGAAACAGGTGGTTTGCGAGACCATTCCAATAAACCGAAGACTCCGGTTTCAGCTGTAGCGCCTTGACATACCATTTTGTTGCCAAATCAGGATTCTTCATGCGAAGAGATAATTCAGAGAGCCCGCGCAGGCTCAAGACGCCGGCAGGCGACTCCGAACGTAGGTGCTCGTAGTTTCGATAGCTGATAAGGTACAAAAATTCCTCCTTTGCATACGCATAGTATTTCTCTCCCCGCCACATCTTGTTGTAGCCGAGCGCCACATGGTCGGTTGAAGTATAATCCGCACCCTCCAAATAGGTTCCTTGAGGGCGGGGCCAAACTTCCAGGGCGTAACGTGACAGGCCCCATGCGATGGAGGGGAGCACGAGGAGGCACAATCCCAAAACGGCGCCGAGTAACCTCGTGCCGGGGAAGCCCTCTGGTGCTGCCGCTCGCTCGCGTCTGCCTGCCGGACCAGTTGTAGCGCTCCGCAAGGGCCCAAAACCCTCATCTTCCCTCCCACTCCGTTCCGCCAACACTGCCCTTTTTGAACCGGCACCTCCCAACTCGCCGCCCCCCCCTTTTGGCACGTGCGTCCCGGCACCGGCTCGCGAACAAAGATGCACGGTGGTCTTCAACTGGATGTTCCCGATTACCCGAGACTGAGTCTCTCCTTCTGATCCCCCTATTCGCGGATGAAACGCACCCACTTCCCGACACGGCCCCACCTCCGTCCCCGAAGCAACCCCTGAGGATGGCTGCGAGTCACCGCCAAGCTGAGCCATTCGCCATACTGAGCCTCGCGGGCAACCAGCGCGATCCAGCCCCTGCGACGGCCTTCTGGGACGGGCGCCGTGGTGTTCGCCCTGAAAGTTGGGTGCCATGCATCTCGGCCCACGGCGGCGCGGGTTGGGATTTGATTCCCTCATGTTCGCCTTTCTCTCCAGGCGCTGCTGCGTTGCTTCAAAACGTCCATCGTAGTGCTCAATGGCGCTCAAGAACCCTGGGCTGGCCCGCTTGCGGGACTGCATGTCGCGATCCCATCGGCGAAAACTCGACCTAGGATGGCAGAAAATCGCTCGGCTCCGCGCTCATTCAAGTGGATAAAATCCTTGTAGTCGGCCTCACCCAACTCGGGAAGCTCGGCGCAATCTATCACGCGAAACATCTCTGAACCGGCCGTGTTCTCCAGCCACCGGCGATACTTCTGAAACAAGGAGGGCACCGGTCGCACGCGCACAGGGGGGACGACCACGATCAATTGAGTCCCCCTCTCTCGTGCCACCTGCGCAAATTTGCGTACGACGTCGAGGCGGCGTTTGGACAAAGGTACTTCGACCGGTTTCTTGTCGTTCCCCTGGCCCGTGCGGCCGGTTCCACGCTCAGGCATGAACCCGTCCCGCGTAGGGCTCGTAATAGGTGGCTCTCCCCGCAGCCAGTATCTCACCAAGAGGTGACGGCAACGATAGATCCGGGCGAGCGCCACGCGATCAACCGGCCACACATCCCCTCGCGCCAAGCGGGCAATGGGGCTGGAAAGGATCCCAGCCTCAAACCGCTCAACGTCAGCAGAGTCCACGAATGCGGCTGGGCTCTGAAAAAGCACGACATATCGCGGGGCTTTTAGAGTGTTGTCGCGAAGGAACGGCAAGGTTGTGGCCTCAAGCGCAAACGGGAAGTTCGCCGGCCAAGCCAAGTTGAAAGCTGTTAGCCCACCCGAAGTCTCGGTGAATGCTTTGGGGCAGAAATCTCTGGCACCGGTGGAGTCCCCGATGACCAACACCTCAGGGGGAGAGCCGGCGGACGCGACAGCGCGGAACCATTCAAACTTCACCATGGCCTGATCGTCCCAGTAGGCCCATGCGTATTCACCCAAAGGGCGCATCAAATAGCGCGCCGCGCCTTCTACCCCCAGCAACAAAGCGGAGCCCAAGGCGAGAGAGAGCCACCACTCCAGGGGCACCGCCTTGAGTCTGAGGGTTTCAAAACTGAAAATAGATAAACGGAACCTGCCCATAAACACCGCCCAAAATAAGCACAGTGGCCATCAACCCGGCGTAGGCTATGCCGCGCACCGGCCAAGCCAAGCGCAGCATTACGGTGTGCCTTCCGGCCCAGTACTGACTTACATCAATCACCAGCATCAAGAGCACCAGAGCCCAAATTCGGGGCGAGGTTACGGCGATCGCCTTGAACGCGCCCGAACCGGGTTGCCAGCGAAGGAGCCCGGTGCAGTAACGCAGGGCTGCCCCCAACGTCTCGGATCGAAAAAAGATCCATGTGAACGTCACTAGGTGAAACATCGCGATGACTTGCGCGACACGCATCCACGGCGAGCTCTTTCTCCGTTCGAGTACCCCCTGAGCTCCCTGACGCACCTCGGTCCACGCTTTGTGCAACGCCAGATAGACCCCGTGGAGCCCACCCCAGACAACAAACGTCCAGTTAGCCCCGTGCCACAGCCCGCCCAGGAGCATGGTGATCATGAGATTCCGGTAGGTGGCTCTAACCCCTTTTCGGTTCCCCCCGAGCGGAATATACAGATAGTCTCGCAACCAGGTGGAAAGCGATATGTGCCACCGACGCCAAAACTCGGTGGGGTTCCTTGAGAGATAGGGTTGTTGAAAGTTTTTCATCAGGTCGATGCCGAGAAGTTTGCCAACCCCCCGAGCGATGTCGGTGTAGCCCGAGAAATCGCAGTAGATCTGGATCGAAAACAGGTAGGCGGCCATTAAGAGGTCGGCGCCGCTCGCCAGCTCCGGGTTGCGGAAGCGCAAATCCACGAGGGGTGCAAACGCATCAGCGACGCCTACCTTCTTGAACAGACCGAGCAGAATTAGCTCGACTCCCCTCCCCAGGTTCGGCCATTCCACCCGTCTGGGTCCCAGCAGTTGGGGCAGCAACCGCGTGGACCGTTCGATCGGGCCGGCCACGAGCTGGGGGAAAAACGATACATAGAGTGCAAACGTGAGCAAGCTCGGCTCAGGCTTCGTCTGTCCCCTGTAGATGTCCACCGTGTACGAAAGGCATTGGAAGGTGAAGAAAGAAATACCCACTGGCAAAACAATTTGGACGGCAGGGACCGGCAACTCCAGACCAAGCAGGGCAAAAGCCGCGACGAAAGAGTCGCAAAAAAAATTGAAGTACTTAAAGATCCCCAAGAGGCCCAGGTTTGCGGCAACGTTGAGTATCAAGATCTTTTTCTTGCAGGCCTCTGTCGCCTGGGCGATCCAGGCGCCGCAAATGTAGTTGAAACCCGTCGAGCCGGCGAGGAGGAACACGAATCGCCAGTCCCACCAGCCGTAAAACACATAACTCGCGGCCAGCAGCCAGTAGTTCTGCCAGCGCCACCCGAGACAATAGTACACCGTGAGCACGGCAGTCAGAAAGACGAAGAACTCGACCGAGTTGAAAAGCATTGTCCCGGGTTCCTCGCTGAATCCCAGAAAAAGCTTTTATAAAACACCTTCTATCGGATTCAATCTATGATGAGGCTGCAAAAAGGCGATCGGGGCAAGACCGGCCACAATATGTAGTGGCTACCAACTCGCTAGACCCAATACTGTTCACTTTAAGATACGAACGTGTTCGCAAATGGGCTGCAGTCGCATGGGCGAGACCGTTTGGCGATGCCGAGTCGGATACGGGGTCATCTTCCGCTTCACCGCTCGCGGGTTGCGTCGACCACGACTGGACACCACTCGCTCTTCCAAAATCTCCTCCAGCACCTGCGCATGGAACGCCGCCCTGTGCTCAGGGGGGAGTGGCGACGAAAGCGGGCAGTCTCCGACGCACCACCCGCACCGTGTGAACGAAGGAAAGTTCGTCAGGATCCACATCGCCCTTGCGGGCGGCTTCATGCATGAGTCCTCGTATCGCAAAATGCGCCATCAGGAACCCAAAGAACTCCTGTCGGACGAGCTCCGGGGTCTTGCTCCGGAGCACAATCCGAGCCCCTCGGAGGTGCGTTTTCAACTCGTCGAGTGCAGTCTCGATCTCCCAGCGTTCCTGGTACAGGGCGGCCAACTCCTCTGCCGGGGCATCTTCAGGGTCGAGGATCGTGGTCACCAACCGGTACACGTCCTCTGCGCCTGGGACTCCGTCCAGTGTGTACTCGATCACCCGGACCATGACACCGCCCCGATCCTTTTGGCGAGCATAGGCGTTGGGATAGATCTTGCTCAGATAGGAACCATCGGACAGACGGCGGATGCACGGCAGGCGTGCGCTTGCCTTCACTCGCCACAGCAGATCGGCTCCGGTTGCGCAGGCCTGGGTCCACAAGGGCCAGGAGAAGAAACACCGATCGGCCAGACACAGCATCCCGGGCCGCAAGGACTCCACCACGTGCCGAGCCAACGCGACCTCGCTCGTGTGGTATCCACCCATGCGGGAGCCGAACAGCACGTGGGTTCCGTTCTCCACCAAGGAGACGAACCGGATCTGCGGATAGGCGCTCCGTCCCCGGGCGGCCTTGGGGCGTCCGAAGGCTTGTTCGTTCTCCTGAGTATCGGCCACATCCAAGGTGCTGCCGTCCAGGCTGACCAGCCGCCAGCGCCGGTACCACGCCCCTCGGGTGGCCGTTTCGGCGATCGGCCGGACGAGTTCGTTGTGCAGCCGTTCGATCGGTTCCGCCCCCAGACGGGACCGCGCTTGGGAGATGGCCGATTTTCCGGCAACGCGAACGCGTTCACGGGGCCCCATGAGCCACTGGAGACCTTCGAGCAAACAGCGGAGCACCTCTCGTGTGGACACGCTCATGTACAACGCCAGTGCGATCACATAGTAGACCACGACATGGGCAGGTAAGGCGCGCTGTCGCTGGCTCGCCTTGCCTGTGGCTTGCAGCACCTCGTGCACCTTGGGCAGGGGGAACGTTTTTGCGATGACCCCCAGCGTGATGTAATCCGTGATCCGCGTGCCTTCGGGAAGCCCTGCTGGAGTTCGAGCCATCCTTCACCTCGCTTTCCATGAGTAAGGAAGACGAGAGAAGAATAGCACGAAGGCACACTAAGTGAACAGTATTGTCGCTAGACCCGCAACATGTGGTGCCGCCAGGCCAACCGAGGGACTTTTTTTCAGGCTGATTAATCTATCAACTTCGCGGACGACCGACGGCAGTACACCTTAACTTAAAAAGCAATATGCCATCCCGGGGGAGGCTCTGGCGCGCGCAGCAGTGCCTTTACCGCGTCTCCAGCATCAACCACTGTAACCACGATGTGCTTCAGATTCATTTTCCGGGCCACTTTTGTTTCTTTCATCCATGAATACAGTGAATCTGTATTTCTAGACCGGTTCAGTTCGTCAGAAATGACTTTGGTCTTCACAATCAACCGACGCCCGGCCGAATCAATTACTAAGCCAGGAACCGTCATTGCACTGTAAACAGATACCTGCAATCGGTGTTGGAGCAAATCTTCAAGATAGTGCTCGAACGTCATCGTATTGAAAGGGACGCCGTAAATCAGAATCTTACCTTTCGCCTCCACCATCTTGTCGAACGGGCTTCCTTTTCCAAAAGGGCTTGCGCAACGCTCGTGCCCCTCAATCAACCATTCCGCTTTCGGGCCATACGCTGCCACCGAGTGGGTGGGGTGGAGACTGCGCACCACCCCCTTGCGCCGCCGAAACACCTCGCTCGGCAACCCCACCATGGAGACCGTGCGCCGAACGTCGAACACTTTCCCCAGCTTGAGGTACTCGGCCATGGTCATGCCGTGGAACGGCATACTCATCATGCAAAGGGTGCCCTCCGGGCCAACGGCGTCCAGGAAGGCCTGCACCAGGTCCTGGACGGAGCCCCGAAAACCCGAATCCGGCCGCCATCCTGCGTGCACCATCATCACGTCGCCGGGCCTCACCCCGAGACGGCGGATCGTCCGTACGACATCCTCCGGTCCGAAGGCCCAGACGGTCTTCAAGAGAAGCTTCTTGACCCTTTGTTTGATTCCGCTCATCTCGTCTCAATCACCGGGTCAACCCTGGCGCCCTTGGCGTCTTGGCGGTTCCACAACGGCCTCCCCAGGCTCGGGATGGCCCAGGAACGATCTCGGGCTCGCCGTAAACCCGTACGCCCCGGCAACCATCACCGCCACCAGGGCTCCAGCGTCCAACCTGGGCATCTCCACCTTGCTCCCCAGCCGGTCCAGGGGCGTGCACAGGGGGCCCACGAGGTTCACCTCCTCCACGGGTTCCCCGCCGATCTTCTCAGGGGCACAGATCGGGAAGTTCCGCTTGATCACCTGGCCGAAGTTCCCACACGCGGCCTGGTTGTGGTGCAGGCCGCCGTCGAGGACCAGGAACACCTGGCCCCTGGACTCCTTTCGGTACAGCACCCGGCAAACGTAAACGCCGCACTCCCCCACCAGGTACCGGCCGGTCTCCACCACGAGCCGGGTGCGGGGCATTTCCGGGCGATGCCTTTCCAGGAGCTCTCCCAGCCCAGCCCCCACGGCCTCGATGTCGAGCTCGTTATCGGCCGCGTAGTGGGGGATGCCGAAGCCGCCGCCCAAGTTCACGAGCTCGGGCGCGTTGGGGCAGTGGGGGAGGAACGAGGCCACCGCGGAAAGCGCGCCCTCGAAAGCGGCCACGATGGCTTCGGCCCTGAGGTTCTGGGAGCCGGCGAAGATGTGGAACCCCGCGAACCCGAGGTTCGGCCACTCGGGGAACCGCGCGAGGAGCCGGGGCACATTTTCCTGGTCGATGCCGAAGGGCTTGGGGCCGCCGCCCATCTTCATGCCCGAGCCCACCAGCTCGTAGGCCGGGTTCACCCGGATGGCCACCCGCAATCTGCGGCCTTCCTCGCCGGCGATCCGGTCGGCGAGCTCCAGCTCGGCCTCGCTCTCGACGTTCAGGCTGCCGATGCCGGCGCGGCAGGCCTCCCGGATCTCGAACTCCCGCTTGCCCGGCCCGGCGAACCCCACCGCGGCGGGATTCGCGCCGGCGTCCAGAACCACCCGAAGCTCTCCGGCCGAGGCCACGTCGAACCCGCAGCCGAGGTCGCGGAAGAACCGCACGATCTCCGGGTGGGGGTTGGCCTTGACGGCGTAGTGGATCTCCACCTCGTCGGGCAGGGCGGCCCGGAGCCTTTCGTACTTCTTTCGGGCCACACCCAGGTCGTAGGCGTAGAACGGGGTGCCCACCTCGGCGGCGATCTCGGCACAGGTGCGGCCGCCGATGAGGAGCCGCCCGTCCCGAACCGCGAAGTAGCGAAGAATGGAGGAGAGAGCTTTATGTTCCATGTGGGCTCAAAACCTTTTGAACCGCGGAGGCGCGGAGGGCGCGGAGAACATCTGTATTTTTTCGGTTAGAACAACCCGACGGATGCCTTCCTTCATCGAGGGGACATTGAAGTTCAGGAGAAGCCCCACCGGGCTTCCGGTTGCCTTCAGGTACGATATGACCTGGGCATGGTGAATGGGTGCGAGCGCCTCGACCGCCTTCAGCTCGACCACAAGACGGTCACCTACCAGTAGATCCAACCGCCCTTCTCCCACCGATCTGCCCTTGTAATCCACGCTCACCGGAACCTGGCGCTGGTGCGGGATGCCCCTCAGATCCAGCTCGATCCCCAGCGCCTCTTCGTACACGCTCTCGAGATACCCGGGCCCAAGATGTCGGTGCACCTCGATGGCGGCGCCGATCACGGCCTCGGTGAGGCGGTTGAGCTCTGGCGAGACGTCCTCGATTCCCATGGCCACCCCTTTTTTCTAACCGCGGAGACGCGGAGAGCGCGGAGGAACCACATCACCAAGATGTTTCGGTGCCCTACCACAGCGTCTCTCGCCCATGCGATCTCCCCACAGAAGCCTTCCTCTCCCCACCCCTCCGCGGTTCAAGAATTCTCCGCGTCCTCCGCGCCTCCGCGGTTCAAGAAATCCCTTTTCACCGCGTTCCGGTCGATTTTGCCGTTGGGGTTCAGGGGCAGGCGCTCCCACACCTCGATGTGCTTGGGCACCATGTAGTTGGGAAGGGTCTGGGCGCACGCCGCGGTGAGGTCGCGGGGCTGAACCCCCGGCTTTTTCGCCGACACCACGGCCGCAACCACCTGCCCCAGCACCTCGTCCGGCACGCCGAAGGCCACCGCGTGTTCCACCAACCCCGTGGCATAGAGGGCGTCTTCCACCTCGGTCGGGCTCACCCGGTACCCGGAGGTCTTGATCATCTCGTCGGCCCGCTCCACGAAGTAGATGTACCCCTCCTCGTCGGTCTTCACGCGGTCGCCCGAAAACACCACCATCTCCTGCATCTGGAGCCCCGGCGGGGCGAAGGGGTTCGGCCGGAACCGCTCGGCCGTCTTGTCCGGGTCGTTCCAGTAGCCGAGGGCCACGTGGGCGCCCCGCTGCACCAGCTCGCCCTCCTCGCCCGGCTTACAGTGCTCGCCGCGGTCGTTCAGCACCCAGATCTCCGCGTTGGGGATGGCCTTTCCGATGCTGGTGGGCCGGCGGTCCACCTCTTCAGGCGGCAGGTAGGTTCCCCGGAACGCCTCGGTCAGCCCGTACATGAGATAGATGCGGGTGTGGGGCAGGCGCCGGCGAAGCTCCCGGGTGGCGTGCACCGGCATGGCCCCCCCGGTGTTCGTGAGATAGCGCCAGTGAGGGAAGCGGGTGTGGTCCCATTCGAGCTTGAGCAGCTGGAGCCACAGGGGCGGGATCAGCCCGAGCCCCGTGATGTTCTCGGCCTCGAGGGCCTTCAAGATATCGTTGGGAAACAGGTAGTTGATCAGCACGCAGGTGCAGCCCACGTGGAGGCTGCAGGTCAGCTGGTTGAGCCCGTAGTCGAAGCTGAACGGCAGCACGCTCAGGATCCGGTCGTCGGGGGTGTTCTCCACGTACGTGAACACGCTCTCCGCCCCGGCCACCAGGTTCCGGTGGGAGAGCACCACGCCTTTGGGCTTTCCGGTGCTGCCGGAGGTGTAGATGATGGCCCCGATGTCCGTCTCCACCACCCGGGGAAACCGCGCCTGTCCACAGCCCTCCTCGCCCCAGCATCCCCGCTCCACGACCCGGAGTCTCTGGATCTCGGGGGTCTCACCGGGCCCGTGGAGGATCAGCACCTCCAGGTCCGGGCAGCGAGCCAAGACCTCGGCGAGCCCCGCCGCCCGCTGGCGGGTGGTCAGGAGCACCCGCGCCCCCGAGTCGCACAGGATGTGCTCCACCTGGGGGGGCTTGAGAAGGTGGTTCACGTCGATGAACACCCCCCCGGCCCGCGCCGCGGCCAGGAGGGAAGCCGCCTCCTCCGGGCTCTTTTCCATGTAGACGGCGACACGGTCGCCCTTGCGCAGGCCCTGGTCCAGGAGCAAACAGGCCAGCCGATCGACCTCGGCATCCAAGGACGCGTAGGAGATGCGGCGCTGGCGGTGAACGAGCGCTTCCTTGTCCGGCCAGATCCCGGCCTGTTCCCTCAGGCTGTCTGCTACGGTGATCCGAATCACTGCATCCCTCAGATGCCCGCCGTTTGGCGAGCCTGCGCTCAAGTTCCCCAGGGCAAATGGACTATCTTCAGCCGATTATCGAGAACATTTCCCCGCCCGACTCAAAGCCAGACAAGGGTGGCTAGTTCTGCAAGTCAGGAAACAGCCTTGGCATCCCGTTTACTGCTAACCAACGAAACGATCGTGCGGATAGATCTGAACTTTTCCGCATCGATATCGTCATCGCCAAAAACAACGCCAAAACGCTCCTCCAAAAAGGCGATCAACTTAAGCACACCCATGGAATCGATGAGCCCGCCCTCCAGTAAAGGTTCATCCGGATCTATTTGTTCCCGTCCCGTCGCCAGGTCGGGATCCCGAAGCAAGAATTCGGTCACCTCAAACAGCAAAGCTTCCACCCTCTTCCTCCTTTACAAATTCTCCGACAAATCTGGTTTCCACCGCAGTTTTATGCGGGACCCCAGACTCCAGAAAGGAAGGTCCGACGATGCGCGGCCTTAAGTTTTCTATCTCACCGTAGTCCAGTGTGTGTTCCGCACCTGGGTATAGAGGTCCGACAACGCCTTCGGCAGCGGTTTCACCTGGAAGTGGACCACGATCAGCAGGATCGCCACGCAGGCTAGGCCGGCGCCGGTCGCGCCCACCCGGATCATCCATCGCCGCCGCAGGGTCTCGGGCGTGACGATCTCGGGGATGATGGTGAGCACCGGCGTTTCGGTGATCTGGTGCAGTTCGTCCCGGCTGCGGATGCTGCCGTCCAGGATGTCCAACAGGAGCACCAGCCCCACGCCGAGCCCCAGCCCACCTATCAGACCCGCTGCAACGTAGCGGAGCCGTTTTGGATAGAAGGGCTTCTCCGGCAGGTTGGCCGGATCGAGGATCTTGAACTGCTCGCCTTTCTGCTTGCGCTCCAGGTTCTCGGAGAGGTCGGCCTGGAGCTTTTTGTTGATCAAGCTTTCGAGCACGCGCTTCAGGTTGTCGTAGTCCTCGGAAAGCTGCTGGAGCTGGAGCTGCCGGGCCGGGGCCGCGGCGATCCGGGCCTGGTACTTCTCGATCTGGCGCTGAATCTCCTGGTTCTCTGCGGTGATCCGAGCGATCTCCGCGTCCACCCGGGCCAGCTCCGCCTTCAAGCGCTCGTAGGCCGGCGGGTACTGGGGCTTGGGCGGCTCGGGGGGGATCTCCTCCTCCTCCTGGGCCACCTCCGGCTCCTGAGCCGCGGTTGCGGCCTCCTGCTCGGCCCGCTGCTTTTCCGCCTCCTGGCGCTTCTTCTCCAGCTCGGTCATCTCGGCCTGCTCCTGCTCCTCCAGACGAGCCAGGATGGCCTTCTGGGCGACCACGTCCGGGTGCTTCTCGGTGTAGCGGAGCAACAGAGCCTCGATCTTGCTCTGGACCTTCTGCTTCTCCTTGCGGATCGCCCGGAGCCGGCTCTCGTCGATCTGGATCCCGCCTCCGCCCTCCCCATCCTCCAGTTGAGTCTGGAAAAGGGCCTCGAGTTGTTTCGAGATACTTAGATCCGGCCCTTGCGCCATCCCCGCACCGCCCACGGCCCGCTCCTCCACCCTCCGCTCGATCTCGGCGATCTGCTGCTGGATCTGGATCTTCCGGGACTCGGCCGCGTTCAGGTTGTCGTTGTTGATCTGGAGCTGGTTCTGGAGCTGGTTCAGCCGGGCCCGGTTCGAAGCGAGCTGCTCGGGCAGCTCGTTCATGTGCTTCTGTTTGAACTCGTAGATCAGCTTCTCCCTCTCGCGGATCTTCGAACGGTAGCGTTGGATCTCGTCCTCCAGGAACTGGGTGGTGCCGATGGCCTGCTGCTCCCGGACCTTCAGGTTCTCCTCGATGAACAGGCTAGCCAGCTTGTTGGTCACCAGCATGGCAAGCCGCGGGTTCGCGTCGATGTACGAGAGCTGAAAGGCGTCGTTCCGGTGCACCTGCAGGTTGATGCGCGAGCGCATCATCTCGATGATCTCTTCGGGGGTCTTCTGTTTGCGCTCGCGCTCGAACAGGTTGAACTCCTGGATGATCTGCTCCAGCCGGGTGCGGCTGAAGATCTGCTGGCTGATCGTCTGGAGCCTGTCGCGGATGCTGGCCGTGACCGTGCTCGGGATGAACTTGGTGGGCACCTTCTGGGGCTGCACCAGGATCAGGGTGGTGGACTTGTACCGGTCGGGCAGCTGCATGGCGTACCAGGCGGCCACGGCCGGGAACACGATGGCAGGGAGCAGGATCAGCCACTTGTGCTTCCACAGGAGGCGAAGGTATCGGAAGATGTCGAAGGGGGTGTTGGGAATGGGGGATTGCATGGGCTCTTTTCCGTAAATCGTAAATCGTGAATCGTAAATGGTAAATCGTGAATCGTAAATCGTGAATGGTTGAACCGACGGGGTCGGCGGTGAATCTCAGGGCTTTACTTTCGGTGCTCCAACGAGCGCCGGAGAGCGGTGATCATGCGCCCCACACGGGCCGCTTTTCGAGAACCTTTGTCGCCTCTTCTCGGTCTATGAGCCCCAGGTATGCGCTGCAAAGTTCCAACTGGGTGTCCAGTTCTGCGAGCGAGCCCTGAGCAACCGACAGGAAATGGGCGAACTCCCTCACGGTACCTCTTGCCGCCCCTTCCGCGATGTTGCTTGGCACCGAAACCGCCACGCGCCGCAACTGCGTGGCCATGCTAAACCGTTCGTCCGGCGGCAGACTCTCGCAAAGGACATAGACCTCCTTGCACAGCTCCAGGGCCACTTTCCACGCGTCCAATTTCTTGTGTGGGCGATCGAGGTGCATGAGCCCCAGCCTTTTGCCGGCCACCCTCTGGGCGCCGCCGTTTACCGGGAGGCGTGTTTTGCAAGAGAGATGCCAAGGCGTGGGGAAGGAGAGGAAGAGAAGGGATTGCAGCGCCGGTATGAGCTTGGGCGACGCAGGGACCCGGGCGCTCCCGCCATTTACCTATTTACGAATACCGCTCTTGGCCCGGCCCGACGGATACGAAGGGAACTTTTTTTCCTACACTGTGACATCGAGTGCCTTGGGAAGGCGAAGAGGGAAACGGGGTACACACCCCTCCGGGTCACTGCTCCGGAAGACCGTAGCGTGCCCGGATGATGCACCGTGTCCGGACACTGGGTCCTGATCTCGTTCGCCATTACATCCCTCTCACCCAGTTCGTCGCGGTGGTCGTGACAGGGTGTCGGGACCGGGAGATCTTCCAGCTCTTCTTCCACGCGGACCAGGGCGCGACGAGGCGTCTCGGCCGCGCACCGGTACCCGATGTCCCAGTCAGAATGTTCCGATGCCCCTCCGGTGGCCCGGGAGCCGAACAGAAACACGTCGGCGTCCACCCCCTCGAACGCGCGGAGCACCAACGACCCCACGTCCTAACGTCCCAACGTCTTCCCATACACCTCCCGATAAATCTCGCCGTTTCGTTTCCAGGTGCGCTCGGCCGTGACCCAGCGGCGGCCGTTCTCCCGGAGGCGGTTCGCCAGATCCGGGCTCCGGGCCAGGGCCAGGATCCGGTCGGCCAGGGCCGCCGGGTCCCCCGCCGGGAACAGGAGCCCGGTCTCCCCGTCCCGCACGAGCTCCTTGTGGCCGCCCACGTCGCTCGCGATGACGGGGGTGTTCAGGGCCATGGCCTCCAGGGGTTTGAGGGGAGTGACCAGTTCGGTGAGCCGGATCGACTTTCGGGGCAGCACCAGGGCGTCGCAGGCCGCGTAGGCGGCCGGCACCTCGGCGTGGGGGATGCGGCCGGCGAACACCACCCGGTCGGCCACGCCCAGGTCTTGGGCCAAGGCACGGAGCCGCTCGTCCTCCTGACCGCCGCCGATCAGCAGCGCGCGGGGCGCGCGTGAATCGTGAATCGTGAATCGTGAATCGTTGTCACCCCTTCCTTCCTTCAGGTAGGCCAGGGCGTGGAGGAGGAGGTCGAGGCCTTCGTAGTGGTAGAACGAGCCGATGAACCCGATCACGAAGTCGGCCTCCCCCACCCCCCAGCGGGCCCTCAGGGCGGGGTCGCGGGGCACGGGCCGGAGCTCCTCGGGGTCCACAGCGTTGGGCACCACGGTAATCTTTTCCGAGGGGATGCCCCGCGACACCAGGTCGGATCGCAACCCCTCGCAGATGGTCACCACTGCGTCGGCCCGGCGGCAGGCCCGGGTCTCGAGGGCCCGGGTGAGCCGGTACCGTAGCCCCCACTCCCGGTGGGTGCCATGGTCCACGGCCGCGTCCTCCCAGAAGGCCCGGATCTCGTACACAACCGGAACGCGCCGTTCCCTTCCGATCCGAAGCGCTGGAAACGCGTTCAGCACCGGGCTGTGGGCGTGGATCACGGCGGGAGACTCCTCCCGGGCGACTTCTCGCACCTTGGTCTGGCTCCGGGCCATCAGCCGGATCTCAGCCCAGACCGGCACCCGCCCGGAGACCGGTCCGGATCGGTGGTAGGCGATTCCGTCGAACTCTTCCTTTGGCCGCCACTCCCCGCTCCAAGCCGCCTCGTGTTTCGGGGACGTCACGGCCACCGGACGGAGACCCTGCCGCAATTGGCACAACAGGATGTTCCGGCTCCGGAAGGTGTAGCCGCTGTGGAGGGGAAGGCTGTGGTCGAGGAGATGTATGATCTTCATTGGGACCGTGAATCGTAAATCGTGAATGGTGAATGGTTGAGCCGACGGGGTCGGCGGTGAATCTCAGGGCTTTACTTTCGGTGCTCCAACGAGCGACGAAGAGCGGTGATCATGCGCCCCACACGGGCTGCTTTCTCAAGAACTTTTGCCGCCTCTTCCCGGTCTATGAGCCCCAGGTATGCGCTGCAAAGCTCCAACTGGGAGTCCAGTTCCGCGAGCGATCCCTGGGCAACCGACAAAAAATGAGCAAACTCTTTGGAGGTGCCCCTTGCCGCCCCTTCCGCGATGTTGCTCGGCACCGACACCGCCGCGCGCTTCATCTGCGCCCCGAGCCCGTACCTTTCCTCCCGGGGCAATCGCTGACAAAGCGCGTAGACCTCCCGGCACAACTCCATCGATAGATTCCATGCATCCAGCCTCTTGTGCGGTCGATCCGCCGCCATCTCTGCCACCCCCCATCCCACGATTCACGATTTACGATTCACGATTCACGACTTACGATTCACGGCCTTTCGCATCCACATTTCAAGCACCAAGAACACCCACAGGTTGCCGCCGGCGTAGGAGGGGCTGTCGCCGTAGAGGCCCTGGTGGAGCTCTTCGAGGAACTCGGGGCGGATCCAGTCGCGGATGTGGGCGCTGGGGGTGAGCAAGGCGTCGCGCACGAGGGCGTTCAGCTGGGGGTGGCGGGCGAACCAGGGCCCCACCGGCAGCCCGAATCCGTGCTTCGTTTTCTCGATGATCTCCCGGGGGAGGAACCCGTCCATGGCCCGTTTGAAGACGTAGCGGTTCCGCCCCGGTCTGACCTTGAGCTCCGGGGGGATGGTGGCCGTGAAGTCCACCAGGTCCCGGTCCAGGAGGGGGTAGCGCACCCGCACCCCGGCCGCCTCGGTCATCTGGGTGACCTTGCGCAGGTCGTTGTCGGTGATGGTGAACTTCATGTCCAGGTAGAGCAGCCGGTCCGTGTCGTGGGCCGGGGCGGCCGCGGCATAGTGGCGCCGGGCCAGGCGCAGGAAGCTCTCCGGATCCACCTGGTCCAGGAACTCCGGCCGGAACACCCGGGCCGCCCCTTCTTCGTACAGCAGGTTGTACGAGTAGAACCGATCGGGGTTCGGGATGTTGGCCCGCCGGATGTACCGCTGGGCCTTGTACACCACCCCCCGGCCGGGAAGCGCCCGGACCAGGGGCTCGATCACCCCCTTTCGGAGGGGCCCGGGAATCCGGCGGTACCGCTCGAACACCAGATTCGTGACGTAGCGCTCGTTTCCGCCGAAGATCTCGTCGCCGCCGTCGCCGGCCAGCAGCACCTCCACCCCGTGCTCCCGGGCGAAGCGGGCGCAGTAGTAGGTGGGGATCACCGAGGAGTTGCCGAACGGCTCGTCGTACACGGAGGGCAGGTGCTCCAGGAGCTCCAGCACCTGGGCCGGGGTCACGAACGCGTCGTGCTGCTCGGTGCCGAAGTGGCGGGCCGCGGTGTGGGCGTAGTCGAGCTCGTTGTACCCGGGCTCGTCGAACCCGATCGAGAAGGTGCGGGCCGGCCGGCCCGCGAGCCGGGTGTAGTACCCCGCCACCGAGCTCGAGTCGGTACCGCCCGACAGGAAGCAGCCCGTGCGGTCCGGATCGGAGAGCGGCACGAACCGGCCCACCGCCCTCCGCACCTCCAGGGGGATGGCGCGGCGCCAGTACCCCTCGTCCACGCTCCGGTCGGGCCGGTACCGGATGTCGTAGTACCGCCCCACCTTCCAACCCTCGGGAGTCCATCGGATCCAGTGGCCCGGCTCGAGCTTGCGCACCCCCCGGTAGACGGTGTGGGGCGAGGGGATCGCGGAGAAGAAGAGGTACTGGTAGATCGCGTCGGGGTCGAGGGCGCGATCCACGTCGGGGTGGAGCAGCACGTGGCGGATGCGGGAGCCGACCACCAGCCCCTCCGGCACCTCGGCATACACCACGGGCCGGATGCCGTAGGGGTCGGTGGCCGCGAACAAGGTGCGCGCCTGGGGGTCCCATACGGCAAAGGCGAACGCCCCCCTCAGCCGGTCCGCCATGCCCACGCCCCACGCCCGGTACGCCCGGGCCAGGAGCTCGCCGGCAGCCGGTGACTCGCCCCCACCAAGCCCCAACTCCTGCCGGAGTGCCCTCTCGTTCGTGAGATCCAGATCGTGGGCCACGAGCAGGCCTTCTCCCTCCCACATACCCTGCCCCGGGAACTCTGCCCAGACCGCTCCCCCCACCCCGTCGGACCGGCACTCCCGATCCGGCGCCGGCCCGGTGCCGGGGGGAATCCGAGCATCGGCCCCCGCAACGACGACGAAACCACCCACTGGAACGCGAAACGGCATGAATTCGTGTCTCCCTCGAGAACGGCAACGGCTACGGGATGCCCCGGACGATGCGGGGGCCGATCCAGGTCGTGAGGGCCAGGGGAAGGCGCTTCCACGCCTCGATGGCCTTGCGGTACTTGGGATTCGTCGGGTTCAGGTCCGGCAGGGCCTGGGCCCGCACCAGGTGGAACCGGTATGGGAGCGGCTCGGGCTCGAACCCGAAGTGCCGCTTGAAGTGGTAGGGCCCCGTGTCGGCCTTGCTCCGACCGAAATCGAAGATTCGGTGGCCCCGCTCGATACTTTTCACCATGAGGTCATAGTAGAGGAAATTGTTGCCGCCCAGGGGCTGCGCCTCGGGCGTCGCGCCGCTGTAGTACGGCAACACCTCGTCTCGGAAGTAGAGGTTCAGCACCGCGGCCACGGGCCGCTTTTCGGGCGTTCGAACCACCAGGATGTCGGCCCGTTCCCCGAACGCCGCGAGGAGGTTCTGGATCAGGGTCTTCGGAAAGGCCGGGGTGCCCAGTTTTCGCAGGTTCAGCGCGAAAAGCCGGTAGAACTCGTCCACCATCCGGGCCCCACGCCCCAGCTCCCCCACGAGTCCGGCCTTGATGCCCAACCGCACCATCCGCCGCGTCTTCCGCGGGATCTGCCCCAGAACCTCCTCGGGCGAGCCGGGAAGCGGCTTTCGGAACGTCACGTAGAGATCCTTTCGAGTGCCGCCCCGATCGGTGCGGTCCACCCGATCTCGAAGCTCGAGGTAGTCCACCCCCAGGGACTCAGCCAAACCGACCGCCGCGTCCTCCAGGGCCCGGGCTGCGTCTTCGTCGTCTGCCAGGACCCCGCCGTACACGGCGAACGCCACGGACACCAGCATCGAGCCGAACAGCAGGGAACGCACGTGGAAGAGGGGCAGCACGCCCACCATCACGCCCCCCCTGCGCGCCGTCAGGTATCTGGCCTCGTGACCGAAGGTCTGCTCGATGGCGTCCCGCCACGCGGTGAGGTGGTATGGGCTGCCCAAGGGATGGCGCTCCACGTACGCGTTCCATTCCGGCTCCTCCCCCGTTCGCAGGTATGAGACGATAAGCCCGCTCTCGGTCATGCTCGTGTCTCCCTGGGCGAGTTCCCGGTGAGCAAAACCTCCAGAGGCTCCAAGCACCGATCCCACCGGTACACCTCCTCCACACGCTCCCGGGCGCGCCGACCCAACTCAAAGCGAAGCTCTGGATCTCTCAGCAACGCAACCACCTCATTCGCAAACCCCTCTGGACGCAACTCGCATACCCGGAGGTGTACCCCGGGCGAAGCGTCGATACCCTCGTGGGCCTGGGGGCTTGCCACCACCGGCTTCCCCATGGCCATGGCTTCGAGCACCTTGTTCTGCACGCCCCGGGCGATGCGGATGGGAGCAACGGACACCTGGGCCCCGGCGACAAAGGGCCGAACGTCTTCGACACGTCCGGTCACCTCCACCCCCGGGAGTTTGGCCAGTTCCTGCACGGCTGGCGCCGGACTCGAGCCCACGATCACGAACCGCGCATCTGACACCTCGCCACGAACGAGCGGCAACACCCGGTTTGCGAACCAGACCACCGCGTCCACGTTGGGGTAGTAGTCCATGGCGCCGCAAAAGGCGATCTCGGAACCGCCTAGGGCAGCCTCGGCGTCCCCTTCGGCAACCGCCCCGGGCCGGAAATACTCGAGATCCACGCCGTTGGCCAGCGCCTCTACCCGCGCCTCCGGGCCGACCCTTCCCCGAAACAGCTCCGCCTCGGCCGGAGAGACCAGGGTCACGACGTCGAACGCCCGCGCCACGGCGAGTTCGTAGCGGGAAAGGAGGATCGACTCCAGCCGGTAGACGACCTTCCACGGCCAGGGGTTCCAGCGGGCGTACTGGGCCCATTTGTCCGAGTCCACGTCCACGAGGTCCATGACGAGCCGCGGGCTCCGCGGCTCGTCGCTGAAAGGCTGGAACGCCGGAAGGCTGGGAGGCTGACCCGGGGGTCCAACCCTGGTGGAGCGGCGTTGGGGCCTTCCGGCGACCGGACCTCCGAGCCGCTCGGACAGCCGCAGGATTTTCGAGCGGAACACGTACTCGGCCGTGGCACCCGAGTAACAGAACACCGCCCTGATCGGGCGTTGCTCCAGGATCTGGTCCACCCTTCGCTGCAGGACTCTACGGTGAAAATAGGGAACGGACAGCGGACGCCGGAGAAACGGAGCCGCGAGGCACCGAAACTTCTGGTACCGCGCATCCACGACCTCGCAGAACACCGATGCGCACCAGCGCTTCAAGGCGCCCCAGGACTCAGCATCCTCCGGCCGGTCCGCGAGGGCAACCAGGTGAACCTTCCATCCCTTTCCGGCGAGATGCCGGATCTGATGGAACGCCCGGATCTTCTCTCCCTTGTCCGGGGGATACGGAACCCGGTGGGCTATGAACAGAAGGTTCTTGGTCAAACCGATTCCTTTGCTCGGCGTCGTGCGCGGTGAAACGTGTGGACGGGACCACTGCCGCAGGTCGTTCGTCGGAGGTCGTTTGTCGTGTGCACTGCCGTTGTGAACTACCGTGAATCGTAAATCGTGAATCGTTGGAACTGCCGCGGGTCGTGAGGGGCGAAGCCCCACGACCAACGATCAACGACCAACGACCTGCGACTCACCATTCACCATTCACCATTCACGATTCACGACTTACGGCCCCATCCGTCCCAACGTCCACACGGTTTCGCTCCGATTCCCGTACGGGTCCAGGAGCTCGATCTTCCACGGGCCCCGGTCCACGGCGTCGGTCCGGAGCAGGCTGACGTAAGGCCGGGCCTCGAAGGTCTGGCACACGGCGGTCTGGTCGCCGGCCGTGAGCCGCATCTGGGCCACCTCGGGGCCCCGGGTCTGGTCCAGGTCCACGGCGACCCACAGGGCCTTTTTGCCCTCCTCGGTCAGGTATCGGTAGGTGCGCACCCCGCCTGAAGCGATCGAGGGAGGCCGGGTGTCCGGTTCGGGCTCCGAGGGCAGGCGGTACAGCGGATCGCCCACGAACGTGGTGATCCACTCCAGGTGCATCTGGTTGGCCAGCAGGGCCTCGCCCACGGTGTACCCCCGGAGCAGGAGCGGGTAGAGGATCTCGTCGTCCCACCAGCTCTTGTCGTGGATGTGGGGGGCGCCGTTATACACCCGAGCCGCGCCAACGGTGACCGTCACCCCACGGGCCAGAGCCCGCACCATAGCCGCAGTCCTGCGGTTCCAACCGTTGTTCGAGATCACCGTGCCCTGGACTCCTCCGGGCAGGTACACGTCGGTCTGATTCCAGAAGCCAGACCCCGGTCTGAGGGTAAAAAGAGCGAGGCGCTGGCTGCTCGTATAGCGATAGTAAACATGCCTGTAGCCTCGGGCCCACAAAAGAACGCCAGCCCGATTGCGGTCAACGCTTCCCACCCGCTCCTCATTTTTCGACAAAGTAACCCCCGACAATACCCCCATCGCCGGCCCCGCGTACCGGATAGCGTAGACCGCCCGGTCGATCAGGCCCCGGGCCTCCAGGGGGGTGGTGCCGTCCACCCGCATGGCGAAGTAGAGGTGCCGGCCCGGGAACCGGGCCCGGTTCTGGGGGGTGAACCGCAGGGGGTCTGGGAGCGCGTCCAGGCTCCCCTTGTCCTTCTTGTACGCCAGGGGGTGGAGGAACGGGTTGACCCGCTTGCCGTACAGGGGCCAGGCCTGGGGGGCCCGGAACAGGTACGCCGTGAACGGGTTTCGGCCGTTGAACCGGTGGGGCCGGGGCACGAACCCCAGGGCCCCCTCCACGTCGTAGTAGAGGAGCTGGAGACGCTGCTCCAAGGACACGGCCGGGCCGTGGTCCCCCCGGCTCGCGGTGACCCCCCGGGCGATGCCGTAGGTGGCCGCGGCCGTCTTGGGAAGGCCGTAGCACACCACCAGGAACAGCACGTGGTCCTTGAGCAGGGTGCCGTCGGGCCGCGCGTTGGCCGGGTCCTCCAGGAACCGGCGCACCGGCTCGGCCACGTCCTCCTCGAAGTTCCGGTCGTCGGGCACGCCGTCGGCGCCGGTGCGGCTGCACGACACGTCGAGGATGTCGGCGTACCGGGCCGTCCAGGTGTGCACCTTGTCCGTGGTGTCCTCGATGGAGGCCTCGGCCGTGAGCGGGCCCGTGAGGAACGACCGGCCGTTCAGGCGCACGTTCCACTTGCCCTCCTCCTGCACCGACACCCGCTTCGGAAACCGGCTCCGGCCCCGGTCCACCACCACGACCGGGTCACCCTTCTCCGGCCAAAGCACCACCCGCAGCGTGTCGAACCGCCACCCCGCCTCGGTCTTCGGCAGCACCAGCTCCACCAGCCGGCTGTCCCGCACCTCGCCCGCGGGCGCGGCCGCCCTCCCCTCGCCCCGCAGCACCACCCCGGCCCCGTTGTCCCGGCTCTCCTCCACCAGGTGGGGCCCGTTCAGGTGGCCCATGCGATGCCGGCACCGCAGGCCCAGCAGGTACGGCCGCTCGCCGGTGGCGGGGTCGGTGTGCCGGGCCACGTAGAGCTCGGCGATCTCCCGGGAGTCGGGCCCCGGGTCGGTGAGGGGCGCGTCGCCGGACCAGTCGGCGTTGTACAGGACCAGCACCTGGCTCGGCCGCACCCCCGCCCCGGCCGGCCCGGTCAGGACCAGCGACGCGGCGAACACGAGGAGAACCGACAGAAGTCTCAATCGAGCTCCATGCAACTTCCGTTGGGACGCTAGGACGCTGGGACGCTGGGAGGTTTGAAAACCTCCCGGATTCCCATACGTTCTAGTCTCTAGTCTCTAGTTTCTAGTCTCTAGCTCGCCCCGGACCAACGCAAGTGACCCTTCTCCGTTGTAGGGCCCCGCCGGGGCCGATGGGGGCTCCCAGGGAAGACGGGCGGAACACCGAGGGCCGTCGGGGATGCAAGAGGGGGGCCGGGGGATTCGTAAATCGTAAATCGTAAATCGTGAATCGTGAATCGTGAATCGTTCGGACGCTTCGCGTCCGCTGACCGGGCCTCCTGCCCGGGATCGCCTGCAGGAGCACGCTTCTACTTCCTAGCGTCCTGCCGTCCCAACGTCCAACTGCCCCACCCTAAGAACTTTTCTTCCCACCCTGTTACGCCATGTTCCACTCCGGCGGAGCCGAAAGCACCACCGTCAACCAACGCCGCTCTTTTGGTTGACGGCATGCCCTTCCCCGTGCTACCTACGGGCGTTCGCGCCGCCCGCGGGGCGGCGGTTCTTTCTGGGAGGCCACGGATGCGAGAGCGGATCGAGGCGCTGGAGCAGCGGATCTACGACGGGGGGCAGGTCACGGCCGAGGAGGCCGTGGAGCTCATGGAGCTCGAGGGGCCCGAGGTGTACGACCTGTTCCCCTCGGCCAACCGGGTCGCCCGGAGGTTCAAGGGGTACGACGTGGAGCTGTGCGGCATCGTGAACGCCAAGAGCGGCCGGTGCCCCGAGGACTGCGCCTTCTGCGCCCAGTCGGCCCATCACCGGACCGAGGCGCCGGTGTACGACCTGAAGAACCCCGACGAGATCGTGGCCGCGGCCCGGGAGGGGGCCGGCATCTGTGCGAACCGGTTCGGCATCGTGACCAGCGGCACGGCCGTGGGCGAGGGGCCCGAGCTCGACCGGGTGTGCGAGGCCGTGCGGCGCATCGCGGCCGAAGGGGAGGTGAGCCCCTGCGCGAGCCTGGGCATCCTGTCCGAGGAGGCCCTCCGGCGGCTGTGGGAGGCTGGCCTCCGGGGCTACCACCACAACCTGGAGACCGCCCGGAGCTTTTTCCCCGAGATCTGCACCACCCACGACTACGACGACGACGTGGAGACCGTGCGCACGGCCAAGCGCCTGGGGTTCATGACCTGCTCGGGCGGGATCTTCGGCATCGGCGAGAGCCGGGCCCAGAGGGTGGAGATGGCCCTGACCCTGCGGGAGCTTGAGGTGGACAGCGTGCCCCTGAACTTCCTGGTGCCGGTCCAGGGCACCCGCCTGGAGAGCATGCCCCCGCTGCCGCCCCTGGAGTGCCTCAAGATCGTGGCCGTGTACCGGTTCCTGCTGCCCAGGGCCACGATCAAGGTGTGCGCGGGCCGCGACCGCAACCTGGGGGACCTGGCCTCGTGGATCTTCTACGCCGGGGCCAACGGCATGATGGTGGGCCACTACCTCACCACGGCGGGCCGCCACCCCGACCAGGACCTGAAGATGGTGCGGGACCTGGGCTTCCGGCCGGTGGCCGAGGGGAGCGGGAGGGGCCTGTGATCCCGGCCTGGGTGCGGGACGAGCTGGAGGCCCTGCGGGCCTCCGACAGCTACCGCACGCTGCGCCCCCTGGAGGGCCCCTGCGGGGCCCGGGTCCGGGTGGGCGGCCGGGAGATGCTGTGCTTCTCGTCCAACGACTACCTGGGCCTGGCGGCCGACTCGCGGCTGGCCGAGGGCGCGGCCCGGGCGGCCCGCCGGTGGGGAGCCGGCGCGGGCGCGAGCCGGCTCATCACCGGCACCCTGGGCCTGCACGCGGCCTTGGAGCAGGACCTGGCCCGGCTCAAGGGGTGCGAGGCGGCGGTGCTGTTCAACTCGGGGTACCAGGCCAACCTGGGGGTGCTCACGGCCTTGGGCCGGGGCGGGGTGATCCTCTCGGACGAGCTCAACCACGCCTCCATCGTGGACGGCTGCCGGCTGGCCCGGGCCCGGGTGGAGGTGTACCGCCACGCCGACCCGGCCGACCTGGAGCGGCGCCTGCGGGCCCACGCCGGCACCAGCCGGAAGGTGGTGGTGACCGACGGCGTGTTCAGCATGGATGGGGACCTGGCCCCCCTGCCGGAGATCATGGAAGCGGCCCGGGAGCACGGCGCCATCGTGGTGGTGGACGATGCCCACGCCACCGGCGTGGTGGGCGGGGGCCAGGGCACGGCCCACCACTTCGGGATCCGGCCCGAGGGCCTGGTGGTCATGGGCACCCTGGGCAAAGCCCTGGGCGCGTTCGGCGCGTTCGTGGCCGGGCCGAAGGCCGTGCGGGATCTGCTGGTGAACCGGGCCCGCAGCCTCATCTACACCACCGCGATCCCGCCGCCGGTGCTGGGCGCGGCCGGAGCCGCCCTGGAGGTCCTGGGGACCGAGCCCGAGCGCGTCGAGCGCCTGGCGGCCAACACCCGGCGGCTGCGCCGGGGGCTCCAGGAGGCCGGGTTCGCGGTGCCCGACCTGCCCACCCCCATCGTGCCGGTGATCCTCGGCGGAAACCGGGCGGCCCTGGCCTGGAGCGAGCGGCTGTGGGAGAGGGGGTTCTGGGTGCACCCGATCCGGCCGCCCACCGTGCCGGAGGGCACCAGCCGGCTGCGGATCACGGTCAGCTCCGAGCACGACCCGGCCGACATCGACGCCCTCACGGAGGCCCTGGCCGACCTGCTCCGGTCCGACCCGGCCGCCCGCCAAGCCCCGGAGGCCCAGGCGTGAGCCCCTCGCGGGCCCGGGTGGTCGTGGTGGCCGGCACGGACACCGGCGTGGGCAAGACCCGGGTGGCCGCGGCCTTGGCCCAGGCCCTGCGGAACCGGGGCGCGCGGGTGGGGGTGTTCAAGCCGGCCGAGACCGGGTGCGAGGCCCCGGACCGGCCCGGTGACGCCCTGGCCCTGGTGCGGGCCTCCGGGTGCGCGGAGCCCCTGGACCGGATCTGCCCCTACCGATTCCGCGAGCCCCTGGCCCCGGCCGTGGCGGCCCGGAGGGAGGGCCGGGCCGTGGACCCGGCGGTGCTGGACCGGTGCATGGAGGCGCTGGCAGCGGCCCACGACTGGGTGATCGTGGAGGGGGCCGGCGGCCTGCTGGTGCCCCTGGCCGAGGGGGTGCTGTTCGCCGACTGGGTGGAGGCCCGGGGGCTGCCGGTGCTCCTGGTGGGCCGCCTGGGCCTGGGCACGATCAACCACACCCTGCTCTCGGCCCGGCACCTCCGGGACCGGGGCATCCCCCTGCTGGGCACCGTGCTCTCGGCCACCCAACCGCCCGTCACCGTGGCGGAGGAGACCAACCCCGACGTGCTGGCGGGCTACCCCGAGGCCCGGCTCCTGGGGGTGCTCCCCCACGGGGCCACGGAGCTGCCGGAACGGGTGCTAAGGAAAATCATGGGGAGGCTGGAGTACTGCCGTTCGTCGTAGGTCGAAAACTTCCGTAAATCGTGAATCGTCAATCGTGAATCGTTGGAAAGGCCACAGGTCGTTGCGTTGGTCGTGGGTCGGACTTGCTCCCCCTCACTCCGGCCCTCTCCCCCCCGGGGGGGGAGAGGGAGCCACTGCCCTGGCGCCCAGGGGGCAAAGAGCGTCCCGCCGCCTAACCTCCTAGCCCTCCCGCCCTCACCTCGTCCTTGATCCGTTTCACGTGGCCGCGGCCCAGGCCCTTGACCTCGCAGCCCAGCTCGAAGTAACGCCGGATCTTGGCGTCGTCGAGGATGCCGAAGCAGTCGATCACGGCCACGGGCTGGCCGGTTCGGGCGACCACCTCGTCCGGGTCCAGGTCGAGGTAAGGGGCGTGGCGCACGGCGAACACCACGGCGTCGGCCCCTGCCAGGGCCTGGCCCAGGTCCTTCTCCACCCGGAGCTCCTTGAGCTTTTCCTGGTTGCGGAAGAACCGCTTCCAGCTGTACTCGGGCGAGGGGTACTCGTCCTGCTTCTCGAACTCCCACCAGTGGTCCACGTAGGGGTCGTGGACACGGGGCTCGGCGCCCATCTCGGCGAGCCGGCGCACCAGGAGCTCGGACCCGCTGTAGCGGGTGTCGCCCACGTCCTCGCGGTACGAGGCCCCGAGCACCAGCACCTCGGCCGCGGCCACGGGCCGGCCCATGTTGCGCAGCGCGTCGCGCACCAACTGGGAGGCGTGCAGGGCCCGGGTGTCGTTGATGTCGATGGCCAGCGGGGTGATCCGGAAGATGTCGTCCTCGAACCCGTGGATGTGGTGGTAGGCCCACACCCCGAGCCCTCCGTCCTTGGGCAGGCAGTACCCGCCGATGCCCGGGCCCGGGAAGATGATGTTCGAGTGGGTGGGCCGCACCTTGATCGCCTCGATCACCTTGATCAGGTCCACGCCGTTTCGCTCGGCGAACAGGCTCCACTCGTGGAGGAACGCCAGGATCGTGGCCCGGAAGCTGTTCTCCACGATTTTGGCGGTCTCGGACTCGATGGGCCGGTCGAGCACGGTCAGCGGGTACTCGTCCACGTTGAGAACGTCGCTCAAGAACCGCACCACCCGGTCCCGGGCCTCGTCGTTGATGCCGCTGCACACCCGCCAGAAGTTGCGGATCGAGTCCACGTACTGCCGGCCCGGCATGACCCGCTCGTAGCTGTGGGCCAGCAGCGGGTCGGACTCGATGCCCCGCCGCCGGAACACCTTGCGCATGATCGGGTAGGCCACCTGCTCGGTGGTGCCCGGGGCCACGGTGGTCTCGATCAGCACCAGGGCATCGGGCCGGATGTGCTGGGCGATGATCTCCAGGGACTGCTCCAGGGCCGCCATATCGGCCCGGCCGTTTCGCACGTTGCCCAGGTCTTCCTTGAGGTAGTCGCACTGGACGTCCACCACCACCACATCGGCCAGCTTCAGGGCGTCGTAGGTGAAGGTGGCGGTGAGGGTCTTCTTGTCGTGGACGCACCGGCGGATCAGCTCGTCCACCTTGGGGTCCTCGGACTTGACCGGCGACAGGCCCCGGTTCAGGAGCGGGATCTTCCAGTAGCTGCGCACGCTCGGGCGCTGCATGCCGATCACGAACTTGGTGGGGTTGCCCTCGGCGTCCTCGGCGTCGGCCACCACCGCGGCCATGACCGCGCCCACGAACCCCACGCCCACCACCACCACGACCTCCCGACCCAGGGCCCGCTGCTCGGCCGCCAGGCGCTCGAGCCGGGCGAACTCGGTCTGGTAGTCCTCGGTGTCGGGCAGCGGGAACCGCTCGCCGTCGGGGCTGACGGAGTAGAGCATGCTCATGGGACCCCTCCTTCGGGTGGGAAGTGCCGTGAAGCGTGAATCGTTGGGACGCTTCGCGTTCGCTGGGCAGCTCGGCGGCGGGGCGGCTCTCGAACCGCGCCAAAGCCCGGGTACGGGCGCGGGCGGGCCCCCCCCGTCGTGCCCGCGCAACGCCCGGATGGTAGGAGAAAAGGGGGTGCGGGGCAAGCGCACGCCCTCATCTCGGCGGGCGCGCGAACCGATACGGAGGAACACACCCCTTTTCCGGAGGAGGCCCCATGGGAGCACGGGCCCGGATGGGCAGGCTGGCCGCGGTGGTGGCGGTGGCCGTGTGCGCGGCAGGGTGCGCAGGTCGGCTCGACCTGCGCACGGACGACGAGGTCCCCCCGAGGTACGAGCAACTGCTGGCCGAGGCGCCCAACCGCGTGGGCCGGTTCGTGGTGATCGGCGGGGTGGTCCAGGAGCTGAACAGGAAGAACGGGACGACCGAGATCGTGCTCCTCCACAAGCCGATCGACGGCTGGGACCGGCCCCGGCTCGATCTGCTGGGTCGCGGCCGGATCCTCGTGACCTGCGGAGCCGACCTGGACCGCCGGCTCTTCGCCCCCGGCCGGCCGGTCACGGTGGTGGGGGAGATCGCGGGCGTGGTGGAGCGCTCCGAGGGCGAGGCGAAGCGCAGATACCTGGCGGTGACGGCCTCGGAGGTGCGGGCCTGGACCCGGCGGGAGATGGCCCGCACCCCCTTCGCCCGGCAGGAGCTGTGGTACCCCCCCTGGTACGACCCGGCCGTGGGCACCCGGCCGTGGTGGTGGTAGGGAGGCTGGGAGCCACAGATGAACACAGATCTCCACGGATCTTGGGGCGCGGGCACCCCGTTCCACCGGTGGTCGCCTCCCCGCTCTTCCCACATCTGTGTTCATCCGTGTGAATCTGTGGCCGATGAAACGAGGCTGGGGGCCACAGATGGACACAGATTGGCACAGATTTTGGAGTGGAGGTGGATCCCTTCCGTTGGGGCGCGCCCCCTGAGGAACCGACTGCTGGTGAAGTCGAAGCCCCCCTACTTCTGGTTCATCTGTGTGAATCCGTGTGAATCTGTGGCCGATAGATTGTGGAGGCGGGAGGCCCCGCCGGTGCAGAGGGGGGCGGCGAGCCAGCGCTCCACGTCGCCTTCGAGCCCGGGCTCCTGGCCGAACGCCGCCTGCCACATGGCGGGGGTCTCCATGCAGAGGTAGAGCCGCAGGTCCGGCCCGGCCCGGCGGCGGATCTCCCCGGCCAGGAACCGGTAGGCGTCCCGGCGCAAGGGCCAGAAATACCGGAGCTTCCCGTCCTCCCCCGGCACCTGCTCCCCGAAAAACGCGGCTCGGCCCCGGAGCGCCGGCCCCCAACGCTCCAAGAACCGGCGGGGGAACCGCAGGGTGCCCAGGCTGATCCAGGCGACCCGCTCCGGCGGCACCGCGTCGAAGATCGCCTCCACCACCCCGGCGTACTCCCCGCGCCACTCCCCTTCGAGGATCACCGGGTCGAAATGGAACGCGACCCGAAAGCCGGCCCGCACCGCGTCGGCGGCCGCGGCCAGCCGCCGGCCGAGGGGCGCGGTTCCCGGCTCGTCCGTGCGGATCCGAGCCGGCGGGTTCACCGACCAGGCCAGCACCACGTTCGGCGCGGGCCCGTCCTCGAGCACCCCCTCGATCCGGTCGCTCTTGGTCTTGAGCTCCAGGAGCACCCGCGGGTGGGGCGCCACCAGGTCCCGGAGCCACCGAGCGTGGCGGGTCCAGGGGTCGAGGGCCAGGCTGTCGGCGAACTCCCCCGTGCCCAGCCGCACAGGCCCCTCCCACCGCGACAGCGCGTCCCGGAGCTCGGCCTCGGCGTCGGCCAGGTTCGCGTACAGGGTCAGGGGCTCGTCCGGGGCGTAGAACCGCAGAAAACAGTAGGCGCAGGCGAACGGGCACTGGAACGCCGGGGAGAGCACCCAGTACCCGCACCGCACCACCCCGGGGCTGCAGGGGCACGGCTTCAGGAACCGGCCGGGCTCCCGGGTCAGGTGCACCGTGGTTCGGCCCTGGGGCGCCGGCGAGCCCGGCGCCGCGATCTCGACCGGCACGGCCGACCCGATCCGGTCCAGGAACTCCCGCGTGAACCGGAGGTCGGCCACCTCCCGGTCCACCACCACCCGGGCGAACGGGGGCCTCACCCCAGGAACTCCGCGAGGGGCGCCCACGCCCCCTCCTCGACCGCACGATAGACCCGGTCGAGCCGGCCCTTCAGCTCGGCGAGGCTGCCGAACGTCACGACGCACCGCAGCCGGCCGCCCTCGAAGTGCTGGGGGGCCTCCACCCGAACCCCCTCGGGCAGCCGGAGCTCGGCCGCCACCCGGGCGAACCGCCCCTCCCACTCGGTCAGGGTCGGGTACCGCCGGCGCCGCAGCTCCTGCCGCAGGCCCTGGGGGTCCCCGGCCCACGGGTCCAGCCCCTCGTCCCGCAGCCAGGCGCCCACGTCCCGGCCCCGGCGCCAGGCGCACTCCAGGGCCAGCCGGGCCAGCTCGGCGAACCGGTTTCCGCCCAGACGCCACCGGCCCAGCCAATCGAGGATCGCCACGGCCTCGCCGGCAGGCAGGTCACCCAGCACCCGGGCGGCCGCCGCGGGCAGCCGGCCCTCGGCCACGGCGTCCCGGTGCCGGGGCGGCAGCCCCGCGAACCACAGAGGCCCCGCCGCGGCCCCGACCCGCGGCGCCAGGCCGAGCCGGGGGAGCACCTCCCCGGCCAGGCGCTCCAGGGCCTCGCCGGTGTCGGCCTGCCGCCGGACGAGGTAGAGGCCCACCTCCACCGGGTTCCACGGCCGGTGGTCCGCGTGGTCGTCCAGCAGCCGGTCCCACAGCGCCGGGCCGCGGACGTCGGTCACCCGCACCGGAGCCTCGGCCGCGCCCAGGGCCCGCAGGGCCGCCAGCCGTCGGGCCCCCGCCACGACCATGAACCCGTCCCCTGCCGGCCGGGCCCACAGGGGCCGCAGGACCCCGGCCCGGGCCAGGCTGTGCTCGAGCCGGGCCCGCTCGTCCGCCGGCGGCCACGAGAACGAGTACCGGTCCGGCTCGGCCCGCAGCCGGCTCAGCTCGACGGTTTCGATCCGATCCGTCCCAACCACGCCAACGCCTCCCTCCGGGAGTGTTCGAAGATCTCGGCCCGCTGCCGGGCGCCCCGCTTCCGGGCGCCCTGGGCCACCACCCGGGCCTTGGCCGCCAGGGTCTCCAGGGCCTTGGCCCGCAGGTCGTCGGGCATCTCGGGGTCGTAGGCCACCTTCCACAGGGCCCGCACCCGGAACCGGTCGAGCCCGAAGTGGGCCTGGGAGAGCTGGCCCGGATGGCCGTTTCGCTTGACGATCAGCCGCTCGCGCACCAGCAGCACCGGGTGGCTCGCGGTCAGCCGGAGCCAGAGGTCGTAATCCTCGCAGGCCGGCAGGCTCTCGTCAAAGCCGCCCAACTCCTCGAACACCCCCCGCCGCAGAATCACAGACGAGGGGCTGATGATGCACAGGGGCAGGCACCGCTCGAAGATCCAGCCGGAGTGTTTGGCGTGGATCTTCCGGGGGTTGGCCCACCGCCCCCGGCGGTACCAGACCTCCTCGGTATACGCGGCCGGAACCTCCGGATGGGCGTCCAACGCCGCCAGCTGCCGCTCCAGCTTCTCGGGCCGCCACAGGTCGTCCGAGTCCAGGAACGCCAGCCACTCGCCCGAGGTCTCGGCCGCGCCCCGGTTCCGGGCCGCGCTGGCCCCCCGGTTCTCCTGGACCACCACCCGGAGGCGGGGGTCCGGGAACCGCCGCGCCAGATGCTCGGCGGTGCCGTCGGTGCTGCCGTCGTCCACCACCACCAGCTCCAGGTCGGGGAACGTCTGGGCCAGAACGCTCGCGACCGCCTCGTCCACGAGGCCGAGGCGGTCGCGGGTGGGGATCACCACCGAAACCCGGGGCATGGGGCTCCCTTCCCCCGGCGCCTACGCTAGTCTCCCCACCGCTCCAGCAGGGCCGTGCCCGTGAGCCTGCGGAAGTGGGCCTCCGAGGCTCCCACCCGTCGGCCCCCGCCGTGGACGAGGTTGTACCCGGCCACCCTTCCCTGCTCCCAGGCGCTCTGCCAGCCGAAGTTCCCCCGGGTCCACCCGTTCTCGCTGTCGAACACCCGGGCCACGTCGCCCGCCGCGAAGATGTTGTCGAAGTTCGTGCGCAGCTCCCGGTCCACCACCACCCCCCGGTCCACCAGCATCCCGCTGCCCTCCAGGTACCCCACGGCCGGGTCCAGGGCGCCGGCCTCGCACACCAGGTCCACGTCGATGGCGCGCCGGGTCGAGGTGACCACCCGGTACCCGTCGCCGTTGCGGTCGAGGATGTCCAGCACCGTCTCGTCGAACAGGACCTCCACCTTCTCCGACAGGAGCTTCTCGAGCACGTCGGCCCGGGCCACCGGGGAGCCCGGCGGCCAGAACCGGGTGTGGTTGGTGAGGTACACCACCCGACACCCCCGCATGGCGAAGGCGCGAACCACCTCGAGCCCGGTGTGCCCCTCGCCCTCCACCAGGACCCAGTCGCCCTTGCCCACCCCGGTGCCCACGATCCGCACCGCGTCGGCGAACGAGTTCAGGGTGTGGACCTTGTGGCGCAGCTCGGTGGCCCGGCGCCCCATCCGCGACACGGCGCCCGTGGCCACCAGCAGGCGGTCGAAGTACAGGCTGGTGCCGTCGCTCAGCAGCACGCGGGACTCGTGGGGAAACACCCGGTACACCCGGGCGCCCGCCCGCACCTCGGTGTTCGGGTCCTCCAGCACGGGGGTGTCGGACCGGACCAGCCGACCCCGATCCACCTGGCCCGCCACGAACACCGCAAGGGCCGGCTTGAGGTAGAAGGGGGTGAACTCCCGGCTCACCATGGTGATCCGGGCCTTCGGGTCCTCCTGCCGCACCACCTCGGCCGCGGCCGTGCCGGCCGGCCCGGTGCCCAAGATGACATACTGGCGCATGGCTTCCTCCTTGCCCCTGGCCGTACGCGGAGATCTGAACGACCACCGGCTAAAGCCGGTGGGTTCTGTTGCGACTGAAAGTCGCTGGTTGCGGCTGAAGCCGCTGTCGTGCGGCTAAAGCCGGCTCAAGCCCGTGCTTCGTCGGACACCTTGAAGTCGTCCTCCGGCGGCACAGTCTGCTGCTCGATATACGCTTTGATCACCTCGTCCGTCACCGTGCCCGACGAAGCACAAAAGTAGCCCCGAGCCCAAATGTGCTGCCCCCAATACCGTTTCCGAAGAGACGGAAACTCTTGCTGCAACATCTTTGACGATCGTCCCTTCACATACTGCATGATCCGAGCCGGCGACAAGCTCGGAGGAGCTGACACAAACAGATGAACATGATCCTTACTTACATAGCCCTTCAGTATCGTGATCTCTCGCGCCATGCATATTTGCCGGATAATATCCCGCGCGCGCTCCGCTATCTCCCCTCTCAGAATCTTGTATCGATATTTCGTCACCCATACAAAGTGATACTTGATGTCATGGACTGTGTGTGCCCCTCTTCGATACTCTGCCATCGCGGACCTCCTTGCTGGTCCGCCAACCCTACAAAGAAAAACCTGCTGAAGCAATTCCGCCTAAAGGCGAAGGATTGTGACCTGGCACTTCGAAATTCAACACACTTATCCCCCTGCTCCAAGCTAGCCGCGGGGCCCGGTCCGTCAAGTGCCTCGGGCAACCCGTCGTGATCAACAACCTTTCGATTCTTGATCCGGGTCAATTGCGTCCATCCCGGGTCGCGCTATGCTTTGGCCGCGCAAACCAGACCCAATAGGAGAGTCCCATGAAACGACCCATCATCCGTATCGACGAAGACAAGTGCACCGGCTGCGGCGAGTGCGTGCCCAACTGCGCCGAGGGTGCGCTGGAGATCCGCAACGGCAAGGCCGTGCTCGTGAAGGAGGCCCTGTGCGACGGGCTCGCCGCCTGCCTGGGCCACTGCCCCGAGGGGGCCCTGATCATCGAGGAGCGGGACGCCGAGCCGTTCGACGAGGAGCTCGTGGAGAAGCGGCTGGCCCAGCTCGGACGAAAGGCCGCCCAGCCCCAGCCCGCCGGCTGCCCCTCGGCCCGGGTGCTCCAGATGCGGCCCGCCAAGGCCGCCGCTCCGGACCCGCAGGCCGGCGACCATCCCTCGCGGCTCGGCCAGTGGCCGGTGCAGCTCGGGCTGCTTCCCCCCACCGCCCCGTTCTTCCGGGACGCCGAGCTGCTCATCACCGCCGACTGCGTGCCGTTCGCGTTCGCAGGATTCCACGATCGGTTCCTCGCCGGCCGTGCCATCGCCGTGGCCTGCCCCAAGCTCGACGACCCCGGCGCCCACTTTCGCAAGCTGATCCAGATCTTCGAGCAGGGCGACCCGAAGTCCGTCACCGTCGTGCGGATGGAGGTGCCCTGCTGCGGAGGGCTCACCGGCATGGTGACCCAGGCCCTCCAGGAGGCCGGGGCCCAGATTCCGGCCCGCGAGGTGGTCATCGGCCGAAACGGACACATCCTTTCCGAACGGAGCCTGTAGCCCGCATCAATTGTCAAAACGGCAACGAAATAGGCGTAGTTGCTCCCATGATCCGAGGGGGACCTGCCGGAGAGCCGGGCGGGGCCGTGTCAGTGGACCGAATTCAGCGAACAGGATACCCGGGGGTGCGGTTTGCCTCTCTCTTCTGTCCGCTGATCCCTGAACCGCGGGTCCCCTGCCCCGCCCTCGGAGAAACGAGCCTGTTTTGGCGCCGGGTTGACACCGGGCTGGCCGGCGGGGCCCCGAAGCCCGGCGGGGCCCCACAGGAGCCGGCCGGAAACCACGTCCGGGCGAGGAGGAGTGGGAACATGGGGAAACGAATCGGCTTTCACCTCACCGTGGCGGTCGCGGCCGCGGCCGCGCTGGTGCTCGCAGCGGGCTCGTCCTGGGCCGGTGAGAGCGCCTGTATGGAGTGTCACCGGAAGGTGACGCCCAACATCGTCAAGGACTTCCTGTCGGGCGAGATGGGCAAGGCCGGGATCGACTGCTCCAACTGCCACGGGTCGGAGCACACGAGCGCCGACGACGTAGCCAAGGTGAAGCTGCCCACCGAGAAGACCTGCGCCCAGTGCCACCAGGAGAAGCACGACGAGTACATGGCCGGAAAGCACGCCGCCGGCTGGATCGCCATGGCGGCCATGCCCAAGACCGGGTTCCAGCCCCACGCCTACATCCAGGGCCTCAAGGGCTGCGGCGGCTGCCACAAGGTGGGCGTGCGGGACGAGTCGGTCCGCGCCGAGTCCCGGTACGGGTCGCCGTGCGACTCGTGCCACACCCGCCACAAGTTCTCCAAGGCCGAGGCCCAGCGGCCCGAGGCGTGCCGCACCTGCCACATGGGCTTCGACCACCCCCAGTGGGAGATGTGGTCCAGCTCGAAGCACGGCGTGATCTACCTGACCGAGGGTGACACCGGCCGGGCTCCCAAGTGCCAGACCTGCCACATGGAGAACGGCAACCACAAGGTGATGACCGCCTGGGGCTTCCTGGCTCTGCGGCTGCCCGAGGACGACAAGGAGTGGATGAACTACCGGCTCACCATCCTCAAGGGCCTCCACGTGCTCGACCCCGACGGCAAGCCCACGGCCCGCCTCGACGTGGTGAAGGCCGGCAAGGTGGCCCGGCTGACCAAGGAGGAGTGGCAGGCCGAGCGGGACCGGATGCTCAACGTGTGCACCAAGTGCCACAGCCGGTCCTACGCGGAGACCAACCTCAAGAACGCGGACGCCATGATCAAGGAGGCCGACAAGCTGATGGCCGAGGCCATCGAGATCGTGGCCGACCTCTACAAGCGGGGCATCATCGAGCCCGAGCCCGGCAAACCAGCCTACCCGGACCTGCTGACCTTCTACGAGGCCAGGACCCCCATCGAGCAGACCCTGTACGTGATGTTCCTGGAGCACCGGATGCGGGCGTTCCAGGGGGCGTTCCACATGAACCCCGACTACGTCACCTGGTACGGCCTGGCCGAGATGAAGAAGGACCTGGTGGAGATCAAACAGGAGGCCAAGCGCATGATCCGCGAGGCGGCCCGACACAATTAGCTGCAACGGCACAGCGCGAAGTGGAACGGGGAGGCCCTGACGGGCCTCCCCGTTTTTTCGCTCGACGGTCGCCAAGCCGGCCGCCCTGTGGCAGAATCTGGGCCTGCGGCCCGCTGGGAAGCTGGGGGCCACAGATGGACACAGATTGGCACGGATTCTGGGGCGCGGCCGCCCGCCTAACGGGCCGAGGCATCCGGAATTTCTCTAGGCTCTAGTCTCTTCTAGTTTCTAGTCTCTAGCCTACCCGACCTGACACGAGAGGTTGCCGTGCGACATCGCCGTCTCCCCCCCGCCGTCGTCCTTCTGGCCCTGGCCGCTCTCGCCGGATGCGGGGGCGGCGGCTCCTCCGACGACGGGCTGGTGGTCCGGGACGGCGCGGTCACCCGGCCCGGCACCGAGCTCGTTCTGGAGGTGCCGGAGGGAGCCTTCGGGGCGTCGAGCGCATACCTGGCCTCGGTGTACGACCGCACCCTCGCCCAACCCGCCTGCCAGGACCCGGCCGACCAAAGGGTGCCGTTCCTGGTGGCCGAGACCTGCCTGGAGTTCCACGACCGGTACCTGGAGCCGGATCGCCTGCCCCCGGACGTGGCCGACATCGAAACCCCCGACAGGTACCTGGCCGCCCTGACCCCGCCGGACCGCTTCGCCGTGTATTACACCCCCGAGGCGTTCGCCGGCACCGTGGAGCCCGGCATCACCGGCGAGCGGGCCTACATCGGGATCGTCCTGACGATCGCCGAGGGGGACACGGTGCCCAGCGTGGAGCGGGTGCTGCCCTACACCCGGGGGTGGTGGGACGGCCTCCGGGCGGGGGATCGGATCCTCGGGGTGCGGGACCCCGAGACCGGCGTGGAGACCCCCTTCGACGGGATGACCCTGGACCAGGCGCGGGCCCTGCTGCCCCAAACCGAGGAGGCCGAGACGATCCTCGTGCTGGACCGCGACGGATCCACGGTGGAGGTCGCCACCGCGGCCGAGACCCACATCGGCCGGATCCTCGAGGGCGACGTGGCCTACCTGGGGGTGCGGAAGTTCACCACCGACACGGCCCGGCAGGTCTGGGAGGACTACGGGGATCTCGTGAAGGCCGCGGGCCCGGTCTCGGGCATCGTGCTGGATCTGCGGCAGGACGGGGGCGGAAGCCTCCAGGGCGCCGTGCAGCTGGCCGACTTGCTGGCCGGACCGGACCTGGACGGCGTGGAGATGTTCCACACGGAGGACGCGTACGGCTTGGAGACGAGGTACCGGTTCGGCGACGGGTTCGCGAATGACCTCACCGGCGTCTCCCTGGTCGTGCTGCTGGACGGGGGCTCTGCGTCCGCCTCGGAGATCGTGGCCGGGGTGCTGCGGTACCACGGGGTGGCCACCCTGGTGGGGGAGCGCACCTTCGGCAAGGGGGTGGCCCAGGACGTCGCGGTCCTGGCGGACGGGTCCGCGCTGTTCGTCCCGTCGCTTCGCATCCTCCTGCCCGACGGGTCGTCCTGGCACGGCCAAGGGCTCACCCCCGACCGGGAGGTCGCGGAGCCGGAAGGCGTCACCCCGGACAACGATCCGCAGCTTGAGGCCGCCATCCAGGTTCTTCGGAGCGGCGGCTCGGCCGGCGTGGCCCGCTCCGCGACCTCCCCGGCCGAGCCGCCGGAGAGGACGGCGAGGAGGGCCGCCGGACTCTTTTGACGCCTCTTCCCCCTTTCACGCCGGAGGACTCCCGTGAGCGCTTCCCGCCCCGACGCCCCCATGCCCGAGGCCCTCGTCGCAAGGCTCCGACGCCAGGAGCCGTTCGCCGGCCTGTCGGAGTCGGACCTGCAGTGGATCGCCGGCCGGCTGCGCGAGGTGTGCTACCGGAAGGGCAGCCTGATCCTGGGCCCGGACGACGTGCCCCAACGGCTCCGGTTCATCCAGGAGGGCACCGTGGCCGTGGAGGTGGACGGCCGGGTGGTGGCCGAGCTGGTGGAGGGCGAGTGCTTCCCGGTGGAGGCCCTGGAGGGGCACCGGCCCTCGGGCGCCGCGTGGCGGGCCCGCACCGACGTGTGGTGCCTGGAGATCCCGGTGGAGGAGTTCTCCGCCCTCAAGGAACGCAACCCCGAGTTCGAGGCGTTCTGCCGGTGCCGGCTCGAGTCGTTCCTCGGCGCCTCCGGATCGGAGGCGGGGGTGCCGGAGCCGGACGCGCACCTGGGGCTCGGCTCGCCGGTGGGCGAGCTGATGCGGCCCGATCCCCCCACCTGCCCCCCCGACGCGCCGATCCGGCACGCCCTGACCGCTATGGACCGTCGGGACTCCAGCGTGGTGATCGTGGCGGACCCGAACGGCGGCCCCCGGGGGCTGTTCACCCTGCGGGACGTTCTGCGGCGGGTGGCCCTGCCCCAGCGCGACGTCTCGCGGCCGGTGTCCGAGGTGATGACCCCGGACCCGGTCACCCTGGGGCCCGAGGCCGACGGGTTCGAGGCCGCCCTGGTGATGGCCCGCAACGGGTTCCACCACATCCCGGTGGTGGACGGCGGGAGGGTGGTGGGCCTGGTGTCCGAGGAGGAGCTGTTCCGCCGCCAGGGGCTCCGGCTGACCGATCTGCGAAACCGGATCCGCAGGGCGGCCGGTGTGGACGAGCTGGCCCGCCTGGCTCCGGAGGTGAAGGCGCTGGCCCACCGGCTCCTGGGCCAGGGGGTGGCGGCCGAGCAGCTCACCCGGCTGATCTCCACCCTCAACGACCAGATCACCACCCGGGTGCTGGAGCTGGTGTTCGCTCCGGCCGACTTGGGGAAAGTGCGCCTGTGCTGGATCGCCCTGGGAAGCGAGGGCCGCATGGAGCAGACCCTGAGCACCGATCAGGACAACGGGATCGTGTTCGCGGCCCCGGACGAGCCCGACGAGGCCGTGCGGGAGCGCCTGCTCCCCCTGGCCCGCCGGGCCAACGAGGCCCTGGCCGAGTGCGGGTTTCCCCTGTGCAAGGGCCAGGTCATGGCCTCGAACCCGGCCTGGTGCCTGAGCCTGGCCGAGTGGAAGGACCGGTTCCACCGCTGGATGGACACCCCGTCGCCCGAGGCCCTGCTCAACGCCACGATCTTCTTCGACCTGCGCCCCCTGTTCGGCCACCTGGCCCTGGGCCAGGAGCTCCGGGCCTGGCTCGCTGCCGAGGCGCCCAAGCGGGAGATGTTCCTCCACCTGCTCGCCGCCAACGCCCTGGGCCGCACCCCGCCCATCGGGTTCTTCCGCGACTTCGTGGTGGAGAGCCGGGGCCCGCATCGGGGCACCCTGGATCTGAAGACCCAGGGGGTGGCCCTGTTCGTGGACGCGGCCCGGGTGCTCGGCCTGGCCCACGGCGCGCCCACCAGCAACACGGCCGAGCGCCTTCGGTTCGCGGCCGGCCCCCGCCGGCTCGCCCGGCCCGACGTGGAGGCGTGGATCCACGCCCACTTCTTCGTGCAGATGCTCCGGCTCCGCCACCAGTACGAGCAGGAGCGGGCCGGCCGGGAGCCCGACAACCGGATCGATCCCGACCGGCTCAACAACCTGGACCGGCGGTTCCTGCTGGAGTCGCTGCGGCAGGCCAAGAAGCTCCAGCGGCGGCTGGCCCTGGAGTACCGGGTGGGGGGGATGGGGCTGTAGGCCGGGCTCAGCGCGAACGGAGCGCCCAAGCCTGCCGGGCCCGCTCCACCGTCTCGCGCAGGGCGGCGACGCCGTCCACCCGGGCCAGGTGCTCCGACAGGAGCCCCAGGGCGGCGGGCACGTGCTCCCGGAACCCCGGCTTTTTCATGCGCCACCCCAGCTTGGCGAACGCCCCCAGGGCCTGGAGCAGCCGGAACGTGCCCACGGCCGCCCAGGCCTCGGGGTCCCAGGCCTGCTCGGCCCCCGCGTCCCGAAGGCGGCGCAGGTACCCGGCCATCAACGCCTCCCGCACGTTCACGGGGTTGTTGGCGTAAGGATCCAGGAGCAACGCGGCCACGTCGTACGCCAACGGCCCGGGCCTCGCGCCCTGGAAGTCGATCACGGCCGGGCCATCGGCCACGAGGTGGATGTTGCGGCTTTGGAAGTCCCGGTGGAGGAAGAACCGCCCACCCTCCCGGGGCACCCGGCTGGCCAGGGCCTCCAGCTCCGCCCCGAACCCGGCCGGGGGGCGAAGGCCCAGCACCCCCTCCAGGAACTCCCGGGCGAAGTAGAGTCCCTCGTCCTCCACCATGGTCCGGGCGCCGTAGGGCCGGGCCGCGAACCCGATCTCGAGCCGGAACCCCTCCGAGCCGGCCACCTGCATCCGCACCAGCAGGTCGAGCACGGGCCCGTACAGCCTCAGCCGGTCGGCGCCCGGCTCGCGCAGCGCCCCGAACAGGTTTCGGTCGCCCAGGTCCTCCACCAGGATCCACCCCCGGCCTGGGTCGAACCCGAGCACCTTCGGCACCCGCACCCTCCGCGCCCCCAGGTGCCGGCCGATCCGCACATAGGCGGCGTTCTCCCGCGGGTCCGGCCCCACCAGAAGCACGCGGCTCCCCTGCCCCATGCGGATCCGAAAGAACCTCCGGCTCGACCCGTCCCCGGCCAGGGGCACCACCGACTCGACCCGCCCCAGGTCGGGGAACGCCCGGGCCAGCTCCCGGGGGTCCGGCGGCCGGGTCACGGCGCGCCTCCCCGCCCCAGGCGGCCGAGCCGACGCTCCGCCTGGGCGGCCCGCTCCGGCCCGAGGCGCCGGCCAAGGGCCTCGGCCACCGGCTCCAAGGCCAGGTCGGGCCGCAGGGTGCGGCCGTAGATCAGCAGGTCGCACCCCGCGGCCACGGCCCGGACCGCCACGTCTGGGGGCGGCCCCAGCCCGTCCAGGGCCCCCATCTCCATGTCGTCGGAGATCACGGCGCCCGCAAACCCCATGCGCCCCCGGAGCACCTCTTCGATCCAAACCGGCGACAGGGTGGCCGGCCGCAGGTCCACGGCAGGGAACCGCAGGTGGCCGGCCATGACCAGGGGCGCGCCGTCCCCGACCGCGGCCCGAAACGGCACCAGGTCCCGGCCCCACAGGTCGTCCCACCCGGCCCGGACCGTGGGGAGCCGCCGGTGGCTGTCCGCCCGGGCCCGGCCGTGGCCGGGGAAGTGCTTGGCGCACGGGGCCACCCCGCCCCGCAGGCAGGCGCGCACGTGGGCCCGCACGCACGCGGCCACGGCCCGGGGATCGCTGCCGAACGCCCGGTCGCCGATCACCCCGCTCTCGCCCTCGGCCGGCAGGTCGCACACCGGGGCCAGGTTGACGTCGATGCCGAAGGCCGCAAGGGCCCGGGCCTGGGCCTCCACCCCGGCCGTCAGCTCGGCCAGGGGCGAGGCGGCCAGATCCCGGGCCGCGGGCAGCCGGGGAACGCCGTGGCGGACCCGCTCCACCCGCCCTCCCTCCTGGTCCACCAGCACCAGGGCCGGCGACCCGGGGTCGGCCTCGGCCAGGCCCTGGCGCACGGCCGCCACGAGCCGGGCCACGTCCGTGTCCTCGGGTACGTTCCGGGAGAACAGGATCACCCCGGCCAGGCCCCACCTCCGGGCGAACGAGAACAGCTCGGGCGGGGGCGTCGTCCCCGGAAACCCCACCACCAGGAGCCGGCCCGGCCGCTCGATCACGGCTCCACCGCCGGGTCGATCCAGGCCAGCCGGCCCTCGGCCGGGTCCAGGAGGGCTCGGGCGCCCAGGGGAAGGGGAAGGTTGGGCCGGCAGTGGCCGGAGGGCAGGCCCGACAGCACCGGAAACGGGACCTGCCGGGCGAACTCCTCCAGCAGGGGCTCCAGCGCAGCCGCGTCCTCTGCCTGGGGCACGAAGGTCTCGGGGCGCCCGAACACCACCCCCAGGCACCCCTCGAACGCGCCGGCCGCGCCGAGCTGCCACAGCAGCCGGTCGATCCGGTAGGCCGGCTCGGCCACGTCCTCCAGGAACGCGATGCACCCCCCGAACCGGGGCGCGAACGGCGTGCCCTGGAGCGCGGCCACGAGCGCCAGGCACCCCCCCTCCACCGGCCCGTGCCGGGGCTGCCACGGCCCGGGATTCCACAGCCGCAGCCCCCTCGCCGCCGGCCGGGCCGGCTCGCCCCAGAACCCCAGGCCCCCCAGCACCGCGTCGATCCCGTCCGGATCGGCCGGGTCCGGGTGGGGGCCGTGGACCGCCGGCCAGCCCCACCGGCTGCGCACGAACCACAGGAGGGCGGTGTTGTCGGAGAAGCCCACCACCGGCTTCGCCCGGGCGGGCGGATCTCGCCGGGCCAGGCGGGCCAGGAGCCGGACCGTGCCGTACCCGCCCCGAAGGCACCACACGGCGGCCACCTCCGGATCGGAGAGGGCGTCCCAAAGCTCGGCCCACCGGCGGTCGTCGTCGCCGGCCAGGTAGCCGTGCCGGGCCCCGGCGTCGGGCCGCAGGTGCACCCGCAGGCCCCGGGCCTCGAGCAGCCGGCGGGCCCCCTCGATCCGCTCGGGATCCACGGGCCCGGCCGGCGCCACCAGGGCCACCGTGTCGCCGGCTCGAAGAGAGGGTGTGGGGAGGCAGCGGTTCATACAGGGGATTCTACCGGAAAGCAGCGAATCCGGCACCTGAGGAGATCACTGGCAGGGAGGAGAATCAATCGGCCACAGATCCACACAGATGAACACAGATACGGATCTCGTCTCCACCCAAGAATCCGTGTAAATCTGTGTAAATCTGTGGCTAAAATCCTTACGCTGGGACGTCGGGGCGGCAAAGCCGTCACGCGTCATCGAAGTACTGTCGTGAATCGTAAATCGTGAATCGTTGGGAAAGGCCTCGGGTCGTTCGTCGTGCCGGCTCGCCGCCCAGCCGCCTAGCTGCCCAGTCTTAGAAACCATTCGCCACGGATCTACACGGATGAACACAGGTACGGATCTCGTCTCCACCCAAAATCCGTGCCAATCTGTGTAAATCTGTGGCTTCCAGCCTTCTAGCCTTCCAGCCTTCACAACACCTGGCTCAGGAACAGTTTCGTGCGGTCGTGCTCGGGGGAGGAGAACAGCTTGTCCGGCGGGCCCTCTTCCACGATCTTGCCCTCGTCCATGAACAGCACCCGGTCGGCCACCTCGCGGGCGAAGCCCATCTCGTGGGTGACCACCACCATGGTCATGCCCTCGCGGGCCAGCTGCTTCATGACGTCAAGCACCTCGCCCACCATCTCCGGGTCCAGGGCGCTGGTGGGCTCGTCGAACAGCATCACCTTGGGGTCCATGGCCAGGGCCCGGGCGATGGCCACCCGTTGCTGCTGCCCGCCGGACAGACGCGAGGGGTACTCCGACTCCTTCTCCGCGATGCCCACCTTGGCGAGGAGCTGCCGGGCCTTGGCCTCGGCCTCCTGCCGCGAGCGCTTCCGCACCACCTCCTGGGCCAGGCAGATGTTGTCGAGCACGGTCTTGTGGGGGAACAGGTTGAACTGCTGGAACACCATGCCCACCTCGCGCCGGACCAGGTTGATGTCGGTCTTCTTGTCCGCGAGGTCCATGCCGTCGATCACCACGTGGCCTTCGTCGAAGGTCTCCAGGCCGTTCAGGCACCGCAGAAAGGTCGACTTGCCCGAGCCCGAGGGCCCTATCACCACCACCACCTCGCCCCGGGCGACGTGGGTGCTCACCCCGTCCACGGCCCGGACCACGTGGCCCCGGGCGTGGAAGATCTTGACGAGATCCCGAACCTCAATCACTGACCGCGAGCCTCCGTTCCATCCACATGACCACCTGGCTCAGCAGCGAGGTGACCAGCAGGTACAGGGCCGCCACCGTGAACCAGATCTCGAAGGTAGCGAACGTGGAGGTGATCACCTCCCGGCCGCTCTTGGTGAGATCGGTGATGGCGATGACCGACACCAGGGACGAGTCCTTGATCAGGCTGATGAACTGCCCCGCCAACGGCGGCAGGATCCGCTTGAACGCCTGGGGCAGGATGATGTAGCGCATGGCCTGGGGCAGGGTCATGCCCAGCGACCGCGCCGCCTCCATCTGGCCCCGGGGGATCGACTGGATCCCGGCCCGCACGATCTCGGCGGTGTAGGCGCCGGCAAAGATCGCAAGGGCCAGGATTCCCGCGACGATCCGGTCGAGGTTCAGCACGGTTCCGATGAAGAAGTAGAAGATGAAGATCTGAACCAGCAGCGGGGTTCCCCGGATCAGTTCCACGTAGAGAACCGCCAGCCCCCTGAGGGTGGGGTTCTTGGAGATCCGGGCCAGCCCGGCCACCAGGCCCAGCACGAGCCCCAGCACCCCCGAGAAGAACGAGATCCAAAGGGTGGTCCACAGCCCCTTCGTCAGCGGGCCCACCCGCCACCGGAACCGGGCGCCCACCGGGTCGCCCTCGAACAGGTCCTCCCCCTCCGAGACCTGCACCGTGCCGACGTCCACCCGGATCTCGGTACGCTCGCCCGTGTCGCTCTCGAACACCACCACGGCGTCGTCGCCGTCGGTGCGGACCTCCACGACCCGGCCGTCGGCCGGGGCGTGCTCCACCAGTTCGGCCCGGTACACGAAGTACTGGGGCACCCGGTTCCAGCGCCAGGTGTAGTCCACCCGTTTCGTGGCCCACCAGATGCCGCCGGCCACGGTCAGGAGGATCAGCCCCAGCAGGAGGTTCCAGGGCCACGTGGGGGTCTTTTGCTTCACCGTCTCTCACCTTGCAGGAACGTTGGGCCTTCGGCCTGCTGGGAAGCTAGAAACTCAGAGGATGGGGGCCACAGATGAACACAGATTTCCACGGATTCTGGGATGCAGGCGCCCCATTCCACCGGTGCTGGACCCCCCGCTTTTCCCACATCTGTGTTCATCTGTGTGAATCTGTGGCCGATGAAACGGGGCTGGGAGCCTAAATCCCTCTCCCCCGCGTCGTGGTGCCGTTTCCGGGCGCACGCGGCGCTCCAACAGCCCCCATGCCTGCCGGCTCCGATGTCAGGGCGAGCTCTCGACCGACGACCAACGACCGAAGTGTTGGAAGGGCCCCGGCGTGCCGGGGCCCTTCCAACACCTACTTTTGCAGCTCTTTGAGCCAGGCGTCGCTCTTGAACCACTTCCGGTAGATCCGGTCGTAGGTGCCGTCGTTCTTGATCTGGCGCAGGAAGTTGTTGAGCCAGTTCACGAAGTCGTAGTCGCCCTTGCGCACGCCCCAGGCCAGGGGCTCGTAGGTGAACGGCTTGTCCAGGAACACCAGCTTGCCCTCGCCCTTCTGGGCGTTGGCCACGGCGCAGTAGGGCGAGTCGTACACGAAGGCGTCGGCCTTGCCGTTGACCACCTCCATCACGCCCTCCTGCTCGGTCTCGAACGAGATGTACTCCGCCTTGGGGATCATTCGCTTCACGGCCTGCTCGCCCGTGGTGCCCAGCTTCGAGACCACCTTGTACTTGGGATCGTTCAGGTCCTTGTAGGACTTCACCTTGCCCGCGAGCTCCTTGCGCAGCAGGATCGTCTGACCCACCACGATGTACGGGTCGGCGAAGTTGATCCGAAGGTTGCGCTCCTGGGTCAAGGTCATGCCGCTCATGATGATGTCGAACTTCTTGGTGAGCAGGGCCGGGATGATGCCGTCCCACGCGGTGCTCACGATCTCGAGCTTCACGCCCATGGCCTTGGCCATGCGCTTGGCGATGTCCACGTCGAACCCGATGATCTCGCCCTTCTGGTTGGTCATCTCGAACGGCATGTACCCGGGCTCCAGGCCCACCCGCAGGCTGCCCCGGTCGAGGATCTCGTCCAGGGTGCCGGCCGAGGCCAGGGGAGCGGCGACCACCGCCGCGACCACCAGGACGGTAAGGGTTCGGAAGATGCGTTTCATGGCAGACCTCCTTTTCGGAACGAAGGGGTGGGGAAGGCTCTCCGGCGGGGTCAGTAGGACTTGCCTTCGTCGAGGAGCTCCTCGATCACCATCCGGGTGCCGCACTCCGGGCACTGGGGCAGGTCCTCGACCGGGAGGTAGATGATCTGGGTGAACCGGCACCGGGGGCACACGACCTGGACCGGTTCCTTCTCCCCGCGCTCCATGGCAACACCTCGACCGTTGTGGCGTCGCGAAACCAGATTTGATAAAAGGGAAGCCGCTTATACCACAGCCCCTTCGGCCCGGCAAGCCGACCCCGGGCAAGGGGCAACGGGTCGGCCCGAAAGGAATGCCCTTGTCCCTGCCTGCCACCCGACGCCGACGCCTCTGGGCCGAGTTCCTCCTGGCCACGGTCACCGTGTTCTGGGGCAGCACCTTCCCGGTGGTGAAGGACGCCGTGTCCCAGGTGCCCGTGCTGTGCTTCCTGTGGGTGCGGTTCGCCCTGGCCGCCCTGCTGCTGGCCGCACTGGCCGGCCCGCGCCTGGCACGGCTGGGCCGCAGGGGCTGGACCCGGGGGGTGCTGCTGGGCACCGTGCTGTTCCTGGCCTACCTGTTCCAGACCTTCGGCCTCGAGCGCACCAGCGCGGCCAACGCCGGGTTCCTCACGGGGCTCAACGTGGTGTGGGTGCCGCTGCTGGCCGGCCCCCTCCTGGGCAAGCGGCCGTCGACCGGCGCCAGGATCGGCGTGGTCTGCGCGGTGATCGGGCTGTGGCTCCTGACCGGCAGCGCCCCCTGGAGGCTGGGGCCGGGGGACCTACTGGTGCTCGTGTGCTCGGTGTTCGTGGCCCTGCACGTGCTGGGGCTCGACGCCCTGACCGAGGGCACGGACGCCAGGGCCCTGACCTTCGTGCAGGTGGCCACCATGGCCGTGTGGGCCTGGGCCGGAAGCGCCGCGTTCGAGCCGGTGACCTGGCCCCCGGCATGGACCGCGGACCTCGTGACCGCGGTGGTGGTGACCGCGGTCTTCGCCACGGTGTACGCCTTCTGGGTGATGACCACGTACCAGCGTTACACCACCCCCGCCCGGGCCGCCCTGATCTACACCCTGGAGCCGGTGTTCGCGGCCGTGTTCTCGGTGTGGCTGGCCGGGGAGCGGCTCTCGGCCACGGCGTGGATGGGCGGGCTGCTGATCGTCGCCGGCACCCTGGCGGCCGAGCTGTGGCCCCAGCCGAACGCGGAGGACGAGCAGGGTGGGGCTAGGCCCGGCGGGGCGGGGGAATCGGGTAGAACTCTTCCAGGATCCGGTGGTTTCGGAACCCAAGCGCCTCCCGGTGGATCACCAGCTCCCACAGCCGTTGCCGGGCCACGCGGCGCTTGGCGTTGAACGCCTGGATCTCCTCGGCCGGCACGGGCCGGCCCTCCTGCTCCCACCGGTCGATCCGGCGACCCTGCACCTCCAGCTCCAGCAGGGCCACCAGCACCTTCTCCTCGGCCCGGCCCACGGCCGCGGCCATCTCCTGGAGGATCTCCTTCTCCAGCTCGTCCTGGGCCTGGTACACGTCCAGGCGCCGGCGCAGCCGGTCCAGGTAGGGGCTGTCGTACCCCTCGTCGGTGAGCTGCTCCACCAGCCGCTTCCAGGGAACGTCGGTCTTCGGTCTACGGTCCACGGTCGTCGGTTTGGGCCTTCGGCCCGCTGGAAGGCTGGAAAGCTAGGAGGCCATGAGGCTGAAGCCCGTTGGTCGCGGGTCGTCGTACCGATTTGCGATCAAGATGAGCTCATAGAGGGGCGATTTGGGGGCCGTTGGTCCTCCGCCGGAAAAGACGGCCTCGCCGAAGCCGCTACGGCTCGGTCCGCTGCGGCGCGTGAGAGCACGCGCCGCGGGCGCTCCCCTGCGCCGAGCGGCTTGAACGGCTCGGCCGTAGCGCTCCGGGCCAACGGCCCCCAAATCGCTGGCTTCGAATGCGACTTGGTATCAGTCGTGCGTCGCGGGGGCATGGCCTCGGCCGTCGCAGAGCCTACTCGTCGCTGCCCCCCAGCATGCCGGAACGCAGCAGGAAGTAGAGGAGCTGCATCACCGAGGTGACCGCGGCGGCCACGTAGGTGAGGGCCGCGGCCGTGAGCACCTGCCGGGCGCCGGGCATCTCGTCGGGCCCCAGGATGCCCACGCTCTCTACCGCGGCCAGGGCCCGGCGGCTCGCGTTGAACTCCACGGGCAGGGTCACCAGCTGGAACACCACCGCCGCCGCAAAGAACACCACCCCCAGCTTCACCAGGGCCGTGGCCTGCAGGAGAAACCCGAACACCAGCAGGGGCCACGCCAGCTGGGACCCCACCGACGCGGCCGGCACCAGGGCCGTGCGCAGGCTGAGCGGCGCGTAGCCGGCCGCGTGCTGCAGGGCGTGGCCCGCCTCGTGGGCGGCCACCCCCACGGCCGCGAGGCTGGGCGTGGAGTACACGTCGGGGCTCAGGCGCAGCACCCGGGACCGGGGGTCGTAGTGGTCCGAAAGGAACCCCTGGGCGGTCTCGATGCGCACGTCGTCGAGCCCGGCCCGGGCCAGGATCAGCTCCGCGGCCCGGGCGCCGGTGATGCCCCGCCGGTTCATCCTTTCACCGTACTTCCGAAACGCCGACTGGACCCACATCTGGGCCGCCAGCGACAGCAGGAACGCCGGAGCGATCAGGATGAAGTACAAGGGGTCGAAGTAGAACATGGACCGTCTCTCCTTGAGAGGCTAATGGCCGTTTGTCGTACGTCGTGGGTCGTACGTCGTGACCACTGTGCGGCTGGACGTCGAGCAGCCACCGAGCCGTCCCACTGAAAGAGTTCTAGCCACAGATCTTCACAGATTTGCACGGATTTTGGGCGGAGATGGGATCCATATCTGTGTTCATCTGTGTCGATCTGTGGCGAATGGCTTCTGAAGGCTGAGAAGCGGTGACACAGTGACGCGTGACGGGTGACGGGGGAAGAACCGGCCGCCTTGCCACGATTCACGATTCACGATTTACGGCAGCACTTCCGTGACGGGTGACGGCCTTGGCGCCCCGACGTCCCAGCGTAAGGATTCTAGCCACGGATCTTCACAGATTTGCACGGATTCTTGGGTAGATATGGGGTCCATATCTGTGTTCATCTGTGTCGATCTGTGGCGAATGGTTTCTGAAGGCCGTTCGTCGTGGGTCGTGACCGGCGACCTATAATCACCGTTCCGCGACGAGGCAACCCCGGTCGCGGACACCTCGCTACCCGTCGTACCACCGGGCCCGGTGCAGCAGGTCGGAGGCCGAGAGCTTGCCGGCCCGGAACAGCCGGCAGTCCATGGTCTCCAGGGCCACCCGGCCGGTGCCCTCCGGGGCCTCCACCTGGATCCAGAGCCGGTGGGAGCCGAAGTCGCTCTTGAGCGTCCCCTCCCCCACCAGGAACGCCACGATCAGGAACGGGTCGGCGGCCACGTCCTCGTCCCACCGCACCCACACCCGAATGTCCCACCGCCCCTCTCGGGCCCGTTCCGGATCCAGGGCCCGCACCAGCTTGCAGTCCGACACCGGCACGCCCGCCCCCCGGGCCACCTCCTGCAGGGTCTGGGCCATCGCCAGCCGGCGCCAAGACGATCGCCGCACCCCTGCCACGGCCGCCTCCAGGCGGGAGCGCACCGCCGGGTCCAGGTCCGTGGCCGCGTTCACCGCCGATGCGAACCGCTCCGCCAGGGCGGCCGGGGCTCCCCGGGACCCCCCTTTGGGGCCCGCCGGCAGGGCGATCCACACGAGCAGGGCATGGAGGGCCAGGCTCACCCCCACGCATACGGTCAACAGCCGGCGTTCCCGGGCCCCCATGGGCCGCAACACGGTCTGCATGGGCCTTGGCCTCCCGTCGGGGTCAGCGGAACAGGTGGCAGCGGACGCGCCGGCCCGGCTCGGGCCGGGTGTCCTCGGGCACATCCCGATCGCAGGGGCCGAACCGCTCCGGGCACCGGGGGTGGAACGGGCAGCCGGGGGGCGGGTCGATCGGGTTCGGCACGTCGCCCTCCGGCACGGTGGGCTCGGTCCGCCGGGTGGGGTCCGGCACCGGCACGGCCGAGAGCAGGGCCCGGGTGTAGGGGTGGAGCGGCCGGGAGAACAGGGCCTCGGCCGGGGCCTCCTCCACCACCCGCCCCAGGTACATCACGGCCACCCGGTCGGACACGTGCTCCACCACCCTGAGGTCGTGGCTGATGAACAGGTAGGTGAGCCCGCGCTCCTCCTTCAGGTCCTGGAGCAGGTTCAGGATCTGGGCCTGCACGGACACGTCCAGGGCCGACACCGGCTCGTCAGCCACGACCACCCGGGGCTCCACCGCCAGGGCCCGGGCGATCCCGATCCGCTGGCGCTGGCCCCCGCTGAACTCGTGGGGGTAGGCCTCGGCCGCCTCGGGGGGCAGCCCCACCTGCTCCAACAACCGCTCCACCCTCGCGCGCCGCTCCCGGCCCCGGGCCAGATTGTGGATCGCCATGCCCTCGCCCACGATGGCACCCACCCGCATCCGTGGGTTCAGGGAGGCTTGGGGATCCTGGAACACCATCTGGACCTCCCGCCGGAACCGACGGACCCCGTCGCGGTCCAGGGTCCAGAGGTCCTGGCCTCGGTACCGGATCTCGCCGGCCGTGGGCCGCTCCAGGCGCAACAGGAGCCGGGCGAGGGTGCTCTTCCCACACCCCGACTCCCCCACCAGGGCCAGGGTCTCGCCCGGGGCCAGCACCAGGTCCACGCCGTCCACGGCCCGCAGCCACCGGCGCGGCGCGAACGCCCCCTGCCGCACCGGGTAGTGGCGCCGGACCCCTCTGACCTCAAACACGGCGCTCCACCCTCACGCACCGGGCCCGGTGGCCCGGCCGCTTCTCCTCCAGGGCCGGCACCGCGGCCGCACACTCCTCCACCGCCTCGGAACACCGGTCCCGGAACGGGCAGCCCGACGGCACCCGGGTGGGGTGGGGCACGTTCCCGGGGATGGCCCGCAGCCGCTCCCCCCTCCGGAGGCCCGGCGCGCCGGGAAGGGAGCCCAGCAGGCCCCGGGTGTAGGGATGAAGGGGTTCTGCGAACAGCATCTCGGTGGTCGCTTCCTCCACGGCATACCCCGCGTACATCACCACCACCCGGTCCACGTTCTGGGCCACCAGCCCCAGGTCGTGGGTGATCAGCAGCAGGGACATGCCCCGGTCCCTCCGGAGCCGCCCCAGGAGCCGCATGATCTGGGCCTGGATCGTCACGTCCAAGGCCGTGGTTGGCTCGTCCGCCACCAGCAGCTTGGGCCGGCAGGCCACCGCGATGGCGATCATGACCCGCTGCCGCAGCCCGCCCGACAGTTGCGCCGGGTAGGCTCGAAGTCGCTCCTCCGGAGCCGGGATCCCCACCTCCCGGAGAAGGTCCACGGACCGGCGCCGCACCTCGTCCCGCGGCAGATCGAGATGGGTGCTCAGGGCCTCGCCCACCTGGAACCCCACCGTGAACACCGGGTTCAGGCTGGTCATGGGCTCCTGGAACACCATGCCGATTTCCCGACCCCGAATCTTTCGGTACTCCTCAGAGGAAAGCCCCACCAACTCCCGGCCGTTCAGCCGGATCGAGCCGGCCTCCACCCGGCCCGGCTCGGGCACGAGCCCCATCAGGGACAGCGCGGTCACGCTCTTGCCGCACCCCGACTCCCCCACCAGCCCCACCGCCTCGCCGGCCCCCACCCGCAGGTCGAGCCCGCGCACCGCCGGCACCTCGCCCGCCGGCGTGTGGAACGAGACCTGGAGATTCTCGACCTCGAGGAGTTCGGGCAAGCGCATACTCCTTGTCGGGCCTCCGGCCCACTGGGCGGCTGGGAGGCCGCCTCACGGGCCGACGCCCCCCAGGATTTCTCTAGTTTCTAGTGTTCCGTTTCGCAAACAATATGCGGATTAGTGCGGTGGGGCTGGGGGCTCCGACGAAGCGCGACGGCCGAGCAGCTAGGGCCGCCCGGCGCCAGGGAAGCGGCTGCGGCGCGTGCTCTCACGCGCCGCAGCGGACCGCGCCGAGGCGGCCCCTGCGAGGCCGTTCAGCGAAGGAGGGGCCCCCAGCCCCACCGCCTGGGAAAACCACGAAATTTCCGAAGCACGACACTAGTCTCTAGTTTCTAGTCTCTAGCTTGCCCCGAATCAAGAAGAGTTACCCTTTCCCGGTTCCCGGCCCCCCAGGGGCCTGAGAGACTTCCATCGTCGCCTGACCCCACAGGAGCCTGGGGGCTTCTCATACCAAGTTGCCATCCATCGGATACGCATCCGGGGGCGGGGCAAGGGACCTGCCTCCGGCCGGGCGCGAAGCCAGGCATTGAGATTCGCCGCGCAGGCACGGGGCGGGGGAACTGGCTTCATGGCAACCCGTTGGAATCCGCACCCTTTCGCAGTCCAGACGCCGGAGGCGCTGCGCGGCGAGCCAAGGGGCCGCGCCCGGCTCTCCGGCAGGTCCCTTGTATAAGGGCCCCGATGGTTATTAACCCGGCGATTAAATAGGCGCACTAGGCGGCTGCGTATCGAATCTTCGGGTGACGGAAGTACGAGCGCACGCGGTCGGGCAACTTCTGGAGCTTGCGCAAGTGGGAGATCGCCTTCGCCCGGAGTTGCTCTCCCGTGCGTGCCGGCGGTCCCGAGTGCACACCGGCCTTGAGGTCGCAGTTCAGATACTCGTCCGGATTCAGCTCTGGCGAGTACGAGGGCAGGTAGAACACCTCGATCTCCTCCCGGTGCTTCTCCAGCCAGGCCTTCACCGGCTTACTGTGGTGCACTCGGAGATTGTCCAAGATGAGAAACACCTTCCGGTCCGCGTCTTTGATCAGTCTCCGGAGGAACCGGATCAACGTCCGACTGTTCATCGCGCCCCGGTAGGTCATGAACCGAACCTTGCCCTGGTTGGTGATGCTGGAGATCAGGCTGATGGATTCACGTTTGGCGTTGAGCCGAACCACCGGCGTTTTTCCCCGAGGCGCGTAGGAGCGTCCATGTTGGCTGTCCGAACGAAGTCCCGTTTCGTCGCCCCAATGAATTTCGAAGTGCCAGGTCACAATCCTTCGCCTTTAGGCGGAATTGCTTCAGCAGGTTTTTCTTTGTAGGGTTGGCGGACCAGCAAGGAGGTCCGCGATGGCAGAGTATCGAAGAGGGGCACACACAGTCCATGACATCAAGTATCACTTTGTATGGGTGACGAAATATCGATACAAGATTCTGAGAGGGGAGATAGCGGAGCGCGCGCGGGATATTATCCGGCAAATATGCATGGCGCGAGAGATCACGATACTGAAGGGCTATGTAAGTAAGGATCATGTTCATCTGTTTGTGTCAGCTCCTCCGAGCTTGTCGCCGGCTCGGATCATGCAGTATGTGAAGGGACGATCGTCAAAGATGTTGCAGCAAGAGTTTCCGTCTCTTCGGAAACGGTATTGGGGGCAGCACATTTGGGCTCGGGGCTACTTTTGTGCTTCGTCGGGCACGGTGACGGACGAGGTGATCAAAGCGTATATCGAGCAGCAGACTGTGCCGCCGGAGGACGACTTCAAGGTGTCCGACGAAGCACGGGCTTGAGCCGGCTTTAGCCGCACGACAGCGGCTTCAGCCGCAACCAGCGACTTTCAGTCGCAACAGAACCCACCGGCTTTAGCCCAATACTGTTCACTTTAAGATACGAACGTGTTCGCAAATGGGCTGCAGTCGCATGGGCGAGACCGTTTGGCGATGCCGAGTCGGATACGGGGTCATCTTCCGCTTCACCGCTCGCGGGTTGCGTCGACCACGACTGGACACCACTCGCTCTTCCAAAATCTCCTCCAGCACCTGCGCATGGAACGCCGCCCTGTGCTCAGGGGGGAGTGGCGACGAAAGCGGGCAGTCTCCGACGCACCACCCGCACCGTGTGAACGAAGGAAAGTTCGTCAGGATCCACATCGCCCTTGCGGGCGGCTTCATGCATGAGTCCTCGTATCGCAAAATGCGCCATCAGGAACCCAAAGAACTCCTGTCGGACGAGCTCCGGGGTCTTGCTCCGGAGCACAATCCGAGCCCCTCGGAGGTGCGTTTTCAACTCGTCGAGTGCAGTCTCGATCTCCCAGCGTTCCTGGTACAGGGCGGCCAACTCCTCTGCCGGGGCATCTTCAGGGTCGAGGATCGTGGTCACCAACCGGTACACGTCCTCTGCGCCTGGGACTCCGTCCAGTGTGTACTCGATCACCCGGACCATGACACCGCCCCGATCCTTTTGGCGAGCATAGGCGTTGGGATAGATCTTGCTCAGATAGGAACCATCGGACAGACGGCGGATGCACGGCAGGCGTGCGCTTGCCTTCACTCGCCACAGCAGATCGGCTCCGGTTGCGCAGGCCTGGGTCCACAAGGGCCAGGAGAAGAAACACCGATCGGCCAGACACAGCATCCCGGGCCGCAAGGACTCCACCACGTGCCGAGCCAACGCGACCTCGCTCGTGTGGTATCCACCCATGCGGGAGCCGAACAGCACGTGGGTTCCGTTCTCCACCAAGGAGACGAACCGGATCTGCGGATAGGCGCTCCGTCCCCGGGCGGCCTTGGGGCGTCCGAAGGCTTGTTCGTTCTCCTGAGTATCGGCCACATCCAAGGTGCTGCCGTCCAGGCTGACCAGCCGCCAGCGCCGGTACCACGCCCCTCGGGTGGCCGTTTCGGCGATCGGCCGGACGAGTTCGTTGTGCAGCCGTTCGATCGGTTCCGCCCCCAGACGGGACCGCGCTTGGGAGATGGCCGATTTTCCGGCAACGCGAACGCGTTCACGGGGCCCCATGAGCCACTGGAGACCTTCGAGCAAACAGCGGAGCACCTCTCGTGTGGACACGCTCATGTACAACGCCAGTGCGATCACATAGTAGACCACGACATGGGCAGGTAAGGCGCGCTGTCGCTGGCTCGCCTTGCCTGTGGCTTGCAGCACCTCGTGCACCTTGGGCAGGGGGAACGTTTTTGCGATGACCCCCAGCGTGATGTAATCCGTGATCCGCGTGCCTTCGGGAAGCCCTGCTGGAGTTCGAGCCATCCTTCACCTCGCTTTCCATGAGTAAGGAAGACGAGAGAAGAATAGCACGAAGGCACACTAAGTGAACAGTATTGGGCTTTAGCCGGTGGTCGTTCAGTCTCTGCGTTTTCTCGCTTCGCACGGGCGACAATGGCGGGGTAGTCCTCATCCAGCCACTTCTGGACCGCCTGAGGGTTTTGCTCATAGGACCGCCGCAACGGCTTTTGCGGCGTGAATCCCCAGCGCTTCAGGTAGTCCCCGATCGTGCGCACCGGCATCTCGATACCCCATCGGCGCCGGATCAGCTCCTGGATGTTTCGACGCGTCCACAGGGCAAAGGGCATCTTGAGCTGCTCGGGGGTTTTGTCGGTGATGAGCCGCCGGAGTTCCTGTTCCAGTTCGCGGCTCAACGTTCGTTTTTGCCCGGGCTTCCGCCCCCGTTTCTTGAGGCGGATTCCTTGGGTACCGTCGCGTTCATAGATCTTCCACCACTTGCGCACCGTGGAAGGATGAACGCCGACGATCTCGGCAATCTCTGCGAAGGTCCGACCGGCCTTTCGCAAGCGGATCGCCTGGCGGCGTAAGGTCTGCTGGGCCTCTCGGCTGATGCTGCGAGCATCGACTTTGTCCATGACGACAGTGTACCATAATCGCGCCTATTTAGCCACCGGGTTAATAACTTTGTTATCTCGGTAGGGCGTGGCAGACCGACGTCCCTTTGGGACCCCAAGCCCGTGGGTAAGCGCGGTCGCCACGCCCAGGTCTCTCGCATCCCGTACAGTTGCTAAGGCCACCAAGCCCGCATTTCACAAGGTTGGGAGGTAGAGAGCCATGGCCAAAACCCCCAAGACCTTCGTTGGTATCGACGTCTCCAAGAATTCCCTCCACGTCGCCGTCAGGCCCGACGGAACCCGTTGGTCCGTCCCCAACACCGAAGACGGTATCGCCGAACTCCTCAACCGCCTAAAGGCCCTGGCGCCAACCCGGGTGGTCCTCGAAGCCTCCGGCGGCTACGAAGCCACCGTCACCGCCGAGCTTCTCGCCGCCGGGTTGCCAGCCTCGGTCATCAACCCTCGTCACAGTCGACACTTCGCCCAAGCCACCGGACGCCTCGCCAAAACCGACCGCGTCGACGCCGACGTGCTTGCTCTGTTCGGTGAAGCCATCATGCCCCCCGTGACCCAGCTTCCCGACGAGGCCACCCAGGAACTCCTGGCCTTGGTCAACCGCCGACGCCAAATCGTCGCCATGATCACAGCCGAGAGCAACCGGCTGGCCACCGCCTCGGAGCGCATACGCCCCGGCATCCGCGCCCATCTCGAATGGCTCCGGTCGCAACGCAACGGCCTCGACAAACAGCTGCGTTCGGCCCTTCGCGCCTGCGAGAGCTGGAGAGAACTCGATAGGCTCCTGCAGTCCGTCCCCGGGGTGGGGCCCGTGATGTCCGCCACGGTCATTGCCAAACTACCAGAGATCGGCACCCTCGACCGGCGCCAGATCGCGAGTCTCACAGGGGTTGCACCGTTTAGCCGCGATAGCGGTCAATACCGCGGAAGCCGAAGTGTTTGGGGCGGTCGAGGCGGCGTGCGTCACGTTCTCTACATGGCCACCCTGTCAGCAATCCGGCACAACCCGGACATTCGGCAGTTTTACCAGCGGCTTCTCGCCGCAGGGAAGAAGCCCAAAGTCGCGCTCACGGCCTGCATGCGCAAACTTATCACGATCCTAAACGCGATCGTCCGGGACAGGACTCCCTGGCAGCCCCGGGCCGCGGTTCCGGCTTGACACGCAACACAGTTGCTTGCCCCTCTGAGCAGAGGGGGCCGATAGCTTTGAATGCAACTTGGTATCAGTCGTTGATCTTGGGGTCCAGGGCGTCCCGCAGCCCCTCGCCCAGGAGATTGTAACCCAACACCGTCAGAAAGATCGCCATGCCCGGGAACACGGTGACCCACCACCCGCTGGCCAGGTTGTCCCGGGCCTGGGCCAGCATGTTCCCCCACGACGGCTGGGGCGGCTGCACCCCCAATCCCAGGAACGACAGGCTCGACTCTACCAGGATGGCCCCGGCGATCCCCAGGGTGGCCGACACCAGCACCGGCACCAGGGCGTTGGGCAGCAGGTGAAAGAACAGGATGCGCAGGTCCCCCGCCCCCTGGACCCGGGCCGCCAGCACGAACTCCCGCCCCTTCAGGCTGAGCACCTCGGCCCGGACCAGCCGGCACACCCCCATCCAGCCGGTGGCACCGATGATCACCATGATCAGCCAGATCGACGGCTTCAGGAACGCGATGGCCGAGAGGATCAGGAAGAACGTGGGGATGGACTGCATCAGGTCCACGAACCGCATCACGAGGCTGTCCCACCAGCCCCCGTAGTAGCCGGCCGTGCACCCCAGCACCGTGCCGATGCCCACCGAGATCCCCACCGCCACGAACCCCACCAGAAGGCTGATGGGAGCCCCGTACACCAGGCGGGAGAACACGTCCCGGCCCAGCTCGTCGGTGCCGAACCAGTGGCGGACGCTCGGCGGCTCCAGGATGTGGCGGACGTCCACCTGGGCCGGGTCGTACGGCGCGATCCACGGGTGGAGCACGGCCACCGCCGCCAGGGTCAGCACGATCGCCAGCCCGGCCACGGCCTGCCGGTTCCGGCGCAGGCGGCGCCACAGGGTCTTCCAGGGGCCTACGTGGGGGGGCTGGGTCATCGCTGGGATCGCAGGGCGGCTTCCAGTTCCTCCCGGGTGAGCACTCCTTTGGCCTCCAGCACCCGGATCAGCACCTTCAGCAGCTCGCCGGTGTCCAGCCCGTCGAGCGAGCCCACCCTTCGCTCCTCGCCCTTCTGGAGGATCACCATCTCCTCCTCCCCTTCCGAGCCGCCGGCCGGCCCCACGGGCACCCGCTCGGATGGGGGGGCCTGGGCTGCGGGGTCCTTGCCCTGCTTGCGGTAGTAGTAGTTGATGGCCCGGGTGATGCCGGACTCGGTGGCCACCACCGGCCGCACGTTCACCCCGGTCTGGAACTCGATCTCGCTGATCGCGTCCAGGTTGGTGGGATCGGCCATGGCCAGGATCACGGACTTCTTGCCCAGCTCCTCCTTCAGGGCCACCGGCATCACGTGGTACTTCTCGGCGATCCGCAGGGGCACGGCCGCCAGGGCCCGGGGGGAGATCCGGACCTTCCGGAAGTCCACGGCGGGCAGCCGCAGCTGGGCCGACAGGCACCGGAGGATGTCCTCCTCCCTCGCGAACCCCATGCGCACCAGGGTGGACCCCAGCTTTCCCCCCCAGGTCTTCTGGCTGCTCAGGGCCGCCTGGAGCTGGGTCTCGGTGATGAGGCCGGCGTCCATCAGGATCTCCCCCAGCCGCTTTCGTCGAGGCACCGTCGTCCCCTTCCCAGCAACTTCGGTCGTTGGTCGTCAGTCGTTGGTTGTCGGTCGAAAGCCCGCCCCGACGTCGGAGCCGGGGGGCATGGGTTTCAGGGGCCAGAATTCATCTGGTTCCTGACCCCCCTGCCCCGCCGTCAGCAATGGCCCCCGGACCAACCAAAGTTACCCTTCCCGTTGTAGGGCCCCGCAGGGGCCTGCTGGAGCTTTCTACGTCCTCCCGAACCGGATCCGCGGGTCCACGAGGGCGTACGCCACGTCGGCCACCAGGTTGCCCAGCAGCGTGAGCCCGCTTCCCAGGAGAAGAATGCCCTGGATCACCGGGTAGTCGCGGGCCATCACGCTCTGGTAAAACAGCTGCCCCATGCCCGGGATGGCGAAGATCGTCTCGAAGATCACGCTGCCCCCGATGAGCGCCGGGATCCAGAACCCCATCAGCGTCACGATGGGCAGCAGGCTGTTGCGCAGGGCGTGCACGTAGACCACCCGCCACTCGGGCAACCCCTTGGCCCGGGCCGCGGTGACGTAGTCCTGACGGATCACCTCGAGCATCGAGCCCCGCATGTACCGGCTGATGCCGGCCAGCCCCCCCACGGCCGACACGAACACCGGCAGGATCAGGTGCTGCACCCGGTCCCAGAACCGGGCCAGGGGTGGAAGATTCGCCGCGCCCAGGGACTCGAGCCCCGAGATCGGCAACCACCCCAGGTCCACCCCCAGCCACTTCATCAGCAGCAGGGCGAGCCAGAAGCTGGGCACCGAGAACCCCGCGAACACAAGCACCGTGGTGGTCCGGTCGAACTGCGACCCCCTGCGCACCGCCGAGATCACCCCCAGGGGCACGGCCGTGGCCAGGATGAGCACCAGGCTCAACAGGTTCAGCAGCAGGGTGATCGGCAACCGCTCCCGGATCTTGTCCCACACCGGCCGTTTGTCCGGGCTGAAGCTGATCCCCAGGTCCAGCCGGGCGACCCGGCCGAGCCAGGTCACGTACTGGACCGGCAACGGCTTGTCCAGCCCGTAGTACGCCTCGAACCGCTCCCGGAACTCGGCGCCCACCTTGGGGTTGAGCTCAGTGTAGAGCTCGGTGGGGGAGCCCGGCGCCATGTGCATCAGCAGAAACGAGATCAGGGTGATCCCGAAAAGCATCGGGATCATGAACGCGATCCGCTTCGCGATGTACCCCAGCATGGATCAGGGTGTCTCCGCATGGCGCTGGAGCGCCTTGGGCACGTACCAGCGCTCGAAGTTGTAGGTGATGCCGGCCGGGGCCGGCCGGATGCCGTGGACCCGGTTCGACACGGCCACCAGCGCGTAGGGCACGTATAGGAACGTGTAGGGCTGGTCCTCGGCCAGGATCTCCTGGAACCGGTCGTAGAGCCGCTTGCGCTCGGCCCGGTCGAAGGTCTTCCGGGCCCGCACCAGGAGGTCGTCCACCTCCGGGTTCCGGTAGTGGGTGTGGTTCAGCCCCCCCGGCACCGCCTTGGACGAGTGCCACACGTCGTACAGGTCCGGGTCCTGGGTGATCGTCCACCCCAGGATTACGGCATCGAACTTACCGGGTTTCACGAACTCGTTGATGAACGCGGCCCACTCGAGCACGCGGATCTCGATCTGGATCCCCACCGCCTTGAGGCGCTGTTGGATGATCTCGGCGGTCTTGAGCCGCTGGTCGTTGCCCTGGTTGGTGAGCACCGTGAACCGGAACGGCTTCCCGTCCTTGTCGAGCACCCCGTCCCCGTCGGTGTCGGTCCACCCCGCCTCGGCCAGGAGCTCGCGGGCCCGGTCCGGGTCGTAGGGGTACTTGGGAACGTCGGGGTTGTACACCCAGGTCCCCGGCTTGTACGGACCGGTGGCGGGGACCCCGAGCCCCTGGAGCACCCCTTCCACGATCTCGTTCTTGTCGATGGCGTGGGTCAGGGCCCGGCGCACCCTCACGTCTTGGAACATCGGCTTTTCGAGGTTGTAACCTAAGTAGGTGTACGCATTGGCCAGGTACTTGTACTTGTTGTACTGGCTGCGGAACCGCTCGTTGTCGGTCTGACGGGTCCACTGCAGGGGCTTCAGCCCCATCATGTCGATCTTGCCGGCCATCAGTTCGTTGAACTGGACCCCCAGATCCGGAATGATCCGGAACACGTACCGGCTGAAATAGGGCAACTGCATGCCGGTGTCCGGATCGGTGTCGAAGTAGTCGGGGTTTCGCTCCAGCACGATCCGCTGGCCGGTGAGCCACTCCACGAACCGGAACGGGCCGGTGCCCACGGGCTTGCGGCCCAGCTCCGAGGTGTTGATGTCCTTGCCCTCGAGCAGGTGCCGCGGGAGCACGGCCGCGCCCCACGAGATCAGGGCCGGCGCGAACGGCTCTTTGTACCGTACCCGAAGGGTGTAGTCGTCCACCACCTCGACCGACTCCACCGGCTCGAAGTCTCCCCGGTAGGCGGTGAGGGTGTTCGGGTCCATGGTGACCCGGTAGGTGAACTCCACGTCCCGGGCCGTGAGCGGCGCCCCGTCGTGGAACCGCACCCCCTTTCTCAGATGGAAGGTGATCGTCAGGTTGTCGTCGCTGACCTCCCACGACTCGGCCAGGTCCCCCACCACGTTGTACTCGCCGTCGTACTTGACGAGCCCGTTGTAGATCAGCCCCGCCACCGAGTGGGACGCGGAGTCCGTGGCCAGGATGGGGAGCAGGGTGGACGCGTCCCCGATCGAGGCGTCCACGAAGGTGTCGCCGTAGGCGGGCGAGAGATCCACCTGGGCTTCGGTCTCCTTCGAGGCCTGGGCCTTTTCGGGCTCTCCCCCCTTGGTGCAGGCCGCCAGGGCCGCGAGCAGCACAACGAGCCAGATCCTCTTCACGATCGTCTCCCACGGATTCCGCCCGCTGGGGACAGGGGCTAGAAGGCTTAAGGGCCGTTCGTCGTAGGTCGTGGGTCGTTTGTCGTTGGGGCCGAGGGAGCGATCCCGGTCCGGCCGGGCCTCCGGCCCGGGATCGCCTGCAGGAGCAGGATCCTACCGATGCAGGCCTTTGGGCCCGCCGCGCGCCCCAAACGCGAAGCGTCCCAACGATTCACGATTTACGATTCACGGCAGTACTTCCGTGACGGGTCACGGGTGACGGGTGACGCGGCGGCAACACCACTAACGGCATGTCACGTCCCAACGCCCGGCTTCGGGCCCAAAAAGCCCGAAGGGTCACCCGGGGACCCCCTGTGCGTCAAGGCCGGAGCCTCACCCCTCGCGGCTTGGCCACTCGGCGTCGGGGCGCTCCTCCACGAAGCAGGCGAACCGGTCCCACTCCACCTCCCGGCCCGACACCGGGCAGCGGAGCCTCATCGTGCGGTCGCCCACCTCCACGACCTCCCAGTCTCCCGACCGAGGCCCCCCTTCGATCCGGATCTTCTGCCCCGGGGTCAAGGGGTACGGCTTGAACACGGTCACGCGATGTCCCACGATGAGCCTCCCGTCACTTCGGGCCTCCGGCCCGCTATGGGCCTTTGGCCCGCTGGAAAGCTAGAAGGCTGGGAGGCTAGAAAGCGAAAAGCCTCTCTCGTCTCTCAGGACCCAAGCAAGTAGGGCTGCTTCAACGGCGCCACAGTCCCCCCCTCTCACCCCCGCCGGAGCACCAGCACGGCCCCGAGGATCAGGAAGGCCACGCCCGCCACCCGGGCCGGCCCCAGGGGGATCCGCTCGAACCCGAACGCGCCCACCCGGTCCAGCAGCAGCCCGGCCACCAGCTGGGCCGCGATCACCGAGGCCATGCCCGCGGCCGTGCCCAGGCGGGGGAACACCAGGATCGTGCTGGCCACGTACACCGCTCCGATCAGCCCGCCGGTCAGCTCCCACCACGGGGCCCCACCCACCCCCGACAGCCTGGGCAGCCGGCCCGACGCCGCCACGATCACCAACAGCGCTGCGGTGCCCACCGAGAACGACACCAGGGCGCTGGGCAGGAACCCGCCGACCCGGTCGGCGAGCCGGGCGTTCACCGACGGCTGCAGGGCGGAGAGCCCTCCCACCAGGGCCATCCACAGGGCGAGCACGAATCGCGGCATCGGTCACCTCGGTTCTGCCGGGCCGGAACATCCAAGGGGCCCTCATCATCGACCATTCTCCGGCCGTCGCGCAAGACGTCGGCGCCCAGACAAAACCGGCCCCGCCCCGGGGCGACGGGGCGGGGCCGGACGAGCGGCCGCCGGGGGCGGGCCGGTTCAGCGCAGGGTCTCCTCCCGTCCCTTGACCAGGGCCTGCACCATGCGGTTGTAAGGGGTGGGCACCCCGGCCCGTTCCCCGTACTCCACGATCTTGCCGTTGATGTAGTCGATCTCGGTGCGGCGCTTGGCCTCCACGTCCATCAGCATGGAGGGCTTGTGGTCGCCGGCCGTGCCCAGGTAGTCCATGCAGTAACGGTAGTAGTCCCAACCCAGGGAGATCTCGTTGGCCCGGGCCACCTGCACCCCCTCCTTGACCAGCTGGTCCACGATGCCGGCCACGAACGGGTCCTTCATGGCCTGGGCCATCGTCATGCCGGTCAGGGCGCACACCGGGTTCATGGAGGCGTTCATGATGGTCTTACGCCAGACCATGTTCACCAGCTGGTCGGTGTGCTGGGTGGCGAGGCCGGCGCCGGTGAGGACCTCGGCCACGGCCTGGGCGGCCGGCTTGCCGGCCGGGTCGAGCTCCTGCACGTAGTGGGGGGGATGGTGGAAGGCCATGTGGACCCGGCCGGGGCCGGCCAGGCCCACCCCGAAGTTCACCACGGCCCGCATCACCCAGGGCCGGCCCAGGGCCTCGGCCAGCACCAGCTCGGTGTCGATCCCGTTCTGCCAGCTCACCACGTGGATGCCCTCGCGGTGGAACCCCTGGATGGCCGAGGCAATGAGCGGCAGCGCCGTGGCCTTGGTGGTCACGAAGATCACGTCGGGCGAGAACTCGCCCAGCTCGTCCACGTGGGTGGTGGTGCGGGTCACCCGTGCCGACAGGGTCTCGGCCCCCTCGATCTCGATCCCCGGGTCCAGGGCCGGCCGCAGCAGGTCCTCCACGATGTCGCACAGGGTCACCTCGTGGCCGGCCGACGCCAGGTGGGCCGCCACCACGCATCCCACGGGGCCGGCCCCGATGACCGCGAACCGGCTGGGGGTAAAGTCCGACGAGCCTCCCATCGCTGCCTCCTTTCCGCGACTCACGCGCTTTCGAGCATGCCGAAGGCCTGGGCGTCCAACACCCGAACGCCCTGCTCCCCCAGCACCCGGATCGCCTGGTCGTTGTCGCTGAACCGGAACACCATCACCGCTTTATCCGAGGAGAAGCCGGTGAAGGCGTACATGTACTCCACGTTGATGCCGGCCTGGTTCACCGGCTCCAGCACCGCGGCCAGGCTTCCGGGCCGGTCGGGGATCTCCACCGCGACCACCTCGTCGATCCGGGCCGGCAGGTGGAGCCCCATGACCACCCGGCGGGCCTTGGCCACGTCGGACACCAGCAGCCGGAGCACCCCGAACCCGGCCGTGTCCACCAGGCTGAGGGCCCGCAGGTTGATGCCGGCGTCCCCCAACGCCTTGGTCACCGCGTAGAGCCGTCCGGGCGAGTTCTCCAGGAACACCGAGATCTGCTTCAGTTTGGGCATGGTCCTCCTCCTTTCCCAGTGGCTTCGGGCCTTCGGCCCGCTGGGCGGCTAGGCCGCTAGGCAGCTAGGCGGCTCCTGAGCCACCATCAAGGCCTCAGTGGGCATGGGGTCCGGTGGAGAGGCGCGTGCGGCCGTATCAGGGGGCAGAGTTCAGTTTTTAGACTCTACCCCCACTTCTGCATTCTGACCTCTGTCCCCTGAATTCTGACTCCTGAACCCCATGCCCCGCCGCCCGCAATGGCCCGCCCCCGTCACGATCGCGACCAGGAGGTCGCTCTTACCCGTGGGGCCCGGAGGACGTGGCCGCGGCGCCAACCGGACGATCGGTTGATAACAGCTACCCTATCGATTGGATCGGCCGCCGTCAAGATCCGGCCCCGGCGGGGGGCTCCTTTCGGTCGGCCCACCGCCGGCGAACCCACTCCTCCTCGTCGGCCCGGGTGCGGACCTCCCCGTCCAGCCGGGCCCGCAGAAGCCCCTCCAGGAGCTGCCGGTAGGCGGGCCCCGGCGGGATGCCCATCCGCTGGAGGTCCCGGCCCCGCAGCGCCGGCCGCACGTCCGCCAGGCGGGTGTAGTACCGGCTGATCAGCCGGCGTTTGCGCTCGTCCTGGGTCTTGGCCATCATGAACAGCCGGGTCTCGTCCCCGCAGGGGTGCAGGATCTCGTACACCCGGCTGTCGGGCACCCGCTCGCCCCGGGCATCCAGGGCGCGGCGAAGCTCGCCCAGGGCCCGGTACGCCGATCCGAGCGCCTCGACCAACCATCGGCCCACACCCTGCTCCACCCCCAGCTCCCGCACCCAGGCGCGCACCTCGTCCTCCTTGAGGGGGTCCAGCAGGGCCAGCTGGTACACCCGCCAGTCCTCCAGGGCGGTGTCGCGGTACAGCAGCCGGAACCAGGTCAGCACGCCCCGGACCCGCTCCACCAGCTCCTCCACCCTGCCCGCGTACCGCACCCCCGGAATCAGGGCCGACAGCACCCCGTGCTCGTCGGCCAGGGCCACGGCCTCGGCCCCCTCCCCCTCCCGCAGCAGGGCCATCCACTCATGGAACAGCCGCTTCCCCCGGGCCTCGGCCATGAACCCCTGGCGCACCGCGGTGCGCAGGAGCTTCTCGGTCTGGCGGCCTAGCCGGAAGCCGAACCGGAGCCGGAACCGCAGGGCCCGGAGCATCCGGGTGGGGTCCTCGACGAACGAGAGGTTGTGGAGCACCCGGACCGTGCCCTCCTTGAGATCCCGGAGCCCCCCGAAGAAGTCCACCACCTGACCGAACCGGTCCGGGCTCAAGCTCACCGCCAAGGTGTTGATGGTGAAGTCCCGGCGGTAGAGGTCGAGCTTCAGGCTCGACCACTCCACCGTGGGCAGGGCCCCCGGCCGGGGGTAGTACTCGGTGCGGGCCGTGGCCACGTCGATCCGGACGCCGTCGGGGCACCGGATCTTCGCCGTTCCGAACGGCCGGTGGGGGCGGACCCGCGCCCCCCACCGACGGCCGGCCTCCTGGGCCAGGGCGATGCCGTCCCCCTCGACCACCAGGTCCAGGTCCTCCACGGACCGTCGCAGCAGCAGGTCCCGCACGCCGCCGCCCACCAGGTAGGCCTCCATGCCCTGCTGGCGGGCCAGGGCGCCGAACTCCCGGAGCCGCTCCACCACGCCGGAGGGCAGCCGCTCCCGGAGCAGCCGGGAGACGTCGCGCTCCTGGGGCGGCCCGCCCGGAGCCTCGGTCGGCCCCCACTCCCGTCCCAGGGCCCGGAGCAGGTCCGTCCGGGTCACCACCCCCACCAGGGCGCCCCGATCCACCACCGGAACCAGCCGGTGGTTCTCACGCACCACCAGCCGCCGCACCTCGTCGAGGGGCGCCTCCGGCCCCACGGCCTCCACGTCGGTGGTCATGTAGTCGTCCACCACCGCCTCTCCCAGGCCGTGGCTCAGGGCTCTCTCCACGATCATCCGGGTGACCACGCCCAGCACCCGGCCGTCGTCTCCCACCACCGGCATGGCGTTCAGGTGGTAGCGGTTGAGCGCCTCCTGCACCCGGACGAGGGGCGTGCCGGGCCGCACGAACTTCACCGGCGCGGTGGCGATGTCGCGGGCCATGACCGGGGGCCGCACCACCTGGGGCAGAAGCCCCAGGATCCGCTCCCGCACCTGGATCAGGGTCTCGTCCCGCACCGAGGCGGACGCGGCCTCGGGGTGGCCGCCCCCTCCCAGGGCCCGGGCCAGGGCCCCCACGTCCACCTGGGCCGGGATCCGGCTCCGGGCCACCACCTGGACCTGGTCGCCCAGGCGCACGGCCGCCACCACCACGTCGAGGTTCTCCATGTCCCGAATCTTGTGGACCAGGAACGCCAGATCCCCCACGTAGTGGTCGGCGCTCGCCTCGGTCACCGTGACCTCCACCCCGTAGATCCGGTGGGTCACCTGGTTGCGCAGCAGCTCCTCCAGCAGCCGCACCTGCTCCAGGGTGAGCTCCGGGGTCAGGAACGACGAGACCACATTGAGGTCGCCCCCCTGCCCCAGCAGGTACGCGGCCGCCTCCAGATCCCGGGGGGTCGTGGTGGCGAACACCAGCCCCCCGGTGTCCTCGTAGATCCCCAGGAGCATGACCGTGGCCTCCTCCGGGGTCACCGGGATCCGCCGCTCCCGGAGGATCTCCACCAGGAGCGTGGTGGCCGCTCCCACCGGCTCGATGCGGCGGACCCGGGCCTCCACGGTCTCGTCCGACATGGGGTGGTGGTCGTACACGTGGACCTCGAGACCGGGCCGGCCCAGCAGCTCACCGAACCGGCCGATCCGGTCCGGGTGGGACACGTCCACCAGCACGAGCCGGTCCACCGCGTCCAGGTCCACGGACCGGGCCCGGCGCACGTCCACCGCGTACAGGGCGCTCTCCACCAGGAACTGGCGCAGGCTGCGCTCCTGGCTGCCCGGAAACGCCACGACCGCCTCCGGGTAGAGCTTCTTGGCGGCCACCATGGCGCCCAGGCTGTCGAAGTCGGAGTTGATGTGGGTGGTGATCAGGTCCACGCGGGCGGTCTCCGCTGACTTCGGCTGGGAGGCTGGGGAGCTAGTACCAAGTTGCCATCCATCGGATACGCATCCGGGGGCGGGGCAAGGGACCTGCCTCCGGCCGGGCGCGAAGCCAGGCATTGAGATTCGCCGCGCAGGCACGGGGCGGGGGAGCTGGCTTCATGGCAATCCGTTGGAATCCGCACCCTTTCGCAGTCCAGACGCCGGAGGCGCTGCGCGGCGAGCCAAGGGGCCGCGCCCGGCTCTCCGGCAGCTCCCTTGCCCCTCTGTGCAGGGGGCCGATAGCTTTGAATGCAACTTGGTACTGGAATCCCCCCAGCCCTGGGGGGGCATTTCTATCTTCGGCTCCGGGGGTGATGCCGGCGCACCAGCTCGGCCAGGCGGCGACGGGTGACGTGGGTGTACACCTGGGTGGTGGCGAGGTCGGCGTGGCCGAGCATCATCTGCACGCTCCGCAGATCCGCGCCCCCTTCCAGCAGGTGGGTGGCAAACGAGTGGCGCAGGGTGTGGGGGCTGGTGCTCGGGGGGACCCCCGCCTCCAGGCACCGCTTCTTGACCAGGTTCCACACCGACTGGCGGGACATGCGTCTTCCCAGCCGGCTCACGAACACGGCGTCGCACCGCTTCCGCCCCCTGAGGAGCCGCGGCCTTCCCCGGTCCAGGTACGCCCGCAGGGCCTCGGCCGCCCGCTCCCCCAGCGGCACCACCCGTTCCTTGCTGCCCTTGCCCACCACCCGCACGTAGCCCATGGACAGGTCCACGAACCCCAGGGTCAGGTCGCACAGTTCGGAGACCCGCAGGCCCGAGCCGTACAGGAGCTCGAGGATGGCCCGATCGCGCAGGGCCAGCGGGTCCTCCCCCCGGGGGCCTTCGACCAGGGCTGCGGCGTCTTCGGGGGACAGGGTGTGGGGCAGGGTCTTCCAGGCCTTGGGCGAGGCCAGGCGGGCGGTGGGGTCCCGGGACACCGCCCCCTCCCGGCACAGGAACCGAAAGAACCCCCGCAGGGCCGAGACCCTGCGGGCCAGGGTGCGGCCCGAAACACCCCGGCGCTTCTCAGCCCGCAGAAACCCGACCACGTCCGTGCCGGTCGCCCCCGTCAGGTCCTGCCCCAGGGTTTCCAAAAAGGTCTGGAACCGTGCCAGGTCCCGGGCGTAGGCCTCCACCGTGCGGGGGCTCAGCCCCTTCTCCACCGCCAGGTGATCGAGGAACGCGTCGAGCCACACCGTGGGGCCGGTCCGATCGGCCAAGGCCCCCTCCCGGCTCAGGCCCCGCCCGGATGGCGGCAGGGCAGCAACAGGTGGACCGCGGTACCCTTGCCCACCCGGCTCTCGATCTCCACGGTTCCCCCGTGGCGGGACACGATCCGGTGCACCATGGTGAGCCCCATGCCGGCGCCCGCGGTCTTGGTGGTGTAGAACGGGTCGAACACGTTGGCCACCTGGTCCCTCGGAATGCCCCGGCCGGTGTCGCGCACCGTGACCCGCACCTTGTCGCCCAGGTCCGCGGTCTCCACCGTGATGGTGCCGCCCGCGTCGGTGGCCTCGATGGCGTTCTCGATCAGGTTGGCCAGGGCCAGCCGGAGGTTGGGGGGATCCGCCTCCACGGCCGGCACCGGCTCGAAGGCGCGCACCAGCTCCAGCCCCGCCTCCCGGGCTTCGGGCTCGGCCTCGCGCAGCACCTCTTCGGCCAGGCTCCGAAGATCCACCTCCTGGTAGGGGGAGATCATCAGGGTCTTGAACCGGACGATGTCCTCCACCATGGACTCGAGCCGGTGGACCTCGTGAAGGATCCGCTCCGCGTAGTCCCGCAGCGGGCTGTCCTCGGGGAGCTTGTCGCGGATGCGGCGCGCGAACCCCCCGATGGCCACCATGGGGTTGCGCACCTCGTGGGCCACCCCCTCGGCCATCTGCCCCAGGGCGTCCAGCCGCTCCTCGGTGAACCGCCGCTCCTCGGTGAACCGGCGCTGGAGCAGGCTCTTCACCCGGGCCATCAGCTCCTGGGGGTTGAACGGCTTGGTGATGTAGTCGTCGGCCCCGATGTCCAGGCCCCGGATCTTGTCGGGCACCTCCCGCTTGGCCGTGAGCATGAGCACCGGGATCATCCGGGTGGCCTCGTTCCGTTTGAGCCGCTCGCACACGGCGTAGCCGTCGAGCTTGGGCATCATCACGTCGAGGATCACCAGGTCCGGGTCCTCGGCGGCCACCTTCTCCAGGGCCTCCTCGCCGTCGTAGGCCTCGCAGGTTCGATACCCCGCCGCCCGCAGGCGCTTCACGAGGAGTTCGACGTTGTCGATGTTGTCGTCCACCACCAGGATCTTCGGCGCCGTGGTCACGGTGGGCTCCCTCGAGAGGTTGGGGGCCGGGGGTCCTCGTCCCGTCCCTGCCGAAGGAACCGGGCCACGTGGTCCGGCAGGGCCCGCACGTCCACCGGCTTGGGGATGTACCCGTCGCATCCGGCCTCCAGGGCCCGCTCCCGATCCCCCACCATGGCGTAGGCCGTGATCGCCACCACCGGAACCCCGCCCATCCGGGGGTCGGCCTTGAGCCGACGGGTCGCCTCCAGGCCGTCCATGCCGCTCAGGTTGATGTCCATCAGCACCAGGTCCGGCCGCTCCCGGGCCGCCATGTCGAGGGCCTCCTCGCCAGACGCTGCCTCGGTCACCCGGTACCCCTGCCGCACCAAGACCTTCACCAGGAGCTCCCGGTTGTCCACGTTGTCTTCCACCACCAGGATCCGCGGCGCCACCTCATGCCTTCCTTTCCGGGCCCTCACGGGGCAGCCACACCGTGAACCGGCTGCCCTCGCCCACCCGGCTCGTGACCGTGATCTCCCCCCCGTGCAGCTCCATCAGCCGCTTCGCGATGCTCAACCCCAGCCCGGTGCCGCTGTAGGCCCGGGTGGTGGAGCCGTCGAGCTGTTTGAACGCCTCGAAGATGATCCCCAGGCTGTCCTCGGGGATGCCGATGCCGGTGTCCTCCACCTCCACGGCCACACCGGGCCGGCCTCGGTCGTCGGACCGCACCCGCACGACCACCCCTCCCCGGTCCGTGAACTTGATAGCATTGTTCACAAGGTTGTTCAACACTTCCCGCACCTTGTTGGGATCGGCGCGCACCCGCAGATCCCCCTCCTCCGCCTCCACCGTCAGGGACAGCCCTTTGGCCTCGGCCATGGTCCAGAGGTCTCCGGCCACCTCGTCCGCCAGGGCCTTGAGATCGAACTCGTGGAGGTCCAGCTCCATGCGACCGGCCTCGATCTTGGACAGGTCGAGGATGTCGTTGATCAGCTTCAGCAGGTGGGTGGCGTTCTTCTCCACCCGTTCCAGGCTCTGCCGCTGCTCCGGCGTCAGGGGGCCGTCCACGCCGTCGAGCACGAGCTGGGTGTAGCCCAGGATCGAGTTCATGGGCGTGCGCAGCTCGTGGCTCATGTTCGCGAGGAACTCGCTCTTGAGCCGGTCGAGCTCCTGGAGGTTGCGGTTCGCCTCCTCCAGCTCCCGGGTCCGCTCCCGGACCTTCTGCTCCAGGGTCCGGTTGAGCTCCCGGATCTCCCGGTACAGGCGGGCGTTGGCCAGGGCCAGGGCCAGCTCGGTGGCCAGGGCCTCGAACGCCTCCACGAACTTCTCGGAGAAGTACCCCTTGCGCTGGCTGCTGCCGGCCGCCAGGATGCCCAGGACCTGGTTCTCGTGCACGATGGGGGTGGCGATCAGGGAGAGCAGCCTCGGGTTCTCCAGCACCTCCAGGGGCACCGGCCGGGGGCTCAGGCCCGCGTCCGACAGAAACACCGTGCGCCGGTCGGCCATGGCCTGCACCACGTACGAGGGGCGCACCGGCCCCATGGACATCGCCTCCAGGTAGGAAGGCCGAAACCCGTGGGCCTGGGCCGGCTCCAGCCTGCCCCCGCGGACCACGAACACGGCCCGGCAATCCATGCCGAACTCGGCGCCCACCAGGTCGAGCACCGCGCGGATCGCCTCGTCCTCGTCCAGGGTGGCCGCCACGCGCTTCGAGGCCTCGAACAGGACGGCCAACTCCCGCACCCGCGCCTCCATCTCCTCCCGGCTCTCCTCCAGGCTCAGGGACACCGCCCCGAACACGTCGAAGATCTCCTCGAGGGTGGTGCCCTTCAGGTCCAGGTACCGCTGCACCACCCGGCTGGCCGCCACCGGGCCGAGGGCCCCGGCCAGGGTCCGCTCCACGTGGGCCTGGAGCTCGAGCATGCGGTCGTCGGACAGCACGGCCCGGGGGTCGTAGCCGGGTCCACCCAGGAACTCGGCCAGGCGCTGCCGGGCCTTCTCGGGCCCCAGGAACTTGGCCAGGAGCTCCTCGAACTCCCCCACGGACGGGGCCCGGGCCATCCGGAGGTCCAGACGGACCCGGGGGGAGGGGCGCATGGCGTCCACGAACTTGGGGATCTGCTCCAGCTCCGCCTGGGACGGCCGGGTCAGGAGGCTCACGGCCAGGAACGCCACGGCGTTGAACAACATCGACCAGAACAACCCGTGGCTCCACAGGTCGAGGCCCTCCAGCCCCAGGAACGCGTCGGGCCGCAGCAGCCGGATCCCTGCGGGCCCCTCGATCAGCACGGAGACCGGAATCCACCCCGCCCGGGCCAGGGACGGGGTCAGAAAGAAGTACACCCACGCCCCGAACCCGGCCAGGAGCCCGGCCGCGGCCCCCCGGGCCGTGGCCTGGCGCCAGTACAACCCCCCCAGCACGGCCGGGGCCAGCTGTGCCGCGGCCGCGAACGAGAGCAGGCCGATGTCCACCAGCATGAACCGCTCGCCCAGCAGCCGGTAGTATGCGTAGCCCAGCAGGATCACCCCCACGATGATGGCCCGCTTGCAGTGGAGCAGCAGGGGCGCGGGGCGGCGGGGCCAGCCGAGCCGGATCAGCACCGGCACGACCAGGTTGTTCAGGACCATGGTGGAGATGGCCACCGACGACACCACCACCATGCCCGTGGCCGCAGACAGGCCGCCCAGGAACGCCACCAGGGCCAGGAGGTTGTGGCCGGTACGCAGGGGGATGCGCAGCACGAAGGTGTCGGCCAGGGTGGGGCTCTGGAACAGCAGGAGCCCTCCGAAGGCGATGGGGGCCACGAACAGGTTGATCAGGAACAGGTACAGGGGGAACATCCACATGGCGTGGCGGATGTGCTCCTCGCTGCAGTTCTCCACCACCATCACGTGGAACTGGCGGGGCAGCAGCATCACGGAGCACGCCGACAGAACGAGCAGGGTGAACCAGGTGGCGTAGGACCGGGCCGGCGCCGCCCCCAGGGTCAGCAGGTGGGCGAAGAACTCGTGCTCGGAGATCCGGGCGAAGATGTCCCGGAACCCGCCGAACAGCCCCCAGGTGACGAACGCCCCGACCAACAGCAGGGCCACCAGCTTCACCACGCTCTCCAGGGCCACGGCCGCCACCATTCCCTCGTGCCGCTCCGAGGGATCAAGGCGGCGGGCCCCGAACATGCCCCCGAACACCCCGAGCACCAGGGCCACGGCAAAGGCGGTGTCCTCCAGGAACGACTCGGGGTGGCCCACCACCCGGAACGGGGCCTCGCGGGACACCTGGGTAAGGATCTCGAAGGTGCTGGAGATCGCCTTGAGCTGCAGCCCGATGTAGGGGGTGTTCCCCACCAGGATCATCACGGTGACCAGGGCGCCCAGCCACCCGCTCTTGCCGTACCGGGAGGCCACCAGGTCCGACAGGGAGGTGATGTGGTTGTCGCGGGCCACCCGGACCCACTTGCGCAGGAGGGTCCACCAGGAGAACGCGATCAGGGTGGGGCCGAGGTACACGGCGAGGAACTGGAACCCGCTGACGGTGGCCCGGCCCACGCTGCCGTAGAAGGTCCACGACGTGCAGAACACGGCCGTGGACAGGGCGTACACCAGGGGGTTGGCGATGATGCTCCGGCCCCGGTCCTTCCGGCGCTCGGCCCAATAGGCCACGCCGAACAGGAGCAGGAGATAGGCGAAGGCCACCGCGGCCACCCACCCCCAGGTGAGGGGCATCTACTTCTCCTCCTCCCCGGGGGGCTCCACCCGGCGCAGCAGCAGGGCGTAGCCGGCGATGGCGGCGATGCTCACGGCCCACCCCCCCATCAGGTACAGGAACAGAAGCGGCCACCCCCCCACCGTCACCTCCCGGTCGAAGATGCGCAGGAACGGGAAGTTGATCATGAGGGCGCCGAGCACGAACGCGATCCACCACCACTGGCGCAGGTGGGCCGCACTCCATCCTCCCTTCATGTCTCCCCCTTTGCGGTGATCTCGGTCTGGGGCCTTCGGCCCGCTGGGCGGCTGGGCTGCCAGGCGGCTAGGCGGCCGGGCGGCTCCCGGGCCGCCGGCGAAACTTCGGGGGGTATGGGGCCTGGTGGAGAGCCGGGCGTGGCCCGGCTCAGATCTCCACGAGCCCGAGCTCCCTCGGAGAGAGGGTGATCCGCTCCACCCCGGTCGCCGTGACCCGGAAGGTGTCCTCGACCCCCACGGCGCCCACCCCGGGAATCACGAACTTGGGTTCCAGCGCAAACACCATACCCTCCTCCAAGGGAACCCGGAACCCTCGGGCGAGAAACGGGGGCTCGTCCACCTCCAACCCGATGCCATGGCCCACGAAGCTCACCGGGTTGCGGTGGCCCAGGAAGGTGTCGGCGAACGGCGTGGCCTCGGCCGCCCGGCGGGCCACCCGGTACAGCTCGTCGCCCGTCGCGCCGGGCCGGGCCGTCTCGATCACGGCGTCCTGCACGGCGCAGGCGGCCTCGAACGCCTCTGCCACCTGCCGCGGGGGCCGGCCCAGGCAGAAGATGCGAGTCTGGTCGCACAGGTACCCCTGGTGGTTGCCCACCAGGTCCACGGTGACCGGCTCGCCGGGTCCGATCGCGCGGGTGCTGGGCCCCTGGGCCAGGGCCGGGCCCAGCCCTGCCCCCCCGGTGGGCGCGTCCAGGAACGAAGGCTCGGCAGCCGTGGGACCGGCCATGACGTGGCCGTAGAAGATCTCCTGGTTGAACCCGCGCATGCGCAGCAGCCCCCCGTGGCCCCTGCGCCGCAGCTCGTACTCCACCGCTGCCGCAAGCTCGATCTCGGGGATGCCCGGCCGCAGGAGCTCCGGCACCCGGGCCACGGCCTCGGCCACCACCCGGGCCGCCTCGGCGATGGCCCGGTGCTCCCACGGCGTCTTGACGGCCCGGGCCAGGGCCAAGGCGCCCGACACGTCGGCCAGGTCCACCCCCTCGAACAGCCCCTGGAACCGCCGGGCCTGGTTCACGGGCAGAACGTCCCACTCCAACCCCAGGGGCTCGGGCACGCCGCCGAGCACCTCCCGAACCCGGGCCGGCAGGTCCCGCAGGCTGGCCAGCCCTTCCACCCGGCACGGGCTTTCCCGCCGCGCCCGGTCGAGGTCCTTGCGCACGAACACCACCGGGTCTCCCCCGGCTGGGACCACCACCGCCCCGGCCTGCATGGTGCCCGAGGCCCAGTACCGGCTCGCGTTCTGCACGAGCAAGGCGCCCCCGAGCCCCTGGCGCTTCATGCCCGCCTGGAGCCGGGCCACCCGGGCCCTGATCTCCTCCAAGTAACTTCGGTCTCCGGTCATCGGTCTACGGTCCTCTGTCTGGGGCCTTCGCCCCCCCTGGCCGGCTGGGTAGCTAAGGGGCCGAGGTGCCCGGATTTTATTAACCCGGCGACAAAATAGACGCGCCTCCTCGGAGGGAGGGGCAAGGGACCTGCCTCCGGCCGGGCGCGAAGCCGGGCATTGAGATTCGCCGCGCAGGCACGGGACCGAAGAGCTGATTTCATGACAACTCGCTGGAACCCAAACCGTTTCGTGGTCCGAGCGTCAGAGGCGCTGCGCGGCGAGCTAAGGGGCCGCGCCCGGCTCTCCGACAGGTCCCTTGCCCCTCCGAGCAGGGAACGGTAGCGCTTGCTTATCCGCCGGGTTGACATCTAGTTTCTAGTCTCCAGTTTCTAGTCTCTGGTCCCCGGACGGCCCCCCGGGGGCCTGAAGGGGCTACCAGGGGGATCCGTTGCCCTGGGCTCATCGGTCCTCCTCTCCGGGCCGGGTCCGGCGTCGGAACTCCAACCGCACCGGCACCCCGGCGAATCCGAACGCATCCCGGAGCCGGTTCACCAGGAACCGGTGGTACGACTCCGAGATGCCCTCGGGAAAGCTGGTGAACGCGGCAAAGGTGGGGGGGGCCGTGCGCACCTGGGTCATGTAGTAGATCCGGGTGCGCTTGCCCGCCTTGACCGGCGGCGGCAGCTCCCTCAGGGTGGCCTCGAGGAACGCGTTGACCTGGGAGGTGGGGATCCGCCGGGTCCACTCCCGGTAGAGGGTGTCCACCAGGTCGAACACCCGATGGACCCGCTGGCCCGTGAGCGCCGACATGCTGACCACGGGCACGTGGCCGTGGGGCCCCAGCCGCCGGCGCAGCTCCGCCACGGTCCGGTCGAAGGTCTTCTCGTCCTTCTCCACCAGGTCCCACTTGTTGAGCACGATGCCCAAGGCGCGGCCCCCCTTGAGCACCAGGTTCAGGATGCGGGCGTCCTGGTCGGTGAGCCCCTCGGTGGCGTCCAGGAGCACCAGGCACACGTGGGCCCGGTCCACGGTGCGAAGGGCCCTCACCACGCTCCACCGCTCCACCCCCTTCTCCACCCGGCTGCGCCGCCGAATCCCGGCGGTGTCGATGAGCAGGTAGGGCCGGCCGTCGCGGCGGACCAGGGTGTCCACGGGGTCCCGGGTGGTGCCGGCCTCGGCGCTCACCACCACCCGCTCCTCCCCGAGGAGGCGGTTCACCAGCGAGCTCTTGCCCACGTTGGGCCGGCCCAGCACCGCCACCCGGGTCCCCTGCTCGTCGGCCTCGGGCGGTTCGGCATCCGCCTCGGGGAGCCGGTCGCGGACCTCCCCCTCGAGCTCTTCGAGCCCCCTGCCGTGCTCGGCCGACACGGGCAGCACCCGCTCGAACCCCAGGGCGTAGAACTCGGCCGCAGCGGTCTCCCAGCGGGGGCCGTCGGCCTTGTTGGCCACCAGCACCACGTCCTTGCTCCGCCGACGCAGGCCCCGGGCGATCTCCTCGTCCGCGGGCAGCACCCCCTCCCGGACGTCCGTGACGAACAGGATCAGGTCGGCCTCCTCCACGGCCAGGAGGGCCTGCCGGGTCATGCCGGCGGCCACCTCGCCAGCCGGGTCGGGGTCGAGGCCGCCCGTGTCCACCAGGGTGAACCTCCGGTCGCCCCAGTCCACGGCGGCGTACCGGCGGTCGCGGGTCACTCCGGGGACGTCCTCCACGATGGCCACCCGTTTGCCCACCAGCCGGTTGAACAGGGTGGACTTGCCCACGTTGGGCCGCCCCACGATGGCCACCAGCCTCATCGCCGCACCTCGTACCCGAACCGGCGCAGGGCCCGGGGGTCCTTGGTCCAGTTCCGGTCCACGGTCACGTGCAGATCGAGGAACACCCGGGTCCCCAGCAGCGCCTCCAGGTCCAGGCGGGCCCTCCGGCCCACCTCCTTGATCACCCGGCCGCCCTTTCCGATCACGATGGCCTTCTGGCTGGGCCGTTCCACGTGGATCGTGGCGTGGATCACCACCAGGTCCGCCTCGGGCCGCTCCTCCCACGCCTCCACCGTGACCGCCACGCTGTAGGGGATCTCCTCCCCGGTCAGCTCGAACACCTTCTCGCGCACGAACTCCTCGGCCAGGAACCGCTCGGGTCGGTCGGTGAGCTGGTCCTCGGGGTAGTAGGCCGGCCCCTCGGGCATGCGCGAGGCCAGGTCGTCGAGAATGGCCTCCACCCCCTCGCCGGTCAGGGCGGAGATCCGGTGCACCGCCACGGCCGGCACCAGGTCCTGGAACGCCTCCGTGGGGGCCGTTCGGTTGCGGTCCGCCTTGTTCACCACCAGGATCACCGGCTTCTGGGACCGGCGCAGGTGCCCGGCCAGCACCTCGTCATCCGGGTGGCGGCCCGTGGCGGCGTCCACCAGGAACAGAACCACGTCCACGTCGGGCACGCACGACAGGGCCTCGCGCACCATGTACCGATTGATGAGCTTCTGGCCGGCGTGGACGCCCGGGGTGTCGAAGAACACCATCTGCACCCCGTCTCGGGTGAGCACCCCGGCCACCCGGTTCCGGGTGGTCTGGGGCTTGGGGCTGGTGATCACGACCTTCTGCCCCAGGATCCGGTTCAGGAGCGTGGACTTGCCCACGTTGGGCCGACCCAGGATTCCAACGAACCCGGAACGGGTGACCCGGATCTCGCCGGTCTCCTCTCGTGACTCCATCGACGGTTCCTTCCCAGTGACTTCGGTCGTCGGTCGAAAGCTCGCCCCGACATCGGAGCCGGGGGGCAAGGGGCCTGGATTCGGCTAGGCGGCTCCCGAGCCTCGACTCCAAGGCCTCGGGGGCATGGGGTCTGCTGGAGAGCCGCGTGCGGCTCCTTGGCTCGCCGCGCAGCGCCTCCAACGCTCGCACCGTGAGTTCGTTCGTGCCCCACCGAACGGGCATGAAACCACCGCCGGTGCCCCGTGCCTGCGCGGCGAATCTCAACGCCCGGCTTCGCGCGCGGCCGGAAGCAGGCCCCATGCCCCGCGGTTGCCAAGGCCCCCGGCGCAACGGCCCGGATCGCGACCGGGAGGTCGCTCCTACAACAGGGGGCGGGGCGCGGCCCTGCCCGTCAGCGCTCGCCGGCCGCCTTTTCGCTCTGGGTGAGCTGGGTGCCGAGCTCGCCCGGCCGGGTTCGGTACACGAAGAAGGTGCGGGTGGCCGCGATCTTCTTGTCGTCGCGGGCCACCAGCACGATCCGGTTCGACCCCTCCTCCAGCGGCACCTCCAAGGTGACCTTCATCCGGTCGGTCCGCTCCGGGTTCCGGCGGTATACCACCTTGTCCCGCTCCCGGTAGGCGTACACGTCGCGCACGGCCGAGTCGTCCGTGATCTCCACCTCGAAGGTGACCCGATCCTTGTCCGTGCGCAGAGGCGGGGCGCCCTTTCCGAACCGAGGGGGCTCCCGCCGCTCCCGCGCGGGGAACGGCTCACCCACCCGAAACGAGAGCTCGTCGGAGAAGAAGGCCCCGTAGTCCCGGTCGGTGACGCTCACCCCGACCCGAACGTTGCCGTCCTCCTCGGCCTTCACCAGGCGGAACTCCATGGGCGCCGTCACCTCGGCCCCCGGCGCCAGCGAGTCGAACCGGTGCCGGGCCTTCTCCAGGTAAAGCTGTTCCTTCTCCTCGCCCCGGATGTTCACCTCCACGGCTCCGCTCGCACCCGATCCCCGGTTCATCACCTCGAGCACCAACTGGATCCGCTCCCCCTCCTCCATGCGGCCGTCCCCAGACCGAGCCGGCACGGCCGGGTTCTCGTCGCGCAGCCGGTACCGGTAGGCGAACTCCGGCCGGGGCACGGCCCGGATCCGGGCCGCGGCCGTCCCCACGCCCGCCTCGTCGACCCCGGGGGCGTGCAGACGCAGCGTCACCGTGTCCCACCGCTGGCGGGCCGATTTGGGCACCTCCACCTCGGCCTCGGCCTCCTTGCGTTCCCCCGGCCCCAGGCGGCCGAACACCAGGTCCAGGTTGCGCAGCAGGGGGTTGTCGGACTCGGTGCGCCCCCACACCCGGTGCACCGCCGCGGCTCCCCGGTTCTCCACCACGAACCGGATCCGGGCCTTTTCGCCGGGCACCAGCTCGGTCTCGGCAGACCCTTCCACCCGCAGCCCCTTGCCTCCGGGGCCGTCGGTCCAGTCGACGCCCAGGGCCGCCAGGGCCTCGGTGATCTTTCGGTCCTCGCTTCGCCGGACCTGGGCCAGCACGGTCTCGGCCGCGGCCAACAGGGCCTTCCGGTCCGCTCCCTCGGCCCGGGCGAGCACTTTGCGCGCCAGCCCCACCTCGAAGTCCTCGGCCAGCCGCTGAGCCTTCTCCTCCTTGGACAGCTCGGAGAACGGCCGCTGCTCCTCCTCGTCCGGCGGCAGCAGGTACTGGAGCTCGGCCCAGGGCTTTTCCGAGGCGTTCCCCCAGCTCTTGAACGCGTTCTCCAGGTCGGCCTCGGCCACGTGGGTGGGCGGCGGGCCGATGCGCATCCTCCCCGCCTCGATCCGGGCCGGATACACCACGATGTCCGGCTCGATCCCGATGGACTGGATCGACACGTCCCCCGGGGTGAGGTACTGGGCCACCGTCAGCTTGAGCGCCCCGCCGTCGGTGAGGGGATAGAGCTTCTGGACCGAGCCCTTCCCAAAGGTCTTCTGACCGATCAGCAGGGCCCGGGACGCCTTGAGGGCGCCGGACACGATCTCCGAGGCCGAGGCGCTGCCCTGGTTCACCAGCACCACCACGGGCTTTCGGGTCAGGGGCGGGTCGTCGGCCCCGGCCAGGGCCCGGGAGTTGGCGTCCTTCTCCGGACCGCGGGTGCTCACGATGGTGCCCTCGTCCAGGAACCCGTCGGAGAGCTTGATGGCCTGGTCCAGGAGCCCCCCCGGGTTGTTGCGCAGGTCGAGCACCACCCCCGTGAGGTCCGGGTAGCTCGCCTCGGCCTCTTGGATGGCCCGACGCAGCTCCTTCGTGGTGTCCTTCTGGAAGTTCTTCACCCGGGCGTACAGGACCGGCGGGCTTCCCTCGTCCTCGAGGACGTAGCTCTCCACGCTGTCCACGTGGATCACCTCGCGGGTGAAGGTGATGGCCCGGGGCTCCGGCCACCCCTCCCGGGCGATGGTGAGGGTCACCTGGGTGCCCGGCTCCCCCCGCATCTTGTTCGCCGCGGTGTCCACCGGCATGTTGATGGTGGGCTCGCCGTCGATGTAGAGGATGTGGTCACCCGAGCGGAGCCCCCCCCGCTCGGCCGGGGTGCCTTCGATCACGCTGATGATGGTCATCTCGCCATCGCGGATGCCGAACACGAACCCGATGCCCCCGAACGTGCCCCGGGTTCCGATCATGAACTCCTTGAAGCTCTTGGGGCTGAACGCCGTGGAGTGCGGATCGAGCTTGGCCAGGGCCCCGTTGAGGGCGAAGTAGTAGAGGTCTTGCTCCTCCACCTCTTCCCCCAGGTTCTGATACACGAACCGCAGCACCGTGGTCAGGACGTCGGCCGCCCTCCGGAACACGTCGGCCTGGGACAGGTCGAAGGTCTTCTCCGCCCCGCCCACCCGAACCCGAACCCGGTCCGTTCCCGCAGGCTCCACCAGCACCTCGGGGTACTGGTTCTCCAGGGCCTCGAGCGCCCCGTCCACCAGGGCCCGCGGGGACGCCCTCTCCGGCTCCACGTACTTCTTCTCCACGTAGTAGAACACCTGCTGCACGATCCGGGGGTACGGATCGCCGAACCGGTGGAAGAAGCCGGTGGCCGCGGGCGCCCGCAGGGGCAAGGCGGCCGCAGCCAGGCACAGCAGGGCGAACAGGGAGATCAGGGCTGCAGTTCGGTCACGTCTTCGCAAGCGTCATCCTCCGAGGTGGCTCGGTGTGCTCCCCCGCCGCGACCCGGGCCCGGCCAAAGCCGAAGGCCGGCCGGCGGGCCCGGCCGGGGCCGGGACGATCCAGACGCTAGCATACACGAAAATCGGGGAGGAAGCCGAGCCAGGAGGGGTCAGCCGCCCCTGCGGAGCCGGTCGAGGTGCTCGGCCCACTCCACGGGCAGCAGGTAACGCTTCTTGGTGTTGCAGTCCTTGCAGGCGGGCACCACGTTGGAACGCACCGACCGGCCCCCCCGGGCCAGCGGGACCACGTGGTCCATGGTGAGCTCGGCCGGCGGGAACCGACGGCCGCAGTAGTGGCACACCCCGGCCGCGACCCGACGCTTCCACCACTGGGTCTTCCGGAGCTCCCGGGCCTTGGCCTTCTCCCGGGCGATCTGCTCGGGCGGGGTATCGGTGAAAAAATAGTCGTCCGTCATGGGTTCCACGGAAAAGGGCGGCCCGAGGGCCGCCCTTCTGATGTCAGCAAGCACCCTGCGCCGTTACTTCTTGTGGCACTGGTTGCACTTCAGGATCTTCTTGGGGGTCTTGCCCCTCTTGTTGTGGCAGCTCCAGCAGGCCTTTTCCTTGTTGTGGGCGGCTTTCTTGAAGCTGGGCGCATCGCCCCCCTTGGCCTTGTGGCACTCGCCGCACTTGTACTTGCCCTCGGAGGCCTTGTGGTGGCACTGCTCGCACCTGGCCTCGTTCTTGTGCTTGGAGTGGTCGAAGGTCACGGCGGCCTTCTTGCCGTAGTTGGTGACCTTCAGGCCGTCGGCCGGGGCATCGGTGGCCTGGGCGGCGCCCACGGCCAGACCCAACGAGAACACGCAGGCGACGACGAACAACACGATCTTCTTCATCTGGCACTACCTCCCTTGGTTGAAGTGGCCCCACGAACCGAGCCTTCCAAAACCAAAACCGGGCGCCTGTATACCACAGGCCCCGGGGCGATCGTCAAGGACCGTGCTCACTACCCCTCGCCCCCGCCGATCCGGGCGTCCTTCTCCTCCACCTCCCGGGCCATGGCCTCCCGGAGACTCCGGAGCCGCAGGGCCAGATCCGGGTCGGCCAGGGCCAGGATCTGGCACGCCAGCACCGCCGCGTTGCGGGCCCCCGCCTTGCCGATGGCCACGGTGGCCACCGGGATGCCCGGCGGCATCTGCACCGTGGACAGCAGGGCGTCCATCCCCCTCAGCGCGCCGGCGTCCACCGGGATGCCGATCACCGGGCGGACGGTCTCTGCCGCCACCACCCCGGCCAGGTGGGCCGCCATGCCGGCGGCGCACACGAACACCTCCACCCCCTGGGCCTCGGCCTCGGCCACCAGCCGCCGGGTCCGCTCGGGGCTGCGGTGGGCCGAACTGACCCGCATGGCGTAGGGGACCTGCATCCGGTCGAGGAACTTCGCGGCCTCCTGCACCACCGGCAGGTCCGAGTCGCTCCCCATGAGGATGAGAACCTTGGGTTTCGCGGACATGATCGAAGCTGCTCCTTTAAAATCGGTTCGTCGCAGGTCGTTCGTCGTGTCAACTGCGGTGACGCGTGACGGGTGACGCGGCGGCCACCGACTCCCCGTAGCCTCCTCCTAGCCTCCTAACGTCCCAACGTCCTAACGTCCCAACGCCAACGACCGTCAGGAGGACAGATGCCGCAGGGCCTTCCGGCCGATGTCCCGCCGGAAGTGAACCCCAGGCCAGGAGATCCGGTCCACGGCCCGGTAGGCCCGCTCGATCGCGGACGGAATGTCGGAGCCCAGGGCCGTCACCCCCAGCACCCGCCCCCCGGCCGTGACCACCTTGCCGGCCTCCTGCCGGGTGCCCGCGTGGAACACCACCACGTCGTCCAGGGCTGCGGCGTCCTCCAGGCCCCGGATCTCCAGGCCTTTCTCGTAGGCCCCCGGGTACCCGCCCGACGCCATCACCACGCAGACCGCAGGCCTCGGATCCCACTCCAGGTCCACCCGGTCCAGGGTGCCGTCGACGCAGGCCTCCAGCACCGGCACCAGGTCGCCCTTCATCCGCATCACGATGGGCTGGCACTCGGGATCGCCGAACCGGCAGTTGAACTCCAGCACCTTGACCTCGTCGCCCCGGATCATGAGCCCCGCGTAGAGCACGCCCACATAGGGGGTACCCTCCCGCCCGAGCCCGTCCACCACCGGCCGGATCACCGTGTCCACGATCCGGTCGAACAGCTCGGGGCTCACCACCGGCGCCGGGCTGTAGGCCCCCATGCCGCCGGTGTTGGGCCCCTGGTCGCCGTCGAACACCGGCTTGTGATCCTGGCTGGAGGCCATGGGCAGCACGGTCCTGCCGTCGCAGAACGCCAGGAAGCTCGCCTCCTCGCCCTCCAGGCACTCCTCCACCACGATCCGGCCGCCCGCCTCGCCAAAGGCGCGGTCCACCATCATGGCGTCCACGGCCGCCAGCGCCTCCTCGACGGTCCGGGCCACGGTCACCCCCTTGCCCGCGGCCAGCCCGTCGGCCTTAACCACGATGGGCGCCCCCTGCTCCCGGATGTAGGCCCGGGCCTCGTCGGGATCCGTGAACTCCCGGTATGCGGCCGTGGGCACCCCGAAACGGTCCATCGCGGCCTTGGCGAACGCCTTGGACCCCTCGAGCCGGGCGGCCGCGGCCGTGGGCCCGAAGATCCGCAGCCCCCGCTCCCGGAACCGGTCGACGATGCCCAGGACCAGCGGGGCCTCCGGCCCCACCACCGTGAGGTCCACCCCCTCGGTCTCGGCAAAGGCCAGCAGCGAGTCCACGTCGTCCGCCGCGATCGGCACGTTCCGGGCCAGGCCGGCCGTGCCCGCGTTGCCCGGGGCGGCGAACACGGCGGTGACCCGGGGGCTCTGGGCGATCTTCCACACCAGGGCGTGTTCCCGCCCCCCTCCTCCGACCACCAGGACCTTCATCCGATCCCCCTCCCCTTGAGCCACCCGGCGATCGCCGCATCGTACTCCGAGGTGCGGCTGAACGCCTTGGCCGCCAGCTCGTACCGAAGCTCCCGGCTCACCTCGCCGGCGTTGCGGTCCATCTCGTCCAGGACCCGCGGGTAGTCGGCCGGGTCCACCACCACGGTCACGTAGCGGTGGTTCTTGGCGGCCGCCCGGATCATGCAGGGCCCCCCGATGTCGATCTGCTCCACCGCCGCCTCCAGGGTGCACCCCGGCTCGGCCACGGTCTTCTCGAACGGGTAGAGGTTCACCGCCACCAGGTCGATGGGCTCGATGCCGTGCTCGGCCATCTGCTCGCGATGCTTGGGATCGTCCCGGAGCCCCAGGATGCCCCCGTGGATCTTGGGCACCAGGGTCTTGACCCGGCCGTCCAGGATCTCGGGGAACCCCGTGTAGGCGCTGACCTCGGTGACGGGAACCCCGGCCTCCCGGAGCATCCGAGCGGTGCCGCCGGTGGACAGAATCTCCACGCCCCGGTCGGCCAGACCCCGGGCGAACTCCACCACCCCGGTCTTGTCGGACACGCTCACGATCGCTCGGCGAATCGGTGCCATCGTTCCTCCTTTTGGGCTGGAAAACTGGGATAAAGTATTGTCAGGCCCGTGCCCCCTTCCCCTTGGGGAGTACGGGGTGGGGGTCTGGTGGAGCGCCGGGTGCGGCCGTATCAGGAGACAGAATCCAGAGGGCAGTGGACAGGAGAGAATCTGCCCGAACTTCTGTCTTCTGACCTCTGGCTCCTGAATCCCAGGCCTCCACCCCGTACCCTGGCAATACGTTTGAAAGCCATTATCGCCCGGCCGCCCAGCGGGCCGAAGGCCCGAAGCTACCGAGCCAGGTTGGCGGCCGGCGAGAGCAGGTACTTCAGGTCCTCGTCCACGAACCGGATGCCGCCGCCCACGAAGTAGTCGGCCCGGCCCCGGTCGTCCAAGAAGTCGTCGGCCCCGGCCGTGACGAACAGGTGCTTCCAGAACAGCCACCGGGCCGAGGCCTTCAGGTGCACCGGGCCCTCCTCCCGGGCGAAATCGAACGCCTCCAGCGTGAGCCGCAGCCGGTCCGACCAGAGGTCCAGGTCCGCCCCCACCCCGCCGGTGGACTCGAACAGGCCGCCGCGCACGGTCAGGAACGAGAACCGCTTGCCCACCTGGGCCGAGAACTTGAAGCGGTCGTCGGTGACCGTCTTCTCCTCGCGAACCGTGTGGGTGCCGGTGTCGTCCGTCACCACCCTCTCGGTGATCTTGGTGCGGGTGTCGCCGCGGGGGTCGTCCACCAAGGCCAGGTAGTAGAACCGGTCCTGGCGGGGCTGAATGGTGAGCCCGAAGTAGCTCTTGGACTCGCCGAGCTGAGCCAGGTACTCGCCCCGGTACGACACCTCCAACCGGAACCGGTTCGCCCCGGCCACGAAGTTGGTGATCCCCTCCAGGGTCTGGTTGAGGTTCTCGTGGACGCTGTCCTCGTTCACCAGCCGGCCGATGGTGCCCTGGCCCCGGTCGATCTTGTCCGTGATGCTCCGCAGGTTCCCCAGGGTGTCGGTGAGTTCCGAGTACACCGTGTCGTCCGTCATGAGCTTGCCCAGGGTGCCCTCGCCCCGCTCGATCCGCCCCATCACCGAGCGCAGGTCCGCGAGGGTGCCCTCCAGCTCCCGGTACAACGAGTCGTCGTGGATCAACCGGCCCAGCGTCCCCTCGGGGCTGCCGGCCGCCTCGGCCAGGTCCCGGATCGAGGCGAGGGTCTCGTCCAGCCGGGCCGTGGCCCGGCGCAGGTTCGACAGGCTCGCCCGCAGGTCGTCGCGGTTCTCGGCCACCACCGCATCCAGCCGGCCCGTGAGCCGCTCCAGGTTGTCGGCGATGGCCGGGGTGCGCTCTGCCAGGGTTCGGGTGAGCCGGCGGGTGTTGGCCACGGTCTCGTCGATCCCCTCCCGGTTCGCTGCCACCAGCTCCCTGAGGTCGGCGGTGAGCCCCCTGAGGTTCGCCAGGGTCTGCCGCAGGTCCTCCCGGTTCTCCTCGATCATCGACCGGAGCCCCACGGCCGTGTCCCGCAGCCCCTCGATCATCTCCCGCAGGTTCTGCTCCCCCTCCGGCGTGCCCAGCACGTTGGCCAGCCGTTCGGTGACCCGTTTCACGTCGTCGCTCACCGAGTTGAGGCTGGTCACCAGCCGGTCCAGGTCCCCGGGGGGCACGCCGGGGGACACCTCGTCCCCGTCCTTCAGGTACCGGTTCGCCCGGCCCGGCACCAGCTCCACGTACTTCTCGCCCAGCACCCCGTGGGTCCGCAGGCTCCCCACCGTGTCCACCGGCAGCTTCACGTCGTCCCGCAGCCGCAGCACCAGCTCGGCCTGGCCCCCTTTCAGCCGGATGTCCTCCACGATCCCCACCGGGATGCCGGCCACCAGCACCTCGCCCTCCCGGGCCAGGCCCACGGCGCTCTCCAGGCGCAGGGTCACCCGGTACCCCCCACCGGATCCGAACCCCAGCCGGCCCAGCCGCAGGGCCATGTACGTGAGGAGGATCACGCCCGCCAGCACCAGAAGGCCCACCTTGGCCTCGGGGCTCATGCGCTTCATGCCCGTGCTCCGCTTGCCTTCGGCATCACTGCACCTGGATCGGGCCCTCGGCGGTCCCCCGGAGGAACTGCGCGAGGATGGGGTTCGGGTTGCGGCGGATCTCCTCGGGGGTGCCCTCCGCGATGATCCGCCCCTCGTAGAGCATGGCAATCTTGTGGGCGATCTTGAACGTGGCCCGGATGTCGTGGCTGATCACCACGTAGGTCCGGCCGGACTCCTGTTGGGTGCGCAGGATCAGGCGGTCGATGGCGTCCGCCATGATAGGGTCCAGCCCCGACGTGGGCTCGTCGAACAGCACGATCTCGGGCTCCAGGATCAGGGCCCGGGCCAGGCCGACCCGTTTGCGCATGCCCCCCGACAGCTCGGCCGGCATCTTCCCCTCGGTGCCCGGCAGCCCCACCGTGACAAGCATCTCGCTCACCCGCCGCTCGATCTCCGCCCGGTCGAGCCGGGTGTGCTCCACCAGGGGAAACGCCACGTTCTCCCCCACGGTCAGGGAGTCGAACAGGGCCCCCTCTTGGAACAGCATGCCGAACCGCCGCCGGACCTCGTTCAGGGGCCCCTTCTCCAGCCGGGTGATGTCCTGCCCGTCCACCAGGATCCGGCCCCGGTCGGGACGCATGAGGCCGATCATGTGCTTGAGGGTCACGCTCTTGCCGCCGCCGCTGCGGCCGATGATCACGGTGGTCCGGCCCCGGGGGATCTCCAGGTGGAGCCCGTCCAGGACCTTCTGGCCCCGGAACGACTTGTGGACCCCGTCGAACACGATGATCGGATCGGCCATGGCCTAGAACATGATCGCGGTGAGGAAGTAGTCGCTGATCAGGATCAGCACCGAGGCCAGCACCACGGCCTCGGTGGTGGCCTTCCCCACCCCCTGGGCCCCGCCCGTGGCGTAGAACCCCTTGTAGCATCCGACCACGGCCAGGATGAAGCCGAAGCACGCCGCCTTCACCAGGCCGTTGAGCACGTCGGCCAGCTCGACGTACTTCACCGTGTTGGCCACGTAGATCCCCGAGTTGATCCCCAGGAGCTTGACCCCCACGAAGTAGCCGCCGAGCACCCCGACGAAGTCGCTCACCACGCACAGTACGGGGACCATGGCCAGACCGGCCAGAATCCGGGGCACCACCAGATACCGGATCGGGTCCACGGCCATCACCTCGAGGGCGTCGATCTGCTCGGTCACCCGCATCGTGCCCAGCTCGGCCGCGATGGCCGACCCGGCCCGGGCCGTGACCATGAGGCTGGTGAGCACCGGCCCCAGCTCCCGTGCCATGGACAGTCCCACCGTGGTGCCCACCAGTCCCTCGGCCCCGAACTTCCGGAACCCGTAGTAGGCCTGGAGGGCCAGCACCATTCCGGTGAACGTGCCGGTGAGCACCACCACCGACACGGACCGCACCCCCACGAACTCCATCTGCCGAAACGTCTGGCGCCACCGCAGCGGAGGGGTCACCAGGGCCCGCACCGCCTCTGCCAGGAACAGGGCGTTTCGGCCCACCTCTTCGATCCGCTCCACCACCAACCGGCCGAACCACTCCAGGAACGCGATCATCGCTCAACCGTCCGGGCGGGCCGGGGCGAAACGGGTTATTTCTGACGCTGCGGCTGGAGCACCCACCGCTCCCCCACCCGGAGCCAGGTCATCCAGACCTCGGAACGCTCCGGCATCACCGAATGCCGGGGAAGCAGAACGCGCACGACCCGCACCTTGGCCAACACGCCGTCGGGCTGGGCGAAGAGCTGGTAGCTGGCCACGTCCGCGCTCACGATCTCGTACCTGGCCGCGAACTCCCACAGGCTGTCGATGTGCTCCTGGCGGTGCTCCGGGTCCACGTACCCGGCCGCCTGCTCCACGTTCTTCTCCTTGAGCAGCCGGTAGTACTCGTCCACGTCCCGGAGCAGGTCGCTGACCAGCCGCCGCTCCTCCTGGGGATCGAGCTTCGGGGGCTGCGGCTCCGGAGCGGGCTGACTCTCCTGGACCTTGGGGGGTTCGGGGGTCGGCTCGGTCGTCTTCGCGACGGGCAGCCCGGCACACCCGCCCCCCCCCAGTGCCAGCATCACGACGCACCCCACGTACCACCTTTTCATCGCGACTCCTCCTGCTGCCAACCGAACGGAACCCGCCGCCCGCCCCTCCGGCGCCGGCGATCATAGTCAAGCCCCTGCGGGCATTTCAACCGGATTCGGCCAAAACGAAAGGGGCCCCCGTTGGGAAGACCCCTTTCGTCGCCGCGTTCTCGGAGCTTCTCGGCCCTACCGGCTCTGCCCCACGATCCCGTGGAGGCGCTCCTTGATCTGTCGGAACTCGCCCACCTCGATGGGGATGGCCACCTTCAGCAGCAGGGTGTAGATGATCAGGCCGATCGCCCAGATCCCCAGGGTGATCAGCACCTCGGGGAGGGTGGGCGCGTAGGACCACATCTCGCCCAGGGGCGTGGGCACGAACCCGGGCAGGATCAGCCCCGGCCCCTTCTCGATCCACACCCCGATGAACATCAGCACGCAGCCCAGGTTCAGGGTGAAGAAGTTCTCCCGGGTCTTGGGGGTCAGGAACAGGAAGAACGCGATGGTGTTGAACGCGATGGCGGTCCAGATGAACGGGACCAGCTCGTTGTGCCCCTCGAGCCCCTGGAACAGGTACTTCATGGGGGCCAGGTGCACGGTGGCGCTGTAGTACTCCTTGAACACCTCGGCGATCAGCAGGAACAGGTTGATCCCCATGGCGTAGGCGATGATCTCGGCCAGCTTGAAGATCGCCCGGTCCTGGATCTTGATCTGGGTGTGTTTGCGGATCAGCTGGAACGCCAGGATGATGAAGCTGGGCCCGGAGCAGAACGCCGAGGCGATGAACCGGGGGGCCAGGATCGAGGCGTTCCAGAACGGACGGCTCGGGAACCCGTTGTACAGGAACGCAGTCACCGTGTGGATCGACACCGCGGCCGGGATCGAGAAGATGATCAGCGGCCACAGCACCTTGTAGTTGGGCTCCCGGCCCAGGTACGCGTTGTACAGGATGTAGATCGGAACAATCAGGTTCACGGCCAGGTACACGTTCAGCACCACCACGTCCCACGACAGCATGGAGATCGGGAAGTTCAGGATCCCCAGGCCCGGGATCAGGTGCCAGAACCGCTCCGGATGGCCCAGGTCGAAGGTCACGAACATCAGACACATGCTGATCGCGGCCACCGCCAGGAGCTCACCCAGGAGCACGATCTCCTTGATGGGACCCCACTTGTAGATATAGGCCGGGATCACCAGGAGCACCGCGGCCGCGGCCACGCCCACCAGGAACGTGAAGTTGGCGATGTACAGCCCCCAGCTCACCGGGTCGCGCATGCCGGTGACGCCCAGGCCGGTCTTCAGCTGGTACACCCACGCCCCCAGTCCCACCAGGGCGATCAGGATCAACGACCCCATCCAGAGGTAGTACTTCTTTCCACCCCGGAAGGCCAGGATGAAGGTGCCGACCAGAAACTCCATCAGCGTGTTCATGATTCACCCCTCTAGCCGAAGAAGTAATAGAACTTGGGTTCGGTGAGGAGGTCCTCCTTGAGCCGGAAGACCCGGTGGTTCTCCAGGATGTAGCGGATCTCCGACTCGGGATCCAAGAGGTTGCCGAACTTGCGCGCCCCCACCGGGCAGGCCTCCAGGCAGGCCGGGTACCGGCCCTCGCGGGTCCGCTGGATGCAGAACGTGCACTTCTCCACCACGCCGCGCATCCGAGGCCGGTTGCCCAGGTAGTGGGTGTCGGGGTTGAGCTCCTCGGGCGGGAGCTTGGGGTCGAGCCAATTGAACATCCGGCCCTCGTAGGGGCAGGCGGCCATGCAGTACCGGCACCCGATGCACCAGTTGTAGTCCACCACCACGATGCCGTCGTCCTCGGCCCAGGTGGCCCGCACCGGGCAGGCCTTGATGCAGGGGGCCTTGCGGCAGTGCTGGCACTGGACCGGGAGGTAGTAGTGGCCCTCTTCCGGCACCCTCTCCGGGTTGTAGTACCGCTCCGACTTCTCGAACTCCATCTCGCCGTTCTCGAACCGCAGCACGTGGATGTAATGGATCTGCGGATCCCGGCGGGACTGGTTGTTCTCTTTCACGCAGGCGTACACACACCGACGGCACCCGATGCAGCGGCTCAAGTCCAGGGCGTAGCCGAACAGCACGTTCTCCATCGGGGGGGTGGCCTTCACGGTCACCTTCTTGCCGTACTGCTTGGTGTACTTCTCCTCCAACCGCTTGAGGGTGGCCTTCACCTCTTCGGGGGTCATCTCCTGGAAGTTCTTCTGGAAGTACTCCTCCCAGGAGCCGTACGTCATGAACCCGCTGGACCCTTGGGCAAGCGCCTTCACCGGCAGGGCGGCCGCTGCGGCCCCCGCCGCCATCCCCTTCAGGAACTTGCGGCGGCTCGCCTTCTTCGGGTCGACGGTGGACACGTTGTGCTTGGACATGGATCGCCTCTCCTTGCCGTTGTCCCGAACCGGCCGGGCTCTACTTTTCCTCGCCGCCTTCGTGGGTCTGTTCCTTCAGGTGCTTGCCTTTGGCATGGGACTTCAACGTGCCCGACCCAGGCACCTTGGGGGGCGGTTCCGGCTTCAGGGGCTTGAACCGGGGGTTGTGGGGGTTGTGGCAGTTGGCACACAGCAGGTACTGCTTCTTGCCGTTCCAGTAGCCGGTGCGCTTCCCGTGGATGCCCTTCTTCCAGTCCCGGTACTTGGCGCCGTGGCACTGGCCGCACAGCCGGTACGACTCCGAGAAGTCGATCTTCTCACCGCTCTGAAGACGCAGCTTGTCCCGGTTGTCGGCGTCGTGGCAGTCGAGACACCACCGGAACTGCTCGGCGTGATGGAGCTTGATGTCGGTGTGCTCCTCCTCCAGCACCCGGGGGGTGGGATCGGTCTCCTGGTCGTCGTGACAGTTCTCGGCACAGGGATAGTAGTCCTCGCTCAGAGGCGGGGGTGGTACCGCGAACACCTCCTCCTCGGCCCCGGCCGCCCGAAGCCCTGGCCTTGCGAACAGGCACACAAGGGCGGCCACCAAAACCCAGCGGCGCTTCATGCTCCCAATCCCTCCTGTTTGGGGTTGGCGGGGTGAAAAAACTTGAAACACTACGAAACGCGAGGGGGAACCCGGGGCCCGGCCCGGGCGGAAGGGCGGATCATAGGAAAGCCGATTTCGGCGTGTCAAGCGGATTTCCGCATCGACAGAGAAAAATGGAACCCTTGTTTGACTACCCCGGCGTCGCCAGGGGAAACCGGACCGACGTTTCCGTTCGTTTCACGGTGTTTCAGCCGGCCGCCCGTTCCCGCCGGGGGCGCTGGTTTGCGGCAAGTACCCTCTTTCGCAAGCGCACCCCGGAGGGGGTCACCTCCACCAACTCGTCCCGGTCCACCCACTCCAGGGCCCGGTCCAGGTTCATCTCGCGCGGCGGCGACAGCCGAAGGGCCTCGTCCGACCCCGCGGCCCGGATGTTCGTGAGCTTCTTCTCCCGGACCACGTTCACGTCCAGGTCGTTCTCCCGGGAGTGCTCCCCCACGATCATGCCCTCGTACACCTCGGTGCCCGCCCCGATGAACAGAACGCCCCGGGGCTGCAGGTGGTACAGGGCGTAGGTGGTGGCGCGACCCGCCCGGTCGGCCACCAGGGCCCCGTTGGTGCGGCCCGGGATCGGCCCGGCCCAGGGACCGTACCCCTCCAGCAGGCGGTTCAGGATGCCGGTGCCCCGGGTGTCGGTGAGGAACTCGCTCCGGTACCCGATGAGCCCCCGGGACGGCACCCGAAACTCCAGCCGCACCCGGCCGCCGCCGGCCGGATCCATGCGGACCATCTGGCCTTTGCGGCGGCCCAGCTTCTCGGTGACCACGCCCACGAACTCCTCGGGCACGTCCACCAGCGCGATCTCCCAGGGCTCCTCCGGCCGGCCGTTTCGCTCCCGGCTGAGAATCTCGGGCTTGGACACGCTCAGCTCGTACCCCTCCCGCCGAAGGGTCTCGATCAGGACCGCCAGCTGCAGCTCCCCCCGGCCGGCCACCTGGAACGCGTCCGTGTCCAGGATCTCCAGCCTCAGGCTGACGTTGTGGAGCACCTCCTTTTCGAGCCGGGCCCGGATCTGACGGGAGGTGACGAACCGCCCCTCCCGGCCCCCGAACGGGCTGGTGTTCACCGAGAACACCATGGCAATGGTGGGCTCCTCCACCCGAATCCGGCGCAGGGGCCGGGGCTGGGACGGCTCCACGAGGGTGTCGCCGATGGACACGGCTTCGAGCCCTGCCACCGCCACGATGTCGCCGGCCACGACCTCCTGGGCCTCCTCCCGCCGCAGCCCCTCGTGGGTGTACACCGTGCCCACCCGTGCGGGCACCACCCCTTCCTCGGTGGCCACGCCGATCTCCTGGCCCGGCCGGAGCCGGCCGTTCACCACCCGACCCAGGACCAGCCGGCCCACGTAGTCGTTGTAGTCCAGGTTGGTGACGAGCATCTGCAGGGGGGCCGCGGGGTCCCCCGACGGCGGGGGCACCCGCTCCAGCACGGTCTCGAACAGGGGCCGGAGGTCCCGGGACCCGTCGCCCAACTTCCGATGGGCCACGCCCCGGCGGGCGTCGGTGTAGAGCACCGGGAACTCCAGCTGGTCGTCGGACGCCCCGAGGTCGATGAAGAGCCCATACACTTCGTCCAGGACCTCGGCGGGCCGGGCGTCGGCCCGGTCGATCTTGTTGATCACCACGATCGGCGGCAGCCCCAGCTCGAACGCCTTGTGGAGGACGAACCGGGTCTGGGGCAGCGGCCCCTCGGCCGCGTCCACCAGCAGGATCACCCCGTCCACCATCTGCAGGGTCCGCTCCACCTCGCCCCCGAAGTCGGCGTGACCCGGGGTGTCCACGATGTTGATCTTCACCCTTTCGAACCACACGGCCGTGTTCTTGGCGAGGATGGTGATGCCCCGCTCCCGCTCGAGGGCGTTGGAGTCGAGCACCCGCTCCGCCACCCGCTGGTTCTCCCGGAATACGCCGCTCTGCCAGAGCATGGCGTCCACCAGGGTGGTCTTTCCGTGGTCCACGTGGGCGATGATCGCCACGTTGCGAAACTGTTCCGGTCGCATTCCCGATCTCCTTTGGCCCCAGATGGGGGCGGCGTGTTGTAGCACCCGGACACGCCCGGGGTAAAGCCCCCTTATAACTTCGGTCGTTGGTCGTCAGTCGTTGGTCGTCGGTCGGGGGCCTTCGGCCCGCTGGGGGGCTTGGCTGCTAGGCCGCTGGGCGGCGGGGCCGCTTCCCCGAACCGCCGCCAAACGCTCGGTGGGGCATGGGGATCAGGGGTCAGAGGACAGAAGTCAGTGGACGGGTCGTCGGCCCACGACGCCGCTTCGGCCACGGGGTCTTTGCCCTTCTCCTGTCTTCTGTCCGCTGAATTCCGGTTCCTGAAACCCATGCCCCCCGCCGGCAATGGCCCCGGACCAACGCAAGTTACCCTTCTCCGTTGCAGGGTCGCGCAGCGGCCGAAGGGGGCTTCCCCGTTGCCCGGCTCCGCAGGGGCCTGCCGATGCTCCCGAGCCCGCCGTTTTCTCCGCAAAGCCCCTCGTGTACCCTTGAGCCTTCGGCCGGCTAGGCAACTGGGCGGCCGGGCGGCTCCCGAGCCCCGACGCCAAGGCCTCGTGCCCCTCCGAGCAGGGAGCGATAGCACCTGTTTGTCCGCCGGGCCGAAGACCCAAAGTCCAGGAGAGGCGGTTGTGACGGCGAAACGCTACGATGCGGTGGTGATCGGCGCCGGCCCGGCAGGGTGCGCGGCCGCCCTGGTGCTGGCCCGGGCCGGGGCCCGGACCCTGGTGCTCGACCCGGACCCGCCCCCCCGGGAGAAGGTGTGCGGCGACGGCCTACTGGACGACGCCTGGGCGGAGCTCGAGCGGCTGGGGGTGGCCCCGCGGGTGGAACGGCACGCCTTCCGGGGGGGGCGGGCCCGCCTGTGGAGCCCCGGGGGGGTCGAGCTGGAGCTCGACCTGCGGGTGCGCCTGGTCCCCCGCCGCGTCCTGGACGCCTCGCTCCTCGAGGCCGCCCGGGAGGCGGGTGCCGAGTTCGAGCGGGGCCGGGCCGTGGCCGCCCTACCCGGCGCCGCCGGGGTGCGGGTCGAGACCGCCGACGGCAGGGGGTGGCAGGCCCGCGTGGCCGTGGCTGCCACCGGCGCCCGCCGCAGCCAAGCCCCCCGAACGGCCGGCTGCCACGCCCCCCCGGCTCCCCAGGCCGTGGCCGTGCGGCGGTACCTGCGGGCCGGGCGCGGCCGGGACTTCGTGGCCGTCACCTACGATGCGAGCGTGATCCCGGGGTACGGGTGGGTGTTCCCGGTGGGCGACGGCCTGTTCAACGTGGGCTGCGGGGCGTTCCGGTGGCGGCCTCCGCGGGAGAGCCTCGGCCGGGTGTTCGACCGGTTCCTGGCCCGATCGCCTGCCGTGGCCGATCTGGCGCGGTCCGGGACGTTCGAAGGCCCCCTGCGGGCCGCCCCGATCCGTTGCGGCCCCCCCGACCGGCCCGCGGTGGCCCCCGGCCCCGTGCTGTGGGCCGGGGAAGCCCTCGGGACCACCTACCCCTTCACGGCCGAGGGGATCGGCCCGGCCCTGCGCTCGGGGGTGCGGGCCGGCGAGGCCGCCGTGGGATTCCTGGAGCGCGGGGAGGGCGCCCTCCGGGCCTACCGGCAGTGGGTGGCCGGCCGGCTGGCCCCGGCCTACGGGGCGTACCGGACGGCCGAGCGATGGCTGGCCCGGCCCTGGGTGTGCGACCTGCTCGCCCGACGGGCCCGCCGAAACCCCGCCCTGCGCCGGACCTTCGTCGACGTGCTCAGGGGCGCTGCCTCGCCCGACCGGGTGTTCAGCCCCTGGGGCCTGGCCCGGGCCCTGCTGGGCCTGGGACCGCGTCAGCCCCCTGCCGGGCCTGGCAGAGACTAGAACCTAGCGAGGCTCCGCCTCAGACCGCCGAGGCATGGGGAACCGGAGCAAGGGAACTGCGCTCCCACGCAAAAACTTGACGCATTTGCAACAAGTTTTGCCCTTCAAGGTTTCTAGAAAACTTGGGACCTCAGATCCGTTACCAGGCCCCAGGTCCCCAGGCTTTGGCGTGGTTCGAGAGCCGCCCGGCCGCCCAGCTGCCTAGCCTCCCAGCGGAAATCATCCCAACAGCGCCAGGGCGTCCTGGGCCGCGCGCTGCTCGGCCTCCTTCTTGCTCCGGCCCCGCCCCTTGCCCAGGACCCGGTTGCCCAGACGGATCTCCACCTCGAAGGTCTTGTCGTGGTCGGGGCCCCACTCGCCCACGAGGCGGTAGGTGGGGGCGCTGCCGTACCGGCCTTGGCAGTGCTCCTGGAGCCGGGTCTTGTAGTCCCGATCGAGCCCGCTGGGCCCCTCCACCTCCAGCAAGGGCCGGAACACGGCGTCCACGAACTCCCGGGCCAGGTCGAACCCGCCGTCCAGGTAGATGGCCGCGATCAGGGCCTCCAACGCGCCCGAGAGGATCGAGGGCTTCGTCCGCCCGCCGGTCTGCTCCTCGCCCTTGCCCAGCCGCAGGTAGCCGCCCAGGCCGAACGACCGGGCCACCTCGGCCAGGCTGGTCTCGCTCACCAGGAACGCCCGGACCTTCGACATCTTGCCCTCGCTCAGGCGCGGCCGCAGGTCGAACAGCAGGTGGGAGACCACCAGGTCCAGCACCGCGTCGCCCAGGAACTCCAGCCGTTCGTTGTCCCGGACCCCCCGGCCCTGCTCGTTGGCGTAGGACTTGTGGGTCAGGGCCTGGTCCAGGAGCCCGGGGTTCTCGAACAGGTACCCCAGCGCCTCCTCGAGCCCCCGCAGGTGTTCCCGCCGTTCCATGTCCATGTGGCTCACTCCTCGCACGCGTCGTCCGGAACGAGCGTACCCCGGAGAACGTCGCCGTCCAGGGCGTCGACCCGCACCGGCACCTCGTCCACCGGCCGGGGCCCCTGCCAGTCCACCTGGACGGCCAGGTAGTTTCGGGTGCGAAATCGCAGGGCCGCCCCGCCGCGGGCCGGGCCCTCGGCAAGGGCCGGGAGCACCCGGCCCACCTGGCTGCGCCGAAAGGCCTGCCGTTTCTCCTGGGACAGGCTCCGCAGACGGGCTGCCCTCCGCTTGATCACCCCCGGCGGGACCCGGCCGGGCAGGTCCCAGGCCCGGGTGCCCCGCCGCGGGCTGAAGGGGAACACGTGCAGGTACGCCACGGGCAGCTCTTCCACCAACCTCACCGTCTCCTCGAACTCCGCCTCCCCTTCCCCCGGAAACCCCACGATCAGGTCCATTCCGATGCACACCCCTTCGATCCGGCCGGCCAGATCGCCGACCCGCTCCCGGACCCGGTCCGCCCCGTAGGGCCGACCCATGGCCGCGAGGATCCGGTCGGACCCGGACTGGACCGGGACGTGCACGTGGGGGCAGAGCACATCGGACCGGGCCAGCCGGTCCACCACGGCCGGGGTGAGCTCGCCGGGCTCGAGGCTCGAGAGCCGCACCCGGGGGATCCCCGAGGACTCGGCCGCATCGAGCAGGGCCTCGAGCGGCCGGGGCGGGTCGAGGTCGCGGCCCCACAGCCCCAGGTGCACGCCGGTCAGGACCACCTCCCGGTACCCCGCCCGCCCCAGGGAGGCCAGCCCCTCCCGCACCCGATCCAGCGGCAGGCTGCGGGAGGGGCCGCGGGCGTAGGGCACGATGCAGTAGGCGCAGAACGCCTCGCACCCGTCCTGCACCTTGAGGTACGCCCGGGCCCGGCCCCGCAGGCCCCGCACCTCGGGGAACCGGCCGGACACGGGATCGGCCGGCTCGTCCCGGTGCACCCCGCAGGCCCCGCGCTCCAACAGGTCGGGCACCGACATCTTGGCGCCGGTGCCCACCACCAGGTCGGCGCCCACGTCCACCAGATCCTGGGGCGCCACCTGGGCATAGCACCCGGTCACCACGATCCGGGCCCCCGGATGGGCCTGCCGGGCCCGCCGCACCAGGGCCCGGGTGTCCCGGTCGGACCGGTGGGTCACAGTGCAGGAGTTGACGATCACCACGTCGGCCGCCTCGCCCGGGCCCACCACCTGGAACCCCCGCTGTCTGAGGGACTGCTCCAGGGCCTCGGACTCGAACCGGTTCACCTTGCAGCCCACCGTGGCCACGCTGACCCGGGGCGGCCGGTCATTCATCGGGCCGGGCCTCCCGGATCCAACCACCGCCCAGGACCTCGTCGCCCCGGTAGAAGGCGGCGAACTGGCCCGGCGCCACGCCGAACTGGGGCTCCGCGAACCGCACGCGCGCCCGGCCCGGGCCGGGCCGCACGATGCAGCGCACCTCCGGGGCGGTGGATCGGATCTTCACCCCACACTCGAGCTCTTCTTCCATTACTCCATGTAACCACACGAGTTCTTCCACTTCCATCTCCGAGGCGAGCAGGGCCGACCGGGGGCCCACCACCAGCCGGTTCTCCCGGGCCTCCCGCCGCACCACGTAGAGGGGCTCGGCCGCCGAGATCCCCAGGCCCCGGCGCTGGCCCACGGTGTACGCCCACTGGCCCCGGTGGGTCCCCACCACCCGGCCCTCGGGGTCCACGATGGGGCCGGGCCGGGCCGGGCCCAGCCGGCGCTCGAGGAACCCGGCCAGATCCCCGTCGGGCAGAAAGCACACGTCCTGGCTCTCGGCTTTGGACGAGACCGGCAGCCCCAGGGCCTCGGCCCGACCCCGCACCTGCTCCTTGGTCAGCCCGCCCACGGGGAACCGGACCCGCTCCAGGTCCCCAGGGCGCTCCGGCACGAGGAAGTAGCTCTGGTCCTTGCGGGGGTCCACGCCCTTGCGGAGCCGCACCCGGCCCCCCGACACCTCCAGCCGGGCGTAGTGCCCGGTGGCCACGAGCTCGCACCCCAGCGGCCGGACCCGCTCCACGAGCCATCGGAACTTCACCCGGCGGTTGCACCACACGCACGGGTTGGGGGTGCGACCGGAAGCATACTCGGCCGTGAACGGTTCCACCACCTCGCGCTCGAACACGTCGTGGGCGTCGAGCACGTAAAAGGGGATGCCCAGCCGGGCCGCCACCCGCCGGGCGTCCTCCACGTCGTCGAGGGAGCAGCACCGGGAGCGGTCCCACACCTTGAGGGTGAACCCCACCACCTCATGGCCCTGCTCCAGGAGCAGGGCCGCGGCGGTGGAGGAGTCCACCCCCCCGCTCATGGCCACGGCGATGCGCATGGTATCTGCGGGGAGGCTGGAAAGCTGAGAGTCTGGGACGCTAGTGTTCCATTACGCAAAAAAGTATACCCATTTCGGCGGTGGGGCTGGGGGCTCCGACGAAGCGCGACGGCCGAGCAGCCCGGGCCGCCCGGCGCCAGGGGAGCGGCCGCGGCGCGTGCCCTCACGCGCCGCAGCGAACCGCGCCGAGGCGGCCCCTGCGAGGCCGTTCAGCGAAGGAGGGGCCCCCAGCCCCACCCCTCGGCAAGTGCACGAACTTGCGAACCATGACACTGGGAAGTCGGCCCTTCGTCCCATCGTCGGACGCAGCACTATCTTTTTTTCCTATCTCGCAACCCTTTTTCCCACAGGATCCTCGTTGCGTCGCGGCGCGGATCACCCGGCTCGATCGCCGGGATCGCTTTCGCCCAGCGCCCCCAGACGGCGGAGCACCGTGGCCAGGGCGGAGAGGAAGCGGTCCACGTCCTCGGGACGGGTGGCCGGCCCGAGGCTCACGCGGATCGCGTTTTTCACCCTCCACGCCGACAGCCCCATGGCCTGGAGCACGGGCGAGGGTTCGGTGGCCCCGGAGGTGCACGCCGACCCGGCCGACACGGCCACCCCCTCCAGGTCCAGGGCCTGCACCAAGGTCTCCCCCTCCACCCCCGGAAAACTCAGGTTCAGCGTGTTGGGCAGGCGGCCGTCCGGGTCCTCGGGGCCGTTGACCCGCCCCAGGGGAGCCATCCGACGCACCTCGGCCCGGATGCGCTCGGTGAGCCCACGGACCCAGCGCCGGTCCGCGTCCCGGTCCTGGAGCGCCGCCTGGCAGGCCGCCCCCAGGGCCGCGATGCCCGGCACGTTCTCCGTGCCCGCCCGGCGGCCCCTCTCCTGGCCGCCCCCCCGGAGCAACGGCTCCAGCTCGGTGCCGTCCCGTACGTACAGGGCCCCCACCCCCTTGGGGGCCCCGAGCTTGTGCCCCGACAGGCTCGCCGTGGCGCACCCCAGGTCGGCCGCCCGGAGATCCAGCCGGCCCCAGGCCTGTACCGCGTCGCAGTGCCAGGCCGCCCCGGCGCGGGCCATGGCCTCGGCGAACTCCCCGACCGGCTGGATCGTGCCGGTCTCGTGGTTGGCGGCCTGGAGGGTCCCGAACCCCAGGGGCCCGGAGATGCCGCCCACCCCCACCCGACCCTCCGGGTCCACCGGCAGCCAGCACGCCGTCCACCCCTGGGCCTCCATGTGCTCCAGCGTCCGCAGCACGCTGGGGTGCTCCACCCGGGCGGCCGCAAAGGACCGATGGGCCGCCGACCGGGCCAGGCTCCGAAGGGCCAGGGCGTTGGCCTCGGTGCCGCCGCTGGTGAACACCACCTCGGAGGGGCGGCACCCCAGGAACGCGGCCACCGCGTCCCGGGCCCCGTCCACCAGGGCCCGGGCCTCGCGCCCCTCGGCGTGGATGCTCGAGGGGTTCCCGAACCGGTCCAGGGCCTCCAGCAGGGCCGCCCGGGCCTCGGGCCGCAGGGGGGCGGAGGCGTTCCAGTCCAGGTACGAGCGCGTGACCGGAGGCGTCGAAAGGGTCGTCGGTCGGGAGGTCACGGCCGGGGCACCAGGGTCCGCAGGTCGGGTGCGGGGCGCGGGGCCAGGTGGGTGAGCCAGAACCCCAGGGCCCAGTCCGGCACCAGCACCACCCGGCGGTAGCGGTGGCGCGGCCGCTCCACCACCAGGGCCCGGCCGCCCGGGTTTCCGTGGTCGCGCACCCGCACCCGGGTGCCGGGCTCGGCCAGGTCCCGGGCCAGGCTGCAGAGGGTCCGGTACAGCCTCCAGGTCCGGCGCACGGCCGGGTCCTGGAACCGCTCGAAGGCCCGGTTGCGCGAGAGCCGGCCCCTGTGGAACTCGTGGAGCAGATCGACGTGGGGATGCGTTCGGGTCATGTGCGGATCGTACCCCAGGCCCGTCCGACCCTCAAGGCGAAGAGCCGCCCCATCGGGGCGGGAGCCGTCAACGGAACTGCACCACGTCCGCGCCCATCAGCTCGCGCACCCGGCTCCTGAGCTCGCCGGAGGCCCGCACCGCGTAGCGGTCGGGCAGCCGGACCACGGCCTCGGCCTTCTCGGGCACCACGATGCGCAGGAACGCCGGGGTCTGGCCCCGCAGGTCGGCCGAGGCGAGCAGCCGGTGCAGGGCCTCCAGGTCCTCGCGGCCGTGGAAGGCCGCGTTCACCTGGATGTGCACCTCGCGGGTGAGCCGCTCCGGGGCCTGATCCAGGGGCAGGACCTCCTCGGCCAGGATCTTCAGGTTGTCCTCGTTGCGCTCGAGGGTGCCCCGGACCACCAGGGGCACGTCCTCGGCCTGGATCCACTCCTCGGCCCGGGCGAACACCTCGGAGAAGGCCACGACCTCCACGGCGCCCGTCAGGTCCTCGAGGGTGAAGAACGCCATGCGCGACCCGTTTTTGGTGCGGATCACCCGACGGGCCGCCACCATGCCCCCCACGGTCACCTGGGCCCGATCCGGCCGCTCGCCGAGCTCGCCGATGGGGGCGTCGGTGGAGGCCCGGAGCAGATCCTCCCACTCGCCCAGGGGGTGGCCCGTGAGGTACATGCCGAGAACCTCCTTCTCGGCCTTCAGCTCGTCGGCCGGCGCCAGCGGCGGCACGTCGGGCAGCTCGTCGTCCACCGCCGAGGGGCCTTCGTCCCCCTGGGCCGCGGCCAGGGCCTCGAACAGGTTGGTCTGGCCCCGGGCCCGGTCCCGCTGCAGGGACGTGGCCTCCTCCAGGCACCGGTCCAGGTAAGCCAGGTACTGGGCCCGGGAGCCCCCCAGGGAGTCGAACGCCCCGCACCGGATCAGGCTCTCGATCACCTTCCGGTTGACCTTCTGCAGATCCACCCTCCGGCAGAAGTCCCGCAGGCCCCGGAACGGGCCGTCCTCCCGGCGCACCTTCAGCACGTTCTCGATGGCCGCCTCCCCCACGTTCTTGACCGCGGCCAGACCGAACCGGATCGCGTCGCCCACCACCGTGAAGTGCAGGTCCGACTCGTTCACGTCGGGGGGCAGCACCGCGATGCCCATCTCGCGGCACTCGGCGATGTCCTTGACCACCTTGTCCGTGTTGGCCCGATCGTTCGTGAGCAGGGCCGCCATGAACGCCACGGGGTGGTGGGCCTTCAGGTACGCGGTCTGGTACGCCACCAGGGCGTAGGCCGCCGAGTGGGACTTGTTGAACCCGTACTCGGCGAACTTGGCCATGAGGTCGAAGATCTTCTCGGCCTTCTTGGGGTCGATCCCCTTCTTTCGCGCCCCGTCCAGGAACCGGTCCTTCTGCTTGGCCATCTCCTCGGCGATCTTCTTCCCCATGGCCCGGCGCAGCAGGTCCGCCTCGCCCAGGGTGTAGTCGGCCAGGACCTGGGCGATCTGCATCACCTGCTCCTGGTACACGATCACGCCGTAGGTGTCCTTGAGGATCGGCTCCAGCTCGGGCAGCTCGTACTCGATGGGGATCTGACCGTGCTTGCGGCGGATGAAGTCCTCCACCATGCCCGAGCCCAGGGGCCCCGGCCGGTACAGCGCCACCAGCGCGATGATGTCCTCGAAGGTGCTCGGCCGGAGCTTGACCATCAGCTCCTTCATGCCCGAGCTCTCCAGCTGGAACACCCCCGTGGTCTCGCCCCGGCACAGCAGCTCGTAGGTCTGAGGGTCGTCCAGGGGCACCTCGTCGATGTCGAGCTTTTCGCCCTCGGGCCGGCCCTCGTTCACGATGCGCACGGCGTCGGTGATGACGGTCAGGGTCTTGAGCCCCAGGAAGTCGAACTTCACGAGCCCGATCGCCTCGACGCTCTTCATGGCGAACTGGGTCACCAGCTCCCCGTTCTGGCCCTTGTAGAGCGGCAGGTAGTCCACCAGGGGCCGGTTGCCGATGACCACGCCGGCGGCGTGGGTCGAGGCGTGGCGGTTGAGCCCCTCGAGCTTGAGGGCGTGGGTCACCAGCTCCTTGATCCGGGGGTCCGAGTCCATGGCCTCGCGAAGCCGGGGCTCCTCGTCCAGGGCCTCCTTCAGGGTGATGCCCAGCCGCGCCGGCACGAGCTTGGCGATCCGGTCCACCTCGCCGTAGGGCAGCCCCATCACCCGGCCCACGTCCCGGATCACGGCCCGGGCCAGCATCTTTCCGAAGGTGGTGATCTGGGCCACCTTGTCCGCGCCGTACTTCTCGGTGACGTACCGGATCACCTTGTCGCGGTTCTCGAAGCAGAAATCCACGTCGATGTCGGGCATGCTCACCCGCTCGGGGTTCAGGAACCGCTCGAACAGCAGCCCGTAGGGCAGGGGGTCCAGGTTGGTGATCCGCAGGGCATAGGCCACCAGGCTGCCGGCCGCAGACCCCCGGCCCGGCCCGACGGGCACCCCGTTTCGCTTGGCCCAGTTGATGAAGTCCTGCACGATCAGGAAGTACCCCGGGAACCCCATCTGCCGGATGGTTCCCAGCTCCCGCTCCAGCCGCTCGAAGTATCGCCGCCGGACCTCGGCCTCCTCCTCGGCGCCCGCGTACCGCCGCGCCCGCAGCCGCTCCTCCAGACCCTGCCGGGCCATGCGGTCCAGGCAGTCGGCCAGGGTCTCGCCCTCGGGCACCCGGTACTCGGGGAAGTGGTAGGTCTTCAGGTCGAGCTCCACGTTGCACCGCTCGGCGATGGCCACGGTGTTCGTCACCGCCTCGGGGCAGTAGGCGAACTGTTGGGCCATCTCCTCCGGGCTCTTGAGGTAGAACTCGTCCGTGGACATCTTCATGCGCTTCTCGTCGTCCAGGGTCTTGCCGGTCTGGATGCACACGAGCACCTCGTGGCTCGCCGCGTCCTCCCGGTCCAGGTAGTGGCAGTCGTTGGTGGCCACCACCGGGATCCCCAGGCTCCGGCCGAGATCGATCAACGCCTCGTTCACCGTGCGCTGCTCGGGGATGCCGTTCTCCATGAGTTCGAGGTAGTAGTTTCCCTCCCCGAAGATCGAGGCGTACTCCTCCACGAGCCTCCGGGCCCCTTCCGGGTCGCCCCGCAGCACGGCCCGGGCCACCTCGCCCTTGAGGCACGCCGAGAGCCCGATCAGCCCCCCCGAGAGCTCCCGCAGCAGCTCCTTGTCGATCCGGGGCTTGTAGTAGAACCCCTCGGTGTACCCGGCCGTCACCAGGCGGCAGAGGTTCCGGTACCCCTCCAGGTTCCGGGCGAGCAGGATCAGGTGGAAGTTGGTCTCGCCGTGACGGCCGGGCTTCCTGATCTTGCGGGAGCCCGGGGCCACGTACACCTCGCAGCCGAACACCGGCTTGATGCCGGCCTTGAGGGCGGCCTTGTAGAACTCCACGGTGCCGTACATGGCGCCGTGGTCGGTCACGGCCACGGCGGGCAGACGGTGCTCCCGGGCCCGGGCCATGAGGTCGCCCAGGCGGATCGCGCCGTCGAGCAGGCTGTACTCGGTGTGGACGTGCAGATGGACGAACGAAGCGTGGGACATGGGATTCTCGGCTGGAAGGCTGGAAAGCTAGTTAACCCGGCGACAAAATAGGCGCGTCACCTTGGAGGGCGGGGCAAGGGACCTGCCTCCGGCCGGGCGCGAAGCCGGGCATTGAGATTCGCCGCGCAGGCACGGGACTGAAGATCTGGTTTCATGGCAACTATGTGGAATCCGAACCATTTCGCGGTCCAAGCATCAGAGACACTGCGCGGCGAGCTAAGGGGCCGCGCCCGGCTCTCCGACAGGTCCCTTGCCCCGCCGAGCAGGGAGCGATAGCGCCTGTTTATCCGCCGGGTTAATAGAATGCTAGAAGGCTAGAAGGCCGGGAAGCTGGGAGGCTGGGAGGCCCAGCCGTTGCCCGGACCGTGGACCGGCGACCGTGGACCGCCCTCACTCCACATTCTGCACCTGCTCCCGGATCTTCTCGAGCTCGGCCTTGATGTCCACTACACGGCGGCTGATCTCGGCGTCCGAGGCCTTGGAGCCGATGGTGTTGGTCTCGCGGTTCATCTCCTGGAGCAGGAACTCCAGCTTCCGGCCCACCACGCCGCCTGCCGCCAGGAGCTCCCGGAACTTCTCGATGTGGCTGCGCAGCCGCACCACCTCCTCGGAGATGTCGCTCCGGTCGGCGAACAGGGCCACCTCCATGGCCAGCCGGGCGTGGAGGTCCCCCTCCGGCACCTCCCTGGCCAGCTCCTCGACCCGGCGGGCGAGCCGCTCCCGGTAGGCCTCGAGCACCCCCGGCCGCAGCCGATCGATCTCGGCCACGTGGGCCTCGATGGCGTCCACCCGCTCACCCATGTCCCGGGCCAGATCGTTCCCCTCCCGCTCCCGGAAGGCCTGCAGATCCTGCAGGGCCTGATCCACCAGGGCCGCCACCCCCTCCCACAGGGTCTCGGCGTCCGCGGCCAGCCCCCCGGGCATGGTCACGGCGGGGAACGCGAGCAGGTGCTCCAGCCGAACCTCGGCCTCGATGCCCACGTGCCGGGCCACCTCCTGGAGCAGGTCGGCCGCCCGCCGGGCCGCCTCGCGGTTGATCACCACGGGCGGGCACTCGGCCCCTGCCGCGTCCCAGCCGGCGAACAGGTTCACCTGGCCCCTCTGGAGCCGCTCCTTCACCCGGCCGAGGATCTGATGCTCGAACCGCTGCAGATCGCCGGGCAGCCGTGCGTTGAAGTTCAAGAACCGGTGGTTGACGGTCTTGATCTCGACCGTGAGCCACCTTCCCAGCACCTCGGCCTCGGCCCGGCCGTACCCTGTCATGCTCCGGATCATGGGGATCGTTCCTCAGCGCTTGGGGCGCGCCGCGCCCGCCATTGGCGGTACGACTCGCGCACCCGGTTGAAAAACGCGATCGTCTCTGGGGCCCGGTAGTCGGGATAGGTCCACGGCAGGGGACGGAACGAACCCCGCTCGAACCGGTACTCCACCTCGGCGTAGATGCCCCGGGCCAGGTAGACGCGGTGGGCCGCGGGCTTGCCGGTGGCCAGGACCAGGTTCGCGAGCCCCAGGACGCCCGGATCCAGGTTGACCCGGCGTCGCCCCTGCGGGTCCGTCCACGCGCCCTCCAGGCGGTTGGAGCGCTCCTTCAGGTCGGCCAGGGTCGAGGGGTCCACCGGCTCCCCCAGCCAGAGGAATGCGCGGCGGATGCCCGGGCCCATCTCCCGCTCGTAGTACCGGGTCGAGTCGAAGGGCAGCCACGGCGTGGAGGACCGGGCCGGTCCGAACCCGGCCTCGATGCGGTCCATCACGGCGCCCGGGTCCACCGCCGCGGCCACCAGCACCCCCATCACCACGAACGCCGGCTCCGGCGGCCTAGGGCGGCTCACGCGCTCCCCTCCTCCCAGACCGGGGGATCTCCGGAAAAACGAGCCGATCTTGTCGCCGGGTTCATACCCCGGCCCTCCGGACCTCCCGCCACAACCGGCGCAGCGCCTCCCGCTCCAGGCCGAGGACCGCCCCGTAGGCCCGCAGCCCCGCCCAGCGCTCCCGCAGCCCCAGGGTCTCCGGGGAGACCTCCCGGGCCAGCTCCGCCAGGTTGCCCACCCGACGCCGCCGCGTGGCCGGCCGGACCACCCCTTCGGGCCCCAGCAGGAACGGCCGGTATCCCCCCCGGTGCCGGGCGAACACCAGATGCTCCGTCAGGCTCGAGTGGGCCCACCCCAATCGGTGCAGGTGGGCCACCAGGGCCGCCACGGCCGCGGCCCCGTTCTCCCGCTCCGAAGCCACCTCCCGGAGGAACCGTGCCCAGGGCACCGCATCCTCCAGCCACCCGGTCACCAGCACCGCCTCCCGGGGCCAGAGACGGCCCCTCACGTACAGCCCCAACGGCGCCGGGGTGGACACGCCGGCGGCGTGGAGCAGGCGCGCCCGGGCAAAGGCACGGTGGGGGGTGCGGCCGAGCCTCAGACGGGAGGCCGGGGCGTAACGCTTGGCGAACAGGGGTCCCCGGGGGGTTTCGATCCGAAAGGTGACCCGGCCGGGCCGGCGGCCGAGCTCCTTCCACGTGCCCCGCTCCAGCAGGGACGAAAGCCCCGGGGCGGAGCCGGCCACCGCCACCCACCGGCCGGGGGCCGTCCCAAGGTCAGGGCGTCGGCCCAAGGGCGTCCTCGAGCTCCCCGCGGCTCACGGTGGCGGTGCCGAGCTTGCCCACCACGATGCCGGCCGCCACGTTGGCGAGGGCCGCGGACTCCACCACCCCGGCCCCGGCCGCCTTGGCCAGGGCGAACACCGCGATGGCCGTGTCGCCGGCGCCGGTCACGTCGAACACGTCCCGGGCCCGGGTGGGCAGATGGGTCAGGCCGTCCGGCTCCACCACGGTCATGCCCCGTTCCCCCCGGGTGACCACGACCGCGGAAAGGCCCAGCCGATCCAGCAGCGCCCGGCCCGCGGCCGCCGCCTCGGCGTCCTCCCGGGCCGGCAGGCCGGCCATGGCCTCGGTCTCCTTGGTGTTGGGGGTCACCGCGTTGGCCCCCCGGTAGGCCTCGACGTTGACCGGCTTGGGGTCCACCGACACCCAGGCCCCGGTCCGGGCGGCCCACCCCACGAGCCGCTCCACGAGGCCCCGGTCCACCACCCCCTTGCCGTAGTCGGACACGATCATCCCGTCCCAACCGGCGGCCCGTTGGTCCACCCGCTCCCAGAACGCCGCCCGCACCGCCTCGGGCAGGGGCCCCCTGCGCTCCCGGTCGAACCGCACCACCTGCTGGTGCCGGGCGATGACCCGGGTCTTCACGGCCGTCGGCCGGTCGGGGCTCGTCACCAGGAGCTCCGGGGAGATCCGCATGGCCTCGAGCTCCGCGGTGAGCTCCCCCGCCATGGAGTCGGCCCCCACCACCCCCAGGAGGTCCACCTCCGCGCCCAGGGCCTTCAGGTTGTGGGCCACGTTGGCCGCGCCCCCCAGGCGCACCACCTCCCGGTGCACCTCCACCACGGGCACGGGGGCCTCGGGGGAGATCCGGTCCACGTCGCCGTACACGAACCGGTCCAGGATCACGTCGCCCACCACCCCGATCCGGGGCGGCCGGGCTCCCCCGTCCAGCCGCTCCAGGGCGGCCCGGGCCCATCGGTCCAACTGCTCGTCACCAGCCATTCGCAAACCGTTCCGGGAAGAGGAAACGAAGGTGGGCGTGGGCGCACCGCTCCGCGGTGAACCGCTCGACGACCCGGCGCCGGGCCGCCCGACCCAGGGCCCGGGCCCGCTCTGGACGAAGGGCCAAGTATACGATCCTCTCCGCCAGGGCGGAAGCCTCGCCGGGCTCCACCAGAAACCCGGTCTCGCCCTCGGCCACCAGGTCCGGCAGCACCCCCACCCGGGTGGCCACCAGCGGCACGCCGGAGGCCATCCACTCCAGGCCCACGCGGCAGTTGGCCTCGCTGCCCGTGCTGGCCACCACGGCGAGGTCGAACCCCCGCAGGACCGAGGCCAGGTCGTGCCGGTGGCCCACAAACCCCACCCGGTCGCGCAGGACGGGGTCTGCCGCCACCTGCCGCCGGAGCGCCTCGAGGGCCGGGCCCTCCTCCTTGGCCAGGATCACGAACCGCGCCCCTTCGGCCCGGCCCGCGGCCTGCCGGGCCGCGGCCAGGAAGTCGGCGTGCCCCTTCACCCGGCCCAGACGGCCCAGGATCCCCACCAGGAACGCGTCCGGCGGAAACCCCAGCTCCCCCCGAACGTCGGCCGCCGGCCCCTCGGGGGAGAACCGGTCGGGGTCCACCCCGCCGGGGATGGTGGTGACCCGGACGGTCCGTCCCAGGCGCTGCCGGAGCGATCGCTCGATCGCCGTGTTCGAGGCGACCACGCCGGAGAGGACCCGGGTGTACACCAGCCGGTTGAGCGGGTCCGCCCGAACGGGGCGCATGTCGCCGCGCACCCGGACCACCGGCACCCCGGCCCTTCGGCAGGCCCAGGCGATCAGTGGCAGTCCCTCCGGCCGGTGGACCTCCACCGCGTCGAACCGCTCCTGCCGCAGGATCCGGGCCAGCCGGAGCGCGGCCGGAACGCTCCCCAAGGCACCGATGCCCTTCGCGTTGAACCCGGCCTCCTCGTACACCGGAAGCCCCCCGGCCCGGGCCCGGGCCACGGCAGGGGAGCCGGTGAGCCCCAGCAACCCCACCTCCACGCCCTGCCGGGCCATCTCCCGGGCCAGGTCCAGGGCGTACTGGGCCTCCGCGTTGAACCACCGCACATGGGCCAGGTGGAGGATGCGGGGAGGGGGGGGGGAGTGCGCAGCCGCCATCGTTCAGAAGGCGTGGCCGCCGCGGGGGAGAACCTCGAACCCGGCCTGGGCGAAATGCCGATCCAGGGCAGCCGCCTTCCGGATCCCCAGCCGGCGCATCACCACGAAGGATGTACAGTCGGTAAAGCTGTACTCTTTGTCCGCATGGCTGCGGAACAGCTCCCATGCGGCGCGGAAATCCCGGGCCTCCACCTCCACGACCAGGGCGGCCTCTCCGGACAGGAGCCCCTCCCCCACCCGCACGGCAGCCCAATGTCCGACCCGCACCCGGGTGAGGGTCAGGAGCTCGTCCAAGACGTAGTCCGTGAGAACCAGTCTCCCGTCCCAAGACGACAAGACATCGACCACTGCAGAGTGCTCCCGGCAGTCCCGGTCGAAAAACGCAAACCACGCACTCGTATCCACGAACAGCTCGGCCATCACGGGTCCCTGTACAGGACCCGGTCATGATCCCTCGGGTCCATGCCGTCGCCGAACAGGCCCGCGAGCTTCTGTAGGCAGGCCCTCTCACGGGCCCCCTTCCCCCCAGCGCCGGACAGCCCCAGGTCCACGAACTCCCGAATCAGCTGCCCGATGCTCTTTCCCTCCCGCCTGGCCCGCTCCCGCAGGGCAAGGTACTGCGTCTCTTCCAGGAGGATCTGGGTCCGGTGCATGGCGAGGCCTCCTCTTCGATGCCGCACATACATCATACATCTCCCCCCGAAAACATCAACTTCTCCCCGCGTTGCGCCGCCCCGACACGATGCCGTAGATCGTGGTGCGCCAGGTGGAGCGGTAGATCCACAGCCGGGTGCGCAGCCACCACGCCCCCTTGGGCCGGGGCTCGAACCGGTGCACCAGGAACCCCACCCGGCCCGCCGGGTTCGGCCGACGGTCCAGGGTGAATACCCGCCGGACCCCGGCCCGCCTCGCGCACTCCAGGGTCACGGCGTCGTACTGCCCCCAGGGCAGGGCGAGGTGGTCCCGCCGTCCGCCCAGGCGCGACTCCAGCGCCTGCCGGGCGCGGGCCAGGTCCTCCACGGTGCGGCGCTCCCGCTCCCCTTCGCTCTCCCAACCACCCCGGTCGCCGTGCCGGCTCCGGTACCGATCCAGCTCCTCCCGGAGCTCCCGAGTCACCGCCTCGGCCCCCCGCTCGGCCACGTACCCCTCGCCCCCTCGGGCATCGAGCCACCCGGCCAGGTGGTCCCGGAGGGCCGGGTCGTCCCGGTAAAGCCGGTGGGCCAGGGCCGAGCCCCGGCGATAGAGCGGGACCCCCAGCCGAAGGTCCCCGCCGGTGCACTGGGGCAGCGACCAGTGGGCCCGGCCGAACCGGCCCAGGTGAAACCCCACGATCTCGTTCGAGACCCACCCCATGGCGTGCCCCCAGGAGTGGGACTGGACCTCCACGAGGCCGCTCGCCTCCAGGGCGGCCAGTTCCGACCAACGCAGGAACCCCGGGTGCGGGCCGCCGTCGCAAGCCGCCTCCGCATGGGCCCCCTCGGCCCGGCCCGCCCAAGCGGGCCTTCCCCGGGGCCGTACCGGCCCCTCGCCCGCACGGGACGGGATCGCAAACACCACCGCCCGCACCCCGTGGCGCTCCAGAACCTCCAACCCGTGTGTCCACAGGTCTGCGAACCCGTCGTCGAAGGTGAGAAGACATCCCCTGCTGGGGCGATCGAGCTCGCTCGGCAGGAGGGTCGGAAGACTCAACCGCACGAGGGTCTCGAGGTGCCCGGCGAGGCAAGCCGGAGAAATCCGCTCCCCAGGATCTACGCTGTGATAAGTCAGGACCGGGATCGAGATCATGGGGCACCAGCACCACGGTTCGAGATTGCGGTGCCCCCGCCCCCTCCCGCCTCCCCGAGGGCTGTGCACCCGTTCATGATGCCCCTTCCCTCGTCCGCCGGTATACTCGCTCGACCGCCGAGACGTGCCCATCCAACGAACTCGCCTCCGCCAACGCCCGAGCCGCCTCTCGGGCTGCCCGTCCCGCGGCCAGGAGCCCCGAGATGGCCTGAGTCAGCCCCTCCGGCTCCGCCTCCACCACGGCGCCCGCCAGCGGGGCCCCCTCCAGCACGTCGGCCGCGCCGTTGGCCGGGGTGGTCACCACCGGGGTTCCCGAGGCCAGCGCCTCCAAACAGACGTTGGCAAACGGGTCGTACTCGGTGGGATGGACGAGCACGTCCGCCGCCCGGTACCACCGAGGAGTGTCGTCTCGGGCCCCCACGAAATGAACCCGATCCAAGCACCCCAGGGACCGGGCGTGCTCCCGGAACGGGTCGGGGTCGTCGCCCCCGACCACCACCAGATGGGCCCCGGGCAAGCGGGCCAGGGCTCCAAGGGCTGCCTCCAGCCCCTTCAGCCGGAAGTTCGTTCCCACGAACAGCAGCAACGGGTCCTGCGGGGGGATCCCCAGGCTCTCCCCCACGCTCCGGCGGTCGCCCTCGCGCCCCTCGGGCCGGAACCGCTCCGTGTCCACTCCGTTGGGAATCACCTCGATCTTGGAGACCACCTCGGGGTGGAACCGCTCCACCTCCCGGGCCACCCAGCGGGACGGGCAGATCACGGCCCGCAGGTGGGGGGACGAGAAGAGCCGCTGCTCGATCCCGAGGACGACCCGATCATAGCCGGTCGGCCGCCCGGCTTCGGCCGTCCGCTCCAGGTACGCCCGGTGCACCCCCCCACCGGCCCGGTGCACCGTCTGGCAGGTGGTCTTGCCCGATCCGTGCACCACGTCGTAGTGGTGGGGCCGGATCCGCCGGGCCGTGAGCCGCCAGAAGCTGTAGGTCTTCAAAGCCCGGCCGAACGGAACCGACGGGATCCGGTGGAGCCGCACCCCTTCGGGGAGTCCCTCGGCCCGGCGTGCGAACACGTGGACCTCGTGGCCGCGGGCGGCCAGACCGGTCACCAGCGCCAGGGCGTACCGCTCCGCCCCGCCGGACCGGTCCACCTTGGGCTGCACCACCGCGATCCTCACGCCGTCCTCCAACCCAGGGTGCCCGTCACCCACTCGCCGATCGCCCCGGCCACCCGCTCCGGCGTGAGACCCCGGAGGCAGGCCAGGTCGTCCCGGCTGCAGCGGTTCCGGTTGCACGGCTGGCAGTCGAGCCCCAGGGCGAGTTGGGTGTGCTCGGGCGCCGGATGGGTCCAGCCGACGCTGGTGGACCCCAGGATCGTGAACGACGGCGTGCCCACGGCCACGGCGATGTGCCGGGGCGCGGAGCAGTTCCCCACGTGAAGGTCCGCCGCCCCGATCAGGGCGGCCATCTGCCGAAGGGTCGTGGCCGGCGCCGGAACCGCCCGGGCCCCGGAGGCCTCCACCACCGCCCGGGCCACCCCCTCCTCGCCGGGCCCCCACAGCACCACCGGGGTCCAGCCCTGCTCGGCCATCCAAACACAGAGTCTTCCGTAATGCTCGGACGGCCAGCGCCGGGTGACCCGCCGGTGGGAAGGATCCACGGTCACCAGCCGGTCGGACCCCTCCCGGATCAGCCGCCTTCGCTCCGAACGCGCCCATTCCTGCTCCTCGGGCGTGAGGAAGATCTCCGGCCGGTCCCACTCCGACCGGATGCCGAGCGGCTCCAGGAGGTTTTTCTTGATCTCGACGGCGTAGTTCCCGGCACCGGAAACCCGATGGGTGTACAGAACGCCCCGTCCCGGCGCCCGGTACGAGACCCGGGTGCCCGCGCCCGACAGAAACGCGAGGATGGCCGACCGGGGATTGCCCATGAAGTCGAGCACCACGTCGAACCGGCGCCGCCGCAAGGCAAGGCCGAGCCGCAGGGTCCGCCACCAGGGCGCCCTGCGGTCGTTCAGCAGAATCTCGTCGATGTGGGGGTTCCCTTCCAGCAGCTGGTCGCTCGGCCGCTCCGTCAGGAACGTGACCCGGCACCCCGGCCGCGCCTCCTTGAGGATCCGGGGAACCGGGGTGGTGAGCACCACGTCCCCGATCTGGCGCAGTTGGATCACCAGGGCTCTCACGCGGTGTCGTCCTCTCTCTCCACGGATCCCAGACGGGGCTGCCCTGGGAACGGCCGGCTGGAGACCGGGCAGCTCAACGCCTCGGCCACCCGGCCGGCGAACCATTCGTTGGCCTTCCGGCACGCCTCCAGGTACCCGTGGGCCGGCGCGCTTCGGGAGAGGTCGCGGTCCAGGTTCCCGCTGAACTCGGCCAGGGGAAACGGGAACCCGTCGAAGCGGGTCGAGAACTTTCGGTACAGAACGACCCGTTTCCCCAAGAGCAGCCCCCAGTACGCTCCGTGGTAAGTGTTGGTCACGACGGCCCCCGACTCCCCCAGAAAGCGGATCGCCCCTTCCACGTCTTGGGTCTTGTTGCTCATCCGTTCGAAGCCGGCAAGGCTCTCGTCCGAGATGGGCGCGTTCTTGTGCTCGTACACCCCGATCTCACGGCGCACCTCGTAACGGTCCTCCAGAAACGGCAACATGCAGGACGGACAAGGGACGAAGTTGTACTTCGCCGTGTAATCCCGAATCCCAAGCAGGAACACATCCATCAGGTCCAGAGGCTTCCGAACCGATCTATCATAGTGCCTATTAAACCCAGCCCCCCAAACGACCACCCTGTTCCTGGCAAAAATCTTTTTTAGATTGTTGTTCCACTTATTTCTAGCATTCAGGAGCCCTCCCCCACCGACGATGACCGTCTCTCCTTTCGGTATCTCTCGAAAACACCCCTTGACGTCGATATCGACCTCCACGACCTCCGTTCCCCCGAAGGAAAAATACGTAAACGGAGAACAGTAGAGATCTCCCACATTCTGACGATCCAGCCGACGGACGGAATAGAGTATCACGGGCGGCCCCTTGCCTCCTCGGTCTCCTTTTCTGCCGCCTAGCGGGGTCACGCCCCAGGGACGGCGAATCCACGGCTCCCCCAACCCGCTACCAGGGGATCTCGACCACGCCTTTCACCCCGCTCCGCACCCGGGACAGCAGCTCCTGAACCAGCTCCGGACGGATCTTGGCCATGCACTCGTGGCGGTGGCAGTCCCCGACCCGGCCGTGGGATCGAAAACAGGGCCCGCACGGCGCGCGCACCGCCACGTTCAGGTGCTCGGGGTAACAGCTCACCTCGGGGGCCACGGTCCCACCGTAGATCACGATGGCCGACGTGTTCACGGCGCGAGCCAGGTGCATCAACCCGCCCTCCAGCAACAGGGCGGTCTCCGCCCCCTCCAGCACCGCGGCGCTTGCCCGGATGGGGAGGCCCCTCCGGTCGATCACCCCCTCGAGCAGGGGATCCGACCGGGAGCCGATCTGCACGAACCTCACACCCCTTTCGGAACGGACCACCTGCTGGAACCGCTCGAACCCCCAGTCCTTCCGGTTCCCGGCCACCGTCCGTTTTCCGACCGGGCAGATCACGACATAGCTCCGGGGGAGGCCTTCGAGGGCCTTTTCCCGCTCCTCTTGGCTGAGATACACCTCCACCGCCCTTTCACCGTCGTCGTCGGGCAGACCGATGCTCCGGGCCAGCTGATCGAGGATGTGATCCTGGGTGGCCCTGTCGATCCGGTACGCCGGGCGAACGTAACGCGGCGCCACCTTGGAGCGGACCGCCACGGCCACGTGGGGGTTGTTCCAGAACAGCTCCGGCCAGTTCGTCTCCACCACGATGCGCAGGCCGGGCCATCTGGCTCTCAGCCGGCGGGCCAGGTGGGTCAACATGAGGTTGTCTCCCAACGCACGAGAGAACCTCCGCAGCACCACGGTCCTCGGCGTCAGAAGGTAAGGGACGGCGCGCACGAAGTCACGGACCCACGCCACCCGCACCACGCATCACCTCCCCAGGACCCGCTCGTACACCGCGAGGGTCCTTTGGCACTTGTCCTGCGGGGTGAAATGCTCGGAGATCTTTCGGTGGCCCGCCTCGCCCATCGCCTGCCCCCTGTCCGGGAGCGACAGGATCGTACACACGGCGTCTGCCAGGGCACCGGGGTCCCCCCTCGGGACCACGAGGCCCGTGCGACCGTGCTCGACGATCTCTCCCACCCCCCCCACGTCCGACCCGACCACCGGCACCCCCACGTCCATGGCCTCGAGCAGCACGTTGGGGCACGACTCCATGTCCACGGAAGGGAGCACGAACACGTCGAACAGCGCCATGATCGCCACGGCGTCGGATCGATGCCCGGGCAGCCGGAACCGATCGCGAACCCCCAGCTGCTCGAGCCGGGGGACGAACCGGTCCGTGCCCGCCCCCACCAACACGAACTGCGCCCCGGGATGGTGACGAAGGATCTGGGGCGCGGCCTCCACCAGGAACTGCATGCCCTTCTCCGGCCTCGCACTGCTCACCGCCCCCACCACCGGCCCGTTGCCGAGCCGGAGCTCCTCCCGGAGGGCGGTGCCGGCCCGGCGCAGGCTCTCCCGGTCCGCCGGTACCCGCGCGTTGTACACCACGTGGATCTTTTTCGGATCCACGCCGCATCCTTCCAAGACTCCGGCCACTTTCCGTGAGTTCGTGATGATCGCCGCGGTTCGCCGGGTTCGGAACTTCACCGGGAACTCCGGCCGGAACAGCACCCCCCGGTTCACCACCACGGGCGGGAACCTCCCCCCGAACGTGGCCAGAAGTGCCACGTTGTGGCCCTTTGTGTGGTGAGCGTGGACCACCTGGGCCTCGGCTTCCCTAACGATCCTCCGAAGCTGCCGGGAGGCCCGCCACTGCGCCGCCAGTCCCCCGAACTCGAGAGCCCGCGGCTCTGCACCAGCGGCCCCGGCCCCACGGAGAGCGTGGGATCCCGATGGGGCACAGAACACCACTCGGTGGCCCCGTTCCACGAGCCCCTGCGTCAGCAGAATTGCCTGGCGGGTACCGCCGCTTTGATTTGACGAGTTCGTCACCTGGACGATGGTCAGCCTGGATTCCAAAGGAGTCTCACTCGGCAGTGGCCAATAACGTCTTGTAAATATTAACGGTCTCTTTCACACATCGATCCAGGGAAAAACGCGATACCCCCCGTCTCGCCGCCTCTCGCACCTCAGTGTCAGGCCCTCTTCCATCCAGAAAACCCACCACAGCCCGGGCCAGCGAGTCCACGTCTCCGCGTGGTACCACGAAGCCTGGCACGCTTGGCCCCAGGATCTCCCCCATCATCGGCAGATCGAACGCCACCACTGGGGTCCCCGCGGCCAGTGCTTCGATCACGACTCCCGGGAGCCCGTCCTGGATCCGGCCTTGGGAGTCGGCCTCTCCGGCAAACACGAAGACGTCCATGGCCCCGAGGGCCGCCGGCACATCCTGCCGGTGGCCCGTGAACACCACCCGATCCCGGAGACCGAGATCTTCCGCCAGAGTCTCCAGCTTCGACCGTCTTCCCCCTTCCCCCACCACCAGGAACCGCGTTCCTGGCACCTCCTGGCTGATCCACCGCGCGGACCGAAGGAAATTCTCGTGCCCTTTGCCGCGTGACAGCCGGCCTACAACCCCCACCACCGGGGCATCCGCAGGGATCCCCATCTCCGCACGAAACCTCTTGCCCTCTTCCCTGGCTTCGGCATAGGAGGCCAGGTCCACCCCGTTGTACAACACCCGGCAGGACGAGGGCGGGAGCCCGCTCGTCTCCAGAAACACCTGTCGCACGGCCCCGCTCACGGCCAGGGTAAGGTGAGCCCGCCTGGCGGCTCGTCGGTCGGCCAAGACCCGAAGTCGCGTTCGCACCGGTCCATTCCACCCCCAGGGGGCCATGCTGTGGAGGTGCCGAATCCGAACCGGTACCCGAGCCATCCACGCCGCATGAATCATCAACGTGTTCGCCGTGTACTCGTGGGTGTGGACCACGTGGGGTCTGATCCTCCGGAAGTAGGCCACGTACCGCCACACGTTCCAGGGCGACCACTTCGAGCCCATCGGGATCACGTCCACCGGGATCCCGTCCCGTTCCAGGACCCCGGCCAGGTCTCCCCGACCCCGGTAGCACAGGACCCGCACCTCCAGTTCCTCGCGGAGGCGTGGAAGCAGCTCCACCAGACGCCGGGCCACCCCGCCGCCCCCGACCCGCTTGTACACCCGCACCACCCGGATCGGCCTCACCGCGGGGCCACCTCCTGCAACACCTGCTCCAGCACCGAGACCTGGCCCTCGAGAGCGAAGACCGTGCCCACGCGCGCCCGGGCCCTCGGCCCCAGGGTCCGGCGAAGCCGAGGGTCCTTCGACACCCGGGCCATCGCCTCGGCCAGGGCCCCCGGATCCCCGGAGGGGACCAGCAGGACCGCATCGCCCCCCACCTCCCGGGTGCCCGGCAGGTCCGACGCCACGCACGGCAGGCCCGTGGCCATGGCCTCCAGAAGCGCGTTGGGGAGCCCCTCCTTGAGGCTCGGAAGCACGAACGCATCCACCCCCTGCAAGAACGGCCGGACGTCTCCGAGAAACCCGACGAACTCCACCCGCTCACCCAGGCCGCGGGACGCGACCCCGTTTTCGAGCTCTGCGCGGAGCCCTCCGGTGCCGGCCACCTTCAGCCGGAAGGGAGTCCCTTCCTTGGCCAACCGCTCTGCCGCATCGAGGAGGACCCCGTGTCCCTTGCTCGGGCTCAGCTGGCTCGTCACCCCGAACACCACCGCCCCCTCTCCCGAGCCCCCTGCGGGTGGATACGCCTCGAGATTCCGCCCGTTCAGGACCACCCGCACGGCCCCCCGGGGAACCCAGGGATGCGCAGACACCAGGGCATCGGCCATCCATCGGGCCGGCACGACCACCCGGTTCACGAGCCAACGGTGCTGCAACCTCTCCTCGGCGGTGCCCCGGAGATCCTCCACCAGGCCTACCCGTCGCACCACCGCCACCCCGCAGAGACGGGCCGCCACCGCCCCCACCTCCAGATCCCGCGAGATGTTCACCACCACCACGTCGGGCCGCTCCCGCCGGAACACCCGGACCAACCGCGCCGTGGCCACGGGATCGTACTTGAACCCGAACCGCACGGGGTAGACCCGAAACCCCGCCTTCCGGCACGCCGCCTCGAACGGGTTCTCCCGACGAACCACCGCGAGGACCCGGTGACCCCTCTGGGCGAGGGCCCGCCCGAACGTGAGGGTCCAGGACTTCACGCCCCCCCATTTCCGGGTGGAGTTGACGAAGGCGATTTTCACGGAGCCCCCTCCCCGAGCGCCAGCTCCTCGCACACCGTCTCGGGGTACACGCCTTCGAGGCACGAGAGGGTTCCCAGCCTACAACGATCCCCCCCGTGCAGGCTGCACGGCCGGCACGGCTCGGGCCGTTCGAGAACCCGGTCGAGGGGGCCTAGCGGGTAGAACCCGAACCCGGTGACCGTGGGGCCGAACAGGGCCACCACCCGGGTGCCCACGGCGGTGGCCAGATGAAGGGGGGCCGAGTCGTTGGTCACCAGGACCTCGCAGCGCTCCAGCACGGCCGCGGTCTCGAGGATCGAGGTCTCGCCGGCCAGGTTCGCGCCCGGCCCTCCGGCGAGGACGCGCGCGGCCAGGTCCCGGTCCCCGGCTCCGCCGATCACCACGGGAAACCCCCGGCCCTCTCCGCGGATCCGGGACACCAGATCCATCCAGTGGGTCTCCGGCCACACCTTGGTGGCCCACCGGGCCCCCGGCGCCAACGCGATCAGGGGCTGGCCGGCCCACCCCGAAGCCCGGAGGAGGGCCTCGACCCGGCCGTAATCGGCCTCGGCCGGAAACACCCGGGGCAGGCGCCGGACCGGCCGCACCCCCAGGGGGGCGAGGGCGCGGACGTAGCGGTCCACCACGTGCGTTCGGTCCAGGAGGGCCGGTTTTCGCAGCCACACGGCCACCCTGCGCCGAACGCTGCCCTTGCGGTACCGGCTCCACCGCACCCTGGGCGTCAGCGCCCGCAGGGCCCGGGTGCGCAGGTTCCCGTGGAGGTCCACCACCCGGTCGTACCCGCCCCGCCGAACCCGGTCGGCCAGCGAAGCCAGGCCCTCGCCGGGCTCCCACTCCAAGCACCGGGCCACGGCCGGGTGGTTCCGGAACACCTCCCGGAACGCCGGCTTGGTGAGCACGTGGATCTCCACGTCCAGGCGGTCCTCGGCCAAGGCCTCCACGGCAGCGGTGGCCAGCACCACGTCTCCCAGGGACGAGAGCCGGATCAAGAGGACCCTCACCCCGGCCCCCTCCCCGCCAGGTCCCGGTACAGGGCCACGTACCGGTCCACCATGCGGTCCACCCCGAACTCCGAGGCCGCCCGTTCCCGGCCGGTCCGGGCCATTCGCGCGGCGCCGGCCGGGTCCCCCAGGACCCGGAGGATCCCCCGGGCCAGGGCCTCGGGATCCCGGGGCGGCACGAGCACCCCGTCCACCCCGTCCCTCAGGATGTCCGGGATCCCTCCGGCGGCCGCGGCGACCACGGGCTTTTCGGCCAGCATGGCGTCGATCACCGAGGTTCCGAGGCCCTCCAGGTGGGACGACATGACGAACACGTCCAGGCCGTCCAGGACCGCGCCGATGTCCGTGCGCAGCCCGGCGAACACGAGCCGGTCGCCCAGCCCCAGCCGCTCCGCCTGGGCCCGGAGGTCGCCCTCCAGCTCGCCCTCGCCCACGATGACGAACCGGGCCCGCGGCTCGGCCTCCACCACCCGGGGCACGGCGTCCACCAGGTACCGCTGCCCCTTGTGGTCCACCAGGTGGCCCACGTTTCCCACCAGGATCTCGTCCGGGGCCACCCCGATCTCCCTGCGGAACCGCTGCCCGTCCCCCGGCTCCACGGGATGGGGCTCCACCCCGCTGGGGATGCGACGGATCCGATCCGGGGCCACCCCGATCTCCCGGAGGATCCCCTCCACGGCCCGGCTGATGGCCACGATCCGGTCGGCCCGGCCGTACTTCCACCGGTTGAACGGGTGGGGCCGGGGCACGAAGTCCACCCGCCGGGTGACCACCACCGGGGCCGACGCGCCGAGCACGCGAGCCAGCAGGGCCAGGGTGTGGGCGTGGGAGGAGTGGGCGTGGAGGACCCCGGCTCCCCACCGCCTCGCGAGCCGGGAGACCCGCCAGGCCGACACCAGGTCCCATTCGCCCCGCAGCCCCATGCCCCGGGTCGGCAGCCCGGCCGCCCGGGCCCGGTCGTGGAGGACCCCGCCGGCCGAGCAGACCAGCAGGCTGTCCACCCCTCGCTCCCGCAGGCCCCGGTGGAGCAGGAACACCTGGCGCTGGCCGCCGCGCCACGTCCTGCCGGTGTCCACGTGGAGCACCCGCAGCCCCTCTGCCGGTCTCAACGGACCAGCTCCCGGCACGCCGCCAGCACCTCCTCGGGGGTCACCTCCAGCATGCACCGGAAATGCCCCTTTCGGCACCTGCGCCCCCCGTGGAGGCCGCACGGGCGGCACTCCACCTCCGCCTCCACCACCCGGGATGCCGCGTGGAACGGGCCGAACCCCAGGTCTAGGGTGGTGGCGCCGAACACCGCGACCGTGGGCGTGCCCCGGGCCGCGGCCACGTGGAGCGGGGCCGAGTCGTTGGTCACCAGAAGCCTCACGCGGTCCATCCACGCGGCCAGGGCCTTGAGCGACGTCTTCCCGGCCGCGTTCACGGCCCCGGCCCCGACCGCCGCACACACCGCCTGGGCCACCGCCCGGTCGTCGGGCCCGCCGAGCACGACCACCCGCAAACCGCGCGCCTGCAGACCGCGCCCCACCTCGGCGAACCGCTCGGCCGGCCAGCGTTTCGTGGCCCACACCGACCCCGGCGCCAAGGCGGCTAGGGGCTCGTGGGCCTCCCCCCCCGCCTCTGCCAGCACCCGCTCCACCTCTTCGACCTCACGCTCCGTATACCCTACGTGGAGGACCCGATCCTCGGGCTCCGGGTGGAGCCCCAGGCCCCTCAGGAGCTCCAGGTTCCGGTCCACCTCGTGCAGGGCCGCCGGCCTCGTCACCCTTCGGGTGTAGAGCCACCAAAGGCCGGCATCCCGGAACCCCACCCGCACGACCGCCCCGATCCACCGGGCCAGTAGGGCCGTGCGGTGGGACCGGTGGGGAGCCACGATCAGGTCGTACCCCCGGCCCCGGAGCCTGCGGGCCACGGAGCCCAGCCGCTCTCCCCCCTTCTTGTCGTAGCGCAGCACCTCGTCCAGGTGGGGGTCCTCCTCGACCAGCGGCGCGGCCGCCGGGGTCACCAGCACGTCGAGGCGCGCGTCGGGAAACCGCCTCCGCAGGGCCCGGAACAGCGGGGTGGTCAGCACCACGTCCCCCAGGAACGCGGTCTGGATGACGAGGACGCGGTTCACGGGCCCGGATCGCGGCGAAGGGGGGGACGGGACCCGCTCCCGGCCCCCTCCCGGTGCCAGGGTCGTTCCGGCCCCACCCGCTCGAGCTCCCAGAGCTTGGCGAGCTTCAGGAACACGTAGAACGCCGAGAGCGATGCCACGTAGAACCCCTGGGGGCCGTCCAGGAACCCCCTCTTGAGCACGTACTTCTTCAGGAACTCCAGAGGGGGACGAAGTAGCAGGCTCCCCCACGAGAACCGGCGACCGCGCCGGTGATGCTCTTGGGCCAGGATCGAGCTGAACCGGTTCAGGGTATGGACATGGTCGGCCATGTCGTCGTAGGTGTAGTGGACGATCTCGCCGCCCAGACGTCCGACCCCGCCCGGGACCACCACGTCGTAGTGGGGGTCCACCCCCTCCCACCGCCCCTTCTTCCGCCGGAACAGCCGCACCCTGGGCTCCGGATACCATCCGGAGTGGTCGATCCACCGGCCCAGGTAGTGCACGTGCCGGGTGATCCGGAACCCGTCCTCGGCCGGCTCGCGCGCGAGGACCTGCTGGATCTCCCGGGCCAACGCCGGCGTGACCCGTTCGTCCGCGTCGATCGACAGGACCCACTCTCCCCGGGCCTGATCCTTGGCGAAGTTCTGCTGGGCCACGTACCCCGGCCAGTCCCGTTCGATCACCACGTCCGCCAGCTGCCGGGCGATCTCCACGGTGCCGTCGGTGCTGCCCGAGTCCACCACCACCACCTCGTCGCAGAACCGCACGCTCTCCAGGCAGCCGCGGATCTTCTCGGCCTCGTTCAGGCAGATCACGGTGGCGGAGAGCCGGGGCACGGGCCGGCGGGCTCGGGGCATGGCGGTTCCGGGGGGCGTGGTGGGGGTGGACCGGCGCTGGGGCTAGTCTTCCAGGGGGGTGGCTTCGTCGATCAGCATGACCGGGATGTCGTCCTCCACCCGGTACCGAAGGCGGCAGGCGTGGCACAGCAGCGCGTTCTCCGCCTCCCGGTACTCCAGCTCGCCCTTGCACTGGGGGCAGGCCAGGATGTCAAGAAGATCCTGCGGTAGGGCCATGGGTTCCTCCTCGGTCCTCGGAAAGGCGCAGTGAGTATACCCCGGTTCTACGCCCGGAGCAGCAGATACAGGGTCACCGCGTACAGGCCGAGCCAGGCCTGCCACTCCTTGTGCTTGCTCCACATGCGCCGGGCGTCGTAGGGGGCCCGGTCCCCGGGGCCGGGCAGCCGGCGGGGAACGAACCGGGGCACCCGTCGGCAGTACTCGCGGAAGGCATCGCCGTAACGCTCCAGCAGGACCCGTTCCTCCTTGCGCACCAGCCCACGGTACACCGGCACGAACGCCACGAGGAACAGCGGCACGAACCACCATCGCCCCCCCATGATCGAGACCCCGAGCCCGATCAAGAAGCTGCCCGAGTAGAGGGGGTTGCGCACCAGGCCGTAGGGCCCATGGGTGGTGAGCTGCTTCGTCTTGACGATGGTTCCGGAGGCCCAGGTCCGGATGGCCTCACCCAGGAGCGCGATCCAGAACCCCCAGAACACGCTCTGCCGGGTGGGCTCGGCGAACAGCACGAACAGCGCCCCGGCCACGAACCCCCAGGTGACCCGCTTCTTCACGAACGTCCGGTAGAACCACGACGATTCGTCGACCCGACCGATGTCCTCGCTCACCCCGCCTTCTCCCTGTGCGCCGCCTCGATCTGGCGGCCGGCCGCCCCCAGCAGCTCCTCCATGTCCACGCGCTCGTAGCACTTGACCGGCCGGTTGCAGGCCCGTCGCCAGCACGGCCGGCAGTCGACCCGGGCCAGCACCGCCTCGCCCCGGTCGAAAAAATCGATCTCCTGCTCGCAGGTAAGCCCGAACCAGGCCACCACCCGCTTGCCCAGCCCGATGGCCAGGTGCATGCCCAGGGAGTCGCCCGTGATCACCACGTCAGCCAGGTCCATGTACTGGATGCCCCGTCGGAGCCCCTCGGTGCAGGGGGTCTCCAGCACCGGCGCCCGCGTCAGGCGGGCGATCTCCCGGTTGCGCTCCGCGTCCTCGGGCCCCCCCAGCAGGAGGACCCGGACCCCGGGGAACCGGTCGACGAGCTCCTCGGCCAGCCGGGCCTGGTACTCCACCGGCAGCTTCTTGTAAGGGAACAAGGTGGAGCAGCCCGTGTTGAGCCCGACCACGACCTCGCCCCCGAGCCCCCAGGCCCGCCGCGTCCGCTCCACGAACGAGCGCTCCTCCGGGCCCAGCACGAGCACGTAGGGGTCCCGCCGGAACTCCAGGCCCATGGTCTCGGCCAACATCTGCTGCTCGCTCTTCCGGTTGCGGTGGAACTTGAGATCATCGTCCAGGCCGGTCCAGTACTGATACCCGGCCTCAGGGGTCAGGGGCACGATGGCCCCGTGCTCGTTCACCCCGAACCCCCGCCGCTCGGCCGCTTGCACCCGCTGGGCCAGGGCTGCCGAGCGGCGGGTCTTGTCCACGTTGAGCACCAGCTCGAACCGCCGCGGCTCCAGCTCCAGGACCGTGTCGGGGCCGTAGAGGAGCACCTCGTCCACGTAGGGGTTGTGCTCCAGGATCGGGGCCGCATTTTTCAGAGTGACCCAGGAGACGAAGCTCTGGGGATAGACCCGTTTGAGGGCCGGGAGCAGCGCGGTGGTGCGCACCACGTCGCCCATGGCGTCCAGGTTGATCAGCAGGATCCGGGTGCCCCGGGGGCGGTACTCCGGGCATCCGTCGCACAGCCGGCGGAACCGGCAGGGTTTGTACCCGGTAAAGTACCGGCAGTCCGCGGCGTACGGCCCGAACCCTTCCACCACGGGCCACTCGGAACGGCTCATCTCGCATCCTCGGTTCGGTTCAGGATCGCCTCCACCGCGGCGGAGAGATCGTCCGCGACCACCTCGGGCCGCGACCCCGTTCCCACGAGGGAAGCCTCGGTCTCCCGGCCGTACCCCGTGCGCACCAAGGCCGACCGGCACCCCGCACGACGTCCCAGCTCCACGTCCGAGGCCTTATCACCCACCATCCACGACCGGGCCAGGTCGATCCCCAGGTCCCGGACGGCTCGAAGCACCAGGCCGGGAGCCGGCTTCCGGCAGCCGCACGGCCCCGTGAACTCCGGGTGGTGGGGGCACACGTACCAGGCGTCCAGGCCCCCGGCGGCCCCGAGCCGGCGGTCGATCTCCCGGTGGACGCGCTCCACGAACCCCAGATCGAAGTACCCCCGGGCCACCCCGGACTGGTTCGTGACCCCCACCAGGGCGAACCCGGCCCGGCGCAGCCGGACCAAGGCCCGGTCCACCCCGGGCAGCACCTCCAGATCGGCCAGGTCCGAAAGGTAGTCGGTCTCCCGGATCAGGGTCCCGTCCCGATCCAGGAACACGGCCGGCCTCACCGCGTCATTCCCTTCGGCAGCCGCCACCTCCGGTGCACCCAGAACCACTGCTCCGGAACGCGGCGGACCGCCTCCTCGATCACCCGGTCGAACCGGCGGGTGAGCTCCCGGATCCGCTGCTCGGCCGGCCCGTCCGGCGGAGGCTCCAGCGGAGGCTCGCACCACGCCACATGGCCGGCCCCCTCCCTCCGGTCGAACGCGGGCAGCACGGGAGCCCCGGTGCGCAGGGCCAGGGTCGCCAGCCCCCGGTTCGTGGAGACCGGCCGCCCGAAGAACACGCTGGGCACCCCCTCGCGGGACAGGGCCCTCTGGTCCAGCAGGAACGCCACCAGCCCGCCCGAGCGCAGCGCCCGCAGCACCGGCCGCACCGCCTGGCGGTGGGGGATCACCCGCCCGCCGAAGCGCTCCCTCATCGAGCGAACCCACGCGTCGATCCTGGGGTTCCGGAGCCGGCGCCCCACCGCGTGAACGGGGTACCCCAGCGCGGCCATGGCGAGCCCGGCCAGCTCCCAGTTTCCCAGGTGGGCGGTGAGCAGCAGCGCCCCCCGTCCCTCCTCCAAAACACGGTCCAGCCGTTCGCGGCCTTCGAACCGGTACCGCGCCAGCAGGCTCTCGGGGCTCTCGGCGAACATCCCACCGAACTCCACCGCCGTGATCCCCAGGTGCTCGAAGTTCGCCACGGCGATCTCGCGCACCCACTCCTGCGGTCGGTCCGGAAACGCCTGGGTCAGGTTCCCCTGGGCGATCCGGCGATGCCGGCGGTCCACCCCCCACCACAGGCGTCCCAGCCGGCGCCCCCATGCCAGCCGGGTCTCCCAGGCGATCCGTCCCGCCAGGGCGGCGCCCAGACGCACCAGGGCATGCTCCAGGGGCTCGGCCGCGCCCACCTCACACCTTCTGGAACGGGTCGAACAGGCGGCGGTACTCCTCCAGGCAGCTGCGGTCGGTCATGCCCGCGATCCGGTCGCACACCACCCGCTTCAACCCCTCGCGCTCGGCCCGCTCCTGGTCGACCCGGGACAAGAGCCCCCGGTTGTCCACGTAGGCGTGGAACAGTTCCGTGAGGAACCGCTCGGCCTTCACCCTCATCGCCTCCACCTTGGGGTGGCGGTACAGCCTCTGGTACAAGAACTCCTTGAGCTCCCGGTTCCGGCGCTCCATCTCGGGCGAGCGAACCACGAGCCTCCGGCCGGCCCGACGCACGTCGTCGAGGGTCTCGACCCCTGCCTCGGTCAGCTCTCGGGTCGTGGCCTCCACCACGTCCGACATCATGCGGCCGATCAGGTGGCTGATGGTCTGGTAGATCTCCCGACGCCCGGAGATCCCGGGGAACTTCCGACGCACCCGCGCCCGGGTCTCGCGCCAGACCTCGACCCCGTCCAGCTCGTCCAAAGTGATGTACCCGGCCTCCAGCCCGTCGTCGATGTCATGATTGTTGTAAGCGATCTCGTCGGCCAGATCGATCAGCTGGGCCTCCAGCGTGGGCTGCAGGGGGAGCTCGTACTCATCGAGCCCCTCCGTCAGGGGCCGGTCCCAGCTCGAGGCGTGCTTCACGATTCCCTCGCGCACCTCCCAGGTCAGATTCAACCCCGGGAAGCCCGGATACCGCTCCTCGAGCCGGGTGACCACCCGCAGGCCCTGAAGGTTGTGCTCGAACCCCCCTTCGTCGGAGGCCAACCGATGGAGCACCTCCTCGCCGGTGTGGCCGAAGGGGGTGTGGCCCAGGTCGTGGGCCAGAGCCAGGGCCTCGGCCAGCTCCTCGTTCAGGCCCAGGCGCCGCGCCAACCCCCGGGAGATCTGGGCCACCTCCAGGCTGTGGGTCAGCCGGGTCCGGTAGTAGTCGCCCTCGTGGTTCAGGAACACCTGGGTCTTGTACTCGAGCTTGCGGAACGCCTCGCAGTGGATGATCCGGTCCCGGTCCCGCTCGAACGCCGGTCGGTCGTCCTTGAACGGCTCTTCGTGGGCCCGCCCCCGGCTCTGGGCACTTCGGGCGGCATAGGGTGCCAGGTCGGGTCTCTCTCCGCGGCCGGTGCCGGCCATGCTCCGCCTCCTTCCCCCCGCTGCCCCTCGGGCGGCGCGATACCCTAGCAGACGCCCCGGTCCGGAGCAACCGACCCGGGGCCGCCCTCCCAAACCCGCCCCCCCTTTTCCCCTAATGCACAAATCGTATATTTTTGTGGCCACCGTTACATTTTCCGTACAGGAGAACGCCATGGGAACACGCATCCTGCTCACGGTTCTGGGATGCCTGTGTGCCGCTTCCGCCGCGGCCCAACCCCGGCGGGTGCTCCGGGTGGGGGTGTTCGACCACCGGCCGTACATGGTGGTGGAGGGCCAGCGGGTCTCCGGGCTGGACGTGGACCTGGCCCGACTGGTGCTGGAGGAGGCGGGGTACGAGGTGGAGTTCTGTATCCGGCCCCCGGCTCGGGTGTTCCACGAGATCCGTACGGGCGAGCTCGACGTGCTCACCGGCCCCGCTCGCACCCCCCAGAGGGCCGAGATCCTGTGGTTCACCTCCCCGATCCATGCCAAGGTGGCCCAGGTGTTCGGCCCCCCGGACCTGCGGCTCGACCGCCCCGAGGACCTCGAGAACCTCGGACGGCCGGTGGGATTCATCCGGGGGTTCACCTTCGGCGATCGCCTCGACGGCATTCGGGATCGCCTACGGCAAAGGGGGTTGGCCGAGGAGGAGGCTTCGACCCGCACCAACATCCACAAGCTGTTGGCGGCCCGGATCGCCGCCTTCGTGGACATGAGGGACCCCACCCTCCGGGAGATCGAAGCCCTCGGCCTGCAGGGCCGGGTGGTCCCGGTGGGTGAGGCGGTCTTCATGGGGTGGGCCCGTCTGGCCCTTTCCCGGAAGACCTGCTCCCGCCAGGACCTGGACCGGGTGGAGGCCGCCCTGCAAGCCCTGCGGGCCCGGGGAAGCATCCCGCCGTTGCCGTCGTTCCCCGACCCCACGGCCGAGAAACCGGAGCGCTGAACCGTGCCGCGGCGGGGGCGCTGGATCCGACGACTGTGGATCCCCTACGCCGCCCTCCTGGCGGGGGTTGCCGCCGCTGCGGTCCTCTGGGTCGACCACCTCCGGGAAGAACGGCTGCTCCAGGAGAAGGGCAACCGGGGTGCGGCCGTGGCGGCCAGGTTGCTCCAGCGTCCCCTATGGAACCTGGAGATGGAAGACCTGGCCGCCGGCCTGGACGCACTGCTCCTGGATCCGGACGTGGTGGGGGTCGAGGTGCGGGACGCCGGGGGGGTGGTGGCGGCCCGATGGGAAGGCCCTGCCGGCGCGACCTTCCCCACCGAGTCCGATGGGTTCGTCACCTTCGAACGGCCGATCGTCCATCGCGGAAGACCCATCGGCACCCTGCGGCTGGTGCTCTCCCCCCGCCGCCCCAGACGGCGGCTGTTGGCGGGGGCCGTGCTGGCCCTTCTCGCGGTGGGTCTGGGAACCGCCGGCCTCCTGGCCTACATCCAGGTCCTGGTGGCCCAGTGGGTGCGCAACCGCCGGTTCTCGAGACGTCTGGCCCGCCACGAGATCCACAACGACCTGATCCTCGGGTCCCTCGGGGTGTCCACCTATCTCGCGACCCCCGAGGGCCGGCTCCTGTTCCGGCGTGGCCCCTTGGTGGCTCCAGGGAACGACGGCGGCCGGTGGGGCGACTGGATCCTGCCCGAGGATCGGCCCGCCGCCTTGCGGTGGTTCCGCGAACGGGTGACGGCGAGCGAGCCCGGCTCCCGCGAGTACCGCATCACCGGCCCCTCGGGCCAGGTGCTGTGGGTGCGCGACTGGGTCCGGCCCCAGGGCCGCCGGGTGTTCGGGTTGGTGGCCGACGTGACCGAGGCCCGTCGGGCGGCGGAGCAACGGCGGTCCCTCGAGCGTCAGATGGCAGACGCCCAGCGCATGGAGAGCATGGGGCGGCTGGCCAGCGGGCTGGCCCACGACTTCCGCAACCTTCTCCATGTGGTCCGGGGCCACCTGGACCTGTTGGAGCAGGGCCTCCCGCCGGAGCGGTGCCTCCCCGCCGCCCGCGACGGCCTGGACCAGGCCTCCCGGCTCCTCCAGAGCCTGCTAGCCCTCGCCCGGACCGACATCCCCCGTTCGGCCGTGTCGGTGGCCGATGTTCTGGAGCAGGCGGCGACCCTGGCCCGGCCCGCACTGGGGTCCGGGGTCCGGCTCCAACTGGCGATACGGGCCCGCCCGACGGTCGACGCCGCCCCGGGCGAGCTTCAGCAGGCCCTGCTGAACCTCATCATGAACGCCAAGGACGCCCTGGGCCAACGGGGCACCATCTGGCTGGGGGTCGACACGGCGGAAGACGACCACGGCCGGCGATGGGCCGTGGTGGCGGTGGCGGACGACGGGCCCGGCATCCCCCCGGACGTTCTTCCCCACATCTTCCAGCCGTTCTTCACCACGAAACCACCGGGGATCGGCACCGGCCTGGGGTTGGCCATGGTGGAGCGCATCGTCCACCTCCACGGGGGCGAGATCGAGGTGGACTCCCGGCCCGGCCGCGGCACCGAGTTTCGGATCCGCCTTCCCTTGGCCTCCGGCACTCCCCCGGCCGGGGTGCCGGCCTCGGGCTCGCGCCGCGGGGAGGAAGGTCGCCTATCCCCCCCCCGCCAGCCGTAGGAGCCCGATCGTTAACGTGGCAGCAAGGGCGAACGATCCCCCGAACCCCACGGGGGCGATCACCACCCGTAGCCCACCGCCCGCTGCGGCCCACGCCGGCCTCCACAACCATCCCACCCCCGCGCCGTACCCCGCCGCCAGGACCAGCCCCGGGGCCACGGCGGCCGCGAACACCGGGGCCAGGCCGGGGGCCCACTGCTCCAGGGCCCACAGGAATCCCGCAAAGAATCCCAGCCCCGCCGCCACCCCCTGGGCCGTCCGGGTCCATCGCTCCACCGCTCACCTCCTCACCGGCAAAACCGGATCACCCCCACCACCCGGCCCACGATCCGCAGTTCCTGGTCCGGCTCCACCCGGATCGGCTCCATGGCGGCGTTGGCCGGCCTGAGCTCCACCCCCCCCGGCACCGGGTGGAAGCGCTTCACCGTGGCCTCCCCGTCCACCAGGGCCACCACCGTCTCCCCCGGCCGGGCCGTGGGCCGGCGTTCCACCACGAGGTAGTCCCCGTCCAGGATGCCGTCCTCCACCATCGAATCCCCCCGCACCCGCAGCACGAACCGCTCGCCCCCGGCCGCCATGGGCGCGGGCACCTCGAACGTGTCGGGCACCTCCACCGCCTCGATGGGGCGGCCGGCCGCCACGGTGCCCAGCAGCGGCAGCTCAGCGGCCGACCGGCCGGGCTGGGTCTCCACCACCCGCAGGGAGCGCTTCCCGTTCCAACGACGCTCGAGCACCCCTTCCGCCTCGAGCCGCTTCAGGTAGTTCTGCACCGTACCCAACGAGCGGAACCCGAACCGGTGGGCGATCTCCTGCTGGGTGGGGGCCACGCCGTGTCGGTCCCAGTACTGCCGGATGAAGTCGAGAACCTGCTTCTGTTTCGGGGTGAGTCTCGGGGTCGCCATGGCGGAGAGCATATGCGTAAGTTTTGCGTAAGTCAAGGATGGAGGGCTAGGAGGCTGGGAAGCTGGGAGGCGAGGAAGCCCCCTCAGGCCCCCGCGGGGCCGGGCAACAAGGGAAGGTAACTGATGGGGTCCGGGGCCGTTGCCGGCGGCGGGGCATGGGGTCTGCCTCCGGCCGTGCGCGAAGCCGGGCGTTGAGATTCGCCGCGCAGGCACAGGACAGGGGAGTTGGTTTCATCACAGCTGCGTGCAAGGGGTACCATTTCGCGGTCCGGACGCAGGAGGCACTGCGCGGCGAGCATAGGAGCCGCGCCCGGCTCTCCGGCAGACCCCATGCCCCCCGGACTGTGAGGTGGTAACAAAGAGGCGTGGCTGTGCTTGGAATGCTCGGAGATCAAGGAGGTTTTCAAGCCTCCTAGCCTCCCAGCTTCCTAGCGTCCTAGCGGGCCGAAGGCCCAACGTCAGGCGGGATCAGTCCAGGCTCACCCCCAGGGCAGGCTCGTCACCGCCCCAGGGCGGCGACTCCACCACCAGGGCCAGGCGGGGCAGCACGTGTACCCGGGCGGTCTCGCCGCGCGGCAACCGGACCACGAGGCGACCCCCTTCGTCCAGACGGAACGGGGCATCCCCCCGCTTCCCCGTGACGGTGTCGGTCCAGGCCACCTCCCCTGCTCGACCGTCCGGACCGAACACCACGGCCACGTAGACCCGACCTTCGACCAGGTACTGGGAAACCCCTCCGGCCCATGCGCCGCCACACAGGGTCCAGAGCAGGACCCCAACCGCCCCCAGCGACACCGCGCGTCCGAAAGCCATGGGGACCTCCTCGGCTCGCCCGATCCACGACCCTCTCAGGTCGTCCGATCGGCCGAGGGCACCGGTCTCTTGAGCCGACGGGGCGGGGGGGGTACGGGCTAGCCCTCGCCGGTGGGCTCCTCCTGGGCTGCCAGATCCCTGGCCAGCCCTTCGATGATCTCCACGCACCGCTCCCGGGGGATGCGGCTCGTGTTCAGAACCGCGTGGTACAGGGTGGGTTGGTCCGGGTCCACATCGAAGTAGAACCGCAGGTAGTCGTGGCTGCGCGCATCCACCAGGTGCACGAAGTCCCGGGCCTCCTCCGACGACAGGTTCCGCCGTTGGGCCGTCCAGGCGACCCGGTCTTCCTCGTCCGCCACGATGCGCACGTGCACGGTGCGGGGGTTGTCCTGGAGCACCACCTGCCCGCCGCGGCCCACGATCACCACACCCCGGCGCCGCCCCAAGGCCGTGATGACCTTGACGATCATCTGCTTGTAGATGTCGCTGTCGATCCAGCCGTCCACCCGGTAATGGAACGGAATCTTGTCCCGATCGTCGTATCCTTGGGCGAACTCCTCCGGCGGGGCCTTGGCCTTCTTCTTCAGGGCGTCCAGATCGAAGATCGTGGAGAAGAAACTGCGAAACTTGCTGTGGTGCTCCTCCTCGAACTCCTCCACCTCCTCGTCCGGCACGTTCACCTCGAGCGCCACCCGGTGGAGGATCTCCTTGTCCAGGTAGTCGATCCCCAACCGTTTGGCGAGTTCTCGCCCGATCTCCGGCCCGCCGGCCCCGAACTGATTCGAAATCGTGATGACAGGCATCGCTCCTCCTCAGCGGACAGGGCCGGCCCCGGAGGCCGGCCAAAATTCGGCGCCCTTTATAACAAAGGGCGGGGGGGGCTTCAAGGCGACGGCTGGGAGGTCGGCCGATGCTTTCGCTTTCCACTCACGTTTTGCTATGCTCGACTCTACGATCCCAGGAGGACCCATGGCCGAGACGCTCGTGGTAGGGATTTCGGACGCAAAGGTCAGCGCGGACGCCGATGACACCGTGATCACGTACGCCCTCGGGTCCTGCGTGGGCCTGACGTTGTACGACCCCGCCCGCCGGGTGGGAGGCCTGGTGCACGTGATGCTCCCAGACTCCCGGTACCGCTCCTCCAGCCGGGAGTTCAACCCGTTCATGTATGCGGACAGCGGCTTCTACGAGCTGCTTCGGGCCCTGGAGGACGCCGGTGCCCGCAAGGCCGACCTGGTGGCCAAGCTGGCCGGCGGCGCCAACATGCTCGGGCAGACCGCCATCTTCGACATCGGCAGCCGCAACGCCGAGGCGCTGGTGGGGCTGTGCCGCCTGGAACGGATTCCCATCGTCGCAACGAGCCTCGGCGGCACCGTGGGACGATCGATGGAGCTGCGCCTCACCGACGGGCAGGTCCGGGTCCGGCTTCTGGGGGTGGGGGAGGAGGTCCTTTGAACGTCCAGCAGATCCTGAGCCAACTGGAGGCCCTGCCTCCCATGCCGGCCGTGGCGGTTCGTCTGCTCACCGCCGCCCAGGACCCCGATGCCAACCTGGGTCAGGTGGCGGGCTGGATCGAACGGGACCCCGCCATGACCGCCAACGTGCTGCGGGCCTGCAACGCCCCGATCTACGGGCTGCGGGCCCGGGTCACCTCGGTGCGCCAGGCGACCGGCCTGCTCGGCCTGCGCAAGATCGTGCAGATCGCGCTCACGGTTCTCGCGAGCCGCTACCTCACCCCGGCCCAGGAGGGGTATGCCCTGGCGGCCGGGGACCTGTGGCGAAGCAGCGTCACCTCGGCCCTGGCCGCCGAGCTGCTGGCCGAACGGATCCGTTACCCAGCGCCGGGCACCGCGTACACGGCCGGGCTGCTGCAGGACCTCGGCAAGATCGTGCTCGCCGAGTTCGTGGCCCCGTCCATCCGGGAGATCCGGCGGCTGACCGAGGAGGAAGGCATCTCCTGGCAGGAGGCCGAAAGGCGGGTGGTGGGGGTGCCCCACCCGGAGGTCGGGGCCCGGCTCCTGGAACGCTGGGGTTTCCCCGACACCCTGGTGGAGTCCGTCCGGTACCACCACCGGCCGGCTGAGGCCCGGATCGACCCGACGTTGGCACAGATCTCCCACCTGGCCGACGCGTTCACCATGACCCTGGGCCAGGGGGTCGGGGCCGACGGGTTGGCCTATCGCCTCGACGAGGCCAGCCTGGCCTCCCTGGGCCTGAAGGACACGGCCGACGTGGAGGAGGTGCTGGCCCGGCTGGCCGAGCGGGTCCGCGCCGCCCAGGACCTGTTCACCCTCTCGTAACCGACGGCCGTGCGGATCTGGAACGCGACCCTTACCTACGAGACCCGGGGAGGGGGCCACACCCTGGACCTCACCCCCGATCTGGAGCGGGTGATCGCCTCGTGGGGGGTACGGCAGGGCAACGGGGTGTGCTTCGTGCCGGGATCCACGGCGGCCCTGACCACCATCGAGTTCGAGCCCGGCGTGGTCCGGGACCTGGCCGAGGCGCTGGAACGCGCCGCCCCGGCCGGGGTTCCCTACCACCACGACCGGGCATGGGGCGACGGCAACGGGTACGCCCACGTGCGCGCCGCCCTGGTGAGCCCCTCCCTGTCGTTCCTGGTCCGGGACGGGCGGCTGGTCAGGGGAACCTGGCAGCAGTTCGTGCTGTGCGACTTCGACAACCGGCCGCGTACTCGCAGGATCGAGGTGCAGGTGATCGGCACCCCCGGGCAGACGGAACCATGAGCGAGGCGATCCAACGCGTGGTTCTCGATGACCCCCGGCACGTGCAGGCCCTGGTGGGGGAGCGGGAGGCCCACCTCCGGGAGCTGGCCCACGTGGTGCGCGACATCTCGGTGTCGTGCCGGGGCAACGTGGTCCTGGTGCGGGGAGATCCGGTGGGCGTGGAGCTGGCCGCCGCGGTGGTGGAGCAGCTCTACGAGCTGGTGGAGGAGGGGTATCCCCTGTTCCGGGCCGATATCGACCACGCCGTGCGCATCCTCCGGGCCAACCGCCGGGCACGCCTCAAGGACATCTTTCTCGACGCCGTCTACATCGCCGCCGACCGCCGGGTGATCAGCCCCAAGAGCCTGGCCCAGAAGGAGTACATCGAGGCGATCCGCACCCACGATATCGTGTTCGGCATCGGCCCGGCGGGCACCGGAAAGACCTACCTCGCCATGGCCATGGCCATCTCGGCCCACGCCAAGCGCCAGGTCAAGCGCATCATCCTGACCCGGCCGGCCGTGGAGGCCGGGGAGAAGCTCGGGTTCCTGCCCGGAACCCTCTACGAGAAGGTGAACCCCTACCTGCGCCCCCTCTACGACGCCCTCCACGACATGATGGACTTCGAGAAGGCCTCCGCGCTGATCGAGCGGGGCTCGATCGAGGTGGCGCCGCTCGCCTTCATGCGGGGCCGCACCCTGAACGACTCGTTCGTGATCCTGGACGAGGCCCAGAACACCACCTCGGAGCAGATGCGGATGTTCCTGACCCGCCTGGGGTTCGACAGCAAGGCGGTCATCACGGGCGACGTGACCCAGGTGGACCTGCCGCCGGGCACCGTGTCGGGCCTGGTCGAGGCCGAGGGACTGCTCGCCCACATCCCGGGCATCCGGTTCTGCCGGTTCACCCGGGACGACGTGGTGCGCCACCCCCTCGTGCAGGAGATCATCGAGGCCTACGAGGCCCGGGACCGGGAGGCGGGGGCGGAGAACCCGCCTTGAGACGCCTCGTGCTGCTGCTGGCCCTGCCGGCCGGCGCGGGCCTGGGCTTTGTCGTGTCGGCCCTGTGGCTCCTCGCCCAGGGGCTTCCCCAGGTGTCGCGCCTGGAGACCTTCCGGCCCCCGGCGGCCACGCGGGTGTACGCGGCAGACGGCAGCCTGCTGGCCGAGTTCAGCGTGGAGAGGCGGATCCCCGTGACCCTGGAGGAGCTCCCTCCCCACGTGATCCGCGCGTTCCTGGCCATCGAGGACCATCGGTTCTTCGAGCACTTCGGGCTCAATGTGGGCCGGATTCTGAAGGCCCTCGCCGTGGACGTGCTGGAGGGCCGGGTGGTGGAGGGGGGGTCCACCATCACCCAGCAGCTGGCCAAGGTGCTGTTTCTCACCCCCGAGCGCACCCTGGCCCGGAAGCTCCGGGAGGCCCTGCTCGCCCTGGAGATCGAGCGGCGGTACACCAAGCAGGAGATCCTGGAGTTCTATCTGAACCAGATCTATCTGGGCAACGGCGCGTACGGGGTGGGCGCCGCGGCCCAGGTGTACTTCCGTAAGCCGGCCTCGGAGCTCGGCCTGGCAGAGGCGGCCCTGCTCGCGGCCCTGCCCAAGGCCCCGTCCCGGTACGATCCGTTCCGCAACCCCGACCGGGCCCGGGCCCGGCGCGACCTGGTGCTGCGGCGGATGCAGGACCTCGGCTGGGGCGACGCCCAGGCCGTGGCCCGGGCCCGCGCCCAGCCCCTGCCCCGGCCGGCCGGCCGGCCCAAGGTGCGCGCGCCCTACTTCGTGGAGACGGTACGCCGTCGCCTGGTGGAGACCCTGGGCCTCGATCCCGTGTACGAGGGCGGGCTCCGGGTGTATACGACCCTGTCGTCCGCGGTGCAGGAGGCGGCCGAGGCAGCCCTGGCCGAGGGGCTCCGGGCCGTGGACCGGCGGCATCCCCGCCGCAAGCGCCCCGCACAGGGCGCGGTGATCGCCCTGGACCTGCGCACGGGGGCGGTGCGAGCCCAGGTGGGAGGCCGGAGCTGGTCCGAGAGCCCCTTCGACCGGGCCCTGCAGGCCCGGCGGCAGCCGGGATCGGCCTTCAAGTACTTCGTGTACCTCACCGCCCTGGAGCAAGGGTACACCCAGGCCGACACCTTGATCGACGCGCCCGGCTCGTTTCCGGGGGCCCATCCCCTCAGGCCCTGGAAGCCCTCGAACTACGACGGCACCTTCGAGGGCGAGATGACCCTGCGCCGGGCCCTGGCCCGCAGCCGCAACCTGCCTGCCGTGCGGCTGTTCCAGGCCTTGGGTCGCCAGCGGGTGGACGCCACGGCCCGCCGCCTGGGCCTCACGGGGCCCTTGGGGCAGGGGCCGGCCGAGGCCCTCGGGGTCGGAGGGGTGAGCCCCCTGGAGCTGGCCCGGGCCTACGCCGCGGCCGGCTCGGGAGGGATGCTGCCCCAGCCCCACTGGGTCCGAGCGGTCTACGGCCCCGACGGCCGCAACCTCTGGCCCCGCCCTCCCGCGCCCCGGCGGGTCCTCAATGCGGTGACCGCATACCTGATCACCGACATGCTCCGGGCCGTGGTCCAGGAGGGCACCGGCCGCGGGGCCCGGGACCTCCCGTTTCCGGTGGCCGGCAAGACCGGCACCACCGACGACCAACGCGACGCCTGGTTCGTGGGGTTCTCGAGCCGGCTGGCCCTGGCCGTGTGGGTGGGGTGCGACGACAACACGCCCCTGGGCCGGGGGGAGACCGGGGCCCGGGCCGCCCTCCCCATCTGGAAGGCCACCATGGCCGCGGCGGCCGGGACCGAGCTCCCCCCACCGTGGCCGGTGCCGCCGGGGGTGGTGTTCGTGGAGATCGACACCCGCACGGGTCGGAGGGCCGGGCCCGACTGCCCCGAGACCGCCAACGCCGCCTTTGCCCGGGGCTCCGCACCGACCCGTCCCTGCGACCATCGGACCCTGCGCTGGCCCCGCCTGGCCGGCCGCCTGACCCTGATGCCGCCCACCCCCTGAACGGAACCGCAATGGACATCGTGGAGATCCAACCGGCGCCCGCCCCCGAGCGGGCCTTCTACGGTCTGGCCCGCCGGCCCTACCCGGCGTTTCTCGACAGCGCCGCGCCGGGGCCCCTGGGCCGCCGGTCGTTCGTGGCGTCGGACCCCTTCCTGGTCGTGCACGCCAAGGGCCGACGGGCCGAGCTCCGTTGGCTCCGCGCCGGTCGCACCGAGCACTGGGAGGGCAACCCCTTCGAGCTCCTGAGGGAGCTGCTCCTCCAGCACCGGAGGCCCCCCGGCCCGTTTCCCATGGCTCCGGGCGGGGCCATCGGGTACCTGGCCTACGATCTGTTCCGCCACCTGGAGGCCGTGCGGCCCACCACCCTGGACGACCTGGGGATGCCCGATCTGTTCTTCGGGTTCTACGACGCCGTGGCCGCGTTCGACCCGGCCACGGGCAAGGCCTGCCTGTGCCTGGCCGGCCCGCCGGGCGACCGCGAGGAGAGCCGGGACCGTTGGGAGGCCCTCACCGGCCGGGAGGTGCCCGCGCCACCTCCTCCCCCGCTGGTGGACCGCGCGCGCCTGGAGAGCAACTTCACCCGCGAGGCCTACTGCGAGGCGATCCGGCGGGCCAAGGAGTACATCGCCGCCGGCGACATCTACCAGGCCAACCTCTCCCAGCGGTTCACCGCGCCGTTCGACGGGGACCCCCTGGGGTTCTACGACCGGCTGCGCTCCACCAGCCCGGCCCCGTTCGGGGCCTGCCTGTTCCCCGACGGGTTCGCGGTGCTCAGCAACTCTCCGGAGCGCTACCTGAAGATCGACGGGGACCACATCGAGACCCGCCCGATCAAGGGCACCGTGCCCCGGGGCCGCACCCCCGAGGAGGACCGCAGGCTGGCCGAGGCCCTGGCGGCGAGCCCCAAGGACCGGGCCGAGCACGTCATGATCGTGGACCTGGAGCGCAACGACCTGGGCCGGGTGTGCACCTACACCTCGGTGCACGTTCCCGAGTTCCTGATCATCGAGTCCTACGCCAACGTCCACCACCTGGTGAGCACCGTGGCGGGCCGGATCCACCCCGACCGGGACGTGGTGGACTGCCTGCGAAACTCGTTCCCCGGCGGATCGATCACCGGCGCCCCCAAGGTGCGGGCCATGGAGATCATCGACGAGCTGGAGCCCACCTCCCGGGGGGTGTACTGCGGCTCCATCGGCTACATCGACTTCTCGGGCCGGATGGACCTGAACATCGCCATCCGTACCGCCGTGGTCCGCAAAGGGCGGATCTACTTCCAGGTGGGCGGGGGGATCGTGGCCGACTCGGACCCCCAGGCCGAGTACGAGGAGACCGTGACCAAGGCCCAGTCGTTCCTGAAGGTGCTCACGGGCGAGGGCCGAGTGTGGAGGGGAGCGTGACCCGTTACGCCTGGATCGACGGCCGGATCGTGCCCGAGGCCGAGGCCGCGGTGCCGGCCGCGGACCGGGGGCTCCTGTACGGCGACGGCCTGTTCGAGACCGTGCGGGTCTACGGCGGCCGAGCGTTCCGGCTGGCCGAGCACTGGGCCCGTTTGGCCTCCTCGGCCCGGTTCCTGGGGCTTCCCCCGCCCCCGGACCCGGCCCCGGTGGTGGAGGATCTGGTTGCGGCGAACGGGAGCCCCGACGGGGTGATCCGATTCACCTGGACCCGCGGCCCCCTGCCGGCCGGCCCCCGGCCGGGCCCGGCCGGGCGGCCCTTGCTGCTCGCCACCCTGCGGCCCCTGCCGGCCGACCTGGCCGATCGCCAGGACCGGGGGGTGGAGGCCCGCACCCTCCCCTGGCCCCTTCGGGCCCGGGGCCTGCCGCTCCAGGGGCACAAGACCCTGGCCTACCTGGACTCGGTGCTGGCCCTGGGCCGGGTTCCCCCCGGCGCCGAGCCCCTTCTGACCACCACCGAGGGCCACCTGGCCGAGGGGGCCACCTCGAACCTGTTCTGGATCCGGGGGGAGCGCGTGTTCACCCCCCACCCCGACACCGGGTGCCTGCCGGGGATCGCCCGGGAGGTGATCCTCCGCCTGGCCCGGGACGCCGGCCTCCGGGTGGACGAGGGGTTCTACGAGCCCCGTCACCTGGCCGGGAGCGACGAGGCGTTTCTCACCAACTCGGTGGTCGAGGTGGTGCCCCTGGTCCGCGTGGACGGCCGGCCGGTGGGATCCGGGGAGCCCGGCCCCCACACCCGCTGGTTTCAACGGGCGTACGCCCGCCTCGTGCAAGCGGAGACGCGCCGACCGTGACCCGGGTCGCCGTGGTCGCCGCACCCGACTACGCCGGCGCCGCAGGCGCGGTCCGGCGGGCCCTGGACCTCCTCGGAGGACCGGAACGGTTCGCGGCCCGGGGGGACACCGTGCTCGTGAAGCCCAACCTGCTGGCGCCCCGGAAGCCCGAGACCGCCGTCACCACCCACCCGGCCGTGGTGGACGCCGTGCTCGGCGTGCTGGCGGACCTGGGGGCCCGCGCCGTGGTGGCCGACTCCCCCGGGCTGGGCACGGCCCGCCGGGCCGCCCAGGTGTCGGGCGTGGCCGCGGTGTGCCGCCGCCACGGGGTGGAGGTGGTGGACCTGGCCGACGGTCCCGTGGCCCTGGCCCACGGCCGGGTGTACAAGGCCGTGTCGGTGTCGGCGCGGGTCCTCGAGGCGGACCGCGTGTGGAACCTGGCCAAGTGGAAGACCCACACCATGATGGGCCTCACCCTGGGGGTGAAGAACCTGTTCGGGTGCGTGCCCGGCCGGCGCAAGGTCCGCCTCCACTTCCGGGCCGGCCGCACTCCGGAGACGTTCGCCCAGCACCTGCTGGACCTGGAGGGCGTGGTCCGGCCCGCCGTGACCCTGCTGGACGGGATCGTCGCCATGGAGGGGCCGGGACCGGGGCGGGGTCGTCCCATCGACCGGGGGCTGGTGCTCGCGTCGGCCGATGCGCCGGCCCTCGACTGGGTGGCCACGCGGCTGTCGGGGTTCCGGCCGGACGACGTGCCCACCGTGGCGGTGAGCCGACGCACCGGCCGGATCTCGCCCGACCGCATCCGGGTGGTGGGCGACCCGGCCGCCCCGATCCGGTTCCGGCCGGCGCCCGGCAGCCCCTGCGACTGGCGGCTTCCGGCGCCCCTGCGGAGCCTGGCCCGGGCGCTCACCGCCCCGCTTCCCCGGTTCGACGCCGCCACCTGCACGGGGTGCGGGGTGTGCGTGGAAGGCTGCCCGGCCCAGGCCCTGGGGCCCGGCATTCCTCCCCGCTTCTCGCCCCGGCAGTGCATTCGGTGCTACTGTTGTCAGGAGCTGTGTCCCACCGGGGCCGCCTGGGTGCCCCGGCGGCGGATGCTTTCGCTCGGGGGCCGCCCCGGGCGCAGGAGGCCAGAATGAGGGGGATCTTTCTCGGCATCGACGTGGGAGGCACCCATACCGACGGCGTGGCCGTGGAGGAGGGACGGGTCCTCCACAAGGTCAAGGTCCCTACCCACGCCGACCTTCGGGAGTGCACCCTGGACGCCCTGGAGGAGCTGCTGGACGGCATCAACCCCCGGGCGGTGCGCCGGGTGGTGCTGAGCACCACCCTGGTGACCAACGCCGTGGTCCAGGGGGACCTGGAGCCCACCGGCACCCTGGTGACGGCCGGGCCGGGCATCTCGCCCCGGCTGCTCGCCCTGGACGACCGGTTCCGGGTGGTGCCCGGCGCCGTGGACCACCGGGGACGGGAGATCGTGCCCCTGGACGAGGAGGCGGCCCGGCGGCTCCTGGACGAGCTCGCGGCCGCCGGCATCCGGGTGCTGGCCGTGGCCGGCAAGTTCTCCACCCGCAACCCCACCCACGAGCGCCGGCTGGCCGAGCTGGCCGGCGACCGGTTCGATTTCGTCGCCCTGGGCCACGAGCTGGCCGGCACCCTGAACTTCCCCCGCCGCATCGCCACGGCCTACCTGGCGGCGGGCGCGTGGCGGCTCCATCGGACCTTCGTGGCGTCCATGACCGACGCCCTGCGGCGGTTCAGCGTGCTGGCCCCCCTGTACCTGCTGCGGGCCGACGGCGGCACCCACGCCGCCCGCACCCTGGCCAACCCGGCCGAGACCGCCCTGTCGGGCCCGGCGGCGAGCGCCCTGGGCACCCTGGCCCTCGACACCGTGGCCGCCGAGACCGTCGGCCTCGACATCGGAGGCACCACCACCGACATCTGCCTGTTCTCGGCCGGCGCGCCCTTGCTGGAGCCCCAGGGGGCCACCATCGGCCCGTACCTCACCCAGATCCGGGCCCTGTTCACCCGGTCGGCGCCGGCCGGGGGGGACAGCTGGGTCCGGCTGGAGGACGGGGAGATCCGGGTGGGGCCCCGTCGGTTCGGTCCCCCGGCGGCCCTCGGGGGCACCCACCCCACCCCCACCGACGCCCTGGTGGTGCTGGGCCGGGCCGTGGGGAACCGCCAGCGGGCCCTGGAGGCCCTGGCGCCCCTGGCGGACGGGCTGGGCGTGCTGCCGGAGGAGGCCGCCCGCCGGATCCTGCAGGCCTGGGCCGCCGAGATCGCCCGGGCCGTGCGTCGCACCCTGGACGAGGTGAACGCCCGGCCCGTCTACACCCTGCACGAGCTCCTGGAGGGCCACCGGGTGCGGCCCGCCCGCATCCTGGCCGTGGGCGGCCCGGCCCGGGCCATCGCGCCCTACGTGGAGGAGGCGATCGGGCTGCCGGTGACCGTGCCCAACCACTTCGACGTGGCCAACGCCGTGGGCGCTGCCGTGGCCCGGGTGAACGCCGAGGTCCACGCGGTGGCGGACACGGCCCGCGGGTACCTGTCCATTCCCGAAGCCGGCGTGTACGAGGAGATCCCTTCCTCCTTCCCCCTGGCAGACCTCCAGACCCGGGCCACCGAGGCCGCGCTCGTGGCCGCGAGGTCCAAGGGGGAGCTGGACCCGGCGGCCCCGGTGGACATCGCGGACGTCGAGAGCTTCAACGTGATCGAGGGGTTCGCCACCGTGGGCCGGATCCACCGGCTCCGGGCCCAGATCCGGCCCGGCATCCTGAGCCGGGTCGATTGAGGAACCCCTCCCCGCGTCCTGCCAGGGCCGGGAGGGTTTCCGGCGGGGGCATGGGGTCAGGGGGCGGATGAGGTTTTCAGCTTTCCGGCTTTCCAGCCTTCGCGCCTTCCAGCGGGCCGAAGGCCCAAGGAGTCTGTCATGCGGCTTCGCGCGCCCCAACGCACGGGGGTGGTGTTCTTTCCGGCGTTCGACTGGGCCATCGACCCCACCCACCCGGAGAGGGAGGAGCGGCTCCTGTACACCCGGGACCAGATCTTCGAGGAGGGGCTCCTGGACATCGAGGGGGTGGTCGAGTACCCGCCCCGGGTGGCCGCGATGGCCGACGTGGAGCGGGTCCACACCGGGGTGCCGGACCTGGAGACCCACACCAGCCCCTCCCACCTGGTGTCGGCCGGGGGGGCCATCGAGGCGGCCCGCCGGGTCCTCGACGGGGACGTGGAGAGGGCGTTCGCCCTGGTGAGGCCGCCCGGGCACCACGCCCGGCGGGTGGTCCACGGCCTGCGGGGGTTCTGCGTGATCAACATCGAGGCCGTCATGATCGAGCACCTCCGGAGCCACTACGGCGACCTGCGGGTGGCCGTGGTGGACACCGACTGCCACCACGGCGACGGTACCCAAGACATCTACTGGCACGACCCGGACACTCTGTTCATCTCGATCCACCAGGACGGGCGCACCCTCTACCCGGGCTCGGGGTTCCCGGATGAGTTCGGCGGGCCCAACGCCTTCGGCACCACGCTGAACATCCCCCTGCCCCCCGGCACCACGGACGACGGCCTGCTGCACGTGGTCGACCACCTGGTGCTGCCGGTGCTCGAGGAGTGGAAGCCCGATCTGGTCGTGAACTCCGCCGGTCAGGACAACCACTTCACCGACCCGATCACCGACATGGCGATCACGGCCCAGGGCTACGCCACCCTGACCCGCCGGCTTCGTGCCCACGTGGCCGTGCTGGAAGGGGGCTACTCCGTGCAGAGCGCGCTGCCCTACGTGAACACGGGCATCCTTCTGGCCATGGCGGGCCTGGACACCAGCGCGGTGGTCGAGCCCGACTACCACCCGGACCTGCTGCGCATGGGGGAACGATCGCGCCAATACATCGAACGGCTGTGCGAGCTGATGCTGGAGAAGTTCCTGCGGCGTGACGCCCTGCGGGCCGAAGCGGTCCGGGGCCGCACCCACCTGGAGGAGACCCGCAGCGTGTTCTACGACGGAGCCGGCATCCGGGAGCAGCAGCACGAACGGGTGCGGGTGTGCGACGACTGCGGGGGCGCCGTGGTCCTGGAGAGCTGGGAGAACCCCGCCCGCAAGGTGCTCACCGTGGAGCTGCCCCGGCGGTGCTGCCCCGCCTGCCGGGCGCAAGGGGAGGACGCCTTCCACCGGGCCACCACCGACGAGTACGCCCTGGTGGAGCTCCACGACCGGCCCCACGACCGGGTCGAGCGCAAGCGCCGGGCAGGGGGGTAGGAGGATGGGGCGGGGCAAGGGAGCGATAGCGCCTGCTTGTCCGCCGGGGTAACAACAATGACCCCCGGGCCGACCGGCCCGTGGGCGGCGGGGCTCACCGGTGGCATCCCGAACAGCGGGTGGGGGGCTCGGCCGCCCCGGCCTTGGCCGCGGCCTTGTGGCACGTTCGGCACACCTCGTGGAACAGGTTCTTCACCTTGCCGGGCCCGCCCACGGCCGCGAACATCCGGTCCGCGTCCTTGCACGACAGGCACGATCCGGCCTGTTCCGGGGTTTGGGCCGTGTGGTGGCAGGCGGCGCACGTGAACGAGTCTTCGTAAGGGAACCGGGAGAAGGCCTGGCGGCCCTTCAGGTACTCGTCGGCGTGGCGCCGGTGGGAGAAACCGGGCACCGCCTTGGTGTCCTTGGGGAGCCCGGCCACCTCGGCATGGTTCGCCTGGACGTTGAGCTCCAGGGTCTCCGGCACGGGCGTTGACGCGTCCCCGGCCCGGGCGGTCGGGGCGGCCGTAACGGCAGCGACGAGCACCAGGGTCAACACAGCTGGATTTCTCATGGCAGATCCTCCTTCCTGGTTTTTGGGGGGGCGGTGGTCCGGCGTGGCGCCTCGCGCCGGGCTCTCCCCCCGTCTATACGGCCGGAATCGGGCCGGCACCATCCACATCGGGCCGCATGGGGCCCGATGTCGGGTCGGGCCTGTCTCGCGTCGGCCCGGCGTGGGCCCGGCCCGGGGGGCCCCGGCATGAGCCGGCCCGACGCCCCCACCCTGCGCCTCGACGGCGGACGGGTGCGGAGCATCCGCGAGGCCAAGGGCCTCACCCAGCTCTACGTGGCCGAGGTGGTCGGGGTCAGCGTGGACACCGTGAGCCGGTGGGAGAACAACCGGACCGCGTCGGTGCGGCGGGAGAACGCCGAGGCCCTGGCCCGGGCCCTGGAGGTGGAGCTCGAGGAGATCCTCCCGGCGACCCGGCCCGGCCCGCACCGAAAGAGGGGGCGCCTCGCCTGGATGGTGGGGGCCGTGGCCTCGGCCCTGGTCCTCGCGGCCGGGTGGTGGCTGTGGGTCGGCAGCGGAGAGGTGGAGGCCCGGCGGCTCCTTCCCCCCTACTGCCCCCCGGGGACCAGGATCCCGGTGGTGATCGAGGTGGAGGCGGCCGGCACCCGCCCGGTCCGCGTCGTGGTCCGGGAGGAGCTGCCCCGGGGGTGGGCCTTCGAGGGGGCGGTGCCACCCCCCGCCCAGGGTCCCGGCGACGACGGCGTGGTCCGTTGGATCCTCACGGTCTCAGGCGGCACCGCCCGGATCGGATACGTGGTTCGGGCTCCGGAGGGCCCCGAGGGCAGCACCCACCGGTTCCGAGGGCGGGTGGTCACCCGTGCCCGGGGGGACGGGCAACCGATCCGGGGAGAGGTGCGGACCGACCTGGAGTACGTGCACTGGGCGGACCAGGACGCGGACTTCGAGATCTCGGACGCGGAGGTTCTCGGCGCGCTGGAACGGCTGGACGCGGTGGCCGGCCTGGGGCTCTCGGCCGGAGACCTGCGAGCCCTGTGGGGGGCGGGGGAGTACGAGTGGGACGAGGAGAAGGGCGGGTTCGTGCCTGCGACCCCCGGCCGCCCCTGACCCCGGCCTCGTCGAAGCACGTCGCGCGACCTTGACCCTTTCCTTCGTTTCTGGTAGGGGATTCGGCCACACGAAGCAGATCTCACAAGTACGAGGAGGGCGCTATGAAGAAGTGGAAGGCGATCGTTTTGGCCTCGGCAGCACTGACGTTGTTCGGCTGCGTGGGGAGCTCGAACAAGGCCGTCAAGGGCCCCGAACGCCCGAAGGCCGCATCGCTGCAAAAAAGGGCCCCTGCGACGGCTCTGCTCTCGGTGGAGATCGAAGGCGTGGACTACCAGACCCTCTCCCTGTTCAAACAGAAGCTCCGTTCGGTTCCCGGCGTGAAGGGGATCTACCAGCAGTCCTTCGATGCCAACGCGGTGAGTCAGCTGCAGGTGGAGTACGTGGGCACGGCGCAGACCTTGGCCGATGCGATCCAGCAGTTGTCAAGCCAGGAGATGCCGGTCCAGGTCGTCAGCTTCGATCCGTCGAAGATCCGCCTGCGCCTCGTTCCGAACACGTAGGCACGCCGGCCTCGACCCCGAGCCGACCGCGTCGTCAGAACACGTTTCCCACCGTGAAGTGCCAGACGGTGCGGTCCTCGTCCTCCCGGGGGGAGAGGTTGATCCCCAGGTCCAAGGCCAGGGGGCCCACGGGGGTCTCGTACCGGAACCCCACCCCGGCCCCCTGGCGCAGCGCCGTGTACTGGGGGGGCTCCACGGATCGGTTCCACACGTTGCCGGCGTCCCAGAACACGGCGAACCCCACGGCGCCCCTCCACCGATACCTCAGCTCGGCCCGCAGGTTCACCATGACGTCGCCCCCCAGGGGGCTCCCGTCGGCTGAGCGCGGGCCGATGGCGTCCCGGTGGAACCCCCTCACCGTGCTCCGGCCCCCCAAGTAGAACCGCTTGTTCACGGGCAACTCGGCGGTCTTGCCCCGGGTGAGCGCCAGCCCCCCCCGCCCCAGCAGGGCCAGCGTGAAGCGCCCGGAGCTGAAGTATCCGCTCACGGTGCCGGTGTAGCGCTCGAACTGGACCTCGGATCCCAGAAGATCGGTGGCCCACTCGGCCTGGAGCGTGTGATAGAACCCCCTGCGGGGCCGGAAGGGGTCGTTCCGGGAGTCCCAGGCGAGGAACGGCCCCACCGAGGACAGCAGATAGCTCGTGACCGGGGCGCCCGCCTCCACGGCTTCGGGCACCAGGTCGCTCAGCCGGTTCGACTCCAAGGTGTACACGAGCGATCCCCGGGCCCTCGGGCCCAGACGCTTGTCCAGGCTCACCTGGAGGGCCGTGGCGTTCAGATGGTACGCGGGCAGGTCGGCCACCCGGTCCACGAGGCTCAGCCGCAGGTCCACGGGATGGTTGAACAGCCAGGGCTCCCGGAAGTTCACCGCCAGGGACCGTTCCAGCCGGTCGAAGTCGTACCGGCCTCCCAGGCTCCGGCCGTAGCCCCCCAGGTTGCCGTGACTGAGCCCCAGGAACCCCTTCACCCCCTCCTCGGTCCCGTACCCCAACCCGAACTCCACGAGGCCCGCGTCCTGCTCCTCGACCCTCACCTCCACGTCCCGAACCCCGGCCGGCGCAAGCGTGGGAACCGGCACCACCTCCACCCTTCGAAGGAAGCCCAGCCCGTACAGCCTCTGCCGGGACGCCCGGATCGCGGCCGGGTCCCACAGGTCGCCCGGGCGAAACGTGAGCTCCCTGCGGATCACCTTGGTCTGGGTGCGGGCGTTGCCGCTGACCACCACCTTGCCGAACCGGACCCTGGGGCCGGTCTGCACCCGAAACGCCACGTCCACCACCCCGCTCCCCCGCCGTACCCGGGTTTCGTAGGTGACCCGCCCCTCCGGGAACCCGGCCGCGGCGAGCCGTTGGATCAGATCCCGGCGCACCTCCTCCAGATGCCCCGCGTCGGCCCACGCCCCCGAGCGCACCCGGTCGACCGGGGCCCGGAACGACTCGTCCCCCGACACCCGCACGGACACCTCGCCCCACCGGTACCGCGTGCCCTCATCAACCCGGAGGGTCAGCGACGCCGCGCCGGCGGGGTCGACGGTCATCTCCTCCAGGGACACCCTCGCGTCCCAGAACCCCTTGGTGGCGTAGTACTCGGTCAGGACCCGAAGATCCCGCTCCAGGGCCTGCTGGGTGAACGGGGGGGGTCTCAGCAGCCCCCCTTGCACCAGGGCCATGTACCGCCGGAGCCGCCGAGCCGAGATGGTCTCGTTCCCCCGGAACTCCACCCGCTTCACCGCCACCCGCGGCCCCGGCTCGATCCGGAACGTGACCACCTGCGGCCCCGTGTCTCCGGGCTCCTCCTGGCGCACGCTGACCCGCACGTCCCGGTACCCGTCTGCCCGGAGCACCTCGGCCACGGCCCCGGCCGCGGCGTCCAGCCAGGCCCGGTCCACGGGCTGGCCGAACCGTTCCCGGAGCGCGGCCCGCAGCGCCCCCTTGCGCCACTCCGGAACCCCCTCGAAACGGAAGCGGATCGGCCGGCCGGCGATCACACCCACGGTGAGCCGGACGCCCCCGTCCGCGGGGACGAACCGGCTGCTGCCGGCCCGGGCCTCGGGGTAGCCGTTGCGCCGCAGGAACGACACGAGCCGCCGGACCCCGGTCTCCAAGTCGGGCTCGCTCGCCCGATCCCCCCTCCCCAGTCTCAGCAGGGCCGCCCGCCGCCACGGCTCCACCGGAAAGTCCGGGGGCCAGCTCACCTCGGTGATCCGGCGGGGCTCTCCCGGCTCCACCCGGAACACCACCTCGGCCCACTGGCCGGAACCGTCGGGCCGGACCTCCGGCGTGACCCGGGCCTGCGGGTACCCCTCCCTCCGGAACACCTCGCGGATCTCCGCCCGGTCCTTGTCGAGGCGGGCCCACACCACCGGCCGGTCCGACACGGTGCGCAACCGGGCCTCGGCCCGCTCCCGGACGCGGCGGGGCCCGCCCCGCACCCCCACCGACCGTACCAGGAGCCTCGGCAGCACCGTCACGGTCACCGTCTCGCCCCCGGCCCCCGGCTCGGCCTCGACCCGGACCTCCCCCACCTCCACCTTCCGGGCGAGAAGCCCCAGGCCCCGCTCGATCTCCCGGCGGTCCAGCGGCCTTCCGGCGCGCAATCCCAGGAGCCGCAGGACCTCCTTGTCGCGCACCCGGGTGCGGTTCTCGATCACCAGCCGGGAGACCACGTCCCCGCCCTGGCCGGCCTCGGCCGCGGCCGCCGCCAGCACCAGCGTCAGCAGAAGGGCAACCAGCCGCCTCATCGGAACGAAAACCGGAACCGGACCTCTCCACCCAGGGACCCCGATGTCTCGGAGCCCCGGTCGGACCAGGTACCCAGAACGGACACGTGGGGGCTGAGCCGGTACTGCACCTCCAGATCCTGGGACGTCTCGGCGCCGATGGTCGCCGCGTACCGGGCGTACAGGTCGCGGGTGATCGCCTTGCCGATGGTGATCCGGGGCACCGTGCTCTGGGCCGCGGGGGAGTAGGCGGGGTCGATGTGGAACTGGTCGAACCCCAGGATCTCGCCCACCCCGGACTCCAGGGTGTCCTGCACCTTGCCGGTCAGGAAGCTGGCCGCCTCGGCCGCCGACACGCCCTGGCCGCCGGCCAGGGTGTCGGAGGTGGCCCCCAGGGTCAGCAGCGACACGATGTCCGTGCGGTCCAGGGGGGGAGAGCTCGACAGGAACACCTGGTAGTCGTCGAGGGGGCCCGTGAGGTCCACGTTCACCAGGTACCCCGAGATCTGGGCGCGGGCGTGCACGTCCAGCAGGGGGGCCGGGCCGGCGTCCCCCAGGAACTCCACCGCGCTTCGCCGCACCTCGTACACCGTGTTTCGAAACCGCACCTCGCCTCCCGTGAACTCCACCCGGCCCCAGAGCAGGGGGCGGGGCAGGGCTCCCCGGACCCGAAGGTCCACCGCCAGGTCCACCTGGGCCAGGTTGTTCTCGATCCGCAGGTCCCGTTCGCCCCGAACGGCCAGATCCACCACCACCCCGCCCCCGGCCGCGGCCGCCTCGACCCGCCGGGGCCGGCGCTGGAGCAGGTCCAGGAGCATGGTCTTCCACGAGATCCGCCGGGTGTACCGGAACCGGTCCAGCCGGATCTCGCCGCCGATCCGCAGGTTCGGCGGAAGCCCGGAGACCAGCAGGTCCGCGTCCACCTGGTAGCTCACTCCGGGGGGCTGCTCGTGGGCCACGTCGCGCACCTCGGCCCACAGCCGCAGGTCCGTGGGCCGGATCCCGTCCAGCGGCACCCGGCCCTCCAGGTGGATCCGGCCGCTGCCCAGGGCGGCGTCGAACCACTCCAGCAGCAGCCCCTCCTGGGGATCCAGGTAGGCGGAGGCCTCCGCCTCGGTGATGGGCAGCGCCAGCGCCCTCAGCCGTGCCTCGGCCCCCGGCAGCACCTTGATCGGCCCCCTGAGGGCCGGGGAGGCCCAGGGGCCCACCACCTCGAGGTCGGCGAACAGGACGCCCCGGGCCGACTCCACCGGTGGCAGGAACCGGGCCAGCGCGGCAAGGTCACACCGGACCTTCCCCCGAACCGCCCACCCCTCCTCGAGGTCGGCCCGGCCCGAAAGGGTGACGGTGAACTCCCCGTTCTCGAGCCACACCTGGTCGAACCGGAGCGTCCCGCCGTCCCAGCGCACCCGCACCGGCCCGTGGTTGCGCAACCGGACCGGCGGCACCGACACGGTCACCCGGGACAGGTCCGCCTCGGCCGACAGGGCTCCCCGGGCCGCCACCTGGAACGCGACCTCCCCGTCCACCCGGACCTCCACGTCCTTCGGCCAGCGGCCCTCCGCCACCCACTCGGCCGGGTCGAACCCCCGGAGCACCACCCGGCCGGCCCCGCCCTCCGCCGGGGACCAGGCTCCTTCCGCCCACAGGGTCTCCCCCCCCTTTGCCGTGGCCTCCCACCGCCCCCCGGCGAGCCGGGCCGCCACCTCCCACCGCGAGGGCCGGAGCCCCGGCCCCGCCAGGTCCTCGACCCGGAGCTCGATCGAAGCCGCCTCCAACCGCTCGGCCCGACCCTCGGCCTCGGCCGTGCCGCTCACCCGGCCTCCCCAGCCCGGGGGAATCCAGGGCCCCAGGTAGAGCTCGGGCCGCGCGTCCCGCAGCCGGGCGCTCGCCCGCCACGCGAGCCGGCGGCGATCCAACAGCCGGAGCGTCCCCGCCACCGGGCCGGCCGACACCTCCACGAGCGGCAGCGCCTCGCTCGTCTCCAGCCGGGCGGTTCCGTCGGGGACCGCCCCCCCGCCGGGAATCCGGAGGTTCCTCCAAGAGACCTCGCCCCGCACCTCGGCCAGGGCCGACACCACCTCCGCCGGCGACCGGGCCTGCAACACCCCCCGCACCCCTCCCACCCCCCGGAGGTTGCCCGAGAGCCGGCCGTCCCACCCCCCGCCGGCCACCCGGGCCAGGGGCAGATCCGAGGCGTGCACCTCCAGCTCCAGGGGCCAGCCCGGCTCCAGGGACCACAGGCCCTCGGCCCGGGTGCCCAGCTCGGGCACCCAAACCCGGAAGCCGATCCCCTTGCCTCCGGCGTCCGCGCGGATCTTCACCGACCCCGCCGACCGGCCCAGGTAGGCCACGGCCCCGGCCTCCACCTCCCCTTCGGCGGTCCAGGTGGGGAGCGGGGCCCCGATGCGGCCCTCCACGGTGCCGCTGCCGTCCAGCCGCCCCAGCCGGAGCCCCCGGGGCAGCAGACCTTCCCATTCCCCCGGGTCCCATCCTTCCAGCGTCCATGCCACCCGCAGCCGGCCGGCCGGCCGGGGCACGACCTGGGCCTCCACCCGCACCGCGCCTCCGTACGCCCGGGCCCGGGCCCGCACCCGCCCTTTCTGCCACTCGGCGGTCACGTCCGCCGGGCCGAGGCTGCGGCCGGCCACCACCGCTCCGGTCACCGTGCCCTCGGCCCGAACCCGCGGCGAGGAGTACAGGCCTGCCACGTCCAGCCGTCCCCGGAACGCGCCGACCCTCAGCCGAGGCCCCAGGCGCGCCCCGAACGCCCGGGCCAGCCGGTCCAGATCCACACCCCCCAGGTCCACCCGAGCCTCCAGCCCGACCCGGTCTCCGCGGCCTGCCCCCCGGGCGGTGCCCCCGTACACCTGGGCCCGGAGCTCCTCCACCTCCCAATGCCCGGGCCGGGCCCGCACCGTGGCGGTCAGGTCCGGGATCCGCAGCCGGCCCACCGTCACCCCCTGCCCCTCGATGCGGGCCTCGAACCGGGGATCCCGCGGGCCGCCCCTCAGCCGGGCCCGGACCCCGGCCGTGCCCCCGACCTCCACCGGAACCGGCCAACCCATCCCCCCCACGGCCCCTGCCAAGCCGGCCAGGTCCGCCTCCCGAGCCCGCACGGTCAGCTCGGTGGGCCGGTCCGGGGCCCACCCCAGCGCCCCCTCCACCTCCACCCGGCCCCATGGGGGGGTCCACCGGCCCTGTTCGATCCGCAGCCCCCGGTAGTCCAGCCAGACCCGGGCCTCCACCGGTCCCAGATCCACGTTCCGATAGCTCACCCGGGCCCCCACGTCGTAGGTGAACTCCAGGTTCCGGTACGGACCGCCGAACCGGCCCCGCGCCGTGCCCCGCGCCTGCAGGCCGGCGGGGGCCCACCGACCGGCCAGGGCCAGATCCTCGAAGGAAAGCTCGGTGTCGAACCACAAGCCCTTGCGGTACTCCACCCGGCCCTTGGAGATTCGCACCCGGGCCGAGTCGGCCCGGATGTCGGCCCGGTCCACCGTCAGGTCACGGGTTCCCACCGTGCCCTCGGCCTCCACCCGGGCCCGGGCCAGGGCGTACACCGGAGCCTCTCCCGGCCGCACGGTCACGTCCAGCCCCTCCACCCCGCAGGACAGCCGGTAACGCAGCGCGAGCCGCGGCCGGAGGGGGCCCCGGGCCTCCACCCGGCCGGTGGCCCGCAGGCCCACGGGGAACCACCGGGGCACGAACAGGCCCATGAACGGCCTGAGGTCGAACCCCTCCACCCGGCCGGCCGCCTCCAGCCGGAGCCCGTCGTCCCAGTACAGCCCGCCCTCCATGGCGTCCACCCCGCCCACCGAGCTCGCGACCCGCAGCCCGGTGAACCGAAGGCCGCCCCCGTCCGCCTTCCACGAGGCCCGGGCGGTGGCCCCGGTCACGGGGCCGAACCGCCCGCCCGACAGGCGAACCGTGCCCTTGGCCGCGGGCTCGGACACGGTGCCCCCGACCCGGCCCACCACCGAGACCTCTCCGGCCAGCGGCGCGAACCGCCCCAAGCGGGCCGCCGCGATCCACTCCGCCGGGACCTCGCCGGCCCGCAGCCCGATCCGCAGGGTCAGGTCCAGCCGGTCACGACCCGCCCACGTGCCGTCGAGGCCCACCGAGGCCCACGGCAGCTTCAGGGACGCCTCGTCGATCCGGAGCACGCCCCACCGGCGCGAACCCCGGAACACGGCCTCCAAGGCCTGCGCCCGGCCGGCCCATCGCACCTCGCCCCGGCCCAGCCGCACCTCCCCCCGGTCGTTCTTCCAGCGGCCCTCGATCGACCGGAGGACCACCTCCAGATCCCGGGGCGGGTCGGCCCAGGAGACCTCGCCGCCGACGATCTCCAGCTCCTCCACCGAGGCCAGCCAGAGACGGGCTCCCTCCGACGGTCCCTGCCGCGGGCCGCCCCCCCCGCTCCCCGGTCCGGCCGCCACCCGCACACGGGGCCGCACCAGCCGCAGGGTCAGCCGGGGCCGGCCCGCCAGGGACCGGCCCGGGTGGAGCCGCACCTCGCCCGCGTCCAGGTCCACCCGCCACCGGCCCGAGGGACCCCGCACGTGGAGCGCCTGCACTCTGACCCGCACCTTCCACGGATCGAAGTCGAAGGATCCGACCTCCAGGTCGATGCCCGCACGGCCGGCACGGGCCTGGGCCCACCCCACCACGGCCCGCTCCACCGGAGGCAGGCCCAAGGCCCACAGCCCGGCCACCACCGCCCCCACCACGCCGAGCATCCCCCACAGCACGCGCCTCACCGCAAACCCCGCGGACCAAGGCCCGGCGGCCGGCCCGGCCCGGCCCGGCCGGGACAACCCTTCACCGCCGCTCCTCCTCCAGGAACGCCAACAGCGACTCCCTCGCCGCCTGGGCCGCCGGCACGGCCGGCACCACCTCGACCCGCAGCCAGGGGATGCCCTGCTCCACCGCCTTCAACACGCCGGCCACCAGCCCGGGCCTCACCCGCACGGCCCGGGGCCGCTGGCCTGCCCGGGCGAACCCCTCGAGGAGGGCCTGGGGGATCTCGCCAAAGGTGTACTCGTAGGGCTCCATGGGCTCCAGGGTCTCCATGTGGACCACGGCGCCGGTGCGCTCGTCGGCCACCAGGAGCATCACGGGGAAGAACCGTTCGCCCCGCCGGGGCCCCACCGGCAGGGGGGCCAGCCCTGCCTCCACCTCCACGCATCCGATGCCCACCGGAAGCCCCTCCACGTGCTCCACCAGGCTCCCCTCGATGGCGATGGGGATGCGGGTGTCCGGGAACTCGGGCGGAGGCATGTACCGATCGGACCACCGCCACGCACCCCCCCGCCCCCGGGCCACCCGGTGCAGCAGGGCGTCGGGCGCGGGACCGAACAGGATGGTGGGATCCTGCTCGAGCCGCGTGGCCACGTCGAACAGCTGCTCGACCGCCAGGGCCAGGAACCGGGCCTCGGCCTCGTCGGGGAGGCACGGCTCCCACCCCGGCCGGTAGGCCCGGAACAGGGGCCAGGCCTGACGGCCCCGAAAGCGGAACCCCCTGTGCCTCAGCAGCTCCCAGTCCTGCCGGCTCAGGATGCTCCGATCCTCGAACGACACCTGGAGCTGGGGGATCTCGAAAAAGAGCTCGGGCCGCTCCTCCAGCTCCCCGGCCTGCATGCGCGAAAACCCCAACAGCCCCACCGGCCCCCGGTACACCGCCACGGCCAGGTGCTGCCCCTGGGTCCCCATCACGCTCACGTACCCGTGCTCGCCCGTCTCGGGGTCCACCACCCCGAACACCTGGGCCTCGTCCATCCACCGCCAGGGGGCCAGCTCCTTGATCCGGACCGCAGCCCGGATCAGCCGGACCCACACATCGTCGTCGCGTCGTTCTGCCATGGATCTCACCCGCGTTGAGTCACCTCGGGCCTTCGGCCCGCTAGGATGCGAGGGAGCTGGGAGGCCAGAAACATCTTCCATCCCCCTAGCTGCGTCACGGCATCCCGGCTCGGGGGCATGGGGTCTGACTTCGGCTAACGGGCCAGGCCCCCCAAATTCTAGTCTCTAGTCTCTAGTTTCCGGTTTCTCCCCCGCAGGGGCCCGGGGGTTCGGGAATCATATCGATGCCCGTCCGGCGAAACCAGGTTCAGGTCCACAGCCGCCGCAGCCCCCAGTCCAGGACCATGAGCGCCACGGTCAGGGCCCACAGGGGCCACCGGGCCCAGACCTCGTCCACCCGGCGGCCCACCACCTCGGTGCGGCGCCGGGCCTGGTCCTCCAGGTCACGGAACACCCCGTCGTCCCGGGGATCGACGACCCGCCCCCCGGTGGCCCGGGCCAGGGCCTCCAGGTACGCCCGGTCCACCCCCACCCGCAGGGGCTCGGAGCTCGGCTCCTCCACGGGGATGCCGAGCCGGTCCCGGCCCAGGACCGCACCGCCCAGCCGGGCCTCGACCTCGGCCGTCCACACCCCTGAGCGCGGCGGCACCACCGGCCGGGCCGCGTACTCGCCCGGAGCCGTCTCGGCCCACGAGAGGGGCAGCTCCGCACCGGCCTCGTCCCTCAGCCGGCCCGACACCTCGGCGCCGGTGGCCGGTCGGTACGACGGATCCAGCACCCGGGCCTTCAGCTCCAGGGCCGCGCCGGCCCGCACCGGCCCGGCAGGCAGGGCCAGGCGCACCAGCTCGGTGTCCGGGTCGTGCACGAGCCACCGCAGGGCCCGGGTCCAGAAGTCCCGGTATGCGCCCTCGTCCTCCCCGGCCCCCACCCGGGGCAGGGTCCAGCGCCACAGGCTGTCGGTGCCGATCGTGAGCACCCGACCCGCCCCCACCTCGGCCGCCACCACCAGGGGCAACGGGCCGTACTCGTTGCGTCGCTCCGGGTTCTCGGCCAGGACCACGGCCCCCGGACGGGGCCGGAGCACCCAGTTCATGCCCTCCAGCGGCGGCAGGCTCTCCCACAGCCGGCGGTTCTCGGCCGGGTCGGGGCTCCAACGCATCAGGGGGTGGGCCTCGCCGGCCGGGGTGAGGCGGGGTCGGAACCGGCCCGGAAGGAATGCCTGGCCCGGCACCATGCCCGACAGGTCCACGGGCAGGATCGCCTCCAGGGGGCTGCCCCGGTACCCTCCCAGGCCGAAGGACCGGTCCCCCCCCAGCATGGCGAAGCCGCCCCCGTCGTCTCGGACGTAGCGGACCAGGTTCTCCAGGTACCGGCGGGGCACGTAGGGGGCGTAGTCGAAGTTGGCGAAGATCACGGCGTCGAAGCTGGGCAGCTCCTGGCCGAACAGCTCCCGGGTGGGAAACGGAATCAGGCTCAGCTCCTCCTGGGGAACCAGGGCCAGGTCCCGGGGCGTCCGCAGGATCAGGAAGGTGATCAGGTCCACCCCCGGATCCTGGCGGAGCCGGCGGCGGAGGAACCGCACGTCCCAGGTGGGGGTTCCCGCCACCAGGAGCACCCGGGTCTTGTCGCGGATCACGTTCAGGCGGAAGAACGCCCGGTTGTTCCGGACGGTCTCCTCCCCTGCCACGGCAGACACGTCCACCCGGTAGGCCCTCCGGCCCGTGCGACGGGGGGTGAACGAGAGGACGACCTCTGCCGCCCCGGACTCCAGCCGGACCTGCTCCGCCGCCAGGGGCGAGCCGTTCTCACTCAGGGTCACCGTCACCGGCCCGTCCGGGATGCCCTGGGCCACCAGCCGGACCCGCACCTCGGTGGGCGTGCGGATGAACGCCACCGGCGGCACGTCCACGGCGTCCACCCAGAGGTCGGCCGCCGCGGTGCCCGCCGGTACCACCGGGTACACCGGGAACGGCAGCCCGTTGGGCACCCGGCCCGGCCGCTCGGTGTCCCGGCCGTCCGAGAGCAGGATCACGGCCGCCGTGTCCTTGGAGGCCCGGGCCACGGCCTCCAACGTGCGACCCAGGGGAGTGGTGTCCCGGCCGAAACGCACCTCGCCCGGCGACAGGACGGGCGGCGGATCCCCCAGCCCGAAGAACCGAACGTGGTAGGCCCGACCCAAGGCCTCCAGCCGGCCTTCCCACCGACCGACCCAGGCCCGTACCCCCTCGGCCGGCGGCTCCTTGCCCAGGGTCATGCTCCTCGACGTGTCCACCACCACGGCCAGCGGCACGGGCCGGACCCGGGTCAGGGCCACCTCCCGGGCGGGCCGCAGCACCGCCAGCGCCACCGCGGCCAGGGCCGCCAGCCGGACGGCCACGAGCACCCAGCGCCTCCATCCCCGGGCCCTGCCCGAGGTGGTCACCCAGGCCGCCAGCGCGGCGGCCGCGACCACTGCCAGCGCCAGGAGCCAGCCGGCCGAGGCCGCCTTCCACACCCATCCGGCGGCCGGGCTCACCTTCGCTGCCTCCGCTTCAGGATGAAGGGGATGTGGACCTGGTCCTTCTTGTAGTTGCCGGTGAGCGCGTAGAGCACCAGGTTCACCCCCAGCCGGAACGCCAGCTCCCGCTGACGCTCCCCGCCGGGCACACAGGGGTGGGTGAACCCGGCCACGGGGTCCGCATCCCAGGCGCCGGACAGGTCGTTCACGCTGAGCACGGCCGGGGTCAGGTCTTCACGATCCACACCATAAAGAAACGGCCTTACCAAGACCCGCCCCGGCGCTCCGGACAGGAGGTAGAAGCTCTGGTACACCGTGTGGTCGGCCGGCAGGGGGGTCAGGGGGCGGCCCGGCATCACCCGACCGAGCAGATCCTCCACCCCTTCGGCAAACCCCGAGTCCGCCACCCCGGTGGCGTCGTCGAACAGCACGAACCCCCCGTGCTCCAGGTAGCGGGCCAAGGCTTCCTCGCCGGCCGGGCCGAGCTCCGGCGGCCCGAACCGGCCCGCCACGTACAGGAACGGCAGTTCGAACAGCGCCGGGTCACCCGGGTCGAGCACCCGCCGGCGACCCGCGGGCTCCACGCTGGTGCGTCGGGCGAGCTCCCGCAGAAACCGGCCGGCCGCCCGGGGGTTGGGGTCCCAGGCCCCCGGGTACCGCAGCTGGGTCCAGGTGAAGTAGGACCGGAGCCCGTATCCCCGGGCCAGACCGGGCCCCAGCGCCGCCGCCCCCAGCGCGGCAAGGAACCGCCGGCGGGTCCACAGGCCCGGGTCACGCGCCACGATCCACCCTCCTCCGGCCCGCCCAGCCCCGCCACCGACCGGAGAGCAGGGCCTCGGCCAGCAGCGCCCCCAGCACGACCCCGGCGGCCCAGGCCGAGGCGTCGACCCGGCCGGGCAGCCCCCGGCCGGTCAGCGGCAGTCCCCGGCCGGGCCGCACCCACACGGTACCCTCTCCCAGGCGCCGGGCCGCCTCGGCCGGCTCCAGCCGGGCCAGGTCCGACTCGGCAGGATCGATGCGGGCGAAGAACCGGTCCTCGGTCCCGGCCTGGGTTACCACCCGATACAGCCCCACCGCCTCGGGCACCGGGGCGGGGTCTCCCGGGGCCCACAGCACCCGGAACCCGTCCGGACCCTCGATGGTGACCGTGCCCGGATAGGGCAGGTCCAGGGGAACCCCGGCTTGCACCACCGGGGGCACCCGGGGCCGCAGCCGACCCGCGCCGTAGAGGACCAGCCGTTCCAACCACGGAACGAACCCGGCCTGGAGGCACAGGTCCGCCCCGTCTCGGTCCAGGGTGGTGCCCACGAAGATCAGGCGGCCGCGGCCCCGGCGGCGCTCCAGCATCACCGGCGCCCCTCCCGACAGCCGGGCCAGCACCCGCACCCCGTCGGCGGACCGGATGTCCAGGACCCAGTAACGACGGACCTTGGTGGCCGCCAGATCACCCCGGCCGGGATCCTGGAACACGTCCATGAACCCCCCGAACCCGGCCGGATCCAGGGTCTCGTAGGGCGGCCGCGAGGGGTCCTCGGCCGGAACCTCCACCCGGTCGCGGAGCGGGGCCGGCAACAGCGGGCCGAAGTCCGTGCCCGGCACGAGGTGGGACCCCGCGGACACCACCAGGGTGGCGCCGCCGGCCACCCGCTCCGCCAGGGCCCGGACGAGGTCCTCGGAGAACGGCCGGGGGTTCGCGGCCAGGATCACCTCCACCCCCTCCAGGTCGCCGGGCCGCAGGTCGGACTGCCGCACCTCGCTCACCCGAAACCGGCCGGCCAGCGCGCCGTCGGGCGCGAGGGCCTTGCGTACGAACAGGAGCTCGTCGCGCAGCTCGAACCCCTGGGGGTCGCCGTTGACCAGGAGCACCCGGGGCGTTCCGCTCCGGCGCGAGGGCAGCCGGAGCCGGTCGTCCCACGCCAGCTCGCCCCCCGGCGCCACCGTCAGCTCCACAACGCCCGGCCGGGCCTCGCGGGAGAACCGGGCCCCGGCCCGGCCGGGCTCCACGAACGCCTTGCGGGCCGGCCGACTCGGCTCGACCAGCCGAAGGGTGACCGTGGCATCGGTGCCCACCCGTCCCACCCCCACGTCCAGCCCCTCCGGGGTCTCGGCCACCCGGCCGATCCACACGTTCACGGGGTCGGGCCATCCGCAGTCCACCAGGAACATCGGAACCCGAGGCCCGTCCCACCGCACCGGCTGTCGGGGCCAGGCCCGGGCCTGGAGGTCCGAGGCCACCACGATCACGGCCCCCTGATCGCCCCCGGCCGCGGCCCGGGCCGCCGCGAGGGCCCGACCCAGGTCGTGGGCACCGGCCCGCACCCGGGCCGCCTCCAGGGCCTGGCGGGCCCCGGCCGGATCCATGGGGCCCTGGATCTCGTCCCGGGCCGAGGTGCCGAGGAACCAGAACCGATCCTGGGGCCCGGCCCGGTCCACCACGGCCAGCAGGGCCTGCCGCGCCCGGTCCAGGGCCGAACGACCGTCCCGTACCGCGGCCATGCTGGGGGAGGTGTCGAGGACCAGGACCCACCCCGACGGCCCCCGGCCGTCGCCTCCGGTGGTGCACCCCGGTCCCGCGTAGAGGAGGGTCAGGCTGGCGAGGGCGAGCATCCGGGCGAGCAGCAGCAGCCACCGCCGAATCCTCCAACGGGCCTGGGCCCGGGCCGCCGCCCGTTCAAGGAACCGGAGGGTGCCCACGGGCACGGTGCGCACCCTCCGCCGGCCCAGCAGGTGCAGGAGCACCGGCAGCGCCGCGGCCGCGAGCCCCCACAGGAACCACGGTCTCAGGAAGTCCAACCGCCCCTCCTCGCCGTTCGGACCAGCCCGGCCAGGGCCGGGGCCGGGTCCCCGTGGGTGGGGACGAAGGCGTACGGCACCCCCTGGGCCAGGGCCTTTCGGGACACCCGGTCCAGGAACGACCGGATCTCCTCCCGGTAGGCCCGCCGCACCGCCAACGGATCCAGGACCCGCTCGGCCGGGCCCTCCAGGTCCCGGAACCGGGTGGGGTCCTCGAAGGGGAGATCCAGCTCGTCCGGATGGAGGAGGTGGACCACGCGGGGCGCAAGGCCCCGGGCCCGCAGCAGGCGCAGGGGCTCGAGGTCCTCGTCCTCAGGGTCCAGGAGATCGGAGAACACGAACACCGCGGCCGATCGGCCGAGCCGGTCGGCCAGGGCGGAGCACACCCCGCCCAACCCGGCCCGGCCGTGGGGACGGGTGCCGGCCAGGGCCTCGATCAGGGCCGAGAGGTGGGCGATGCCGCCCCGGGGCGAGAGGGCCGGCGGGGCTCCCTGCCCCCCCATCAGCACCAGCCCCACCGTGTCCCCCTGCCGCAGCAGGCAGGCGGCCACGGCCACGGCCCAGCGGGCGGCCGTGTGGTACTTGGTTCCCCGCACCTCCCCCGCCTCGGCCCCGTAGGCCATGGACCCGCTCGCGTCCACCACCAAGACCGCCCGTTGGAGGCGCTCGTCCTCGTAACGCTTGACGTAGAACCGGTCGGTCTTCGCGTACACCCGCCAGTCCAGGTGGCGCAGGTCGTCGCCGGCCGCGTACTCGGTGTGCTCCGAGAACTCCAGGCTCACCCCTCGGCGGGAGCTCCGGTGCACCCCCCGCTGGGGGTAGGGGCTGGGCGGCCCCGGCACCCCCCACCGGCTCAACCGGGCCACCAGACCGGCGTCGTACAGGTCGGCCCGGTCAAGCACGGGGGACGAACCTCACCACCTCGTCCAGGATCTCCGTCACGCCCACGCCCTGGGCCTCGGCCCGGAAGTTGGTCACGATCCGGTGCTTGAGCACGGGCCCCACCAGGGCGGTGACGTCGTCGGGCCCGGCCGCGAACCGGCCGTCGAGCATGGCCCGGGCCTTGGCCCCCGAGATCAGGTGCTGGGCCGCCCGTGGGCCGGCCCCCCAGGCCACGAACTCGTTGACCGCCCGGGGGGCCTCGGGGCCCGGCCTCGTGGCCCGCACGAGCCGGACCGCATAGGCCAGGGTAACGTCGGGCACGGGGATCCGGGGAACCAGGTCCTGGAGGCGGGCGATCTGCTCGGGGGTCAGCACCTTGGCCACCGGCTCGGGAGGCCCGGCCGTGGTGCGGCGGACCACCTCCACCTCCTCGTCCGCGTCGGGATAATCCACCTCGATGGAGAACAGGAACCGGTCGAGCTGGGCCTCGGGGAGGGGATAGGTGCCCTCCTGCTCCACCGGGTTCTGGGTGGCGTACACCAGGAACGGCCGGGGCAAGGGGTGGTCCTGGCCGGCCACCGTGACCTTGCCCTCCTGCATGGCCTGGAGCAGGGCCGCCTGGGTCTTGGGGGAGGCCCGGTTGATCTCGTCGGCCAGCAGGATGTGCGTGAACACCGGGCCCGGCAGGAACCGAAACTCCCGCCTCCCGGTGGACCGGTCCTCCTCCAGCACCTCGGTGCCCGTGATGTCGCTGGGCATCAGGTCGGGTGTGAACTGGACCCGCTTGAACTCCAGGGCCAGGGTGTCGGCCAGGGTGTGGACCAGCAGGGTCTTGGCCAGCCCGGGCACCCCGATGAACAGACCGTGCCCCTGGCTGAACAGGCTCACCAGCAGCAGGTCCACCACCTCCCGCTGGCCCACGATGACCTTGGCGATCTCGGAGCGCACGGCGTCCCGCGCCCGGGCCGCCTCGGCGACCCACTGAATGTCACTCCCCTCCACAGGGGCGGGCTGGGTATGCATCGGCCACGATCCTCCCGTTTTCTAGTAACTTCGGTCTACGGTCAACGGTCGTCGGTCGGGGGCCTTCGGCCCGCTGGGCGGCTAGGCAGCTAGGCGCCCAGGCCGCTTCCCCGAACCGCCGCCAAGGCCTCGGGGGGCAGGGGGCCTGCTGGAGAGCCGCGTGTGGCTCCTCAGCTCGCCGCGCAGCGCCTCCTACGCTCGTATCATGAGTCCTGTTCGTGCCCCGCCGAACGGTCATGAAACCACCGCCCGTGCCCCGTGCCTGCGCGGCGAATCGCAATGCCTGGCTTCGCGCGCGGCCGGAAGCAGGCCCCCTGCCCCGCCGCCGGCAATGGACCCGGGCCAACGAAAGTTACCTTTCCCGTTGTAGGGCCCCGAAGGGGCCGAAGGGGGCTTCCATGTAACTTCGGTCGTTGGTCGTCAGCCGTTCGTCGTCGGTCGAAAGCTCGTCTCGACATCGGAGTCGGGGGGCATGGGGTCTGCTGGAGAGCTTGCCCATCGAACGAACGGGACGAGATCCCTAAGATTCTAGTCTCTAGTTTCTGGTCTCTAGTCTCTGCCCCGCAGGGGCCTCGTGGAGCGCCGGGTCACTCGGCCGTGCGGCCGTGGCTCGGCGGGGCCCCCTTCCAGCAGCGCCACCACCTCGGCCTCGGCCCGGGCCGCGTCGGGCCGCCCGAGCCGATCGAGCACCTGGGCCCTCAGCCGGCGGGTGGGCAGGTGGAAGGGGTTGATCTCCAGCACCTCGTCCAGGGCGTCCAGGGCCTCGCCGGGCCGGTCCAGCTCCCACAGGGCCAGGGCCTTTCGGTACCACAGGACCGCCAGGTCCGGGTAGAGGCGCAGGGCCTGGTCCGCCACGGACACGGCCTCGTCGAACCGGCCCCGGGTCAAGAGCCCCAGCACGTGGCGCGACGCCACGCCAGGGGCCCGGGGCGCGGACGCGTAGGCCTTCTCGTACTCCACCGCGGCCGCCGCCATCCGCCCCTTGCCCCGGAGCAGGTCGCCCAGCCGCAGGTAGTCCCGGGCCTGGGGATCGGGAGCGTCCGAGGGCTCCTCCCCCTCGCCCCCCCGATCCGCCAGGTGCAGCCCAAGCACCTCCACCGGGTCCTCCGAGAACCCCTGCGCCTCCACCCACTCCCGCCAGGCCCGGTCGAAGGCGTCGAACGGCCCGCCCCACACGGCCGCGAGGGCCTCCCGGTCCCCCAGCCCGTCCCCGATGCCCTCCACCAGGCGCTGCAGGGCGTCCGGCCCCCGCTGCTGCACCAGGAACGCCATCATGGTGCCCACCTCGGCGAAGGCCAGGGCCGTGTCCTCGGCCGAGGGCAGCTTCGCCACGGAGGGGCTCATCTCCTCCAGCGAGATCAGCGTCCCCTCCCGCATGCGCCGCGCCAGCAGCGCCCGGCCCGCGGGCCCGACCTCCCCCGCCTCCCCCCGCCACGCCCCCTCCAGGTACTTGGCCACCCCTTCGTGGACCCAGATGGGCGCCTGGCCCCGGCTCAACCGGTACACGGCCAGGTGCACGTACTCGTGGCACAGGGTGTCGCGCCACCGGTATCCCCACAGGGTCGCCCGGGGGCTCGTGATCATGATCCGGTTGAACTTGCACAGCCCGATGGTGCCCGAGGTCTCCACCTCCTTCCGGGTCAGGGTGGACACGTCGGTGAACGCGGCCGCGGTGGGGTAGATCTCCACCCGCACCTCCTCCCCGGCCGGATCGAACCCCAGCCGCTCGGCCACGGCCTCCCGGGCCCGGGCCAGGCCCTCCAGGGCCGGGTCCACCAGGATCTCGTCCTTGGGATCGTCCCAAAACACCCGGAACCCCCCGCCGGCCCGGGCCCGCATGGACCGGGTCCGGGCCCAGGTGGTCTCCACCAGGTCCCGGAACGGCCCCTCGGCCCCCACCTCCTCCAGCAGGTCCCGTGCCTCGGCGTAACGCCCCTCGAAGAACAGCACGCGGGCCTCCAGCGCCCGCACCTGCGGGTCGTCGGGCCGCTCGGCGGCCAGGCGGTCCACCCACTGCCGGGCCTCGGCCACCCTCCAGGAGGCCAGGAGGTTGCTGCCGAGGTACAGCCCCAGGTCTCGGGCCGACACGCCGTACACCTCGGCGCCCCGCGCCGCCCCGACCCACAGGGCACCCAGGAGCAGTGCGGCCACGACCGCCGGCCAGCCCCCCTTCGCCGCCCTGTGCGATGCCGACCCAAACGAACGGAGGATCATGTGGGCCCTCGATTCTCTAGGGCCGTTCGGCCCGTTCCCCGTGCCTCACCGGATCAGGCGCTCGTAGTAGCGCTCCACGGCCTCCTCGTACCCCGGGGGCGGCCGGCCCTCCCGCATGGCCCGCAGCACCTCCTGGCGGAACGCCCGAAGCTCCTGGGCCTGGGTGTCCCGGGGGATCTCCACCGGCCCCCGGTCCACGTCCCGTCCCATGCCGCGGCCCCCGGGCCGGCGCAGCAGGGCCATGCCGCCCCCCTGCCCGGCCTGCTCCAGGCGCTGGCGGGCCTGCCGCAGCCGCTGGGCCGCGCCGGCGAGGTCCTCCAGGGCCCCCACCTGGGGCGGCACCGCGCCGAACGGGTCCCCCTGGCCCAGCCGGCCTCCGGCCCGACCCATGCGATCGCCCGCCGAACGAACCCGCTCGGCAGCCTCCGGGCCGAGGAACGGGGTCTGGCGGCCCAGCTCCTCCAGGCGTTGGGCCAGGTCCCCGGCCCGGTTCCGGAGCTCGGCCTGCCGCCGGGCCGCCTCGGCCAGGCGGGCCGCCTCCTCCGGGCTCACCGACCGCAGCCGCTCCTGGGCGATGGCGTCCAGGTCGCGCCGGATCGCCTCCAGGTTCTCCCGGGCCGTGTCCGCCGACCGGCCGATCCGCGGCCGGGCCGGGGAGTCGGGGTCCACCCCCTGCTCCACTCCCCGCCGCAGGTCCTCCACGGCCGCCTCCAGGGCCTCGAGGGCGGTCCTGGCCGAGGCCCAGTCCTCTGCCAGGGCCTGACGCAGCTCCCTCGCGGCGCCGGTCACGGCCCGTTCCTTCTCGAACAGGTCCAGGGGGCTCATCCCCGGGGAGGCCGCGCCGTGGAGCCCGGTCCGGGGGGCTTCGCGGGCCATCTGGCGGGCGGCCTGCTCCACCCTTCGGAGGCGCTCCTCCTGGCGGGCCAGGAACCCTTCGCGTGCGGACCGTTGGAACTCCTCCCAGGCCCGGGCCGATACCTTCCGACCCACGTCCCGGGTCTGGCCCAGCAGCTTTTCCTGGTCCGCAGCCAGCTCTCCCAGCTCGGCCTCGGCCTCTCCAAGCTCGGCCAGCACCGGATCCACCTCCTGCCGGGCCGCGCCCTGGGCCGCCTCCTCCAGGGCCGAGAGCCAACGGCTCAGGGTCTCGAGGATCTGGGCGGCCAGGGCCCGGGCCCGCTCCTGATCGCCGGCGGCCAGGGCGGCCCGAAGCTGTTGGAGCTGCTCCTCCAGCTCGCTGCGGGGCATGTTCGCCACGGCGTCCGCGTTGGCGAAGGCATCGGGCATCTCCCGGGCGCTGCGGCCGAGCTGCTGGGCCATCCGGGCCAGCAGGTCCTGGATCTGCTCCACCCGCTCGACCAGGTCCTTGGGGTCGGCCCCCCGCTGGAGGTCGTCGAACAGGCTGCGTTGAAGGGCCGCGATCTCGTCCCCCAGCCCCAGGGCCTCCTCCATGCGCAGGTCCCGGAGGAGCCGGTCCAGGAACAGGGCGTCCCGCTCCAGCTCCTCCACCAGGGCCTCCCCCCCCGGGCCCCCGGCCGCGAACGGCCCCAGGGCCGTCCGCAGCCCGGCCTCCACCCCGAGGACGGCCACCGCCCCGGCCGCCCCGTCCTCCGCGGCCAGCCGCACCCGCTCGGCCAGCTCGTCCAGCAGGGTGAGCAGGGCCCGGGCCTTCTCCCGGACCGGGGTGGGGTCGGCGTCCGGCGCGGCCTCGAGCAGGTCGGCCAGGACGTCCAGCACCCCGTCCAGGAGCCGCTCCTCCAGGTTCTCGATGTCGCCCCGAAGCTTGCGAGCGTCGAGGAACGACACGTACACCGACCGGCTCAACCCGACCTTGGGGCCGGAGACCGTGTCCCCGTCCCGGGCCTCCACCCGCAGATGGGCGCCGGCACCGAGCTCGGGGTGAGCCAGGGGAAGGATCCGAGCCTCGCCCTCCACCGACGGACCCGGCCGGAGCCGAACCGGCACCCGCACCTCCGCATCCCCCTGCAGGACCACCTCGGCCGACTCCACCCGGAAGTCGTCCCGGGCGCGGAACCGAACCCGGATCTCCTGGTCCCGGAACCGCTCCAGATCGCCTTCGGGCTCCACCAGCTCCACCACGGGCGGCCGGTCCCGTCGGAGCGCGACCGACCCCGTCCCAAAGTCCGAGGGGACCTCCCGCTTGCCATCCCAAAACCGCAACCGGTAGCCGCCGGCCTTGGAGACCAGCCACGACACCCGGAACCCCCGGCCCGCCAGATCCAGGGCCGCCGTCTCGCCGGCCGGCCCCTCCCACAGCCCCGAGCCCACGGACCGGGACAGCCGGCCCGAGAGCACGACGCGGGTGCCGGGGTAGGCCTCGAACGAGCCGTCCGACCCCTCGATCCGCTGGGGGGCGAGCCCGGTGTACCCCGGGGGGAACAGCTCGAGCACCAGGTTCCCGACGGACACCGGGGCCGGCTCCCCTCCGCTCACGAGTCGGGCCCAACCGGTGCGGGCGCGCTCCGGCCCCCCGACCAGGGCCAGTACCGCGGCCACAGCCACGGCCACCCCCCATCCCGCCGCCCGCCGGGCAGGGCCCGAGGGCACCACCCTCTCCGGAGCCACGCCCCCCAGGGCCTCGGCCCCGGCCCGCACCGCCGCCTCCACCAGCTCGGGGCTCGCCCCCCGGGCCCGGGCCCCCTCGGGGCCCCACCGGGCGAGATCGGCCGCGGCCTCCAGGTCCCGCCTCCGGTCCGGGCACAGAACGGAGATCGCCTCGGCCGCCTCCTGGGGCGAACCGATCGGCCGGGCGGCCAGCCACGCCCGGCGTGCCGCCCCCACGCCCGTCACGATCGCACCGGCCAGGAACACGGCCGCGATCCCGGGACCGGCCTCGGCCGGAGCCCAGGCCAGCACCGCCACGGACGCGAGCACCATCGAGCCCGCCCCGACCAGGAACGCGGCCCCGGCCCGCACCGCGGCCACCCTGCGGCTCCGGGCCTGCACCCGGGCGATCCGGGTCAGCACCTGGGTCGCCGGGTTCACGGAAACGACCCCAAGGGGCTCGTGCCGTAGCGCACGCCCACGAGCACCAGGCCCCGGGCCGGCGCGGTGGGCCCGGCCCGCTCCCGGTCCGGCCGGGCCAGCAGATCGGCGACGTCCCCCACCGTCATCCGGCCCCGGCCCACCTCCACCAGCGTTCCCACCATGATCCGGACCATGTGACGCAAGAACCCGTTCCCCGTGACCTCGATCTCCAGGAACTCCCCTCGCCGGATCAGGTCCACGGCCGTGACCGTTCGCACCGTGGTGACGGCTCCGCACCCCGCAGCCCGAAAGGCGGCAAAGTCGTGGGTTCCCACGAGCCGCCGCCCGGCCTCGGCCATGGCGGTCAGGTCCAGCGGCCCCGTGAGGCGCCAGCTGAAGGGTCTGGCGAAGGCGGACGGAGCGGCGGCCCGGTGGATCCGGTACCGGTAGGTCTTCTCCCGGGCGCTGCGGCGGGCGTCGAACTCCGGGGGCATCTCGTGGACCCGGCGCACCGCAACGGCCGGGGGCAAGAGGCTGTTCAGGCCGTGGAACAGCCCCTTCAGGGGGATGCGGCCCCGGGTCCGGAAGTGGACCACCTGGCCCAGGGCGTGCACCCCGGCATCGGTTCGGCCCGAGGCGGTGACCCGGACCCGGCTCTTCAGCAGCGTCTCCAGGGCCGACTCCACCTCGGCCTGGATCGACGGCGCGTTGGGCTGCACCTGCCAGCCGCCGTACCCGGTGCCGTCGTACTCGAGAACCAGGGCGATGTTTCGCTCCGACCCGCTCACCACACGATCCCCATCACGAACAGGCTTCCCCCCAGGCCCCAGAGAACCGCGTCCACCCCCCTCCGACGGACCCGACGGTCGGACCCGATCCGGCCCGGGGTCCACCCCCGGCTCGCCAGGGCCCGGGCGGTCCACCGGGCCCGGGTGAGCACCCGCCTCGTCAACGCCTCGGTGCCGTGGCACAGGAGCCACAGGCGGGTCCGGCCGGTCGGGCACCGCGCCGACACCGCGGCCGCGAGCGCCCGGGCCTCCGACAGCACCAGCGGTGCGGCCCGAAGCGCCACCAACAGGCTCAGGCCCGCCTCGGCCATGGGCAGACCCCATCGTTCCAGCGGCGAGAGAACCCACAGGAGGGCGTCCACCAGATCCCGGGGCGGGGTGACCGCGGTGAGGAGCCGGGCCGCCACCACGGCCAGGCCCAGCCGGGCGCACACCCCCAGGCCGGCGACCAGACCCTCGACGGTGGGCGGCACCGGCAGCCACCGGGTTCCGGGCAGGGGCATGCCGGGGGTGGCGAACAGATGGAACAGCAGGGTGAACGCCAGAAGCCCCCCCACCGGCCGCACCCCCCGCACGAGCGGCCGCACCCCCAACCGGGCGCCGTACCACCCGACGGTCACCACCGCCGCCGCCAGGGCCAGCCCGGCCGATCCGGCCCCCAGCGCCCCGGCCAGCACGCCCGTGCAGGCGGCCAGCTTGGCCCGGGGATCCGCCTGGACCAGGGCCGAGGGGCGCGGCCGCGCCCCGGAGAGCGGCCCCACGGCCGGGCTACCGGCGGGCCCCGAACGGCCCGTAATGACGGGAGAAGTCACCCATCAGGTCGAAGTGGGGGGCAAACCGGGACTGGAGCAGGATCCGGGCCGTGTTCCCCCCCACCGGCACGACCCGGCCGGCCTCGAACCGGTTCTCGGCGTCCAGCGCGAAGTGGTGGGCGCAGCCGGGGATGGTTCCTTGGTACCGGGCGGCCTGGCCGTAGTCCTCCTCCCCGTCCTCCAGGTCGAGCACCTTGAACAGCCGGAAGGTCACCGCCCAGAACCCCACCCCCCCCAGCCGGGACTCCAGGTGGGGGTCTGCCAGCCGCAGGGGATGGCGCCCGACGATGCGGGGGTCCACGAACCCGGCCCGGCGGGCCGTGCGCACGAAGTCCCCCACGTAGGCGGCCCCGCCCAGGTGCTCGTGCACCACCTCCGGGTCAGAGGCCACCTCCTCGGGCAGCCGCCGGTCGGTGTATACGTCGGCGAAGTAGAACTCCCCGCCGGGCTTGAGCACCCGGTACACCTCCCGGAGCACCTGCAGGGTCGGCCGCACCAGGTTGAGGGCCCGGTTCGAGATCACCACGTCGAACCCCTCGTCCTCCACCCCGGCCGCCTCCAAGTTCTCGATGTTGCCCTGGCGGAAGGCCACGTTCGGCTCCGGGTGGCCGAAGGCCCGCATGGCCGCCTCCACGTTGCGCCGCCCCACCTCCAGGTTGTCCGGATCCCGGTCCAGGCCCATCACGAAGCCCGTGGGGCCGGCCAGGGCCGCGCACAGGAACACGTCCCGGCCGGTGCCACACCCCAGGTCCAACACCCTGCGCCCCTCGATGGCCTCGGGGATCGGCGACCCACACCCGGTGAACCGCTCCACCACCTCCCGGGGCAGCCGGGCCATGATCTGCCGCAGCCGCACCGGCGGCTCGGGTCCGGTGTCGGCCGAAGAGAGGGTCAGGGCGTTTCCGAACCGCTCCCGGGGTAGCCAGGGAGAGGCTTCGCTCGCACACATAACGGACCTCCCTCGACGGTCACATCTTGTACTTGCCAAAGGCCTCGGGGTCGAGGCTCTCCAGGAACTCCTTCCAAGGGTCGTCGTCCCCCTCGCCGGCCCCGCCGCCCGGCTCCTTCACCTCCACGGCCGCAGCCCGCTTGAGCACGGACTCCTCGGCAAAGATCGCGGCACCCGTGCGAAGCGCCAAGGCCATGGCGTCCGAGGGCCGGCTGTCGATCAGACGTTTGACCCCGCCCGGGAGCTCCAGGTGGATCTTGGCGTGGAACACGTTGTCCTCGAGGCTGTCGATGTCCACCCGGTGCACCGAGGCCCCCACCTCCTCCAGCACCATGCGCAGCAGGTCGTGGGTCATGGGCCTCGGGGGCCGCACCCCCTCCATCGCGTACGCGATGGCCGCCGCCTCGGGCACGCCGATCCAGATCGGCAGCGTGTACCGGCCCTCGGTGTCCTTGAGGAGTACCACCGGCCCCTTGGACCGGGGGTCCAGGGCCACGGCCTCGATCTTCATCTGAACGTACACGCCACGCCTCCCGGCCGATGGTCCGGCCCGACGCTCGGGGCGGCCGGGACCTCTCCCCGAAGGGAGTTCACGGCCGCCGCCGTGATCCGAACGTCCACCTCCCGGCCGACCCACGCCGGGTCGCCCGGAAAGTTCACGATCTTGTTCTCCGGCGTTCGGCCGCTCACCTGGCCCCCTCCGGCCTTGCTGGGACCCTCCACCAGCACCGGCCGGACCACCCCCACCAAGGCCTGGTTGCGCTCGAGGGTGTGGGCCTGCTGCAGGGCCTGCAGCCGCGCCAGCCGCTCCTCCTTCACCGGCTCCGGCACGGGCTCTGGCAGGCGGGCCGCCAGGGTGCCCGGCCGCGGAGAGAACTTGAAGCTGAACAGCCCGTCGAACCGCACCCGCTCCATCACCTCGAGCGTGGCCCGGAAGTCCTCCTCGGTCTCCCCCGGGAACCCCACGATCATGTCCGAGGTGATCGCGATCTCGGGCCGGGCCTGCCGCAGGCGCTCCACCAGCGAGAGGTACCGGCCCACCGTGTATCTCCGCCGCATGGCCTCCAGCACCCGGTCCGACCCGGACTGGAGGGGCAGGTGGATGTGGGGCATCAGCGCGGGCACCTCGCCGAAGCAGCGAATCAGATCGTCGGACAGGTCCTTGGGATGGCTCGTGGTGAAGCGGATCCGAAGGAGCCCCGGAATGCGGGCGAGCCGCCGCACCAGCGCCGGGAAGTCGGTCTCTCCCCGGGGCTTGAGGCCGTAGGAGTTCACGTTCTGCCCCAACAGGGACACCTCGGCCACGCCCTGCGCCACCAGCCGCTCCACCTCGGCCACCACCTCGTCGGCGGGCCGCGACAGCTCCCGGCCCCGGACGTAGGGAACGATGCAGTAGGCGCAGTAGTTGTCGCACCCCTGCATCACGGTCACGTAGGCCGTGACCGCCCGGGCACGGTGGTGGGCGTAGAACGCCTCGAGCCGCTCGGGGTCCTGCTCCTCGGGGGTGGCCGCGATCCGTCGGCCGGTGCGCCGAACCCGGGCCACCAGGTCCGGCACGTCCTGGAGGGCGTGGGTGCCGAACACCAGGTCCACGTAGGGGGCCCGACGGAACAGGCGGCGGCCCGCATCCTGGGCCACGCATCCACCCACCGCGATCGTCAGATCGGGGCGCCGGTCCTTGAGCAAGCGGTATCGCCCCAGCTGGGAGAACAGCTTCTGCTCGGCCTTCTCCCGGATGGCGCAGGTGTTCACCACGATCAGGTCCGCTTCGTCCGGCCGGGCCACCTCCAGGTGACCGGCCTCCTCCAGCAGGCGGGCCAGCACCCCCGAGTCGTGGTCGTTCATCTGGCATCCAAACGTCTGAACGTAGAACCGCAAGGAATCCATATTGGTACCTGCAATGAGTAACTTCCGCTAGGACGCTGGGAGGCTAGGACGCTAGGACGCATGAAAACCTACCTTGATTCCAGAGTGTTCCAAGCATGGCCCCGCCTCTTTGGCGCCACCTCACAGTCTCGGGGAGCATAGGTTTCAGAGGCCAGCATCCAGAAGTCGGTGGACGGGGAAAAGGCTCTTCGGTGCTCCGAGAGGATCCCCCGGGGACCCAAGCTGCTTTTCGGGATTCCCTGTCTTCTGTCCGCTTCCAACTGGCTTTCGACCCGGCGGTCAAAGCCCGGGGGGCATGGGGTCTGCCGGAGAGCCGGGCGCGGCCGTATCAGGTGCCAGAATTCAGATGCCAGTGGACAGAGAGGGACCACCCCGGCAGTCGGGGGAGCATTTTTGAACACCTGTCTTCTGTCCGCTGAAATCTGTCTCCTGAACCCCATGCCCGCCCCCGGTCCCTGGGAACTTTCAGACTATCACGCCGGCCGCGGGCCGGAAACCCCGGCGGCCCCTGCGGCCGGCACCCGTTCCCGGCCGGCGGATCCGGGAAATACCCGTTCGGGTAGAAGAGTTTATCCTGCCGTTCCGTTGACGCGCTGCAGCAGCGCGATTATTCAGGTGATCTCATCCGCCCGGGCCGACATCCGCCCGATGCCGGCCCCCCAGCCCACACCGCCCAACGGCCGAGTCCCCGCGGCCCGCGAGAGGAGGTCATCCCGTGCAAACCGATCTGATGCGGCAGTGGCTCCGGTTCGCCGCCGACGCCCTGGAGGGCACCGAGTCGTTCCGCAAGGCGATGGAGTCCCTGGGGGCCAAGCCCCCCGCGCCCGAGGATCTGACCCGGTGGGCCCAGTTGTGGATGCCCGAAGGGGCCGGCCGGACCGATCCCCAGAGCCTCCGAAACGTGCTGGAGGCCTGGTGGGACATGCTGGGGGTGGTACCCCGGTACCGGTACGCGGAGCTCGCCCGGCGCTACGAGGAGCTCAAGGCCCGCCTCGAGGAGGCGGAGGACACGGTCCGGCACCTGCGGACCCTTCTCAGGGAGCAGGGGGGGCCTGCCGAGGCGGGAGCCGCCCTGGACCGGTGGGCCGAGCTCACGGAGAAGACGCTCCAGGCCCAGATGGAGTGGGCCCGCGCCTGGCTCGACCCCGCGAAGACCGGCCCCGGCGACAAGCCTAAGTAACCGCGGTGGGTTTGGGCTTTTCGACCGATCGACCGTGGACCGAAGACCGGCAATCGTGGACCGAAGTTACTCCGGCCCGAGCCGAAAGGAGGGTCTTGCGATGAACTGGAACGAGCAGATGCAGCAGGCGACCAAGGCGTGGACCGACCTGCAACGCACCTGGTGGGAACGGTGGATGCCCGCCGGGGGAGAGACCGGCGGCACCGGAGACGGCCCCTGGTCCCAGTGGATGGAGGGCTGGCGCCGGCAGATGGCCCGGTCCCTCGAGGCGTGGGCCCGGGGCCGGCCCGGGCTGCCTCCCCAGGTGGTGCGGTCGCTGTTCGCCGGGGAGGAGGTGTTCTTTCGGTTCGTGGCGTTCGTGTCCCAGATGCTCCAGAGCCTGGCTCCCCAGATCGAGGCCGGGGAGGACTGGGTCGACCTCCTGCGGAGGTACGTGGACCAGATCAAGAAGGACCTGGAGGAGAACCCGCTTCGGTGGTTCCCCACGGCCCAGGGAACCGCGGCCGTAGCCGAGGAGCTGCCCGAGCTGTGGCGCCTGTGGGCCTCAGAGACCCAGAAGATGATGGCTCCATGGATGGAGTCCACGCGGGAGGCGGGGGGCCACTTGGGCGAGGCCATGGCCGGCGACCGGCGAGCCGTGCTCAAGATGATGAACGTGTTCTGGGACACCTACGAGTCCACCCTGGGCCGGTTCCTGGCCGCGCCGGCCATCGGCTACACCCGAGAGTTCCAGGAGAAGGTGACCCGGGCCTACGAGACCTGGGTGGACGTGCAGAAGGCCCAGGCCGAGTTCCAGGCCGAGGTCACCAACGCGGGGGTCCGGGCCATGGAGACCCTGCTGCGGGAGCTGGTCGAGCGGGCCGAGAAGGGTAAGCCGATCACCAGCGCCCGCCAGCTGTTCGACCTGTGGGTCTCGTGCGCCGAGAAGGCCTACTTCGAGGTGGCCAGCACCGAGTCCTTCGCCGAGATCCAGGGCCGGTTCGTGAACGCGGCCATGCACTACCGGGTGCACGAGCGCCAGGTCGTGGAGGAGTTCGCCCGGGCCATGCACCTGCCGACCCGCACCGAGCTCGACGACGCCTACCGGCACATGCACGAGCTTCGGCGGCAGGTGAAGGCCCTGCGACGCGAGCTCGACGCGCTCCGTGAGGCCCACGAGGCCCGAGAGGCCGCACCGAAGAAGCCGGCGGCCGGCGGCCGGTCCCGCCGGGGCCGGGCCAAGGCCGCGGCGGCCAAGACCACCTCGAACGAGGCGCAGACCGAGCCCACCACCCCGGCGGACGCCGGGCCCGAACAGGAGGGGTGAGCCGTGTTTCCGATCCAGATCACGCCCGACCAAGCCATGCGCGAGGCCGTGGACTTCCACCGAAAGCTCGTGCGCGGCCTCGACTCCATCGTGGACATCCGGGAGATCGACGTGGCCCCCACGCCCAAGGAGGCCGTGTACCGGGAGGACGACGTGGTCCTCTACCACTACCTCCCCCGCCGAAAGCGGCCCTGCAAGGTGCCGATCCTGATCGTGTACGCCCTGGTGAACCGGCCGTACATGGTGGACATCCAGGAGGACCGGTCCATGGTCCGGAACCTGCTGGACCAGGGCATGGATCTGTACCTGGTCGACTGGGGCTACCCGGACCGGGCCGAGCGCTGGCTCACGCTGGACGACTACATCAACGGGTACATCCACTCCTGCGTCGAGGTGATCAAGCGGCGCCACGGCCTGAACCGGATCAACCTCCTGGGCATCTGCCAGGGGGGAACGTTCAGCCTTTGCTACACGGCGCTGCATCCGGAGAACATCCAGAACCTGATCACCATGGTGACCCCGGTCGACTTCCACGTGAAGGACGGCCTGCTCAACATCTGGTCCCAGCATCTCGACGTGGACACCATGGTGGAGGCGTTCGGGAACGTGCCCGGCGAGTTCATGAACTGGGGGTTCCTGATGCTGAAGCCGTGGCAGCTGATGGTGCAGAAGTACGTCGGGTTCGTGTCGGTGCTGGACGACGAGGAGAACCTGCGGAGTTTCCTGCGGATGGAGAAGTGGATCTTCGACAGCCCGGACCAAGCCGGTGAGGCGTTTCGGGAGTTCATCAAGGAGTTCTACCAGGGCAACAAGCTGATCCGGGGCGAGGTGGAGCTCGGCGGCCGCAGGGTGGACCTGGGGAACATCACCATGCCGGTGCTGAACATCTTCGCCAACGAGGACCACCTGGTGCCCCCTTCCTCCTCCAAGGCCCTCGAGAAGGTCGTGGGCACCCAGGACTTCACCACGTTGTCGTTCCCCGGCGGGCACATCGGCATCTACGTGAGCAGCCGGTCCCAGCGGGAGCTGGCCCCGACCATCGCCCGGTGGGTGAAGGAACGGGTGTAGGAGGAGCCCCATGAGGATCGAGGGATCCCGGATCCTGATCACCGGGGGCGCGCGGGGCCTGGGCCGTCGGTTCGCCCTGGACCTGGCCCGGGCCGGGGCCCGGGTGGGGGTGTGCGCCACCAACGAGGAGCGCCTGGCCCGGCTGACCGAAGAGGCCCGGCAGGACGGTGTGGAGATCTGGACCCACCGGGCCGACGTGGCCTCCGAGGCGGAGGTGCAGGGGCTGTTCGACCGGTTCGTGGAGCGGTTCGAAGGGATCGACGCCCTGGTGGCCAACGCCGGGATCACCCGGGACGCCCTGTTCGTCAAGAAGAAGGACGGCGCCGTCCAGACGATGCCCACGGCCTACTGGAACGAGGTCGTGGACGTGAACCTCACCGGGGTGTTCCTGTGCGGCAGGGAGGCGGCCAAGCGCATGGCCGAGCAGGGGACGGGGGGGGTGATCGTGTCGATCTCGTCGGTCAACCGCTCCGGCGCCATCGGGCAGACGAACTACTCCGCCACCAAGGCGGGCATCGACGCCATGACCGTGGTGTGGGCCAAGGAGCTCGCCCGTTATGGCATCCGGGTGGCGGCCCTGGCCCCGGGGTACGTGGCCACGGACATGACCGCCCAGATGCGCGAGGACGTGCGCAGGAAGATCGAGGCCATGATCCCCCTGGGCCGCATGGCTCGCCCCGAAGAGATCTCCCACGCCCTGCGGTTCATCCTGGAGAACGACTACGTGCACGGACGGGTCATCGAGGTGGACGGAGGGCTGAGGATCTGAGGGGAGCTGAAGTGCGCCTCTTTTGGTGCCGGTCTATTCCAGCGACTCGCGGATCGCCTCCTCTGCCGCCCGCCTGCGCTCGAGCACGGAGTTCCGATACTCCCACAAACTCTGCTCGAGGGCCTCCCGCCGACGGGCGATCTCCTCCAGCCGTTCGGCCGGGATCTTTCGGCGGGGCGGCATCACGACCGCCTCGCCGTCGAGCACCACCACCCCTTCCTGGTTCGTGCAGGTGGTCCGAAGCCGCACCCGGTTCTTCTCCGGGTCCACCTCCAGCGCCTCCACCTCGGCCGTGATCCGGTCCCCGATCCTGACGGGTGCCCGGAACTTCAGGGTCTGGCTCACGTAGATGGTGCCCAGCCCCGGCAGCTTTCCCGCGATCACGGCCGAGAGGAAGCTCGCACACAGGATTCCGTGGGCGATGCGCCCCTTGAAGAAGGTGGACTCCGCGTAGGCCTCGTCAAAATGGATCGGGTTCGTGTCGCCGCTGGCCGCGGCGAAGAGGGCGAGGTCCGCCTCGGTCACCTCCCGCACCAGACTCGCCCGATCTCCGACCCGGATCTCGTTGACGGTTCTCATCTGGGTGGCTCCTTTCGTGCGCTGGTGAGAGCGTACCCTCGGCCCATCTGCAGCCTACCGGGAGGCCGCCCCCGGGTCAACGAGGCCGGCCCGGCACCCGCGTCCACCCTCGGGGAAGGCGGATCCGCTCTCTCCTTGCCCCGCCCTCCGGGGTGGCGCTCCTGTTTTGTCGCCTGGTCAGTAGTGTATCGTTTCCGAAATCTCGTCGTGTTCCCAGGGGGTGGGGCTGGGGGCCCCTCCTTCGCTGAACGGCCTCGCAGGGGCCGCCGCGGCGCGGTCCGCTGCGGCGCGTGAGAGCACGCGCCGCGGCCGCTCCCCTGGCGCCGGGCGGCCCGAGCTGCTCGGCCGTCGCGCTTCGTCGGAGCCCCCAGCCCCACCGACGCAATCTGCATACGTTTTTACGAACCGGAACAGTAGTAGCAACAAAGGGGCGGGGCGTCTCGCCCCGCCCCTTTGGCAGGTCAACCCTTCGCGCCCTGGGACGGCGGCTCGAACCGGAACAGCTCCGCCGTCTCCTTCAACCCGGTCTGCACGGTCTTGAGCCAGTCGGCCTGGCCCTTGGTGCAGCAGTCCATCCACTCCTTCCAGAACTTCTGGCCCTCCTTCTGGGCCTCGGTCATCTGGCCCATCCAGAGGCTCATCATGCGCTCGTACTGGTTCTGGCAGAGATTGACCGACTCGATCCACCGGTCCATCTGCTGGGCCCAGAGGTTGGCCGTTCGGTCCAACAACGTCTCGCGTGCGGGCATGGCTCTCACCTCCTCGTACCGTGGGTTTCGTCTCGGCACCGAGTCTAGTGATGCTGCACTGCAACGTCAATGACCGAAGGGATAGATCTGGTGGCCGATGGGATACACGACTCTTGCCACAAAATCACGACGTTAGGGCCGGCCGGCGAAATGCGGCTATGCAGCATCCCGGCTGGCTCCCCCCGCCGGCACGCCGAGAAGCACCAGGCCCCCCGCCACCACCAGCCCGGTCACGGCCAGCACCCCGTTACGGGGATCTCCGGTCCACAGCCCCACCGCGCCCATGAGAACCGGCCCCAAGACGGCGGCGAACTTTCCCATCAGGTTGTAGAACCCAAAGAACTCGGCGCTCCGGCCCACGGGTACCAGCCTCGAGAACAAGGAGCGGCTCAGGGCCTGCACCCCGCCCTGCACCAACCCCACCACCACCGCCAGCGTGTAGAACTCCCCCACAGAGTCCATACCGCGGGCCCACACGGTCACTCCGGCGTATACGGCCAAGCCCGCCAGGATCGCCGCGCGGGGCCCCACGCGCTCCCCCAGCCTCCCGTAGACCAAGGCGGCCGGAAACCCCACGAACTGGGTGACCAGCAGGGCCTTCATCAGGTCCGCGGCCCCCAGGCCCAGGGCCATCCCATAGTCCACGGCCATCCGGACCACGGTGTCCACCCCGTCCATGTACAGCCAGTACGCGATCAGGAACCGGACGGCCGGGCCGTGGGCCCGCAGCCTGCCGAGCGTGTCGGCGAGCCGCCGGACCCCCTCCAAGAGGTCCAGCCGCGTACCGGCCGAGCCGCGGGGCACCCACCGCACCAGGGGCACCGTGAATACCGCCCACCACGCCGCCACGGCCAGAAACGACACCCTCACCGCCGCGGCCGCGTCCGGCAGGCCGAACCGCGGGGGATCGAGGACCACCGCGAGCGTTCCCAGGAACGCCAGGCCGCCTCCCAGGTACCCCAAGGCGTATCCCAGGGCCGATACCCGGTCCCGACGCTCCGCCGGGGCCACCTCCATCAGGAGCGCGTCGTAGAACACGTTCGCCGCCATGAACCCCACCGTGGCCCCTCCGTATAGGAGGGCGGCGGCGATCCACCCCCCGCCCGGCACCAGGGCCAGCAGCCCGGTGCCGGCCGCCCCCAGGGCCGCAAACCCCACCAGCCACGGCTTCCGGCGCCCGCCCGCATCGGCCATTGCCCCGAGCAAGGGGGCCGCCACGGCCACCACGAGGCTGGCCGCCGAGTTCACCACGCCGAGGCGAAAGGTGCCCACCTCCGGTGCCACCCCGGTGCTCCACACGTCGCGGAACACCACCGGGAACAGCCCAGCCATCACGACCGTGGCGAACGCGGAGTTCGCCCAGTCGTACAGCGCCCACCCCCATACCGCCCGGTCCCTGGTCGCCATGGTAACTTCGGTCGTTGGTCGTCAGTCGTTGGTCGTCGGTCGGGGGCCTTCGGCCCGCTAGGCGGCTCTCGAATCGCGCCAAATCTCGGGGGCATGGGGGTCAGGGGCCAGAATCAAAGCCTAGCCCGCATTATTCATGAGCGTTCGTCGCGAAACCGTCGAGTGTGCGTCAGATCGGGGCAAGCGCAGCAACGAGGGGCGCAGGCGTACTGGACGGTACGTCGAGCCCCGAGGCGCGAGCACGCCCCGAGATGGCGTGCAATCGGCGGTTGCAGCAGAAGGCTTCATGAATAATGCGGGCTAGGGGGCATGGGGTCTGCCGGAGAGCCGGGCGCGGCTCCTATGCTCGCCGCGCAGCGCCTCCGGCGCCTGGACCGCGAAATGGTACCCTTCGCACGCACCCGTGATGAAACCAACTCCCGTGTCCTATGCCTGCGCGGCGAATCTCATGCTCGGCTTCGCGCCCGGCCGGAGGTAGACCCCATGCCCCGCACGCACCGCTCGGACCGAGACGTACACAAAGTCTGTACCCCGCAAACAGGCTGCCTTGCGGCCTACCGAAGCTGAAATCTGTCCACTGAACCCCAGGCCGCCTCATCCCCCCCGGCCCGAGAACACCTTCACGGCGCAAAACTCGCCGCACATGGAGCACACCTCCTCGTCGCCGGGCAGGCAGCGCTCGCGCACGTGCCGGGCCCGGGCGGGGTCCACGGCAAGCTCGATCTGCCTCTTCCAATCCAGGTCGGCCCGGGCCTCGGCCATGGCGTCGTCCCAGGCCCGGGCCCCGGGCACGCCCTTGGCCACGTCGGCGGCATGGCCCGCGATCCGGGCGGCGATCACGCCCTGGCGAACGTCCTCCACGTCGGGCAGCCCCAGGTGCTCCGAGGGGGTCACGTAGCACAGGATGTCCACCCCGGCCCAGGCCGCGAGGGCGCCGCCGATGGCCGAGGTGATGTGGTCGTACCCCGGGGCCACGTCGGTCACCAGGGGACCGAGCACGTAGAACGGCGCGCCGTGGCACAGGCGTTTCTGGAGCTGCACGTTGGCCTGGATCTGGTCCAGGGGCACGTGGCCGGGCCCCTCGATCATGACCTGGACCCCGGCCTCCCAGGCCCGGAGCGTCAGCTGACCCAGCACCATGAGCTCGTGGATCTGGCCCCGGTCGGTGGCGTCGGCCAGGGCGCCCGGCCGGAACCCATCGCCCAGGCTCAGAACCACCTCGTGCTCCCGGCAGATCTCCAGGAGCCGGTCGAACCGCTCGTACAAGGGGTTCTCCGCCCGGTTGTGGCGCATCCACGCCACCGTGAACGACCCGCCCCGGCTCACCACGCCCAGGAGCCGCGGCTGGCTCTCCAGGAACCGCACCCCCTCCCGGGTGATGCCGCAGTGCACCGTGACGAAGTCCACCCCTTCCTTGGCCTGGTCCTCGATCACGCCCAGCAGCCGGTCGGGGTCCATCTCGGTGATCGAACGGCCGGACTCCACCGTGTCCACGGCCGCCTGGTAGATGGGAACCGTGCCCACCGGCGCCGGGCACTCCTCCAGGATCCGTCGCCGGATCTCCCGCAGCGGCCCCCCCGTGGAGAGGTCCATCACGGTGTCGGCCCCGGCCTGGAGGGCCGCCCGGAGCTTCGCCATCTCCAGGTCCGGATCCATCTGGTCCTTGCTGGTCCCGATGTTGGCGTTCACCTTGGTCCGAAGCCCCTTGCCGATGGCCAGGGGCCGGCAGTTGCGCCGGTTCCGGTTCCGGCACACGATCGCCTCCCCCTGGCCGATCGAGGCCGCGAGGGCCTCCGGGTCCACGTTCTCCGCCTTTGCTGCCGCAGCCACCTCCTCGGGCACCCGGCCGGCACGGCAGGCCTCCAGAATCGTCATGTGTCACCTCGCGTTCGTAAGCTCCCGGGCCACGGCCGCCACCCGGCGCGCCACGTCCGGGGCGGTTTCCCCGAAGATCCGCACCATGGGCTCCTTGCCCAGGTCCCCCGTGTCGTAGATGGCGTCGGGCGCGTACCCGCACCGCTCCAGCACCTGCAGGGTCCCCCACTCCAGGGTGGACCCCTCCCTGCTCTTCACCTCCCGGGGTTCGTCGGCCCGGCTGAACCCCTCGACCCGCAGCCCCGCGGCCCGGCACGCCTCCACCACCTCCGGCCCGTACCGGACGTTCATCACGGCCCGGAACGGGCTTCCCCACCGGGCCGACGCCAGCAGAATTTTGGCCATGTGGCGGCTGGCCCCGAACCGGGGTCCCTCCAGACGGCGAACCCGCCCGGCGCACCGCACGATCCGGCCGGGAAACGCGGCCACGTCCTCCGGGTCCGCTGCCGCGGGCACGGCCTGGGCCAGGTTGGACTGGACCTCGGGCACGAGGTCCACGGGGTTCTCAGCCTCCAGGATCTCCCACGCCTCCCACAGGTCGTCGAGCACCCCGGCACGGGCCACCAGGGGCGACCCGTGCCAGGGGCTGGTGGGGCCGTGTCCGGCCCCCAGGGGATAGGCGTGCCGGATCGCCTCGTGCAGGAACGCCCGGGCCCGGCGCACCGCGGCCACGGGGTCCTCCCCCCGGGCCAGGAACGCGGCGATCGCCGACGACAGGGTGCACCCGGTGCCGTGGGTGTGGGGCGTGTCCACCCGGGGTGAGCGGAACGCCTCCTGCCGGCCGTCCCGGTCGGCGTACAGGTCCAGGACCACGGCCCCCTGCCCGTGCCCCCCCTTCAGGAGGACCGCCCGGGGGCCCAGCGCCAGGAGCCGGTCCACGGCCCGGTAGCGATCGGCCTCGGAACGGATCGCCATGCCCGTGAGCACCTCGGCCTCGGGAAGGTTAGGCGTGACCAGGAGCGCCCGGGGCAGCAGATCCCGCACCAACGCCTCGCGGGCGTCCTCCCGCAGGAGCGGCGCCCCGCCCTTGGCCACCATCACCGGGTCCACCACCAACCGCTCCACCCCGTGCTCCCCCAGGGCTTGGGCCACGGACCGGACGATCTCCGCTGAGAACAGCATGCCCGTCTTCACGGCATCGGCCCCGATGTCCGAGAGCACGCTGCGGATCTGGGCCCCCACGGCCTCTGGGTCCACGGGGAACACCCCCTGGACCCCCACCGAGTTCTGGGCGGTGACCGCGGTCACGGCCGAACTGCCGTGACACCCGAGCAGGGCAAAGGTTCTCAGGTCGGCCTGGATGCCCGCGCCTCCCCCCGAGTCGGACCCGGCCACGGTGAGCACCCGGGGGGGAGCGGTGTCTGCTCTCATGAAGGACTCCTCGTCGTTCGTCCGGTGGAACCGTTACGATGAATCTGTCGGATAAACAGGCGCTATCGCTCCCTGCTCAGAGGGGCAAGGGACTGCCGGAGAGCCGGGCGCGGCCCCTTGGCTCGCCGCGCAGCGCCTCCGGCGTCTGGACTGCGAAAGGGTGCGGATTCCAACGGGTTGCCATGAAGCCAGCTCCCCCGCCCCGTGCCTGCGCGGCGAATCTCAATGCCTGGCTTCGCGCCCGGCCGGAGGCAGGTCCCTTGCCCCGCCTGCCAAGACGGCACGTCTATTTCGTCGCCGGGCTGGCGAAAACCCGGAGCGCCTCCTGACGGTACGCCCGGGCCCGGGACTCCAGGTCGGGGGCACGGAACACCCCGCCCAGCACGGCCGCGCCGGCGGCGCCGGCCGCCGCCACCGCGGCGAGCCGCTCCGGGGTGATCCCGCCCAATGCCAGCACGGACAACGACACGCCCCTCACGGCCCACCGGAACCCCTCCAGCCCCAGGGCCTCGCCCCGCAACGGCTTCGAGCTCGGCCGGAACACCGGGCTGAGGAACGCATAGTCCGCCCCCGCGCGGGCGGCGGCCTCCAGGTCCGCACGATCGTGGCACGAGACCCCGAGCAGCACCCCCGGGAATCGTCTCCGGAGAGCCTCCAGGTCCCGGCGGCCCGAGGGAAGGTGGAGCCCCGGGGCCCGGAGCTCCGCGCACGCCGCCGGGTCGCCGTGTACCGTCAGGAACACCCGGGGGCAGCGCTCGAGCAGGTCGCGGCCCCACTCCACCCGCTGACGAGTCCCCACGTCCGGGCCCTTGGCCCGCAGGCACACCCACCGCAGGCCGGCCCCGGCGACCCGGGTCGCCGTCTCCACCAGCTCCGGGCCCAGGGTTTCATGGTCTGCGATGGCCACGACGGGAAACGGAAGGGCCGGCATGGTGCTCCGGGCGCGTCGAAGGGGCGATGTAAGGGGCGGGGACAGATCGGTCGAAAGGCGGGCTTTCGGCCGGTCCTGCTTCCCTCCGCTGGCATTACCCAGTTCAGGTTCGAGGGGTTCCCCATCTCGCGGATGGGGTCTCAGCTCTCGCTCCCCCGCAGGCAGCCGTTAACGCTACTCGTCGCGGAACACGATCTTGTGCTTGATGAGATTGACCTCCTGGAGCCGGCCGGTGACCACCGTCTCCTCGCCGAACAGGTTCCGGAGCCGGTACCCGCCCTCCACGGGCTCCATGAACGTCACCTCCTCGAGGACCAGCTCCTCCTCGTCCCCCCGTACCAGGAAGGCGTTGGACTCACACATCGAGGCTACCTCCCTTGCCAAAGCAAGAACCTTTGGTACGCCAAACCAGGGTAGGAGTCAATGGGCACAGGGGACCGCCGGTTCACCACCGCCCTTTCCGGTGCCCAGGCGGTCAGTCCCTCTCCGACGAAGCCTCGGAGCTCCGGACACTCGGCTTTCCCTGGGGTAAGACATGGCTCCGCGTCTTCACATTTCAATCTGTTTATTTTTGAGAATATCTCGCAGAGCATCCTCCAGGCCTGGGAAGAGGAACTCAAACCCTGCCTCCAGCAGCCGTTTGGGCATCATCCGCTGGCTCGCCACGATCGTGGAAGCGAACTCCCCCAGGGCCAAGCGCACGGCGAACGCGGGCGCCGGGGTGAACGCCGGCCGGCCGAGCACCCGGCCCAGCGTGCGGGCGAGGTCGATCTGGCGCACCGGGTTGGGCGAGCACAGGTTGAACACCCCTTCCAGATCCGGCCGCTCCAGCAGAAACCGGATCGCCCGGCACAGGTCTTCCCGGTGGATCCACGAGATCCACTGCCGGCCCGCGCCCACGGGCCCGCCCAGGAACCGCTTGGTCATCTTGGCCAACCGGGTCAACGGCCCCCCGCCCGGCCCCAGCACCACGCCGAACCGGGTGATCACCACGCGCGCCCCCCGGTCCCTGGCCTGCCAGGCCTCGGCCTCCCAGTCCTGGGCCACCCTGGCCAGGAAGTCCTGCCCGAGGGGAGCGTCCTCATCGAGGACTCGGTCTCCAGCATCCCCGTAGATGCCGACAGCGGAGGTGCTAACAAGAGTGAAGACCCGGCCCTTCGGGATCGCGTCCACCAAGTTCCGGGTCGTTCGGATCCGGCTCTCCCGGATGGCCAGCTTTTTCTCCGGGGTCCACTTGCCCAGGATCGACTCACCGGCCAGGTTCACGGCCGCATCGCACTCTGCCACCGGCTTCCACCACGGCCCCCACTCCATCGGGTTTCCGGTGACCACCTGGTCGGCCTCGGGGATCCCGCCGACCCGTTCGAGGGGCCGGACCAGGACCACGGCCTGGTGGCCCGCCTCGCGAAGGAACGGCACGAGGCGGGTTCCGATAAATCCCGTGGGGCCGGTGAAGAAGATGCGCATGGGGCTCCAGGTAATTTTGGGCCTTCGGCCCGCTGGTAGGCTAGGAGGTTGGGAGGCTAGAAGGCTTGAAAGCCGACCTGGTTTCTAGTCTCTAGTCTCTAGTCTCTAGTTTCTAGCTTTTGCCCCGGCTCGGGATCCGCCCCGACCGACGACCGTAGACCGGCGACCGCCGTCAATCCCTCGTGGCCATCCGGCACGCCTCCCACAGGGCCTCGGCAAAGGTGGGGTGGGCGTGGGCGGTGCGGGCCAGGTCCTCGGCGCTCGCGGCCATCTCCACGGCCAGCACCGCCTCGGCGATCAGGTCCGACACCCGGGGCCCCAGCATGTGCGCGGCCAGCACCCGGTCGGTGGCCTCGTCCACCAGCACCTTCACGAACCCCTCGGCCTCACCGCTGCACAGGGCCCGGCCCGATGCCCCGAACGAGAACACCCCTTTTCGGTACCGGGTTCCCGCGCGCTTCAGATCCTCTTCGGTGGGCCCGACGCCGGCCGCCTCGGGGTGGGTGTAGGCCACGGCCGGGATGGCCGCGGGGTTCACCCTGGCCGCGATCCCGGCCAGGTTCTCCACCGCTGCGATCCCCTCCATGGCCGCCTTGTGGGCGAGCATCGGCCCGTCCACCAGGTCGCCCACGGCCAGCACCCCCTGGGCCCGGGTCCGGAACGCCTCGTCCACCGGGATCCGGCCGGTGGAGGGGTCCGGGTCGACCCCCACGGTTTCCAGCCCCAGGCCTCGCAGGAGCGGCCGACGGCCCACGGCCACCAGCACCCGGTCGCACTCCAGGGTCTCGGGCTCCTTTCCCTCGGCCTGGACCTCGACCCACACCCGCTCCCCCTCGGCCCGGGTGGCCAAAACCCGGGTGCGGGTCCGGATCTCCAGGCCCTGCTTCCGGAGGCTCCGCCCCAAGGCCCGGGCCGCCTGGCCGTCGAGCCCCGAGGCCACCGTCGGCAGGAGCTCCACCACCGTGACCCGGCTGCCGAGCCGGGCCCACACCGAGCCCAGCTCCAGGCCGATGAACCCGCCGCCCACCACCACCAGGTGCTCCGGCACCTCGTCCAGGACCAGGGCTCCGGTGGAGTCCACGATCCGGTCGCCGTCCACCGGCGCGGCAGGGATGGGGACGGGCTCGCTGCCCGTGGCCAGGAGCACGGCCCGGGTCTCCAGGGCGGTCGCCTCCCCGCCGTCCGGAGGCGTCACCCCCACCCGGCCGGGGCCGGCGAGGCGGGCGGTTCCCCGAACCAGGTCGACCCCGGCCCGCTCCAGGAGCCTGCGGACCCCCTCGGTGAGCCGTTGGACCACGGCGTCCTTGCGGGCCATCATCGCGGGCAGGTCCAGGGTCACGGCCTCGACCCCGATCCCGTGCGCGCCGAGACCCGCCCGGAGCTCGGCGAACCGCAGGCTCGAGTCCAAGAGGGCCTTCGACGGGATGCACCCCACCCGCAGGCACACCCCGCCCGGCCGCTCCTCCCGCTCCACGCACGCGGTGCGGAGCCCCAGCTCCGCGGCCCGGGCGGCCGCGGTGTACCCGCCCGGGCCCGCGCCGATCACCACCAGGTCGTATCCCGCCATGTCACACCCCCAGGAGCAGCCGGGCCGGGTCCTCCACCCGCTCCTTCACCCGGACCAGGAACTGCACGGCCTCCCGGCCGTCCACGATGCGGTGGTCGTAGGTCAGGGCCACGTACATCATGGGCCGGGCCACGATCTGCCCGTCCACCACCACCGGCCGCTCCTCCACCTTGTGGAGGCCCAGGATCGCGCTCTGGGGAGGGTTGAGGATCGGGGTGGACAGGAGTGAGCCGAACACCCCCCCGTTGGTGACCGAGATCGTGCCGCCCTCCAGGTCGGACAGCTCCAGCCGGTTCGTGCGGATCTTCTCCACCAACCCGGCCACGGCCCCCTCGATCTCGGCCAGGGTGAGCCGCTCCACGTGGCGCACCACCGGCACCACCAGGCCCCTGGGGGACCCCACGGCCACGCCCACGTGGCAGTGGTCGTGGTACACGATCTCGTCGCCGTCGATGAAGGCGTTGAGCTGGGGGAACTCGGCCACGGCCTCGGCCAGGGCCTTGACGAAGAACGAGGTGATGCCGAGCCCCACGCCGTACTTCTCGCGGAACGCCTGCTTGTACCGGGCCCGGAGCTCCATGACCCGCCCCATGTCCACCTCGTTGAAGGTGGTGAGCATGGCCGTGACCTGCTTGACCTCGACCAGGCGCTGGGCGATGCGGCGGCGGATCGGGCTCAACCGCTCCCGGCGCTCGCCCCCGGCCGGTCCTTCCGGGGCCGGGGTCCCGGCCCCCGGCCCGGCGGCCTGGGGGCCGGCCTCCGGGGCCGGCCGCCCCCCCAGGTGGGCCAGGACGTCCGCCTTGGTGATCCGGCCCCCCGGGCCGGTGGCCCGGATCTCGCCCGGGTCCAGCCCGTGCTGGGCCACCAGCCGACGAACGGCCGGCGAGAGCTCTCCTTCCGGCTCGCGGGCCGGGGGCCCGGGCCGCGGGGGGGGCGGCGGTTTCGGCGGCTCCGGGGGAGGCGGAGGGGGGGCCGCTTCGTCGGCCGGCCCCCGGGGCTCCGGCGCCGGGCCTTCCGCCCGGGCGGCCCCGGCTGCCTCCTCGATCCGGCCCACCACCTGGCCCACGGTCACGGCCGCTCCGGCGGCGACCAGAATGCGCAGGACCCCTGCCCCCTCGGCCACCACCTCCAGCGTGATCTTGTCGGTCTCCAGCAGGAACAGGGGCTCGTCCTTCTCCACCCGGTCGCCGTCGGCCTTGAACCACTCGGCCAGCACGGCCTCCTGCACGGACTCCCCCACTTCGGGGATTCGGACTTCGATCGGCATGGGCGTCTCCCTCGCTGGGCTGTCAGGCGGCCGGGCGGCCGGCAGGGACCGGTTCCCGTCCGGCAGTCAGGGCCTCCTCCACCAGCCGTTTCTGCTCCTCCCGGTGGATGAACGAAAACCCGGTGGCCGGGCTCGCGGCCGGGGGCCTTCCCACGTACACGGGCGGCGCGCCCCACAGCTCCGCCAACATCGACCCCACGAACCCCCAGCCCCCCTGGTTCCGGGGCTCCTCCTGCACCCAGACCCGCTCGGCCGACCGCGGGTAACGCTCCAACACGTCTGCCAGCTCCTGCGCCGGGAACGGATAGACCTGCTCCAGTCGAACCAAGGCCACCCCCGGGTCCGCGGCCTTGGCCCGGGCCGCGGCCAGCTCGTAGTACACCTTGCCGGTGCACAGACACACCCTTCGCACCCGTTGGGGGGCCTCCACGCCCGGATCGTCCAGAACGGGCCGGAAACCCCCGTCAGCCAGGTCCCCCAGTGGAGATACGACGTCGGGGTGGCGCAGGAGGCTCTTGGGGGTCAGCACGATCAGCGGCTTGCGGTAGGGGGCCTTCACCTGGCGCCGCAGGGCGTGGAAGTACTGGGCCGGGGTGGTGGGCTGGACCAGGAGCAGGTTGTCCTCGGCCGCCAGCTGGAGGAACCGCTCGGGCCGGGCCGTGGAGTGGTCGGGCCCCTGCCCCTCGTAGCCGTGGGGAAGCAGGAGCACCAGGCCGCTCCGGCGGCGCCACTTGGCCTCGGCGCTCGCCACGAACTGGTCGACGATCACCTGGGCGCCGTTGGCGAAGTCGCCGTACTGGGCCTCCCAGATCACCAGGCTGCGGGGCTGGACCAGGGAGTAGCCGTACTCGAACCCCAGCACCCCGGCCTCGCTCAGGGGGCTGTCGAACGCCCGGAACGGGGCCTGGCCTTCGGCCAGGTGCCCCAGCGGGCAGTACGGATGGCCGGTCTCGCGGTCGAACCACACGGCGTGGCGTTGGCTGAAGGTGCCCCGCCGGCTGTCCTCGCCGCTCAGCCGCACGGGCACCCCCTCGGTCAGGAGCGAGGCGAACGCCAGGGCCTCGGCCCCGGCCCAGTCCGTGCGGCCCTCCTCCAGGGCCTTACGTCGCCGGTCCAGGATCCGGGCCAGGATGGGGTGGAGCCGGAACCCCTCGGGCGCGGTCCAGAGCCGCCGGCCCAGGTCACGGAGGACCTCCTCGTTCACCCCGGTCTCCACCGGATCGGGGGTGTACCGGCTGCCGATCCCCTCCCACCCCTCCCAGGGCTCGGGCACGGTCCACCGACACGGCTCCGACCGGGCGGAGCGGTGGGCCTCGTCCAGGACCTCGTCGAACGCCCGGCGCGCGGCTTCGGGCTCCTCCGCAGGGACCACCCCGACCCCCACCAACTCCTGCGCGTACAGGCGGGCCACGGGCGGCCGGTCCCGGATCCGCCGGTACATCAGGGGCTGGGTGAAGTACGGCTCGTCCCCCTCGTTGTGGCCGTGGCGGCGGTACCCCACCAGGTCGATCACCACGTCCTTTCCGAACGCGGCCCGGTAGTCGGCCGCGATCCGGGCCACCCGCACCGCCGCCTCGGGGTGCTCGGCGTGCACGTGGAACACGGGGGCCTCGAGCATCTTGGCGATGTCGGTGGCGTAGCGGGTGGACCGGGCCGCCTCGGGCGGGGTGGTGTATCCGATCTGGTTGTTGAGCACCACGTGCAGGGTGCCGCCCGTGGCGTACCCCTCCAGGCGCGAGAGGTTCAGGGTCTCGGCCACGATCCCCTGGCCCGCGAACGCCGCATCCCCGTGCACCAGCACGGCAGCCGTGGCCGACGGGCCGCCCTGCCGGTCCTGGAGGGCCCGCACGATCCCCTCGACCACCGGGTTCACCGCCTCCAGATGGCTGGGGTTCTCCGGCACCGTGACCCGCACCTCCCGGTCTCCGTACCGCACCCGGCCCCGGAACCCCTCGTGGTACTTCACGTCGCCCCCACCGGGCACGGCCTGGGGGTCGTAGCTGGCCTCGAAGGCGCAGAACACGTCGCGCAGCTCCCGGCCGAGCAGGTTCACCTGTACGTTCAGCCGGCCCCGGTGGGCCAGGCCCAGCACCACGTGGCGTACCCCCCGGGCCCCCAGGCGCAGGACCGCGGCGGCCAGCAGGGGCAGGAGGCTCTCGGCCCCCTCCAGGCTGAACCGGGTCTGGCCCGGGTAGCGCTTCTGGAGGAACTCCTCGAAGGCCTGGGCCCGGGTGAGCAGGTCCAGCACGTGCCGCCGCTCAGCCGGGGCCAGGGGGGGCCTGGGCCCCTCGATCCGGGCCCGGAGCCACTCCTTCTCGGCCGGGTCCGACACCTGGGCGAGCTCGTACCCCACCGGACCGCAGTAGATCGCCCGGAGCCGGGCCACCACCTCGGCCACCGGGACCGGAGCGTCGGCAAACCCTGGCACCCGAACCGACCGGTCCAGGTCGCCGGGGGCCAGCCCCACGGCCGAGGGGGTCAGGAGGGGGTGCTCCGTGGGGCACGGGGCCAGGGGGTCCAGGCACGCCAGCAGGTGCCCCAGGGTTCGGTAGCGCTCCACCAGGGCCAGCACCCGGCACACGAGGTCCGTCGCCTCCGGCGCGGGGCCCGCCGCCCCGAGCTCGAACCCCTCGAAGAACGCCCGCCACTCGGGCGTGACCGCGGCCGGGTCGGAACGGTACCGGCGGTACTGCTCTTCCAGATACGCGGAACTCTCCAGGAACGGCAGGGGCATCCCGGCTCCTTCCTCCTCGGGCTCGGGTAGAAAGCCCCTAGGGTACCCCCGGGGGGCCAAAGGGCAAGCCGGCCGGGGCGAAGCTCACGGAGACGGGGGGGCCAGACCGGGCACCACGTCCCGGATCGGGCCGAAGGGGAACTCGCTCAACAGGCGCCGCAGCCGGGGCTCGGTCCGGTGGAGGTTCAGGTAGTGACGGAACCGACTCTTGAGGCCGGCGCCCTCGATCCGGGGCTGGGCGGGGTCGATCTCCCACGGGTGCACGTAGAACACGAACGGCCGGCCGTCCCGCTCGCGGATCCGCCTCAGGGCCCACCGGGTCACCGGGTAGGGCAGGAGCCGGAAGTACCCGCCGCCGGCAGCCGGCCAGTTTCGGCCCCACAGCCGAACGGGAGTGATCGGGACCTCGAGGAGGGAGGGAGCATCGTTCGGGCCCCGGCCTCCCGCCGGCACCCAGTTGCCCGCGCCCTCGCCGTCGAGACGCTCCAGCCGAAAGGGGAACCGGGGCCACTCGGACAGGCCGTACAGGTCGTGGCGCACCGGGAACACGCTGGAGTCGTACGCGAACCCCGCCTCCACCAGCTCGTCGAACGCCCACAGGCTGGTGGGCCCGATCGAGTAGCTCGGCGCCCGGTATCCGAGCACGGCCTCGCCGACGAGGTCCTCGAGGAGGGCCTTGGCCCGCCGCACGTCCTGCCGGAACTCTTCCCGGTCCAGGGTGTTCACGCGGCGGTGGCCGTGGCCGTGGCACGCCACCTCGTGGCCGGCCCCGTGGATGCGGCGCACCAGCCCGGGGCACCGCTCCGCCACCCACCCCAGCACGAAGAACGTGGCCCGAACCCGGTGCTCGTCCAGGAGGGCCAGCATCCGCTCGGTGTTGCGCTCGACCCGCAGCTCCCACCGGTCCCAGGTATCGGGCGGGCACACCGCCTCGAACGCGGACACGTGGAAGAAGTCCTCCACGTCCACGGTGAAACAGTTCGGTCGTTGGTGATTGGTTGTTGGTCCTAGGCTCACGCTTTCATCGCGGCACTCACGCCCCCCCTTTTCGGCCGCCCGTTCGTCCCTGGACCCGCTGCGAGAGAACATTCAACATCCGCATGGTCTGGTGAAGGCGAGCAGCCAGGTGCGCCGCCGCCTCTTTCGGCAGGTACCCCAGATTCTCACAAAGGATCAAGTAATAGTCCAACTCGGCCGCAGACCCCATGGCGATCTCCAGAAACCGTCCAAATTCGGCACCTGATCTGCGCCCGCATCCCTCCGCTATGTTGGCCGGAATCGAAACCGCAGCACGGCGCATCTGCTGGGTAAGGCCGTAACGCTCATCCGATGGGAACCCGGAGGTGACCCGGTAAACCTCGACGGCCACGTCATGGGCCCCCTGCCAGACTCTCAGATCTCGGAAATCGTTCACCCGCCCCGCCCTCTCCAACAACCAACAACCAACGACCAGAGACCGCCTACTTGATGCCCCGGACTTCCTCGTAAGTGGTCATGCCGTCCACGGCCTTGGTGAGGCCGTCCTCGATCAGGGTGCGAAAGCCGTTGTCCCGGGCGGCCTGGGCGATCTCCTCGGCCGGGGCGCTGGCCAGGATGAGCTGTCGCATGTGATCATCGGGCACCAGCAGCTCGAACACACCGATCCGGCCGCGGTACCCCGTGCCGCCGCAGGCCCGGCACCCCACCGCCCGATACAGGCGGGGGTTATCCCGGCCCGTGGCCTGCCGAAGCTCCTCCCGCACCGGGCCGGGGGGCTCGAACGACTCGAGGCACTCGGGGCACAGCCGCCGGACCAGCCGCTGGCCCATCACCGCGGACAGGGCCGAGTACAGCATGAACGGCGCCACCCCCTGCTCGAGCACGTGGGGGATCACCCCCAGGGTGTTGTTGAACACCATGCGGGCGAACACCAACGTCCGGCCCAGGGCGGCCTCCACCACGGTGGAGAACACCTCGGTGCTGGGGACCTCGCCCACCATGAGGTAGTCGATATCCTGCTTCACCAGGGCGCGCAGGCCCTGGGCGAAGCTCAGCCCGGCCCGCTCGTTGGGCTCGGCCTGGTTGATGTCGGCCAGCCGGTTTTTGATGGGGTTCTCGTAGGTGAAGGTCACCCGGTTGGGGCTCTTCAGGGCGTTCAGGCTTGCGTAGATGGTGGAGGTCTTTCCGCTGTCCGGGGGACCCACCACCAGCACCAGCCCCCGGTCCGCCGCGATCACCCTTCGGTACGCCTCGAGCATCTCCGGGGTCATGCCCAGGTTCTCGAGGCGGAGCTCCTCCTTGGAGAACGGCTGCTGGAAGGTGAGAACCACCTGCTCGCCGTTGCGCACCGGGAACGTGGCCACGTCCACGTCGAAGAACTGGTCCTCGCTGCGGACCCGGAAGTACCCCTCCTGGGGCAGCCGGCGCTGCAGGATGTCCATGCCGCTCAGGATCTTGAGCCGGTTGACCAGGTTCTGGGCGTACTCCCGGGGCGGCGTGACCAGGGTCTCCAGGTGGCTGTTCACCCGGAGCTTTACGAGCACCGCGGTCTCCTCGGGCACGATGTGGACGTGGGTGGCCTTCTTGTCCAGGGCCGCCAGCAAGATCGAGTTCACGATCTTGACGATCGGCGCCTCCGAGGCCGACTCCAGGGCGTCCTCCAGGTTCTCCTCGCGGCTCTGCTGCTCCTCCTGGGGGGTGATGATCTCCAGCTCCCTCTGGGCCTTCAGGTCGAGGGCGTCCTCCCACTTCTCGGACTTGGGGAACAGCTGCCGCAGCTTCTGCTTGATGCCGTACATCGACGAGACCACCGGCGCGATCCGCAGCCCCGTCATGAACCGCAGCTCGTCGATCACCCGGTAGTCCTGGGGGTTGGCCATGGCCACGGTGAGCGTCTTGTCGTCCCGCTCCACCGGCACCACGTAGTTCTTCTTCATGAACCGCTCGGACACCAGGCTCACCAGTTCCCGGGGGATCTGGTACTTGGCCAGGTTGATGGCCGGCACCGCCAACTGGCGCGACAGGAGGTACTCCAGGTCCTCCTCGGTCACGTACCCCTTCTTGATCAGAATCGAGCCCAGCCGCTCCCCGGTGCGCCGCTGGTCGGCCACGGCCTCCGCCAACTGCTCGCTGGTGATGATCCTGAACTCGATCAGGAGTTGCCCGAGCTTCTTTCGCATGGCAGTGATCCCGGTTCGTTGGGTCAGAACTGTCGACGACTCCCGCTACCCTTCGGCCGCCGCACCCTCTTCGTCCCCGAGACGGGAGGCCTCCTCCTCGGCGTCGCCGGTCGGCCCGCGGCCGGCCGGCCGGAAGGTCTCGAACACGGCCCGATGCTGCCGGTACAGGAACTCCACCACCCGGAGCAGGTCCTCCCGGAGGTGCTCCATGGCCTCCCGGTGGGCCGCAAACGACAACCCGTTGGCCGGGGGTTTTTCCAGAAACGAGCTGGCGCCCCCCTCCAGGATGCGGCGCCGGACCGGCGACAGGTCCACGTCGCTCAGGTAAATCAGGGGCACGTGGGGGAACGCCTCCACGAGATCCCGGACCGTCCGGACGTTCTCCAGGTCGTCGGGGCCGCTTCCGACCACGGCCATGGTGAACCACCCCGCCGCCCCGGCCTCGGCCAGGCACTCCTCCAGGGTCTCCGTGCTCTCGGCTTCGTCGTATGCGATCCCGGCCCCCTCGAGCCACTCGCAGGCGGCGTTGCGCACCCGGGGGTCGGGATCGAACACAAACACCTTGGGCGCAGGGAACTCCCACTCCCCCCCCAGGAGGCCCCGTCGGGCCTCCTCGAGCAGCCGCATCCGCCGCTTCCACTGCTCCTTGAGCTTGACCAGCCGCTCGTTGAACTCGGCCTCCCGGCGCTCCACCTCGGCCAGCCGCCTGCGCAGCTCCTTCTCCAGCGAGGCCAGCGCGGCCTGCTTCTGGCGGAGCCGCCTCAGGGCCGCCCGCTCCGATCCCCCTACCGGAGCCCCCTGGGCCAGACCCGACGCCACGGCGGTCAGCCGGGCCTCCAGCTCGTCCACCCGACGTTTGAGGGCCTGCTCCTCCTCGGATTGGGGAGGGGGCTTCTCGGTGCGTCCCTCTTGGTCCCTGCGAACCTGCTCCGCCACCTCCCGCACCAGCCCCGGCCCCAGCTCCCGGGTCTCCTCCACATAGCCGTGGAGAAGGGCCGCGTCGCACAGCACGTTCACCAACCGGGGGATGCCTCCGGTGGCCTGGTGGATGATCGGGACCACCTCGTCCGGGAACACCGGGGCGCGCTCCGGGTCGGTCACCACCCGGCTCAACCGGTGCTGGATGTACTCCCCCACCTCCCCCACGCTCAACGGGCCCAGGTGGTAGCGCACCGTGATCCGCTGCCGCAACTGCTCGAGCTCCGGGCTGTCGATCAGGTCCCTCAGGCCGGGCTGGCCGGACAGCACGAGGTGAAGGAGCTTGGTCTTCTCCGTCTCCAGGTTCGAGAGCATGCGCAGGCCCTCGAGGGTGGACACCGCCAGGTTCTGGGCCTCGTCCACGATCACCACGCAGTTGCGGCCCTCGCGGTAGCGCTCGATCAGGAACTCGTTCAGGGTGCTCAGGAGCGCCGTCTTCGACAGCCCCCTGGGGTTCAGCCCGAAGTCTTCGAGGATGAGCTCCAGAAGCTCCTTGTACGACACCCGGGTGTTCGTGACCTGGCTCAGCACCAGGGAGTCCCCCAGGTTCCGGACCAGCGTCCGCAACAGGGTGGTCTTGCCGGCCCCCACCTCCCCCGTAACCATGACGAAGCCGCTCCGCGACTCCACCCCGTAGGTGAGATGGGCCAGGGCCTCCCGGTGGTTCTTGCTCAGATACAGGAAGTCGGGATCCGGCGTCAGGGAGAACGGCCGGCCCGACAACCCGTAGAACTCGGTGTACATGCCGCGTCACCCCGCGCGGTTACTTGGCACCCTTGCCGAACAGCACCACCTTCACGGTCTCGAAAATGATGGACACGTCCATCCAGAACCCCATCCTCTTGATGTAATACAGGTCGTACCGGAGCTTCTCCAGGGCGTCTTCCTTGGTGGAGCCGTAACTGTACTTTACCTGGGCCAACCCCGTCACCCCCGGTTTCACCGTGTGGCGCTGGACGTAGTAGGGGATCTCCCGGGCCAGCTGCTCCACGAAGAACGGTCGTTCCGGCCGCGGGCCCACGAAGCTCATCTCGCCCTTGAGCACGTTGACCAGCTGGGGGATCTCGTCGATCCGGGTCTTCCGGATGAACCGCCCCACCCGCGTCACCCGGTCGTCGTTGTCCCGGGCCCACACCGGCCCGGTGTGTTTCTCGGCGTCCGATCGCATGGAGCGGAACTTGAGCACCTCGAACCTTCGGCCCTTTTCCCCCACCCGCTCCTGCCGGAAGAACACCGGCCCCGGCGAGTCGAGCTTGATGGCCAGCGGGATGACCGCCCAGATCGGAGCCGAGACCACGAGCCCCAGCAGGCTGGCTGCGAAGTCCACGAACCGTTTGATGGCCAAGGTGACCGGATGCTTGGAGAATCCCTCGGAAAAGATGAGCTGACTCGGTCGAAGGTGCTCCACCAGCATCTTGCCGGTGAGCTCCTCGTAGAACGCCGCGCCGTCCAGAACGGGCTTGCCGGACAGCCGCAGCTCCAGGAGCCCGCGCACGGGGAACTTTCCCCGCCGCTCCGCGATGGCCACCACCACCCGGTCCACGTCTGGGCGGGCCGCCACCTCCAGCAGATCCTCGTACCCTCCCAGCACCGGCGGCAGCCCCTGGCAATCGTCCGCCCCGTCGGGCTCGGCCGCCAGGCACCCGACCACGTGGAACCCCAGGGTCTTGCGCGCCAGCGTCTCCCGGTAGACCTTCCGCGCCAGGTCTCCTGCCCCCACGAGCAGGATGCCCACCGACAGCCCCCGGGTCGAGAGTACCGCGGTATACCCCAGCCGCCAGAGCACCACCACCCCGATCACGATCGCCACGAACAGGACGAAGATCCCCCGCCCCAGGATCAGGTCGGGGTACACGTAGTAGGCGAACGCCAACAGGATGCTCGCGACACCCAGGGCCTGGAGGAGACGGATCATGAGCTCCCGGCGGCTGTTCAGAACCTTGAGCTCGTACAGGTCGTGGTAGTAGAAGCAGACCTGGGTCACGAGGACGACGAGCCCGATCCGCATCCACTCCAGCGGGTCGCCCAACAGGAAACGGACGTCCCCTCCGAACCGAAGGCCCATGGCAGCGAGCACGGCTCCGAGGATGAGCGCGTCCTCCACCACGAACAGCGTCACGTGGCGCACCGTTAGAGCGCGGCGCATGCCTTGGCCTCCTCCATGCTTCGAGATCTCCTCGCTCCCCCCGACGTTCCGGCTCAGTAGTATTTGTAGTAGTAGTAACCCGCTCCTCCGTATCCGTAGCCGTACCCGCTCCTGAGGCTCTCGGCCCGGTTCAGCACCGTGCCCAGCAGCTTCTCCCGAGGGATGGTCTCCGCCGCCTGCCGCACGAGCCCCCGATGGGTCTTGTGCGCCCGGACCACGAGCACGATGCCGTCCACCGCGTCGGCCAGGAAGTTCACGTCGCTGATCGGGTGCAGCGGCGGGGTGTCCACCACGATATAATCGAACTGGGAACGCGCCTGGGCGATGAAGTCGTCGAACTCGGGGCTCGCCAGCAGCTCGGCCGGGTGCCCTTCCACGGTTCCGGCCGTCACCACCGAAAGCCCGTAGAACGGCGTGGTCTGGAGCACCTCTCCCAGGGTCGCCCGGCCGCGGAGCAGGTCCCCCAGGCCCGGGGTGCCCTCGATCCCCAGCAACTTGTGGATCCGGGGCCTGCGCAGATCCGCGTCCACCAGGAGAACAGCCTTGGTGGCGTCCTGGGCGAACACGGAGGCCAGGTTGGTGGCCGTCACGCTCTTGCCCTCACCCTTGAACGCGCTGGTGATGACCAGGGTCTGGATCCTTCCGTCCGCATTGGCCCGCTCGATCCGGCTTCGCATTCCGCGGTACTGCTCGGAGATCACGGACATGGGCTTGTGGAGCACCACCACGTGGGGATCCACGCGCCGCAGGATCTCGGGGTCGGGAGCCTGGGTGACCACCGCGCCGGCCTTGCGGCGTCGGCGCGGCCGGCCGGGAACCGGGGCCGGATCCGCCGGGGCCACCGGATCGGCGGGACTGCGATCCACCGCCACCTCCAGGGTCCCTTCCTTTCCTGCTTTCTCCAAGGCCTTCAGGATCTTGCTCATGCGCTCCCTCGTCTCGTCTGCGGCCGGCCTCACCAGGTCGCGCTCAGGCTCGCGGTGATCCGGTTCTCGTGGTAGTCCGAGTCGGGCACGACGTCGTAGGTCTGCCGATCGTGGGTCAGGGTCACCCGCACGTCCCAGACTCGACCCAGGCTCCACCGCACGAATCCGTTCCAGCGGTGGCGCCGAAACCGGTCGTCGGGCAGGTCCGCCATCCGCCGCGAGAACCGGTACCCCGTTCCCCAAAACCCGTCGCGTCCCACCTTCGCCGACACCTCGGCCGAGGCCGAGGCCTCCCAGTAGTCGTCCTCGTGCACGCCCTCTCCGCCCTGGACCTGGGCATCCACCACCGAGGCGAGAAGCCGGGAGGTCAGGCTGCGTCCCCACCGGGTGGAGACCGAGCCGCTCACCCTCCGGGTCTTCGTGAGCTGGGTGAACGAGGTGCGGGACGTGGCGGGCTGGTACGACCACCCCTCCGACGCCCCCAACGAGGCCGTGGTGTACTCGGTGAAGCGGTGGCTCGCGTCGACCCCCCACGTGACGGAACGTTCCGTCTGGCCGTCTTCCGGCATCACCCACTGGTACCCCACCCGGGCCGAGGTGGTCGTCCGGGGCGACCACGACCGAGCGAGGCTCACGCTCCACGAGTGGTTCCAGTACCGGTTCCCGTCGTAGGGAAGGCCCCGGTCCACCGAGTAATCGAACCCCACGGTCGTCGGCCTGGGGTCGGCAAGGGGCAGAAACGTCCGGCTCCACCCCACCGACCCCGTGTGGTTCTGGCGGCCGTCCCCCGTGCTCACCTCCTCCTGTCTGGCGTAGCCGTACCTCATGCGCCACCGGCCCGTGCGGCCCCCTCCCCACGCGAGGCCGGCGGAGGCCTGGTGGGAGCGGGTGTCCTCGCCCGTCGCTTCCTCCGAGACGTAGTTCCGGTACGAGAACCCGTACGAGGCGTCCTGGACCACCGAGGCCGCCAGCCGCCAGGTGTAGCCCCCGGAGATCGAGTACTCGTCGGAACGGTTCCGGTAGCCGGCCGCCACCCCAGAGAGCCCGCCGCCGATGGGCTCTTCGAGGTTCTGTGTGGCATGACCGGTGACGAAGGTGGTGAGCCGGGGGGAGGCCTGCCACCGCAGCCCCCCCACCAGGGACTGGCGGGTGGTGTTTCGTTGGCCCACCGCCGTGCTCTCGTAGAGCCCCGAGCTGAACCGGTAGTCCGCCGTGCCCAGCAGCCGGGGCGTGCGGCGGACCCAGCCCACCCCCAAGGAGCCGTCGGCCCACCACGCCTCTTCCCGGCGGGCGTCCTGGTCCAGGTTGTCCGTGTAGGTCGCCCCCAGGCCGACCGACAGGTTCCACCGGGACACGGACCCCTTGGGCAACAGCCCCTCCACGGAGGTCTCGTACCCCCCGTAGTCCAGGAACTCCCGATACCGGGTGAGCTGGCGCTCGAACGGATCGGGCGCGGTCGCTGCACCGTCGGCGCCGCGAGCCGGGAGGGCCGCGGCCAAGGCGACGGCCACCGCGATGCCCACCGCCCCCCTCATGGCACCACGATCACGTCACCGGGCCGGAGCAAAAAATCGCCCTCCCCCCGCTTCAGGATCGACTCGGCATCCACGGGAATGCGCTTCTCCTTGTCCCCTTCCCAGCGCAACAGCATCACGCTGTCCGTGTCCGCGAACTCCTGGAACCCCCCCGCCATGGACAGAACCTGCAGAAACGTCTTGGGGCTCCGGAGCTTCATGGCACCGGGACTGTTCACCCGGCCCAGCAGGTACACGGTGTAGCTGTTGATCTCCACCAGGCTCACCGTCACCACCGGGTCCGTGAAGTACTCCTTGAGCCGGGTCGTCACCTCGTCGGTCAGCTCGGCCAGGGTCATCCCTTCCACGAAGATCTCGCCCACCAGCGGCAGCGTGATCCGGCCGTCGGGCCGGACCCAAACCTGGCGGGACACCTCGGGGTTCTTCCACACCTGGATGTCCAGGACATCCTCCACACCGATGCGGTAGGCCGGCCGCTTCGCCACCCCGTTGCCGGCCCCGAGGGCGACGCCCGCCGTGAGTACCAGTGCCGCGAGGAACACCCCGATCCGCTGCATCATGGAAGCCTCCTTCCCTGTAACTTCGGTCGACGGTCTTCGGTCTCCTGACCCCCAGGGCAAGCGGCTCCCGCCAACCCGGGGGCGGGTCTGTTGGAGCGCCGGGCGTGGCTCCGACAGTCGCTGCATCCGGCACTCAGCCACCGCGTCCCCGGTCGGCTTCGCTTCCGGGCCGCCTCGCCATCAGATCCGCTGAAACGCTTCGTCCCCCGGGCTGGGTGACGGATGCGGCGCAAGTCGAATGCTGCACTCACGCACGGCCGGAAACAGGCCCCCCGCCCCGCGGGAGGGCATCCTGTTACGCCGCACGTTGTAGGGCCCCGCAGGGGCCTGACGATGCTTCCGCCAACCTCGGTTGCCGGTCGTTGGCCGAGAACCATGAGTCGCCGGCCCTCGCTCTCCCTTGGACACCCCCCATGAACGGCGGGAGGGCCCCTACTCCAAACCGGTCTCCCGGATCTTGTACAAGAGCGCCTTGTAGCTGATGTCCAGCAACTGCGCCGCCTTCTTCCGGTTCCAGCGGGTGTGGTCGAGCACCCGGCGGAGCACGCGCCGCTCCGCGTCCCGTGCCGCCTCCCGGGACACGTCCCTGAGGGTCCTGCCCTGGAACTCGGAAAAGTCTGGAATCTCTTCCTGTTGCAGGTCGACTGCGTTTCGTTCGTGGACCCTGCGGTGGTAGAGCATCTCCCGCCGCACGCCGTCCACGTCGCCCACGATCACGATGCGCTTCACGTAGTTCTCCAGCTCCCGCACGTTCCCCGGCCACGGATAGGTCTCCATCTCCTTGAGGAGGTCCCGGGGAATCTGCGCATCGGGCCGGCCGTACTGACGGGCGAACTTCCGACAGAGCTGCTCGGCCAAGAACGGGATCTCCTCGGCCCGCTCCCTGAGGGGCGGCAGCACGATGTTCACCACGTTGAGCCGGTAGAACAGGTCCACGCGAAACCGTTTCTGGCGAACCTCTTCCTCAATCTCGCGGTTCGTCGCCGCGATGATCCGCACGTCCACCGAGATCGGGTCCTTGCCCCCCAATCGGGAGATCTCTTTGTCCTGGAGCACGTGGAGCAGCTTCGCCTGCAGGTCCACGTGCATCTCGGTGATCTCGTCCAGGAAGATGGTGCCCTGGTCCGCGTACTCGAACTTGCCCTTCTTGGTGCGGTGGGCGCCGGTGAAGGCTCCCTCCTCGTACCCGAACAACTCGCTCTCCAAGAGGTTGCGCGGAAGGGCCGCGCAGTTCACCTTGACGAACGCCCTCTTGGCCCTCGCCGATCCCTCGTAGATCGCCCGGGCCAGGAGATCCTTGCCCGTGCCGCTCTCCCCGCGGATCAGCACCGTGATGTCCGTGTCCGCGATCTGGTCCACGATGGCCTGGACCTCGCGCATGCGGCGGCTGTGCCCAAACAGGAGCTGGTAGGGCGACCCCTCTTCCACCCGGCTGCGGAGCGTCTGGACCTCTTCCTCGAGCCGGATCCGGTCCCGCAGGCGGTGCAGGGTGGCGTCGAGCTCGTCGGGGTCGCAGGGTTTCTCCAGCACCGCGAAAGCGCCGAGCTTCATGCACTCCACCACGGCGTTCACATCCCGGCGGTTGAGCAGCATGAGGACCAGGCTCCCGAACCCGTGGGTGCGGATCTCGGAGAGCACCTTCCGGCCGTCCATGTCCGGGAGGTTCACGTCGACGAAAACCGCCTCGGGCCGCAGGGCCGCCAGCATACCGATCCCTTCGGAGCCGTTGGCGGCGTGGTGCACCTGGAACCCATCCTCCCGAGCCAGGGCTCGCAGATGGTCGGCGGTGAGGCCGTCCGACTCGATCACCAGGATGCAGCAGGGGTTCATCCGTATCGTTTCGTTGGTTGGGGGGGAAGACGGGGGAACGAAAGAAACGGGCACGTGAGAAGCAAGCGCTGTGCCAAGTTTCGGCTCACCTTCCCGCGCCATGCCCGGGAAGGGAGCCCGGGTCCGGCAGGCGGCTCGTCCGGCGCGGGCAGCCGGAGGGTATGGGCGCGAGCCCGTTCCCGTCGGAGGACAGGGGCCGGTGTGCCGGCCGAAGACCGAAAAAAGCAGGCCCACGAGGGAATCGAACTACCCTCGTGGGCCTGGGAAGGAGCCGGAAGCGGACATTCAGGTTACAGGGTGGGAAAAAAAGTTCCTCCTGCAGGGTGGGTGGGCAACCTTTTCCCCGGTCGCCCAAGGCCTCAGGGGTTCGTCCTCGGGCCGGCCGGGAGGACCTCGGCCGACTCGATGACCACGGCCTCCTTCGGCACATCCCGGAACCCTTTCACCGTGCCCGTGGGCACCGCTGCGATCGCGTCGACCACGTCCATTCCCTCGACCACCCGGCCGAACACCGCGTACCCGTACCCCTGGGGGGTCTCGTTCCGGTGGTCCAGGAAGGTGTTGTCGGCCAGGTTCACGAAGAACTGGGACGTCGCACTGTCCACCACCATGGTCCGGGCCATGGCCACGGTGCCGCGGCGGTTCGAAAGCCCGTTCTTGGCCTCGTTGGGGATCGGCGCACGGGTGGGCTTGGGCTGCAGATCCGGGGTGAGCCCCCCGCCTTGGATCACGAACCCCGGGATCACCCGGTGGAACACCGTGCCCGCGTAGAACCCCTCCCGGACGTACCGCAGGAAGTTTTCCACCGTACGCGGCGCCTTGTCCGGATACAGCTCCACCACGATCGTGCCCTTGGTCGTCTTGAGGGCCACCCTGGGGTTGTCGGCCGCCGCCGCGGCCGACACCAGGCCCACGGCGAGAACGATCGCCAGCGCGGTTCTCATGACTGTCTCCTTCCCAGTAACTCCGGTCGTTGGTCGTCAGTCGTTGGTCGTCGGTCGAAAGTTCGTCTCGACATCGGAGTCGGGGGGCATGGGGACCAGGGGTCAGAGGACAGATGTCAGGGGACGGGTCGTGGTCCCACGACGTCGGTTTGGCCACATTGCCTTTGCCCTGTTTCTGGCTTCTGTCCCCTGAACTCTGGCTCCTGAAACCCATGGCCCGCCGCCGGCAATGAGCCCCGGACCAATGAAAGTTACCCTCCCCGCTGTCGGCCCCGCAGGGGCCTGATGGGGCTTTCCAGCAACTTCGGTCGCCGGTCGAGGGGCTTCTGGCCCCCCTGGGCAAGTGGCTCTCGTCAAACCGGGGGCGCGAGGGCCTCCTGTTACGCCGCACGTTGCCCGGCCCCCAGGGGCCTTAGGGAGGGCCACCGTCCTCACTCGTCCCCCGGCCCCACCAGCAGCCACGAGGCCAGGGCGAAGCGGCCTGTCGCCTTCTCCCGCACCGAGATCAAGACCCGATTGATGCGCCGCCTCAGCCGCGCTCCCGGAGCCTCCACCCGCCCGGTGGCGGGGTCGTAGCGGGCCTCGACCCGACCCAGCTCGCTCACGAACAGGTTCACGACGCGGCCGTACCGGGCCGGCTCCACGATCCTGGCCCCGAAACGCTCCACCTCGGCCGACGCCAGAGGCCCCGGCTCGGGCCACCGGTCCGCCAGAGCCAAGGCCCCGTACCCCAGCCGTTCCCGGAAGCGGGCCTGGTCCCCCAGGCTCCCCACGACCGCGAACCGGGGGAGCAGAAGCCGGTCCGCCCCCTCCGGAACGGCCCCTGGATCCTGGGTGAACCCGAGCCGGAACCCCAGATCCCGGCACGCCTCGACCACCTCGGGGCTGTACTCCCCGTAGGGATACGCCACCCACCGGACCGGGAGCCCGTGGGAACGGAACCGCTCCGCCGCCAAGGCGAACTCTTCGCGTACCCGGCGGGCGTACCCCTCGGCCGACTCCCCCGGATCGGCACGTCCGAGCCGCTGGTGGGCGTGGCCGTGCACCCCGAACTCCATGCCCTGCCGGGCCCACCTCTCCACCTCGTCCCACGTGACGAAGTCCGAGTACCCCCGATCCAAGGCGCGGGTGGCGAGGAACACGGTGGCAGGGTATCCGAACTCCTGGAGCACCGGCCAGGCGTTCTCCAGCACGCTGCGGTACCCGTCGTCGAACTGGATCACCACCGGCCGCGGGGGCAAAGCCCGGCCCCTGAGCAGGTGGTCCTCCAGGGCACGGGTCGACACCACGGTGTAACCGGCGTCCCGCAGCCACGCCATCTGGGCCCGAAACGCCTCCGCCGAAACGTTGGTCGAGGGGTAGCGGCTGTCGCCGACCCGATGGTACAGGAGGATGCGCACCGGCTCCGGCGCGTCCGCCCGCGCCCGGCCCGGGGTTCCCAGCACCATCAGCAGGGCCGCGAGCGCCCCCGCCCACCGGGCGCCCCGCCGCCCGGCCCGGCCCAGCCACGCCGGGATCATGCGTCCGGGGCCGCCGCTTCCCGGCCGGAGGCCAAGCGGATGCCGCCCAGGGCCGCCTCGATCCGTTCGGGGGCCAGACGAACGAGCCGCACCCCCTGATACCGCCCCAGGCGGTTCTGGCGCATCACGTCCAGCACCTCCTGCACGTACGCCTCCCTTCTCACCGAGTAGGGCAGGAGCCCCCAGGCCAACTCCCGCGGGTCCGGCCGGCGGCCTTCGGCGCGGGCCCTGGCCCGCAACCGGCGGAACTCCTCGTAGGCCCACAGGGTGTTCAGGTTTCGGAGGTATCCGTCCACGGCCTCGGCCAGGCCCGGGAACGCCGCCACGGCGTACCGGGCCCCGGCCGGACGGTCGCGGGGCGCCATACCGGCGCCCCCCCGGAACACCCACTGGCCGAACAGCGAGTTACCCTCCAGCGCGAACCGCGAGGTACCCCATGCCGACTCCAGGGCGGCCTGGGCCACGGCGAGGGGCACCGGCACCACATCCACCCTCTTCAAGAGCGCATCGAGCACGGCCCGGGGGTCGGCCCGCACCCCCGCGGGATCGACCTTCACCCGATACCGCCGGGCCAGATCGAGCAGGAACAGGAGGTCCACCTCCGATGTGCGACCACCACGCTCTAGATTCCGGGCGATCGCCTCCAGGGAATCGCGCTGGGCTCGAATCCGCTCGTTCGCCGCCACCACGTGGGGCACCACGGCCCGGACGAACACCTGTTTTCGCCGGGACACCGGGAACCGGTCCAGCCCCGGAGGCAGGGTGGCGGGGGCCACGTTGGGCACCCCTCCATCCCCGACCTCGGCCCACACCCGATCCAACACCGCTGCCAGCTCCTGGGCGGAGGCGGGACGGAACAGGACCAGCCCCCCTTCCGATGCGGGGCCGGACCCTGTTGCCGGGTCCGGCCGCGCCCGGTCCGGAGGCGAAAGCGAGACGAGCAGGGGAAGCAGGCCGAGAACGGCTACCGAGGTCTTCAGGAACGCGCGAAGTGAAAACAAGGGACTCGGAGGTTGGGCATCACCCGACTCCATGGTCATTCTCCTCCCCCAGGGGCCCGGGGCCCTCGGGTTCGTGGGGCCACGCGGCCCGCGGCCGCGTGGAGAGTGGTACAGCGCTTCTACATAGTCTTCGGGGGGCGTCGTGTCAAATTTTCGCCCTCCCGAAAAAAGCGCTTGACTCCCTGGGGTGACTCCGGTATGTAGGCGCCCCCGTGATAAACCTTGGGTTTAGGCTTCGTAAACGAACCCAAGGTTTAGACATTCTAAACGTCTGGAAGGTCCGCTTTGAAGATTGGGAAGAGACTTCGCAGACTTCGGCTCCAGGCCGGCCTCACCCAGGAGGACCTGGCAAATCGGGCCGACCTGACCAAGGGGTTCATCTCTCAGCTGGAAAACGATGCCACGTCCCCTTCGATCGCCACGCTGGAGGACATCCTGAACGCCTTGGGGGTGACGCTCGGGGAGTTCTTCCGGGAGGACGGGGACCGTGAGGACCCGGTGGTGTTCCGGCGGGAGGAGCGCGTGCCGTCCGGGGAGTCCGAGCCGGGGTTCCTGCTGAGCTTCCTGATCCCCCGGGCCCACCGGCACCTCATGGAGCCGGTGTTGGTCGAACTGGAACCCGGCGCATCCACCGAACCGATCGGCGGCCACGAAGGGGAGGAGTTCGGGTTCGTGCTCGCCGGACAGGTGGACCTCCACCTGGGGGATCGGGTGCACCGGGCCCGGAAGGGCGACTGTTTCTACTACCCGGCCGACCGGAGGCACTGGCTGAAGAACTCCGGGAAACGGCCCGTCACGGTTTTGTGGGTGGCCAGCCCCCCGAGCTTTTGATCCGTCCTTGGGCGAGGAGGTGAGTACGTTGGTCCAAAACCTTGGCCGGCACATCCTGGGCGAGTACTACGGCTGCGACCCGGAGGTCCTCAACGACCCCGAGCGGGTGGAACGGCTGATGAAAGAGGCGGCGGTGGTGAGCGGCGCCACCATCGTCCAGAGCGTGTTCCACCGGTTCAGCCCCCACGGGGTCAGCGGAGTGGTGGTGATCTCCGAGAGCCATCTGGCCATCCACACCTGGCCCGAGTACGGCTATGCCGCGGTGGACCTGTTCACCTGTGGGGACTCCGTCAACCCGTGGACGGCCCACCACTACCTGGCCGAGAATCTCGGCGCCGAACGCACCGAGACCCGCGAGGTGCCGCGGGGCGTGTTGGACGTGGACGGCCCCCTTCGCCACAAACCGGTCGCCGTGGCGGTGTAGGGACCGTGCTGATCCGCACCCCCACCCACTACTTTCTCGTGGCGGGCGACGCCGAGGGATACATGGAGCTCAACGCCTTCGACGCCGCCCTCCTCCGAGCCGGAGTGGGAAACACCAACCTGGTGAAGATCTCGAGCATCCTGCCCCCGGGGTGCCGGCCCACCGCCCCGGTGCCCCTGCCCGCCGGAGCCCTGGTGCCGGTGGCCTACGCCGCGATCACCTGCTCGGTGCCCGGAGAGATCATCTCGGCCGCGGTGGCCGTGGCCGTGCCGGAGGACGAGGGGAGACCCGGTCTGATCATGGAGTACTCGGCCTACGGCCGGGCCGACATCAGCCGGGAGATCGTGGTGAGGATGGCCGAGGAGGGCATGCGGGCCCGGGGGGTCGCGGTGCGGGAGATTCACACCGCCGAGGCGGAACACAAGGTGGAGAACAAGGGCGCCGCATTCGCCGGCGTCGTGCTATGGGAGAAGAGCCAATGAACCAGCCTTTCGACCTGTGGTTCCGGGAAGTCCATCGGGACGGCTACGCCGTGGGGGTCCGGGTGACCGGTTATCCTTACTCCGGCCGAAGTCGTTACCAGAAGATCGACGTGGTGGAGACCGCCCTGCTGGGCAAGGTGCTCCTCCTGGACGGCATCTTCATGCTCACCGAGAAGGACGAGTTCATCTACCACGACATGCTCATCCACATCCCCCTGTTCACCCACCCCAACCCCCGCTCGGTCCTGATCATCGGCGGGGGCGACGGGGGCAGCGCCCGGGAGGTGCTGCGCCACCCCACGGTGGAGCGGGTCGAGATGGTGGAGCTGGACGAAAAGGTGGTGGAGGTGTGCAAGGAGCACTTCCCCGCCCTCACTTGCGCCCTGGACGACCCGCGTCTCACCATCCATTACGCCGACGGCATCGAGTTCGTGAAGGGCAAGACCGCGGAGTACGACGCCGTGATCGTGGACTCCACCGACCCCATCGGGCCGGCCCTGGGCCTGTTCAGCGAATCCTTCTACGCCGACTGCCACCGGGCCCTGCGGGAGGACGGCGTTCTGAGCGCCCAGATCGGGTCGCCGTTCTTCGATGCGCCCGACATCCGCGACATCCTCGGGAACCTGGCCGCCTCGTTCCCCATCGCCCGACCCTACACCGCGTCGGTGCCCACCTACCCCGGCGGGTTCTGGGCGTTCGGGTTCGGGAGCAAGGGACCGGATCCCATGGCAGGCCCCGATCCCAAACGGGTGGCTGCCGTGTCCGGCGGATTCCAGTACTACAACCCGCGGATCCACACGGCCTCGTTCGTGCTTCCCACGTACTTCGAGGAGGCACTCCGGGCATGAACCTGAGACCCCGGGGATTCCTGGAGTGTGAGGGCGCGCCCGGCGCGCCCTTTTCGCTTCTGGGCCTGCCGTTCGACGGTACCTGCTCGTTCCGGCCCGGCGCCCGCTTCGGCCCGGCCGCGATCCGGGAGGCGTCGTGGGTGCTCGAGACCTACTCCCCGGCCCTGGACGCGGAACTCGACGGATCGCTGGTGGCCGACCTGGGCGACCTGGACCTGCCCCCCCTGGACCCGTGGGGTCTGATCGAGCAGGCTGCCGAACGGCTCTTGGCCGGGGGGCACCGGATCCTGGCCCTGGGCGGAGAGCACTCGATCACGCCCCCCCTGGTCCGGGCCCACGCTCGGCGCCACCCGGGTCTGGTCCTGGTGCACTTCGACGCCCACGCCGACCTCCGGGAGGAGTACCTGGGCGACCCGCGATCCCACGCCTGTGCGGTGCGCCGGTGCCTCGACTCGGTGCCGGCGGAGCGGCTCGTCCAGATCGGCATCCGCTCCGGCACCCGCGAGGAGTTCCGCTGGATGCGGACCCACGGCACCCTGGGGCCGGCGACCCGGCAAGGGGTGCGGGACGCGTTGTCGCGCACGACGGGTCCGATCTACCTCACCGTGGATCTGGACGTGTTCGACCCCTCCGTGGTCCCCGGCACCGGTACGCCGGAGCCCGGGGGGCTCGGCTACCGGGAGTTCGAGAACTGCCTCCGGGAGATCGCGGACACCGGGCGGACGGTGGTGGGGGCGGACGTGGTGGAGCTCTCGCCCGGGTGGGACCCCACGGGCGCGAGCGCGGTGGTGGCGGCCAAGGTGGCCCGGGAGATTCTGGTGCTGATGGGCGCTACCCGGTAGCGGCCTCGGCGCCGGCCGGGCGGGCGGTTCTGGCCAGCGCCTCGGAGAGCCGGGCGGGGTCCACCCCGGGCACCTCCCCTCCGGGCTGCCCCAGCCAGGACCGCACCACCGCGCGGCGTACCGCCCGGAGCCGCAGGTCCAGGTCCGGATCGGGCCGGAGCACCGGCAGCTTCCATGCGGCCGCCGCCAGCTCCCGCACCGTGGTGCCGCACCGGCGGAACGCCTCGGCCAGGGCGCGATTCGAGGGGTTCAGGGGACGACGCGCTGCGGTCTGGATCGCGCCCAGGGCCCCCAGGATCACGAAGTGCTCCACATGGAACAGCAACCCCCGGGTGGAGGCCTCGTCCGGGTCCATTCCCAGATCAGGGGCCAGCGTTCGGAACACCCGGGCCAGGGCCAGGGAGAGGTCGTTCAGCCATCCCGCCTGCTCCTGGAACGGCCCACCCCGCAGCACCCGTGACCGGAGGTGGGCCATCACCAGGAGCCCCCTCACGGGGTGCAACCCCAGCCGGACCACCGCCTCCCGCAGCCCCTTGGCCGGGCGGCGGAATCCGTAGAACGCCGAGTTGGCGGTGCGCAGGACCTCCACGCTCAGGCCGGGATCCTTTTCCAGCACCTCCACGTAGCGGCCGATCGGAGGATCGCCCTGGGCGAGAAGCCGCGACACCTCGATGGCGGCCTGGGGAAGCACCGGGATCTCGAGCTTCCGTTCGCGCACCAGCCGCAACACCCCCGAAAGGAACAGCCGGTCGTCCGGCCCCAGGTCGTCCAGGGCCACGGCATCCCCCGGATCGTCCAGCAGGGTCAGGAACTCACCTTCCTCGGCCGCGTCCCACCCCGCGCCTGCGGCGTCCCGTTTCTCGTTCGGCCCGTCCCGGCCGGCACAAGGAGCCTCCCCCCCGTGCCCGGCCCGGGCACCCTGAACCTCTCTCGGCCTGCCAAAGAGCAACCTGCGGACCCAGTTCCACACAACGCACCCCCGATCTTGGAAAGCCTGTTTGGTTCTTGATCGTCCCCGGCCAGGGGAATCTTTACGATTCCCACGGCCACACCGGTCTTGGCTCGGCGGGAACCGCTGTGATAGTTTGCCGCGGTCAAACGCTCCGAGACTTTCAAGGAGGACTCCATGCCGTTTCGCGTCGTCGACCATCCCCTCGTCCGCCACAAGCTCGGGCTGCTGCGCCGGGCAGACACCAGCACGTCGAAGTTCCGCGATCTCACGCGGGAGATCACGAACCTGCTGACCTACGAGGCGTTCCGGAACCTGGAGATGGAGCGGATCACCGTGGAAGGGTGGGCCGGGCCCGTGGAGGTGGAGAAGCTCTCGGGGAAGAAGGTGGCGGTGGTGCCCATCCTGCGGGCCGGCATCGGCATGCTCCAGGGAGTGCTCGACCTCATCCCTGCGGCCCGGGTCAACGTGGTGGGGCTCTACCGCAACGAGGACACGCTGGAGCCGGTCCGGTACTACCGGAAGCTGTCCCAGGACCTGGCCCAGCGGCTCGCCGTGATCCTCGATCCCATGCTGGCCACCGGCAACTCCCTCATCGCCACGATCGACATGCTCAAGGAAGCCGGGTGCGCCGACATCCGGGCCATCTGCCTGGTGGCCGCCCCGGAGGGGATCCGGAACCTGGAGCGCAGCCACCCCGACGTGGAGGTGTTCGCGGCCAGCATGGACGAACGGCTCAACGATCGGGGGTACATCCTGCCGGGGCTGGGAGATGCGGGCGACCGGCTCTTCGGGACCAAGTAGGACGGCCACACTCTCGCTCGGGAGGAGATCGATGCTCCGCGACCTGATCCTCGGCGTGCAGATGCTGTTCGTGGCGTTCGGCGCCCTGACCCTGGTGCCCCTGCTCACCGGGCTCGATCCCTCGGTGGCCCTGTTCACGGCCGGCGTGGGCACGCTGATCTTCTACTTCATCACCCAGCGCAAGGTTCCCGTGTTCCTGGCCAGCTCGTTTGCGTTCATCGCCCCGATCCAGATCGCGGCCAAGGAGTGGGGCATCCCGGTGGCCCTGGGCGGTCTGTTCGCGGCCGGGTTCGTGCACATGGCCATGTCCCAGGTGATCCGGTGGAAGGGGGTGGAGTTCATCGACCGGGTCCTCCCGTCCGTGGTGGTGGGGCCGGTCATCATGAACATCGGGCTGGCGCTCGCGCCGGTGGCCGTGGACATGTCGAAGCAGAACTGGTTCCTCGCCCTCCTGAGCCTCACCACGGCCATCGTGGTGGCCGTCTGGGGCCGGGGCCTGCTCGGCCTGATCCCCATCCTGGTGGCGGCGGCGGTGGGATACCTGGCGGCCCTGTTTACGGGCCACGTGGACTTCACGCCGGTGCGGGAGGCGTCCTGGTTCGCCGTGCCCGCCTTCACCCTCCCGGAGTTCCGATGGGAGGCGATGCTGTTCATGCTGCCGGTGGCCATCGCTCCCATGATCGAGCACATCGGCGACATCTTCGCCGTGGGCAAGGTGGCCGGCCGGGACTACCACATCGATCCGGGCATCCACCGGACCATGTTCTCGGACGGGTTGGCCACCTCGGTGGCGGCCCTGTTCGGGGGCCCGCCCAACACCACCTATTCGGAGGTGACCGGTGCCCTCGCGTTGATCAAGGTGTTCAAGCCCCATCTCATGGCCATCGCGGCCGTCGCCGCGGTGGTGCTGGCCTTCGTGGGCAAACTGGGGGCGCTGCTGAAAACCGTGCCCGCCCCGGTCATGGGCGGGATCCTGATCCTCCTGTTCGGGATGATCGCCGCCGTGGGCGTGCGCACCCTCGTGTCGGCCCGGCCCAACCTGAGCGCCACCCGAAACCTCACCATCCTGGCGGTGGTGCTCATCGTGGGGATCGGCGGGGTCACGTTGGAGGCCGGAGCGTTCAAGCTGGGGGGGATCGGACTGAGCGGCGTCGTGGGTGTGCTCCTCCACCTCATCCTGCCCGGCGCCCCCGACGAGGAGACCCCCAGCCACATCGTGGACACCCCTGAGGAGGCTGGTGAGTTCACGGACCTCTGATACCAAGTTGCCATCCATAGGATTCCCAGCCGGGGGCGGGGCAAGGGACCTGCCTCCGGCCGGGCGCGAAGCCAGGCATTGAGATTCGCCGCGCAGGCACGGGGCGGGGGAGTTGGCTTCATGACAACCCGTTGGAATCCGCACCCTTTCGCAGTCTAGACGCCGGAGGCACTGCGCGGCGAGCGAAGGGGCCGCGCCCGGCTCTCCGACAGGACCCTTGCCCCTCTGGGCAGGGGGGGCAATAGCTTTGAACGCGACTTGGTATGAAAGGCTGGAAGGCTGGGAAGCTAGAAGGCTGGAAAGCGAAAAGCCTTTTGGGCTCACTCTCCGCCTCCCGACCGGCGGAGCCCGGGGAACAGCCGGTCCTCCCGGGGGCCCCAGGCACCGATCGGC